>CAVUAR010000011.1:0-77200 GCA_963739525.1 uncultured Actinomycetes bacterium | reverse complement strand
GGCGGTGACGCAGTTGGGGATTCCCGCCGAGATCCTCGATGTCGTCGACCTGATGCCCACATTCACCGCGGAGAATACGCGGGAAGCTTTGTGGGGCACCGGGATAACGGTTCCGGAGTTTGGGTCGTATGCGCCGAAGCTGTGGCAGTACTGGGCCGAGCACCTCGATCCCGACCGGGCACGGCGGGACGACGCGGCCGGACCGTTGGTCGGTCGGCACGTCATCATCACCGGTGCGTCCAGCGGCATCGGCCGCGCCTCGGCGATCGCGGTGGCCCAACGCGGCGCGACGGTTTTCGCGTTGGCGCGAAATGCCGAGCACTCGACGACCTCGTCGCCGAAATCCGCGCCGCCGGTGGGCAGGCGCACGCGTTCACCTGCGACGTCACCGACGGCACATCGGTGGAGCACACGGTCAAAGACATCCTCGGCCGGTTCGATCACGTCGACTACCTGGTCAACAACGCAGGCCGGTCGATCCGCCGATCCTAGTCGCGTCCACCGACCGGCTGCACGACTACGAACGGGTGATGGCGGTCAACTACTTCGGCGCCGTCCGGATGGTGCTGGCCCTGCTGCCGCACTGGCGCGAACGCCGATTCGGCCATGTCGTCAACGTGTCGAGCGCCGGTGTTCAGGCCCGCAACCCGAAGTACAGCTCGTATCTGCCGACCAAGGCGGCGCTGGATGCCTTCTCAGATGTGGTGTCGACGGAGACGCTGTCGGACCACATCACGTTCACCAACATCCACATGCCGTTGGTGCGCACGCCGATGATCGTGCCGTCGCGACGGCTCAACCCGGTGCCGCCGATCAGCGCCGAACACGCCGCGGCAATGGTGGTGCGCGGCCTGATCGAAAAGCCGCCCCGGATCGATACCCCGCTGGGCACCCTGGCCGACATCGGGAACTACTTCACGCCGAAACTGTCGCGCCGTGTGCTGCACCAGCTCTACCTCGGTTATCCCGACTCGGCCGCGGCCCGCGGCATCGAGCCGGCCCAACCATCCCGCGCACCCTCGCGGCGGCCGCGGCGCCCGGCCAGAGCGATGACCAAACTACGGGTACCCGGCCCGGTCAAACGTGCGGTTCGGCTGGTGCCCGGCGTGCACTGGTAGCTGACGTCCCGACAGCGCGCCGACTCAGGCCGACTCCCACAGGCCCATGACGTTGCCTTCAGTGTCCGTGAAATAGGCCGCGGACCCCATCTCACCGACCTGCATTTTCTCACCGACTGCCTCGCCGCCGAGTGACCGTATCGTCGCCAGCGCGTCGTCGATGCTCTTCACATCGATCGTGATCACCGGCCCCTGGGGAGAGGCGGGTCCGCGTTCGAACATGCCTCCACCAATGAATCCGGGTTCGGCGGGCATTCCGGTCTCGGCGACCGGCCCGGTCGAGACGGTGGTGTACATCATCTCGGGTATCTCGTTGAGCTGCCAGCCAAATGCCTGCTGGTAGAAGCTCCTTGCGCGCTCGCCGTCACTGAACGGCACTTCGAAATGCACAACACGACCAGTCATCGCGGTCTCCTCACAGAGATGGTGCGGGTAATAACTTGCGACCAAAGTCTAGGCCCGCGGGCAACCCCCGGTATGGTTACGACGCGATGGGCGCTGGCCTACCTGTTCGCCGCTGCGGATGCCGCAGTTGATCGGCATCGCGTTAACCGCGGGAAACGTTCCGGTGCAACAGGTTTGAGAGGGCGACCTCGGCTCTACGTCACAGCACCACCGGGGAACCACTGATTAGGGTCGCCGCGCGTTCGGCGATGGCCAGCACAGCGGCGTTGGTGTTTCCCGAGACGATCGACGGCATCACCGATGCGTCGGCGACGCGAAGGTGTTTGATTCCGTGGACTCGAAGCGCAGCGTCGACAACCGATGTCCCGTTGGTTCCGATCGCGCACGTGCCCACCGGATGGAAGTCGGTGGAGACCGTCCTTCGCAGGTAGGCGTGACAGGCGCTGTCGCATCGGGTCTCGATGCCGGGGAACGGCTCCCTGTCGCGCACCGAGGCGAAGGCCGGGGCCGATCCGATCTCCCTGGCGGCATGGAGGCCGAGTGTCAGTCGGGCAATGTCGCCGCGGTCGGAGAGGTAGTGGGGGTCGATGCAGGGTGCATCATCCGGGTCGGCGCTCGCCAGCCGCACGGACCCGCGGCTGCTTGGGGTCATCAGGGCGAAGATGACCGAGTAGCCGGGCTCCTGTCCCAACTCGAACCTGGGGTGCACCGGGAAGTCGAGGAAGATCGCGTGGAGATCAGGCGCCACGGTTGGCTCGCTGCGCATCAGGACCTGCGGCTTGCGCGCGTAGTGCCCGGTCCCCACCGCGGCGGTGGTCGCGTAGGACACCTGCGACTTCGGGTGATCGTGGAGGTTGGCGCCGACCCCGGGCATGTCGGCAACCACCTCGATGCCGACATCGCGGAGATGTTGGCCCGGACCGATACCGGAGAGGAGGAGCAATTGCGGCGTGCCGATCGTGCCTGCGCTGAGCACGACCTCGCGGGCGGCGAACGAGGTATGGGTCTGCCCATCCTTCAGGTACTCGACGCCCTCGCAGCGGTTGCGCTTCACCAGCAGTCTTCTGACATGCGCATCCGCGACCACGGTGAGATTGGGTCGCTCGGCGATGGGGGCAAGGTAGCCGTCTGCTGCGCTCTGCCGTGCCCCGTTGACGACATTGCTCTCATGCCAGAGTTCCGGTCGCCGTCGCACCGTCGCTGTCCTCAGTTTCGTCGTGTCCTGCCTGCACCGCGGCCTCAAACGCCGCTTCCCACAATGGATCTTGAGCTGGTGCCGGTGCAACCTGCATTGGCCCGTCAAGACCACGGTAGGCCGGATCGCCGTCGACGGCTCGTTCGCTGCGCTTGAAGAACGGCAGCAGCGCGTCGTAATTCCATCCGCTGGCGCCTGCCGCCTCCCACGCGTCGTAACTGGACCGGTCGCCGCGAAAGTGCATCATGCCGTTAATGCCGCTCGATCCGCCCAGCACCTTCCCTCGCGGCCAGAAGTGAACGGCGTGTTCGGTTTCAGGCTGCGGGATAGTCCGGTAGGACCAGTCCACTGAAGAGCCCTGCAAGCTGAAGAACGCGACGGGGTCACGCATGTCGACGGCTGGTGTGTCTGCACCCACCTCCAGCAGGAGCACCCGCGCGTCGGGGTCTTGCGACAGTCGCGCGGCAAGTACACACCCGGCCGGACCGCCGCCAACGACGATGTAGTCGAAATCAACCATTCGTCAATGCTCCTCATTCACAACAGTTTTAGTCACATATATACGGACTGGAATCGTTGGTATGACAACAGCGACTCCGGGCCGAATTTCACTCCGAGCCCACTTGCCTTGATCATCGACGTCGGCGAATGGAAGTCGGCGACGTAGTCGTTTATTCCCACCGTCCCGGTGTTCAGGCGCCTGGCCATAACTAAGCCGCGTTGCGCGGACTCGTTCCAGATCGTCCCTGCCAGAACGTATTCGGAATCATTGGCGATTCGTACCGCGTCATCGTCATCGCCATACGGGGTGATCGTCACAACCGGGCCGAAATCTCCTCGCGCGCGATGGTGTGTGAGTTGTCCACGTCGGCGAAGACCGTCGGCTCGACGAACCAACCGGTTCTCTGCCCCGGTCGGCCGCCGCCGACCACGAGTGGGGCGCCCTCGGCGACGCCCTTCGCGATGTATCCCTCGACTCGATCCCGTTGCCGCCGGCTCACCAGCGGGCCCACCTGGGTGGCCGGGTCGAGCGAGTGTCCCACCGTGAGGGACTCCGCGAGAGCGGCGATGACGCCGACGACTTCGTCGTAGCGACTGCGCGGGCGAGAACGCGGCTGGTGAGGAAGCAGGTCTGCCCGTTGTTCGCGAACAGCGCATGGGTGAGTCGCGTGATGCGCTCGAGGACGAGTTCTGCATCGTCAAGGATGATCGCTGCGGACTTGCCGCCGAGTCCCCAGGGTGACGGGTCGGAGCAACCTGCCGCAGACCTCCCCGATGTGCCTGCCCGTCGCGGTGGAGCCGGTGAAGGACACTTTGTCGACTCCGGAGTGGGCAACGAGGTGTGAACCGGTCGTCGCGCCACCGGGCAAGATGTTGAAACGCCCGGCGGCATCCCTGCCTGCAGCGCGGCCTCGCCGACGAGGATGGCGTCGAGGACGGTCTCTGGTGAGGGCTTCAGCACGACTGTGCAGCCGGCGGCCAGAGCGGGCGCGTACTTCAGTGCCGCCATGATATTCGGGAAGTTCCAGGGCGCCACGGCGGCGACGACGCCGACTGGGACGCGCCGCACCAAAGTGCTGCCCCCGCTGGAACTTTCCCGCAGCTCGCCGGTCGCTTGCCGGGCAACGAGGTCCGCAAAGTAGCGCATGCTGCGATGGTGTGTGCGCTTCGGCCGCGGTGGACAGGAAGAGCGGCATGCCGTTCTGATCGCTGACCCGCCGGGCGATCTCTGCCGACCTTTCCTCGATGTGCTCGGCCAGCCTTCGCATGGCATCGGCTCTCGCGGTTGGCTCCCAGTGAGACCACCCCGCCGGGTTGTCGAACGCCACCCGTGCGGCGTGGACGGCCGAGTCGACATCTATCGCATCGGAATCGGGAACCGAACCGATCAACCGCTCGGTGTTGGTCACCGTCCTTGACATAGCGGTCCTTAACCGAGCCGGACCGGAAGAGCTGTGAGGCCACGCATCAAGGTGCTCGGCGGTAGTGCAATGTCGCCGTGTTGTCCAGAGTGATTCGATCGAACCTCTCCAGCAGTCGGCCGAGCGCGATCTGCGCTTCGAGACGGGCCAGTGGGGCGCCGAGGCAGTAGTGGATTCCGTGGCCGAAAGCCAGGTGCGCGTTGGGATTCCGGTTGACGTCCAACCGGTCCGGCTCATCGAACTTGTCAGGGTCGTGATTCGCCGCCAGCAAGGCGATCATCACGAACTCGTCGCTGGGTATTTCCACCTCGCCGACGCGAATGGCCTCGGTGGTGAATCGGGTCGTGGCGATGTTGAGCGGGCTCTCGAACCGTAGGAACTCTTCCACCGCATCGGGTAGGCGGGACGGGTTGGCGCGCAGTACTTCAAGCTGAGTCGGATTTTGCAGCAGGGCCAGAATCCCATTGCCGACCAGATTCACCGTTGTCTCGTATCCGACCAGGATGAGCAGGTAGGCCGTGGCCAACAGTTCGGCTTCGGAGAGCTGATCGCCGTCATCGGAGACCTCTACAAGGGCGCTCAACAAGTCGTCGCCCGGTCTGTCCCGCTTGCCTGCGATCAACTGCGCCAGCAGCGCGGTCAGCGCCGCCATCGCGCTACGTAGTTCGTCGGGGTCCGTCGTCGTGAGGACCGGCTCAACCCCGGCCCTGAAGTTATCTGCATCGGCGACGGGCACACCCAGTAGTTCCCCGATCACCCGCATCGGAAGGGGCGCGGCGAAGAACTCCATCAAGTCCACCGCACCTGTGGCGGCTGCGACCTCGATGGCGTCGACCAGTCATCGGCAATCCGCTCGATTCGCGGCCGTAGCTGCTGCACCGCCCCTGCCGTAAAGGCTTTGGCGACGAGCCGACGTAGCCGCGTGTGGTCCGGCGGATCCTTCAGCAGCATATTGATATTCAGCGACGACGTGTGCGAGCCGCCGGTGCCGTGCGGAAAGAGCGCCAGTGCACCTGCCTGGTCCTTACTCAGCCTGGGGTCGTTGAGAAGAGCCCTCGCCTCTGAGTAACGCGTGATCAGCCAAGCCCGCACCCCGCCCCACATCACCACGGGATGAGCAGGCCCTTCGCCGCGCAGCCACCGGTACAGCTCATGCGGGTTCTGAACAAAGGTGCGGTCCAGCCGTACGGTTTCCTCTACTTGCTCAGCCATCCAGGAACTCCTTGACCAAGGCGGCCGTCGCCTCTGCCTGTTCGACTTGAGGAACATGGCCGCAGTCCGGGATCACCTCCACCGGCTGTCCGGTATCGCCGCCGAACTCCTGCGCGTAGGGAACGGAAATGAGTGCGTCGTCCTCTGCCCAGATCACCAGGGTCGGGGCGCTCAGCCGGTAGCCGCTTGGACAAGCCGCGATCGGGTACCGGCCACAGGAATTTCGCGACGCAGCCCATCGCCCAGATGGTGTTCACCGCCACGTCCAGTGCCCGCTCCGGACTCGGTGGTGCGAACATCCGCTGCGGTGCCGGAACTTCGGGGTTGTTGAACAGCAGCCCGGGAAGGCTCCCCGGCGGCGCGCTCATGTGACTCAGATCCCATGGCGCCGACTCCGACCACAGGCCGGCGGATCGAGGAGGATCAACCGACCGAACAGATCGGGGAAACTGGCCGCGAGTTCGGCTGCCAACATCCCACCGAACGACGCGCCTATCACCGGGGTGCCCTGCAGACCAAGCGAGCGCAGCGCTCCCTCGTAGGCCAGAACGACATCGAACACGTCATCGACCTGATGGATTGACATCGTGTCGACTGGATTGGTGCCCGGAAACACTGGCGCGTACACCGTGAACCTGTCGCACAGATCCCGCAGGAAATCGTCCCAGAACATGCCGCCAGCCGGATGCAAGTACACCAGCTTTGGCCCCGACCCAGCCACCTGCAATCGCAGATCGAAGCGTCCGCCCCAGGCTTGTATCGTTTCAGTCCGCGGTGCAAATGTCGTCACGTCAGCTTCACTCCCGCCAGTTGCGTTTGGCTCGCCGAAACCGGGCGGCCACCCAATCGAGCCGGCCACCAGCGGTTGCCCTCTTCGTACTCCGACCAGATGCCTTTGAGGCCAGGCATAGGAGCGCGAGCGCGACGGCTCGACGACGGGCCAGGCGCCGCGCGAAGCCTGGATCATCCGCAGGTGACGGAAGCCGGCGCCAGACGAGGTCGAGCAACTCGGTCCAGTTTCCCGCGGCGCCTCGGATTTCCACGACCTGGCCGGGCGGGGGCGGCTCGGCACGCTCGTCGAGCGGACGTTCGTCGCCGCCGGCTCCCACCAGGACGACCGGCGCCTCGCTCTTGGGCGCACCGTCTTTCGAAAGCGGAGTCCGGACGACGATTGCCGCGCGGTGGCCGGCGACGGCGCGGGCGGCCGTTCGCGCGGCACGCGCCTCCTCGGAGCCGAAGCCGAGCAACACGCCGAGGCGCAATGGATCCGAGAGGACTCCGACGGAGGCGCCGGCCTCCGCTACCTCGACGGCGGCGAGCGACCCGATCGGCAGGGTGGCGGCATCGGAGACCTCGTCGACGATCGGGAGTGAGCGGTCGAAACGGTTCCCGATCAAGACCGCGTCGTCGCCGGGAACGATGGCCGCGGCGATCCGCCAGCCGCGCTCCCGCGCGTCTCGAAGCGCGGCAGCCGCGATCTCGAAGTCTTCGTTGCCCAGGACGGCGACCACATCGCCCTCTCGCGGAGACCCGATGAGCTCCCCGAGGTCGACGAGCCGGCCCGCGCCGACGCCGGTACCGGAGGGCGTCTCGCTGGCCGGACGCGCGATTGCGGTGCGCTCGAGGGCGAGCTCCTCGATTCGCCCGAGCTCCAGGAGTCCCGTCACGACCGGGTTGAGCTCGGCGAGGAGGGCGAGATGAGGTCGCTCTCCGATTCGCCGCTCGGCGCGGGCGAGCAGATCGGCGATGCCGTCGGCGCAGGCCGCAGACCCCTTCGTCCCCGTCGTCGGCCGGCGCGCGACGAAGAGCCACTGCGGCTCTGCGCCCGCATCGACGCGCGCGACCGCGATCTCGGTCGTCGAGTTGCCGACGTCGACGCCGGCGACGAGCACCGTCAGGCGGAGGCGAGCGCGGGCCGCTGCTCCTGCTCGGGAACGCGCTCGGCGAGCGCATCGACGAGGAGGCGCTCGACCGTGCTCCGCCAGGCCGCCTCGTCGAGCGTGCGCCAGAGGGCTCGGCGCCGAAGGAAACGGCGCTTTCCGAGCACGTCCAGGGCCCGGATCGCCCCCATGACCAGACGGAAGTCGTCCTCGGCGACGAAGTCCTTGATCTCCGTCGTCGCCGTGGCCGTGCCTGCGAACGCGCCCTCCGTGACTCCTTGCCAGTATGCGTGCTGGAAGACGCAGCCGGCGACGCCGCCCCCGGGTTTCACCCAGCAGCCGATCGTCAGACCGCGGCCCGACTCCTGGATCCCCCGCAAGGCAAGCTGCAAGAGCAGACGGCCGCGGTCGTCGCCTGCGAGTGCCGCGAGCTCGCGGCGTGCGATTCGTTCCTCTCGCGTCATCACGCGCACCTCCTCGACGAAAGCTCGCGCTGAATGCTACGCAATCAGCCCGCGCCGCATGTATGCAGCCCGTGCCTCGCGTACGAGGGCGGCGCACCGTCCGGCGCCCCGCTCGTCGAGCGCCCCCGCGAGCGTGTCGAGTTCCTCTGCCGAGGAGCGGCCGGGCCGCAGCATCTCGTAGAAGTGCAAGAGCTCGTCATCCGAGAACGCGGTCAGCTCGGCGCCGCGCCGCAGGTTCTCGGCCAGCTGCGGGTTGCCGCCTTCTTCCGCGAAATCGGCCTGGAGGAGGAGTGTCTCCGGCGCGACAGCGACGTCTTCCGGGCCGATCCGCCCCGAGACGACTTCGTCGAGCGTGATCTCGGCCACCGTCTTGCTGCTCGCCGTCCGGACGGCATCGCGGCCTCTGGCCGCGAGAGGATAGCTCAGCTCGGCCACGTCGCCTCCACCTCCACCGGCTGGGCATCGCGGGCCAGGCCGCGCTCGATCGCCACGAGTTGGACGACCCGAGCGTGGTAGCGCGGGCCCAGCGGCTCGCTCGATTCAGCCAGGAGGAGCGGTTCCGGCGCCAGTCCCTTCGCGTACCGAGCCGCGTTTCGGCCGAGCCCCCGATAGAGGTCGGGAGTCACGCGTGGCGCAACGGAGAAGAGCTCGAGATTGGCGAGCGGCGGAAGGTCGGACCGGTGAATCAGCGCCGTACCCTTCCCTTGCAGGCCGATCGAGACGCCGGATCCGGACAGCCGGGCCGCGGTCGATCCGATGTAGCCCAGGTCGATCGACCGAAAGACGCGCACGAGCCGAGCGTCGAGACCTTCCTCCTCGATACCCGCGAGCACCTGCCGCAGCACCTCGGCGACGGTCATCCCGCTGAGCGCCGTCCAGATGGATCGTCCGAAGGCGGGCGAGAGGCCGACCACGATCTCGTCCGGACGCTCACCAGCCTGCGCCGGGCCGGTCTCGACGAGCTCGATGCAGCCCTCGGAGACCGATTGCTCCGCCGCGAGGTCGGAGGCGGACCATACCTGGCGGACGCGCGCGACCTCGTCGCGCCGTTCTCGAGACATGCGGTAGCCCGTCCCCGGGCCCGCGTAGTCGTTGGGATCCGTGAGCGACGAGAGGACGTTCAGCTCCTCGTCCAGGATCGCCGAGGTCTGGAGGATGTCGCCGAGGAGCCGCTGCCGAAGCATCTCGAGCACGCGTTCGGCCTCCGCCTCGTAGCCGCGCGCCGCGAGACTCCGGACAGCGTCGAGCGCGGTCAGCCCGCCGCGCATGATGCGCTCAGAGGCGATGCCCGGAAGGTCTGGCGGCAGGAGCGGCACGTCCAGGCTGCCGTGGGCGAGGACGCACGCCTCGACGTCCTCTTCCGTGAACTCGGCCAGCGCGAGCTCCTCGAACACGGCGCGGCACGCCTCCGCGGCACGCCTCCGCACGGCCAGGAGCTCGCGGTCCTCGCGCCAGCGAAGGCCTCCCTCGAATCCCCAGTCGCGCTGGATCACGAAGTAGTCGTCGAGATCCTCCGCGTTCATGTTCGAGGGTCCGAATGCGTTGTCGTATGCGGGGATGGAGCCGAAGCCGGAGAAGAGGAAGTCCGTCCCTGCGAGGAGGAGCGGGAATGTGTGCGCCGTCCGCCTGATGTCGGACGCCGACATCAGGGTGTCGTTGCCGGTGCACGACTCGAGGCCGTAGAGCATCACGCACAGGTTTTCGGCGATCACCTCGCGCATGCCGTCCGGCACGGAGGCCGTGACGTTGACGCCGTCGATTCCGCCGTTCTGGACGCCTTGCGAGCCTGCGGCTCGCGTGACCGCGATGCAGCGGGCTTCCAGGTACAGCATCGACTTGCCCTCGCTCGCGCCCATCAGCACCTCCGCTCCAGAGCCGGAGGTGAACCGCATCTTGAGGCCACGGGATGCGTAGCACGAGGCGAGGAAGGCCTTCGACCACGGCGTGTCGTCGCCGTCGACGAAGATCTGCTCGGTGCCGTAGACAGACACGGTCTCCGCGTAGGTCGTCAGGCCGCGCATCCCGAGCTCGAGCTCGGTTCGCTCCTCGACGGAGCATTGAGTCAGGGCCCCGGCCGCCGCCACCTGGCCTCCGATCAGGAGGGCGAGCGCGTTCGAGGGCGCGTCGCGGAGGACGGGCACGGTCGTCTCGAGCTCCCTGAACCCGAGCGCGACTGCCGCGGCCGCGTCCGCCGCGATCAGAAGCGGGTGGTCGACCCTGTTCGTCACGTGAGCCTGGATCGAGGGCGTCCTGCGGACGCGCATCTTCTGCATCGCCTGAAGGATCTCGACCGGCGTGAGCAGGGCCAGCGTGGCGGCCAGCTTCGCCGGGGTGAGGCCGGCGACGAGTCTGGTGATCTCGGGTCGCGGAACGGCGGGATCGACGATCATCCGAGCCAGCTCGACGGTGTCGAGCGCCATGGCTTCCTCGGCCACGGACAGATCGATCCCGCGCCTGGCGATGAACTCGTCCAGGATGTCGAAGTCAGCCTCGGATCTGCCGTCGAGCTCGACGACGCGCCCGTCCTCGATGCGGAGCGAGGGCTCGGGGTCGAAGGGGCTCGAGAAGGCGATGAGGCCGAGAGCGGGGTCTTCGGGCACGAGCGCGTCCCGGCTGATCGGCCTCGTGGCGAAATAGGCGGAACGGCCGGATGCCTGGTCCTCGACTCGCATGGTCGAAGGCTAGATCTTCGATTCGTCGATGGCGAGCACGATCTTCCCGAACCGCTCGGGTGCGTCCAGCCGGCGATGCGCCTCTTGCGCCTGCGCGAGCGGGAAGACGCTGTCGATCACAGGCCTCCACGCCGCTTCCGCGCAGTGCGCGAGCAGCGCCCCGAACTCGCGCGGGCTGCCGAGGGTGGTCCCGTGGATGGAGAGGTAGCGGAAGAAGAGGTCCGCGATGACGACCTCGCCGACGTCACCCTCGGTGTCGCCGAAGCAGACGAGTGCACCGCCCGGGCGAAGGGCGCGGATCGCTCCGGGCCACGCAGCCCCGCCGACGCTGTCGATCACAGCGTCCACGGGGCCGATGCGATCCGGCCAGTCGGGATCGTTGTAGTCGGCTCCGTCCGAGGCTCCGAGCCGGCGGAGACGATCGAGCTTCTCTGGGCTCGAGCTCGTCGCAACCACTCGGCATCCGAGTGCGGCCGCGATCTGTACGGTGAACGTCCCGACGCCGCCACCACCGCCGGTCACGAGGATGATCCTTCCGGGTCCCGCCTGCGCGTAGCGGACGAGCGCGCGCCAGGCTGTCAGCCCGGCCACGGGTAGGGCGGCCGTCTCCGCCCATGACCACCCGGGCGGCTTCGGCCAGAGCTGGTCGGCGCGAACGACGATCTGCTCGGCGTAGGTCCCTTGGCTCGGGACGCCGAGGATCTCGAATCCCGGCGCGGGACCTCGTCGTCGTCTCCCCATGCGAGGCCGGGGTAGATCACGACCTCGTCGCCGACCGCGACGTCGGTGACGTCGGCGCCGAGAGCGGAGACGACTCCGGCGCCGTCCGAGCCGAGCACTGCAGGAAGCATCGCCCGACCCCCGCGCCGGATCCACCAGTCGCGGCGGTTGAGCGCAGCCGTGACGAGGTCGACGGCCACGTCTCCCGGGCCCGGGACCGGACCCGTACGCTCGGTTGCGACGAGACCTTCGGGCCCTCCGAATGCCCGCAGCTCGACTGCGCGCAAGCTCAGTTGCAGTCTTTTGCCCGGCGGGCCACGCTGCGGTCCAGGCTGGTCCACGAGCGGCCGGCGCAACAACTCTTCCCGGCGAGGACGACGTAGCGGTCGACGAAGGCGATGATCGAGCGGAGACGTCTCATCCTTCTGCCGAGAGTACCACGGCTTCCTGCCCGCCGAAACCCGCGCTGACGTCGCCGCTGGAGGAGCGTAGGCTTTCGTCAGTCGACCAGGGAGGAGCGGATGGAACCCGAGGAGATCATCGTTGCGGCGGTGCAGGCTGCGCCGGTCTTCCTCGACCGTGACGCGACCGTCGAGAAGGCCGTTGCACTGATCGAGGAGGCGGCGAACGAAGGGGCGAAGCTCGTCGCCTTCCCGGAGACCTGGATTCCCGGGTACCCGAGCTGGATCTACCACGCCGCGCAGTGGGACGAGCCGCGCTCGAAGAGGACGTTCGCGCGACTGCTCGAGAACTCGGTACAGGTCCCGAGCCCCGCGACCGATGTGCTCTGCGCGGCTGCGCGGGAAGCCGAGGTTCACCTGGTCGTCGGCATCCACGAGCGAGATGCCGACTTCTCCACGGGGACGATCTACAACTCGCTGCTCTTCATCTCCGACGAGGGCATGATCCTCGGCGTCCACCGCAAGCTCGTGCCCACCCACGCCGAGCGGATCGTCTGGGGCCGTGGCGACGGCTCCACCCTGCACGTCTTCGAGACGCCTCTGGGGCGAGTGGGGGGATTGATCTGCTGGGAGCACTGGATGCCGTTGACGCGTTTTGCCATGCACGCCAAGGGCGAGCAGATTCACGTCGCGGCGTGGCCGGATGCGGACGACGTCCACCACCTTGCGAGTCGGCACTACGCATTCGAGGGACGCTGCTACGTCATCTGTGTCGGCTCGTACACGACGGCCGGGGATCTCCCGGACGGCTTCGAGCTCGCCGAGGCAATGGGCGTCTCCGGAGGCGACGTGCTCCTTACGGGGGGCTCCGGGGTCATCGGGCCGGACGGGGCGTGGTTGGTCGGGCCGGTCGACGGTGAGGAGGCGATCGTCTACGCGGCGCTCGACATGGCACGGATCGCAGAGGAGCAGCAGGCGCTCGACGCCGCGGGGCACTACAACCGGCCGGACGTCTTCACCCTCACCGTCGACGAACGGCCCCGGCGGCAGGTGGAATGGCTTCGCCCGGCCGACCCCGCCGAGCTTGGCGAACCGGCCGACCTCGAGCGAGCGCACAGCCACTAGCGACTATGCGGCTCGGCCTGGTCGTCAACCCGATCGCCGGCATGGGAGGGAGGGTCGCGCTCAAGGGCAGCGATGACCCGGAGCTCGTCGCCGCCGCCCGCGCCCGCGGCGCCGAGCCTGTCGCGCCGGCGCGGGCGATCGAGGCGCTCAGGACGCTCGCTGCGGCTGGCGACGGGCTCGTTCTCCTCGCCTCCCCCGGAGAGATGGGAGAGCGTGAGGCCCGCGAGGCCGGTCTCGACGTTCAGGTGTTGGGCACCATCGGCCCGGTCACGACCGCGGCCGACACGCGTGCAGCCGCGTCGGCCATGGCCGACGCGGGCGTCGAGTTGCTGCTCTTCGCCGGTGGAGACGGGACGGCCGTGGACGTCCTCGAGGCAATCGGCGACCGCCTACCCGTGGTTGGTGTCCCCGCAGGCGTCAAGATGCACTCGGCCGTGTTCGCGGTAAATCCGAGAAGTGCCGGTGAGATCGCAGTCCGCTTTGCCGAGGGGGCCGCGCGCGGGGTGCGCCAAGCCGAGGTGATGGACGTCGACGAAGCGCTGCTGCGCGAGGGTGCCGTCTCCGCGAAGCTCTACGGCTACATGAGCGTGCCCGCCGGGCGCCGGCTACTCCAGGGTGCGAAGGCCAGGTCGCTGGCGGGAGACGAGGTCGCACAGGCCGAGATCGCCCATCACCTCGCCGACAGCGTGCTCGGCGGAGAGACCTGGTTCGTCGGACCAGGACGACGACGAAGGCCGTGCTCGACCTTCTCGGGCTCCCGAAGACCCTCTTGGGCGTCGACGTCGTTTGCGCCGGCGAGCTGCTCGCCGCCGATGCCGACGAGCGAACGCTGCTCGAGCTCGCCCAGGCGCGGGAGACGGGCATCGTCGTCGCTCCGGTCGGAGGCCAGGGGTTTCTGTTCGGTCGCGGAAACCAGCAGCTCTCGGCAGAGGTGATCGAGAGCGTTCGTCCGGGACCGCGTCGTCGTCATCGCCACCGAGGCCAAGATCGCCGCTCTCGCCGGACGCCCGCTGAGAGTGGACACCGGCGATCGGGCCGTCGACGCCGTGCTTGCCGGCTATCGGCGAATCGTGGTCGGCTACAACCGCGAGATCGTCTATCCGGTCACCTGAATGCGCACCGTGAGGAGGTGCAGCCCAAGTGAGCGAGGTCCGGCCTGCCCATCCCTATATCCCGAACTCCGCCGCTCGCATCAAGCGGGAGATGCTCGACGTGATCGGCGTCGCGGACGTCGAGGAGCTCTACGGGGCGATCCCCGAGCGGCTGCGCGTGCCCGGGTTGCTCGACCTGCCGCAGCCGTTCCGGTCGGAGTATGCGCTCCGGCGCCACGTCGAGAGGACGCTCGCGCGGAACGAGAATTGCGCCGACACGCTGAGCTTCCTTGGGGGCGGGTGCTGGCAGCACTACGTTCCGGCCGTGTGTGACGAGATCGTGAACCGTGGCGAATTCGTCTCCGCGTACTACGGCGATACCTACGCCGATCACGGCAAGCTCCAGGCTCTCTTCGAGTACGCGAGCATGATCGGCGAGCTGGTCGAGCTCGACGCCGTCAGCCTGCCCACGTACGACTGGGGCTCGGCGGCCGCGACATCGATCTGTATGGCCGCTCGTATCACCGAGAGGCCGATCGCGGTCCTTCCGGAGTCGATGGGGGCAGAACGTCGCTCGATCGTCGAGGGTTACTGCGAGCCGTGGGTCGAGCTCGTCACGATCCCCTTCGAGCCGACGAGCGGCCTCCTCGACCTCGGGGAGTTGCGAAACGCGCTCTCGGACGAGGTCGCCTGCGTCTACTTCGAGGTGCCGGGCTTCCTCGGGACGATCGAGACGCAGGCCGCCGAGATCGCCGCTCTCGCGCACGAGGCGGGCGCTCTCTGCGCCGTGGGCGTCGATCCGATCTCCCTCGGCCTCCTCGAGGCGCCGGCCCAGTACGGCGCGGACATCGTCTGCGGGGAGCTCCAGCCGCTCGGCGTCCACATGCACTATGGCGGTGGCCTCGCCGGCTTCGTGGCCTCCCCCGACGAGGAGCGCTTCGTCTCGGAGTATCCGACCTTCCTGATCGGCCTCGGCTCGACTGCGGCGGAGGGCGAGTACGCCTTCGGCGAAGTCGTCTGGGAGCGGACGTCGTACGTGCAGCGGGGAGACTCGAAGGAGTACACCGGGACGACCCAAAACCTGTGGGCCATCGGGGCAGCCGCTTACCTCGCGCTCCTCGGACCGCACGGCCTGGCCGAGCTCGGCCGTGGAGTTCTCGAGCGGGCCCGCTACGCGGCTCGATGCCTGGGCGGCCTTCCTGGCGTACGTGCCCCGGCTCTCTCCGCGCCGTTCTTCAAGGAATTCGTCGTCGATTTCAGCGAGACGGCTCGCACCGTGGCCGAGATCAACCGCGCGCTCCGGGAGCGCGGCATTTTCGGCGGGCTCGACCTGTCGGACCACTATCCGGCGCTGGGCCAGACCGCGCTCTTCTCCGTGACGGAGATTCACACGCAAGGCGACATCGACCGCCTCGTCGACGAGCTCCAGGAGGTGCTCCGATGACTCTGAGGCCCTTCCATCAGGCGAGCTGGAACGAGCCGATCATCCTGGAGATGACGAGCCCCGGGGAGCGGGGGCTGCTCGTCCCCGAGGTCGAGGAGGGCGTGAGAAGCGCCGTCGGAGACCCGCTCGAAGGCATCCCCGAATCGCTCCTGCGCTCGCGTCCGCCAGGCCTTCCCGAGCTCAGTCAGCCGCAGGTTCTCCGCCACTATCTGCGCCTCTCGCAAGAGACGTTGGGAACCGACGTCAACATCCACCTCGGGCTCGGCACCTGCACGATGAAGTACAGCCCGAAGGTGAACGAGCAGCTCATCCGCTCGCCGAACGTCGCCGACCTGCATCCGCTCCAGGACGACGAGACCGTCCAGGGCGTGCTCGAGATCCTGCACCGGTTCGAGCGCATGCTGTGCGAGATCTCAGGGATGAGCCGCTTCACCCTCCAGCCCGGTGGAGGTTCGCAGGGGGTGTACGCAAACGCGCGCATGATGCGCGCCTACCACGCGGCGCGCGGGGAGGGCGAGCGTGACGAGATCGTCACGACGATCTTCTCTCATCCCTGCGACGGCGCCGCGCCGGCGACAGCGGGGTACAAGGTCGTCACCGTGTACGCCGGAGAGAAGGGCTATCCGGAGCCGGACGCGATCAAGGCGGCCGTTTCCGAGCGGACGGCCGGGCTGATGATCACGAACCCGGAGGACACGGGGCTCTTCAACCCCCACATCGAGGAGATCGTGGAGATCGTCCACGAGGCCGGCGGGCTGTGCCACTACGACCAGGCGAACGCGAACGGGATCCTGGGAATCACGCGGGCCCGCGACGCCGGCTTCGACCTCTGCCAGTTCAACCTGCACAAGACGTTCTCGTCGCCCCACTGCTCGATGGGGATGCCGTGCGGCGCGTCGGGCGTGACCCACGAGCTCGCCCCGTTCCTGCCCGCTCCGACGGTCGAGTTCGACGGATCGGGCTACTTCCTGGACTACGACCGGCCGCAGTCCGTGGGCAAGATCCGTTCCTTCCACGGAGTCCCCGCGACGGTCGTACGCTCTTTCGCCTGGGTTCTCAGCCTTGGGGCCGAGGGGCTTCGAGAAGTGGCGGAGGTGGCCGTGCTGAACAACAACTACCTGGCGAAGCGCCTCTCCGAGGTACGCGGGCTGGAGGTGTCGTTCGCGGACTCGAATGCCGACCACCGGCTCGAGCAGATTCGCTACAGCCTCGAGAAGCTCCACGAGGAAACCGGCGTGGGGACCCTCGACGCGGCCCGGCGCACCGCCGACTTCGGCGTTGCGAGCTACTTCCCGAGCCACGAGCCGTGGATCGTTCCCGAGCCCGTGACGCTCGAGCCGTCCGAGTCGTACTCGCGTGCCGACCTCGACGAGTACGCCGAGATCATGGCCGAGATCTCCCGGGAGGCCTACGAGGAACCGGAGACGGTGCTGGGCGCGCCGTACCGAAGCACGGTTCATCAAATGGATCCAGCTCCGCACGACGATCCCGAGCGCTGGGCCCTGACGTGGCGTGCCTACCTGCGCAAGAGCGGCCGGCGGCCGGCCGGGCAAGCAGCCGTGCAGTCGCAGGAAGGGCGACCGTAGGACCGGGCGTGGGCGCCTACGAATCGACCTACCGCCGCAGCCTCGACGACCCGGAGACCTTCTGGCGCGAGGCGGCGGCCGCGATCGACTGGCGACGCGAGCCGGAGCGCATCCTCGACGACTCACAGGTCCCCTTCTACCGTTGGTTCCGCGGCGGCGTCCTGAACACGTGCGAGAACGCTCTCGACCGTCACGCCGACGGCGGCCGCGCGGACCAGCCGGCGCTGGTCTACGACAGCCCGGTTACGGGGACGATCCGCGTCTTCACCTACGCCGAGCTCCGCGACGAGGTCGCCGTCCTGGCAGGAGCGTTGGCCCGGCTCGGGGTCGGGCACGGCGACACGGTCATCGTCTACATGCCGATGGTGCCGGAGGCGGTCTTCGCCATGCTCGCGTGCGCTCGCCTGGGCGCCGTCCACTCCGTCGTCTTCGGCGGGTTCGCCGCGCACGAGCTGGCGGTTCGAATCGACGACGCGCGGCCGAAGGTCATGCTCTCCGGCTCGTGCGGCATCGAGATCGACCGCATCGTCGAGTACAAGCCGCTCCTCGACCGCGCGCTCGAGGAGGCGAGCCATCGTCCCGAGCACTGCGTCATTCTCCAGCGGGACGAAGCGAGGGCCGAGCTCCTCCCTGGCCGCGACCTCGACTGGCGCGAGGCCACGGCGGGAGCCGAGCCCGCTCCGTGCACCCCAGTCGCTGCCACGGACCCGCTGTACATCCTCTATACGTCGGGGACGACCGGACTGCCGAAGGGCGTCGTCCGCGACAACGGCGGACACGCTGTGGCCCTCCGCTGGAGCATGGAGGCGATCTACGACACCCATCCCGGCGAGGTGTTCTGGGCGGCCTCCGACCTTGGCTGGGCAGTCGGCCATTCCTACATCGTGTACGCGCCGCTCCTCACTGGCTGCACGACGATTCTCTACGAAGGAAAGCCGGTCGGGACGCCCGACCCCGGCGCCTTCTGGCGGGTGATCGCCGAACACGGCGTCAAGGCGCTCTTCACGGCTCCGACGGCCTTCCGAGCGATCAAGAAGGAGGATCCGGGCGGTTCCTATCTCGCAGGTCACGACCTCGCCGAGTTTGCGTATCTGTTCCTCGCGGGCGAGCGGCTCGACCCCGACACCTACCATTGGGCGTCGGACCTCCTCGGCGTGCCCGTGATCGACCACTGGTGGCAGACCGAGAGCGGGCTGGCCCATGGCTGCGAACTGCATGGGGATCGAGCCGCTGGCCGTCAAGGCCGGATCGCCGTCGAAGCCGGTGCCCGGATACGACATCCGGATCGTCGACCAGGCCGGGGAGCAGCTCGGTGCAGACGAGGAAGGGGCGGTCGCCGTCAAGCTCCCGCTGCCTCCGGGGACGCTGATGACGCTCTGGCGGGCAGACGAGCGCTTCGTCGACTCGTACCTCGAGCGGCTGCCCGGCTACTACACGACCGGCGACGGAGGGTATTTCGACGAGGACGGCTACCTGTTCGTCATGGGTCGAGTCGACGACGTCATCAACGTGGCGGGCCACCGCCTCTCGACCGGCGCCATCGAGGAGGTCCTCGCGAGCCATGCCGACGTGGCGGAGTGCGCGGTCATCGGGGTTCCGGACGAGCTGCGCGGCCAGGTGCCGCTCGGGCTCGTCGTCCTCAAGGCGGGCGTCGACCGAGAGCCCGCCGAGATGAATGCCGAGCTCGTGGCGCTGGTGCGCGAGCGCCTTGGCGCCTTCGCCTACTACCGGGAGACGCGGGTCGTCCAGCGGCTCCCGAAGACGCGTTCGGGCAAGATCCTCCGCTCGACGATGCGCACAATCGCCGCCGGACGCGAGTACGCGGTCCCCTCGACGATCGACGACCCCGCCGTGCTCGGCGAGATCGAGGAAGCGCTCGGGCGGCCGGAGCGGGCCCGGTCGTCATAGCCTCGGCCGGGTCGCGCGCGTGCTCCCGACCATCCTGCTCGGCCTCACCGCTGCCGTCTGCTGGGGAGCTCCCGACGTCTGGCTGGCGCAGGCAACCAGGAACCTGGGAGCTTTCCCCGTGGCCTTCGGCGCGATTCTCATCGGCCTTGCCGTGATCGCCCCTGCCGCACCCTTCGTCGATCTTCCGCACTGGAGCGTCCGCGGTGTGCTCCTTGCGCTGCTCGTCGGGACGCTGACGGCTCTCGGCTACCTGGTCGGCTTCACCGCCTTCAGGCACGGCGCCGTCTCGATCGTCGCACCCATCATCGCGTGCGAAGGCGCGGTCGCGGCCGCGATCTCGATCGCCGCGGGGGAAACCGTTGGTGCGTCGATTGTCACGTTCCTGGCGCTGGCCGTCGTCGGCGTCGTGCTCGCCGCCATGGGCGAGGGCGGCGGCCGGAAGGGAGTGCTGCCGGCTGCGCTCGCCGCCTGTATCTGGGGCGTCATCCTCGTCCTCAGCGCGCCCGTCTCCGACGAGCTCGGCGTCTACTGGGGCTTCCTGCTCGTTCGCGCGAGCGCCCTCGTCGTGCTGCTGCCGTTGGCGATTCCCAGAGGCGTGACCATGCGCTGGCGGGCCGACGCGTGGCGCGTCGCGGCCTGGGGCGTCGGGGACTCGCTTGCGTATCTGTCCTTCGTTGCGGCCGCGCATCGCGGCCCGGTCTCGGTCGCGAGCGTGCTCGCCGCGCAGTTCGCCACCGTCGCCGTCGTGGTCGCCACCGTCTTCTTCGGCGAGCGACCCCGCGCACGACAGCTCGTGGGCGTCGGCCTGGTCATCGTCGCCGTTTCGGCCATAGCCGCGGTGAGTGGCTAGCGTGGCGAGCCCGATGGAGCACGTTCCGATCTCGCCGCGGCCGGACCTGCCGTTCGAGGCGCGGATCGAGGTGCTCGAGCGGGCGTTCTCGGGGAGACTCGGATTCCACGCCGTCCGGCTGGAAGGCGGCGAAGAGGTCGGCCTCCGCGCGGACGAGCTCTTCCCGACGGCCTCGGTGATCAAGGTCGCCCTGTGCTGCGCCGTTCTCGACTGCGTGTCGCACGGCGAGGCAGGCCTAGACGAACGGCTTCAGCTGCCCCCGACCGGCGAGCGGGTCGCGGGCGGAGGAGTCCTCAAGCAGCTCGAGGTGGAGACGCTCTCGCTCCGGGACGCGATCGAGCTCACGATCACGCTCTCCGACAACGTGGCGACGAACGTCCTCATCGAGCGGGTCGGCACGGCTCGAGTCAATGCCTACCTCGAGAGCCTGGGCCTCGAGCACACCCGCCTCCTCGGCCCGGTCGACTTCGCGCGAATCAGGCACGACCTCCGCGGGGGCATCGGGGTTTCGACTCCTCGCGAGCAGACGCGGTTGCTCGCTCGACTCGCGCGCGGAGAGCTCCTGACGCCCACGTTGGCCGACTACATGCTCGGGGTTCTCGGCCGGCAGCACTATCAGGATCAGATCCCCCGCTGGCTCCCCTGGAACCCCTACGCGCAGTACCACGGCCGCGACCAGCCGCTGACTGTGGCGAACAAGACCGGCGAGCTCGACGGCATCCGCGCCGACGCCGCCCTGCTCCGGCACACGCAGCGGGGGACGGTCGCCCTGGCCGTCTTCACCGATGGCGCGCTCGACCTGCGCGAGACGGTCGACGTCGAAGGCGCGCTCGCCGTGGCCGAGTGCGGCGCAGCGATCGCCGCCCGTCTACTCGGACTCGACGTCTGAGCCTGGCTCGGCTACCACCCGGCTCCTTCGTCGATCGCGATCGGATGGCCGGCGGGCACCACGGAATCCGTCTGCATGCCGCCGAAACGGCCGCGGTAGAAGATCAGAGGCTCTCCACCCGGGTGCGCGATCGAGGCGACGTTCCCGAACACGACGTCGTGGTCGCCTGCGGCGAAGATCTGCCAGACGGCGCAGCGGAGGACGGCGACCGCGCCGCGCACGGTGATGTAGCCGTCGTTGTCGCGCTCGACGTGCTCGACGGGGAAGGGCGCGCCGCGCTCCGAAAAGTCGAGGGCGACCTGGGCCTGCTCACGGCGGAGGACGCTCACGCCGAAGCGGCCACTCTCGGTCGTCGCCCAGAGCGTTCGCGAGCCGTGACCGAGCGAGACGAGGACGAGCAGCGGGTCGAGAGAGACCGACGCGAACGCGTTCAACGTCATCCCGGCGGACACTCCTTCGTGCTCTGCGGTCACGACGGCCACGCCGGTCGGGAACTCGCCGACGCAGTCTCGGAAAGCCCGGGCCAGCGCGTCAGAGGTGGTGTGCGTACTCGGCAAAGTCCCAATCGGTGACGTAGCGTCGGTAGCGGCCGACCTCGTAGCGCTTGATCTCGAGAAAGGTGGAGACGAGCTCGTCGCCCACCGCGGCGCGGATCCTCTCGTCCGCCTCGAGCGCGTCGAGTGCTTCGGGGAACGAGGCCGGAAGCACCTCCCCTTGATCCTCCTCGGGCAGCTCGTAGATGTTGCCGGTCACCGGGGCAGGCGGCTCGAGGCCCCGCCGAACGCCGTCCAAGCCCGCGCTGAGGGCTGCCGCATACGCGAGATAGGGATTTGCCGCCCCGTCCCCGACGCGGATCTCGATCCGCGTGGCCGGGCCTCGCTCGGGAGGGACGCGCACGAACGTGAACCGGTTGTCGAGGCCCCAGTTCGTGCGGGTCGGAACGAGAGCCTCCGGATGGAGACGCCTGTACGCGTTCACGGTCGGGTTGAAGAACGCCATCAGCGCCGGAGCGTGAGCGAGCACGCCGGCGATGAACTGCCGAGTGAGTGGGGAGAGCCCGGCCTCGTCCTCATCCGCGAGCAGGACGTTGTCTCCGGCCTCGTCGACCAGGGACAGGTGGAGGTGAAAGCCGGACCCCTCGTCGTCGTTCCACGGTTTGCCCATGAACGTGGCCATGAGGCCCGCGCGGGCGGCCAGCTCCTTGACGAGCGCCTTGAAGCGGAACGCCCGGTCGGCGGAGCCCAGCGCCTCCCCGTGCTTGATGTTGATCTCGAACTGGGAGCGCCCGTATTCGTGATTCGCGGCGCAGGCGCGGATGCCGAAGTCGAGCGACGCAGCGAGGAGCTCGGACATCAGGCCCTGTGGGTCGGCGAGCCGCCCGGCCGTGTACACGTGGCTGTGCTTTTCGTCGTACGGCCTGAACCCACACGGGGCCGACGGGTCCGGGCGGCAGAGGTAGAACTCGAGCTCGGGGCCGATGATCGGCGTGTAGCCGAGCTCCGCCCACGAGGCCATCGCCCGGCGTAATGCCCCCCGTGGATCGGGGCCGTAAGGCTCGCGCGTCACGCTGCGCTCCAAGTCGGCGAGGCACCAGGCGACGGCCGGCTCCCAGGGCACCTGCACGAGCGTGCCCAGGTCCGGTCGGGCGACGATGTCCTGGAAGCCGTGCTCGAAGCCCGCGACGACGTTGTGGCGCAGGTCGACGGTCATGATCGCCTCGACGAAGTAGACGCCGTTCTCGACCACCTCGACGAGCTCGCCGATCGGGATCTCCTTGCCGCGCGGGATCCCGTGCAGGTCCGGAAAGAGCACGCGCACGAAGCGAACGCCCGCGTCGGTGAGCGCTGCAACGCGAGCCTCGACGGTTGCATGTGCCGCTTCGACAGCCTCGGTCATCTCAGGAGCTCCCTTCGTCGGTGTCGGTGACGCGCACGGGCATGAGCGATCATCCGGTCGTCCCCTCGAGGATCTGAAGCGTCTTCAGGTCGGAGTAGAAGTCGAGCGCGTAGTCGCCACCCTCGCGACCGATCCCGGAGATGCCGATGCCTCCAAACGGTGCCGTGAGGTCGCGCACGAGGAAGGTGTTGACCCAGACCGTTCCTGCGCGCAACGCTTGCCCGACGCGATTCGCGCGTTCGACGGACGACGTATAGAGGATCGCCGCCAGCCCGTACTCGGTCGAGTTGGCGAGCGCGACGGCGTCGTCCTCGGTCGCAAAGGTCTGGAACGTGAGAACCGGTCCGAAGACCTCGCGCTGGACGATCTCAGAGTCGTTCGACCGCGGCTCCACGAGGGTCTGCTCGTACCAGAGGCCGCCTGGCTCTGCCAGCCGGCCGCCGCGCACCACGCGGTCCCCGTTCACCCGAGCCCGCTCGACGAATGCCTCGACACGCCCCAGATGGTCGCGGTGGATGAGCGGCGAGATCGTCGTCGTCTCGTCGCGCGGGTCGCCGAGCACCTGGCGGTCGACCGCCCGGTGGAAGCGCTCCAGGAACTCCCCGGAGACGGACTCCTCGACGAGAAGCCGGGTCCCCGCCATGCAGTTCTGGCCCGAGTCGTCGTACTGAAGGGCCGCCTTCTCGGCCGCGGCGCCGAGATCCGCGTCGGCGAAGACGACGAGAGCCCCCTTCCCGCCGAGCTCGGCGGTAAACGGCACGAGGTTCCGCGCGGCCGCTACGGCGACGAGCCGGCCCGTCTCGGATGAGCCGGTGAAGCTGACGCGCCGTACTCCTTCGTGCCCGACGAGCTCGGCGCCGGCCTCCTCGCCGATCCCCTGGACGACGTTGAAGACGCCCGGCGGGAAACCAGCCTCGTCGGTCAGGTCCGCGAGCAAGGAGCAGGAGAGGGGCGCCCACTCGGGCGGCTTGAGAACGACACTCGAGCCTGCGGCAAGGGCAGGAGCGGTCTTCCAGGTCGAGAGCATGAACGGGGCATTCCACGGAGTGACGATCGCCGCAGGGCCGGAAGGCATGCGCAGGACGCGGTTCGCCGTCCCGTTCGAGCTCCAGACGCGCTCCTCATAGGCTTCCGCGAGCTCGGCATACGAGCGGTAGTTCCGGGCCCCGCGTGGGATCACCCGCAGACGGAGCGAGCGCTCGAGCATCGCCATGTCGAGACACTCAACGGAGGCTATGCGGTCGACGTTCGCCTCGATCAGATCGGCCAGCCGCCGCAGGTGGACGGCGCGGCCCCGTGCTCCGAGCTCGGCCCAGGCGGGGAATGCGCGGCGGGCGGTGTCGACCGCGAGCTCGACCTCCGCCTCGCCGCCGCGCGCAATCTCGGCGATCACCTGCTCGTCGATCGGTGAGCGGTCCTCGAAGCGCTCGGCGGATGCGACGCGCTTCCCGCCGATGAAGTGGTCGGCCGAGACGGCAACGCCGGCGACCATCGTCGCACTCACGCCGCGAACTCCGTCGCGCTCGCGTCGACGACGGCGTTCCCTCCGTCGACCGCGAGCACGCTTCCCGTGACGAACGAGGCGCTCGGCGAGCCGAGCCAGGCGACGGCCTCGGCGATCTCCTCCGGGTTTCCAGGTCGCCTGAGCGGTACCCGCCCGGAGACGCTCGCGTAGGCGCGTTCGCGGTCGGTCCCATGGAGCTCGCCGAGCTCGTCCATCAACGAGTCGGCCATTGGTGTGCGCACCCAGCCGGGACAGACGCAGTTCGCGCGGACGCCGAGAGGGCCATAGTCGAGCGCGATGCACTGGGTCAGCATGATCAGACCGGCCTTCGCCGTACAGTAGGCGGCAGAGGCTGGACTTGCGTGGAGGCCGGCGTCGGAGGAAATCGTCACGACGGCCCCTTGCGTCTCGACAAGAGCTGGGAGAGCGGCGCGGGCGGCGAGGAAGGCACCCGTCAGGTTCGTCCGCAGGACGGCGTTCCAGCCCTCCAGCGACTGCTCTTCCACGGTGCCTCCGGAGGAGATGCCGGCGTTGCACACGAGGAGGTCGAGCCTGCCGAACTTCTCCAGCGTCGCTTGAACCGCGCGGGTCGCCTCGTCCCACTCGCCCGTGTCTGCGACACACGGGAGCGCGCCGGTCTCGGCGGCGACGGCTTCGAGTGGCTCGGGGCTGCGACCCGTGATGCAGACCCCGTAGCCGTCTGAGGTCAGGCGGCGAGCGATCGCCGCTCCGATTCCCGTGCCGCCTCCGGTGACGAGCGCGGCGGAGCTCACTGCTCGGCGCCCACCTCCATGTGCGCACCGGCGTAGTCGTGAACCGTCTCGAGGTCGTCGACGACGTAGGCAAACGTGAAGCGAAATCCCTTGCCGACGCGGACGGGTGCGAGCGCCGAGAGCTCTTCGCTCGGCGCGGGGTAGAGCTCGAGCTCGGCCGCTCCCTCCCAGATCGGAGAGATCTGCCGGTCGCGGCTCCTCGCGCGTACGAGCTCGTGCACCGCCGGCTCGTCGTGTCGGCCGCTCTCCAGGCGCGGGAAATGGCGGACGTTGAGGAGCGGAGGATCGTTGTGGCTCGGGCCCGACTCTGCCTCGCGCTCCAGGGTCACGGCTCCGTACGCGAGCCGACAGTCGCCTGCGGCGAGAGTTCCGGCGAAGCGGCCTCCTGGCGCAAGCTCGGGTGCGGCTTTCGATGGGAGCGCGAAATGACGCGTGATGTGGATCGAGCCGAGCTTCTTCGGGAAGCCCTGGATCCAGCCGCGCGCCAGCGCGAAGTCGCGATCGACCCAGATGTACGGGCACGTCGTCACCGGCTCGCCGTTCAGAAGCGCGTTGACCACGACGAAGAACTCCCGGTACTGGCTCCGGACCGGGTCGTCGAGCTCCTCCGCGGAGGCGGAGCAGGACTGCCAGTCGACGAAGAGGGCGGCCGCGCGGCCCGCGTCCGGGTGCGGCTCGAGGCCGGGCGGCAGGATCGCGGCGACCGCGTCGGGCTCCGCCCAGTATTCGAGCACGAGGAAGTCGCCGACGTAGTGCCAGGGCGGCGCCGGCACGAGCGAGGATCGGCCTTCGGGTGAGCGCGGGACCGAGTAGCCGCGCAGCATCAGTCCTGGAGGAACTGCTCGACGAGGGACTCCGCGAAGGTCTTGTCCGCGACCGAGTAAGCGAGAGCCGTCATCCGCCAGGAGTCCGAGAGGTAGAAGCGCTCGTAGAGCTCGCCGCGTCCGCCGAGATCGGAGCCGAGGAAGTCCCAGGCGAGCCGGAAGAGCCGGATGCGCCTTTCCGCGTCGGCTCCCGCTGCCTGGTAGAAGCGGTCGATCAGTGGCCTGAGCGGGCCGTCCAGGTCGGCGCGCGAAGGCGTGCACATGAAGCCGCCGCCGCCGATCAGCTGGAGCAGCTCGTTCGCACGGGGCAGCCACTTCGGCATCTCGCCGCGCAGCGCGAGGAACGAGCGGTCGTCCGGGTACCAGACGCCGCCCTCGTCGAGGGAGGAGCCCGCCTCGGCCGCGACGATGGCCGAGCGGGTCAGCTCACACATGTTCCAGATCTGGCCGAGCTTCTCCTGGATGTGGTCGAAGCGGACGACTCCGATCGTGTTCGCGATCACGTGTCCGAGGCCGAACGCGAAACAGAGCTTCACATAGGCCCGGGTGAACGCCTGGTGCATGATGTGCCCGCGCCAGCCGGTGTCGGAGATCACCTCCGAATAGCCGACGGTGTCCCCGTCCAGGAAGACGCGTTCCTTGGGCACCTCGACGTCGTCGAAGATGACGACGCAGTCCATCTCGTCGAAGCGTGAGGAAAGCGGATAGTCGTAGGCGGGACGCTGCTTCGAGTAGCTGTCGCGGCAGATGAACTTGAGCCCGGGGGTGGCGATCGGGACCGCGAACGAGAGCGCGTAGCGCCCGTCCTGCGGACGGATGTCCGAGCCCGGGTAGATGAGGAGGTCGTCCGCGAAGGGCGCGAGCGTGGCGAGCATCCGTCCGCCCCGCACCACGATCGAGTCCTCCGTCTCGCCGATCTTGTGGAGCGAGATCTCGCCGGCGGCCTGCTCGGCCTCGGGCTTCGATCGGTCGACCTGCGGATTGATGAGCGCGTGGGTCGTGGAAAGATCGGCGTCGCGCATGTGCCGCTGATAGGCGACGACGTTCTCCGCGCCCTGCTCGTTCCCCCGGCGCGCCCACACGTCCGAGCGACCCGCGAAGCAGGCGAAGGTGACGTTGAGGTAGTCGGGCGTGCGTCCCATCGTCCCGGCCGAGAAGGCGGCGGTCAGCTCGATCGCTCGCCGCCGCCGCTCGAGGTCGTCTCGCGAGCGCGGGATGAGGTGAGTGACGTTGACGAGGCGCCCGTCGTCCGGGGATGGCGCGAGCATCTCGTCCGGGTGCTCGTGCTGGAGGTCGAAGACGCGCGCCATGGAGCGCGCCGCAGCCTCGAGCGTCGGATGCTCGAGGGGATGCGTGATCTTCTCACCGTTCAGCCAGATCTCACGCTCGCCGCTCTGAAGCCCGGCCAGGAACTGCTCCCCGGTGCGGGCGGCCAAGCCTCCTTGTGCCTCGCTGCCGGCCTCTGTGCGGAGAGTGGCCATCAGGCTCCTTTCTCGTTCAGCGGGGTTCCGAGCGCCTCGAGCCCTTGTCGCTCGGACTCTAAGGCCTCGCGGTCGAACCGGAAGTACGAGCGCGGAGGCAGGATCCCCCAGACGTTGGACGAGTGGGCGTCGTCCGGCCATTCCCGCGGCTGGTGATCGGGCTCGAGCTGCTCCATGTCGGCGAAGACCTCGACGAAGCACTCCTCCTCGGGCACGCGCACGTAGCCGCTCAGGTTGCGGCCGAGTCCGTGGCGAAGCGGGCCCCACGCGAGCCAGCGGCCGTGCTGCGCGAGGTGGTCGAAGGCGACTCGGAGCTCGCCCCAGTCCACCATCTCGAGCGCGAGGTGGTGGAAGTGGGCGTAGCCCTTCTCCACGAACGCGAGCGCGTGGTGGTCCGCGTTCACGTGGAGCCAGATCCCCTCGTCGCCGAGCCGATCGGTGACCCGCATGCCGAGCACGTCCGTGTAGAAGCTCGTTTGCGCCGCGAGTTCGCCGGTGAGGAAGTTCGTGTGGCCGAGCTTGCGGGGACGGAAGCCGGGGAGGTCGGCGGTCGAGCGGGCCACGTCGGGCCAGACCTCCTTGGAGTCTCGGAAGGGGACGAGCTCGACGCCGTTCCCGTCGGGGTCGGCCAGCTGGAGGGCGTCGCCCTCCAGCTCGTGTGCCACGCCGAGCCGGTCCAGGTGCGAAGCGGCTTCTTCCAGCGTCACGCCCCTGGCGAGCTCGAACGCCTGATGGTCGAAGCCGGGGTCGCCGCCCGCGATCAGCTCGAGCGAGTAGGGCTCGTAGCCGCAGCGGAGAAGCGCGCGGCTCTCTTCGCGACGACTTACCGTCAAACCGAACTGGATGCACCAGCGCGCGCTCGCCTCGTCGAGGTCCGCCACGCGGAGAGCGACGTGGTCTATCCGGCGAAGGTCTAGCATCGACTCGCCCTCGCGAGACGTCTTCCGTGCGTCTGTGACATGAGTTGCATACAATATCCCGTCGACGTCCTCGCTGCTATTCGAGGCTTGACGGCCCGTCCGTCCGCGCCGATGATCGTCGCGTGCCGGCGAAGCTCGCGAGCTCGCGCTCCAAGGAGCAGGAGGACGCCCCGTGAAGGCGGTGCGCTTCGTCTCGCCGAGTGGCGAGACGAGAATCGGTGCGCTCCTGGACGACCGCGTTCGCGATGCGGGGCCGGCCGGGCCCCAGGGGTTTGTCCCGACCCCCGAGGCCTGGCACGCGCTCACCGAGGCCGAGGGGCCGGAGTTCCCGGTCTCCGACGTTCGGCTCCTTCATCCCGTCGTCCCGGACAAGATCCTCGCCATCGGCGTCAACTACCGCTCGCATGCCCACGAGTCAGAGCTGGACGTCCCGTCCGTTCCGGTCGTCTTCGCCAAGTGGCCGTCTTCCCTCATCGGGCCCGAAGAGGAGATCGTCGTGCCGGTCGAAGAGGTGCGGCCGGACTTCGAGGGCGAGGTGGCGTTCGTGCTCGGCGACACGGTCTATCGCGCGGACGAGGAGACAGCACGACACGCGCTCGGCGGTGTCACGGCGATCGACGACGTTTCCGGGCGACGGGCTCAGCTCGAGACTCCGCTGCGACAGTTCACGCTGGGGAAGAGCTTCGACACGTTCTCGCCGCTGGGCCCGTGCATCGCCTCTCCCGACACCGTCGACGTAGCCGACATCCACCTGACCACGACTGTTTCCGGCGAGGTGATGCAGGACGCCTCCACGAGCGATCTGGTCTTCGGCTTCGTCGATCTCGTCGTCTACCTGTCGAAGGGGCTCACGCTTCGGGCGGGGGATGTGATCGCCACGGGTACCCCGGGCGGCGTCGGCGACTCGCGCACGCCGCCCCGCTACCTACGTGAGGGCGACGTCGTCGAGGTCGCGGTCGAGGGCGTCGGGACGCTGCGCAATCCCGTCCGGCTGGAACGCGTCTAGTCCTCCGGGCGATAGGCGGCGATGTGGGCCCGAGTCAGGCGCTCGGCGCGCGCGGCGCTCCCCGCTGCCACGGCATCGGTGATCGCCTCGTGGTCGTCTGCCCAGGACGAGGCTTGGGCCTGATCACGCGCCTGTCGGGCGAAGATCGGCACCCCGATTCGCGACAGCCAAAGGAGCTCAGCGAATCGGAGGAGGTAGGCGTTCCCCGAGGCCGCGACGAGCGCCAGGTGAAACTCTCGATTGACCGCGAAGCTCGCCGTCACGTCGTCGGCGACTTCGCGCTGCCGGCGCACCGCCTCGCGCAGCCGCTCGATTTCCTCCGCGTCATGGCGTTCCGCCGCCAGGCGCGCAGCGCCCGGCTCCAGCACGAGTCGGGCCCGCCAGGCCTGCTCCATGTCGGTGGCGTCACGGCGAGCGACGGTTGCGCCACGGTTGGGAACGAATTCCACGAGGCCTTCGCTGACGAGGCGGGCGAGCGCCTCGCGGAGCGGCGTCCGGGAGACGCCGAGCTCGGCCGCCAGGGCCTCCTGGCGAAGCGGCGACCCGGGTGCGAGCTCGCCCACGACGATCCTCTCGAGCAGTTCCGCGTGGACCTGGTCGACGACGCTCCGGATCTGGAGCTGGCGGCTCACGAGCCGGACACCCGGAGCTCGGCCTCGTCCTCGGGCACGGCGAGGGCGACGTGCAGGGTGTTGGCGGTCACGGCCGGCTGCTCGCCCACGGGCTCGAGCTCTCGGTCCAACTCGACGACGGGGTTCTCGAGGCGGCCGATCCCATCGACCTCGACCGCGACGAGGTCACCCGGCTCGACAGGGCGCGAGTTGGCAGGGGTGCCCGTGAGGAGCACGTCGCCGGGCTCGAGGGTGACGAGACGGGAGACGTCGGCGATCTGGTAGGCGAAGGAGAAGAGCAGGTCGCTTCCCGTGTGGCCTTCCTGCACGAGCTCACCGTTCACGTAGGTCCGGATCCTGAGATCGTCCGGGTCGACGTCCTCGGCATCGACAATGGCGGGGCCCAGCGGGCAGAAGCCGTCCTGCCCCTTGACGCGCAGCATCGATCCTCGGTCTGCATGGCGGAAGTCGTGCACGCCCCAGTCGTTCGCGACCGTGTAGCCGCGCACGTAGCGAATCGCGTCGCGGACGGAGGCGCCGAGACACCGCTCGCCGATGACGACGGCGATTTCCCCTTCGTAGTTCAGATACCGGCACCCGCGAGGCCGAGCCACGGGTGAACGGTGGGCCGACAGCGAGCTCGGCGGCTTCAGGAAGTAGGAGGGCTGGGAGGGAGGTCGCACCATCCGGTACTCCTCGGCCCGGCTCCGATACGTCAGATGCGTCGCGACGATCTTCGTCGGCTCTGTCGGCGGCAGGTAGCGCGCGTCGGCGGCGGAGAGGATGGATCCGTTCTCGAGTCGGATTCCGTCGTTCTCCGGCTCGCCCCACGTGGGTCGGCCGTCTACCTCGATCAGAGCACGCCGCATCGTCCGACTGTATACATTCGGCGCTGCAACGTCGGGTCGATCGTGGGCGAGCCCCTCCTGCCTCTCGCGTGCCGGCTCTGAGCCGGGTTATCGTTGCGCCGATGGCCCCCGTGAAGTCGCAGCCTGCGACCGTCGACCAGGTCCTGGACGGCTGGCGTAAGGAGGGAATCCGCTACGTCCGCTTCGAGCTGCCCGACATGCACGGCACGAGTCGCTCGAAGACGGTCCCGCTCGAGCACGCCGGACGCTATGCGGAGAGCGGGCTGAACATGTACGGCGGCACCGCCGTCCTCGACTCCCGCTCCGACATCGTCTCGGGAACGCTCTACAACGAGGAGGTCGCCTACGCCGACCAGCGCCTCCGGCCGGATCCGGCCACCGCACGCGTCGTTCCGTGGGTCGAGGCGACGGGCCGCATGATCTGCGACACCTTCTGGGACGACGGCCGCCCCCTCGAGGCCGCGCCGCGCCACGTCTTCCGCCGCGTCCTCGAGCGCTGTCACGAGCTGGGCTACGAGCCGCTCATCGGCATCGAGCCCGAGTTCTACGTCCTCGACCGGGAGACGCAACAGCCCCTCTTCGGCGGCTACCACATCTTCAACACGGTTCGAAACGCCTGGGTGCCACTGATTCAGCGGATCGTCGACGAGATGCGCGGCCTCGACATCGACATCATCACGGTGAACTGCGAGTACGCCGGCTCGCAGTGGGAGATCAACTACATGCCCGGCGCCGGGATGGACGGGCCCGATCAGGCCTATGCCTTCAAGAACGGGGTCAAGGAGCTCGCGCACCTCGAGGGCTACATCGCCACGTTCATGTCGAAGCCATTCGCGGATTCCGCCGGCTCGGGCGCGCACAACCACATCACGCTCCTCGATCTCGACGGCGGTGAGAACGCGCTCGCCGACGACGAGAGCGGGCACGGCCTCTCGGCGGCCGGCCGGAGCTTCATCGCCGGCCAGCTCCGTCACGCGCGCTCCACGTACGCCCTCGTCGCGCCGACGGTCAACTGCCTCAAACGGAGGCGCACGCACACGTTCAGCCCCACGAACGTCTCCTGGGGCCCCGAAGACCGGAGCGCTCTCGTCCGGGTCAAGGGCGGCTCGGCCTCGTCACGCCACGTGGAGAACCGCGCCCCGACGGGGCTCTCGAACCCCTACCTCGCCTGCGCGGGGCTCCTCGCCGCCGGCCTGCTCGGCATCGCGGACGAGCTCGAGCTCGAGCCTCCCGCGAAGGCGCCCGCGGAGGAGGACGAGTCGAAGGAGAAGCTGCCGACGACCGTCGAGGAGTCGCTCGCCCTCCTCGAGGCCGACGAGAAGCTCGTCGATCTCCTCGGCTTCGAGTTCGTCCAGGCCTACACGGTCATGCGCCGCCACGAGCTCCAGCGCTTCGCCGACCACGTGACGGACTGGGAGCGCACCGAATATCTGGACCTGTATTAGACCGCCCTGTCGTATCTCGATCGTTCCCAGTCCGAGACCGAGTCGCGCCAGGCGTCGAGCTCCCACTCCCGTGACGTCGCGAAGTAGGCGCTGAAGCGCTCGCCGAGGCCGGCGCGCAGCACGTCGTCCGCACGGAAGGCGGCGAGCGCGCTCTCCAGGGAGCCGGGCAGGGCGGGCAGGTCGTCGCGCGCGTAGGCGTCTCCGACGACGGGCTCGGGCGGGCTCGCGCTGCGCCGCAAGCCGTCCGTGGCCGATACGAGGAGCGCCGCGAGCGCGAGGTAGGGGTTCGCGTCGGCGCCGGGACGGCGGCACTCGACGCGGGACTTCTCCTGCCTGCCCGCGATCGCGCGGAGGGCGCAGGAGCGGTTCTCGACTCCCCAGCTCGCGTTCACCGGGGCGAACCAGCCGGGGACGAGGCGCTTGTAGGAGTTGATCGTCGGGTTGAGGAGGAGGGAGGCGCCCGCGAGGTGGTCGAGCATCCCGGCGATCGCCTGGGCGGCAGGAGCCGGAGGCGACTCGCTCTCGGCGGCGAAGGCGTTCGTCTTCCCCTGCCAGAGAGAAAGGTGGAGGTGCCCGCTCGAGCCCTCCTCGCCGGGGTTCGTCTTGGCGAGGAAGCTGGCGCGGAGGCCGAGCGTCTCCGCGACGCCCTTCACCGCGAGCTTCACGAGCGCGGCGCCGTCTGCCGCCCCGAGCGCGTCACCCGCCGCGAGGTTCAGCTCGAGGAGGCCGGGGCCTGCCTCCGTGTGGATCGCCGTCAGCTCAACGCCGAGCGCGTCGAGGGCGGGGGCGAGCGCCGCGACGAGCCCGTGGTAGCGGCCCGCCTCGACGATCGAATAGCTGATCCCGCTCGAGAGCGGCCGGCCCTCGCCGTCCCAGATGCGCACCTCGTACTCGAACGCGGCGCGGGCCTCGTAGCCGAGGTCGGCGACCGCGGCGAGCGCGCTGCGCAGGACCTCGCGCGAGGAGAGCTCGCAGGGGCTGCCGTCGCGCCACGACGGGGTCGCGAGGCAGACCTTCCAGCCCGGCCGCCAGGTGAGCTCGTGCAGCGTGTCCGGCTCCGGGCGGACGACGAGGTCGCCCGCGCCGGAGCGGATGCCGAAGTCCTCGTAGGAGGCGATCGGCGTGTCGGTCGGGTCGAGGCCGAGGAGGAGGTCGGTCATGACCGTGCCGTCCTTCAGCGCCGAGTCGAACGCGTCCTGGCGCAGGGCCTTGCCCCGGAGGTAGCCGTTCACGTCGGGCATCCCGAGGAGGACGTACTGCGGGTCGCTCATGCGAGGCGTGCCTGGACGTCGTCGAGTGCGGCGGCGATGCGCTCGACCATCTCGGCGAGGTCCGCGTCGGAGGCGTTGTAGGCCGGGGCGAGGAGTGTCTGGTCGCCGGTGAAGCCGTCCTCCGTGGAGTGCGAGGAGGTGACGAGCACACTGTGCTGGAGCGCGACCTCGTCGACGAGCGCCGCGGCCTTCTTCTCCGCCGGGATGAACGACTCTCCGTCGCGCGGGTCGACGAGCTCGATCCCGAGGAGGAAGCCCCGGCCGCGCACCTTTCGGACGAGGTCGAGCTCGCCGACCGCCGCCTCGAGCTCGTCGCGAAGTGCGGGCCCCCGCTCGGCCACGCGCTCGACGAGGCCCTCGTCCTCGAGCGCACCGAGCACGGCGAGCCCAACCGCGCAGAGCAGCGGCGCGCCGTCCCAGGTGTGCCCGTGCTCGAACTCGCGCGACCCGGAGGCGACCGCCTCGTAGACGTGCTCGGCGCAGAGGATCCCGGCGAGCGGCGCGTAGCCGGCGCCGAGCGTCTTGCCGAAGGTGACGATGTCCGGGACGAGCGGGAGCTGGTGGTAGGCAAACCACGAGCCCGTGCGCCCGAAGCCCGTGACGACCTCGTCGAAGACGACGAGGAATCCGTGCTTCTGCCGCCGTTCCGCGAGACCCTCCCAGAAGGGCTGCGGGGGCGAGTAGGCGGGAAGCGCGGCCGCGGAGACCGGCTCGCAGACGAAAGCCGCGATCGAGTCGCCGGACTTCTCCAGGATCTCGTCGAGCTCGGCGAGCGCAGCCTCTCCGTCGTCGTCAAGGCTCGGCGGGATGTGCAGGTGGTCGGCGAGGTACGGGCCGTAGGGATGCTGGAGCCCGTGGCGGCCCGAGAGCGCGAGCGTCCCGAAGGTGGAGCCGTGGTAGGCCTGCGCCGGCGAGACGACCCGCCAGCGCCCGTCGCCGCGCTCGGCGTGGAAGGCGCGCGCGAGGCGAAGCGCCATCTCGTTCGCTTCAGAGCCACCGGTGACGAAGCGCGCCCGGGCCATCTCGGGCGCGGCGACGTCGAGAACCCGGCGGGCCAGCTCCTCCTGCAGCTCGTTCGTGAACTGGTGGTAGTAGACGTAGGAGAGCTGCTCGGCCTGCTGCGCCGCCGCTTCCACGAGGTCGTGCCGGCCGTGGCCGAGACAGGCGACCATCGCCCCGCCTCCGCAGGCGTCCAGGATCTCGCGCCCGTCGGCGCGATAGAGGCGCACGCCGTCTCCGCGCTCGACGTTCGGGTACGTCCAGTCGAGGTAGCGTGGAAAGACGTTCGTCTGGTCGGCGCGGACCTCGGCGAGGGAGGACGTGGCGGCCATCAGGCCCGCTCCCGCGGGCGCGCGACCTGCTCGAGGAAGGCGTCGAGGAGCTTGCGGCTCAGCGCTTCGTGCTCCTCGGCGCGAGCGTGGGTCTCAGTGAGGAGCCGGTCCGGGTCGACGCCGTGCTCGTCGAGCTCGTGGCGGTACGCGTCGACCCACATGTCCATGATCTCGTTTGTCACCTCCGGGTGGAACTGAAGGCCGAGGCTGCGGCCGATGGCGTATGCCTGGACGCCGACCTCGTTCTCGGCGATCACCGTCGCCCCGGGTGGGGGCGTCATGACGTCGAAGTGCCACTGGAACCATGGCCCGTCGGGGACGAGGTCGGGCCGTGACGTTCCCACGGGAAGCCAGCCGATCTCCTCCGTGTCGGACTTGTAGACCTCGCCGCCCAGGCTGCGCGCGAGGATCTGCCCGCCGAAGCAGACGCCGAGGAACGGCACGTCAGCCTCGGACGCGTCGCGCAGGAAGTCCATCTCGTGCTTGATCCACTCGATGTCGTCCTGGTAGGCGCCGAACTCCGAGCCGAGCGAGACGATGAGGTCGTAGTCGCGAGGGTCGAGGTCGTGCGGGTCCTGCTCATCGATCCGGAGCGTCCCCACCTCGGCGCCGTGCTCGCGAAGCCACGTGAGGATGAGGCCGGGAGGCGTCGGCTCCTCGTGCTGGATCACCAGCGCTCTCCAGCTCATGTGCCGCTCCCGACGCGCGCGGCCGACTCGAGCTTCCCCTCGACCTCGCTCCAGACCTGCCCGACCGACGCGGCGAAGCGGCCCACCATCTCGGCGAGGTCGTCGTCCGGAGCGGTGAACGCGGGCGCGAAGAGACTCTGGTCGCCCACATAGCCGTCCCGTGTCGGCTGTGTGGAGAGGGTGCAGAGACCGTTCTCTTGCGCGACCTGGTCGACCCGTCCCGCGACGCGAAGCTCGGGCGGGAGGAAGGACGCGCCCCTGTCGCGCGGGTCGGCGTACTCGACGCCGAGGAGGTAGCCGTGGCCGCGGACCTCGTGGACGATCGGGATCCCGGCGAGCGCGTCTTCGAGCTCCTGGCGCAGGCGGGCACCGCGCGCGCGCACGTGCTCGACGAGCCCCTCGCGTCGCAGCGCCTCGACGACGGCGAGGCCGACCGCGCAGGCGAGCGGGGCGCCGTTCCACGTGTGCCCGAGCGGGAAGGAGCGAGAGCCGGAGGCGACCGCCTCGTAGACGTGCTCGCGGCAGAGCGCCGCGCCGATCGCCGTGTATCCGGCCCCCAGGCCCTTGGCGGTCGCGATGACGTCGGGGACGAAGGGCAGGTCGAGGGCGGCGAACCAGCTTCCGGTTCGGCCCATGCCCGTGACGATCTCGTCGAAGCAGATGAGGAAGCCGTGCCGCTCGCGCCGCTCGGCCAGGCCCTGCCAGAAGCGTTCGGGCGGTTTGAACGCGGGCAGGGCCGCGCCGCTGACCGGCTCACAGAAGAACGCGGCGATCGTCTCCGGGCCCGCCTCCTCGATGATCCTGTCGAGTGCCTCGAGGGTCGTGTCGCCGGTCGGATCGAAGCGCGTCGTCGCGGGCGGGATGTGCAGGAAGGGAGGCATGTAGGGGTCGAGCGGTCCCTTGAGGCCGGGCCGGTCGGTGAGCGCGAGCGTTCCGATCGTCGGTCCGTGGTAGGCCTGGGCCGGCGAGATCACGCGCCAGCGCTTCGGCTCCCCGCGCTCGACGTGGTAGGCGCGCGCGAGCTTGACGGCGGTCTCGTTCGCCTCCGCGCCGCCGGTCACGAAGTGAACACGCGTGAACCCTTCGGGCGCGACCTCCACGAGCTCGGCGGCCAGGGCCTCCTGCGCCGGGTTCGTCAGCACCTCGTTGTGGACGAAGGAGAGGCGGAGGGCCTGCTCGCGGGCCGCCTCGACGAGGTCGCCCCGGCCGTAGCCGAGAGTCAGCGCCATGGAGCCGCCGCTCATGGCGTCGAGGTAGCGGTTGCCGGCGGAGTCCTCCAGCCAGACACCCTCGCCGCGCACGGCGACCGGATAGCGGCGGTCGAGCTCCGGGGGGAAGAGCCGGGTTTCGCTGCTCAGGACGCCGTTTTCGGACACTTCACGCGGAATCTATCCACGTGCGGCCGGGGGTGTCGAGCGGTGATAGGCTCGCCGAATGGCCGTGAGCACAGAAACCATGCAGGTTTTCGAGCCCGCGACGGAGCAGGTGCTGGCCGAGCTTCCGCGCGCGGGCGTGGAGGACGCCGACGAGGCGGTCGCGCGCGCGAAAGCCGCGTTCCCGGCGTGGCGCGACGTCACCCCGGGCGAACGCGCGAAGCTCCTCCGCAAGCTCGCCCGCGTGCTCGAAGAGCGCGTCGAGGAGCTCGCGCTGCTCGAGGCCCGCAACGTCGGCAAGCCGATCTCCGACGCGCGCGGAGAGGTGGGGAGCGTCGTGGACGTCTTCGACTACTACGCGGGGGCGCCCGAGCGCCTGCTCGGCTCGCAGATCCCGGTCGCGGGCGGCGTCGACGTCACCTTTCGCGAGCCACTCGGCGTCGTCGGCCTGATCACGCCCTGGAACTTCCCGCTTCCGATCGCGTGCTGGAAGGTCGCGCCCGCGCTCGCCGCCGGGAACACGATCGTCCTCAAGCCGGCCGAGCTGACGCCGCTGACCGCGCTCGAGCTGGAGAAGCTCGCGCTCGAGGCGGGGATCCCGGAAGGGGTTCTCAACGTCCTGAACGGCCCTGGTCGCATCGTCGGCGAGCGGATCGCGGAGCACCCGGACGTCGCCAAGGTCGCGTTCACGGGCTCGACCGTCGTGGGTCGCCGCGTCGGCGAGATCGCCTCCCAGTCGATCAAGCGTGTGACGCTCGAGCTCGGCGGCAAGTCGGCCAACATCGTCTTTGCGGACGCCGACCTCGAGCAGGCGGCGGCCTCCGCGCCGGGTGCCGTGTTCGGCAACGCGGGCCAGGACTGCTGCGCGCGCTCGCGCATCCTCGTCGAACAGACCGCCGTCGAGCCCTTCCTCGCGGCCCTCGAGCGCGAGGTAAAGGCGCTGCGAGTCGGCGATCCCCTCGACGAGGCGACCCAGATGGGCCCGCTCATCTCAGCCGACCAGCGCGAAAAGGTCGCCTCCTACGTCGACGAGGACGCGCCCGTCGCGTTCCGCGGCTCCGCGCCGGACGGGCCTGGCTGGTGGTTCCCGCCGACGGTCCTCTCGCCGGTGTCGAACGACGACCGCGCCGCGCGCGAGGAGATCTTCGGGCCCGTCGCCTCGGTGATCCCGTTCTCCGACGAGGCCGAGGCGGTCACGATCGCCAACGACACGATCTACGGTCTCTCCGGCTCAATCTGGACGAGCAACGGCGCCCGCGCGCTCCGCGTGGCCCGCGCTCTCGAGACCGGGACGATCTCGGTCAACTCGAACACGTCCGTCCGCGTGGCGACGCCGTTCGGCGGCTTCAAGCAGTCGGGCATGGGCCGCGAGCTCGGCCCGAACGCGCTCGACTACTACACCGAGCTCAAGAACGTCTTCATCGCGACGAGCTGAATTCTCACCCGATCCGCCGGTACACGGAGCTCGCGAGGATGTCGCTCCTGCCCCCGCAGGGCTCCTTCCCGACGAGCTCGAACCGGAGGGTGTCTCCGTCGACGGACCACCGGTAGCGGCCGATTCCCTCCGGCAGGGTCAGGCCGCAGATTGCCGCGTTGAAGAAGAGGATTTCGTCGCCGTTCACGACGAGGTCTCCGTTCGCAAGGCGCGTCGGGATGCGGTAGTGGCGGTCGGAGATGACGAAGAGGAGCCCCCGTTCCGGGCTTCCCTTGGTTGCGAGCTTCCAGGTCCCTTGCAGCTCGGCGGGCGCGTCCTCCCCCTCCGGGGCCGCCGCCGCGCTTGTCGCGGCGACCGTCGGCGAAGAGGCGACCGTCGGTGAGGCCCTCGAGCCGCCACAGCCGGCGAGAGCACCCGCGAGAACGAGGGCGCAGCTGAGCGAGCACAGCCTGAGCATCCGCTCATGATCGAGTCCGAGGACGCTTCCCGCGATACGACGTTCGTCGTATTCTCGCGCCGTGGCCCGTCTCGCCGAAGCCGACTACCGGGGAACGCTGGACGTGCTTCACGAGGCTGGTGCGGTCGACGGCCCGGTGGCCTTCCCTGAGTCCGTCCTCGAGGCGCTTCGACGCCTCGTGCCCTGCGACGTCGTCGCCTACCACGAGCGGCCCATCGGGAACCCTGCCGTCGCCTACGCGGGCGAGCCGCGTGGCGAGGTCACGAGCGCCATCCGGGCCGCGGAGGTTCGCTACCTCGATCAGGATCCGCTGACGCCGGCTGACGGTGCGCGGAAGTTCTCCGACTTCCTGACCCGACGCGCCTTTCACCGGCTCGACTTCTATCAGGAGGTGTCCCGCCCGCTCGGCGTCGAGGACATGATGCGCCTCTGGCTCGACCAGGACGGCGCACGGCTCGAGTTCGACCGTCCCGACCGCGGCTTCCTGGAGCGTGATCGCGAGGTGCTCGACCTCCTCCTCGGGCATCTGAAGCAGTTTCGCCGTCGCGCGCTCGCACGCCGATCGCGCGACGAGCGATCCGCTGCGACACGGGCCCTCACGCCACGTGAGCGAGAGATCGTCGCGCTCGTCGCCCGGGGCATGACGAACGCGGACGTCGCCCGGACGCTCTGGCTCTCGCCGGGGACGGTGCGGAAGCACCTGGAGAACGCGTACTCCAAGCTGGGCGTCCACACGCGCGCCGCGGCGGTGGCTGCTCTCCTCTCAGACGGCCGATTCGACTAGGCTCGCACCGTGGGTCGAATAGTGGTCACCGAGTTCGTGACGCTCGACGGCGTCATCGAGGACCCAGGCGGGGCCGAGCCCTTCGACCGCGGCGGCTGGGCGTTCCAGTTCGAGCGCGGGGAGGACGGCGACGAGTTCAAGCTCGACGAGGTGATGGAGAGTTCGGCGCTCCTCCTCGGTCGGAAGACCTACGAGGGCTTCGCTGCGGCCTGGCCCTCCCGCGAGGGCTCATTCGCGGACAAGTTCAACACGATGCCGAAGTACGTCGTCTCCTCGACCCTCTCCGATCCGGAATGGTCGAACTCGACCGTGATCGGCATCGCGGACATCCCGAAGCTGAAGGACGAGCAGGACGGGATCCTCCTCGTCAACGGCAGCAAGCGGCTCGTCGACGCGCTCGTCGAGCAAGACCTCGCGGACGAGTTCAGGCTGATGGTCTTCCCCGTCGTCCTCGGGGTGGGCAAGCGGCTCTTCGGCGACACGAGCTCGACCAAGGCGCTTCGACTCGTCGAATCGAAGCCGGTCGGCCCGGACGGGGTCGTCATCCTCACGTACCGGCCGGCGTGACCATCAGGGCGGTCCCGCCCGCCAGGCACCTCCTGCGCGCGAAGGACCTCATGGACGCGCGCTATCGCGAGCCGCTCGACGTTCCGGCGCTCGCACGGGCGGCCCGGCTTTCGCCCGCGCACTTCAGCCGCGAGTTCAGCCGGGAGTTCGGCCGGACGCCGCACCAATACCTCCTCCACCGCCGGCTCGAGCGCGCGGCGGAGCTCCTCCGCAACACCGACCGCTCGGTCTCGGACATCTGCTTCACGGTCGGGCTCAGGAGCGTCGGCTCGTTCACGTCGAGCTTCGGCCGCGAGTTCGGCGTCACCCCCACGGCCTACCGGGAGGCGTTCCCGCCGGCGTCACACCGCGCGCGAATCCCGACCTGCGTCCTCCTGGCCTGGACGCAGCCCACGACAGCAGTTTTGGAGAAGACAGCGCCGTAGCCTCCCGATAGCTTGGCCGCAGGCTGATCCAACGAGTCATGGAGGTAGAACGATGCTGAAGAGCCTCACGAACGTGAACGTGTGGGTGCACGACCAGGACGAGGCCCTGGCCTTCTACACGGAGAAGCTCGGGCTCGAGCTTCGAACCGACGTCACCGTCCCGGAGATGGGCAACTTCCGCTGGCTGACCGTCGGCGTGCCGGGCCAGGAGGACGTGGCGATCGTGCTCATGGCCGTGCCGGGCCCGCCCGTCTTCGACGAAGAGACGTCGTCGAAGCTCAGGGACCTCGTCGCCAAGGGGGCCGCCGGGGGCCTCTTCTTCGAGACGGACGACGTCGACGGGACGTTCAAGGAGCTCAAGTGACCGCGGCGTCCAGTTCTCGCAGGAGCCGACCGACCAGCCGTACGGCCGGGACGCCGGGTTCCGCGACCCCTCGGGGAACCAGATCCGGATGACGAAGCTCAGCGGCTAGCCGTGTACAGCGTCATTCGCAACGGCGAGATCGAGCGGAGCCCCGGCGGCACGCTCACCTTCGAGGGAGAGCCGTACGGCTCGGGGGTGTCGTTCTTCCTCGTCTACAACGAGCCCGGTGCAGGCCCCGACCTGCACCGGCACCCTTACTCGGAGACGTGGATCCTGCGAAGCGGTAGGGCGCTCTTCATGGCGGACGGCCACCAGTTCGAGGCTGGGCCCGGCGACATGGCCGTGGTCGGCCCGAACACGCCGCACATGTTCAAGAACGTCGGCAAGGAGCGCTTGGACATCATCTGCATCCACGCCTCGCCGAAGATGATCCAGGAGGATCTGGCCTAGCCGCCTGGCTGCATCGGCTGCATCTGAGTCCCGGTCGGCATCTGCACCCCTGGCTTCATCTCGGAGCCCGGAGTCGTCCCCATCATGCGCATGCGCGCCCGCTCGGCCGCGTCCGAGTTGGGCAGGGTGAGACCAGGGACGCTGCCCGGCGCCGACGCGACCCAGATCCCGGCCGCCACGAAGACGGCCGCGAACACGCGAGTCAGCCGCTCTCCGTACGGAAGGACCTTCTGCGCGAGGATCAGCGCCGCCACAAGCGCCATCCAGGTCAGGCTCATGACGCCGAGCGCGAAGAGAACGACCATGAGGCCCCAGCAGCAGCCGACGCAATACGCGCCGTGCTCGGCGCCCATCCGCACGGCTCCGAGCCGGCCGTCGCGCCAGTGGCCCATGACGAAGTGCAGGGGTGTCCGGCAATGGCGCAGGCAGACGGACTTGAGCGGCGTCAGCTCGTAGAGCCCCGCTGCGACGATGGCCCCGCCGGCGACGTACCGGCCTCCGCGGTCCCATTCGAGGAAGCCGACGTCGAAGTGGACGACGAGCCGGTAGACGCCGTATGCGGCGAAACCGTAGAGCGTCCAGACGGCGAGGTAGCTGAGACAGAAGACCCAGACCGGAACGGATGTGTCCCCGCGCTTCGACCGCTCGCTCGAGACCCGGTGGAAGAGCAGCACCATCGGCGCCGCCGACGGGAGCATCATCGCGGCCATCATCGTGACCCAGATCCCGGTGAACCAGGCCAGGCCGCCGAGGTCCGTGCCCGGCCCCGCGTCCATCCCGCGCATGCGGTCGACGGTGACGATCCAGGTCACGAGCGCCGCGCCGAGGACGAGCATGGCGAGGCTCGCGGGAGTAACCCGGAAGCCCGGGCGCGGTAGGGCGCGCTGCGAGCTCATCGGCTGCCGCTCAGGCAGCCCACGAGAACTCGGATGTCGAGAGGCCCGTCTTGCCCTCGTATTCGATGCCGAAGGCGTTGATTCGCGAGTGTTTCGCCTCGGCCATCGTCAGATCCGACGCGACGGGGTGAAACATTCCGTGGAAGCGCACCGGCTCGCCGGTCTCCACGCCGAAGGGGACTATGTCCTCGACCTCGAACTCGATCGCGTCGCCGATGCGGACGCGGTGGCGCACCCCGTCGTGCTCGACCTCGAACGGCGCCCGCTCGACGCCGAGCATCTCGCCGACGAGGGGCCCGAGCGCCGCCATCGGGCCTCCAAGCTGCCCGCTGAAGACGGCGACGAGCCTGTCGGCCTGCTCGTCTGTCGCGTTCTCGTCCACGAACACGCCCATCCGCCAGTTGCCCTCGGTCATGACCTTCGGTGTGTCGGCGATCGCTGCCAGCTTGAGCCCTGCGACGTCGGTGCCTTCGATCTCGCCCTCGCGGATGTCGAAAACCAGCGTGACGCGGCAGAAGTCGTACGTGGCGCCGTGGTCGAATGAGAGGTTGCACGGGCACATGAGCTCGCAGGAGCAAGTCTCCACGTACCTCCCCTTCACGTTCCAGGACATGTCAGGCCTCCTTCCGGCGACGAGCGTCGATTCTCCGTCTCCTGGAGCGATGCGTCAACCGGGCCGGAGGCGCCTGCGCGGCGCCTCCGGCTTCGCCTTCGTCAGGAGGCGTCCACCCCGACTGGACGCGGCGCGGCCTTGGCCGGCGCATCATCGAGGAGTGCGAGTCCGCGGCCCGGGCGGAAGGGTTCGGGCGTCTCGCCCTGCTCGCCACGCTGCCCGGTGTGCCGCTCTATCTCGCCTGCGGCTTCGAGCCGCTCGAGGAGGTCGAGGTTGCGCTCACGGACGGCGTGAAGGTCGCGTGCGTCTCCATGGAGAAGCCGATCCGCTTGGTTCCGGGCGCAGCCGGCGCGTCGGACCCGGGGCGCGAGGTCGCCCGGAGCCGCTAGGCGGCTTCCAGCGCCTGCGCGTTAACCACAGGGGCGGATCGGCGTGCTCCCGGACGCCATTGAGGCGCGCGCGTGGGACGCTGATGGTGGCTGAAAGGAGGTGATCAACTATGCCCTCTGAGCTGCTCACGAAGGACGAGCGAACGCTGCCGCCACCGGCACAGACGACCACTGTGGCGGACGAAGAGCTCCGCGAAGTGGCACGAAAGCAGGTCGACCGCGTCCGTAGGCTCAAGATGCACGTCGCCGCGTACGTCGTCGGGCTCATCTTGCTGACGCCGGTCTGGGCGCTGACGCAGTGGGCCACGAGCGGCGCGTTTGAGCGCTGGAGCACCGATCACAGCCAGCCGGGAGACTGGGAGCCGTGGATCGCCTATGTCGCGCTGGGCTGGGGTCTCGTCGTCGCGATCATCGCCCTGAAGACGTACTTCGGCAGACCGACCAGCGAGGCGGAGATCGATCGCGAGATCGAGCGGATGCGCTCTCGCAGGTGAGGCGCTCACCTGCGTTGTGGGCGTGGCGCTACCCGCGCTCCTGGTGTTGCGTTTGCTCATCCGCCTTGGTTCCCGACGCCGTTCACCCACTGACGCTCTCGTCCTGGCCGGTTGCCGCTTCGCCCTCGAAGACTCCCGTCTGATAGGCGAGGACGACCGCCTGTACGCGGTCGCGCAGCTGGAGCTTCTGGAGAATGTGCGTGACGTGCGTCTTGACGGTCGTCTCGCTGATGAAGAGCTCCTGCGCGATCTCCGTGTTCGACAGGCCGCGGGCGATGAGGCGGAAGACGTCCAGCTCGCGCTCGCTGAGCTCGTCGAGCTCCTTGGGACGCTCGGGCCTCGGGGCGCGGGTGAACTGCTTGATCACCCGCTTCGTGACCGCCGGCGAGAGGAGCGCGTCCCCGCCCGCGACCGTGTGGATCGCGGCGATCAGCTGCTCCGGCGGGTCGTCCTTGAGGACGAAGCCGCTCGCGCCGGCGCGGAGCGCCTCGTAGACGTATTCGTCGAGGTCGAACGTCGTGAGGATCAGGACCCGCGCTCCGTCGTCGGCGGCGAGGATCCGCCGGGTCGCCTCGAGTCCGTCGAGCTCGGGCATCCGGATGTCCATGAGGACCACGGTGGGGTCGAAGCGGGCCGCCTTCTCCACCGCCTCGAGCCCGTTGCTCGCCTCGGCCACGACCTCGATGTCGTCCTCGCCGGAGAGCAGCATGCGAAAGCCCGCGCGCACCATCGACTGGTCGTCGGCGACGAGCACGCGGATCATCGGCCTTCTCCTCCGAGCGGGAGGCGCGTGCTGAGCACGAACCCGCCCTCGGAGCCGATCCCGCGCTCATCTCGCCGCCGTAGAGCTTGACGCGCTCGCGGATGCCGACGAGCCCGTGGCCGAGGCCGTCGCTCGTCGCCGCGCCGCGCGCCGTTGTCCCGCACCTCGACCTGGAGCTCGTCGGGCCGGTAGCTGACGGTCACGTCGGCCCGGCTCGCGCGTGCGTGCTTGAGCGCGTTCGTGAGCCCCTCCTGGACGATCCGGTACGCGGAGAGGTCGACTCCCCGCGGGAGGCGAACAGGTTCCCCGGCCACATGCAGCTGGACGGGAAGCCCGCCCGCCCGACCTCGTCGAGCAGCGAGCCGAGGTTGTCGAGGCCGCGCTGTGGCGCGAGCTCGAGACCGTCGCCGTCGCGGCGCATGGCGGAGAGGAGCCGCCGCATTTCCACGAGCGCCGAGCGGCCGGTCTGCTCGACGCCCTTGAGCGCTTCGCGGTCCACGCCCAGGTCGTCCGGGAGCTTGTGCCGAACCGCGCCGACCTGCAGGACCATGACGCTGACCGCGTGGGCGACGACGTCGTGGAGCTCGCGTGCGATCCGCGCCCTCTCCTCGGCGACCGCGACGCGCGCCGCCGCATCCCGCTCTCGCTCGGCCGAGGCGGCGCGCACTTCCGCTGCCTCGGCCTCCTCCGCGCGCTCGCGCAACGCAAGCCGGCCAGCCAGCCGATGGAGAAGACGAGGGGATGAAGAAGAACTCGCCCGGCGAGCGCTTCGGGCTGTTGTAGACGATAGTCGCCGTGCCGCAGGCACGACGGCCAGCCCGAGCCCGCCTGGAGAGTCTTCGGAGGTTGCCGAGCATGAACGCGACGCCATGCCCACGACGAGAGGCTGGCCGGAACGGGATCAGCCGCCCGTCCACGAACGAGATCGCCGGCGGCGATGACCCAGACAGAGACCGGCGCTCCGAAAGGGAAGCGCCGGCGGAAGAACAGCGGAAGAACGAGGAGCCGCGATCGCGGCGATCGCGAACGGGAGCCCCGACTTCGGCGCGTCGGGCGTCCCGGCGAGCGCGACGCCGATCATGGCCGCGACGGCACGACCACGACCAACGCGTCGAACCAGTACCGGCGGGCGAGCAGCGAGAGGCTCCTCACGTGTTGAACGTACTGCACGCTCTCATTTGCCGCCTCCTACCTGGGTAGGAGCGCGAATCGTCGCCCGGGTGAGCGCGAATCGGGCTTGCCGACGACGTCAGAACGCCGCCGCCCTCTTAGCGTCGGGCCATGCAGTTCTCGACACGAAGGAGGCAGGTCATGTCCGGTACGAAGTCCAACAACCTGGCGGCGCGGATGGGACGCTGGAGCGCCGACCACTGGAAGACAGCGACGTTCGGCTGGCTCGCGTTCGTGCTCGTCGCAGTCGCGCTCGGAGGAATGTCCGGCCAGAAGACCCTCGACCCGAACGCCGCAGGACCGGGCCAGTCGGGCCGCATGGACACGATCCTCGACGAGGGCTTCAAGCAGCCCGCCGGCGAGAGCGTCCTCGTCCAGAGCTCATCGCTCACCACGGCGGATGCCGTCTTCACGGGCGCGATCCAGGACGTCGTCGCACGCGTGTCCAAGCTCGCCGACGTCCAGAACGTCCGCTCGCCGCTCGATCAGGCCAACTCGGGCCAGATCTCGCCGAGCGGCCACGCGGCGCTCGTCGAGTTCGACATCCGCGGGCCGAAGGAAGACGCAGCGGACAAGGTCGGCCCGGTCCTCGACCAGGTGGATGCCGCGCAGCAGGCGCATCCCGCAGTTCTTCATCGGGGAGTTCGGCGACGCCAGCGCCGTCAAGCAGACCGCGGACGCGTATGGTGCCGACCTCGGCAAGGCGGGGATGCTGTCGCTTCCCGTCACGCTGATCATCCTCGTGCTCGCCTTCGGCGCACTCGTCGCAGCGGGCATCCCGTTGATCCTCGCGCTGACGGCCGTGTTCGCGACCTTCGGTCTCGTCTCCCTGACGAGCCACGCGGTGCCCGCGGCGATGCAGGCGCCGGCGGTCGTCCTCCTGATCGGGCTCGCGGTCGGCGTCGACTACTCGCTCTTCTACCTGCGCCGCGCGCGCGAGGAACGGGCCACCGGACGCGGCAACCGGGCCGCCATCGAGATCGCAGCCGCGACCTCGGGCCGGGCGGTGCTGGTCTCCGGCCTGACCGTCATGACCGCCATGGCCGGCATGTTCCTGACCGGTAACCAGATCTTCGCCTCGCTCGGGCGTTGCGACGATCACGGTGGTCGCCGTCGCCGTGCTCGGCTCGCTCACCGTGCTCCCCGCGCTCCTCTCGAGGTTCGGGGACAAGGTCGACCGCGGTCGGGTCCCGCTCGTGAGCCGTCTTGGCCGCGGAAGCGGCGAGGGGCGGATCTGGGGTGCGATCGTCGACCGCGTCCTGCGCCGCCCGATCGTGTCCGTCGCGCTCGCGGGCGGGCTGCTGGTCGCGCTCGCGATTCCCGCGCTCCAGCTCCGCATGGTGCAGCCGGGCCCTGACACGTTCCCGAAGTCGCTGGGCGTCGTGCAGACCTACGACCACATGCAGCAGTCATTCCCCGGAACGGCCCTCCCGGCCAACGTGGTCGTCGAGGCCCCCGACGTGAACGCACCCGACGATGCAGGCCGCGATCGAGCGGCTGAAGCAGCGGGCGCTCGCAAGCGGCCGCATGCACGAGCCGATCACCGTTGACGTCAACGACGCCGGCACGGTGGCGAACATCACGATCCCGATCGACGGCAAGGGCACCGACTCGGTCTCCAACAGCTCCCTCGCCCTCCTGCGCGACGAGATCGTGCCGAACACCGTGGGCGCCCTTCCCGACGCCGACGCAGGCGTTACGGGGCTCACCGCCCAGTGGAAGGACGGCTCCGACGAGATCAAGTCGACGCTGCCTCTGGTCGTCGCGTTCGTGCTCGTGTTCGCGTTCGCGCTCATGCTCGTCGCGTTCCGGTCGCCCGTGATCGCGGCGAAGGCGATCGTACTCAACCTGCTCTCCGTGGGCGCCGCCTACGGCGTGCTGGTGCTCGTCTTCCAGCACGGCTTCGGCAAGGGCTTCCTGGGCTTCAGCTCCACGGCCGGGATCGACCCCGTGGTGCCGCTGCTCCTGTTCGTGATCCTGTTCGGGCTCTCGATGGACTATCACGTGTTCCTCCTGAGCCGGATCCGGGAGCTCGTGCAGCGCGGGATGTCCACCGACGAGGCCGTCTCGCACGGGATCAAGTCGACCGCGGGCGTCGTCACGAGCGCGGCGATCGTCATGGTCGCCGTCTTCGCGGTCTTCATCACGCTCTCGATGCTGATGTTCAAGCAGTTCGGCGTCGGGCTCGCGGTCGCGATCCTGCTCGACGCGACGATCGTCCGCGGGGTGCTCCTGCCCGCCTCGATGAAGCTGCTCGGCGACTGGAACTGGTACCTGCCGAGCTGGCTCGAGTGGCTGCCCCGGTTCGACATCTCCGAGTCCGAGCCCACGGCCGAGACGGAGCCGACCCCCGTCTCCGCCTAGATCCGACGGTCGACCCCGGGCCCTTCGCGGGCCCGGGGTCGGCCGCGAAAGGAACCCTCATGCCCTCCGCCTTGACACCCACACGTATCGTCGCCCTCGCCCTCATCGGGCTCGCGATCCTCGGCCTCGGCTGGATCCGCTTCAAGCCCGAGGCCGACCCGGTCTCCGTTCCCAGGGGCGCCCAGGCAGGCGACCTGATCTTGAAGAGCTGCACGTACGACACCGAGAACGGGAGCTACCCTGCTGACTGCGGGACGCTCGTCGTCCCGGAGAACCGGGCCGACCCGAATTCGCGGCTCATCGCGCTCCCGGTCACCCGCATCCATGCCCGCTCGGAGAACCCCGGCGAGCCGATCTTCCGCCTCGAGGGCGGGCCCGGGCTCACGAACATGGACTTCGCCAAGGCGAGCCGGTTCGCGGACAACCACGACGTCGTCCTCGTCGGCTACCGCGGGGTGGACGGTTCCGTCCGCCTCGACTGCCCGGAGGTCGAATCGGCCGTGGCTCACTCGACCGACATCCTCGGCGAGAGGTCCCTGAGCGCCTACGCGGACGCCTTTCGCGCCTGCGCGACGAGGCTGACCGCCGACGGCATCGAGCTGGCCGGATACGGCGTGACGCAGCAGGTGGACGACCTCGAGGCCGCGCGCAAGGCGCTCGGCTACGACCGCATCGACCTCCTCAGCGAGAGCGCCGGGACACGCACGGCCCTGATCTACGGCTGGCGCTACCCGCAGAGCATCCACCGCTCGGTGATGATCGGCGTGAACCCGCCCGGCCATTTCATCTGGGACGGGAAGACGACCGACGAGCAGATCCAGCGCTACTCCGCGCTCTGCGCGAAGGACGACTCCTGCAGCGGGCGGACGGACAACCTCGCCGGGACGTTGCGGGAGACGGCCGCCGACATCCCGGGCCACTGGTTCTTCCTCCCGATCAAGCAGGGCAACGTGCGGGTCGCGTCCTTCTTCGGGCTCATGGAGACGACCTCGGAGAACGCGCCGCTCTCGGGCCCGATGACCGTCGATTCGTGGCTCGCCGCCGACGACGGCGATGCGAGCGGGTTCTGGTTCCAGTCGCTCGCGGCGGACATGTTCCTGCCGAAGTCGGTCGTCTGGGGCCAGTACGCTGCCTTCGGGCGGGACGACGCCCAGGCCGCGCGCGACTACTTCGCCTCCGGACTGCCGCGCTCGATCCTCGACGATCCCGGGACGACGTTCGTCTGGGGCGGCGGCAGGCTGGTCGACGCCTGGCCGGCGACGACCGGCGAGGACGAGTACGACCAGGTGCGGACCTCCGATGTGGACACGCTCCTTGTCGGCGGGTCAGTCGATTTCGCGACCCCGCCGCAGAACGCGACGAAGGAGCTCCTCCCCTACCTGCCCAACGGCCGTCAGGTCGTGCTGCAGGGCTTCGGGCACTCGGGCTCCTTCTGGACGCAACAACCCGAGGCCGGCACGCGGCTCGTCAATACGTACTTCGACACCGGCCGCGTCGACACGTCGCTCTACCAGCCGCAGCCGGTCGATTTCACGCCCGAGGTCACGCAGGCCGCGCTCGGCAAGGGAATCGGGGCCGGAATGGTCGGCTTCGCGCTTCTCACGCTCCTCTCGCTCGTGTGGATGCCTCTGCGCGTGCACCGGCGCGGGCGCTTCGGGCCCAAGGGCGCGGCCGTTCTGCGGTCGATCTACCCGGTCGTGCTCGGCTTGGGCGGCTGGTTCCTCGGCGCCCTCGTCGTCGTCGCGGCGATGCCCGGGACTCCGCTCGACGACGAGCTCGTCGCCGCTCTTTCCGTGGGCCTGCCGATCGGGCTCGGGATCTACTGGGCGTGGGTGAACCGCGACTGGACGGCCACGACGAAGTTCACCGGGTTCGTGGCCGCGATGAGCGGCGCGCTTCTCGGGGCGTGGGTCGGGTTCCACGCGGGGGAGGAGCTCCTCGCTCTCGTCACGGCGATCCTCGGAGCCATCGCGGGTGGGAACCTCACGCTCGTCCTCCTCGACGTCGCCTGGGACCGGCAGGTTCGCGAGCGGTCGGCCGTCTACGTGGGCGCGCCCGGCTCGGCCGGGCTTGCGGGGGAGGTGTCCGTGGGCAGGTAGTCGGGCCGGTAGCGCTTCCAGGTTGCGCCGGTGGCGAGCCCGATCAGGAGTGTGGGCACGACGGTCAGGAAGCGGTAGACGAGCACGGCCGCGACGACCTCGACCTGGTGGCCGCCGAAGCCGACCAGGGCGGTTGTCAGGCCGAGCTCGACCACGCCCAGGCCGCCCGGCGTGATCGGGATCGAGCCGAGGAGGCGGACGAGGGACCACGCGGCGAACGCCTCGACCGCGCTCACCTCGTCCACCGAGACGTCGAGGACACGGAGCGACACGAGCAGCACGAGGAAGACGGTGAGGTGCCCCGCGAGCGTCGTGAGCGTGAGGACGTGCCACCGCCGTTTGAGGAGCGAGTTCGTCCGGTTCCGGAAGCCGACGAACGACTCCCCGTTCCACGTGACGGGCTTCTTCCGGATCAGCCCCTTGGCCCACGAGGCGATCCGGGCGGCGAGGTCGCCGATGCCGCGCGCCAGCGTCGGGGTGCTCAGGCCGGCCGCGAAGGCCCCGAAGACGACCACGAAGATGGCGAGGCCGAGATAGGCGATCGAATCGAGCGCGGCGTGGCTATCCCCGGTCAGCGTGAGCAGGACGAGGGCGATGGTCGGGAAGGCGAGCATCGCGAGCTGGTTCCACACACCGGTCACCGCGACCGCGAGGCCTACCGCCGTGCTGTCGAACCCCCAGGCGCGGAGCATTGCGAACGAGACTCCCATCCCGACCGCCACTCCTCCGGGCGCGACGTAGGTCGAGGCGGTGGATGCCTGGGTGACGACGAACGCCTGGCGGAAGCGGAGGCCGGGGAGGGCGGCCATCCATGGCGGTGCGAACGTGACGAGGTTCAGAACGGTTGCTCCTGCGAGGAGCGTGATGTCCTTCCACGAGAGGGTCTGGACGACGTCCCAGACGTCGCGGTAGTCGGCGATCTTCGGGAGGATGAACGCGAAGGTCGCGACGACGACCGCGAGCCCGACACCGACCGCGAGCGCGTGCCGCCACGTGAACCTCCTGCGGCGCGCGGTCGTCTTCTCAGTGTTGTCGGCCTGCATCTCCGGTTTCGTGATTGTGAGCGACCAGCGGGCCGATCGTGGCCACGATGCGGCCCGAGCTGAAACCGCGCCGATCCTCGACGAAAAGCTAGTAGGAATGGCCGTCTGCCGCCTATAGCGTCCGGCCGACCCCGCTGAAGAGGAGGCAGGCACGTGTCTCGACCAGTCGTGATGTTCGTCGCATCGGTCGTCATGGCGATGCTCCTCGCTCCGGGCGCCGGAGCGCACGACGGGATCATGACTCCCGCCGGCCACGCAGCGGAGGACGCGGTTGTGCTCACGGCCGCGCAGGAGAAGAAGCTCGACGCGCACACGCGCGCCGTCAGCGCCAAGTATGCGAGGGCCGCGGCGGCCGCCGTCGCCGGGGGCCCTCAGGACGTCGGCGAGTGGGGACCGGTCGTCGATTGGCCCGTCGTCGGGGTGCACGTTGCGCTGCTGCCGAACGGCAAGGTTCTCGCCTACGACTCGGTCGGCGACAACGCGACCGAGACGTATCCCGTGCAGGACCACACACGCGCGACCGTCTGGGATCCGGTGACGGGCACCCAGACGCCGGTCAACGAAACCGGCTTCAACATCTTCTGCAGCGGACTGGCCCATCTCATCGACGGCCGGATGTTCATCGCCGGCGGGAACCTGGACCAGCAGCTGAACGGCATCGTCCAGACCCACCTGTTCGATCCGGCGACGAATTCCTGGACCCTCGGCCCGAACATGGCGGCGGGCCGCTGGTATCCGACCGTCACGCCCTTGAACAACGGCGAGATGCTGATCACCTCCGGGCGCGTGGACACGCCCGAGGTCCGGACGCTGGCCGGCAACCTGCGTTCTCTCAGCACCGCGTCGCTCAGCTTGCCGCTGTATCCCTGGATGGACGTCGCCCCGAACGGCCTGGCCTTCTATTCCGGGCCCGACCAGACGCTTCGTGCGCTAAATCCGACCGGCACCGGGTCGTGGCAGACGTTCGGGCAGCGAGACTCGATCAACCGCGACTACGGCGGTCACGCGATCTTCGACATAGGGAAGATGCTCGTCGCGGGCGGCGGACCTTCGACGAAGGACGCACGCGTCATCGACTTCAACGGGTCGACGCCGCAGGTCTCATCGACTGCGCCGATGGCCTTCGGGCGCCGCCAGCACAACCTCACCGTCCTCGCCGATGGGACGGTCCTGGCAACGGGAGGCAACTCCTCGGGCGCCTCGCTCGTCGACCTCAACGCCGGCGTCTATCCGGCCGAACTGTGGAGTCCCGCCACCGGCCAATGGCGCACGCTGGCTGCGATGCAGGTCACGCGTCAGTACCACTCGACCGCGCTCCTCTTGCCCGACGGGCGCGTCCTCTCCGCAGGCGGCGGGATCTGCGGCACCTGCGACACGGTCGGGTACCTCGCCAAGAACGCCGAGATCTTCTCGCCGCCCTACCTCTTCCAGGCCGACGGCACGCTCGCTCCGCGCCCGTCGATCGACGCCGCACCGGCGTCCACGACCTACGGCGCGACCATGGCGATCGGGACTCCGGATCCGGCCTCGATCAGCAAGGTCGCCCTCATCCGGATCGGGTCCGTCACGCATTCGAACAACATGGAGCAGCGCTATGTCCCACTGTCCTTCACGGCCGGCGCGACGAGCATCACGGCGACGGCTCCGGCCAACGCCAACATCGCGCCGCCGGGCATCTACATGCTCTTCATCATCGACGCGAACGGCGTGCCTTCCGCTCGCGCGCATGGTCAGCGTTCAGGGCAATTCGCTGCCAGCGGTCACGCTCACGCAGCCCCCGGACGGTGCGACATTCACGGCGCCCGCCACCGTGAATCTCTCGGCGACGGCCTCCGACGCCGACGGCACGGTGACCAAGGTCGAGTTCTTCAGCGGCACGACGAAGCTCGGCGAGGACACGACAGCGCCGTACAACTTCACCTGGAGCGGCGTGCCGGCCGGGAGCTACACCCTCACGGCACGCGCCACGGACGATGTTGGGGGCACCACCACCAGCGCGGCGTCCAGGATCACCGTCGCCAGCAGCACCAACACACCGCCCGCGGTCAGCATCACCTATCCCGCAAACGGCGCGATCTTCCCCTGGAAGCCGACGTTCGCCGTCACCGCCACGGCGACCGACCCCGACGGCACCGTGACCAAGGTCGAGTTCCGCGACGGCACCACCCTCCTGGGCACGGACACCACCTCGCCCTACTCCTTCAATTGGCGAAATGTCCCGGTCGGAACCCACGTGCTGACCGCGCGCGCGACCGACAACGCCGGTGCCGTCGCGACGAGCAGCCCGGTCAGCATCACTGTTCGCCCGAAGCGCTGAGAGCGCCCGAGTCCGCGAGCCCACGACGTCTCCTCGGCTTCTCGTTAGAGCAGCGAAGCAGGGGCTATGTACGGGAACGACGGACTCGAACCCCGCGGCCTCCGCCGTGACAAGCGCCGGTCTTGGTAGTTCCGAGGGGGCCCCTAGGTGCGACGATAGCGCCATGCGAACAGCACAGAGCGGCATCTTCGCGCTAGGCACCAGCTCGCACGCTTACCTCGAGTTCGACGCATCCGTCGGCCGAAGCGCGCCGGAGCTCGTAGCTGCGGTCGCGTCGTTGCGCGAACCGCGAACGACAATGGGCGGCGTCAACCTCGTCGCCGGCTTCAGGCCCGAGCTCTGGCGGGAGGCCGTGCCGGGCGATGCGCCGGTCGAGCTCCACGGGTTCGGCAAGGCGCTGGCCGGGCCCGACGGCTTCGCGATGCCCGCGACGCAGCACGACGCGGTGCTCTGGATTTCGGGAAGCGCCTACGACGTCGTCTTCGACGTCGCGCGGATGGCGATTCGCTCGCTCGCCGGGATCGCGTCCGTCGCGGAGGAGACGTCGAGCTGGCCGTACCGACACGACCTCGACCTGACGGGCTTCATCGACGGAACAGAGAATCCAAACCTGATCGACGCGCCGCCGTTCGTGCTCGTACCGGACGGTAGACCGGGTGCCGGCGGGACGGTCCTGCTACTGCAGAAGTGGGCTCACGACTCAACCGCCTGGGAGTCGCTTGCCGATTCAGAGCAGGAGCAGGTAATCGGCCGGCGGAAGGCCGACAGCGTCGAACTCGAAGACAAGCCTGTCGACTCACACGTCGCCACCACCGACCAGGACCGCTTCGGGAAGATCTTTCGCCGCAACACGCCCTACGGCACGGTGACCGAGCACGGAACCATGTTCGTCGGCTTCTGCGCCGAGCAGCGGCCGCTCGTCGAGATGCTCGAGAGCATGGCGGGCCTGAACGACGGAACTCGCGACGCGCTGACGCGCTACGCCCAGCCGCTCACCGGCGCCTACTACTTTGCGCCGTCGACGGAGTCGCTGCGCGGCGTGATGGCACCTATGGCGTAGCTATTTGCAGGAACTTTTGCGGGAGCGACGGGACTCGAACCCGCGACCTCCGGCGTGACAGGCCATCGTCAACGCTCACAACGCTTGGCGACGATCGCCGCGTAATTGCCCGATTTGCTGCGGCTTCTCAGCCTCCGCCAGATCTCACGCTCCCGTCACGGGGAGGTCCGCTGCTCCGAACCTAGGTTGGCCCGGGCTCGGGCTCATCTTGCCGACCGGGCCGGAGCCGGAAGGCGGCGGCGACCCCGACCAGAACGAACGCGGCGGCGATGAAGGCGGCTCGTCGTGCGCTCGCGACGAACGCCTCCTCGACCGGTGCGACCGCAGGCTGGAGTTGTGGCGAGCGGCGGAAGGCGGGCAGAACCGCGCCGCCGCTCCGCTCGACGGCGGCCGTGATCGCCGCGCGCTGCGGAGGCGTGATCGAGGGGACTGCCTCGAGGCGCTGGCGGGTGCCGGAGGCGAGCCCGGTCGTGAGCGCGGCGCCGAGGATCGCAATCCCGAGCGCGGAGCCGACCTGTCTCGACGTGCTCTGGATCCCCGATCCCTCTCCGGACTGGGAGCGGGGCACGTCTGTGAGGATGAGGCTCGTCAGCTGCGCGGTCGCGAAGCCGACGCCGATCCCGTAGACGAAGAGCTGCGGGCAGAACTCCCAGGCCGGGCGGTCGGCGGAGAATGTGAGGCCCACGGCGACGATGCCGAAGACTTCGATCGCGAGACCGAGCTGCACGACCCGGTGCGGCCCGATTCGGCGGGTGAGAGGCGCCGCCAGCCCGCCGGCGAGGAATGCTCCTGCGGCGAGGGCGGTCAGCACGAGCCCGGTGTCGAAGGCCGACAGCCCGAGCACCGACTGCAGGAAGAGCGGGATCACGAAGACGAGCCCGAGCTCGCCGAGCCCGACGATCAGGACTGCGACGTTCCCGTAGCGGAAGGTCGGGATCCGGAAGAGCGAGAAGTCGACGAGCACCGGCCGCCCCGCCAGCGCCCGGCGCCGCTCGACGAGGACGAACCCTGCGAGGGAGAGCACGCCGAGCGCGAAGGCGAACGGGATCACGGACAGCCCGCCGGGTGAGAGGCCGAGGAAGTCCCGCTGGGCGGTCCACCAGCCGTAGGTCTGCCCCTCGATCAGCCCGAAGACGACGCCGAGGAAGCCGACGGTCGACAGCACGACGCCGGGTGGATCGAATCCCGGACGCGCGTCCGGATCGCGGCTCTCGCCGACGAAGAGCAGTGCGCCGGCGAGCGCGAGCGCTCCGACCGGGAGATTGACGTAGAAGGCCCAGCGCCAGCTCAGGTTGGTGACGAACCAGCCGCCGGCGAGCGGGCCGAGCGCCGCCATCCCGCCGATCACCGAGCCCCAGATCCCGAAGGCGATCGCCCGCTCGCGCCCGCGGAAGGTCGCGTTCACGATCGAGAGCGTCGACGGGAGGATCAGCGCTCCGCCCACGCCCTGGAGGAAGCGGCCGGCCAGGAGGACGGTTCCCGAGGGCGCGAGCGCGGTGATCAGGCTCGCGCCGAGGAAGACCAGGAGGCCCCAGATGAACACGCGACGGCGCCCGGTGACGTCGCCGATGCGGCCGACGCTGATCAGGAGCGCCGCGAAGACCAGCGAGTAGATCGAGTTCGCCCACTCGGCCTGGGTGATCCCGATGTGGAGGTCGCGGATGATCGACGGAATCGCGACATTGACGATCGTCGCGTCGACGATGATCATGGCCACGCCGAGCGTCAGCGCGACGAGACCGAGCCAGCGGCGTCGCCCGCTAGAGAACGGTGTCACGAATCAGCGTGCCGCGTCTCGCTCCTCGAAGGCATGGGTGTGCTCCCGGAGACGGAGCGGGCCCCTTCACCTGTGTGTCCACGAAACGCCGTCCAGGCCCCCACTTGATGATCTCGGTGCGCCAGCCGGCCGTGAGTCGGCGCGTGGTGAGCACGTATTCGATCGTCGTTCCCTTTCGCATCGGGATCGGCCGCGGGGTGAGGATCTGGAAGCGGGAGCCAGGGCGGGGTGAGCGCTTCGAGGTTGTAGACGTCGGCGAAGAACGCGAAGGAGTCCTCGACCGACAACGCGACGAGCTGAGAGCGTGCGAAGCTGCGCGGCCCTCAGACATGGTCGAGACCGGTGGTAACGGCCGGAAGAGGCCGCCGGCTTCCTTCAGGTGCCTGCGCAGCGCCTGCGATCTTGGTCAGCATGCCCTTGAAGATCCACGAGTGGATGGGGAAGAGGCCGTACCAGTAGACCGTCCCGAGCAGGCCGGTCGGATGGAAGATCGCCGTTTGGCGGATCGTGCTGCCAGAGTCGTCCTCGTCGACTTCGAACTGGAGCCACGCCCGCCCCGGGAGCTTCATCTCGGCGTGGAGCCGGAGCAGACGGTCCGGCTCGTAGGCCTCGACGCGCCAGAAGTCGAGCGCCGAGCCCACGGTCGGCGTCTCGGGATCACGCCGGCCGCGGCGCACGCCGACGCCGCCCACGAGCAAGTCGACGAAGCCGCGCAGCCGCCAGAGGCGGTCGCCGAAGTACCAGCCCGTCTCACCGCCGATCCGTCGGATCGGACGAAACGCCTGCGCCGGGGAGACCCGCACCTGGATCGAGCGGGAGTCGACCAGACGCTTGCCGTGGTGTACGCCGCCGTAGCGCTCCGGCTGCAGGCCCGCGGAGGCGACGGAGTCGGACCAGCGGGTTTCCGAGAATTCGCGGTCCTCGTTCGCGAGGGCGCGGGCGATCGCTTCCCGGTAGTCGCGAGGCTTGATCGCGAAGGCGCGAACGGCGCTCGCGCTTCGGACGACGGTCTCGTGGGGAAGGCTGTCGATCAGCTTGCGACCGACACGGGCGTACACGGGCGTCACGAGCCCGAGCCAGAGGCTCGAGAGCCGGGCCGTGAGGAACGGCACCGGGATGATCCACCGGCGGATGCCGAGCTGCCGCGCGTACTCGCGCATCAGCTCCTCGTAGGAGACCTGGTCGGCGCCACCGATCTCGAACACCGCGCTGCCTTCGAGCTCGACGTCGAGAGCCGCGACGAGGTAGTCGAGCACGTCCTCGATCGCGATCGGCTGCGCCTTGGTGCGCACCCAGCGCGGCGTGATCATCACCGGCAGGCGCTCGACGAGCTTGCGAAGCATCTCGAAGGAGAGGCTGCCCGAGCCGATCACGATCGAGGCCCGGAACTCGATCGTCTGCACGCCCGAGTAGGCGAGAATGCGGCCGACTTCCTGGCGACTCGAAAGGTGGCTCGAGAGATCGCTGCCGGCGCCGAGTCCACCCAGGTAGACGATCCGACGCACGCCCGCCTCGCGCGCCGCGGCGGCGAAGTTGGCGGCGCCACGACGGTCCTGCTCCTCGAAGCTCGCCGCCGAGGTCATCGAATGGACGAGGTAGTAGGCGGTCTCGACCCCGCGCATCGCCGGGCGCAGGGATTCGAGCTCGAGGACGTCGCCTGCGACGATCGTCGTCGAGTCGCGGTTTGGGGCGACGGCCTCCGGGCGGCGGGTCAGGCAGCGCACCCGCTCCCCCCGCTCCTCGAGCACTCGGAGGAGCCGGCCACCGACGTAGCCGGTGGCGCCCGTGAGCAGGATCAGCGGACGCTGCGGCCCGGACACGGACACGGTCACGTCCGCGCAACTTCGTCGGCTGCCGCTACGAGATCCCCGTCCAGGCGGCGGGCGCCGAGACGGACGCAGAACTCGTCCGTTGCGCCGGGGCCGGCGAGCGCGAGCGGCACCGCCCGGGCCAGCCGGCGGAGGCCGGCGGCCTGCGCCTCGAGCAGGGCGGGGTCGAAGCTCGAGACGACGACGAGCGCCGGCCGCGTCGTCTCGCCCGCGCGGGCGAGCGTTGCGATCGGCGTGTCCGCGCCGAGAAAGAGGATCCGCCAGGAGTGAGAGCGCAGTACGAGCGCGAACGCGAGCAGGGTGATGTCGTGCATCTCACGGGGTGCACAGGCGAGAAGAGCGAGGGGGCCCGTTCCTCGGCCCCAGAACCGCGCGAGCGCAAGCAGCCTGCCGCGGATGAGGTTGCTCGCGAAGTGCTCCTGGCTGATGTCGATCTGGCCCCGCTTCCAGCCGTCGCCGACCTCCTTCAGGGTTGGCAACACCACGTGGCGCAGCGTCTCCTCCAGACCGAACGCAGCAAGGCTTTCGTCGAGCACCGAGTGAGCGGCGGCCTCGTCGTAGCGGCCGATCGCCGTAAGCAGGCGAGCGGCGAGGTCCTCGAGCAGACCCTCGGACGGCCGCTCGTCCTCGAGTGCGGCACGGGCGGCCTCCGCGGCTGAGAACCCTGGTCGAGCCCGCGCTGCATCCGCTCCACACGAGCGGCGTCGGCCGCCGTGTAGAGCCGGAAGCCGCCCGGCGAGCGAACCGGCCGCGTGAGCCCGTACCGCGACTCCCACGCGCGCAGCAGCTCGGGCGTGACGCCCACCCGCCGCGCGAATTCGCCGATCCGAAGCTGTCCATAGTCAGTCGCCACGGACATGATCATACAAACATTCAACAAACACTTGACGACAGCGACCCAGCCTGAACGTCGACCAGAAAGGAAGGAAGCAACATGCCGCGCAACGTCGTTGAAACCGCACGAGAGGTGCGTTCCAGACAAGGAAAGTGCGTGAGCAGGGCCTTTCGAGACGGGAGCGACGGGACTCGAACCCGCGACCTCCGGCGTGACAGGCCGGTCTTGATAGGTCCGGTCTGTGCGGGAGTAGGCGGGGATTGCCCCCGAGAGCAGAGCTTTCCGACGCTGCCGTTGCCGGGACAGCCGGGACTTGGCGGGAGCTTCCGGTGGTCTCCTACGGGATATGTGCAGGATGCGATGTTGCCTTCTTGGAAAACGAGCGGGATGTATGCGAGATGCGGCTGTCCCGTGCAGGTCTTACGGCTCAGCAGCGCGAAGCGGCTGAGCAGGCTCCGCACCAGCCCGGCGCCCTCTGTCCGATCGCGAGGGAGCCTCCGTTGTCGGGGCACGAATTGCGACGACGTTGAATGCCGCGACCGGTCGCTGGAACCCTTTGAGCGTGAACTCGCCGACCGGTTCCACTTCGACCTCGTCTTCGACTTCCGCATAGAGGCGCTGCGAGATCAGAATCTGGCCGGCGGTCGCCTCATCGGCCAGGCGCGACGCGAGGTTCGTCACCGCCCCGACCGCCGCGTAGTCGGAGCGACTCTGGAAGCCGACCTCCCCGCAGGTCGCATAGCCGAGGGTGATGCCGGCGCCGAAGTCGAGGTCGTACCCGCGCTTCTGCCAGAGGGCCGTCAGCTTTGCCATCTCTTCCCTGAGCGCGCAGCCCAGGCGAACCGCCCGTAAGGCCGGGTCGGGGACCTCGATCGGATCGTTGAAGAAGAGCTGGACGCCGTCGCCCTCGATGAAGCCGACCGTCGCGTCGAACCGGTTGACGAGACCGCCGATCGTGCCATGGAACTCACCGAGCACGCGCATCAGCTCCTCGGGCTCGACGGTGTCGACGAAGTTCGTCCAGCCGCGCAGGTCGGCGAAGAACATCGCGACCTGCCGACGATGGCTGCGCAGGATCGATTCGTCGCCCGAGGAGACGATCGCGTCCGCGAGCTGGGGCGAGAGGAACCGACGTAACCGCTGCAGTCGCCCGAGCTCCTCGAGTTGCGTCTGCACTCGGTCTTCGAGCGTCCGGTTCAGATCGAGCAGCTCTGCAGCTTGAGCCTTGATCGTGTCGTGGTAGCGCTTGATCCGGAGCAGCGACCGGATGCGGGTGAGAAGCTCTTCGCGGTTGAACGGCTTCGGGAGGAAGTCGTCCGCGCCCGCCTCGATCGCTGTCGTCTTCTCGGACCCCTCGCTCGCGGTGAGCATGATCACCGGCAAGACCGCCGTCTCCTCTTGCTGGCGAAGCTGCCTGCAGACGGCGAGGCCGTCGGGGTGGGGCATCATCACGTCCAGGAGGACGAGGTCTGGCCTCGCCGACAGGGCAAGATCGAGTGCCGCTTGGCCGTCCGTTGCCGAGACGACGTCGTAGCCATGCGCGTCGAGCACAGCCTCGAGCAGGCGCACGTTCTCTGGAACGTCGTCGACCACGAGGATCCTTGCCTGGTCGTCGCTCATCGACTGCCATCCTCGCAGTAGCGCGCCACAACGGCGACAAACTCCGAGACGTTGACCGGCTTGGAGAGGTAGCCGTCGAAGCCGGCGGCCAGGAACCGCTCGCGGTCTCCCTCCATCGCCTGTGCGGTCAGGGCTAGCACCGGCACCGATGCGGTCCGGTCGTCCGCCCGGAGCCGGCTGAGTGCCTCGACGCCGTCGATGTCCGGAAGCTGGATGTCCATGAGCACGAGGTCGGGAGAGTGCTCGGTTGCGACCGCGACCGCCTCTCCGCCGGTGGTCGCCTCGAGGGTGCGGTAGCCCGCCGCGAGCAGAACGTCACGGAACAGCTTCATGTTCTTCTCGTTGTCCTCCACGACGAGGACCTGGGCGCCCGCCGCCATCGCCTAGGCCTTCCCTGCCGGCAGCGTGAACACGAACCTGCTTCCCTCGCCGAGCACGCTCTCGCACCAGATACGGCCGCCGTGCAGCTCCACGAAGCGCTTCGACAGCGCAAGCCCGAGCCCGGTGCCCTCCTGGTGGCTCGCACCGATCTCGGTTTGCTGAAACTCCTCGAAGATCCGGTCGAGATCCTGGGTGGCGATCCCCGGGCCGGTGTCGGCGACGGAGACCGTGACTTGGCCGTTGGCCTGCATCGCGCTGACATCGACCTGCCCGCCCGAAGGCGCGAACTTCACCGCGTTCGAGAGCAGGTTGAAGATGACCTGTCTGATGCGGCGCTCGTCTCCCATGACGAGGTCGAGGCTGCCGTTGGCGCCCAGCATCACCTGAACCCCGTTCTGCGTCGCTTGTTCCCGCACCATCGAGACGCCGCGCTCGAGCGCGTCCTGAAGCGAGAACGGCGCGACCTGCAGCTCAACCTGGCCCGCCTCGACCTTGGACAGATCGAGGACGTCGTTGATGAGGGCCAGCAGGTGGTTCGCCGACGTGAGGATGTCGTCGAGGTACTCCTCCTGCTTCGCGTTGATCTCGCCGGAGATCCTCTCGCGGAGCACCTGGGAGAAGCCGATGATCGCGTTCAACGGCGTCCGCAGCTCGTGAGACATGTTGGCCAGGAACTCCGACTTGTGCTTGCTGGCGGTCTCGAGCTCTTTGTAGAGGCGCTGGAGCTCGTCGTTCATCCGGTTGACGTTGACCGCCAGCGCGCCCAGCTCGTCCCGGTTCGTGACGTCCACGTGCCCGGAGAAGTCGCCCGAGGCGATTGCAGCCAGCCGGGAGTCGATGCTCTGCACGGGCCCGATCACAGACCACGAAAGCACGAACCCCAGCAGCAGCGCGAGGACAAGCGCTCCAGCCGACACTCCAATGAAGAGATTGCGCGAATTTTCGTACGCGCTCGCGTTCTGGGCGATGACGGCGTCCGTTCTCGCCGTCATGGCGTTCGCGAGCTCCGTCGCATGCTGGTTGAGGTCGATGGCGAGCACCTCGGCCCTCGCGCGGAGGGACGGCACTCGTTCAGGAGCCGCGCGGCCGTCCTCGACGATCTCTCGCAAGACGCTCGTGAGCTGTCCGCCGGTCACCCGGATCCTGCGCAGGAACTGCTCGTCCTCGGGTGGCGGCTGGAATCCGAGATTGTCGGCAAAGGTCGACGCGGGAACCTGTGCGGCGGCGCTCGCGGCCGCCTTGTCGATGGCCCGGCCGCCCGCGCCAACATCCTCGTACCCCCAGACCTTGTAGAAGTCACCCCCGACGACCTGGGCGAGCAGGAGGCGAATGTGACCGGTGTCGCTGCGGAGCTTGCCGTATGCGAAGGCTCGCACCTGGAGCGTCCCGAGCGCCTCCACACGCTCGTTGGACTGTCCGAGGAGTCGGAGTCCGAGCACTCCCACGACGACGACGAGCAGGGCCGTGCTTACGAACGCGACGAGCAGCTTGACGTGAACCCGGGCCGGCACGCGGCCGACAGCCCGTACCAGCGGGTTGCCGGGAGGGCTCAGCAGCCGGCGTTTCGAGGCGCCGGCTGCCGTGTCCTGGTTCGGGGCGGCTTCCTGAGACAAGTGCTCAGATCTTCAGCACTGCGGTGCTTCCTTGGAAGTTCGTGATCAGCCAGTGGCCGTCGATCCTCGCAACGTCCAGATTGCCGGCCGTGAGCGCTGCAACCTTCCCGGTGTCGACGTCGATGAAGTGACACTCGAAGTGGAGCGTGCCGCGGTCTCCGTCGACGGTGACCTTGAGCTTGTACGCGGGATGGTCGGACAACCAGTGCGTCTCGGGCTTCCACCCAACCGAGTTCAACCAGATCTGGCGGATCTGGTCTCTTCCCGCCACGGTCTTTCCGGGGCCGAACGTGCCCGTCGCATTGGGTGCGAACAGGCTCACCAACTCGTTGATGTCCTTCTTGGATATCGCCTCGTGGAAGCTTCTCTCGATCTGGCTGATCTCGTAGAGGTCGGATTGCCGCTGCATAGCCTGCTCGGACGCGGGGCTAGCGCTCGAGCCTCCGCAGGCCGTAAGGGCGACTACCAGGGCGGCGAGCGCGCCTCCGATCCACAGATTCCGCATTCTCGTTTCCTCCTTGTGTCCCAGCTCGGCCGGGACGGCCGCAGATGGCGATCTTCACAGGGTTGCCGGTGTGCGTCTAGACCGTGACAGCCGGCAACGCACTCGCCTACCGTGCCGGCTGGCGGGTTCCGGGGTGCTAGCACACCCCGTGGGGCCGGCAAACGGGCTCAGCCGCGACGTTTGCAGAAGCCGCGCACCTGGTCCGGAAAGGCGCGCACGTCGATCGGCTTTTGGAGATAGCCGTCGAAGCCCGCCGCCAAGAGGCGGTCGCTGCTCCAGGCGTACGCCGAAGCGGTGAGGGCGACAACCGGTATCCCTCCGGTTCCTGTTCCGCTGCGGAGCTGGCGTGCGACTTCGGTCCCGTTCATGTCTGGAAGCCGCAGGTCGAGCAGGATGACGTCCGGCCGATTGTCGGTCGCGACGCTGATCGCCTCATCCCCGCGGCCGGCTTCGAGCGTCCGGAGCCCGGCCGCTCGCAGCACCTCTCGGGCGAGCTTCCGGTTCTGCTCGTTGTCGTCGACGATGAGGACGAGCGGCACATCGGCAGGCCGTCCGCTTTCGCGCGCTTCTGGAGAACGAGACGTCACAGCCGTATCCTCAGCACGTGCCGATCCGGCTCGTGCTCGCCGAAGACCAATATCTCCTCCGCGAGGCCCTGCGAGGGCTGCTCGAGACTCGAGAGGACTTCGAGATCGCGGCGGTCTGCGAGGACCTCGACTCGCTGCTCGAGGCGGTCGAGGCCGAGCGGCCCGACGTCGTCGTCACGGACATCCGCATGCCGCCCGAAAACACCGACGAGGGAATCCAGGCGGCGATCCGGCTGCGCGAGACGAGCCCCGAGGTCGGTGTCGTCGTGCTCAGCCAGTACGCGACTCCCACCTTCGTACTCGCGCTTCTGGAGGGTGGTTGCGAGCGCCGCGCGTACCTCCTGAAGGAGCGGGTGAAGGATCTCGACCAGCTCGTCGGGGCGATCCATGCCGTCGCAGCCGGCGGCTCGGTCATGGACCCCAAGGTCGTGGAGACGCTCGTCGCGGAGAACGCGCGAGAAGAGGACTCGCCGCTCAGCGAGCTGACTCCCCGTGAGCGTGACGTGCTGCGCGAGATGGCCGAGGGGAAGAACAACGCGGCCATCGCCGAGACGCTTGTGCTGACGGAGAGGTCCGTCGAGAAGGTGATCCACTCGATCTTCCTCAAGCTCGGGCTCACGTGGGAGACGGCCGTGCACAAGCGCGTCAAGGCGGTGATCCTCTACCTGGCGGAGAGTCCCTAGCATCAGCTCGAGAGCGGCAGCGAGCCGGACACGTGGGTGCCGCCCTCTGCGTCCGACTCGACCGTGAGCCGGCCGCCGAGCGCCTCAACGCGATCGTGTAGCCTCATGCTCCATTCGCGCGCCGGCGCCGATGAGGCTCCCGCTTCGGAGAACTCGAACGTGAGCGCTCCCTGACCCTCTCTGACGGTTGCCGTCGTACGCGCCCTGCCTCGGGCGTGCTCGAGCGCCTCGAGCCAGCAGAGGTAGACCGTCAGCAGGATCTCTGGCGCGTAGGCCGAGCCGGTCTTGACGTCGACGGAGGCAGAGACGCCTGCGCTCACCGCCGCGGAGCGGAGCGCAGCGGCGAGCCCGCCGGCCTCGGGCAGGTGCGGGTAGATCCGCTGGGCCAGCCGTGCCGCCTCGTCCAGCGCCTGCTGCACGTCGCGCCCCATTTCGTTGAGGAGCGCCTTCGCGGCCGCAGGATCCGTGTCGATCAACGGGCCGGCGAGCTGCAGGTTGACCGCGAGTGCGACGAGATGCTGCTGCACGCTGTCGTGCAGATCGCCCTCGATCGCGCGATAGTCGGCATCGCCCGCGAGAACGAGCCGCGCGCGTGACGCGCGCAGCTCGGCGAGCTCGTCGCGCCGCGGTTCCGTCTGTTCGGCCTTCAGGGTTCTCGACCTCCGAGTAGTGGGCCCCAAGACTGTCCGTCGCCGCACCCCAAGGCGTCAAGTAGGCCAGCACTCGTCTGATGGGAGGGCAGCCTCCCGCCGGATTCGCCTGCCGCCACCGTAGTCCGGCCACGAGCGCCCTCATACCGTCATGAGCTCCAACGAGGACGTGCGCTATGAGCCGCAGCGTGGAGCACGTCAGGAAGGAGCGAAGATGCGAACTTGGACGAAGGTACTGCTCGTCGCCGCGCTCATGAGCCTGACGGCACTCGCGGCGGCGGCCCAGGCGGCCAACTTCTCCGCTTGGGGCACGGCCCAGAAGATCGACGAGATCGGCGGCAACAACTCGGAGCTGAATACGCCGTTCCAGGACGGCTGCCCTATCCAGTCTCCGGACGGTCTCAGCCTCTACATGGCGTCGAACCGGCCCGGCGGGCTGGGTCTGCTCGACATCTGGGTCGCTCACCGGGAGAGCACGGACGACCCCTGGGGCGCGCCCGAGAACCTCGGTGAGCCCGTTAACTCGGCCGCCGACGACTTCTGCCCGACCCCGGTTCGGGGCGGAGGCCTCTTCTTCGTGAGCAGAGAGGCCAATCCGGGCAGCTGCGGCTTGGGCGACATCTACTTCACGCGGTACAACCCGGTGCATGGCTGGTCTGAGCCGCGGAACCTCGGCTGCGCCCCGAACGGTCCGAACACCGCCCTCGACGAGCAGGGGCCGTCGTACGTGGAGAACGACGACGACGGATACCTCTTCTTCTCCTCGAGCTCGGCGGTGGTTCCGGGGGACATCTACGTCAGCAAGAGGCTCGACGGCTGGAGCTTCGGCGGGTCGGCTGCGGTGGCCGGCCTGAACGACGCGGGGGCGAACGACATCCAGCCGAACGTCAGAAAGGACGGGCTCGAGGTCGTCTTCTCATCGAACCGCGCTGGCGGGCTTGGCGGTCAGGACATCTGGAGCGCGACGCGCGCGAGCTTCAACGCGCCGTGGTCGACTCCCGTGAACCTCGGTGCCGCGATCAACACTCCCGCCGCGGAGACGAGGCCGTCCCTGTCGAAGAACGCACGTCAGCTCCTCTTCGGCCGCTCGCCCGGTCCGGAGGGCATCGGAGACATCTACGTCAGCACGCGAACCGCGCTCCGCTGAGAGCGGGGACTCGACGAGTCGGATCCACGGTGAGAGGGCCCGGTCTCGGGCCCTCTCACTCGCGAGAAGGCTGCTGGGCCGTGGAGACGGGAGCGACGGGACTCGAACCCGCGACCTCCGGCGTGACAGGCCGGTCATGGGGCTCCCGGGTTGAGCGGGGATAGGCGGGGATTCTCGGCGAGAGCAGGGCTTTCAGACGCTGGAGTCGCGGGGATCGGCGGGGACGTGCGGAAGCTTCCGGCGATCTCCTGCGGGATGAGCGCGGGATGCGTAGTAGTCATGTTTGGCAACGAAGGATGGTTGCCCGGACGTCCTACCCTTGCCGTACCTGACGCCCCGGCGATGCTAATCCTCGATTACCGTGATGCAGCCGATGCCTGATCGGCGTGCTCTACGGCTCGCGCGACCTCGACGCGTGAGGAGACGCCGAGCTTGCGGAAGATGTTTCGCAGGTGCGTCTCGACCGTCTTGGGGCTGAGGAAGAGGGTCTCGGCAATTTCCGGATTAGTCCTGCGGTCGACGACGAGCCGAGCGACTTGCTCCTCGCGCTCCGTCAGCGCCGCGATACCGGTTGCGCTGGGCTGACCAGGCTGTGTGCGCCGGTGGACCCGCCGGCCGAGGCGTCGCAACTCATGGTCGGCGGCGTCGCGGTAGCGGCGCGCGCCGCAGGCATGGAAGATGCTGGCCGCCTTCTCGAGCTCGGCGATGGCTCTGTCGTGCTGTCCGGCCTGCGCAAGTGCCCGCCCGGACAGTGCGCGTGAAAGCGCAGCCTCGACCGGTACGCCGGCGTCGTCTGCAGCGGCGGCCGAGGCGAGCGCGCCATCGGCCGCGGAGGCCGGGTCACCGGAGGCGAGAGCGACGACTGCCTTTGCGCGATCTGCCATCGATGTCGCCATTGGTAGCGCCCCCATTGAAACTGCCGTGGTCTCGGCGCACGCGGCGGCTCGTTTTGCGTCCTCCAACCGGCCCAAGGCCAGCCAGCAGCGGGTAAGCAGTTCGAGCCACTTGGCGCGGAAGCTTCCTCCGGGCATGAGCGGGAGCCCGGCGCCGCCGCAGCGCTCGAGCATGAACTCGACTGCGTCGGTGAGGCCGGCGTCACCGGTCTCGAGGCGCGCGGCGGCGAGCGCGAGGCCGGTTGCTGCCGGAATGAGGCCGTTGTCCATTCCGCGGGTGAGCTCGACGCTCTCCTCGGCGGTGCTGACAGCGACCTCGATGTCGCCGGCGGCAAGGGCCGTGAGCGAGCGGTTGAGGAGGAGCCCGGCGAGGCTCTGCGCATTGCCGAGCAGCCGTGCTTCCTCGATGGCGCCGTCGAGCATCTCGCCACCTTCTGCGAGTTCCCCGCTCAGCATCCGCGCCCATGCGAGCAGCATGAATCCGAAGACAGCGACCGCCGGCTGCCCCGTGGCTCTTGCGACGGCGACAACTCGCTCAGCATGGACGCCGCACTCAGTGAAACGGTCGAGGTAGAGCTCGGCGCCCGCGAGGTTGATCGCGGAGTCCAGCCGGAGGGCCAACGCCTCGTCGGAGAGCGAATCGACGAGAGCCGCAGCCTCTGCGCGATACGTCTCCGCCTGCGCAACCTCGCCGCACAGGCCCGCGCCCCAAGCGAGTATGGCGGCGGCGCTGGCGGTCAGAGGCGGGTCCTCCAACGGCCTGGCGATCTCGAGGGCACGCTCGGCCCAGGGTCCGATCTGCGCGAACTCCATCCTGTAAACGCCGTCGAGCGCGAGCTCGATCATGAGTGCGGCGCCTTCGGGCGAGTCGGCGTCATCGAGGCCCTGCAGAGCGTCTGCCAGGCGCTGGTACGCGTCCTCATGTCGGCCGAGGAGATGCTCGACCGCCGCGCAGACGGTCGTAAGCCGGACGCGCAGCGCGACCGCCTCTTCTGGGACGAGCGCTATGGATTCGAGCAGCGCGGAATGCGCCTCGGTGAAGTGTCCGCAGGTTGCTAGCGCTCCCGCGCGGGCAAGCAGGAGCTCGACGCGCTCGTCAGCCGGGGCGTCGTTGCCGAGCAGGCGGAGCGCAACCGCGAACCAATGGGCAGCGCTCGTCGGAGCGCGATGGGCGGCTGCCGTTCCCGCCTCGCGCAACGTTTCGACGGCGTTCTCGTCGCCCTGCCGTCCGGCCCGCTCGACGTGGTGCGCGCATTCCGCCTGGACCCGCCCCACGAGCTGCCAGAGCCTTCGCAGAGCGCTCGTGCGCGCCGAGCCGCCACCCGCCCGGTGCCGACTCGTAGACCGCCCGGCGCACGAGTGGATGCCGGAAGCGAAAGCGGCGGGGGACAGCCGTCTCTCGAATCACATCGAGGCGGAGGAGCTCGTCTAAGGCTTCGAGAGCCGAAGGGCCGTCGAGCGTGGCCGCGGCCGTCGCGAGTTCCGGGTCGAACGGGTCGCCAGCGACCGCTGCCCCTAGCAGCAGGAGTCGTGCCTCCTCCGGGATGAGCGCGAGTTCTTCAGCCAGGGCGGCCGCGACCAGCGGCGGTACCTGGAGATCTCCGACCGACTCTTGTGCTTTGACCGCGAGCGCCGACGTGCGCTCGGCCATCCTGGCGAGCTGCTCGAGATAGAAGGGATTACCGCCGCTGTCGTCATAGAGGGCGGTAATCGTCGCTTCATCGACGCTCGCTCCGATGAGTTCGGTGGCCTCGTCGCGCGTGAGCGCGTTAAGCTCGACCTGGGTAAGGGTGCCTGCACGGCGCGCTGGCTCGAGCGCCATCGACAGGCGCTCCGGTGCCTGCTGGGGCCGCAGGGCCAGGACGAGGAGCACTGCGGCGTCGGGAGGCCGGCGGAGCAGCGCTCCCAGCAGGTCGATCGAGGCGGGGTCGGCCCAGTGGACGTCGTCCAGCACGAGCACGAGCGGGCTGATCCCCGTGAGCCGTTCGAGGAGCTCGCGAACGGCGCGATGGCTTCGGTGGCGCTCGTGCCGGAATGCGGTGCCTTCCGCGGTCGCAAGTTCCGAGAGCGAGGGGAAGACGTTGGCGAGTCCGTTCCGGACATCATCGTCCAGTGCGTCGAGGCGACGCGGCTCGAGGCCGTGAAGGTACTCGTCGAGCGCGTCCACGAACACCCCGAAGGGAAGGTCGCGCTCAAGCTCCGAGGCGGCTCCGGAGAGGACGAGATGACCTGCGGCATCCGCGCGGTCTACGAGCTCGGACAGAAGCCTCGTTTTTCCGATGCCCGGTTCGCCGACGACCTCGACAGCCAGCGGCCGGCCGCCGTCGGCAGCGGCAAGAAGATCGTCGAGCGTGCCGAGCTGCTCGGCGCGTCCGACCAGGTATTCAGCAACGGCCATTGTGTCCTCCGCAACGAGGATAGATCAGGGCTGAGAAACCAAGAAATCAGGGGGTCCCCCCGATGTCCGCGCAGAGCGGGAGCGTCAGGCTTGATCCATGACCCGGTACCTGCTCCACCATCGCCACGAGCCGCATGAATGCGGCTCCGCCTTCGCCTCGTTCAAGGGACATGAGAGCGCGCTGCGCCGAAGGACGACGCTCGCCTCCTGCCGCTCGGGCGAGCACGCGATCTGGTGGACGGTCGAAGCCGCGTCCGAGGCGGAGGCACTCGCGCTCCTGCCGTTCTACGTCGCCGAGCGCACGACCGTAACAAGCGTCAACGAGGTCGAAATCCCGTGAACGGGCTGCCAAGAGCAGGTCTGAAAGGAGCGCGGATGTCGTCGACGAGGCACTCAAGGAACCCTGCTGCCCGGATGGGCCGCTGGAGCGCGCACTACCACCACCCGTTCGCCTACCTAGCTGTCCGCGTCCTTCGCTTCGGTCACGCGATGCGCGCGTCCCTCGATCTGCAGCCGCAGAACTGAACAGGAGCGCAGCAATGGAGACCCCCACCATTCAAAACGAGCCCGAGTTTGTGGGACCGGGCAGTCCAGGGATTGTCGTCGCCGAGATCGCCGCGTCGAGTCGCCCGAGCGCCGAGCGGCCCGCCGGCTGGCCTCGCCGCCACTGGAGGCCGCTCGCGCTGGGCGCGCTTGTCGCCGCGTTGATTCTCGGCATCGCATCCGCCGTGAGGATGGACTCCGTCACTCTCCCGGCGCCTGCGACCGCCCCGGACGGCGGCCCCGACTTCGCCGCCATCGACCGGTACGTCGAAGACGAGATGGGCGCGCAACGGATCCCCGGTCTTGCGCTCGCAGTCGTCCATGGAAACCGGATCGCGCACCTGCGCGGTTTCGGAGAAGCCGATGACTCGGGCGGGAAGGTGACAGCGCAAACGCTCTTCTTCAACGGCTCGACGACGAAGTCGTTCACCGCGCTCGCGATCATGCAGCTTCGCGAGGCCGGCAAGCTCGAGTTGGACGCACCCGTGCAGCGCTACTTGCCCTGGTGGCGCGTGGCCGACGCGGACGCCTCGGCCAAGATCACGATACGCCAGCTGCTCTACCAGACCAGCGGCCTGTCGAAGGCGACCGGTAACGAACATGCGACAAGCTCGGCAGCAAGCGCCTCGGCACTCGAGGATCAGGTGCGGGAGCTCGAGCTCGGCCAAGCTGACCAAGCCGGTCGGGACGACCTGGCAATACAGCAACGCCAACTACAACACGCTCGGGATGGTCGTCCAGGCGGTGTCCGGCCAGCCATACGAGACGTACGTCCGGGAGCACATTCTGGCTCCGCTGGACATGCACAACTCTGTCATGTCCCTGCCCGAGGCGAAGGCACGCGGGCTCGTCACCGGCCACCGCTACTGGTTCGGCCATCCGTTCGCCGCCGAGCTGCCCTTCAACCGGGGCAATGTCCCCGCCGGCGGCCTGATCTCGAGCGTCGCGGACATGAGCCACTACCTGAGCGCCCAGCTCAACGACGGACTTTACGGCGGAACGGCGGTCGTCTCGGCTGCCGGGATGGCGGAGCTGCAGCGGGCGGGCGTCCCCACAGGACACGAAGGCGTGTCCTATGCCATGGGTTGGGATGTTCGCGAGACGAACAGCATCCGGGTTCTCTCACACGACGGCAGCATGTTCAATGCCCACGCCAACGTCGTCCTCATCCCGGACGGCAAGTGGGGCATCGTCCTGCTCGAGAACGCCGAGAACTCGCCGGACGAGTTCTTCGGAGCACGCCGAATGAGCGGCATCGCCGACGGCATCACCAGCTTGCTGAAGGGGAAGCAGCCCGAAGCGGCCGGATCGACCATCGCGTTGCCGGTCGTGTACGCGGTCATCCTCGCGTTCCTCGCCCTCCAGATCGCAGCGATCGCCCGCTCGGCGCGAAGACTGCGACGGGGACGGGTGGAGCAGCGGCCGCATGGGGTCGTTCGGGTGCTGCTCTCGCTCTCGTTCACCCTCGCGCTGAGCCTGATCTGGGCCCTGGTCGTGCTCGTCCTGCTTCCGAGCAAGGTGCAAGCGCCACTGCCGGCGCTCCTGATGGGCCTGCCCGACCTCGGCTACTTGCTCGTGGGCAGCGTCGCACTCGGGCTTGCCTGGAGCATCACCCGCGTTGCCTGGTCGAGCTTCATCGTCTGGTCGACCGCGGCGCAAAAGCGACGTCTCGTCCCGTCATGAACACCGCCGCCCCGACTACGCACGAGCATGCACTCTCGAGTCGGCCGCCAGCCGAAGCGAAACCCACGCTCTCCAAACTGCTCCAGCAACACCCACTCGCGAGCTTCTTCGTCCTCGCATACCTGATCTCTTGGGCGCTGTGGCTACCACTCGTCGTCACCGGCGACGGTTCTCCAACAGGCCTGGCCTTCGCCCCCTTGCTCCTCGGTTCCCTGATGCCCTCTGCGGTGGCGATCGTTCTCGTCGCCAGCCAGTACGGAAAGGCCGGGGTAGGGACGCTGCTCCGCCGGCTTCTGATCTGGCGCGTCGGTCTTGGCTGGTGGGCGGCGATCATCGCCCTCTCAGCTCTTTCGCTCGGCGCTGTCGGCGTGCACGTCCTGCTTGGAGGGGACTCTCCCGATGTCACCGCGACGATTCCGGCCGCCGCGTTTCTCTTCCTCTTCTCCATCTTCCCGGGGAGCGCGGGTGGCGAGGAGCTCGGCTGGCGGGGGTTCGCACTCCCCCATCTGCAACGCAGCCGAAGCGCGTTGGGCGCGAGCGTCGTTCTCGGTCTCGGGTGGGGCGTGTGGCATCTGCCCCTCTACCTGACGGGAGCGGACTTCCGCCCGCTCAGCCTCTTCGCCCCGTGGGTGCTGGCAGCCGTCGCCGCCTCCGTCATCTACACATGGATCTACAACGGCACTGACGGAAGCCTCCTGATCGTCGTCCTGTTCCATGCCGCCTCGAACGTGCTGTTGACGGCCTTCCTCGTGGACCCGTTCGAAGACCACGTCGACCGGCCCTTCCTGATCTACGTCGCGCTGATGGTGCTGGCGGCCTCGGTGGTCGTGGCAGTTACGGGGACGGCGACTCTCTCCCGCACCCGCGGCAAGCAAGTCGACGTACCGTGATGCTGCAGGCGGCGCCCGGCGGTGTCGTTCGGCTCCTGATGGGATTGCCCGACCTCGGCTACCTGCTCGTAGGCAGCGCACTCGGGCTTGTCTGGACCATCACCCGCGTTGTGTGGTCGAGCTTCATCCCTCGGTCGACCGCGGCGCAGAAGCCCGGGGAAGCACCTCCGGTGGCCGCACCGTCTGCATGAGCGCGGCAGCTCCCGAGGCAATCCGCGCGGGGGCCCGCGGCGAGGCGTGGACCCGCTTGGCCTCTGAAACCGTCCTGGCGCGGGGAGCGCTCGCTGTCATCGGACTCCATGTCGTCGACGACCGCTTCCTCCAGCCGGAGCCGGGCCGGGCGGCGAGCGATCACTTGGTCAGTGGTTTCGTGCCGCTCGTGATGATCTCCGCCGCGGCGATCGTCTACCCGAGGCTGCGCCCCGGCCTGCGCGCCTCGCTCGCGCTTCTCTTCGGCTATTTCGGCGTGCTCGCGGGCACGGAAGCTGCCTACTACGCGGCGAACGGTGGGCCCTCCGGTGACGACTACACGGGGCTCCTGTCGCTCGTCGCCGGCCTCCTGTTGCTCGGCATCGGCTCCGCGACCCTCTGGACGTCACGCAGGCAAAGCCACAACCGAGCGTGGCGATATGGACGGCGACTCCTCATCGCTGTCGGCGTGGTGCTTGCCGCGGGAGTCGTCTTCCTGCCGACGTCGGTCGCGTATGTCGTCACGCACACGGCACGGGCCGAGGTCCCCCGGGCCGAGCTCGGGAACGCCTTCGAGGATGTCCAGTTCAGGACCAGCGACGGCCTCCTCCTCAAGGGCTGGTACATCCCCTCGCAGAACGGGGCCGCCGTGATTGCCTTTCCTGGCCGTTCGGGCCCCCAGAAGCAAGCACGCATGCTCGCCAGGCACGGCTACGGAGTTCTCCTCTTCGACCGCCGCGGCGAAGGGGAGAGCGAGGGCGACCCGAACGGCTTCGGCTGGGGAGGGGAGCGAGACCTCTACGCCGCTGCTGCGTATCTCCGTTCGCGGCCGGACGTCGACCCGTCCAAGATCGGCGCCATCGGCCTCTCGGTCGGCGGCGAGATGCTGATCCACGCCGCAGCGCATTCGGATGTTTTCGCAGCCGTGGTCTCCGAGGGAGCGAGCGGACAGTCGCTCCGCGACGAGCTCGCCAATCCGGGGCTGAGGGATCGGCTGCTCGATCTTCCGGCACAGGTCAGCCTGGTCGCGGCAATGACCGTCTTCACGGATGAGCTTCCTCCGCCAAGCCTAAACAGCGAGGTCGCGAAGATCGCTCCCACGGCCGTTTTCTTCGTCTACGGCGAGCACGGCCAGGGTGGGAGCGAGAAGGAGCCCAACAATGGCTTCTATGCAGCCGCCGGCGAACCGAAGGAGATCTGGGAGGTCCCGAACGGGCAGCACATCGCCGGGATCACGACCGAGCCGGAGGAGTACGAGCGCCGAGTGATCGGGTTCTTCGACGACGCCCTCCTGAACCCGAGATGAACACGTGACCACTACGAAGGAGAGACCGTGATGAGTGAGCTTCCGGATCAGACCGAGGTGCTGGTGGTGGGTGCGGGGCCGGTGGGGTTGGCGGTTGCGGCCTCGTTGGCCGGGCATGGTCATGACGTCACTGTGGTCGAGCGGCAGGCGGCAGGAGCGAATACCTCGCGCGCCGCTGTCGTGCACGCCAGGACCCTCGAAATGCTCGAGCGGATCGGCGTCTCAGAGCGACTGGCAGGGCTCGGTATCCATGCTTCGCAGTTCAGCATTCGCGATGGCGATCGCGAGCTCGTGCCGGTCCGGTTCGATCAGCTCCCCACGCAGTACCCATACACCCTGATGGTCCCGCAGAACATCACCGAGCAGGTCCTGCTCGACCGCCTCGAGGAGCTCGGCGCCAGGGTTCACCGCCCGTACGTCGCAACCGGGCTGAGCCAGACCGCCGACGGTGCTGAGGTCACCCTGGAGAGCGGCGACGTGATCAAGGCGCAATACGTCGTTGCGGCCGACGGGATGAAGAGCACGATCCGCGACCTGGCGGGACTCGGTCACAACGGCAACGACACGCTGGCGCTGTCCTTCACATTGGCTGACGTCCGGGTGGAGGGCGGCCTGCCTTCGGACGAGGTGCTGCTGTTCTTCTCAAGCCCAGGCATGTTGGTCGTGGCGCCGCTCCCGGACGGATCATTCCGGCTCGTGGCGGAGGTCGACGGTGCGCCGGAACAGCCGGACGTCGCCTTTGCGCAGCAACTGCTCGATACACGCGGGCCGCGTCATGCAACGGCGAGGGTGACGGAAGTGGTCTGGGGATCCCGGTTTCGCATCCACGAGCGGGTCGCGGACCGGTCTCGGGCGGGACGGGTATTGCTCGCCGGCGACGCCGCGCACACACACAGCCCGGCAGGTGGGCAAGGCATGAACCTTGGCCTACGTGATGCAGTGACTCTCGGGGACGCGCTTTCGGTCGCCCTGCGAGAGGGTCGGGAGGACAAGCTCGACGAGTATGCGGTCGACAATCGCGCCGAGGCCATCGAAGTCGTCGCTTTTGCCCACCGGCTCACCCGACTCGCTACTGCCCCTGCGGCGGTTCGCCCGCTGCGCAACGCAGCACTACGCTTCGTCGCTGCTTGCCAGCCTTCCGCCGACGTTTAGCCGAGCAACTCTCCGCTATCGGCCACCGTTGAAGCAGCCCGAGTAGGCCCGGAAGCAAGGATTCGGTCTTGCGCGTCGTCATCGGACTAGCGGACTTATTGCGTCATTTTGGGCGGTCGACCGCCGGTCGCCCTGGCCGGTCATTCTCTTGCGGGGATTCGCGGCTTCAGACGGCTACGGCCGGCTATTTCTGGCGCGGGATCTGCGCGGGATGAAAAAAGCCGGCGGTCGTTATGTCAAATACATATGCTGATTTGCAGGACTTTTACGGGAGCGACGGGACTCGAACCCGCGACCTCCGGCGTGACAGGCCGGCGTTCTAACCAGCTGAACTACGCCCCCGCGCGCGAGGCATTGTATCGGCGCCCGAGTGTTGGCCGAACCGGCCCCCCATAAGGACAGTTGGACGCCGCTCACCTTGACACCCGGCGGGCAGGTGTCGAGACTCGCGACACTATCCCTTGGGGGAGAAGGGAGCGGACGATGAGTGGGATCCGTCGAACGCTTTTCTTCGCTGCTTGCGCCCTCGTGACCGGAGCTCTCTGCAGTTCCGCAGCGGCAGCGAGGTACGTCGTCCTCTACAACAAACAGGCCGTGCCCGCGGATGCGAGGTCCGGCATCGCCGCCGCCAGCGGAAAGGTCGTCGCGAGCTATCCGCAGATCGGGGTCCTGATCGCGTCCTCCACGAGTACGAGCTTTCGAACGAAGTTGCTCGGCGACGGCAGGATCGCGGGCGTCGTTTCCACCGCCGGGTTCGGCAGCCGCTTGACAGATCGGACACGCGCTGAACGCCGGTGCTCCCACCCTGCAGGCCGGCACCGCGTCCACGGGTGACGCCCTCTCGCCTCTCCAGTGGGACATGCGCCAGATCCATGCGCCTGAGGCCCACGACGTTACGCTCGGCAGAAGATCCGTCGTCGTCGGCGATCTGGACACCGGAATCGATCCGACACACCCCGATCTCGCCCCGAACGTCGATGCGGCAGACAGTGCCTCTTGCATCACGGGGGCCCCGGATCAGGACCCGAACGCCTGGTTCGACACTCAGGCCCATGGGACCCACACGGCCGGCACGATCGCTGCCGCTGCCAACGGAATCGGCATCGTCGGGGTAGCCCCCAACGTTCGAATCGCCGCCGTCAGGGTGGGAGACGACGACGGTTTCATCTTCCCGGAGGCCATGATCTGCGGCTTCATGTGGTCGGCTGCCCGCCACTTCGACGTCACGAACAACAGCTACTTCGCCGACCCGTGGTACTTCAACTGCAGAAACGATCCCGAGCAGCGCGCGATCTGGGAGGCAGAGCAGCGAGCAGTCCGCTACGCGATGAGCCGCGGCGTGACCGTCGTGGCGGCGCTCGACAACTTCTCGGACGACCTCGGCCATCCGACGATGGACATCATCAGCCCGGATACCGATCCCGATGCGCAGCCTCGGAGAGTGACCAACGCCTGCGCGGTGTCCCGGTCGAGATCCCGGGCGTGATCGGCGTGTCCGGGACCGGCGTCGAGGTCCGGAAGTCGTACTTCTCCAACTACGGCGTGGGAGTCGTCGACGTGGCGGCGCCGAGCGGCGACGATACGCAGGTCTCTCCGGAAGCGCCGAACGGCCAGGTGTTGTCCACCGTGCCGCAGTGGTTCGGCGAGGCGTTGGAGCCGGATAATCCGGACTTCTTCGAGAAGGACTGCAGCAGCGGGTCCTGCGTCTACTGGGCCTATTTCGAAGGGACGTCGATGGCAACGCCCCACGTGACGGGTGTGGCGGCCTTGATCGCCAGCCGGTACGGACATCTCTCGCCGGGCGCCATGGTGGCCAAGATCAAACAGACGGCAGATCCGCTCGCCTGTCCTCCCAATCCCTACCTCTGGCCTGGTTTCCCGCAGTTCTCGAACGGCCTCCCACAGACCTGTCAGGGAGGCGCGGGCTACAACTCCTTGTGTTTGCCTCCCCCTG
>CAVUAR010000010.1:0-167086 GCA_963739525.1 uncultured Actinomycetes bacterium | reverse complement strand
GCGCCCTTGCCCTCAGCGATCTCTTTTCCCGAAAGGTCGCTTACCAGCAGTGTCTTCTTCGCCATTTGGCTCCTCCTAATTGGTGTCGCTCAAAACACTAGCGAGGATCCGGGCAGCGTGCGGAACAGGCCGGGCGCAGGGCGAGGACGCATCGGTGCCTGCGATCGAGGTGATCCGCCGACAGGCTTGACCGCGACGACCTATGACCCGACCGGAAGACGGGTACCGAAACAGAGGGACTAAATAGCAGCCGCCCCGACGCTCGCGATCTCTTCGTCCTGCTCGGCGGTCGCTCCGCTGACGCCGATGCCACCAAAGAGTTTGCCGTCTCGTATCAGAGGAACCGCCCCTTGGAAGAAGATCAGGCGGTCAAGATTCAACCGATTTAACGCTTGAAATGCCTGCAAGTGAGCCTGTTCGGCAAAGGCGCCGCTCGGCTCGCCAAATAGCCCGGAGACCATTGCCTTGCCCCGGGCAACATCGACGGTGAAATGCCGAGCGTCATCCATCCGAGCAAGTGCAACTACATCGCCTCGCCCATCGACCACCGCGATGCTTACTGCAACACCGATCTTGACCGCGTGTGTCCGAGCCGCATCGAGGATGTTCTCACAGTCATTCCATCTGATCGCCATTTGACGTCCTTTCGGTGGGTTCCCATTGCCGGCTGCCGACTGGAAGGGCGGCCCATCAACATGAGGCGAAGCGCGCCGCGGACGTTGATGCTATCGCTCTGGGTGAACGTGGGTGGCTCATGGCTGGGAAGACGCGACCAACGAGCTGGACGCTGTCCTCCTTAGGGCCCACAAGTTGGCCGGGTTGGCGAGGCGCTTCATCGTGCGCACGGATTCCGGCCGCTCTCGATTGAGAGCGATCCTCTAGAGAAAAAGCTATAGGATCGCTTGGCTGATGCTGGCGGCTCGAAGCCAGAATCGATGGCGGTACGAAGCGCGGCCTTTCCCTGCCCCGCTGTCGTGTCTCGTTGGGGCGGCTCCGCAGTTATGACGCCCCCAAGGAGTTCGATGCGCAGGGGAGCAAATGGGTCGTGTGCTGGTCTTCCGCGAAGGAGAGCCTTTTGCGGGAGATAGGGGCGGCGAGTCGCTCTTTGGGCAAGCGCTGGCGCCAGTCTTCTTCGGCGAGCAGAAGGGGCAGGATGGCGCTGCCTGAGGGTGGGCACATCGCGATTGGTGAGCGCCCGCCTGATCCCTCGGAGGCGCGGGCACGGGCCGGTGGTGTCGCCGCCGCCTTCGTCCCCATTTCCCAGCAAGTACAGCTTCGGTTTCGCACTGTTGTTGATGCTCGCGCTGCTGGGAACGACGCTCATTAGAGAGCCGAACTTCGGCTGGACAGATCAGCTGGCGAACTTCGCCCCGGTGGCGCTCGCTGCGATCGCGAGTGCCCCGTCGATCATTGGCGGCGGAGACGGTATCGACCTGACAATCTCGCCCTTGATGTACCTGACCGGCGCAATTTTTGTCGTCTGGCTTGTACCCCACGGGCTTGGGGGTTGGGAATCCGTGCCGATTGTCCTCGCGGCCGGCGCTGGGATTGGTGCTGCCAACGGCCTGATCATCATCCTGCTGCGTGTCCCGCCTGTCGTTGCGACGCTCGCGACGTTCTTTGTGCTGCTTGGCGTCGACTTGGCGATCGCACCGATCCCGAGTGGGCTCAGTGGGAGCTGGGTGCAGCACTTGGCGGGTTCAGTCGGACCGATCCCAGGAGCCTTGTTCACGCTCGGCTTTCCTATTCTCGTTTGGGCGCTTCTCGGCCTAATCCCGTATCGGCGAACGTTTTACGCGGTCGGCTCGAACGACACCACCGCGTTTGCGAGCGGCGTGAATGTCGCCCTCGTACGGGTTATCGCGTACGCGCTCGGCGGGCTGTTCGCGGCCGTCGGCGGCCTTGCATTGACCGCGCTGGTGGGCTTCGTGACGAACACCAGCCTTGCCGCGACATACACGCTGCTCGGGATCGCATCCGTTGCGCTCGGCGGAACCTCGCTTTTCGGCGGTCGCGGTGGGCTCTTCGGAGCAATGCTGGGGGCTGCCTGCATCTATTTACTTCAGAACCTCCTGACGATGAACCAGATCGACCCGAGCTGGTTGCAGGTCATGTACGGCGATTGCTCCTCCTCGCGGTGGTCCTGAGCGGGCTCGCGACCTGGGGAGAAGGATGCTGCATCGACGCCGCGGACCTCGCCGGCGTCGAGCCAGCAGCGCAGGCTCTGGATGCGTCTCGCGCAGCTGCAACGCCATTTCCCGCTCCTGCAGATCCTGGCGTTGATGGCGCTCTTTGCCTACGGCGCGGCGACCCTGCCCGGCCTCGCCAGTTGGCCGAGCATCAAATCCATCCTCGTGCTGGCTGCACTGATCGGACTCGCGTCCGCCGGCCAGACGCTCCTAATCCTGATGGGCGGGTTCGACCTCTCGGTCTCCGGCTTCATCGTCGCAGGGGGGACCGTGGAGATGGACGAACGGCGCTTCCGGCACGGGGAGGCCATCTTAGACCCGCCGGATGATGACCCCGTTAGATGGTTGATCGGAAAGTGTGGCGCGGTCGGGGGCGCTCATGACCGAGCATTGACGTCGCGATCATTCCGAGCTCGTACCGTGTGTACGGGTGAGGAACGAGCGTGGCGTCAGGCGATGTGTCATGGGCGTCATCCGGCAGTGCCGCGGTTTGCGGTCAATTTCGATCAAACATCTAGCCTCGCCGGTCGACGGCCTCGACCGTGACGCCGTGCTGCTCCAGGGCGGTCACGGCGGCCCTGACCGCCTCCTCCGAGGGCGACCGGTCGAGCGTGAGGACGAGCCTGGAGGGCGCAGCGCGCCCGGCGGGAGCGCTCATCCTCCGCACGGCCGGCTGGAGCAGGACGAGGAGCAGGTCGGCCACGGCGAGCGCGCCGAGAAAGCGGAAATACACGCTCGAGCCGATGTCGCCCCACGCGGCGACCGACACCATGACCGCGAGGGCAAAGCCGCCGACGACCGAGCCCGCGTAGAGCGCGCGCACGCTGCTCGGATCGCTCTCGCGCCGCCGAGACGTCGTCGCAGACGTCTGGGCGAGCGCGCCCGCAGCAAGCGCGATCGTCACGGCCGCCTTCGAGGCCGCATCGGTTCCGACCTCCGCCCACAGAAGCACGAGCGAGTAGACGAGGCCGACTGCCGCGGTCGCGACGGTCGCGTTCGCGAGGAGCCGGGCGCGCCCCTGGTCGAGCAGAACGGCAGCCGGCAGTGACAGCAAGCTGAAGAGACCGATGAACGCGGTCGTCCCGAGGATGCGCCAGGACGTTTCGTCGAACTCGGCGAAGAGGAGAATCCCGATGGCGATGAGTGCTGTCGTCGTCAGCGAGACGACGAGCGCCACGAGGGCAAGGTGCTTGCCGGACGAGAGGTCCATGCGCCGCATCCTGCGCTCCCGCTCGGACGCAGCTAGGTCTCGGCGAGGACGACCGCGCGCTTCGGCTCCTGAACGAGGCGCACGCCGAGATAGGCGAGCCAGACGAACCAGATCGCCGTCCCCGCCCTCGTCGCCGCCCCGGCGCCGAGGATCGAGAAGACGACGTTGCCCGCGATGACCGCGGGCACCGCGAGCAGGCTCGGCAGCCACGCTCTTCTCCAGGATGGGATCCGCCGGAACGCGAAGGCGAGGACGATCGGCGCGAGGAGCGTCGCCGCGGCAGTGAAGCGCGACTCCCACTTGTGCGCGCTCGAGTGCCAGGAGTCGTTGACGCAGCCCGCGTCGATCCCCTGACAGTCGAGTCGGAAGAGGCCGTCGAGGAACGAACCGAGCCCGGCGATGAAGAGCGCGCCGGCGCCGATCCTTCCGAGCACGTCGGGCTGAGCGCCCGCCAGAGACCGAGCGCCGCCGCCATGACGAGGAGCCCGGTGAGGTTGGCGCCGATCTGGTTGTAGAGCCAGGGGCTCGACGCGGCCAGCGCGCCGAGGTCGGAGATGTCGTCGTTCGCCGGGCTGAACGCGGCCGGCTGCGTGAGGTCGCCCACGATCCATCCGATCGCCGACGTGAAGAAGGCGACAATCGCGCAGGCTCCGGCGGCGCGGAGAGGCACCCCGCGACCCTTTCACAGCCTGCGGCGGGCGGCTAGGTCAGCCGCTCGATCCCTAGCACGTGCACGAAGTCGACCTCGAGCGTTCGGATCGCCTCCGCGACCGCCTCCGCGAAGCCCTCGGCCTCGAGCTCGCACTCCACTTCACCGTGGTCGGGAAGCATGCGAAACGCGGGGTCTTCGAGGATGTGCGGGGGAATGCGGTCGAGGTAGCAGATGAACCGAAACGTCTCGACAGCCGGGCTCGTGCCCGTCTGGGGCCTGCGCCGCAGGAGGCTTGCGGTAAGCGCTCCACGTCCTCACAGTAGGTCGGCTGCAGGAGAAGGACGTGCCCCGAACGGGTGAACGCCTCAGTCCAGGACGCGGACGCCGTGCTCGCCGAGAACGACAGGACTCGCTCGGGATCGTCCGGCGTGATGGCCGGCTTCACTCGGCGGCCCACGTCGATCACGAGAGCGATCCGCTTTGTGACGGCGCCCCTAGTCCATGTTGAACCAGAACCGAGGGTCTGTCGTGCCCCAGAGCCTCCATCTCCGCATCGAACGGAGCTCCAGCTCCTCGACGCCGCGAATGTCGGCGTACGGGACCCGCTTCGCGCGCAGGAACATGCCGTACCGCCGGATCTCGAGCTCAGCGGCCGAGCAAGCGATCAAACCGTCGTCGCATTCCATCGGCAACACTTTCGACCCTGGCGGTGGACCGCGGAGGTCCACGGTATCCTTTTGCGTTCGTGGCGACGAAGGAAGAAAAGATCGAGATGGAGGGCGAGGTCGTCGAGGCCTTCCCGAACGGCATGTTCAAGATCCAGCTCGACGCGGGGCACGAGGTGCTCGGCTACACGGCCGGCAAGATGCGCCGCTTCCGCATCAAGATCTTCCCGGGCGACCGCGTGAAGGTCGAGGTCTCCCCCTACGACCTCACCCGCGGCCGGATCGTTTATCGCTACAGGTAGGGCTGGCCCGCTAGCCCCGAAGCAATCGGCGCAGGCCGATCAGCGTGAGCACGCCGACCGCCGAGAGCAGTGTCAGGTCGACCGCCGGCCGCCACGACACGTCGCCGTCGCGGATCACCCACGCTCCGATCGGCCGGCCGACGAGCCAGAACCCGCCGCCACCGTTCCCCGCCTCGTCGCCACCGCCACCACCGCCTCCGAGCACCATCGCGGCGGGGACGATCGTGGCGCCATCGCGCTCGATCGCCTCTCCGTAGACGCGGCGAACCGTCATCGCGTCCTGCGCTCCATGCAGAAGCTCGTCGACCTTCATCGGTCTCCTCCTCGGATCGGGTACGGCTCTAGTCTCGCTCCTTCTGCAGACCGGTTGCGGCGGCTTCGACGGCGGCCTCCTGTAGCCAGGTGAGGAACGCGTAGGCGGCGAGCTCGTATGCGTTCGGCGCGTGGGGATCGAATCCGTCCGCGAAGACGTCCTCCTTCACGTCCAGGCGCGTCCCGAGCGCGAGCCTGAGGTCGTTGAGGGCGCTGAGCCAGCCGTCGAGCTCGTCGGCGTCGAGGCGGTCGCGGCCGGCGGTCTCCTCGAGCTTGCGGAGGTTGTCGAGCCGCCCCGCGTTCAGCTCCCTGCCCATGAGCGAGCGAAACTCGCGCTCGCCCTCGGCGTCGTCTTCGTAAGCCCGCGGGCGGAGCCGTCGCAGCGACGGATCGTCGGGGTCCGTCGCGAGGAGCTCTTCGAGCTCGACGGCGAGCCTGCCCAGGAGGTCGCGCTCGTCCGCGCCGAGGCGCACGCGGAAGTCGCCGTCCCTCGTGCGCTCGATGGGGGCGGACGGGATCCTCAATCCTGGCGCAGCGTCGCCCAGAGGCCGTGCGCGTGCAGCCGCGCAACGTCGTGCTCGGCCTTCTCGCGCGTGCCGCTCGAGACGACGGCCTTCCCTCCTGGTGCACCTGGAGCATGAGCTCGGTCGCCTTCGCGAGGCGGTAGCCGAAGAGCTTCTGGAAGACAAGGGTCACGTACGACATGAGGTTGATCGGGTCGTTCCAGACGACCACGATCCACGGGCGGTCGTGCCGCTCGCGCTCGTCCTCGGCCGGGCGCTCCAGCTCGACGACGCCGGGTGACTCCGAACGCGGATGCGCGCTCACACCCGCATTGTGACGGAGCCGCGGCTCAGCTCTTCGCGTGTGAGGCCGGCTTCGGCTCGGTCAGCCGGAGGAGCCGCTCGAGCGCGGTCGCGTCGAGCTCGCCACGGTTCAGCGAGAGCGCGGCGACCAGCGCCGAGAGGCGGCGGTCTGGCTCGTCCTTGGTCTTCATGACGAAGGGTTCGAGCCGACCGCCGCCGTTCCTGTGTCTCTTCAGGTGATCGGGCCCCTCCGCCGGCGTGCGAAAAGCGCAGCGGGCGAGGACGCAGGGAGCGTGCGTATGGCGATACGCACGCGACCGAGGACGCTGCCTGGGGCAACTTTGCAGCCGCCGGCGGAGATGGTCGCGATTGCCTGGGGAGACACTTAGTTGCTCGTTCCGGGCGTCGGGTCGCCCGCCGCGAAGTCGGCCGAGTTGACGTTCGTGTCGTGCCCGTCCGGATGCCGAGCGTCGCTCTTCCCGGGCGCCGCCGCGATCGGCGGGGCCGGCGCGGCCGTGCCTTCGACGAACGCGTTCGTCGCGTCACCCCACCCGACCGAGTCGACGATGCCCCATCGGCCTTCTTCAGCGCGACGCCGCCGGCCGCCGACGCGAGGCCCGCGGAGAACGACTTGTCGAGCCGGATGCGCGCCTGAGTACGCCGAGCCGCCGAAGAGAAAGAACGCTCCTGGGGCGAGCATCGTCCCGTCGGCGAGCGTGCCGAGGGAGACGTCGCTCGTCCCCGCGCCCGAGCGGTACACGAGTTTCCAGCCCGAGAGGTCGGCGGCCGCGGTGCCGGCGTTGACGATCTCCACGAACTCGTCCCCGAGGGCGCCCTCGACGCCGACCGAGAACTCGTTGATGAGGACGGTCGCCTCCCCGGCCGAGCCGGCGGCGCAGTGGATCTGCGCGAGGCCGCCGCGTCGTAGGCGAGCGAGATCGTCCCGCCTGGCCGGCGATCGTGCACGCGATGCCCCGCGAGGGAGTCGAACGAGGCGAGCCCGGGCCCGCTGCGGCCCTGCCGGCCCCTGCGGCCCTGCCGAGCCCTCGGCCCCTGGGCGCCGGTGGCGCCCTTCGCCCCGGCCGGCCCGGCGCCGGCGGCCGGCCGGCCCGGCGGCTCCACGCTGGTTCCAGGCGAGCGCCCTTCTCGCCCGCGCGGCAGGCATCGGCGCGCGCAACGACGCGGAGAGCTCCTCCCTCGACCTTGCGACAGCCGTGGATGACGCCGTTCCCATCGGGGATCTGCGTCGCGGCGACCGCCGCGCCCGCGACACGCCACGGCGGCGATACCGAGCGCGACGAGAATCTTCGAGCGCATGCTTCTCCTTCCATCGAATGGCATGCGCCGGTGATATCGCCGCGATTCATACCCTAGTGTGACTGCGCACAAGCTGGCACTGTTTGCGCGAAAGGGGATTCAAATCCCGGCCGCGAATGCCGATACACCCAGGCTGGCCTCCCCCTCGGGCATGACAGACGACCCCACCCATAACGGAGACGGACAACTCGCGCTCGCCGAAGCGCTCGCGACGACGGACATCCTCCGCCGCGTGGCGGGCACCGTCGCCATCCACCTCTACGAGATGGAGTACGCGGAGGACGGGAGCTATGTCTGCAACACGTTCATCGGCGAGGGCCTCGAGAGCCTGCTCGGGCCGTTGCCGGAGGACAAGACGCCCGAGGAGGCCTGGGAGGAGGCCGTGCACCCCGACGACCAGGAGACCTACGACGTCGTCCCCGAGCTTCAGGCGGCGAGGCCGTCGAGATCGAGTACCGGCTCGTCGGCTATGACGGCAGGATCCGCTGGGTGCTGGGACCGCATGCGCCCGAGGCGAGGCCCCGAAGGCCAGCTCCTCGTGACGGCATCGTCGCCGACATCACCGAGCGGCGGAAGGCCGCGGACGCCCTCGAGGAGGCGCGCGCCAGCTCCAGCACATCGCCTTCCACGACCCGCTCACCGGCCTCCCGAACCGGGTCTCCTTCCAGGAGCGGCTCGACGACGCGCTCGCGCGCTGTCGGGACAACAGTGCGCTACGGCGGTCATGTTCATCGACCTGGACAACTTCAAGCTCATCAACGACAGCTTCGGCCACGCGGCCGGAGACGAGCTTCTGCGCGCGGTCGCGGGACGCCTGCAGCGCGCGCACGCGCCACGCCGACGTCGTCGCTCGCCAGGGCGGCGACGAGTTCCTCGTCCTCCTCACCGACATCGTTCCGAACGGCAACGAGGACGACTCCGACTACGCGCGCAAAGCGGCTGCGATCGTGGCCCGGAAGTCCGCCGCACGCTGCAGACGCCCTTCGTCGTCTCGGGCGTCGAGATCTTCGTCAGCGCCTCGATCGGCGTCAGCCTCTATCCCGACGACGCAGCCGACTCGGAGACCCTTCTGAAGCACGCCGACACGGCCATGTACCGCGCGAAGGACGCAGGGCGCGACTGTCACGCGCTCTACGCGCTCGACCGCGACGACGCGCTCACGCAGCTCTCGATGGCCGGCCGCCTGCGCACCGCGATCGAGCGTGGCGACGGACTCGTCCTCCACTACCAGCCGCTCGTCCGGCCTGGGGAGCGCGCGAGATCATCGGCGCAGAGGCACTCATCCGCTGGAAGGACGGCGGACGCCTCGTGCCGCCGGCCGACTTCCTCCCGCTCGCCGAGCGCACGGGTCTGATGGCGCCGCTCTCGGACTGGGTGATCGCCGAGGCCTGCCGACAGGCGAAGCGCTGGCGCGACCGGAAGATCGACCTCTATGTCTCGATCAACCTGCCACCCTCGTTCTGGCAGCCGACCGGCGATGCGGCACGTGCTCGCCACCGTCGAGTCGTTCGGGCTCAACCCCGACCGGCTCATGATCGAGATCACCGAGTCGGCGATGATGGTCGACCCGCGCGCAGCATGGAGCCGGTGCTCGCGGAGCTGCACGAGCGCGGGCTTCGCCTCGCCATCGACGACTTCGGCAGCGGCCACTCCTCGCTCTCGCGCCTGAACCAGATGCGGTCAGCATGCTCAAGATCGACCGCTCGTTCGTGCAGGACCTTCCGGACGACCACAACGCGGCCGTGCTCGTCTCCTCGATCATCCAGCTCTCGAGAAACCTCGGCCTCGAGCCGCTCGCGGAGGGGATCGAGACCGAGGAGCAGCGCGCCTTCTTCCTCGAGCACGGCTGCGACCTCGGCCAGGGCTTCCACTTCAGCCGCCCGGTGAAGTCGAGCGAGCTCGAGACGCTCTACCGCGCCAGCCGCGCAGCCGAGCCCGCAGCGTAGCCTTCTCGTAGACGGCCGACCCGCGGTACCCTTGGACGGTCTGCGGCGACGCCCGCCCCAGAAGGTCGGACCGAAAGGAGACGCCGTGGAACATGGATCCGAGACCTACTACGTCCTCGGGGAAGGCCTCCTCGGCGAGAGCCTCGGCGGGCGGGACCTCGCGCTCGCCCGGACGACCGAGGCCGCCACTCCCCCGTTTCGCTTCTCCCGGATGGGCCCCAAGGGCGGAGGGAAGCAGCTACCCGAGGGGATCAGGAAGAAGCTCGCCGACGCGATGGCCGTCGGGGGCGGCGGCACGTCAGGGATCCCGGCCGGTTTCACCTACCTCGGCCAGTTCACGGACCACGACCTGACGTTCGACAAGACGAACGTCATGCTCGGCGAGCACGTCGCACCGACCGCGCTCCTGCAGGCCCGCTCGCCGAGCCTCGACCTCGACTCGCTCTACGGTGCGGGGCCCGCCGATCCCGGCTCGGAGCAGTTCTACGAGGCGGACGGGATCCACCTGAAGATGGGCAAGACCGTCGCGGGGGACGGCATCGCGGCAAAGGACGGCTTCGACCTTCCCCGTGGCGCCGGCTCGACGGTCGCGGCCAAGCGGAAGGCGATCATCCCGGATCCGCGGAACGACGAGAACCTCGCGGTCGCGCAGACGCACCTCGCGTTCATCCGCTTCCACAACCGTGTCGTCGACACACTGCCCAACTCCGTCCGCCGTGGCTGCGCGCTTCGAGAAGGCGCGCAGGCGCGTGACACGCCACTACCAGTGGATGCTCCGCACGGACTTCCTTCCTCGGATCTGCGACGGCACGGTGATCACCGACGTCTTCACGAACGGACGCAAGGCCTTCGAGGTGGGTGCGACGCCGACGGACGTGCCCACGATGCCGATCGAGTTCTCGGTCGGCGCCTACCGGCTCGGCCACTCGATGGTCCGGAGCGCCTACAACTGGAACAAGATCTTCGACAACGGCGCCGGCGCGCTCGACTTCCTGTTCAACTTCTCCGCCACCAGCGGGAATCTCGGCGGCTTTCCGCGCCTGATCAGCATCTGGATCGCCGACTTCAGGCGGCTCCACGACTTCGGCGCGGGCGGGCATCCGGCGCTTGCGGTTCCAGAGGCGAAGTTCAACGAGGCGATGCGCATCGACACGCGGATCAGCAACCCGCTCCAGTTCTTGCCCGGCTTCGCGGGAGAAGAGGCGAACCTCGCCTTTCGCAATCTGACCAGGGCGAACATGGTACGGCTCGCCACGGGCCAGCAGATGGCGACGTTCCTGAAGAACAAGGGGGTCGCGATCACGAAGCTGACGAAAGCGCAGCTGCGCGACGGCGCAGGGGGCGCGAGCCTCGACGGGCTGACCCAGGCCCAGCGCGAGCGCGTCCTCGCCGACACGCCGCTCTGGTTCTACATCCTCCGCGAGGCCGAGCTGAACGGCGGCAAGCTGACCGGCGTCGGAGCGCGCATCGTCGCCGAGACCTTCCACCGGGCAATGGAAGGGAGCGAGTTCTCGATCGTCCGGGACCCGACCTGGCGTCCGAGCCTCGGTCCCGACCCGTCCACGTTCCGGATGACCGACCTGCTCTTCTTCGCCTTCGAGGGGAAGAAGAGCCTGCTCGCGCCGCTCGGCTAGTACGGGTTCACGCAGTCGAGGCTGGCGAGGTACGCCTCGGCATCCGCGCGGACCGCTGCCGCCTCGTCCGCGCGCCCGTCGGCCTCGAGCGCCCGCGCGAGGTCGAGCTCCAGGCACGCGGCATCGAAGGCGTAGCCCTGCTCGTCCAGGAAGGCGGCCGCCGTTCGAAGGGACTCGACCGCGGACCCCGAGCGGCCTTCGGCGAGATCGAGGAGGCCGTGCGCGACGAGGGTGTCGTTTCCGTGAAACGCGACCTCCGACACGGGCGAGCTCTCCATGGACTCCACGAGCCCACGCAGGAGATCCGTCTCCCCCGCCGCGGCCAGCGTGCGCACGACCGGGAGGATGGAGAGAGCCGCCATCCACTGATCCGACCCCCAGCCGAGCAGCTCTCGTGTCGCCTCGCGGAGCTCCTCCGCCTGGCCCGTGAGGTGGAGCCAGGGGAAGACGGCGCATGCCATCGGATGGAGCCGCTGCGGCTCGCCCGACGCGACGGCGAGCTCGCGTAGCCCGTCAAGCCATTTCGCCGCGAGGTCGAGGTCGCCCCGCCGCAGGGCGAGCGCTCCTCGCGACGGCCTGTAGACGAGTGTGGACGTCATCGAGATCTCAGGCTCGTTGACCGTATTCAGGAGAGCGTCCGCCTCCGCCCAGCGTCCGGCCGGGATGTACCCCTTGACGAAGGAGAGCTCGACGTAGACCCCGAGACTCGGAGGGATGAGCCGACCTTCGAGTCCCGCCCGGGCGGTCGCCTCGAAGTCCTCGAGCGGAATGAAGCCCCCGGCCGCCCAGAGGAAGTTGACCACGGCCCGGGCAGCCTCCTCGTGTGCGCCGATGGCGTAGGCGTCCTCCACGATCTCGAGCACCTCGGCCGGATCCGGCGCCTGGCCGAGGAACCCCTCCGAGGTGAAGAGGTTGATTCGCCCGTTCACGGCTGCGAATGCGTCGCCCGTCCGCTTCGCGACCTCGATCGCCTCGCGCGAATGCTCGAGGGCCTCTGGCCGGGTGCGCAGCATCTCGATCTGGGATCGCCGCGCAAGCGCCCGGGCGAGCTGAGGAGATTCGGGCAGGCCGTCGAGCGCAGCGACGGCCGCGTTGGCCGAGGCGAGCGCCTCGTCCCAGCGCCCCGTGAGCCAGGTGACGCGCGACCTCCAGCCGAGCGCCTCCGAGCGCAGGCGGTCGTCCACGCCCTCGAGCGCGTCCGCCTTGTCCAGCCACCGAATGGCGTCGTCCCAGCGGCCGGCGTGGGAGTTCGTGTCCGCCAGGGCGACGAGCACGGCCGCCTTCTCGTCGGCGCTGGTCGCGAGCTCGAGCGCGGCCTCCAGCTGCTCCTGGGCGGCCGCGAGAGCCGCCCTCCGCGTGGCACGCTTTCCGGCCGCGAGCAGCACTTCGTACGCGTGCCGGAGGACTTCGGGGTCGTCCTCGCCGTAGCCGATCGCCTCGCGGTAGTGGTAGGCAGCGAGCTCCGCGGTCTCGACGTCACGGCCGGGGGCGACGTTCTGGATCCACTGGGCCACCTGCAGATGGAGCGCCCGCCGCTCCGGTCGCGCCAGCGAGCCGTAGGCGACATCCCGCGTGAGCGCGTGCTTGAAGGTGAACTCGCGCAGGCCGGCCATGACCGAGACCGGCTGTGTCGAGACGAGACCCGTGCCCGTCAGGCCCGCGATGAGGTCCTCGTCAACGTCCACGGCGGAGGGCCAGAACACGCGGCCGACGACCGCGCAGCGGCGCAGCGCCTCGCGCGCGTCGAGCTGGAGGAGGTCGAGCCGCGCCGCGATGACGCCGTGCACGGAGTCGGGAATCCGGATCTGGGCGAGGCGCCGCGTCGCCGCCCACCCCCCGTTCTGCCGCTCAAGGGCGCCCTCGTCGATGAGCATCTGCAGCATCTCCTCGAGGTAGAATGGGTTGCCCTCGGCGCCCGAGAGGAGGGGCCTGCGCACGTCGTCCGGGACGCGCGACTCGCCGAGGAGCATCGAGACGAGGCGCTCGGACTCCTCGGCGGAAAGCGGCGTCAGTGAGAGAGCGGTCGCGTTCTGCTTCCCGGCTCCCCAGGTCGGGCGCTCGGCGAGGAACTCGGGGCGGGCAGTGCAGACGAGGAGGACGCAGGCATCGGCGACGGTGTCCACGAGGTGCTCGACGAGATCGAGGAGTGCGACCGAGGCCCAGTGCACGTCCTCGATGACGAGCACGGTGAGGCCGCGCCGCCCGAGAGCGCCGATGTAGCGCTGCCATCCGTCCGCGAGGGCCGCCCCCACGGCCTCCGTGTCCGTCGAGGAGAGCGGCGAGTCGACGTCCTCGAAGCCGATCGTCCAGGAGATCGCGTCGAAGACCTCCGCGGCCCCCTGCTCGACCACCGCATCAACGGCCCTTCGGAGCTTCTCGAGCGCGACCTCCACGGAGTCGTTGTCGAGGATCTCCGCGTCGCCCTTCAACGCCTCGCCGAGCGACCAGTACGTGATCCCCTCCCCGTACGGAAGACAGCGCCCTTGAAGGACCCGCGCGCGAGGGAAGCGTGCGAGGAGCTCGCGGACGAGCCGCGACTTGCCCACTCCCGCCGGGCCGAAGAGCGTCACGAGCTGCGCGACGCGCTCGCGCTGGCTCCGCGCCGCCACCGCCTCGAGCAGCGTGAGCTCCTCCTCGCGCCCGACGAGCGGCGCCGAGAGCTCCGTCGTCCGCGCGGCCGGCTCGGCCTCGACCGCACGCACCTCCCAGGCGGCGACCGGCGCGCTCTTCCCCTTTGCCTCGAGGTCGCGCGGAGGACCGTAGACGACGGTACGGCTCGTCGCCGCATGCGTGCGCTCGCCCACGAGGATCTCGCCGGGGCGGGCGTGCTGCTCGAGCCGGGCGGCGACGTTGACCGCATCCCCGCTGACCATCAGCTCGCCGCGGGCGGCGGTCTCGCGGCTGGAGACGACCTCGCCGGTGTTGATCCCGCTGTGGAGCCCCACGGACACCCCGTGGCGGCGTTCGATCCGGTCGGCGAAGTCGACGAAGCGCTCGTGCGCGGCGAGCGCTGCGCGCACCGCCCGCTCCGGGTCGTCCTCGTGCGCGACCGGGATCCCGAAGACGGCGAGCACCGCGTCGCCGACGAACTTCTCCGTCGTCCCGCCGAAGCGGACGACCTCCGTGTTCAGGAGCTCGAAGAGCCCCGCCTGGACGCGGCGCACGTCCTCGGGATCGAGCTTCTCGCCGAGCGCCGTCGAGCCTGCGAGGTCGGCGAAGAGCACCGTGACGATGCGCCGCTCCTGCTGCCCGTCCCGGAGGTGCTGGGGCGCGCCGCAGTTCGGGCAGAACCGCGCCTCGGGGCTTTGTTCCGCGCCGCAGGAAGGACAAGTCGCCATCTGCCGATCTTATGCGGCGCTTGGGGCTCTATCGGATCTCGCGCAGCGCGCGGAGGACGCGGTCGCGGCGCTCTTTGAGCTTTTCGGGGTCCGAATCGGCGCGAATGCCGCCGCGCTCGCGCGCGGCCTCGATCGACCCCGAGGGCTTCGTCGTCGTGGCGAGCTCCGGCCAGAGGTTGGCCGCGACGGCCGAATGGACGTCGAGCCCGGCGAGGTCCATCGTCTCGAAAGGGCCGATCGCGGCCCAGCGTGCGCCGAGGCCGTAGGTGACGGCTCGGTCGACGTCCTCGAAGTCGCACACGCCTGCGTCGACGAGGGCGTACGCCTCACGGAGCAGCGCGTACTGGAGCCGGTTGACGACGAAGCCGGGCACATCGAGGCGGACGACGACCGGCGCCTTGCCGAGCTCGTCCATCCAGGCTCGCAGGGCCTCGAGGGTCTCCCCGGAGGTGCGGTCCGCCCCGACGACCTCCACGATCTCGGCGAGCTCGGGTGGGTTGAGGAAATGGAGGCCGGCGAAGCGCTCGGGATGTCTCAGGTCGCGGCCGATCTCTGCGAGCGAGAGGGACGAGGTGTTCGTCGTCAGGATCGCGTCGGGCGCGGCGAGCTCCTCCCCGCGCGCGAGGACGGCGCGCTTCGGCTCGGCCTGCTCGATGATCGTCTCGACGACGAGGCCCGCGCCGGCGAGCGCCTCGTCGAGGTCGGTGGTCATGCGCACGGCCTCCCCCGCCCGGATGCGTGCGCCTTCGAGGCTCGACTCACGCCGGGCGGTGAGCCGGACTGACGCGGCCCCGTCCGCGAAGATGCGGGCGATTCCGGCGCCCATCGTGCCGGCGCCTACGACCGCAATCTCTCTCGGAAGCGGCACCCGCTCACCCTACCCCGGCAAATGAGAGGTCGGGATCGAGTCACCCGTTTGGGGGATCCCAGGACGGCCTTCGAGAGTGGACACTTGCACCCTGTACCGGAGGGTGGTGCTGTGCGCGAAACCGGGGCTGCCTCGATCAACTCAACGACGGACCGAGAGCGTTTCCCAGACGAGGGTTCGGAACGGGCTTCCGAAAACCAGGCCGAAGTGAAGGCCGAGCGTCTCTACGAGGACTACGCCGCCCGCGTCTATCGCTACTGCCTGAGCCGGCTCGACTCGCCCGAAGAGGCGGAAGACGCTCTGCAGGCGACGTACCTGAACGCCTGGCGCAGCCTCAGCCGCGGCACCGAGCCGATCTCTGCCCGCCCGTGGCTCTTCCAGATCGCCGCGAACGTGTGCTCGTCGATGTTGCGCACGCGGCTGACGGGCGCGTCCGTCGAGCTGCGAAGCCCGGAGACGTTCGACCGCATCCCGACGCACGTCGAGCCGAACGACGACCTCCTGGGGCTCTCCGCTGCGCTCGCGGGACTCCCGGAGCGCCAGCGCCGCGCGCTCCTTCTCCGGGATTGGCGCGGCCTGAGCTACGACGAGATCGCGGCCGAGCTCGACTCGTCGTATCAGGCGGTGGAGACACTCCTGTTCCGGGCGCGCAAATCGGTCGCGGCCGGCTTGCGGAAGGTCGAGCCCGCAAAGGTCCCTGTCCGCGCACGCGCGCTCGCCCCCCTGCCGCTGCTCCTCTCGTTCAAGCACGGGGTCTCATCGCTCAAGTCCGCGCTCACCGCGGGCGCCGCTCCGATCAAGGTCTCGCTGGGTATCGCGCTCGGCGCGGCGGCTCCGCTGGTCGCATACGGCCTATTGGAGCGGGGAATCTCACATCCGCCGGCAACCCAGAAAGCAGCCGCTCCCACGGTTCAGCTGGAGACCCCGTTGACCTACGCGGTCCCGGTCCCGCCGCGCCGGAAGACGCCGGTGCACGAAGTCGCACCGACCAAGAGCAGGTCTTCGCAGCCGCTTGCCGAGCCGAGCTCCCAAAGCGGAGGGGGCGGAGACCCAACTGGCGTCTCGAACGACAACGCGAATGGCCAGGGCCACCACTCCCCGTCGTCACCTGAGCCGCGCGCCACCGCCTCCGCCTCCTCCCGACGAGGGCGATTCCACTCCGAGCTCCGTGACCATCTGCCACCACACGAGCTCGAAGAAGAATCCCACGGTCACGATCACCGTTTCCGCGAACGCCGTCGACGCTCGATCTCGCCCACGGCGACGAACTCGGCGCCTGCGCAGGCTGAGCGGGTGCGTCTGATCGATCCTGCGGCTGGGGGGCTACCAGTGCAGCATGCGGCTTTTGTCCTTCCCGTTAGTGGGTGACTACCAAGTAGGACGCGAATTTCCGCGAAAACTTGCGCGCCGATTTCAGAGGGCGAGCGCCGTCTCCTAGGGTTGAGCCGTGGCGATTCTCGGAATCGACGTCGGTGGGACGTTCACCGATGCCGTGCTCCTCACGGACGGAGAGCTGCGGACGGCGAAGGTGCCGACGGAGGCCCGGCAGGAGGAGTCGGTCGTCGCTGCGGCGCGCGCCGTGGGAGCCGTGAAAGTCGAGCGCTTCACCCACGGGACGACGATCGCGACTAACGCGCTCCTGGAGCGAAAGGGCGCCCGCACCGCGCTTGTCGCGACCGCCGGCTTCGAGCACGTCCTGCACCTGCGCCGCCAGAACCGAGCGCACCTCTACCGGCTCTGCGCCGACCACCCTCCTCCGCTCGTCCCGCTCGAGCTGAGCTTCGGAGTGCGCGAGCGGATCGGACCCGAGGGCGTCCTCGAGGAGCTCGACCTGGGCTCCCTGGCCGAGATCGACGCGGAGGCGGTCGCGGTTTGCCTGCTCTTCTCCTTTCGGGATCCCTCCCACGAGATCTACGTCGCCGACGAGCTGAGGCGCCGGTTGCCGCGCGCCCATGTGGTTGCCTCGCACGAGGTCTCGCCCGAGTTCCGGGAGTACGAGCGCGCCTCGACGACGGCTGTGGACGCCTATCTCGGGCCGGTGCTGTCGCGTTACCTACGCTCGCTCGTGGATCGATGCGCGGAGGCGGGCCTTGCCGAGCCGCTCGTCATGCGCTCGTCGGGCGGGGTGGCGACCGCAGGCGAGGCCGCGGCGCATCCCGCCTGGGTGCTTGTGTCGGGGCCTGCGGCCGGAGCCGTGGGCGCTGCGCGCGCCGCCGCCGCGGCAGGGATCGAGAACGCGATCTCCATCGACATGGGCGGGACCTCGACGGACGTCTGCCTCATCCGCGGTGGCGAGGTCGCGCGGGCCGGGGAGCGGGTCGTGGGCGGCCTGCCGGTGCGGCTGCCCACCATCGACCTGCACACCGTGGGAGCCGGCGGCGGCTCGCTCGCGTGGCGGGACTCGGGCGGAGCCTTGCGGGTCGGGCCGGCGAGCGCGGGCGCCCAGCCCGGGCCGGCGTGCTACGGGCGGGGCGGCGAGCGGCCGACGGTGACCGACGCCAACCTGGTTCTGGGCCGGCTGCCGGCACGTTTGGCGGGCGGGCTCGAGCTGGATCGTGCCGCGGCCGAGCGTGCCCTGGCCGGCTTCGATCCCGCCGAGATCGTGGAGGTCGTGAACGCCGAGATGCTGCGTGCCCTCCGCGTCATCTCGGTCGAGCGGGGCCACGATCCGCGGGATTTCGCGCTGATCGCCTTCGGGGGAGCCGGCCCGCTCCATGCGTGCGCCCTCGCGGAGGAGCTCGAGATCGGGACGGTGCTCGTCCCGGGGGCGGCCGGCGTGCTTTCGGCGTTGGGGCTCGTGGCGAGCGAAGAGCGGCGGGATTCTGTGCGGTCGTACGTGCGACCGCTGGCCGAAGCGGGCGACCTCCCGGCCGAGGGCGAAGCCGACCTCCGCTACGCGGGGCAGTCGTTCGAGCTCACGGTTCCGCTCGGCGGTGACGTGGCCGAGGAGTTCCACCGAGCGCACGAGGAGCGCTACGGCTACGCGGATCGGGAGCAGGCGCTCGAACTCGTGGCCGTGCGAACCGCGGAGGTGCGGCCCGGCCCGGCGCTCACCCTCCCGCCTGCCGAGCCGCTGGAGGCTCCCGGCCCGGCCGTGCTGGAGCTCGAAGGAGCGACGTGCTGGATTCCCCCGGGGTGGGTGGGGGTTCGGGATCGGGACCGATAGCACGCTCCGACTCACGAGATTGTGAATATCGAGCTCCAAGTCATCGGCAGTGCGCTCCGCGCGGTCGCGGACGAGATGGGCGCGGCGCTCGTCCGCTCGGCCTTCTCCGCCAACATCAAGGAGCGCCGGGACTGCTCGACCGCACTCTTCGCCGCCGACGGGCGGATGGTCGCCCAGGCCGAGCACATCCCCGTGCACCTCGGGGCGATGCCCGACGCGGTCGCCGCCGTCATGGGTCACGACCCAGCGCCCGACGACGTCTGGATCCTCAACGACCCCTACACCGGCGGCACCCACCTCCCCGACATCACCCTCGTCTCCCGCACCGAGCTCGGCTTCGCCGCCACGCGCGCCCACCACGCCGACGTCGGCGGCGCCGAGCCCGGCAGCCTGCCCGCCGACTCCACGACCCTGGAGGACGAGGGTGTGGTCATTCCTCCCACCCGGCTCGACGACGACGTCCTCGCCGGCCTCGTCGCGCGGATGCGAAACCCGCGGGAGCGCCGCGGCGACCTTCGCGCCCAGCTCGCCGCGCACCACCTAGCTACCCGCCGCATCGCGGAGCTCTGTGCCCGCCGCGGACGCGAGCGCGTGGCCGCCGCTATGGACGAGCTCTACGCCTACTCCGAGCGCCGGGTTCGTGCGGCGATCGCCACACTCCCCGACGGCCGCTACGAGGCGGCCGACGTCCTCGAGGCGCGCGAGGGAGACCTCGAGCTCCGTGCCGCGGTCACGATCGCCGGCGACGAGATCGAGATCGACTTCGCCGGCACCGCGCCCCAGCACGGCGGCAACCTCAACTGTCCCCTCGCCGTGACCCGCTCGGCCGCTTACTTGGTCGTCCGGTGCGTCACCGACCCGGATGTCCCGGCCTCCGGCGGGGCCTTCGCCCCGGTCACGGTGTGCGCGCCCGCAGGGACGCTCCTGAACGCACGGGCGCCGGCCGCGGTCGCCGCCGGAAACGTCGAGACCTCGTGCCGGATCGCCGACCTCCTCTTCGCCTGCTTCGGCCAGGCCATGCCCGTCCCTGCCCAGGGACAGGGGACGATGAACAACCTCACGCTCGGGAACGACCGCTTCGCCTACTACGAGACGATCGGGGGCGGGCAGGGTGCCTGCCCGGACGGTGACGGCCCTTCCGGCGTCCACGTGACGATGTCGAACACCCTCTCCACCCCGACGGAGGCGCTCGAGCTCGCCTACCCGCTGCGGGTCCGCCGCCACGCCCTGCGCCTCGGCTCGGGCGGCGACGGCCTCAACCGGGGCGGCGACGGCGTCGTCAGGGAGATCGAGGTCCTTGAGCCCTGCCGCTACTCGATCGTCAGCGAGCGCCGCACGCACGCTCCGCAAGGAACCCGAGGCGGCGCCCCGGGCCGCCCCGGCCGCAACCTCCTGAACGGCGAGGAGATCCCTGCCAAGGCCACCGGCGACCTCGCGCCCGGCGACGTCCTCACGATCGAGACGCCCGGCGGCGGCGGTTTCGGGCGCCCAACGACCTAGCAGTCCCGGGCAGTCCAGAGCCCGCGATGAGGGGTGCTACCCTGGGCCGTCCACGCAGACGAACGGGCGCGTTCGCCCTTCCCGCCCAGTGGGAGAGTGAGGCGCCCCGGCTGCGGCACGACAACCGACGACTCCGAGGACTTTCAGTCTCATGCATGCACAGAATCGCTACGACGTCGCCGTGGTCGGCGCCGGCCAGACCGGCCTCGCCATCGGCTACCTCCTGGACCGCCAGGGGCTTCGCTTCACGATCCTCGAGGCGGCCGACTCCCTCGCTCCCGCCTGGCGGGAACGCTGGGACTCGCTGACCCTCTTCACTCCCCGCCGTTACGATGCCCTGCCCGGCCTCGAGTTCCCGGGCGACCCGGAGGGCTACCCCTCGCGCGACGAGTTGATCGCCTACCTCGAGCGCTATGCGGAGACCTTCGACCTCCCCGTCGAGCTCGGGAGACCCGTGCACTCGGTCCGATCCGAGGACGGCGCCTTCGTCCTCGACGCGGACGGCGAGGAGGTCCTGGCCGACCAGGTCGTCGTCGCCACCGGTCCTTTCCAGGTTCCGTGGACTCCGCCCTTCGCGGGCGACCTCGACCCGAACGTCTTCCAGACCCACAGCGTCGGGTACCGGAATCCGGCACAGCTCCCCGCCGGGCCCGTGCTCGTCGTGGGAGGCGGAAACACCGGCTTCCAGATCGCCGAGGAGCTCGCCGCATCTCACGACGTCCACCTCGCCGTCGGCTCGCGCCAGACGCCCCTGCCTCAGCGGTTCGCCGGGCGCGACCTGTTCTGGTGGCTGGAGAAGACAGGCGCCCTGCGCCGAAACGTGGACTCGCGGCTGGGGCGGCGCCTCAGCACCCGCGACTTCCTGATCGGCTCGAGCCCCCGTTCCGTAAGAAACGCAGGGGTGCAGACGAGGCCGAGGGCGACGGGCGCGTCCGGGCGCGCCATCCTCTTCGAGGACAGGACGACCCTCGACGTCGCCGCGGTCATCTGGGCGACCGGCTACCGGCTCGACCACTCCTGGATCGACCTCCCGATCGCCGGCCCGGACGGGAAGCTCCAGCACCACCGCGGCGTCACCGCTGTACCGGGCCTCTATTTCCTCGGGCTCCCGTGGCAATACACCCGCGGCTCGGCCCTCCTGGGCTGGGTGAAGGACGACGCGGAGCACATTGCGGAGCGGATCGCCGAGCGCGCGAAGACCGACGTAGACACCACCCTCGAAGGAGCAGCACGCAATGGCAGATGAGACCTTCCCCACCGACACCGCAGGCGTCGCGCCCAGCACGGAGACGCCCCTCGTCGAGCTCTCGGACGGGGACGAGTTCGACCTCAGGATCGCGCCGGTCACGAAGGAGATCGACGGGGAGACCGTCCGCATGCTCGCCTACAACCGCTCGATCCCAGGCCCGACGCTCCGGGTCAAGCAGGGCTCCGAGCTCGTCGTGAACGTCGTGAACGAGGGCGACCTCGAGGCGACGGTGCACTGGCACGGCCTTCGCCTCGACAACCGCTACGACGGAACGCACGAGACACAGGCGCCGATCCCGGTCGGCGGCTCCTTCACGTATCGCATCGAGTTTCCCGATCCCGGCCTCTACTGGTACCACCCCCACATCCGCCAGGACTACGGCCAGGAGCTCGGCCTCTACGGAAACATCCTCGTCGAGCCCGCCCAGGAGGACTACTGGCCGCCCGTGCACCGGGAGGTCGTCCTCACCCTCGACGACATCCTCCTCGAGGAAGGGCAGGTCGCTCCCTTCAGCCGGTCCGGGCCGAGCTACGTCGCCATGGGCCGCTTCGGGACGACGCTGCTCGTCGGCGGCGAGACCGAGGCCTCGCTCGACGCGAGACAGGGCGAGGTCGTCCGCTTCTACCTGACGAACACCGCGAACACGCGCGTCTTCCGCGTCGGCGTCACCGGCGGACGGGTGAAGCTCGTCGGCCTCGACAGCGGGCACGTCGAGGCCGAGGAGCTCGTGGACGACGTCGTCCTCGCTCCCTCGGAGCGCGTCGTCGTCGACGTCCTCTTCGACACCTCCGGGAAGCCTCCCTCGAGCACCGCACGCCCGACCGTACGTACCGCCTGGCCACGATCGCCGTCTCGGAGGAGGCCGCCGAGCCGCTCGGCGCCGACTTCGACGCCCTGCGGACGAACGCCGACCTCGTCGCCGAGCGGGAGCGGATCGGCCCCTACCTCGAGGCCGAGCCAGACAAGACGCTCGCCTTCGTCGCCGAGATGGACATGGGCGAGGCGGCCGAGGGCGAGACGGGCGTCTTCTCGTGTCCGATGCACGCGGAGATCGTCGCCACCTGGGAGGGCAAGTGCCCCAAGTGCGGGATGAAGCTCCTCCCCGCCGCACCTGAGTTACCCGCGCCGGAGGACTACGCCTGCCCGATGCATCCCGAGATCGCCGCCACGTGGCCCGGCGAGTGCCCGAAGTGCGGGATGACGCTGCGCCCGACCGGGGCAGGCGGACACGAAGAGCACGCGGGCCACGAAGAGCACGGCCACCACGAGCACGCGCACGGCCACGACGCCGCCGACGGGATCGAGTGGGAGGACGACATGGTCGAGGTCAACCGCGAGACGACCCCTGCGAACACGCGCTGGCTCCTGATCGACAAGGACACCGGCGCCTCCGGCCACGCCATCGACTGGCGTTTCCGCGTCGGGGACCAGGTGAAGATCCGCCTCGTCAACGAGATGGACTCCGACCATCCGATGCACCACCCGTTCCACATCCACGGCGCGGGCCGCTTCCTCGTCCTCACGCGCGACGGCGTCGTCGAGACCAACCTGGGCTGGAAGGACACCGTGCTCGTTCGCACCGGCGAGACCGTCGACGTCCTCCTCGACGTCACGCACCCGGGCCACTGGATGGCGCACTGTCACATCGCCGAGCACCACGAGAGCGGGATGATGTTCAGCTTCGACGTCGAGCCCTGAGGTCGTAACAGAATGGGCCCTCGTCGCGGGGGTCGCTGGGCGGATGCGAGGCAAGGACGCAGGGAGCGCGGGTATCGAATCAGATACCCGTCGACCGAGGACGCAGCATCGCTCCGTTCCGTTGCCCGGCGACTCAGGTGCTCATTTTGTTTCGGCCTCTGAAAGGCGCGCGACCCAGTAACCCGCCACGGCACAGGTACCGTGACCCGCATGAGGCAGCGCTTCAGCCCAGGCGAGGCACCCGAGCGGCCGGCCGACCCGGCCGTACGGCGCGCGAACCTGCGCCGCGTCACGGCGCTCTTCAGGCCCTACCGCGTGAGGCTCGGCGCCGTCCTCGCGCTCATCTGCTTCTCGGCGCTTCTCAGCATCGTCTCGCCGTTCCTCGTACGAGACATCTTCGACCACGCGCTCCCGGAGAACGACGACCGCCTGCTCACCTACCTCGTCCTCGGCCTGATCGGGATCGCCGTCGTGACCGGGATCCTCGGCGTCTACCAGACGTGGCTCTCCAACTTGGTCGGCCAGCGCGTCATGCACGACCTGCGGGCGGCGGTCTACAAGCACCTGCAGCGGCTCTCGCTCGCCTTCTTCACCCGCACACGCACCGGAGAGGTGCAGTCGCGAATCGCGAACGACATCGGCGGTGTCGAGCGCGTCGTCACGTCGACAGCGACCTCGATCGTCTCGAACTCGACGACGGTGATCGCGGCCGTCGTGGCCATGTTCCTCCTGGACTGGCGCCTCGCGCTGGTCTCGCTCGCCCTCGTCCCGATCTTCGTCCTCCTCACGCGTAAGGTCGGCGAGCAGCGCCGCCGCATCACCACCGACCGGCAGCGGACGATGGCCGACATCTCGACGATGGTGGAGGAGTCGCTCTCCGTCTCCGGGATGCTGCTCGGGAAGACGATGGGCCAAAGCGCCGAGCTCTCCAACCGCTTCGAGCGCGAGTCCTCCGAGCTCGCCGACCTCGAGGTGCGCCAGGTGATGGCGGGGCGCTGGGTGATGTCCTCGATCCAGATGAGCTTCTCGATCATGCCCGCGCTCGTCTACTGGTTCGCCGGGCAGAGCTTCGTCGGCTCGATCTCCCTCGGAACCATCGTCGCCTTCACGACGCTACTCACGCGCCTCTTCTGGCCCATCGGCTCGCTCCTCAACGTGCAGATCGACGCCCAGACCTCGCTCGCTCTCTTCGACCGCGTCTTCGAGTACCTCGACGTCCCCGTCGAGATCGCCGAGGACGACGACGCCCTCGACCTTCCGCCCTGCCGCGGCGACCTCGCCTTCGACCACGTCTGGTTCCGCTACGAGGGCGCCGCGGACGACTGGACGCTCGAGGACGTGAGCTTCGAGGTGCCGGCGGGGACGACGACGGCCGTCGTCGGCGAGACCGGCTCCGGGAAGACCACCGTCGGCTACCTCGTCGCGCGCCTCTACGACGTCGAGCGGGGCCGGGTCACCCTCGACGGCACCGACATCCGGGGGGCGACCCTCGCCTCGCTCGCCCGCACCGTCGGCGTCGTCTCGCAGGAGACCTACCTCTTCCACGCGACGATCCGGGACAACCTGCGCTTCGCGAAGCCCGACGCAACCGACGAGGAGATCGAGGAGGCCGCCCGCGCCGCGCGTATCCACGACCTGATCGCGAGCCTGCCCGAGGGCTACGACACGATGGTCGGCGAGCGCGGCTACCGCTTCTCCGGGGGCGAGAAGCAGCGGATGGCGATCGCGCGCACGATCCTCCGCAACCCGCCGGTGCTCGTCCTCGACGAGGCGACGAGCGCGCTCGACACGCGCACGGAGCGCGCCGTCCAGGAGGCGCTCGACCGCCTGGCCGAGAACCGGACGACGATCGCCATTGCGCACCGCCTCTCGACGGTCCGCGACGCCGACCAGATCGTCGTCCTCGACCACGGCCGCATCGTCGAGCGCGGGCGGCACGAGGAGCTCCTCGCGTTCGGCGGCCAGTACGCGCGCCTGGTCTCCCGCGACGCCGAGCTCGGCCCGCAGATCACCGTCCCCGCGGAAGAGCTGGCCTAAGCGGAGGCCGCGAAGAGCTCTTCGGCCTCGTCGATGTAGGCCGTAGCCCCGACCGAGCGGTAGAAGGCGAGCGCCCGTTGCAGCTGTGCGTCGGCCTCGGCCTGCCGGCCATCCTCGGCCAGAGCCCCGCCGGCCCGTAGACGTGCGAACGCCTCTTCCGGCAGCGCGCCCATGTCGCCGAGGATGTCGGCCGCCTGGTCAAAGTTGCCGTGCGCGTAGGCGCGCCCAGCCTCGAGCCACCTCGTCGTAGCCGTCCGTCCTTCCACGACCTGCTCGAAATCCTCCCCCCGGCCGAGCGCGACGAGAACGATCGCGAGCGGGATCGCCCAGAGGGAGACGAAGCTGCTCCGATTCGCGCACGCTCGCTCGAGCAGCTCGTCCGCGACCTCCGCAGCCTCGCCGCGGCGGCCGACCGCCAGAAGGACGTGGCTGTGAAACGCGAGCGGTGGATTGACCGCCTGCGGATCCTCCCCTTGCCTCCCGAGCTCGAGCGCACGCGCCGAATCCGCAACGGCGCCGGCTTCCTCTCCCCGGGCCAGCCGGATCACGGCCCGGATGAGGTAGCCGCCGAGATCCATGTAGTGCGTCTCATCCACCTCGGCCTCGGCGAGGAAGTCGTCGAGCTGGGCGAGCGCCTCGCCCCAGCGGCCCTTCAGGTAAAGGTCGATGATCCATTCCGCTCGCAGCCAGCGGAGCGGCCCGGTGGCGCCCACCCGCTCGGCCTCCTTCAGGCCTTGTTCGTGGAGCTCGAAGCTCCGTTCCAGCTCGCCGAGCTCGGCGAGTGTCGATGCGAGGTTGATGACCGCTCGCAGCCGCTCGGCGGAGCCCGGCTCGGTCAGCTCGAACGAGCGCTCGATGTTCGACACGCCTTCGGGGTCGCCGAGCTTCGAGAGCGCGACACCGCGGGTGTTCAGGATCCGGGCGCGAATGTCGTCCAGCCCGAGCTCCTCCGCGATTGCGAGCGCCTCGCTTCCGAACTGAACGGCCTTCACGTCCTCGTCGCCCAGCATGGAGAATCGCGCCAGCTCGGTGAGCACCTCGGCCTTGGCCCCCGACGGGGCGGCGCCCTCGATCAGCTCGACGGCGTGCTCGAACCGGGGCCGAGCGAGCTCGCGCTCCATCCGGTACCAGTGGAGGATCCCGAGCGCGACCTCCGCCTCAGCGGCTTCCTCGCGCGCTCCGGTGGCCAGCAAGAGATCGACCGCTTCCTGAAGCGGGCGCACGGCGTCCCTCCTCCAGTCCGCGAAGACGAGCGAGCGCCCATAGCGGAAGAGCAGGCGCCCGCGGTCAGGGTCGTCGGAGGGCCAGAGCGCGAGCGCGTCCTTGTAGAACGCGCCGGCCGGACGCAGGGCGCCGAGCGCGTAGGCCCGGTCGCCCGCCTCCCGGAGAGCCACGCGCGCCCGCTCGGCGAGCGCGGAGGGATCCTGCCCCGCCGCGCGCGCGTACTCGAGGGCGCTCGCGTAGTGGTGGGCGAGCATCTCGGCACGATCTTCGCGATCGGCGGAGAGCGACTCGATCCACTCCGCCGCGCGCCGGTGCTTGTCGGCGCGCAGGGCACGCGGCACCTGCCCGTAGGCGACGTCGCGGACGAGCACGTGCCGGAAGACGTACTCCGTCTCGGTGGCGACCGACGAGCGGCGCTCGCGCCGCACGAACTCCCTGCGCTCGAGCCCGTGCAGCCGCTCCTCCACGGTCCAGCGCTGGAGCCCGTTCATGGCCGCGAGCGCGCCGCTCCAGAAGACCTTCCCGACGACGGCCGCATCCTGGATGAGCGCCTTGTCCTCCTGCGAGAGCGCGTCGAGTCGCGCGGCGATGATCCCCTGCACGGTCTCGGGCAGCGGGGCGCCTTCGGCGGGGGTCAGCCCGCGCTCGGCGACCATGCGCGCGTACTCCTCGGCGTAGAGCGGGTTGCCGCCCGCCCGCGCAAGGAGGGCCGCCTGGGTCTCGGCCGGCATGACGGACTGCTCGAGCAGGCTGCCGAGGAGGCGGGCGATCTCGTCGCCGGAGAGAGGTGAGAGCGAGACGGTGGCCGCGTTGGGCTTACCCCCGCCCCACCCCGGGCGGCGCTCGAAGAGTTCCGGCCGGGCGGTCCCGATGACCAGGAGCGGCGAGTCCGTCACCCAGTCGACGAGGTAGTCGACGAAGTCGAGGAGGTTGTCGTCGGCCCAGTGCAGGTCCTCGAAGACGAGCACCAGGGGCCGCCGCTCGGCGAGCGTCTCGAAGAAGCGGCGCCAGGCCGCGAAGGCCTCGTCCCGTGCGTCGCCGCCCGGAACGCCCTCGCCCGCGCGTCCCACGAGCACCCGCAGGTGCCGCTCCACCCAGCGGCAAGTCCCCTCGTCGGGGATCAGCTCGGCGACGGTCGCGTTGAGCTTGCCCTCGGCCACCTCGCCGGAGTCGGTCTCGAGGATGGCCGCCTGCGCCTTGACCATCTCCCCCACCGCCCAGAAGGCCACGCCCTCGCCGTAGGGAAGCGAGCGCCCCTGGCGCCAGAAGACGACCTGCTCCGGATCCGCGTCGATTGCCTGTGCGAGCTCCCAGACGAGCCGGCTCTTGCCGATGCCCGGAACGCCGACGAGCGTGAGGAGTTGCGGCCGCCGCTCCCGTTGCGCCCGCTCGAGCGCGTCCGCGAGGAACTTCAGCTCCTGTTCCCGGCCGACGAGCGGCGGGCCGCCGCGGTGCTGTACGTCGATCCCGAACCGAGCCCGCGTGCCCAGCGCCTCCCAGACGGGGATCGGGTCGACCTTCCCTTTCGCGCTCACGGGCTCGCCCTCGGCGTACTCGATGGCGCGCTCGGTCGCCCGGAAGGTCGTCTCGCCGACGAGGATGCCGTCCACCGGCGCCGCCGCCTGGAGGCGGGAGGCCGTGTTGACGACGTCGCCGGCAACGAGCGCCTCGCCCTCGGCCGGCCGGGCGTCGAGCGCGACGACGGCCTCACCCGTGTTGACGGCGATGCGGACGTGCAGGTCGAGCGTCGGGTTCGCCTCGTTCAGCTCCTGGATCGCATCGCGAACGGCGAGACCCGCGCGAACGGCGCGCTCGGGATCGTCCTCGTGCGCGACCGGCGCGCCGAAGACCGCCATGACGGCGTCCCCGATGAACTTCTCCACGGTCCCGCCGAAGCGCTCGATCTCCGAGCGCAGGCGCCCGTAGTAGGGCGAGAGCATCGCGCGCACGTCCTCCGGGTCGAGCTGCTCGGCGCGCCCGGTGAAGCCGACGAGGTCGGCGAAGAAGACTGTGACGACCTTGCGCTCCTCGCGCACCGGCGGCTGCTCGGGGCCGAGCGGAGCCCCGCACGCGTTGCAGAAGCGCGCGCCGTCGGGGTTCTGCTGGCCGCACACGGCGCAGACAGGCACGGGGAAAGGGTACGTTCGAATCGGCTCGGCAAACAAGATTGGGAAGGAGTACGCGATGGCGACGAAGACAGATTTCACGGAGGAGGAGTGGGAGACGTTGCAGAAAGGCGTCACGGGCGCCGGGTTCTGGATGACGATCGCCGACCGGGGCTTCTTCGACACCTTCAAGGAGGCAGGCGCGATGGCGAAGCACCTCGCCCAGGCGAAGCAGTCGAGCGCGAGCACTCTGGTCCGCGACCTCGGCGAGACGAAGGGCTCAGGCTTCGGCTGGAGATCCTCTCCCGAGGAGATCGAGAACGAGACGACCGCAGCGCTCGGCTCGGCGACGCAGATCCTCGAGGCCAAGGCCCCCGACGAGCTCGACCCCTACCGCGCGTTCGTGCTGGAGGTCGCCGAATCCGTCGGGTCGGCCGCCAAGGGAGGCGAGCCGGCGGAGGCCGAGACGCTCGAGAAGATCAAGGCAGCGGTCGGCGCCTAGCGCCGCAGGCGAATCGCGTTCAGGTCGCTCTCGACGATCTCGTTCGCTCGGCGCGCCAGGTCGTCCACGTCGTCGTGCTCCGCATGGAGGTAGCGGCCCGAGAGCGCGTCCAGCCGTCCCGACGCGAGCACGCGAACGAGGCGCGGCGCGAGCTCGGGCGGCGTCCAGGGCGCGTCGTCGCCCCATTCGTCCGTCATGCTCGTGCGAACGAGCCCCGGGCTGATCGAGAAGACCGGGATGCGACCCTCGAGCTGGTTGGCCAGCGCCTCGGAGAAGCGGTGCACGGCCGCCTTGCTCGCGCTGTAGGAGGTCGTCGAGACGCCTGGGAGGTACGCGGCGCCGCTCGCGACGTTGACGATCCGGCCGCTCCCGCGCTCGAGCATGCCCGGGATGACGGCGCGGCAGCAGAGGTAGACGCCGAGGACGTTCACCTCGAACGTCCTCCACCAGTCGCTCGGGTCCATCTCCCAGGCCTTGTCCTCGTCGGGCGCCATGCCCGCGTTCGCGACGAGGAGGTCGATCGGCCCGAGCCTCTCCGTCTCCGCGACCATCGCCTCGACCTGCGCGCGGTCGGAGACGTCGCACTGGACGGCGATGCCGCCGACCTCCGCGGCCGTCGCCTCGATCTCGTCCTTCGAGCGCGCCGAGACGGCGACCTTCATGCCCGCGCCGGCGAGCTCGATCGCGACGTTGCGGCCGATCCCGCGCCCGCCGCCGGTGACGAGGGCAACGCGGCCCGTGAGGTCTTCGCCGTTCGGCACGAAGGCATCTTAGGCAGCGCCGCAAGAATCCCGGCGCCTCCGTCGGATCTCCCTGGAATCGGGCGCAGCCGCGCCGTAGGATCATGCGTCTTGAAGGGTCTCCTCCTCCTCTGTGCTCTGTGCCTGCCGTCCTCGGCCTGAGCGCCTGCGGCGGAAGCTCGAGCAGCCAGGCGACGTCAGGGCCCTGCCACTGGTATCCAGCGCGTCCCGAACGCGGACGACGCCCCTGGCTCGCGACCGGATCCGGTCGAGCAGACCGAGACGGCCAGCACGCCACTCGAGTTCGTCCAGCGGATGGGCGACATCTTCATCGATCCGACGAAGCAGGAAAGGCAGGAGTTCCTCAAGTCCGATTTCGTCCAGGCGATCCGCTCAACGCGCTTCTTCCCGAGCGGGCCGGCCGCCGCCCATTCGAGGGACGACGCACACGTCTTCGCGTTGACCCTCCAGTTCAGGACGCCGGCCACGGCCAAGCGGATGGCCGACTTCTTCCATACCGACGGCTTGCGGCCGTGCCCCGAGTCGTGCGCGTTCTCCGTGAGCGAGTTCGACGTCAGCGGGATCCCCGGCGCCACTGGCGTCCGGCGCTACGCATCGGCAGCGGACGTCCAGGCGGCCGGCAGGTCCGACGAGCGGCCGTACGACGCATACAACATCTCTTTCGCCGACGGTGACTTCGCTTACCACGTCTCGCTGGGCGGCCCGCCGGGCACGACCTCCGAGGACAAGGCCGTCGAGATCGCCAAGAATTTCTACGACCGGGTTCATGGCGCGCCCGTCCCCGGTGCGACGACAGGCTGAGGTGGCCGGGGAAGACACGGCGATAAGCCTCGGCGAGCTGCGGCTGGCGACCCGAAACCACGGCATGCCGCTCGAGGCGCTGCGCTACGACGTGACCCCGATCGGGCTCCACTACACCCTCAACCACTACGACATTCCCCTGGTGGACGGGGTTGCCTGGCGGCTGGAAGTCGGCGGCCTGGTCGAGCGCGAGCTTTCCTTGAGCCTCGAAGCACTGCACGCGCGGCCCGCGCACGAGCTCGCAGTGACGATGGAATGCGCCGGCAACGGCCGCGCCCAGATGTCGCCCCGCCCGTACAGCCAGCCGTGGCTCTCCGAGGCAGTCGGGACGGCCCGGTGGCGCGGAGTGCCGCTGCGTTCGGTGCTGGAGGAGGCGGGCGTTCAGGAGGGCGCCTCCGAGGTCGTCTTCACCGGCCTCGACCGCGGCGTCGAAGACGGGGTCGAGCAGGACTACGCCCGGAGCCTTTCGCTCGAGGAGGCCTCGCGGGACGAGGTTCTGCTCGCCTACGAGCTGAACGGCGCGCTCCTTCCTCCCCAGCACGGCTTTCCGCTGCGGCTGGTCGTGCCCGGCTGGTACGGGATGACGAACGTGAAGTGGCTCAGCCGGATCGACGTCGTCGATGAGCCCTTCACCGGCCACCAGCAGGCCGTGAGCTACCGCCTGCGCCAGGAGGAGGACGAGGAGGGGATTCCTCTGGATCGCATGCGGCCTCGCGCCCTGATGGTGCCACCGGGGATCCCGGACTTTCCGACGCGGGAGCGGGTGTTGCCCCTGGGGCCGTGCCGGCTCGAAGGGCGGGCCTGGTCAGGGTTCGCCCCTCTGGCGGCGGTCGAGGTGAGCGTGGACGGCGGCGAGACGTGGGCGGCTGCGGAGCTGGCCGACCCGGTCGGGGACTGGGCGTGGCGCCGGTGGAGCTTTCTGTGGGAGCCGGCGGAGGCCGGCGAGTACGCCCTGCTGTGCCGGGCTCGGGATGCGGCGGGCAACGAACAACCCGCTGAGCCGGAGTGGAACCTGGGCGGCTACGGCAACAACGCGGCGCAGCGCATCGGCGTCACGGTGATACGGTCGCCGTGATCGGCACCTGACAAAGGAGTCCAGCAGCATGTTTCGCCTATTCGTACGCCATGACGTCGCCGACTACGCGTCCTGGAGGAAGGGCTACGACGACTTCGACACGACGCGCCGTGGAATGGGCGTCAGCGGCGACGCCGTCTATCAGGCCCTCGGAAGCCCGAACGACGTCACTGTCACCCACGACTTCGAGAGCGAGGACGCCGCGATGGCCTTCGTCTCCTCGCCGGAGCTCAAGGGTGCGATGGAGAACGCCGGCGTGGTCGGCGAGCCGCAGGTCTGGATCGCCTCGCCGAGCTAGTCGCGCTGCACGATCCGAGGGCCACCGCGCCCTTGCCCGTGGCCGCTCCTCGGTCGTAGGCTGCTTGGAGCGCCTTGGCCGTTCACGCTGACGAGGTGGTTCTCACGACCTGCCCGCGGGACTGCTACGACGCGTGCGGGATCGCAGTCGTCAAGCGCAACGGGACGATCAGGCACGTCCGCGGCGACCCGGGTCACCCGGTGAGCCGCGGGAAGCTCTGCCGCAAGTGCTCGATCGGCTACAACGGGTCATTCCTCGACCCCGAGGCGAGGCTGACGCGGCCGCTCCGGCGCGCGGGCGCGAAGGGCGAGGGCCGCTTCGAGCCGGTCTCCTGGGACGAGGCACTCGGTGAGATCGCCGAGCGGCTGCGGGAGATCGAGGCGGGCCCCGGCGCCCACACCGTCCTGAACGCCCACTACACGGGGACGTTCTCGCTCCTCGGCTACTTCTTCCCGCTGCGCTTCTTCCACCGGCTGGGGGCGACCGAGGTCGACCCGGACACGATCTGCAACAAGGCCGGGCACGTCGCGCTCGAGTACGTGTACGGAACTTCGATGACGGGCTTCGACCCGCGAACCGCCCGCGACTCAGCCTGCATCGTCGTCTGGGGCGCGAACCCGTCCGCCTCCGCGCCGCACGCCCACGAGCAGTGGCTGCCGGAGTCGCCGGCCACCGTCGTCGTCGTCGACCCCGTGCGGACGCCGACCGCCGAGGCGGCCGACCTGCACCTGCAGCCCTTCCCCGGGAGCGACGCCGCCCTCGCGTTCGCGCTCCTCCACGTCCTGGCCCGTGAGGATCTGCTCGACCGCGCCTTCCTCGCCGAGCACACGATCGGCTGGGACGAGCTCGAGCCGGCGCTGGGCGAGTGCACCCCGGACTGGGGCGCGGCCGTCACGGGCGTCCCGGCCGCGCTGATCGAGGAGGCCGCGCGGCTCTACGGCCGCGGCCCCTCCCTCCTCTGGCTCGGACAGGGCTTCCAGCGCCAGCGGCACGGCGGCAACGCCATTCGCGCGTGCGCGCTGCTTCCCGCGCTCACCGGCAACCTCGGCAGGCCGGGAGCGGGCTTCCTCTACCTCAACGGAACCGAGTCCCGCGGGATCGACGAGGACTACCTCGCCGCGCCGCACCTCGGTCCCGAAGCTCCGGAGCCGATCAGCCACATGGAGCTCGTCGACTGCCTCGAGGACCCGGCCCGCTCACAGGGGCTCTTCTGCTGGAACATCAACATCGCCGCCTCCAACCCGCAACAGCGGCGGCTGCACGAGGCGCTTCGGCGCGAGGACCTGCTCACGGTCGCCGTCGACCTCTTCCCGACCGACACGACCGACCTCGCCGACTACGTCCTCCCGGCCGCGAGCTTCCTCGAGTTCGACGACCTCGTCGCCTCTTACTTCGAGCTCACGCTCTCGGCGCAGGTGAAGGCCGCGCAGCCGCTCGGGGAAGCGCTCCCGAACATGGAGATCTTCCGCCGCCTGGCCCGGGCGATGGGCTACGACGAGGAGGAGCTCTACGAGAGCGACGCCGACGTCATCGCCACGCTGCTCGAGCGCTCGGGCGTCGGAGTGGACTTCGCCTCGCTCGCAGCCAGGGGCACGGTGCCCATCGCCGCCGAGCCGCTCGTCCAGTTCGCCGACCTCCGCTTTCCGACCCCGAGCGGGCGCGTGGAGATCGCCTCCGCCGCCGCGGAGGCGGACGGCCTGCCGCGCCTCCCGCTGCCGCTCGCCGACCCGCGGCCCCAGGACGGCCGCCTCCGGCTGCTCTCGCCGGCCTCCCCCTGGCTCCTGAACGACAGCTTCGCGAACGACGCGAAGATCGCACGGCGGATCGGCGAGGCGACGGTCGCGCTCCATCCCGAGGACGCGGCTGAACGCGGGCTGGCCGAGGGGGACGAGGCGCTCGTGCAGAACGAGACCGGGAGCCTGCGCCTTCTCGTCACCCTCTCCGACGTCGTCCCGCGCGGCGTCGCCTACTCGCCGAAGGGACGCTGGCCGAAGCAGGAGCCGTCCGGGGCGAACGTGAACGCCCTCAACCCCGGCGAGAGCGCGGACATGGGCCGGAGCACCTCCGTGCACGGGGTCGAGGTCACCGTGGCCGCCGGCTAGCCCCGGCGTGCCCGTATACGACGACCGCCCAGCGAACGCGCGGCTCAGCGAACGGCCAGAGCTGTGCGGAGGCCGAGGGCGGACCGCCAGGCGACTGCGCCGAGGAAGACGGCCGCCCCGGCGAGCACGAGGAGCGCTTGCGCGGCGAGGGCGAAGCCCACGGCGCTCGGGACCTCGACGCCCCCGACGACGAGGAGTGCCGCGCCCGCAGTCACCTGCGTCGCGGCCCCCGCCGGCCCGATCGGAATGGCCGCCGACGCGGCTCCGGCGCAGAGGTACATGATCGCGAGCGGAAGTGAGGTGGCGACGCCGAATGTCTGCATGAGCAGGAAGAGCGCGAGAGCCCGGATGAGCCACGAGGCTGTGACGAGCCCCCACGCGTGCGAGGCGTCACGCGCACACGTGACCCGCGGCTCGAGCCAGCGGACGACCCGGAAGCGCAGCAACCTCGTCGTCCGCGTGATCCGCGGCAGGAGGAGGACGAGGGCGGCAGCGCCGAGGCCGGCGGCCGCGACGACGGTGAACCCTGCCCGCAGCCCAAACGAGAGGCCGGGGAAGCTCGCCGAGGCGACTGCGAGCGGTGAGAGAGCGATGTTGTCGATCAGCCCCAGGGTAAAGAGGGAAAGACAGATCGTCGGCACCGTCGCCGGGCAACCCGGATAGCGGCGCACGATCGCGACGCGGGCGGCTTCGTCGAAACGCCCGGGCAACGCGACTCCCAGGATCGAGGCTCCCCCACCGGCAGCGGCGAGGGCGAGCGCGGCAGGCCGCTCTCCCGTGCGGAAGAGGCGACGCCAGCCGTATGCCTTCAGCCCGTAGGCGAGGAGGAAGAGCACGCCGACGCCGGCGATCACGAGCGGGTTGCCACCGGCCAGCGGCCAGCCCGCCGTCGCGAAGTGGTGAACCGCGAAGGCGAGGAGGACGGCGGCGAGGAGCGACGAGACGACGCCCACCGCGATGCGAAACGAACGCAAGCCGGCCAGGCGGCGGGCGTGGGCGAACGAGGTCGAGAACCGCGCGCTCTGCAGTTGTCCCACGCCTCCGATCGGTCGGCGGGAACTGCTCCCCGCGCGGACTGCCGACACATCGTACTGCTAAGGTGGGATCACGGTCGGCAATCACGCCCTCCGGTGAGATGAGCTTCTCGTTCCTCCTTCGGGTGCTTCGAGGCAAGCAAGTCTCGAACCCGAAAGGAAGTCGAACAGCATATGCAGCACTCGTTCCGCGAGCTTGGCGTGTCCTCGTCCGTCGTCGACACGCTCGCCGCTCGCTCCATAGAAGCGCCGTTCCGGATTCAGGCGCTCGTCCTCCCCGACGCCATCGGCGGGCTCGACATTCTCGCGCGCGCTCCGACGGGGTCGGGGAAGACAATCGCTTTCGCCGTGCCGATCGTCGAGCGGACGACCTCCGCCGACGGCCGGCCCTCGGCACTCGTCCTCGTCCCCACCCGCGAGCTCGCCGGCCAGGTGACCGAGGAGCTCCGCTCCCTCGCCAAGCCGAAAGGTCTCCGAGTGGAAGCCGCCTACGGTGGCGTCCCGCTCAGCGGTCAGGCGAAGCGCATCAAGGGAGCCCACATCCTCGTCGCCACGCCCGGCCGGCTCGAGGATCTCGCCGGGCGGCGGCTCGTCGACCTCCGAGGCCTCAAGATCCTCGTCCTCGACGAGGCAGACCGGATGCTCGACTTCGGCTTCAAGCCGCAGGTCGACCGGATCGTCCGCCGCCTGCCCCAGAACCGCCAGACGATGTTCTTCTCGGCCACGCTGGACGGCGAGGTGGGCAGGCTCGCCCACGCCTACACGCGCAGCCCGTCCTACTTCGAGGCCGAGCTCGCGACCGGGCAGCAGCCCGCCGAGATCGAGCATCGCTTCGTGCCGGTGACGACGGACACCAAGGTGGCCACGCTGGCCGAGCACATCCTCAGATCCGACGGGCTCACGCTCGTCTTCGTCCGGACGAAGCGCGGCGCCGACCGGCTCGTGCAGAAGCTGCGCGGCCACCACGTCGAGGCGGTCGCCATGCACGGGAACATGTCCCAGAACGCCCGCGAGCGTGCCCTCGCCCGCTTCGGCAGCGGCAAGGTGAGCGCCCTCGTCGCGACCGACGTCGCCGCGCGCGGCCTGGACCTCCAAGGCGTCACGCACGTGATCAACTTCGACCCGCCCGAGGAGGACAAGGGCTACGTCCACCGCACGGGCCGCACGGGACGCGCCGGCAAGAGCGGCACGGCGATCACGCTCGTCCTCCCCGAGCAGCAGGCCGAGACAGGGCGATCCGCCCGGCGCCTCGGCTACCACGAGCAGTTCGAGGAAGCCGGCATGCGCGCGGCGCCTGCGAAGCTCCTCTACTCGAGCCGCCGCGGCCGCCGCTCCAAGTGGTAGGCCCCCGTCGGATGACAGGAAGGAGGGCCTGAGAATGGCCTCAAGCTCCAAGCGAAAGCAAACGATGGCGAAGATGTCGCGCGAGCGCGCTCTCAAGGAGAAGCGCGAGGCGAAAGCCCAGAAGAAGGAAGAGAAGAAACGCGCCAAGGCCGGGGAGCTCGAGCTCTCCGACGAGCTTCCTACTACCGGCGCGACCCCCTCTGCCGACGGTAGTGAATGACGTAGAGCGGGAGCGCGAGGGCGAGAACGAGGAAGACGCCGATCCCCCACGCCGTCGCGTGCTGAACGCCGTGTCGGTTCGCGTGGAGGAAGACGGCGATCGCGGCGGCGGAGGCCAAGGCCCAGGCGACGAGCAGCTGGCCGAGGGTCAGGTCCACGCGGCAGAGTATCCGGCCAGGCGGATCGCTCCGCGCGGGTTGCGAGCCTAGCGCTCCCGCCCGGAGAGGCGATCGACGGTCTGCTCGATGTCGTCGCCGTGCTGCTCGACCTCTTCCATGTAGAGCCGACCGGAGACGATCCTGTCTCCGTCGACCGTGAAGAGCGTCACCCCACCCAGGTCGAGTGCGCCGCCATCGCCGCGCGTGCCGGTCCAGCGCCATTCCGTCCAAACAGTGTCACCGTCTACGGCCATCGCAAGCGCCTCGGCCTTGAAGTCCGGGATCCCCTCGAACATGGCCGCCCAGTTCTTCTCCACCTGCTCGCGGCCGCCGAAGCCTCGCTCCGGGTGAGCCGGCTGCTCGCTCTCGTAGTCCGGGTGGATGCAGTCGAGAAAGGCTGTGAGGTCGTGATCGTTCATCGCCCGCTTCAAGCGCTCAATGACGGCTCGGCCGCGCTCGCCTTCGTTTCGCATCGCCGGCAGACCGTACCGGGTTTTGCCCGCGATGGAGACCAGCGCAGGAGCGCGACTCGCAAGGAGCCGCACCGCCCGACCATCTGGAGCGAGGCGACCTCGAGCGCCTGCGCGACGAGGACCGCTTCCGGGAAGCGAACGACCTGCGGGCCTGGATCGAGGTCGAGGACGGGAAGATCGTCGACCACGGGCACGAGGGCGAGGGCTACGTCGGTACGACGACGTTCAAGCTCGGGCCGAAGGATCTCGTCTTCCAGGGCGTCGCCTTCGACCTCCTGCGGCCGGAGAATGATCGACCGCGAGGCGATGGAAACGCTTGCGGCCGGGCGGCAGCGGGAGGGCTAGTGGCGAACTAACCCGAGGACGAGCGTGCCGCCGACGGCGCACCGCTTCCTCGGGCAAGCCTTTCTGCCGCGATGTTCTCGCCTGCGGCCCGAACGTCCGAGTGGCCCGTGACAGCCGCGAGAAAGTCGCGCCGCTCGAGCGCATACAGGTGCGAGTCCACCACCGCCCGGACGGTGGCCGTACGTGGGACACCTCCGAGCAGCGCGATCTCCCCGAAGTGATCGCCGGCATGCGCGGCGACGTGCGCGCTCCCCGCCACGATCTCGAACTCGCCGTCCGCGACGATGTAGAAGCACTCCCCCGGATCGTTCGCGCGGATGACGACGTCACCCGCGGAGATGGACATCGGCACGAGCGCCGTCGCGAGGTGCTCTCTCGCCACCAGGGAAAGCGGCGCGAACATCGGCACGCAGTCGATCACCGCCAGCTCGCCCGTGGGGCAGGGCGCGGCACGATCGATCGCGACAAGCCGCCTCCACGCCGCGAGCGCCAGCACCGGGAGGATCATGCCGACGACGACGAGCGCGGCCTGCGGGCCCAAGACGCTGACCACGCCGGGGGCGATGATCGACCCGAGCGCGACACCTCCCATCGCCAGGCCCCAGATAGCGCCGAGGACGCGGGCGAGCACATTGTCGGGGACGATCCGTTGGAGCAGCGTGAACGAGGCGACGTCCTCGATGCTGTTCGCGGCCCCAACGACGGCCAAGAGGAGCAGCGCAGTCACGAGAAATGACAAGGGCGCCATCAGAGCGATCGGAAGACCCCAGAAGACGAGCGCCACGCCGAAGACGACGGCGAGCCGCCGTCCTCCGAGCGTGAAGGCGCCGAGGGCGCCGAGGAGGCCACCCACTCCCAGTGCTGCGGTCATGTAGCCGACAGCGCTCGCGTTCGCGTCGAGCACCTGGAACGCGGCGACGACGATCAGGACGTTGAGGCAGCCCCGCACGAAGGCCTGCGCCGCGATCAGCCCGACCACCATGCGCGTTCCCGGCGACCGCGCGATATACCCGATGCCCGCGACGAGGAGGTCGCGAGTGCTCTCCGTCCGATCCGGGGACGCCAACCGAAGCCGCCCTTCGACCCGGACGAGACCGAAGAGAAGCGATGCCGCGAGCATGGCGCCGGCGCCGACGGCGAAGACAACGCCCGCGTCCGAGACCGCAACGAGCACCCCGGCCAGAAGCGGCCCGATCAGGGTTCCGAGGCTCTCGATCGTGGACGTGGCGCCGTTCGAGCCGATCAGCTCCTGCGGAGTCCGTGCGAGCGAGGGCAACAGAGCCTGGAGTGCGGGTCGAATCAGCGTCGAAGACAGACCCATGACGGCTGCGAGCGCAAAGATCGCCGCCACGTTCTCGCCCGCGAAGAAGGCGACGGCCGACCCGGCAAGCGCCGCCGCGCCGACGAGCGCGATCACTGCGAGGAAGCGCTCGCGCCGGAAACGGTCACCGAACGAGGCGGCGAACGGTGCAACGAGCGCGGCGGGAAGCAGGCGAACGAGCCCGGCGACCCCGACCGCGGCCGTCCCGCCCGCGTCGTAGGCGAAGACGCCGAGCGCGACGAAGTGCGCCCATTCGGCCGTGATCGCTGCGCCCCACGCGAGCTCGAGACGGCGGATGTTCTTGTTGCGAAAAACCGCAACGAGCGCGGCGAGGGCGTAAACCACTCGGTTCATCGCTGGCTGGCAGGCACGACCGCGGGCTCGGCAGCGCCGGGGGGATGGAGGACGACCACCTCGATCGGCTCCGCGCGGCCACGGATCTCCATCGTCCGTCGCTCACGGCTCTCGACACCCGCGGCCTTGGCCGCTTCCACGCTGACGATCACTTCGCCCGCGCGTGCCTGCGCTGCGAGTCGCGCCGTGGTGTTCACGACGTCGCCGAGTGCTGTGAAGTCCTCGATCGTCCCGCTGGGCCCGGTGCCCCCGACGAATGCCTCGCCCGTGTGGACAGCGGTTCCGACCGGAATCGGCCCCGACGGCGAGGCGTCGGCGTGTGTCATTCGTTCGGCCACGTCGACCGCGGCTGTGACGGCCGCCGCCTCGTGCTGCGGTCCGCTGATTCCCCCGAAGAAGAGCGCGACGACCTCGTCGCCGACGACCTTGTCGACGAGACCGTCGCGACGGACGATCGATTCCGAGGCCAGTCGATAGAAGTGTTCGAGGAACGCGTGGAACTCGGTCGGGCGCATCTGCTCGCCCATCGCCGTCGAGCCGCGAACGTCGGAGAAGAGCAGCGTGACGGGGATCTCGACGCCGCTCATCCCTTGCTTGCGGAGCTTGCCCAGGCATTTGGTGCAGAGGGCCGGGTTGCCGGGCGAGCGCGCGAACCCGATGTGCCGGAGGACGAGGCCGCCGATTCCCGCGAATGGCGCAGCGCACAACTTGCAGCGCGGAGGGGAAGGCAGTCGTCGAAACACGCGCCGTCGCTTGAGCAGGCGGGCATTCTCCCCCATCAGAGCCGAGCGGACCTGCTCTGCCGTCATGGCCCCGTCCGCCATGCGTCCAACCTACCGCGTGGTGCGATCGCCCCGCTCACGGCCGGGATCCACGGGCTGCATTTGCGTCTCGGTCAGCTGACCGTCTGAACCGGTACCTCGTAGAACTCGACCGACGTGCGCCGCTCGGTCCCTCCGGGGTTCATGGCATTGAGCGCCTCGTCACCCCGGCGCATCGCCTCTTCGCTCTCGAAGAGCGTGACCCCTAGCCCCTTGCCGGTCTCCCGGTTGACGAGCATCAGCATCTTCGCGCCCTCCAGGCCGGGCGGTGTTTCGCCCGAATCGACTTGGGCGCGAACCATGCCGATGGCGTCGTCGACCTTGGCGGGATCGCTTTCGAACGTCGCTATGCGCGCGTACATTGCTCCTCCTTCGGTCGAGTCGCAGCCGTGACCAGCTTACGCCGATTGACGGGAAGCCGATGCTTCAGGCCTGCTCTTCCGCAGCCTCGACGAAGCGGCACAGCGCGTTCACGAGCCGCATCTGCTCCACGGTCCTGCAGTCCGCCTCCAGGAGGCGCGGGCTCGCAACGACGATACGCCAGGCACTGCGCGCGCGAGATCGCGACGTTGAGGCGGTTGCGCGAGAAGAGGAAGTCGAGCCCGCGCGGCACATCCTCCCCGCTCGAGCTCGCCATCGAGAAGAAGACGACCGGCGCCTCCTGCCCCTGGAACTTGTCCACGGTGCCGACCCGCACCGCCGTCGGGCATGTGCTCGCGCAGGCAGCGCACGTGCGCGTTGTAGGGCGCGACGACGATGAAGTCGTCGGGGCGAGCGGCCGCTCGACGCCGTCGCTCGTCGCGTAAGGCGTCCCGAGCGAGCCGCTCGATCTCGCTCGGCGACCTCCTCCGCCTCCTCCGGCGCCGACTGGCGGTGGCCCGCGTGCTCGACGGGGAGGAAGCGCACGCCGTTCCCGCGCTCGATCGAGCGCTCCGAGCGTCACCGGCGCCGGCTCGAGCCGCCCCTCGTAGAAGGCCTCCGAGATGTAGTGCGTTCACCTCCGGCCGCATCCGCCAGGTCCGCTCGAGGAAGATCCCGCATCTCCGGCCGCACGGTCTCGTCGTCGCCGAGCAGGTGGCCGAGCACCGACGCCTCCGCCCCCGGCGGGTGCGAGCCCTGCGAGACCTGCGGCAGCTGGTTCGGGTCGCCGAGGAGGACGAGGTTTCGCGCCGCCGTCGCCGACCGCGAGCGCGTCGGCGAGCGCGAACTGCCCGCCCTCGTCGATGAAGAGCGTGTCCACGTGCTGGTCCATGTCCTCGCGCGCGAAGAGCCACGACGTCCCGGCGAGGAGCTGCAGCTCGGGGTCGAGCATCGCCGTCGTTCGAGCCCGTGTAGCTCGACGAAGCGTGCCCTCGTACGCGGTCCTCGCCGCTCGCCCTTCTTCATGCCGCGGAACGTGAAGCCGACCTCGTCGGCGCGCCTCCTCGACGTCCTCGAGGAACTTGTGGATCGCCTTGTGGCTGAGCGCGGTGATGCCGACCCGCTGGCCGGCCTGCATCAGCGCGATCGCCATCCGCGCGCCGTTCCAGGTCTTGCCGGAGCCGGGCGGCCCCTGCACGAAGAGGTAGCTCCCGTCGAGGCTGAGCGCGCGGCCGCCTCGAGCGCGCCTGGTCGAGCCTGCGCCCGCGGCGGCCGCCGCTCGAGGATCTCGACGCAGCGCCGGATAGTCCTCCTGGCTCTCGGCGAAGCGGAGCAGCGCGTCGCGCTGCGCCCTCGCGTGAGCGGCTGCGGCGGGATCAGCGCCTTCGGCAGCGGCTCGTCCTCGCGCGACTCGCGCCCCGGCGGAGCATGAGCGTCCCGTGCTCGTCGTCGACGCGGACGTCGTACTCGTGCTCGGTCTCCGGGTCGACGCCCGTGCCGCGGATCTTGTGCTCCTGCGCCGGGAACGTGAACGTGTACTCGACGACTGCTTCTACCTGCACCGGCTCGCCGTCGAGCTCGAGCCCGCCGATCGTGTCGCCGTCGTCGAGCAGCTCCTCGTCGTCGAGCTGGCAGGTGGTGGAAGTACTCCCACCACTGCGGCTTCTCCTCGCGCCGGTGGTACTCGAGGAGCTGCGCGAGGAGCCAGCGCGGCTCGCCCTCCTCCGCCCCGCGAGCAGCCGGTCGCGGACGCGCGCCCGCTCGGCGATGCGCTCCTCGCCTCCTCGCTCGCTCGCGCTCCTCCGGCGGCGCGCGCCACGGCAGTCGCGCGGCCGCTGCTCCAGCAGCCAGCGGTGCAGCTCGTAGAGCGAGAGGCAGTCCTCGTGGTTGTACTCGCGGATGCCCTCGAGGAGCGAGTCGTCGCCGATCTCGAGCCAGTGCTCGAAGCGTGCGACGGACTCGCTCCCGCCGGCGACCTCGGCGCGGCGCTCGAAGCCGTAGAGCTCCTCGACGTTCTTGATCGAGTAGCGCGGGAGCGAGGCGCGCAGCGCCTGGCGCGTGACGCGGTAGAGGTCGACGAGCACCTCGCCGCGGAGGAGGTCGTCGATCTCGTCCTCGCGCGTCGCGTGCTCGCCCATGAGGCGCGTGAGCGCGGTGCGCTCGTAGGGCGCGTAGTGGTAGACGTGCATGCCCGGGAAGCGGCGGCGGCGCTCGACGATCGTAGTCGACGAACTCGCTCGAACGCGCGCTTCTCGCCCGTCGCGGTCGTGCGCCCAGAGGCAGCTGGTAGCGCGGCTCGCCGTCCTCCTCGAGCTCGACCCAGCCGAACAGGTACTCGAGCCCGCGCGCCGGCTCGAACCAGGGGTGGCCCTCGAGGTCGAGCCAGACGTCGCCCGGCGATCGGCTCCGGCATGAGCGCGAAGCCGCGCCCCTCCTCGACGCGGCAGGAGGTCGACGCGGTGCTCGCCGGTGCGCGCGCTGGTGGAGCTGGAGCTCGGCCTGGTGGCGGAGCGTCTCGAACGTCGCCGGCCGCATGCTTCGGGACGCGCGTCTCCGGCGGCGCCTCGGCCGAGCGCTCGAGCGTCGTGATCCCGGCCTCCTCGAGCCGCTCGACCTGGCAGCGCGAGATGCCGGCGACGAGGACGAGGTGGTCGTCGTCCTCCCACCGCTGCCTGGCAGAGGGCGAGGAAGTCGCAGAGGCCGCAGTGGTCGACCGGGTACGGGTAGGTGTCGCGCGCCGTGCTCGACGGCGTCGAGGAAGCGCCGCTTGAGCCGCCGGTAGTAGGCGGCGAAGTCGCCCGGCCGGAAGGTCTCGCGCTCGCCGAGGCCGTTGACGACGTGCATGCGCTCGGGCGCGCGTCCCTGGATGCGCGCGAGCTGCTCGGTGTAGAAGGAGAGCTGGAGGACGTGCTCGGGCCGCGCGCGGCGGGCGAGCTTCGTGTCGACGACCTCGTAGGAGCCGTCCGGCTGGCGCTCGAGGAAGTCGGCGAGGCCGCGCCAGCCGTCGTGCTCGAGGCGGGCCTGGTAGATGACGTCGGCTTGCGTGCGCCTGGATCGCCGCCTTCGGTTTCGTGCAGCGGTCTGCCGGCTCGACGATGCGTCTTGCCCTCGCGCCTGGAGCGCCTTCGAGGTAGCGCCGCTCGTGCTCGTCGCCCTTGCGGCGGATGAGGTCGGCGTGGAGGTTGACCCGGTACGGCTTCTCGAGCTCGCCGCGCGCCACGGCCAGCTCGAGCATCGTCAGGTGCGGGCAGGCCAGGAAGGCATTCAGATCGGTTCCGTCTGTAAGCGAGCTGACCCCGTCAAGTTGCGTTCGTCGTTGTCGCTCTTCGTCCGCCGTCTCGATGGCGAGTCTTCATCTACGTCTATGAAGGCCGACAAGAGTCGCCAAGCCGGCGGCAGCTAGTTCGTCCGCCTCGGCTCGGTACTACCTCCCGACCCCCACAGCGGCAGAGCTGCGTGGAAAAGCGCTACGTCGACATGCTCTACGCGACTCCTATGCGTCAGTACGGGCGACCCGTCATCGCCCCTATGACGGCCATTCCGCTGTCCACTTTCACCCGCGACTGCGGACGACTCGCTCCGTTACGTCAGCGTTCGGACACGAGCCAGTGGCCACGAGCGAACTGGCGAGATTTCTCGGCAGGTGCGTTCCAACCGTGACGACGTCCTCGCCGCGTACGCGAGTACTCCCGATGATCGAGCTCTCGCCGGTCAAGGTTCCTCTCCCGCTTTGCAGGCAGCGTCGCGTTCTTGCTTGACTGCGATGCAGGCGGAAGGTTGCGAAACCGAACCGAGGAGAGCTCCGCGCGAACCACTTGCCGGCCTTCGGCCGAACGATGCCTTCGCTGCAGGTCTCGAAGTGGCGATACGACCTCGCCTTTCGTTCTTCGCGATCACCGCCTCTCTTGATCGACGCAGTTCGCGCGGCTCATCCCCGTGAAGATGAGTTTTACGCGTTCCTGCGTCTCGCGCTTCCTTCAGGGTGACGTCCGATTCGCCCGTGCCCAGCTGTCGCTCGACGCCTGCGAGTTCCGATTCGTGCCCTTCTAGGCGTCCCGAATCGGCCAGCGCGGCCGCGAACGCGGGAATCAGCGACTCGACATGCTCGGACGCGAAGACCAGCGGCGGGCGGATCTTCAGGACGTCGCCGCGCGGGCCCGTGCGGTTGATGAGGACGCCCGCGTCGCGCATCCGGTTCACGACCGTCCTCGGCGAGCTCCGGCGACTCGAGCTCGACGCCGATCAAGCAGCCCGCGGCCGCGCACTTCGCCGATGCTCAGACCGCGCAGCGCCGCGATCAAGCTCCTCCCCCACCCGCGCTCACGTGCTCGACGAGCCGCTCGTCCTCGATGACGTCCAGGACGGCCAGCGCCGCCCGCGCGGCGACCGGATTCCCGCCGAACGTCGAGAAGACCTCCGTCTCCTCCTTGAGGCGGTCGAAGAGCTCCTGGCGCGCGATCACCGCGGCGACCGGGTAGCCGTTCCCCATCGGCTTCCCGAGCGTGACGACGTCCGGCGCGATGCCGTACTGCGCGAACGACCACAGGTGCTCCCCGCTCCGCCCGTGGCCCGCCTGCACCTCGTCGGCGACGACGAGGCCGCCGGCCTCGCGCGTCGCGCGCGCGATCGCCTGCACCTCCTCGGCAGCAGGAGTCCAGATGCCGTCGCTCGTGAAGCCGCAGTCGAAGTAGGTCGCGGCCAGGCCGAAGCCCGCCGCCTCCAGCCGCGCCGCGGCGCCCGCCACGTCCACCTCCCGCCCGAGCCCGGGCGGCGCGATCGTCTCCACGTGCTCGGGCTTGAAGCCCTGCGGCCACTCCTCCGGGGAGAAGTCCGCGATCGCGGTCGTGACCCCGTGGTAGGCGAACTCGGTCACGATCGCGCCGCGGTGGCCGGTCGCCGTCGTCGCCAGCCGCCACGCGAGGTCGTTCGCCTCGCTCCCCGAGTTGACGAGCATGACGGCGTCGAGCCCCGTCCCGGGCGGCATCGTCGCGACGAGGCGCTCGGCCAGCTCGACGAGCGGCTCGTAGAGGTAGCGCGAGTGCGTGTTCAGGAGGCGCGTCTGGCGGACGACCGCCTCGGTCACGCGCGGGTGGCAGTGCCCGACGACGGGGACGTTGTTGTAGCAGTCGAGGAGCCGCCTCCCCTGCGCGTCGAAGAGCCAGACGCCCTCGCCGCGGACGACGTGCACCGGCTCCCGGTACGTGAGCCCCGTGAGCGCCGAGCCGAGCAGCGGCCGAGCGCCTGCGCAGGAGCTCGCCGGTCGGCCGCCGGCCGGCTCGCGCCCGAGCTCGCGCGCGACGGCGTCGGCGCCGAGGCCGTCGAACTGCTCGAGCAGCGTCCACGAGTCCGCGTCCCAGGACTGGATGTACTCGGCGTTCTCGGGATAGCGCTCGACGCGCCACGCGCTGATCGCGACGAGCGCCGCCAGGCGGGCGGAGACGAGGTCGGCGAGCAGGTCGAGCTCCTCGTCCTCGAGCGGGATCCGCGACTGGTACCCGTCGATCGCGATCCGCGCGAGTGCGGAAGACGTCGCTCCTCGGCGCCGGCCGCGCAGGAGCGAGCACGAGCCCGATGGCGAAGTCGCCCGCGCGCGCGGCCGAAGCTCATGTCGCCGAAGTCGACGATCCCGGCGACGCGGTCGCGCTCGTCGACCAGGACGTTGTCGAGCGTGAAGTCGCCGTGGCACGACCTGCGCCGGGAGGAGCTCCCAGCGCGGAAGGACGCGCTCCTCGTAGCGGTCGAGCACGCGCTCGACGATCCCGCGCCGCCGGCCGGCTCCGCGGATCGACCGCAGCGAGCGGACGGAGCCGCGCCGCCTGCCCGGGATTCCAGAGGAGATCGCGCCCGGCCGCCGGGTGGAAGAACCCGCGCAGCGCCAGCGTCGAGCCGCGCGTTCATGGCCGCGAAGTCGTAGACGGCGTCGTCGCCGAGCTCCACGCTCGCCCGTGCGCCCGCGCATGCGCTCGAAGAGGCGGACGAAGTGACCCTCGTGCTCGCCGGAGCCGAGCAGGCGCGCGACCGGCAGCTCGGGGTCGACGCGCTCGATGTGCTCGAGCGCCTTCGCCTCGAGGTCGAGGATCGGCCGGATCCTCGCCGGTGTTCGAGATCTTGAGGACGCCGCCTCTCCCCGTCCTCGACGAGGAACATCTGATCGCGCTCGCTGCCGAGCTCGGACGCCTCGCCGCGCAGGCCGAAGAGCTCTGCCGCGATCGCCGCGGCCTCCTCGGCGGAGAAGCGGGGCGGCATCGCCTCGAGGACGTTCAGGGAGCTAGTTGCGACCACGCCCTGATCCTACGCCCCGGGCCGGTACAGCTCGATCCCGTGCGGCTCCTGGATCATGTTGCCGCCGTCCACGACGAGCGACTGCCCGGTGACGTAGCTCGCGCCCTCGGAGGCGAGGAAGGCGACGAGCGCGGCCACCTCCTCCGGAGTGCCCGGGCGGCCGACGGGCGTGTGCTTTCCGGCCTCGAGCTCGTCGGGCTCCGAGGAGCCGGTCGCGATCCAGCCGGGCGCGACCGAGTTGCACGTGATGCCGTCGCGGCCGTGCTCGATCGCGATCGTCCGCATCATCCCGTCCAGCGCCGCCTTCGCCGTCGCGTAGCCCGAGCTCCCCGGCGCGGTGACGAACGGCCCGGTCACCGACGAGACCATGACGATGCGCCCGTAGCGGCGCTCGACCATTCCGGGCAGCGCGGCCTGGGTCGTGTTGTACGCGGTCAGGAGCGTGAGGGCGATGTGCTTCTCCAGCACCTCCGGCGCGAGGTCGAGGAAGCGCGGGAACTCGACCTCCACGCCGGTCTGCACCATCCCGGCGGAGTTCACGAGGATGTCGATCTGGCCGGCGGCCTCGACGAGCGCGAACGCCTGCGCGCGGTCGGTCAGGTCGGCGACGTGCGCGGAGACCTCGGCGCCCTCAGCGCGGAGCTCGTCCGCCCGCTCCTCGATGCGCCCGGTCGTGGATGTGATCGCGACGCGCGCGCCCAGGCGCGCGAGCAGGCGCGCGCAGGCGAAGCCGATCCCCTCCTCGCTGCCGCAGCCGGTGACGAGCGCGGCGCGGCCTGTGAAGTCGAACGGGTTCGAGGTCATTCCGCCGGCCGGCTCATCTCGACGAACTCCCACTCGCCGCCGTTCGTCGAGTGCATGTAGGTCCGCTCAGTCGAGAAGCCCGCCCGCTCGTAGACCTTGATCGCGCGCTCGTTGAACGTCGCCACCGAGAGGACGAACCTTGCGGGCGCGAATCGGGTCCGCCCGAACTCGAGCCCGGAGGAGAGGAACGATCCCCCGAGGCCGCGGCCGGTGAGATCGGGCCGGAGGCCGAGGCCGACCTCGAGCGTCCCCTCGCCCTTGGGCTTGAACGAGAAGTAGCCGACGAGCGCGCCCGCGTCGTCCTCCGCCGCCCAGTAGGCCTCGCCCCGAAGCGAAGGATCGAGCAGCTCGCGCAGGTCGTCGGGGTCGGCCGTCCAGTCGTAGAAGGAGAAGGGCTCCGGGTAGCGCCATTCGGCGATCGCCTCCGCATCCTCCTGGCCGAGCGGCGTGAAGTGGAACCTCACGCCTGGGCCAGCGGGACGATCTCGAAGGCGTCGACGTCGATCAGGCCGCGGTCGGTGATCTTCAGCTTCGGGATCACGGAGAGCGCGAGGAAGGAGAGCGTCTGGAAGGGTGCCGGGAAGTCGCAGCCGAGCTCGCGCGCCGCGTCCAGGCACTCGTCCGAGAGCTTCACGACCTCCTCGTAGGGCGCGTCCGAGAGGATGCCCGCGACCGGGAGCGGCAGCTCGGCGCGCACGCCGCGGTCGGCGATCACGACCAGCCCTCCTCCCGTCTCGGCGAGGCGCTGCACGGCGCGCGCCATGTCGGCGTCGTCGACGCCGACGACGACGATGTTGTGCGCGTCGTGGGAGAGCGACGTCGCGAACGCGCCGCGCTTGAGGCCGTAGCCCTTGACGAACCCGAGGCCGATACGGCCCGTGCCGAGGTGCCGCTCGACGACCGCGATCTTGACGAGGTCGCGCTCGGGGTCGGCGACGGCGAATCCGCCCTCCGATCTTCGGCTCCTCGCGCAGCTCGTCCGTCACGATCTGGCCCTCGATGAGGCCGATCACGCGCGCGGCGCCGCCCTCCCACGGGATGGCGAAGTCGTTCGCCGCGGTCGGCTGCGATCCGCACCGTGTGCCGCACCCATTCCGGCACCTCGGGGGTGGGGAACTCCTCCACCGGCGCGCCGCGCTTGAGGACGAGGTCGGGCTCGAAGCGCTCGAGGTCGGGCAGGAGCAGCAGGTCGGCCACGTAGCCGGGCGCGATGGCGCCGTACTCCCGCAGGCCGTGCCAGAGCGCCGGGTTGATCGTCCCCATCATGAGCGCGTCCTCGGGGGAGACGCCGAGCTCGACCGTGCGGCGGACGACGTCGTTCATGTGCCCCTCCTCGGCGATGTGCTCGGGCTCGCGGTCGTCGGTGCAGAGGGCGAGCCGGTGCGGCCCGAACTCCGCGACGAGCGGGACGAGCGCCTCGAGGTTCCGCGCGGCGGTCGCCTCCCGCATCAGCACCCACATCCCCGCGCGGAGGCGCTGGCGCCCCTCCTCGGCCGTGTAGCACTCGTGGTCGGAGCGGATGCCTGCTGCCGCGTAGGCCTGCAGGCCGGGCCCGAGGAGACCGGGCGCGTGCCCGTCCACGTGCGACGACTCGAGCCCGAGCTTCTCGAGCTCGTGCGGGTCGCCGGAGACGACGCCCGGGAAATTCATCATCTCGGCGAGGCCGATCACGCGCCGCCGGCGAAGGAGCCCCTGCAGGTCGCCGATGCGTGAACGCGCGACGCGGCGACTCGAACACCGACGCGGGCACCGACGAGGAGGCCATGAAGAAGACGTCGAGCGGCACCTCGTCGGCCACGTCCGCGAGCCAGTGGATCCCGTCCGTGCCGAGGACGTTCGCGATCTCGTGCGGATCGGCGACGATCGTCGTCGTCCCCATGGGAAGGACGAGGCGCGCGAACTCGTGCACGAGGAGCTTCACCGTCTCCAGGTGCATGTGCGCGTCGATCAGGCCGGGGACGACGTACTTGCCGCCCGCGTGCACGACCTCCTTGCCCGCGTAGCTGCCGAGCCCGGCGACGTAGCCCTCGCAGATCGCGACGTCGGTCTCGAGCCACTCGCGTGTGAAGGCGGAGAAGACCTTGCCGCCCTCGATGACGACGTCGGCGAGCTCGTCGCCGCGCGCGACCGCCAGCCGCCTGGCCAGATCTGGCATGGAGCGACGATAACGGCTCGCAGGAGGTGGCGCAGCCCGCGAGCCGGGGCCCCGCCTAGCGCTTTTCGTCCATCAGGATCTCGAACTCCTCGACGCCCATGATCGAGGCGCTCTCCGCGTCCGCCGCCTGCTGGCGCACCGCGTTCGCGGCCTCGCGGCTCGCCTGCATGGCGCCCTCGCTGTCCCAGAGCGTGATCGCGATCGACTTGCCGTTCGTCCGGTTGCCGAGCAATAGGACGCCCTTGAAGCCGTCCACTGCCTCGAGCTGCCCCAGGATGTCGCCGCTCATCGCTTCGACTCCGGCGTCGAGCTGGTCGGCGGGCCCTTCCAACATGCTCACGCGTGCGTGCATAGAAACCTCCTTGTCGGGCCGACTCTACGCCCGGCCGGAGAGCGGGTCTAGCGGGAAGCTCAGCGGAACCGCGCTACGAGATGAAGAGCCAGCGGATGACGAGCGCGATCGGCAACAGCATCCCCAGCGCGAAGAAGAGCGACGTGAAGAACGCCGTCGCGTAGATGAAGTTGCGCGTCCCGGGATCGACCGGCATCAGCGCACGATCCTGTAGGCGGTCGCAGGGTCGCAACCGTGAGCGATCAGGTCGCGAGTCGCGGTGAGATCCGCGCCCGAGATGGCGAGAGTGCGCGCGTCGGAGCTCGTGAACCCGAGCCGGTAGAACTGGTCCTGCCGCCACTGGCGCACGCGCACATCCTCGCCGTGGCGGCGCCGAGGAGTCCCGCCCTCGACCTCCTTGCCCTGCATGGCAGGGACTATCCCGCTCCCGCCGAGCAGATTCAACCGTGAACCGCCGAAGTCCCTCCCCGAAGGTCGAGGTCCGCCGGGCCTGTATGTGTGTAAGCGTTCTGCAAAGACCCCCAAGGCCCGCCCGGGAAGGGCGCGAAGATTGTTCCGAGGGGGCGGGTCAGGCTCTGGGGCAGCCGCAACCTCCGGGCAGGCCTGCCCCCTCCCCAGCTAGAGACCGACGATGTCGTCGGGCCGCACGGGCACGCGGTTGAGCTCGCGGCCGGTCGCGTTGCGCAGGGCGGAGAGGATCGCCGCCGTCGAGACGACCGTCGGCGGCTCCCCCACCCCCTTGGCGCCATAGGGCGCGGAGAGCTCGGGCTCCTCGACGAGCTCGGAGACGACGGGCGGCATGTCGAGCGCAGTCGGGATCAGGTAGTCCGTGAAGCTCGCGTTCGTGATCAGGCCGTCCTTCGTCTGGATCTCCTCCATGAGCGCGAGGCCGAGGCCCTGGGCCGTCCCGCCCTCGATCTGGCCGGCGACGGCTTGCGGGTTCATGGCCTTGCCGACGTCCTGCGCCGTCCCGATCCAGACGACGCGGGTGAGCCCGAGGTCGACGTCCACCTCGACGACGACCTTCATCGCCGCGCAGGCGAAGGCGACGTGGGCCGGACCGGTCGTGATCTGGCCGGTCTTCGCGTCCAACGGGTGCGTCGGGCGGTGGCGGTAGATGCGCTCCTCGTCGATCTCCTCGCCGGGCGCGAGCGTGCCGCCGCGGCGCTCGAGCTCGTCGCGGACGGCGAGACAGGCCGCGCGGACGGCGCCGGCGGTCATCCAGGTCTGGCGGGAGGCCGAGGAGGAGCCGGCGGAGTCGACGGCCGCCGTCGTGTGCGGGGCGATGACGACGTCCGCGACCTCGGGAAGCTCCGTGCGGGCGACCTGGCCGATGATGTTGACCACGCCCTGGCCGACCTCGGCAGCAGCGGAGTGCACCTCGGCGATGAGGTCGCCGGCCGGGTCGGCGTAGAGGCGGACGCGCGCGGCGCAGTAGTCGTCGAACCCCTCGGAGTAGCAGATGTTCTTGTAGGCGACGGCGAAGCCGACGCCACGCCGTACCCCGTCGCCGCGCGTCGTGTTCCCGGCGCCGCCGGGGAGGCGGATCGGGTCGCGCGGGAGCTCCTCGCGCTCGGGCTCGCGGGATGGCGGCGCAGCGGCGCAGCACCTCCTCCACGGGAAGGGAGCCCTCGATGCGCTGGCCCGTCGGGAGGGTGTCGCCCTGCGCGAGCGCGTTCATGATCCGCAGCTCGACGGGATCCATCTCGAGCGCGGCGGCGAGCTTGTCCATCTGCGCCTCCGCCGCGAAGCAGGTCTGGACGGCACCGAAGCCGCGCATCGCGCCGCAGGGCGGGTTGTTGGTGAAGACGGCGCGGCACTCGATGAGCGCGTTGGGGACGTTGTACGGGCCGGCCGCGAAGGAGGCTGCGTTCGAGCAGACGGCGGTCGAGCTCGAGGCGTAGGCGCCGCCGTCGAGCAGGATCTTCATCCGCACGTTGACGAGCTTCCCGTCGCCGGTCGCGCGGTGCTCGGCCCAGATCCGCGCCGGGTGGCGGTGGACGTGGCCGGCGAAGGACTCCTCGCGGCTGTAGACCATCTTCACGGGTCGGTTCGTCTTCAGGGCGAGCATGGCGCCGTGGATCTGCATGGAGAGGTCCTCGCGCCCGCCGAAGGCGCCGCCGACGCCGGCGAGGTGGATGCGCACCTGCGACGGCGGCAAGCCGAGGCAGGGCGCGACCTGGTCGCGGTCGACGTGCAGCCACTGCGTGGCGACGTAGATGTCCACGCCGCCCTTCCCGTCCGGAACGGCCAGGCCCGATTCGGGCCCGAGGAAGGCCTGGTCCTGGATGCCGAGCTCGTAGTAGCCGCTGACCGTGACCTCGGCGGGAGCGTCGGGGTTCCCGTGGCGGATCGTGAGCTCGCGGACGGCCTCCTCGGCCTTCTCCGGGTCGGCGACCGGGGCTTGCGGGACGTAGTCGACCCCGACGGCCGCGGCCGCCCGGCGGGCCTGCTCCGGGTGCTCGGCGGCGACGAGGGCGACCGGCTCGCCGTAGTAGCGCACCTCGTGGATGGCGAGGACGGGCTGATCGGGGAACTCGAGGCCGTAGCGCTTCTCGCCCGGGACGTCGCGGTGCGTGAGGACGGCGTGGACGCCGGGCATGGCGCGCGCGTCGGCGGTGCTGATGCCCTTGATCTCGGCGGCCGAGTGCGGGCTGCGGACGGTGTGGCCGAAGAGCATGCCGGCGGCGAAGAGGTCGCTCGCGTAGGCGAACTCGCCGGTGACCTTGGGGATGGCGTCGACGCGGCGGACGGACTCGCCGACGCGGCCGAGCTCGAGCTTGCGGGTCGGGATGCTCATCCTCGGCGCACTTTCCTTCGTTTCCACGCGCCATGGGCGCGGATTTCGGCGTTAGGCTGAAAGCGGGTGGTGGTCCGGGGTGGCCCCATTCGCAGATGCCGCCTCAAGATCCGGCCGCCATTCGCACCGCGTCGAAGATCTTCGCGTAGCCCGTGCATCGGCAGAGGTTCCCGCTGAGGGCCTCGCGGATCTCGTCGTCCGAGGGCTCCGGCGTTCGCCGCAGGAGATCGACTGTCGCGACCACGAGACCGGGCGTGCAGAACCCGCACTGGACCGCGCCCGCCGCCGCGAAAGCCTCCTGCACGGGATGCAGCGAGCCGCCCGACCCCAACCCCTCCACCGTGACCACCTCGTGCCCGTCCGCCTGCGCCGCCAGCACCAGGCAAGCACAGACGAGCTGCCCGTCCAAGAGCACCGAGCACGACCCGCACTCGCCCTGCTCGCACGCGTTCTTCGACCCCGGCAGGCCCATGTGTTCGCGGAGCGCGAAGAGGAGGCTCTCGCCCTCCCAGACCTCGGCCTCCTTCGGCTCGCCGTTGACGACCACTTCGATTCTGATTACGACCGCCTCCCTCGCAGCTCAGACACTCCGACCGCTGCAACGGCTTCGCGTCGCTTGCGCCCTCGGTCGCATCCGTAGCCTCCGGCTACGCACGCTCCCTGCGTCCTTGCGACGCTCGCGTTTCGCGGCCGGAAGTGCGCGATCTGCTCGCTCGGCGGTCTCATGTCAAACACCTGTTCAGCGCGCGCCCGACCAGCACCCTCAGCGCGTGGACGCGGTAGGCGGCCGTCCCTCGCACGTCGTCGATCGGCGACGCGTCGCGCGCGACGAGCTCCGCGAGCTCGCCCGCATCTCCCAGCTTCACCTGCACGAAGCCCGGCTTGGGGCCGGCCGAGCCGTATGACACCCGGATCTCGTCCGCCTCACGATCCACGGCGAGACACAGCGATACGACGGCGATCACCATCGCGTTCCGCGGCCCGACCTTCATGAACGTCTGCCGCATCTCCTTCGGCTCGAGCCGCACGGCCACGATCAGCTCGTCTGGGAAGAGCGCGTTCTGCTTCGGGCCGGTGAGAAAACGTGCGACCGGCACGCAGCCGGACCCCTCGCTCGGCCGACGCGACCACGACCTCCGCCTCGTAGACGAGGAGCGGGGGCAGCCCGTCCCCCGCCGGCGAGGCAGTGCCGAGATTCCCGCCCAGGGTGCCCCGGTTGCGGATCTGCGGCGAGCCGACCGTCCGCGCCGCCTCGGCCAGCGCGGGCAGCACCTTCGCGAGCCCCGCGCCCATCGCCTCCGCGTACGTGAGCCCCGCCCCGAGCCGGAGCGTGCCGTTGTCCCGCCCCCAGCCGCGGAGCTCGGCGACCTCGTTCAGGTTCAGGATCGTTTCGGGCCGCGCGCGGTCGAAGTTGAGCGCGACCATCACGTCCGTTCCGCCCTGGATGGGCACGGCGTCGGGCCGCTCGCGCTTGAGCTCGAGCGCCTCGGCCAGCGTCTGCGGGGTCAGGACTTCCATCGCGCGGAAGCCTAAGAGATCGTGTACGAGCACGACCGAGGACGCAGCATCGCGCCGTCGAGGAGCACCCCCGCAGCTCAGGTCCTCGTCTCGAGACGGTCTCTATCAAGAGTGAAGCGCCGCGGTGAACCACCCAAAGCGGGATGGAATCAAGTGCCTCGGCTCGCGGATACTGCGATACGCGGTAAGGCAAGGCTTCCGGAGAGACGGCTCCGATGCGGCGGGAGCTGGCTCCCGGAGAACCAGCTGGGCGGGACCCATGCGGCGGTTCCGCCCTGCACCTTTTAAGGCTCGGAAGCCGCCTGGAGCTGGGCCAACGCGTGCTCGAAGGCCTCGTGCGGCTGGGCGCCCATGATCAGAAGGCGTCCGTCCAGGACGAAGGCCGGGATCGCGTTGATCCCGTGCCGGTGCGCCTCATACGTGGACGCGTCGACGCGGTTCTCGTAGCTCCGCTGCGAGAGCTCGCTCGCCGCCTCCTCCCTGTCGAGCCCGGCCTCCGCAACGAGCCGGAGCAGAACCTCCTCGTCCCCGATGTTCTGCGCCTCCTCCCAGTAGGCGTGCATGAGCCGTGTGTGGACGGGCTCGTGCAAGCCGCGGTCCCGGGCGAGCTCGGTGACCTCGAGGGCCTTCCGCGAATTGGGAACGACGTCCGGCGGAGGGTTGTAGGCAAGGCCGGCCGCCTCGACCAGCCGCTGCGTTCGCTCGTGCACGTCCTCGGGGTAGCGGCGGTGGAGCTTCACGCGCGGGAGTCCTTCCGGCGGATACTCGGGGTGTAGGTCGAACGGCAGCCAGTCCACGTGCGCGCCGTGCTCGCGCTCCAGCCACGCGGCCCGCTCCAGGGCCACCGAGCAGAACGGTCAGATGTAGTCGCTCCAGATGAGGACGGAGAGCGGGCTCACCCTTCCACGTTACCCGCCTATCCCCAATCGGAGGGATAGGCCGGTTGCGGCCGTCCGGGGATGATGAGGGCTGAGCGTTACACGGACGGCGTTGCGGTCACGCCGAAACATGGAGGTCGCGTGACCACGATCATCGAACGCACGCCGGACACACGAGCGACGCTCGTCAAGACGGCTCTCGCCTACATCGTCTTCACGACCGCGTGGGTCTACGGCTTCGCCAACGGCCAGCACGATCTCCCCGGGATCATCGTGCTCGCCTTCTTCCTCCTGCCGCTCGGCGCCCACTTCCTGCTCGGCTTCGCGCTCGCGAAACGGGAGGCGTGCGCGCTCCTCGCCTACGCGCCGCTCCTCGCAATCGTCGGGCCTGGCCTCTCGGCCTCGCTCTTCGTCCCACTCGCCATGCTGGCGATCTTCCCCGGGGCGCCCCTCGTCCTCCTCGGCGTCTTCGTCCGCTTGCGGATGGAGCCGCGGGAGGTCGAGGAGACCTGGTTCTAGTCCGCGCTACCGGCTGAGCGCCTCCTCGAGCGCCCTCCGCGTGAGCACGCGCGCGAGCTCGCGACGGTAGTCGGCGCTCGCGTTCGTGTCGCTCGGCGGGCTCGATCCCTCGTCCGCTTTCTGCGCGGCCTCGGCGACCGAGTCGGCGGAGGAACCGGAGAGCGCCGCCTCGACCGCCTTGGCGCGAAGCGGCGTCAGGCCCATGTTGGTCAAAGCGACGGAGGCCTCCTCGATCGTCCCGTTGTCGCGCCGGAGCACCGCGGCGACGCCGACGGTCGCCCAGTCCTGCGCCCGGCGGTTGAACTTGACGTACGACCATCCCTTCCACGTGCCGAGCTTGGGCACGCGGATCTCGGTGAGGATGTCCTGCGCGCCGAGCGCGGTCTCGAAGAGCCCGCGGAAGAAGCCCGCCGCCGGCACCGTGCGCTCGCCGCCCGGCCCGCGCACGGCGAGCTCGGCGTCGAGGGCGAGGAGCACCGTCGGGAGGTCCGAGGCGGGATCGCCGTGCGCGACCGAGCCGCCGATGGTTCCTCGATGCCGTACCTGCGGGTCGCCGATGAGCCCTGCCGCGTGCGAGAGGATCGGGCAGTGCTCCTGGACGAGCGGGTCGTTGGCCAGGTCGTGGTGGCGCGTGAGCGCGCCGATCGCGAGCTGTTCGCCCGCGTCGCGGACGTAGGAGAGCTCCTCGAGCCGGCCGATGTCGACCAGGAGCGCCGGCCGCGCGAGGCGGAGCTTCATGAGCGGGAGGAGCGAGTGTCCGCCCGCGAGGAGCTTCGCGTCCTCGCGCCCGAGCAGCTCGAGCGCCTCGTCCACCGATCCTGCGCGCTCGTACTCGAACTTGGCCGGGATCATCGGGTGCCTCCCTTCGCTTCGGCGAGTGCCCGCCAGATGCGTTCCGGCTTGGCCGGCATCTCGATGTCCGTGATCCCGTGAGGCGAGAGCGCGTCGACGACGGCGTTCATGACGGCCGCGGGCGAGGCGATCGTGCCGGTCTCTCCCACGCCCTTGACGCCCATCGGGTTCGTCGGGCTCGGGCTCTCCGTCCGCTCGAGCTCGAAGTTCGGGAGCTCCACCGCGGACGGGACGAGGTAGCTGACCATCGAGCCCGTGGCCAGGTTCCCCTCCTCGTCGTAGACCGCCTCCTCGTACAGGGCCTGCGCGACCCCCTGCGCGATCCCGCCCTGCACCTGGCCGTCCACGATCGCCGGGTTGATGACGGTGCCGACGTCGTCGACCGCGACGTAGCGCCGGAGGTCGGCCGCCCCGGTCTCCGTGTCGATCTCCACGACCGCGATGTGGCATCCGGCCGGCCAGCTGAAGTTGGGCGGGTCGTAGACGGCCGTGTCCTCGAGCCCGGGCTCCGTCCCGTCCGGAAGGTTGTGCGCCGTCCAGGCCGCGAGCGCGGCGTCGGTGACCGTCATGGACTTGTCGGTGCCGGTCACGGTGAAGCGCCCGCCGGCGTACTCGAGGTCGTCCTCGGCCACCTCGAGCTGATGGGCGACGATCTTGCGCGCCTTCACGATGATCTTTTCGGTGGCGTGCCAGAGGGCGACGCCGCCGACGGCGAGGCTCCGGCTCCCGTAGGTGTCCATCCCGAGCGGGACGACCGTCGTGTCGCCGTGCAACACCTCGACGTTCTCGATCGGTACGCCGAGGCGCTCGGCGGCGATCTGCGAGAACGTCGTCACGTGGCCCTGCCCGTGCGGTGAGGTGCCGATGAGCACCTGCACGGTGCCGGTCGGGAGGCAGCGCACGGTGGCCGCGTCCCAGCCGCCCGCGCCGTAGCGGATCGCTCCGAGGATCCGTGAGGGGGCGAGCCCGCACATCTCTACGTAGGTGGAGAGGCCGATGCCGAGCTCCTTCGTGTCCCCCCGCTTCCGGCGCTCGGCCTGCTCGCGGCGGAGGTCGTCGTAGCCGATCGTCTTGAGCGCCTTGTCGAGCGACGCTTGGAAGTTCCCCGAGTCGATCTCGAGCCCGGAGGCGATCGTGGCCGGGAACTCGGAGATGAAGTTCAGCCGCCGGATCTCCACCGGGTCCTTTCCGACCTCGCGCGCGAGGGCGTCCATCGCCCGCTCGATCGCGTACGTCGCCTCCGGCCGGCCCGCGCCGCGGTAGGCGTCGGTCGGCGTCGTGTTCGTGAAGACGCCGACACACTCGAAGTCGTAGCCCTGCACGTCGTAGCAGCCCGCGTAGAGCCAGGCCCCGAGCAGCGGGATGCCCGGCGAGACGAGCTGCATGTACGCGCCCATCGCGGCGGTCAGGCGCACGCGGACTGCGGTCACCTTTCCCTCCGCGGTCGCCGCGAGCTCGATCTCCTGGAGGACATCGCGCCCGTGGATGGTGGCGACGTAGGCCTCCGAGCGCTCCTCCGTCCACTTGATCGGAAGCCCGAGCCGCCGCGCGAGCACGAGGCAGAGCGCCTCCTCGGCGTAGACGTTGAGCTTCGAGCCGAAGCCTCCGCCGACGTCTGGGGCGACGACGCGGAGCTTCGTCTCGGGGATCCCGGTCGTCCCGGAGAGCGTCACCCGAAGGATGTGCGGAACCTGCGTTGCCGACCACATCGTGTACTCGCCGGTCGCGGGGGTCGGCTGGACGAGCACGCTCCGCGTCTCCATCGCGTTCGGGATGAGGCGCTGCTGCCGGTAGTGCTCCTTCACCGTCACGGCCGCCTCGTCGAAGAGCTTGTCGACCTCGCCCGGCCGCGAGCGGCCACGTGTAGGCCTTGTTGCCGTCGTACTCGTCGTGGACGAGCGGGGCGCCGTCCTTGACCGCCTCGGCAACGTCCGTCACGGCCGGGAGCGGCTCGTAGTCGACCTCGACGAGCTCGGCCGCGTCGACGGCGAGCGCGCGGCTCTCGGCCACGACAACCGCGACGCCGTCGCCCGCATAGCGCGCCTTGTCGGCCGTGAGGGGCCGGTGCATGGGAATGTGGCAGTCGCCGGTCACGGGCCACGCGCAGGGGAGCGAGCCCGCCCATTCCTCCGCCAGGTCGGCGCCGGAGAAGGCGGCGACGACTCCCTCGGCGGCCAGCGCCTTCGTGAGGTCGACCTTCGTGATCTTCGCGTGCGCATAGGGGCTCCGCACGACCGCCATCCAGAGCATCCCCGCCAGCGTCATGTTGTCGACCCAGCGCGTGTCGCCGCGGAGCAGGCGCGCGTCCTCCTTGCGCTCGACCGCGGTGCCGATGTAGGTGGTCTTCGTCTCGGTGGTCGCCATCTCCCCTCCTACGCGGTCGCGGCGGCGCGGACCGCCTTGACGATGTTTTGATATCCGGTGCAGCGACACAGGTTGCCCTCGAGCGCGTGCCGGATCTCCTCCTCGCTCGGGTCGGGATGCTCGCTGAGCAGGCTGACCGTGGCCAATACCATCCCCGGGGTGCAGTAGCCGCACTGGAGCCCGTGGCTCGCGTGGAAGGCCTCCTGCACCGGGTGGAGCTTTCCGTTCTCGGCGAGGCCCTCGATGGTCGTCACCTCGCTCCCGTCGGCCTGGACGGCAAGCATCGTGCACGCCTTCACCGACTCTCCGTCGAGAAGGACGGTGCAGGTCCCGCACGACGACGTGTCGCATCCGACGGTCGTGCCCGTGAGACCGAGGCCCTCGCGGAGGAAGTACACGAGCAGCTCGCGCGGCTCGACCTCCGCCTCGTGCCGGATGCCGTTGACGGTGATCCCGATTTCTCTCACTCTGGCCTCCTTCGGAAGAGACGTGCGAGCTTGCGGCGCAGGGCGCCGAAGAACAGACCGAGCCCGCCGACCGGCTTCGCCTGGGCCGCAGTCGCCGCGGCGGCCTCCTCGGGCGCCGCGGAGAGCTGGGCCTGCAGGCATTCGGCGAAGCTCGAGACGAGCTGGGAGGAGATGTCCTCGACGAGCCCGCGGCCGAACTGGGCGACGGTTCCGCTCAGAGCGAGGTCGGTGACGAGGTCGACGCGGGTCGCGCCGTTGGCCGCCGCGAGGCTCGACTCGATCGTCGCCTCGGCCCGGCCGCGGTTGCGCACGTCGCGCGCGTTCGCCTTGAGGACGACCCGCTTGGCGGCCTCGTCGGCCTCGGTCCGCTCGACGTCGGTAGCGAAGGTGAGCCCGATCGGGCCGAGCTTCACCTGCATAGTCGCCTTCCAGTGCGAGTCGTCCACGACCTCGTCGAGCACGGCGCCGGGCATGCAGGGGACGATGCGCGGAACGTCCATGAGGAGATCCCACGCCGCCTCGGCGGAGGCGTCGACGGTGAAGGAGTTCTCGAGCTTCACGCGGGGACGCCCGCCTTCCTTCTCGTCGCCACGATCTCGGCCGCCACGGCGACGGCGACTTCCTCGGGTGTGCGCGAGCCGATCCTGAGCCCGATCGGCGCGTGGATGCGCGCCAGCTGCTCTTCTGTCACGCCCTCGGCGAGGAGGCGCTCGTTGCGCGTCTCCGTCGTCCGCTTGGCGCCCATCGCGCCGATGTAGCCGGCCGGCGTCTCGAGCGCCACCTTGAGGAGCGGCACGTCGAACTTGTGGTCATGCGTGAGGACGCAGATCGCGGTGCGCTCGTCGACCGGCGCGTTGCGCAGGAACTCGTCTGGCCACTCGACGACGAGCTCGTCCACGTCCGGGAAGCGCTCGCGGGTCGCGAAGCGGGCGCGCGCGTCGCAGACGGTCACGCGGTAGCCGAGGAACTTGCCGATGCGCGCGACCGCCGCGGCGTGGTCGACCGCGCCGAAGACGTACATCTCCGGACGCGGCGCGAAGGGAAGATAGAACGTGTCGTCCTCGATCGCGGCGTCGAAGTGTCCGTTCAGAGGCACCAGCTCTTGCTTCCCGATCTCGGAGCCGGAAACTGTCACGGCGAGCGCGATCGGCTCCTCTGCGCGAACAGCGCGCGCGAGCTCTTCCACGAGATCGTGCTCGACCGTGCTCAAGAAGATGTGGACGGTGCCGCCGCAGGGCAGGCCGACCTCGAACGCCTCCTCGTCCGCGATCCCGTACGTGACGAGCCGCGGCCCGCCGCCCCCGAGCACGTCCTGCGCCTCGTCGTAGACCGCAGGCTCGACACAGCCGCCGGTGACGGAGCCCGCCACGTCGCCCTTCTCGGAGACGGCCAACACGGCGCCCGGGCCGCGCGGCGCGGAACGCTCGGTCTTGACCACGGTCGCGGTCGCGAAACGGAGGCCTTCCGCGCTCCAGCCCTCGAGCGTCGGCAGGACGTCCTTCATGCGCCGACCACGGCGTAGCGACTCGGCTCGGCCTCGAAGCGCGCGCGGCAGCCTGCGCAGCAGAAGGCGTACGTCGTCCCCTCGTGGACGACGGTCTCAGCCGTGGCGAGCGACACGGTCATCCCGCATACGGGGTCGACCGCCTCCGCGGGCGGCGGCGGCAGCAGGAGTCCGCGCGTGCCGCCACGCGACGAGCTCGGCAAGGATCGCGACCGCGACCTCCTCCTGCCGGATCGGGCCGAGGTCGAGGCCGGCCGGCGCCTTCAGCTTCGCGAGCGCGTCCTCCGAGACCCCGGCGGAGCGGAGAGTGGCGGCGACCGCGTCCGCCCGCTTCCGACTGGCGACGAGGCCGACGTAGCCGGCAGAGCCCGCGAGCGCACCTGCGAGCGCCTCCTCGTCGCCGCGCCCCATCGTCGCGACGACGACCGCATCGGCGCTCTCGTCCGGCCCGCGCGTGACGCGCCAGTCGATCGCCTCGGCCAGTCCGGCGAGGGTGGTCGCCGCCGGGCTGTCGCCGACGATCGAGAGAAGCGGCGCCGGGAGCTGGGGCTCGACGAGGATCTCGACCGCGCCCTCGGACGCGCACGAGCCTTCCGTCGAGACGAGCCGCGACTCGCCGTCGGCGAGCGCGGCGAGCGCCTCGCGGACGACCGTCGGCTCCGAGCAGAGCCGCCGACCCAGCCGTAGACCGAGCCGTCCGCCGTCACGACCGGCCCGGTCGCCGCGCCGGGCCGAGGCCGGCCGGAGCACGCCGACCACGGTCGCGAGCGCGAACGGCTCTCCCGCCGAGGCGAGCTCCCCCGCCCGAATGAGCACGTCGAGCTGGGTCTCACTCCGCTAGGCCCACCTCGTCGAGCGCCTCCCAGACCTTGTCCGACGTGACCGGCATCTCGAGGTTCCGCACGCCCGCGTGCGCGAGTGCGTCCACGATCGCGTTCACGTAGGCGGCGGGAGAGCCGACCGTGGCCGACTCGCCGACGCCCTTCGCCCCGAGCGGATGATGCGGCGACGGCGTGACCGTCTCGCCCAGGTCGAAGGACGGCGTCTCCCAGGCGGTCGGGATCAGGTAGTCCATGAAGTTGGAACCGATGCAGTTGCCCTCGTCGTCGAAGGTGATCAGCTGCATCGCGGCGATCGCGAAGCCCTCGGTGAGGCCGCCCCTGATCTGGCCCTCGACGATCATCGGGTCGATGCGGACGCCACAGTCGTCGACCGCGACCATCTTCAGCACCTTCCACGCGCCCGTGCCACGGTCGATCTCGACGACGACGGCGTAGGTGCCGAACGGGTACGTCATGTTGGGCGGGTCGTCAGTAGTAGACGCCCTCGAGCCCGTCTTCCATTCCCTCCGGAACGTTCGTGTACGCGGCGAAGGCGACCTCCTGGATCGTCTTCGCCTTCTCGAGCGCCCCTGACGACGAAGCGGCCGTCCTCGAAGTCGATGTCGTCCTCCGAGGCCTCCAAGAGGTGGGCGGCGATCTTCTTCGCCTTGTCGCGCACCCTCCGCGAGACCATCGCCGTGGCCGCGCCGGAACCGGCGTCGAGCGGCTCGCGTACGTCCCGAGGCCGTAGGGCGTGTTGTCGGTGTCACCCTCCTGCACGTCGACGTCCTCGGGCTGGAGGCCCAGCTCCTCGGCGACGATCTGCGCGAAGGTCGTCTCGTGCCCCTGCCCCTGCGACTGACGCTGAGCTCTGAGCACGGCCGTTCCGGTCGGATGGATGCGGAGCTCGGCCCCGTCGTTCATGCGCAGGCCGGCGATCTGGTACTCGGATCCGTGCCCCGCTCCGACGACCTCCGTGAAGGAGGCGAGGCCGATCCCGAGCAGCCGCCCTTCCTTGCGCGCCTCTTCCTGCTCCTTGCGGAGGTCCTGCGTAGCCGATCTTCTCGAGTGCGAGGTCGAACGCGGCTTCGTAGTCGCCGAGTCGTACTCGAACCCCGTCGCGGACTTGTAGGGAACTGGTCGGGCCTGATGAAGTTCGTGCGGCGGAACTCGGCAGGATCCACGCCGATCTCGTAGGCCGCGTTCTGCACGAGGCGTTCGATGAGGTAGGACGCCTCGGTGACGCGGAAGGAGCAGCGGTACGCGACCCCGCCCGGCGCCTTGTTCGTGTATGCGCCCTCCGCCTGGACGTCCGCCGCGGGGATGTCGTAGGAGCCCGTGACGATGTCGAAGAGGCCGGCCTTGCACCTCGTCGGTTGCGCGTCGGAGAAGAACGCCCCGTTGTCGGGACAGACCCTGACGCGCAAGCCGGTGATCTTGTCGCCCCTGAGGGCCAGCTCCCCGTGCATGTGGAAGTCGCGTGCGAACCCCGTCGAGTGAGGTTTCCGGTGCGGTCCTCGACCCATTTGACTGGCCGTCCGATGAGGAGCGAGGCAGCCGTGGCGACGACGTAGCCCGGGTAGATGGGCACCTTGTTCCGAAGCCGCCCCCGAGGTCCGGCGAGATGATGCGGATCTTGTTCTCGGGCAGGCCGGCGACGAGCGCGAAGAGCGTGCGGTGCACGTGCGGGCCTGGGAGGTCATGCAGATCGTCGCCTTCCCCGTCGCCGGGTTGACGTCGGCGATGCAGCCACAGCACTCGAGCGGTGCCGGGTGGCAGCGCGGATAGAAGGTGTCGAGCTCGACGACGCGGTCCGCCTCGGCGAACGCCTTTTGTCGCGTCCTTGTCGCCGTTCGCGCACGAGTAGATGTCGGTCGTCCTCCTGGCCTTCCTTCTCGTCGCGGATGACGGCGCACCCTCCTCCAGCGCCTGCTGCGGCGACGTCATCGCGGGCAGCGGCTCGTAGTCGACGTCGATCAGCTCGACGGCGTCCTTCGCGATGTAGGCCGATTCCGCGATGACGGCCGCCACCTCCTGGCCCTGGAAGCGGACCTTGTCGGTGGCGAGCACCGCCTGCGTGTCGCCCGAGAGCGTCGGCATCCAGGCGAGTGAGTGCTGCGCGAGGAGCTCGCCGGTGACGACGGCGACGACGCCCGGCACCGCCTCGGCCGCGGACGTGTCGATCGACTTGATGCGCGCGTGGGCGAGCGGCTCCGCAGGACTCGAGGTCGAGCATCCCCGGGAGCGTGATGTCGTCGAAGTAGTTCCCCTTCCCGCGGATGAAACGGCGTCCTCCGACGCGCTCGACGGAGTGACCCACTCCGCGGATCGCTTCGGTCGCCGCCATGGCTAGCTCGCCTCCTTCATCTTCGCGGCCGCGTACTGCACGGCTTCACGATGTTCTGGTACCCCGTGCAGCGGCAGATGTTCCGGAGATCGCCCAGCGGATCTCCTCCTCGGTCGGGTCGGGATTCTCGGCGAGGAGGGCGGATGCGGTCGAGCATCATTCCCGGCGTGCAGAAGCCGCACTGCAGGCCTGCTCCTCGTGGAAGCCCTCCTGCGACCGGATGGAGCCCGCCCCGGGGCGCGAGGCCCTCGACAGTGGTGAGCTCGCGCCCTTCGGCCTGACGGCGAACATCGTGCAGGACTTCACGGACTCGTCCAGCAGCACCGTGCACGCCCCGCAGCTCGTCGTCTCAGCAGCCGATGTGGGTGCCGGTGAGGCCGAGCGTCTCGCGGAGGAAGTGGACGAGGAGGTAGCCTCGTCTCGATCCTGGCGGAGCGCGCGCTCGCGCCCGTTGACGTTCGTGGACACGGTCCGGTGTGGACGGCCTGTTCGGTCGCGGCCTCGGTCATCGCTCCCCTTCCCTTCGGCGGCCTTGCGCAGGCCGCGCTCGGTGAAGACGCGGACGACGTTGCGCTTGTACTTCGGCGCTGCCCCGGAGGTCGTCGCGAGGCTCGGCCGCCCCTGCGGCGAGCCGCGCGGCCTCGGCGATCGCCTCGTCGTTCAGCTCCTTTCCGGCGAGCGCCTGCTCGGCCGCCTCGGCGCGCAGGTTCGCGGGCCGAGCGCCGTGAGGGCGATGCCCGCCCGTTCGACGTTTCCGTTCGAGAAGGAACTGGACGCCGACCGCGACCGTGGCGAAGTCGCCGACCTGCGCTCGAGCTTGAAGTAGGCGCCGCCGCGCTCAGCGCCGGATCCGGCACCTGCACCCAAGTGACGATCCTCGGTGGGCTCGAGCGCCGGGTGAACGGGCCGAGGAAGAAGTCGTCGAGCGAGACGTGCGCGTCCCGTCCGACCCGCGCACCTGCACCTGCGCGCGGCGGCGAGGAGGGCAGAGCCCCAGTCGCCCTGCGGGTCGGCATGTGCGAGCGAGCCGCGACCGTGCCGCGGTTGCGCACGATCGGGTCGGAGATCTGCGGCGCGGCGTCGGCGAGGACGGCGTAGCGGCTGCGGAGGAGCTCCGACGCTCGCAATCCTTGTGACGCACGAGGGCGCCGATGTTCAGGCATCCCGTTGTCCTCGTGGAGCTCGTCGAGCCCGGAGATGCCGTTGAGGTCGACGAGCGCGCGCGGCGAGGCGAAGCGCAGCTTCATCAGGGGGATGAGGCTCTGGCCTCCGGCCAGGATCTTCGCCTCGTCCCCGTAGCGCTCGAGGACAGAAAGCGCCTCGTCCAGGCTCGACGGGGCGAAGTACTCGAAACTGGCCGGGTACATCCTGTACCTCCCTCCCCGCCCACCGGTGGGGGTCCGGACGCTGAGACATAACCTATCGGAGTACGCTTCGTCCGTGCTGATCGGTTCTGTCGAGGAGGTCGAGCGCGCGCTCCAGACGGAGTCGTACCTCCCGGACCGCGGGCTCGCCACGGCCATCTTTCTCGCACTCCAGATGAAGCGGCCACTCCTGCTCGAAGGGGAGGCCGGCGTGGGCAAGACCGAGGTCGGAAAGACCCTCGCGCGCCTCCTCGGCGCCAACCTGATCCGGCTCCAGTGCTACGAGGGGATCGACGCCTCGCAGGCGCTCTACGAGTGGGACTGCGCGCGCCAGCTCCTCTACGCCCGCACCCTCCAGGAGGGGAGATCGCGAGCCGAGCGGGTGTCCGCGCTCTACGGGCCCGACTTCCTCGTCGAGCGGCCGCTCCTCGCCGCGATCAGGGCGGGTGCCGGCGCTGTTCTCCTGATCGACGAGCTCGACAGGGCCGACGACGAGTTCGAAGCCTTTCTGCTCGAGGTGCTCTCCGACTTCACCGTCACCGTCCCCAGCTCGGCACGATCGCGGCGGAGGAGCCGCCGTCGTCGTCATCACCTCGAATCGCACGCGCGAGCTGCACGACGCGCTGAAACGCCGTTGCCTCTACCACTGGATCGATTTCCCCGACCTGGAGCGCGAGGTCGAGATCATCCGGCTGCGCGCACCGGGAGTCTCGGAGGCGCTTGCCCGCTCGGTGGCGGCGACGGTCGCGCGGCTGCGGAGCATGGACCTCGCGAAGCGCCCGGGCGCGGCGGAGGCGATCGACTGGGCCGAGGCGCTCTCGCTCCTCGGCGCGGACGCGGCGGAGGAGATGCTGCGCGGGCGACGCTCGGCTGGGCGGTCAAGAACCGCGAGGACACCGCGCGGGTCGAGGCCGAGCTCTAGGTGAGGTGAGGAGCGCCTCACGCTCTTCGGCCGCGGCCCTCCGCGACGCGGGGCTGAACGTCGGAACGGGGCGCATCGCGGACTTCTGCCGCGCTGCCGCGCTCCTTCCCCCCGACGACCTGTACTGGGCCGGGCGGGCACGCTCGTCTCCCGGCGCGGCCGAGATTCCGGTCTACGACGAGACCTTCGAGAAGTTCTTCGGGCCGCCGGCCGAGATTCGCCCGCAGCCGGCGGTCGTCCGCATCCGGGTCGAGGGCGAGGCCGAGACGGCGCTCGCGAGCCCGATCGAGCTCCTGCGGGAGAAGAGCTTCGCGCGCTGCTCCGAGGCAGAGCTGGCCGCGCTCGGTCAGCTGATGCAGCGGCTCCCGCTCGTCGTGCCCGAACGCCGCTCGCGCCGCCGCGTCGCCGCGCGGGCGGGCGCTCCCGACCTGCGCCGCACATTGCGCCGTTCGTTTCGCACGGGAGGCGAGCCCGTCGAGCGCGCCTGGCGCGAGCGCCGCCGGGTTCGCCGCCCGCTCGTCCTCCTCCTCGACGTCTCGGGCTCGATGGACGCCTACTCGCGAGCGCTCGTCATGTTCGCCCACGGAGCCCTTCACTCGGGCCGCCGCGTCGAGGCGTTCTGCTTCGGCACGCGGCTTACCCGCGTGACGCGCTCGCTCGGCGCGGCCGACGCGGACGATGCGATCGCGCGTGCCGCGGCGGAGGTCGTCGACTGGGACGGCGGCACCCGCATCGGCGAGTCGCTCAAGGCCTTCCTGGACGAGTACGGGCACGGCGGCCTCGCGCGCGGCGCCCTCGTCCTCATCTGCTCCGACGGCCTCGAGGTCGGCGACCCCGAGCTTCTCGCGGAGCAGATGGCGCGCCTCCACCGGCTTGCCTACCGCGTCGTCTGGCTCGACCCGCTGCAGGAGGATCCAGCCTACGAGCCCCTCGCCCGAGGCATGAAGGCGGCGTTGCCCACGTCGACCTCTTCGCGAGCGGGCACAGCCTCGCGAGCCTCGAGGAGCTCGCCCTCGCGCTCGAGTCCCTCTAGGCGAGCCCTTTCCTCCGCAGCCACTCGTCGAACGCGGCCCAGGAGGAGAGGTACACGCCGATCCGCTTGAGATCCTCGACGAGCTCGACCCTCGCGCTCGCGGCGCAGGACGGGCAGTAGCCCAGCGGCTGCGGAGCCTCGGCCTTGCCACAGCGAATACACAGCATTCCGTGACAATCGGCACGAGCGACGCCCGCCCCGATAACTCGATCGGCTACTCGTAGTACGTGAGCACGGCGAGGACGACGTAGAAGCCGACGAGGGCGAGCCCCTCGAAGGCGACCGCCTCCCCGTCCTGCGTCACCTGCCAGACCGCGATCGCCATGAGGAAGAGCGCGCCGACGTAGACCGCCGGAGCACGAACGTCAGCCGCGTCTCGAAGAAGAGCGACAGCAGGACGAGCGCCGGGAAGAGGAAGACCGCGATCTGCGCGACCGAGTTCTTCACGACCGAGATGGCGAGGTCGTTTTGGCCCTTGGCGGCGAGCGAGATGCCGACGGCGTTCTCGACGGCGTTCCCCGCGATCCCGACGATGACGAGGCCCGTGAACTGGGTGAGAGTCCGAGCGACTCGATCGCGGGCCCGAGCGCGTTCACGAACCAGTCCGAGACGAAAGCCGCCGCGACCCCGGCAACGGCGAGCAGCCCGATCGCGAGCGCGAGCGGCACGCGCGCGTGCGTCACGCCGGTGTCCTCCCGCTCGCGGAGGTAGAAGAAGACCCAGACGCCGTAGACCGCGAGAAGGACGATCGCACCGACGACGGAGATCTGCAGGGCGTGATGGCTCGCACGGTCGCCCACCTGGTCGGAGACGCCGAGGATGGAGATGATGAAGACGGCGAGGAGGAGGAGCGTGGCCGTGTCGTTCGGCAGGCGCGTCCCGAACTTCATCACCCCACCGGCCGCGCGCGACCCGGCCAGGATGACGAGGCCGAGCACGAGCAGCGCGTTGGCGAAGAGCGAGCCGAGAATCGAGTACTGCGCCACTACGAGCTCGCCCGCGGAGAGCGCGAAGAGGACGACGAAGAGCTCAGGCAGGTTCCCGAGCGTCGACTGGAGGACGCCCGTGAGCGCCGGCCCGAAACGCTCCCCCACGGCCTCCGTCGAGAACGAGACGACCCACGCGACGCCGGCGAGCGCGAAGGCCGCGACGATGAAGATCGCCACGTCGGAGCCGCCGCCGAACTCGAGCGCCGCCGTCGCGGCCACGATCAGGCCGACGATCCCCAGCAGCCAGCGCTCGCGGGTGGTGAGACACGCCAGCATGAAAGGATCCTTTCATGCGGACCCTCTTCACGAACGCCTACGTCGTCATGATGGACGACGCGGGCACCGAGCTCTCGAACGGCTGGATTCTGGTCGACGACGGCTTCGTGGAGCAGGTCGGCGAGGGGAACCCGCCTCCCGCGGAGGCCTTCGAGAACCTCGGCGGCGCGCTCGTCACGCCGGGCCTCGTCAACACGCACCATCACCTCTACCAGACCCTCACGCGGACGCGAGCGCAGGAGGCCGACCTCTTCACGTGGCTCCGCGAGCTCTATCCGCTCTGGAGCAGGGTCGACCGCGACGCCGAGTACGCAGCGGCGCGCACCGGCCTCGCCGCGCTCGCGCTCGGCGGCTGCACGACGGCGTTCGACCACCACTACGTCTTTCCGCGCGGCCAGAAGGGACTCGTCGAGGCCGAGGTCCAGGCCGCGCGCGAGCTCGGCGTGCGCCTCGTCGCCTCGCGCGGCTCGATGGACGTGGGCGAGTCCGACGGCGGCCTTCCTCCCGACGAGCTCGTCGAGGACGCGGACGACGTCCTAGCCGACATCGAGGGCCTCGTCGCCCTGCACGAGCCCGAACGCGGCGCCTGGACGCAGATCGTCGTCGCGCCGTGCTCGCCTTTTTCGGTCTCGAAGCGCCTCATGCGCGAGTCGGCCGAGCTCGCGCGGCGGCTCGATCTCCGTCTCCACACCCACCTCGCCGAGACCGTCGAGGAGGAGGAGTACTGCCAGGGCCTCTTCGGCTGCCGGCCCGTCGAGTACCTGGAGCAGGTCGGCTGGCTCGAGGACGACGTGTGGTGCGCGCACTGCGTCCACCTCTCGGAGGAGGACGTGGGCCGCCTCGGCTCCGCCGGGACCGGGGTCGCGCACTGCCCCACCTCCAACATGCGCCTCGGCGCAGGCATCGCGCCCGTCGCCGAGATGCGCGCCGCGTCGGTGCCGGTGGGCCTGGGGGTCGACGGCTCTGCGTCGAACGAGCGCGGCGATCTCCTCTTCGAGGTGAAGCAGGCGCTTCTCTGCGCCCGGGCACGTGGAGGCCCCGCGGCGATGACGGTGCGCGACGCCCTCCGGATCGGGACGCGTGGCGGTGCGAAGGTGCTCGGCCGCGACGACATCGGCTCGCTCGAGCCCGGCCAGTGCGCCGACTTCGCGGTGTGGCGGACGGACGGCCTCGAGTTCGCGGGCGCCGACGATCCCGTCGCGGGCCTCGTCCTCTCGGCGCCCCATCGGGTCGACCGCCTCTATGTCGGCGGGCAGGCGGTCGTCCGCGACGGCCACCTCACGCACGCGGAGGAGCACGAGATCGCAGCCGAGCAGCGCCTTCAGGCGCAAAGATTCCTCGCGTGAGCGCCTCGCTCTCCACCCACGTGCTCGACACCGGCCGCGGCGAGCCCGCGACAGGAGTGGTCGTCGAGTTATTCCGCTCGGGAGAGTTCGTCTCCCGAGCGGAGACCGACGCCGACGGCCGCATCGGTGAACTGGCAAGCGAGCTGGAGCCCGGCGTGTACACGATCGTGTTCCACCCCAGGACCGACTTCTTCGCACGTGTCGAACTGGAGGTCGTGCTCGGCGACGGCCACTTTCATATCCCGCTGCTCGTCTCCCCATACTCATGCACGACCTACCGCGGCAGCTGAGCGAGGACGAGCTCGCCGAGCTCTTCGAAGGGCACACGCACTTCGTCGCCCACCTGGCGCAGCTCGAGGACCCGCTCGGACAGGCGCGCAAGGTGCTCGCCGACGCCCCCGAGGAGGAGCAGGTCGAGGCGCTCGCGGCCCATCCGCGCATCGGCCAGCGTGTGAACATCTCGGAGATCTCCGCCCGCGAGCAGGGTTCCGACGAGGATCCTGTGCTCCTCGCCGCGCTCGTGAAGCTGAACAAGTCCTACGAGCAGAAGTTCGGCTTCCGCTTCGTCGTCTTCGTGGACGGGCGACCGCGGGCGGAGATACTGTCGGTCATGAGGCAGCGGATGCAGAACTCGCGTGAGGAGGAGCTCGCCGCCGGCCTCGACGACCTCGTGGCGATCGCACTCGACCGATGGCGAAAGCGCTAGTCCACGCATACGGAAAGGACGCGGTCTCGGTCTACCGGATCGCGGGCGACGACCTGTTCTCCTGCGAGGTGCGCGTGATCGTGCGCGGGGCTGCCTTCGAGGCGTCCTACACCGAGGGCGACAACTCGATGGTCGTCGCGACGGACTCGATGAAGAACTTCGTGCACCGGATGGGGCTCGAGTACGAGGGCTCGACGCTCGAGGACTTCGTCGCGCTCGTCGGCGGGCGGCTGCTCGAGCGCTACGACCACATGGAGGGCGTCCACGTCTGGGCGCGCGAGGTCCCGTTCGAGCGCGTGCGCGGCGACGTGATGCGCCGCCGCTACGACGACCACGCCGTCGCCGAGCTCGACCTCGACCGAAGCGGCGTCGTCTCCGCCCGCTCCGGCTGGGAGGGCCTGCGCCTGATCAAGCTGGCGGGGAGTTCCTTCGCCGGGTTCGTCCGCGACGAGTACACGACGCTCCCGGAGGCCGCGGACCGGCCGCTCTTCGTGCACATGAACGTCCACTGGACGAACGCGGATCTCGCGCAGTGCGCGCGCGTGCGAGGACGTGCGCGATGTGGCGGTCTCGACGTTCTGCGAGGTCAGCTCCGCCTCGATCCAGGAGCTCGTCCACCAGATCGGCGTGCAGGTGCTCGAGCGCTTCCCGGAGATCGCGACGGTGGACTTCTATGCGGAGAACCGGCTCTGGGACACGGCCCAGGTCGGGGAGGGCGTGGACACGGCCCAGTCGGGGAGGCGTTAGCGTGTACACCGACGCGCGGCCGCCCTTCGGCGTCATCACCCTCACGCTCGGCCGATGATCGTCCCGGCCCGCTTCAACGGGCCGCCGGGCTCGGCGAACGGCGGCTACGCGTGCGGGATCTTCTCGGAGGCGCTCGGCGGCGGGTTCGAGGTCACGCTGATCCGTCCTGTGCCGCTCGACACCCAGCTCGACATCGTCGGCGACGAGCTCCGCGACGGCGACGTGGTCGTGGCGCGCGCGCGTCGGGCACTGGTTTCACCGGAGGTTCCCGATCCGGTCTCGGTGGCCGAGGCGGAGGAGTCCACCCAGAGCTACGCCGGCCTCCGCCACCACGCCTATCCGACGTGCTTCACGTGCGGGCCCCTTCGCGAGGACGGCCTTGGGATCTTCCCCGGGCCGGTCGAAGGCCGCGACGATCTCGTCGCAGCCCCGTGGGCTCCCCGCGAGAGGGTGCGGCCGGAGATCGTCTGGGCGGCCCTCGACTGCCCCTCGGGCTGGGCCATCGACGACTTCGAGCGCGAGGGCGTCCTCCTCGGCCGCATGGCGCGCGGCAATCGGATCGCTGCCCCAACCGGGAGCCGCGCACGTCGTGGCCGGCTGGCGCATCGGCGACGATGGGCGGAAGCGCTTCGCCGGCTCGGCGCTCTGGTCGGCGGACGGGACGCTCCTTGCCCGCGCGCGCGCCACCTGGCTCGTCCCAGCCTGACGCCTTCCGGAACACAGCCTTGTGTTTCACACGCACAAAGTCGAAGTTGGTCCTTTCCCCAGTCGCCCGTGCGACAAGAACAAGAAAGGACATGACCTTTCGCTTGTGACCGAGAAACACAAGCGGCGTTGCGGTGTCAGGGGAAGAGGTCGCGGTCGGGGGGCATGACGAGCTCGCGGGCCGAGCCGTCCCCCGGCGGAACCGCGTAGCCGCGGACGATCGCGGCAGGGACTCCGGCCGCCTTGCCCATGACGAGCTCGGCGGCGCCGGCGAGCTCGTCCGCGACGGCGATCATCGTCGACGAGAGCTCGTAGCCGCGCGCGTCGCGCTCGCCGCGCAGGTCGAGGAGCGGGCGCATCCCGGCCACGCCGATCGCGACGTCCGTCGTCCCCTGCCGCCAGGCCCGGCCGAACGAGTCGCTGACGATCACCGCGGGCGCGTGCCCGAACCGCTCCGCCAGGGCGGCGCGGATGCGCGCAGCCGACGCGTCCGGTCCTCGGGCAGGAGGACGATCCAGCCGTCGCCGGGGGCGTTCGACCTGTCCACTCCCGCGCTCGCGCATACGAAGCCGTGCTCGGTCTCCGCGATGACGAGGTCGCCGCGGCGCCGGCGCACGACCCGAGCCTCCCGCAGGATCGCCCCGACGACGTCGTCCGTCTGCTCGATGCGCCCCTCCGCCTTCGACACCGCCTTCTGCGCGACAACGAGCACGTCTCCCTCCTCGAGCCCGCCCGCGCGCTCGACGGCGTCGCCGAGGAGCGCGGCGAGGTCGTCCCCGGGCCGCACTTCGGGGAGCCCGGTGAGCGGGATGACGCCGAGCACTAGACGAGCCGCTGCCGGCGCAGGTAGTAGACGAGGAGCACGGCGCCGACGATCGGGAGCACGATCCCGAGCAGGAGGAACGCGGCCAGGCCGCCGATGTGGCGGACGAGCCAGCCGAAGTTCTGGCCGAAGAAACCGGTGATGACGATGAGCGGGAGCAGGATCGTCGAGAGGACGGTGAGCTTTTGGACGACGAGGTTCAGCCGGTTCGAGACCATCGAGAGGTAGACGTCCATCGCGCCCGTGAGCAGATCCTTGTAGCTGTCGATCAGGTCGGTGACGCGGATGAGGTGGTCGAAGATGTCGCGGAAATAGCGCTCGGCCTCGGCGTCGCTCCCGGGCAGGGTCACCGCCCCGCCGAAGAGCTGGTTGGCCAGGTCGCGCTGCGGCCCGACGACGCGCCGCAGGCGGTTCAGGCTCCGCTTCATGCGCACGATCTCCTGCAGGTGCTCGTCCTTCGGATCGCGGAAGATCGCCTCCTCCACGTCGTCGATTCGGTCGTCATAGTCCTGCAGCGCCGGGAAGAAGCTGTCCGTGAGGCTGTCGAGCAGGCGATAGAGGACGACGATCGGGCGCTCGAGCCGGCCCGGCCGGCGCGTGTAGCGCTCGCGCAGCTCCTCGCAGCTCGGCGCGTGCTCGCGCCGCACGGTGACGAGATAGCTCTCCGAGTAGAAGCAGTGCACCTCGACGAGCCGGTCCGCATCCGGGGGCGGGGCAGCGCCATAGACGACCATGAAGGCGAAGCTCCCGAATTCCTCCAGCTTCGGACGCTGGCCGAAGTGCTCCGAATCCTCGAGCGCGAGCGGATGGAATCGGAAGACGTCGCGGAGCAGGACGAAGTCGTCCGCCTCGGGCTGCTCGAGGTCGAGCCAGAAGAAGTCGCCGCTCGAGAGATGCGACTCGATCGCGGCGCGGTCGACTCGCTCCGCCTTGTTGCCGTCGGCGTCAAGGAGGAAGGCCGTCACGGAAGCCCCGTGACCCGGATTCCGCTCGACGCCTTGTAGCGGCGGTTGACGTTGAGGAGGACGGCGGTGAGCGGCTCGAGCCAGCGCGCGACCTCGAGCCGTCCCGCGTCGACCGCCCGCCCCTCGACGATGCGCTCCGCGAGCTCGGCGACGGCGGCCTTCGCCTCCTCGTCGTCGCCGCAGAGAATCACGTCCTCGTCGAGCGGGTCGTTCACGCGGGCGAGGGCCTTCGCGCTCACCGTGTGGAACCCGGCGACCATGCGCGCGCCCGGCGCCGCGTGCGCCGCGACCTCGGCCAGCGAGAGCTCGCCGGGCGCCGCGGCAGGCTTCCCGTCCTCGAAGACGATCGGGCTCGCGACGCTGACGACGATCTTGCCGACCAGGTTCGCCGCGAGGTTGGAACACATTGCCTCGAGGCCCTCGGGTGGCACCGAGAGGAAGACGATGTCCGATTCCTCGGCGCACTCCCGGTTGGAGACGAACTCGTCGTGAGGGGTGCGGGAGCCGAGCTCGACCTCCTCGCCGACGCGGCGGAGGCGCTCGGCGAGGCCCTGCCCGAAGTCCCCCGTCCCGCCAACGATTCCGATCACCCGATCGCCTCCAGAAGGCCGCGGCCGACCTGTGCCCGCCGCTCCGGCGCAACCATAACCGTGTCGCAGACGACGGCCCCCGGGATCTCCCCTGCGAGCTCCGCGTCGACGCGGTCGAGGACGAAGGTGGAGACGAGATCGCCGTAGAGATCGCGGATTCCGCGCGCGGATGCCTCGTGCCCCAGGCTCGCCATCATCTCCGCGAGTGGCCCGCGGATCGCCTTCCCGCCGACGAGCGGCGAGATCGCCGCGACGCGCTTCCCCATGAGGGCCGCGCGGATCTCGCCGACTGCGAGGATCGGGTCGATCGAGACGAAGGGGTTGGACGGCGCGATCACGACGAGGTCGGCCTCGGCGATGGCCTCGGTGACGCCGGAGCGGGACGCGCCGCCTCCGCGCCCTCGAAGCGGACGCCGTCCACGCGGTCGGCGTGCCTCCGGCGCACGAACCACTCCTGGAAGTCGAGCTCGCAATCCGGAGTCTGGATCTTCGTCCGCAGGCGGTCGTCCGTGGCCGGGATGAGCCCCACGCCGATCTCGAGGGCCTCGGCCAGACGCCGCGTCACCTCCGAGAGCGGTTCGCCCCGCCCGATCAGCTCGGTGCGGATCAGGTGGAGGCCGAGATCCTTGTCGCCGAGCGTGAACCAGGTCTCCCGCCCATGCTGCTCGGCGACGGCGAGCGCGCCGTACGTGTCGCCGCGCACGCCCCAGCCGCGCTCCTCGTCGAGCATGCCCGCGAGCGTGTAGAGGATGGTGTCGAGGTCCGGCGAGATGTGCAGGCCCCAGAGCTCGAGGTCGTCGCCAACGTTGCCGATCGCCGTCACCGACTCCGGCCCGGCCGCCTGCGCGAGCGCGTGGGCACAGCGCGAGCCCCCGAGCCCGCCGGCAAGGACGACGAGGCTAGACGTCGTCGCGGAGGAGCTCCATCGTCGAGCAGTGGATGCCGCCGCCATTCTTCTGGATCTCGTCGTACCGGATCGTCGTCACGTTGACGCCGCGCTTCTCGAGCCGCTCGACAGTGCGCGGATAGCCGTCGCACATGAGCACGCGCCCCGGCTCGAGGACGAGCGAGTTGATCGCCCAGAGCTCGTTGGGATCGCACCAAATCGCCTCGATGCCGAGCTCGGTGAGGCGGTCGAGGAACGAGTACGAAAGCCCGGGCGCGTTGACGAGAGCCTTGTCGACGTCGACCATCCCGAAGTCACCGTCGAGGTGGATCGAAAATCCGCTCATCGGCACGACGAGGAGCTCGATCCCAAGCGGCCGAAGCGCATCTGCGAGCTGCCTGGCGCCTTCGTCGTTGCACCGGATCGACACACCGAACGCGGCCACGGTGGGCGTTAGCTTGGCGAAGGAGCCACCCTCCATGAGACCGGTGCCCGTGATCGTCCGCAGGACGGGCATGCCGAGCGACGCGACCGCTCGGGCGATCGACGACTCCTCCCCGCGGCGCATGCGCGGGCCCATCCTCCCGATGATCGCCCCGCCCGGAACGGTGACGAGCGGGTCCCGCGTGTACATCGCCTTGGAGAAGCGCGAATCGGCAGGCTCCGCGAAGTGGACGGCGACGCCCTCCGCCTCGAGCGCGGCGAGAAGGCCGCCGTACTGCTTCTGGACGAGATCGAGATCGGGAGGGGTCTCGCTCTCCCAGTACCACCCTTCCTCCGGATCGACGAGCGCTCGCATGCCGGTGTCCCACGCATCGGAGCGGATGCGCTCGAGCTCGGGGCCGGGCCGGCGCATGAGCACCGCTCGCAGCTTGCCGACCTCACTGTTGGCACCCCAGCGCGCTCCCCAGACGCGCTCGAGCTCCTCGACGTCCTCGAAAGCGGGCTCGGCCACCGGCGGAAAGAGGCTCTGGTGGTAGGCCTCGGGGAGGGCATCCTCGGGCTGCACCGGCGGATCCTATGCTCTCCCCGGGTGGTTCCGTATGCTCACGGAGTGTTGGCGGTCGTCCCGGTCAAGGGCCCCGACGGCGCGAAGACGCGCCTCGCGCCCCTGCTGCCGCCCGAAGAGCGAGCGCAGCTCGTGCTCGACATGCTCGAGCGTGTTCTCGCCGCGTGTGCCGAGGCGAAGGCCATCACGGGAACGCTACTCGTGACGCCGGATCCGGAGTTCGCGCCGGGGGAGATCGACGTCCTGCAGGATGCCGGCACGGGCCACGCCGACGCGATCGCGGCCGCGCTTCGCGACGAGCGAGCGCGGGGCGGCGTCGTCGTCGTCATCGCCGACTGCCCCCTCGTCCGCCCCGAGTCGCTCGACGCTCTCGCCGAGGCGGCGTCCCCGCTCGCCCTCGCGCCGTCGCGGGACGGAGGCGTGAACGCACTCGCGCTCCGCACGCTCGACGGTTTCGTCCCGCCCTTCGGCGTCCCGGTAGAGAAGACCCTCGCCGCCGCGCACGCGGCCGGACTCGACCCCGCCGTCATCCAGGACCCCCTCCTCGCGCTCGACGTCGACCGGCCCGAGGACTACGAGGCGATGCTCGCGTGCCTCTGATCACGTACTCGCCGAAGGTCTTCATCCCGCTGACGAAGCTCTGCCGGGACGTGTGCCACTACTGCACCTTCGCCCAGCCTCCGCGGCGCGGCGAGCGCGCCTACATGCGCGCCGACGAGGTGCTCGAGGTCGCCCGGGCGGGCGCGGAGGCAGGCTGCCACGAGGCGCTCTTCACTCTCGGCGACAAGCCGGAGCTGCGCTACCGCGCGGCGCGCGAGGAGCTCGCCGAGCTCGGCTGCGAGACGACGATCGAGTACCTCGCCCGCATGTGCGAGCTCGTCCTCGCCGAGACGGGTCTGCTTCCCCACGTGAACCCCGGCGTGATGACGCGCGACGAGCTGGCCCTCCTGCGCACGGTCTCCGCGTCGCAGGGGATCATGCTGGAGACGGCGTCGGCACGGCTCTCCGCCAAGGGAGGTGCCGCACTACGGCTCCCCGGACAAGCTCCCCGAGCGGCGCCTCGAGACGATCCGCATCGCCGGCGAGCTCGAGATCCCGTTCACCACGGGGATCCTGATCGGGATCGGCGAGACGCGCGAGGAGCGCATCGAGGCGCTCGAGGCGATCCGCGCGCTGCACGAGCGCTACGGCCATGTCCAGGAGGTGATCGTCCAGAACTTCCGCGCGAAGCCGGGGACGAAGATGGCCGCCGCGCCCGAGCCGTCCCTCGACGAACTCCTCTGGACGGCGCGCGCCGCGCGCGAGGTGCTCGGGCCGTGAGATGCACGTCCAGGTGCCGCCGAACCTCTCCTACGACGATTTCCCGCGCCTCCTCGAGGCCGGGATCGACGACTGGGGCGGCATCTCCCCGGTGACCGTCGACCATGTCAACCCCGAGGCTCCGTGGCCGGAGATCGAGCGCCTGCGCGCGGCGACCGAGGCCGCCGGCTTCGCGCTCGCGCCGCGTCTTCCCGATCTACCCCGAGTACGTCGCGGACCTCGGACGCTGGGCCGACCCGCGCATCGCCCAGGAGATCCGCAAGCACGCCGACGCGGACGGGCTCGCCCGCGAGGACCGGTGGGCCGCGGGCACCGAGGCGCCTGTCCCGTACCTGCCGACCAGGCGAGTCAGTAACACTGTGTTACAAGGTCAGGAGCTCGGTCAGGAGCTCGACGAGGAGGAGATCGCCGCGCTCTTCCGCGCCCGCGGGCCTGAGCTCGGCGCCGTCCTCTCCGCAGCCGACGAGCTTCGCCGCGAGACCAACGGGGACGAGGTCACCTACGTCGTCACGCGGAACATCAACTACACGAACGTCTGCTACTTCCGCTGCGGCTTCTGCGCCTTTTCCAAGGGCAAGCTGGCGGAGAACCTGCGCGGGGCGCCTTACCTCGTCCCGACGGACGAGGTCGTGCGCCGCTGCCGGGAGGCGTGGGAGCGCGGCGCCGTCGAGGTCTGCCTCCAGGGCGGCATCCACCCTGCGTTCACGGGCGACTACTACGTCGAGCTCGTCGAGGCGATCAAGGCGGAGCTTCCCGATCTGCACGTGCACGCCTTCTCGGCGCTCGAGGTGTGGCAGGGCGCGGCGACGCTCGGCGTCCCGCTCGCCGACTACCTCGCGCGCCTCCGCGACGCCGGGCTCGCCTCGCTCCCGGGCACCGCGGCCGAGATCCTCGACGACGACGTGCGCCGGATCATCTGCCCCGACAAGGTGACGACGGAGCAGTGGCTCGAGGTGCACGAGACGGCGCATCCCCTCGGCCTCCGCTCGACGGTGACGATCATGTTCGGGTCGGTGGAGGGACCCGAGAGCTGGGCGCGCCACCTCGTCCGCGTGCGCGAGCTGCAGGAGCGGACCGGCGGCTTCACCGAGCTCGTGCCGCTCCCCTTCGTGCACATGGAGGCGCCGATCTTCCTCACGCGGCGGCGCGCGGCCGGGCCCGACATTCCGGGAGGCTGTCCTTATGCACGCGGTGGCCAGACTGGCGCTTCATCCGCACATCCAGAACATCCAGACCTCGTGGGTGAAGTTGGGTGTCGACTGGCGCGCAAGCCTGCCTCGCTCCGGGGCAAACGACCTCGGCGGGACGCTCATGAACGAGTCGATCTCGCGCGCGGCCGGCGCCGCGCACGGGCAGGAGATGCCGCCCGAGCGGATGGAGGAAGCGATCCGCGCGCTCGGCGCGCACGCCGAGGCAGCGAACGACGCTCTACGGGTCTCCTCCGGAGGAGCGCACGCGGCTCTCCTTCGGCGCGCCTCCGCTCGCCGAGCCGCTCAACCCGCATGTGAACGACGCGGGACTCCGCCGCCCGCAGCGGCTCGTCCGCCCCGGCCTCGCGGTCGGCTAGTACCAGCGGCCGCGGACGAAACCGCCGAAGGCGATGAGGCCGAGCAGGATGACGATGATGCCCAGCCAGAGGCTCCAGAAGAGCAGGATGACGATCCCGAGGACGACGACGATGCCGCCGAGGGTGATCCCTCCTCTCGGGCCGAAACGCCTCTCGGGTGTGGACATGCCGTCCCCCTCTCGCTAGGCCGCGGCCTCGACCGCGGTCAATTGCTGGCCGAAGCGTGCCCGCTTCACGAACCGACCGATTCCGGGCTCGGCGACGAGCTCGCCGCCCTCGACGAGGACGTTTCCGCGCAGGAGCACCGTCTCGGGCGTGCCGGTCACCTCGGTGCCCTCGTAGAGGTTGTAGTCCGTCTTCGAGTGCTGGGAGGCGGCGGTGATCGTGTGCTTCCTCGTCGGGTCGAAGACGACGATGTCCGCGTCCGAGCCGACGGCGATCGTCCCCTTCCGCGGGTAGAGGCCGAAGAGCTTCGCCGGGTTCGTGGCCAGGAGCTCGACCATGCGGTTGAGGCCGATCCGCCCCTGGCGGACGCCGAACTCGTGGATCATGTGCAGCCGGTTCTCGAGCCCCGGCCCGCCGTTCGGGATCTTCGAGAAGTCGTCCCTCCCGAGCGTCTTCTGCCCGTCCCAGAGGAACGCGCAGTGGTCGGTCGAGATCGCCGAGAGGACGTCGTTTCGCACCGCGGCCCAGAGGACGTCCTGGTTCGCCTTGTCGCGCGGCGGCGGCGTGTAGACGTACTTCGCGCCCTCGAAGTTCGGCTTCTCGAGGAACGTGTAGTCGACGAAGAAGTACTGGGTGCAGGTCTCGCCGAAGACGTTCCAGCCCTTCTCGCGGGCGAGGGCGATCGGCTCGACCGACCTCCTGGCACGAGACGTGGACGACGTAGAGCGGCGCAGCCGGCGACGCGCGCGAGCTGGATCGCCCGGTTCGTCGCCTCGCCCTCGGTCTCGGGCGGGCGCGTGAGCGCGTGGTACTTCGGCTCGGTCTTCCCCTCCGCGAGCGCCTTCTTGACGAGCACGTCGATGGCGTCGCCGTTCTCGGCGTGCACCATCACGAGCGCGCCGGTCTCTGCGGCCACCTCCATCGTCTTGAAGAGCGTCTCGTCGTCGACCATGAGCGCGCCCTTGTAGGCCATGAAGAGCTTGTAGGAGGTGATGCCCTGGTCGGGCAGCGTGGCGAGCTCCTCGAGGGAGCCTCCCTCGCGCAGGTCGGTGACCGCCATGTGGTAGCCCATGTCGATCACCTGCTTGCCGTTCGCCTTCGACTTCCAGCTCCGCGATCGCGTCCGCGAAGCTCGAGCCCTGCGGCTGGATGATGAAGTCGACGTGGCAGGTCGTCCCGCCGAACGCGGCCGCGGTCTGGCCGGACTCGACGTCGTCGATCGTCGTCGTCCCGCCGAAGGGCATGTCGAGATGCGTGTGGGGGTCGACGAGCCCGGGAGGACGTACTTGCCGCTCGCGTCGATCATCTTGTCGGCGTCGACGTCCAGCGACTCGCCGATGAGGGAGACCTTCTCGTCCTCGACGAAGACGTCTCCGACGTAGTCGTCGGCGGCTGTGATGACGCGCCCGCCCTTGATGAGCACCGACATTGCGCTATCCAGTTTCACATCCCGAGCCGAGTTTGGCGAGCGATTCGCAGAGGACCGAGCGGTTGAGCTCGAACCAGCCGGCCAGCTGTTCGGGGACGGGCCCCTGGAGCTGGGATTGCCCGGCTGCGAGCGATGTCTCCGCGGCGCGGAGAACAGCCTGCCCGGTCGGCGAAGGGGCCGTCCTTGCGGATGATCATCCAGCTGCCCGAACGGCTGACCGTCCGAGAACGGGGCCGATCTTCGTCGTCCCGGTGGGAACGGCGACGTAGAGGTCTCCCGCGGGGTAGTCCACGCGGTCGAGGGCTGCGAGCAGCGACTGCACCTGCGCCCGCGGCATGCCTCGTGCCTCGCCCGCCTCCGGCAGTGCCGCGAGGAACACCGACGAGTACGGATAGAGGACGTCGTCGGGCTGCACGTTGGCTCGGAGCCACGCCGGCGGGCGCGGCGACCTGCTTCTCGCCTCCGAGCGCGGCCGTATAGGTGATCGAGCGCGGATCCTGGATCCCCTGTGTCGACAGCAATGCGACGACCGCGAGCCCCGCGAGCGCGACCGGACGCGCCGGCAGGCGCGAAACGGCGGCGCCGACGAACGCGGCGAAGAACGGCAGCGCGAAGATCAGATGGCGCGGCGAGAGATCGGGCGCCTGGTCGGTGCGGATGAGCGTGGCAAGGAGCGGCGGGGCCACGAACGCGATCAGGCCCCACGCGACGAGCTCCGGCCGCTTGCGGACGAGTATCGCCGCGCCGAAGCCCGCGAGGACGAGGAAGACGACGAACGTCCATCCGCTCCCGCCGCCGAATCCGCGCAGCGCGTCCTCGAGCTGGTGCCCCGCCTCGCTCCACGACGCCAGTCGGCCCTGCTGGGTCGAGCTCACCTGGAACCGGTCGGCGAGCCGCAGGTCGGCGACGGCGAGTGGGACCATCGCGAGTGCCGCGACGGCAGCCGGCCACGCGGGCCGAAGCGGCCGGCCGCGCCAGACTGAGAGGGCGACCGCGGCCTCGACGGCGACCACGATTCCTCCGTAGGGGTGCACGGCCGGGAGAAGCCAGGCCCCCGCCGATGCAGCCGCCACCGTTCCCGTCGTCGGACGCTGCACGCAGAGGACGAAGAGGTCGACCGCGACCGCGGCGGCAAACGCGAAGAGCGCGTACATGCGCCCGAAGCTCCCGTACACGGCGAGCATCCCGGACGCGGCGGCGACGATCGCGGCGGCGACGCCCGCGACGCGGCCGTCCAGCCTCCGCCCCAGGTCGTAGCAGAGGACGACAGTGGCCACGGCGAAGACGACGGAGATCCAGCGGAGGGTCTCCGGGGAGGAGTCGAAGAGGAAGCCGACGTGCACGAGGAGGAAATGGAGCGGTGCGCCGCCGCGGTCCCACATCGTTGTCGCGACGATCTCCCCGAAGGGCCGCGCGGAGATCAGCCCGGAGACGGCCTCGTCCTCGAAGAGCGGCTTCGAGCCGACGTCGGGGGCGAGCTGCGCGAGGAGGTACGCGCAGGCCGCGGCCACCGCCCCCCATGCCACGTAGCGCGGGAGGCTACGCGAGCGAGGCACCCGCGCGGTAGACCTGGCCCGGAAGCGCGCGGCCGAGGACTCCCTCGAGCCACTCGGAGACGGCGATGAGGGCGTCGAGGTCGACCCCGGTGTCAACATCCTCGCCCTCGAGCAGATAGACGAGATCCTCGGTGGCGATGTTTCCGGTCGCCCGCGGCGCGAAGGGGCAGCCGCCGAGCCCGCCGACGGACGACTCGAAGACCGTGGCTCCCGCCTCGAGTGCCGCATAGGCGTTGGCGAAGCCGGTGTTGCGGGTGTTGTGCAGGTGCACCCCCACGGGCACCCCGAGACCCTTGCCACGCTCCACGAGGTCGCGCGCCTGGTGCGGGACGCCGACGCCGATCGTGTCCGCGAAGACGATCTCGCCCGCCCCCGCCGCGACGCAGCGCTCGGCGAGGCGGATCACCGTCGCCGGGTCGACGTCGCCCTCGAACGGGCAGCCGAAGGAGACGCTGATCGAGACGCTCACCGGAAGCTCCGTCTCGACGCTCTCGAGCTCCGCGACGGACTCGTCGACCGAACGGTTCGCGTTGCGTCGGTTGAAGGTATCGGTGGCGCCGAGCGTGAAGTGAACGGCGTCGAGGCCGGCTTTGGCCAGGCGCTCGTAGCCCTTCACGTTGAGGACGAGCCCGGTACTCGACGCCCCCCTTCCGCTCGATCCCGGCGACCACGTCCTCTGCCCCGGCCATCTGCGGCACGCTCTCCGCGCGGACGAAGCTGACCGCCTCGACGCTCCGGAGACCCGCCGACACGAGGCGGTTCACGAGCTCCGCGCGCGTCTCCGGAGAGAGCCTCTCCGCCTCGTTCTGGAGGCCGTCGCGGGGGCCGACGTCGCAGATCGTGACCGGGGCTGCCATCATCTCGCGCCGTGAGCGTACCGTTCCTCGCTTCGGCACACGTCCATGCGGCACTCGACCCTGCGGAGGCCGTTGAAGCCGTCCGCAACAGCCTTCGTCGAGCACGCAAGGGGCGACTGGCAGATGCCGTCGAAGGTGTACGTCTCGGCACCGCCGGACGGCGATTTCCGCGCCATGCCCGCGGCGGGCGCGGGCCACGCGGTGCTCAAGTGGGTCACGTCCTTCCCGCGGAATCCCGAGCGCGGCCTGCCAACGGTGAGCGGCGTCGTGCTTCTCTCCGACGCGGCCACGGGAGAGCTCCGCGCACTCCTCGACGCGGGAGCCGTGACCGCGCTCCGAACGGGTGCCGCCGCGGTGCTCGCGGCCGAGACGCTCGCGCTCCCCACCCCGGCTCCGGCCTCGGTCGTCGGCTGCGGCGTGAACGGCCGTGCCGTCGCGCGCACGTTCGTCGCGCGCGGGCGCAGCGTCGTCCTCTGGGATACTCGGCCCGAGGCGGCCGCAGCCGCAGCGGACGAGATCGGCGAGGCCGCGGCGGTGGCGGCGGACAAGGCCGAGGCGCTCGCGGCTGACATCGTCGCCACGGTCACGCCCGGGTTCGAGATCCTCTTCGAGCCCGGCTCCCTGCACGCAGGCCAGCACGTGAGCCTCATGGGGGCGGACGGCCCCGGCAAGGCCGAGATCGCCGTCGAGGAACTCCTGCGCGCCCGCGTCGTCTGCGACGAGTGGGAGCAGGCCAGCCACAACGGCGAGATCGCCAACGCACTCCCTCGCGGGCTGAAGCGGGAGGACGTCGCCGAGCTCGGCCGCGTTCTCACCGGGGAGGAGGAAGGGCGGCGCGCCGACGAGGACATCACCGTCTTCGACTCGACCGGCTTGGCGGTCCAGGACCTTGCCGTGGCGCTCGCCGTCTACGAGCGCTGGCGCGAGGACCCGGAGGCCGAGACGTTTGCGGGTGTGACCGAGCTGCAGATCGCCTGACGCAGGTCGAGCGCCCTTCGGCTCGGAAGGCGGTCAGGGCGTTTCCTGGCTCGCTGCCGAGCGTCGCTTCAATGGGCTCCGGCAGCGCCGAGGAAGGTGAGGACCGCGTCGTTGAAGGGCTCGGGAAACTCCCACAGGCATGCGTGCCCGCCGGGCACCTCCACCCACGTCGAGTCGGGAAGCTCCTCGTGCAGGCGGCGCGACAGCTTCGGGTAGATGATCAGGTCTTCGACGCCCACGAGCGTCATCGACGGGCAGGTCACGTTGCCGAGGCGTCCGCGAGTGTCGTGCGTCTCGATCGACGAGAGCTGAGCGAGGTAGCCTTCGGTCGACTGCGGATTGGCCGCCATCAGGCCCTCGATCTCCTCGAGCTCGGGCCCGCGCTGCTCGAAGAAGTCGGTCGTGAACGCCCAGAGGAGGACTTCGCGCTGGGTAAAGCCGACCCCGAGCGAGGGAACCAGGTCCCGCCAGCACGCGAACATGCGAGAGCAGAAAGGCCCGGGGTAGGAATACGTGGAGCAGAACGAGGCCGAGAGCAACTGTTCGGGGTGGGCGATTGCGTACTCCTGGGCGATCATCCCGCCCATCGACACCCCGACGAGGTGAAACCGGCCGATGTCGAGCTGATCGACGAGGCTCGCGAGGTCCTCGGCCATCTGCCTGGTCGTGTACGGCCCTGGTGGCGTCGACGACTCGCCGACTCCACGGTTGTCGTACGTGACCAGGCCGTAATGCTCGACGAGCGCAGGCGCCTGGAGCTCCCACGTCTCCTTCGTATCGGCCAGGCCGTTGACGAGAACGACCGTCTCGGCACCGTCTCCGTCCACGGAGTACGCGAGTTCGATGTCGTTCGCCGTGATCGTCGGCACGTGATCGTTTCTTTCGAACAGTGTTCTCGCGGGCCGCACTGCCGCCCGCCGGCAGCGCAGGACGCCAGGAGGCCAGTCTCACACAGACGAATCCGGTCGTTCAAGCATCCGCTCGGCGGGGCTGGAACACTTCGTCGGGCCCAAAGCAAGCGGAAGGAGCACTCATGCCACAGGTGACCCACGTCGAATGGCCCGCCGGCGACGCCGACCGGCTGCAGGGCTTCCTCGAAGGTCTGTTCGGATGGCAATTCGACTCTCCGATGGAGGGCATGGACTACCGCATGGCGCGGACCGGCGAGCAGGAGGGTGCGGCCGTCTATCCAGCAGAGCAGCGCGGCCTGCTCGTCTACTACGGCGTCGACGACATCGACGGCTGCATCGCCAAGGTGCGCGACTCGGGAGGCCAGGGCGACGACAAGATGCCCGTGCCGGGGATGGGCTGGTTCTCGCGCTGCCAGGATCCGGAGGGGAATGCCTTCGGGCTCTGGCAGAACGACACCTCCGCTACAGCGAGCTAGGAGCGTCGCTTCTCGAAGACCTCGTAGGTCCGCTCGATCTTCATCCCCACGCGCTCGTAGAGCCGCCACGCGTCCGTGGGGTTGTTCGAGTCCGTCTTCAGCGTCAGGCGCAGGATGCCTCGGCGCGAGAACTCCCCGAAGGTCTGGAGCATGAGCGCCTTTCCGAGCCCGCGCCCACGCCAGTCCGGGTGGACGACGAGGTCCTTGACGTAGCCCTCGTCCCAGTTGAGCGCCGCGCCGACGATCTCCTCACCCGCGACCGCGAGGAACCACGCGTCGGGTCGTACATCGGGTCACTCGAGCATGAAGCGGCGCCAGTGCTCGAAGGACATCGGATGATGGTGGAACTCGTCCTTGTACGCGAGGTCGAGGAGGTCCTTGACCTCGTTGGCGTCCTCCTCGCGGAACGTTCGCACCGTGACGCCGTCGGGCCAGGCAGGCGGCGGGACCTCGGCCGGCAGATCGGTACCCATGAGCCACACCTCCCACGCCTTCGCGTAGCCGCCTGCCTCGGCGAACGGCGCGGCCCAGGGCTGGCCGGCGAGGCCGATCAGCATCGTCGGGTCGGCGCTCGCCGCTTCCTCGGCAGCCCGGAGGAGCGCGGTGCCGATCCCGCGCCGGCGCCAGGCCGGAGCGACGCCGACGTCGATTCCATTCCCGCGGACGTTGGAATGACCCACGATCCGGTCGGCCGTCTCCGCGACGAAGGAGCCCTCCCCGGCCGCGAGGTCGCTCGCGAACATCTCCGGCCCCACCTCGACCTCGCCATAGGCGTCTTCCTGCCACTCGGCGAAGAGCCGGTAGACCGCCTCCGTGTCCTCGGGGCGCGCCGACCGAACCGTGAACTCAGCCACGCTCCACCGGCAGCCCTCGGCTCGACCACTCGCTCCAGGAACCGGGATAGAGCTTCGCCTCGATGCCGGCCTGGTGGAAGCGCAGGACGGTGACGGCGGCCGTGATCCCGGAGCCGCAGTAGGCGACGACCTCGCCCCCGCCCGGCTCGCCCACGGGCTCCGGGTACGGCATGTTGACTGCCCCCGGGATGTGGCCTGCGACGGCGTCGATCGGCTCCACCTCGCCGCGGTAGCGCTCGGGGAGTCGGGCGTCGACGAGCACGAGTCCGGGGCCGCCGAGCGCGCGTTCGATCTCCTCTGCCGTGACGGTGTCGTCGTCGCGGGGACGCGGAGTGAACGACGCGGGCTCGATGCCCTCGTCGCCACCGCGAAGCGGCCCGAGCCACGCGTCGAGACCGCCCTCCAGGACCGCGACGTCCTCGTGCCCGAAGTGGCGCAGGAGCCACCAGAGCCGGGCGGCGCCGCCGTTCATGCCCTGGTCGTAGGCGACGACGAGCGTGTCGTCGCCGATCCCGGCCGCGCCGGCCGCGCGCGCGAAGTCCTCCGGCGCGGGAAGCGGATGCCGTCCTCCGTCCGCCCCGCCTGGCGAGGCGGAGAGCTCCGTCTCGACGTCCAGGAAGGACGCACCGGGGACGTGCCCGGCCAGGTAGAGCTCACGGCCGCGCTCCGGCCTCCCCGAGCTCCCACCGGCAATCAACCCACTGGTACCGCATGAAGCGGGAGGCTAGCCGGGAACGAGCTTGTAGACGGGGCCGTCGAGCGAGACGGCGTAGAGCTCGCCCTTCGAGCTCTCGCCGAAAGAGGAAAGGTGCGATACCTGGAAGCCGAGCGTCTTCTGGTTGTTCAACGTGACCGCATCGGCGGTCCGGACCCAGTTGCCGAGCTCGTCCCCGAAGAAGTAGCGGCCGACGCTGCGCCCGGCATGCTCGAGCCGCGGTAGACGTAGCCGCCGATGATCGCCTCGGCCGTCGGGTGGCTGACGGTGATCTTCGGGAAGATCAGCTCGCCCGATCCCTTCAGGCCCTCGGACGTGCACCCGCTCGCCGAGCTCCCGACGGTGCCCTCCCACTTGTTCCAGCCGTAGTTCTCCGGCGGGCCGCCCCACCTTGGCGGCCGGCAGGAAGTCGATCTCCTCCCAGGCGTCCTGGCCGACGTCGCCGATGTACATGGCGCCCGTGGACCGGTCGAACGACCAGCGCCACGGGTTGCGCAGGCCGTAGGCGACGATCTTCCACCCGTTCGAGTCGCGGCGGAGGATCTTCCCGAGCTTCGAGCTCAGATCCTGGGCATTCGTGAACGTGTCGCAGCCGCCACCCCCGTCGCCCAGGCTCAGGTAGAGGTGTCCGCCGTGGAAGAGCAGCGTGCCGCCGTTGTGGTTGGTGGCCGGTTGGTTGGCCCGCAGGATCGCCTTCCTCGAGCCCGACTGCACATGCCCGAGGCCGCTGTTCAGCGTGTACCGCACCACGCGGCTGTCCCCGTTCCGGTTCGTGTAGTACGCGTACAGCTTCCGCCCCGCGATGACGGCCGAGAGCAGGCCCTGCTCGCTTCCCGAGGAGACGTGGCCGTGCACGTCGAGGACGACGTTCCGGTGTCCTCCCTTCTGCCTCCGGACGACGAAGCCGGTCTTCTCGACGACGTAGATCGTCGAGCCCGGGACGCTCGCCGGAGCGAACACCTGGACCGGGGAGTCGAAGTTCCCGACCAGGCGCTTGGTCACCGCGGCGGCGGAAACGGGCAGCGCGAGCGCGAGCACAGCGACGATGACCCCTAGGACTGAGCGGCGCATCGGGTCACAGGGTAGCGGCCGCCTCGGCCTTCTTGGCCCAGTACCTGAGCAGGCCTGCGTACGACTGCCAGAGAGGGCCGGCCTGTGTGTACGCGGCGGCAGTCTCGGGATCCGTCGCCTCCTCGAGCTCGCGCTCGGCGGAGGCGACGAACTCCTCCTCGGTGGCGCCGTCACGCACGCGGCCCACCCAGACGCGAAGGCGCTCGCGCGTCCGCTCGAGGTGCGCTGCGGGCTCCTCGACGACGCCGAAGTGAGGGAGGCAGAGGCGGGCCGGGCTCCGCGCTGCGATGGAGTCGAGCGAGCGCTCCCAGGCCTCGACGTCGATGTCGGGAGGCGGGGAGACCGGCGCGATGAGGGTCGAGGGCGCGATCACGACACCGGTCACATCGCCGGAGAAGCACGTCCCGTCTCCCGCGAGGAACGTCACGTGGTGCGAGGCGTGGCCCGGCGTCGCCCAGGCATCCATGCCGAGCACGCGCCCGCCGACGACGTCCACGTTCTCCTCCGGCACCGGGACGAGCTCGCCCCACAGGCGGTCGAAGTCCTCGCCGTAGAGACGCCGTGCGCTTGCCTCCAGGCGGCTCGGGTCGACGAGATGCGGCGCGCCGATCTCGCTCACGTGCACGCGCAGGCCCGGGTTTCGGCGGACGAGAGCGCCTGCCGCGCCCGCGTGGTCGAGGTGGATGTGCGTGAGGACGACGTGGCCGAGGTCCTCGACGGCGAGGCCGTGCGCGGACAGACCTGCCTCGAGCGCCCCGATCGAGCTCGCCGGCCCGCAGTCGACGAGCGCAGGCTCGTCCCCCGGGAGCAGGTAGCAAGCGATGACCCGGGCGCGCCCGAGGTGCCGGAGGTCGAGAAGCTGCGCCTGGAGGGGCGCGCTACTTGACGATGAGCTTGCCCTCCATGCCGGCCTGACGGTGGCTGTCGACCGAGCAGAAGAACGTGTACGTCCCGGGCTGGAGGTCGATCGATCGTCGACGTCGACGAGCCCGAGATCGTGTCGGTGCCTCCACTCGCTCCGTTGCCCTCGATCGTCACGTTGTGCGGGACCGAGGACATGTTCGTGAAGTCGATCGTGACCGAGCCCGCGTTCGCGGTCACGTCGGTCTCTTCATATTTCAGCGCTCCGCTCGGATCGGCGGTGATCTTGACGGTCGAGCCGCCACCGCCGCCTCCGCCGCCCGTGGAGCCGCCGCCGGTTGCGGCCGGTGGTGTGGTCGAGGAGAGGTCGAGCCGCCCCCTCCTCCCCCGCACGCGGCGAGGGCGAGGACGGATGCGGCGACGACGAGGAGAAGGGGCAACACGCGTCGGGTCATCAAATCCCTCCTTCGGATCGGTTCACTCTACCTACGCGGAAGAGCGCGAAGTAGATGGCGGCGGCACCCAGGAGAATCCCCGCCACGCCGGGCTGAGATCGGGCCTGATCACGCTCGGGAGCTTCGATCCGACGGTGCCTCGCTTGACGAGCTGCTCGTTCCAGCCGTCCTGGAGCGCGTTCGCGAGCCCGTAGGCGAGCATGAGCGCGACATAGAGCGCGAGAGCGATGGCTTCGCCCTTCCTTGGCATCCGCCCGGGGACGCGGGAGAGCACGATCGCGCTCAGCGCGAGGAGCGTCCCGTCCATCCCGTGGTGGTGACCCAGGTGCACCGCGTGGAGCGACGGCTCGCCGCCGAGCGACGGCCTGATCTGCTCCGCGAGGAAGATCGAGCCGAGCAGGGGAGCGTTGCTGATGTAGAAGCCGAACTCGGCCCAGATCCACGGCGCCGCCACCAGACGACCAGAGCGGCCGCAACCATCCGGATCCAGTCCGTCCCGGCGGAACGGCGCCGAGTCGCCGCGCCCTCCGTCCACGAGGGCCCAGATCGTGAGGGCGAGGGCGAGAAGGACGCCGACGCCGGCCAGACCGTTGACCGGCCTCGCGTCGAGGTCGGCCTGGTCGATGACCCCGGGGAAGCCGACGGTCGCGCACAGCCCGGTCGGCAAGCGCCGCGGCCGCCACCGCGAGCCGGCGACGACCCGGGCGGCCGCGATCCATACGATTGCGACCGCGACGAGCGAGAACGGGTAGCCGGCGAAGACGAGCGCGCGCGAGGCGCCTGCGACGAACCCGCTCCCGCTCATGTTGTAGAGCTGCGTGACGGGAAGGCGCGAGTACGTGACGAAGACCGCCGTGCGCCACGAGGACGAAGAGGCCCCAGACGACGAGCGCTTCGGAGAGACCGGGCCTCCGCCCTTGTTCCATGGCGCGGCGAGCCTAGACTAGCCTGGCCATGTCTGCCTCCACGTGCGCGGCCTGCGGCTTCGCAAACCCGGCAGGCGCACTCTTCTGCGGCAGCTGCGGGAGTGCGCTCGGCCGCCCCTGCCCCTCCTGCGGCACGGTCGTCTCCCCCGAGCTCGCGTTCTGCACGTCCTGCGGCGCTTCGCTAGGCGCCGAGGAATCCCTCCCGAACGCGGAGGAGCGCAAGGTCGTCACCGTCGCTCTTCGTCGACCTGGTCGGCTTCACGGCACGCGCGGAGCGTCTCGACCCCGAGGACGTCCGCGGGCGTCCTGCGCCGTACCACGCGCGCGTCGAAGGCCGAGCTCGAGCGCTTCGGCGGCACCGTCGAGAAGTTCATCGGCGACGCGGTGGTGGCCGTCTTCGGCGCTCCGGTCGCGCACGAGGACGACCCGGAGCGCGCCGTCCGCGCCGCGCTCGCGGTCCGCGAGGCGATCGCGGAGCTGAACGGCGAAGACCCGTCGCTCGGTCTCTCCGTCCGGATCGGGGCCGCCACCGGGGAGGCGCTCGTCAACCTCGACGCACGCCCGGAGCGAGGGCGAGGGTATCGCGGCCGGCGACGTCCTCAACACCGCCGTCGCGGCTCCAGTCGGCGCGCGCCCGCCGACGGGATCCTCGTCGACGAGGCGACCTGCCGGGCGACCGAGCACGCGATCGAGCTCCACGAGGCCGAGCCGGTCGACGCCAAGGGGAAGGCCGAGCCCGTGCCGGTCTGGGAGCCCTCGCGCCGAAGGCGCGCCTCGGCGTTGACATCGCGTTCCGCGGCGGCGCCCCGCTGGTCGGGCGCGAGCGACGAGCTCGACGCCCTCGTCGACGCGTCTCGCGCGCGCGAGCGCGACCGCGCGCCGCAGCTCGTCACGCTCGTCGGCGTCCCTGGGATCGGCAAGAGCCGGCTCGTCTGCGAGCTCTTCTCCGCCCTCGACTCCGACCCGGCGCAGCTACGTCACCTGGCGGCAGGGCCGGTCGCTTCCGTACGGCGACGGCGTCGCCTACTGGGCGCTCGGCGAGATGACGAAGGCGCAGGCCGGCATCCTCGAGAGCGACGACGCCGAGCGCGGCCGAGGAGAAGCTCCGCGCGGCCGTCGAGAACGTGCTCGCCGAGCCGGCCGAGGCCCGCTGGGTCGAGCGCCACCTCCGCCCGCTCGTCGGGCTCGCCGGCGAGCGACGCTCCGAGCGGCGATCACGCGGGCGAGGCGTTCGCCGCGTGGCGCCGCTTCTTCGAGGCGCTCGCCGAGCAGCGCCCGCTCATCCTCGTCTTCGAGGACCTCCACTGGGCCGACGACGGCCTGCTCGACTTCGTCGACCAGATGGCCGAGTGGACGACCGACGTGCCGCTGCTCATCCTCTGCACGGCGCGTCCCGAGCTCCTCGACCGCAGGCCGGGCTGGGGCGGCGGCAAGCGCAACGCGACCACGATCTCGCTCTCCCCGCTCTCGCAGGACGACACGCCGCGCTCGCTCGCCTTGCTCGACGGACGGCTGCCATCGGCCGAACGCCAGCGGCGAGCTGCTCGCGCGGGCGGGCGGAAACCCGCTCTACGCCGAGGAGTACGTGCGCATGCTCGCCCTCGAGGCGCGAGGAGCGCGCTGCCGCTCCCGGAGTCGCGTCCAGGGCATCATCGCGGCCCGCCTCGACAGCTCCCTCCCGACGAGAAGGCGCTCGTCCAGGATGCGGCGATCGTCGGGAAGGTCTTCTGGCCGGGCGCCCTCGCGAGCTGCTCGGACTGCCGCGGGCCGACGGTCGAGGAGGCCTCGCACGCGCTCGAGCGCAAGGAGTTCGTGCGGCGCGAGCGCCGCATCGTCGATCGCGGGCGAGACCGAGTTCGTCTTCCGCCACGTCCTCGTCCGCGACGTCGCCTACAGCCAGATCCCGCGCGCACGGCGGGCGGAGATGCACCGGCTGGCGGCCGACTGGATCGAGGCGCTGGCGGCGACCGGCGCCGAGGACCTCGCGGAGATGGTCGCGCACCACTACCTGAGCGCGCTCGACCTCGATCGCGCGGCCGGCCGCGCAGGACCCCGAGCTCGCCGCACGCGCGCGCGACCGCGCTCGTCGAGGCGGGCGACCGCTCGTTCTGCCCTGAACGCCTTTCCGGCCGCCGCCCGCTTCTACGAGCAGGCTCTCGCGCTGTCGACGGAGACGGACGCCGACCGGCCACGCGTGCTTCTCGCCTACGGACGGGCCCTCTTCCAGGCGGAGGGCAGCGGGAAGGACGCCTTGCGAGAAGCGGCAGACGCATTCCTGGAGGCAGGCGAAGAGGGAGCAAGCAGCCCTGGCGCTGGTCGCCCTGGCGGACTTCGCCCATTTCATCGAGGGGAATAGCCAGGAGGCGAGCGCGAACCTCGACCTGGCAGTCTCACTCGTCGCGGACAGCCCCTCCATCGGCCGCTCAAGGCTGGCGTGCTCGCGAATCGGGCTCGCTTCCACATGATCGTCGGACGAGACGGATCAGCGCCATTCGCCTTGCAGACGAGGCCCTCGCGCTGGCGCAGACGCTGGGACCTCGAGGAGTCTGCAGGCGCACACACTCAACACGCGCGGAGTAGCGAGGACGCTGAACGGCGACCTCGGCGGAGTCGAAGATCTCGAGCGGGCGGTCGAGATCGCTCCGCCACTCTCGTTCGAGCTCATGCGGCGCGCTGAACAACCTTGTCTCGACCCTCGTGGAGCTCGGCGACCTCGAGCGCGGCTCCGCTCTCATGGAACGGTCACTCGAGGCGGCGCGCCGACACGGGCATGTGCGTTGCCATGGCGTGGGTCGAGACGCAGCAGCTCGACCAGCTCTACTGGAACGGCGACTGGGAGGAGCTTGCTGTCCCGAGCCGAGCGGATGCTCGACGAGACTGTCGTCGCCGACACCGACGTTGATGGCGATCGACGCCTACATCTTCCGAGCTCGCCTGGGGCTCGCCAACGGTCAGGTGGAGGAAGCGCTTGAGGACTCGGCCAGGACGGCTCGAGTTCGCCCGGGTCCAGGGCGACCCACAGGTGGCGTTCCCAGCTTTTGCCACGCGGTCGCGGGTGCTGTACGAGGCCGGCCAGCGTGCCGAGGCGGCCGACGCGGTCGACGAGCTTCTCGCACGCTGGCGGGAGAGCCCCACGTCTGCGGCCGGCCCCTGGCTCGCGGAGATCGCCCAGGTCCTGGAAGGGCTCGGCCGAGGCTCAGACCTCGCCCAAGCGAGCGCGCGAGTACGCCTACGGACGCGGTGGCTCGACTGCCGCCCAAGCACTCGCCGGCGGCGATCCCGGCCGGGCTGCCGGGCATGTACGACGACATCGGCGCCCGTGCCGATTCGGCGCTGACACGCCTCCGCGCCGCCGAACAGCTCGTCGCCGCGGGCCGGCGCGAGGAGGCCGAGGCGCAGCTCACGCCGGCGCTCGACTTCTTCCGCCGGGCGGACGCGAGTCGCTACGTCAGCGAGGCGCCGAGGCGCTTCTGCGGCTAGCTCGTCGTCGTCCCGGTACGAGATCGTCGTCCGAGAGGAAGATCGCCTGGGGATCGGGCTTTTCGTCGCACACGGTGATCGCGAACTTCCGGCTTGCCGTCCTTGCTCTTGACCTTGGTGATGACCCTCTCGCCGGGCTTCATCGGATGCGGATCCGGGTTGATCGGGCGAAACCAATGGGGGGGCACCGCAGACCTCCTTGCTTCGACTTCCAGATGCCCCGATCATCCTCCAGTGAGGCCGACCAGGGCAAGCCTGACCCGAATCACCCTTTTCAGGGAGGGGGACGGCGCGCGACTTGGGAGAATTGAGGTTTAGACAGCTGTTCGGGAAGGAAGCTGCGGTCGATGGGAGTACTGCGAGAGCACGTCGCGCCGAGACGATGCGTCCATGACGCCGCCGAACCCGCCCTGCACTGACCCGAGTCGACACGCTGGTCGACTCCTACCGCCGCCTGGCGGACGTCTTCCACGTCGTCCTTTCCGAGCAGCAGCTCGACGCGGTGCTCGAGCGGATCGCCGACACGCTGGGCGATCTCATCCCCTTCGACGCCTTCACGATCTACCAGGCGGACGAGACCGCGGCGCTCCTCATCCCCCTCATGTCACAGAGACAGGTGGGCGGACGAGATCATGGGCGACCAGCCGATCTACGGCGAGGGCATCACCGGCTGGGTCGTCGAGAACCGCGAGCCGCAGCTCGTCAACCACGCGCACCTCGACCCGCGCGTGAAAGTCGTGCCCGGCACGCCGCCCGACGAGCCCGAGGCGCTCATCTCCGTCCCGCTCGTCGCCCGCGGCACGGTCAAGGGCGCGCTCAACGTCTACCGGCTCGGGGACGACGCCGTCTTCACCGAGGAGGAGTTCGAGCTCGCGCAGCGCTTCGGCGACGCGGCGGCGCTCGCGCTCGACAACGCGCAGGTGCGCGCCGGCCTCGAGCTCGAGGCGCAGACCGACTCACTCACCGGCCTCTACAACCACCGCTACTTCCACGACCGCCTGCGCGCCGAGCTCAACCGGGTCAGCCGGTCGCACGACTCGATCGCCGTCCTCATGCTCGACATCGACGACTTCAAGCGCGTCAACGACATCTACGGGCACGGCACCGGCGACCAGGTTCTCGTCGCGCTCGCCGACATCCTCCGCCAGACCATGCGGGCCTCGGACGTCGTCTGCCGGCTCGGCGGCGAGGAGTTCGGGATCATCATGGCCTCCTGCGACGCGGGCGACGCTCTGGGGCTCGCCGCGCGCCTCGCCGACGAGCTCGCAGACCGGGAGTTCGACTCCGCGGGCCGGCTCACGCTCTCCGTCGGCATTGCGCAGGGGCCCGAGCACGCGATGAACCCGCGCGAGCTGGTCGCCTGCGCCGAGGCCGCGATGATGGCCGCCAAGGCCAGGGGCAAGAACCAGAGCGTCCTCTTCGACGACACGGCGACGGAGCGTCCCGAAAGCGTGAGCGGGCGCGAGGACGTCCGTTCCATCGCCCACCTGAAGATGCTGCAGAGCCTCTCCGGCCGCCTGAACCGCCTGAACGACGTGCGCGAGATCGGCACCGTGATCGTGAACGAGCTCCGCGGCCTGATCGACTACCACAACTGCCGGGTCTACATCGCCGACGGCGACACCCTCTTCCCGATCGCCTTCAAGGGCACGCTCGGCCAGTACACGGAGGAGAGCGCCGAGGATCTCGCCTGCAAGTTCGGGGAAGGCTTCACCGGCTGGGTTGCCGAGACCGGCCGCTCCCTCCTGCTCGAGAACGCCATGGACTGCGACTTCGCCGTCACGATTCCGGGCACGGACGACATCGACGAGTCGGTCGTCGCCGTGCCGCTGAAATACGGCTCGCGCGTGAGCGGCGTCGTCGTCATCTCCAAGCTCGGTGTCGGCCAGTTCGACGAGGACGACGTCCGCCTGCTCGAGGTGCTCGCCGGCCACGCCTCGGTCGCCCTCGAGAACGCGCGCCTCTACGAGGCCGAGCGCACGAGGCCGAGCGCGCGAAGGAATCTCTCTGGATCGCGAACGCCCTCCTCGACTTCAGCCGCGAGCTCTCCTCCGTCGAAGGGATGGAGGACGTCCTCGTGCGAATCGCCGAGATCACGGCCCGCTCGATCGGCTCTCCTCGGGTCTCCGTCTGGATGGAGGACACCGCGGGCGGCGACCTCGCGCCGCAGGCGTTCTGGGGCTACGACCCCGAGGCACGGGCTTCGACCGCCGCGCTGCGCTACCCCCGCGCGCTCACGAGCGCCTTCCTCTCCGTCGGCGAGCCCTTCTCGATCGGCTCCGAGACGCTCTCGGGGATCGACGGCGTGCCCGCGGACGGCCCGAACTACGCGGTCGCGCCCCTGCACTTCGACGGAGACCGACTCGGCTGCATCGTCGCGGTCGACCCGCACGGCTTCAGCCGGAGGACGATGCGCCTGCTCGCGGGCATCGCGCAGCAGGCACGCCTCGCAATCCAGAACGCCGGCGCCTTCGACAACCTCGAGGAGACGTTCCTCTCCACGGTCGAGGCGCTCGCGAACGCGCTCGAGGCGAACGACGAGTACACGTCCTCGCACGCCCGCTGGATCACGGACATGGCCCTCGAGGTCGGCCGCGAGCTCGGTCTCGACCCGGATTCGCTCAAGCGCCTGGAGCTCGGCGCCCTCTTCCACGACATCGGCAAGATCGGCATCCCCTCGGCCATCCTCCAGAAGCCCGGCCCGCTGACGCAGAAGGAGCGCAAGGTCGTGCAGACCCATCCCGAGCTCGGCGAGCGCATCCTCGCGCCGATCGCGCGGCTCGAGAACGTCCGCCCGATCGTGCGCCACGCCCACGAGCGCTGGGACGGCAACGGCTATCCGGACGAGGTCGGCGGCGAGGAGATCCCGATCGAGTCGCGCGTCATCTTCGTCTGCGACGCCTTCCACGCGATGACGACCGACCGGCCCTACCGGAAGGCGATGTCCTTCGAGGAGGCCTGCAAGGAGCTCGAGGACGGCGCGGGCTCGCAGTTCGACCCCGACGTCGTCGCGGCCTTCCTCAAACTCGCCCCCGCGGCGCTCGAGTCCAACCCGCTGTAAGCGACTCAACCCTTAGGATCGGCGGCGTGTCCGAGCCGCTGAACGCCCGGGACTACGAGCGCCTCGCGGAGGCCAAGGTCGAGCCGGGCCTGTGGGGGTACATCGCCGGAGGCGCGGGCGACGAGCGCACGCTCGCGGACAACGAGGCGGCCTTCGGACGCTGGCGGCTCCGGCCCCGGATGCTCGTCGACGTCGGCTCGGTGACGACCCGGACGACGATCCTCGGGGAGGAGGTGTCCATGCCCGTCCTCGTCGCGCCGACGGCCTTTCAGCGCCTCGTAAGTCCTGACGGTGACCTCGCCGTCGCGCGTGGCGCCGCCGCGGCCGGGACGGTCATGTGCCTCTCGACCCTGGGAGGCGCCTCGCCCGCCGAGCTCCGGGAAGCGGTGCCGGACGGCCGGCTCTGGTTCCAGCTCTACTGGTCGCGTGACCGCGGATTCACCCAGTCGCTCGTCGAGTCGGCGGCCGCAAGCGGCTTCGAGGCGATCGTGCTCACCGTCGATCTCCCCGCCGCGGGACGGCGCGAGCGCGACATCCGCACCGCGTTCGAGATCCCGTCGGACGTCCCGCTCCCCAACCTCGCCACGCACCTCGGTGGCGGCGACTTCCACGCGACGCTCGGGGAGGTCGTCGATCCGACCGTGACGTGGAGCGACCTCGAATGGCTCCGCTCGGTCTCGAGCCTTCCCCTGCTCGTCAAGGGCATCCTCACCTCGGAGGACGCTCGGCTCGCCTGTGAGCACGGCGTCGACGGCGTCGTCGTCTCGAACCACGGGGGACGGCAGCTCGACGGCGCGCCCGCGAGCCTGGATGCGCTTCCGGAGGTCGTCGACGCGGTCTCGGGGCGCTGCCTCGTCCTCATGGACGGCGGCGTCCGGCGCGGGACCGACGTCGTCATGGCGCTCGCGCTCGGGGCGCGGGCCGTCCTCGTCGGCCGCCCCGTCCTCTGGGGGCTCGCCGTGGACGGCGAGGACGGCGTCCGACGGGTCCTCGAACTCCTGCGCGACGAGGTCGAACTCGCGCTTCGGCTCCTGGGCTGCCCCACGCCCGAGGCCGTCACGCCGGCCCACGTCAGGCGGATGGCTAGCTGAGCGTCAGGATGACCGAGCCGACGGCGTTCGACTGCGGGTCGACGAAGATCGAGTAGGTCCCGGCGACGGGCAGCGAGAACGAGAGCGTCTTGCCGGTGGTGCCGAAGTTCGCCGGAGACACGAGCGTCGTCCCGTCCGGCCGCAGGACCGAGACCTTCGCCGAGCTGCAGCACGACGTCCCGATCGTCACGCTCGAGAGCTTGAGGGTCACCGTGCGACCGGCGGTGCCGGTGAACGTGCGCCAGCCGTTGAGCCCGGGCACGTCCAAGGTGAGCGTGGATGTGGGGCCGCCGATCGTCGATCGTCCCGGTCGGGTCGTCGGGCACGTCGTAGAGCGTCACGGTGACGTTCCCGACGGCGTTCGACTGCGGGTCGATCACGATCCGATACGAGCCCGTCGCGGGGAGCGACTTCGTGTCGACGAAGCCGCCGCTCGTCCCGAAGTTCGTCGCGGAGAGAAGCGCTGTCCCGTCCGGCTTCAGGATCGAGACCTTCGCCGACGAGCAGCACGACGTTCCGATCGTCACGTCGGTGAGCTTGAGGCTGATGCGCCGGCCCGCCGTGCCGTTGAAGACGACCGCGGCGTTCTGTCCGGGGACGTTCACCCCGACCGAGACGGGCGCGCCGCCGGGAATGACGGTCGCCTCCGCGTCGGGCGGCACGTCGTAGAGGGTGGCTGTCGCGCTGCCGACCGCGTCTGCCTGGGCGTCGAGCTGATCCGGTAGGCGCCGGTCTGCGGGAGCGTCTTCGTGTCGATGAAGCCGCCGTTCGTCCCGAAGTTCGTCGGCGTGAGGAGCGCGGTTCCGTCCGGCTTCAAGATCGAGACCTTTGCCGACGAGCAGCAGGACGTCCCGATCGTCACGTCGGTGAGCTTGAGGCTGACGCGCTCGCCGGCCAGGCCGTCGAAGGTCAGCGCGGCATCCTGTCCGGGGACGGTCGTCCCGACGGAGACCGGATCTCCGCCCGGAAGGATCCCCGCCTCGGCGTCGGAAGGCACGTCGTAGAGCGTCAACGTGGCCGACCCGACCGCGTCGCCCTGCGGGTCGACGAGGATGCGGTACGAGCCGGTGAGCGGCAGCGTCCGCGTGTCCACGAAGCCGCCTCTCGTCCCGAACCCTGAGGGCCCGAGCAGCGCCGTTCCGTCCGGGGCGACGATGGAGAGGGCCGCCGACGAGCAGCACGAGGTTCCGATCGTGACGTCGGAGATGTCCAAGCTCACCCGCTCGCCCGCGACCCCGTCGAACGTCAGCCGGCCGGTGTCCCCGGGGCTCGAGACCGTCACGGTCACGGGAGCACCTCCTGCGACGATCGGCGGCGCGGAGGTCGCAGTGCCAGAGACCGTCTGCCAATCGCTGCCGCCCCCCGCCGTCGAGGTCGCGACGAGGTCGACGGGCCCGGCTGCCGTGGGCGTGAAGCTCCCGGTGTAGAGGCCGTCACCCCGTGGTGCGAGGGTCACGGGAGCGCCGTTCGCGCTCAGCGCGACGGTAGCGGCGGAGGGATCCCCGCAGGCGGCGCCGAGCACGGTCACCGCGACCGGCTTGCCGACGTCGACGTCGAAGCCTGCCGCGGGAGAGTCGAGCCAAACCTGAGCGCCGCTTCCGCACGTGACCGCCGAGCGGGCGTTCAGGCGTCCGCCGGTGGAGGAAAGTCCTGCAAACGACGCATTTGGATCGACCGTACGCAGGAGGAGCGTCTTCAGACCGATGGCGCTCGCCGAGGGGAACGCAGCCTTTGCGAGCGCGACGACTCCGGTCGCGTGCGGGGCCGCCATCGAGGTCCCGTCCAGGAACCGGTACGAGCCGCCCGGCCAGGTCGAGTAGATGTTCGTCCCCGGTGCGGCCAGGTCGACGGTGCGCTTCCCGTAGTTGGAGAACCATGCGCGCACGTCGTTCTGGTCGACCGCGCCGACGGTGAGGACGTTGGGAACGTCGAAGCCCGACGGATAGTCCGGCGTCGTGTCCGTGTTCCGGGCGCTGTTTCCGGCCGCGGCGACGAAGAGCGAGCCGTGGGCATCCGCGTCGGCGATCGCATCCTCGAGCGCCTGCGAGAAGTCCTCCCCGCCCCAGGAGTTGTTGGAGACGACGGCGCCCATCCGCGTCGCGTAGAGGATCGCCCGCACGGCGTCGTCCGCGGTTCCCTGACCGTTCGCCCCGATGAACTTCAGCGGCATGATCTGGACGTTCCAGTTCACGCCGGCGACGCCGATCCCGTTGTTCCCGACTGCGCCGATCGTCCCGGCGACGTGCGTGCCGTGGCCGTTGTCGTCCATCGGGTCGTTGTCGTTGTTCACGAAGTCCCAGCCGTGGACGTCGTCGACGTAGCCGTTGCCGTCGTTGTCGATCCCGTCGTTGGCACAGCCGGGGCACGACTCGCCCGGGTTCGTCCAGATGTTCGCGGCGAGATCGGGGTGGTGCCAGTCGACGCCGGAGTCGATCACCGCGACGACCACCGACGAGCTGCCGGTCGTCGTCGTCCATGCCTCCGGCGCGTCGATGTCGGCATCCGCGGTGCCCGTCGAGGTCTTCACCGTCTGTCCCGTGTTGTTCAGGCCCCAGAGCTGGCCGAAGGACGGGTCGTTCGGAAGCGCGTCGATGCCGTAGGTCGCGTCGGGCTCGGCGAAGCGGACGCGCGGATCCTTGCGGAGCGCGGCGAGCGCGGCGCCGCGGTCGGCCGAAGGGACCGAGGCAACGAAAGTCCTGAGCGGACGGATGCGCCCGTTCGCCGTCAGGCCGGCCTTGTCGAGCGCGGAGCGTTGGGCGGTGACGGCGACTCCCGGGTCGAACCCGACGAGGACGCGCGCACGGGCTTCCCGCTGAGGTGCAGAGGATGCGGGCGCCGCGAGGAGAACCGCCGCCAAGATCGCCAGCAGTAGAGCCGCAGGACCCGTGGAGCGCGGCCCCATGAACTGAGCGTAGGCTCGCCCTCGGGCTCCTACAAGACCCCTTCAGAGGGACTAGCCGAAAGTGGAGCGCGCGCGTCGTAGCGCCTGAAGGCGGGCAGGGCGAGCGCGAAAAGCCCGACGCCGACCACGCACAGGATCCCCCCCGAGACGACCGAGGCGCGCACACCGGCGATCGCTGCGACGACGCCGGCCTCCAGGTTCCCGAGGAGCGGCCCGCTCGAGTAGCTCACCTGCTCGATGCCCGCCAGCCGTCCGCGCAGCCGGTCGGGGATCGTCTGGTTCCAGAGCGTGCCTCGGAAGACGCCGCTGATCATGTCCGCCGCACCCGCCAGGCCGAGGAAGAAGAGCGCGAGCCAGAGATTGGACACGAGGCCGAACACTGCGATCGCCATCCCCCACGCGGCCGCCGCCCAGATGATCGCGAGCCCGTGGCGGTGCACGCGTGCGGCCCAGCCGCTCGTCAGCGAGGCGAGCAACGCGCCGGCCGACGGAGCGGCGTAGAGAAGCCCGAGCACCTCCGCTCCGCCGTACTGCGTGGCGATCGCCGGGAAGAGCGCCATCGGCATCCCGAAGAACATGGCGACGATGTCGACGCCGTAGCTTCCGAGGAGCTCCTGCCTGCTCCACGCGTACTTCATGCCCTCGACGATGCTGCGCAGGCTGGGCGGCTCGGCCTCGGGCGGAGGAGGAACCGCCCGCATGAGCGCGAGGGCGACGACCGACGCCCCGTACGTCGCGACGTCGAGGCCGTACGTGGCGGGAAGACCTATCGACGCGATGAGGATCCCGCCCACGGCCGGCCCGGCGATCATCCCGACGGTGCCGCGGAAGGAATCCAGCGCCGACGCCGCGATGAGCTCGTCGCGCTCGACGAGGCGCGGCACCATCGAGTCGAGCGCCGGCCGCTGGAAGCCGTCCATCGCCGCCATCAGGGGCGCGACGACGAAGAGGACCCACACCCTCGGCTCGTCCAGGAGCGAGTTGAAGAAGAGGACGGCGGTCGCGATCCCGAGCGAGAGCTCGGCGAGCTGGAGCATGCGCCTGCGGTCCACCGCGTCCGCGAACGCTCCGCCGACGAAGGCGGTGACGAGGAGCGGGCCGAGCTCGGCGAGGCTGAGAAGGCCGACCGCGAGCGACGAGCCGGTGAGCTCGTACACCTGGAAGGGCAGGGCCACGTAGGTGACCATCGAGCCGAAGAACGAGAGCGCCTGGCCGGCGAAGAGCAGGCGGTAGTCCCGGTGCCGCCTGAGCGGCCCGATGTCGATGGTCGCAAGCCCGAGCAGGCGGCGGAACGGCCCGCTCTCCTCGACCGCCACGGCGGGGACAGGCGGCGCCGGCCCGAGGCGCTCGGCTTCGTGCGAGACGCGCGGCTCTTCCTCGCTCACGCGGGGAGCCTACGAGGCGGGCTGGCCGGAGCTAGGAGACGGAGACGCTGACGGTGCCGGTCGCTAGACCGAACGGGTCGACCACGATCGTGTAGGTGCCGCCCGACGGGAAGTTGACGCCGAACGAGTTGCCGTCGGGCCCGGCGGTCCCGAAGCCGACCTGGTGCGCGAAGTCGAGCACGGTGCCCTGGTACACGGTGAGGGAGACGCTCTGCGTCTGGCCGGTGGGCGGCGGGACGTTCGTCGTCACCGAGATGGTGTGTGCCCCGGCGGTCTGCCCGTTCAGCGTGATCGTCCCGTTCTGGCCGGGAACGGTGATGTTGACGCTGCTCGAGCCCGTCGCGTCCGCGGGCACGTTGTAGAACGTGAGCGTGACGCTTCCGGTCGACGCCCCCTGCGGGTCGATCGTCACGGTGTACGTGCCGTTCGAGGGCAGCGTCCGCGGATCCTGGAAGTCGCCGTCGGTGCCGAAGGTGTCCTGCAGGACCGTGGGCGGGTTCGTGCCCGGAGCCTTCACGATCACCTTCACGCTCGCCATGGTGACGCCCGTGAAGTTGAAGCTCAGGCGCTGGCCCGCCGTCCCGGTGAAGGTCCGCGTCGCGTTCTGGCCCGGGACACTGGTCGTGATCGTCAGCGGGGTGCCGAGCGTGAGCGTTCCCGTGGTGTCGGCCGGGACGACGTAGAGGCCGACCGTGACGCTGCCGTAGTAGGAGCTCTGCGGGTCGACGACGACCTTGTAGGTGCCGCCCACCGGGAGCTTGACTGGCTCGGCGAAGCCGCCCGAGGTGCCGACGGTCTTCACGATGAGATTCGTGCCGTCGGGCTTGAGGACCGAGACCTTGACGCTCGTCATGGTCACGCCGGTCAGGTTCATGCTGATCCGCTGGTTCAGGACTCCCGCGAACGTGTACGTCGCGTTCTGGCCCGGGGCGGTGGTCGTCACCGTGAGGGGCGTGCCGGGCGTGATCGAGCCGCTCAGGTCGGCGGGCACGACGAAGAGCTGCACGTCCGCGCTCCCGACGTTCGCGAGCTGCGGGTCGAGCAGGATCTTGTACTGGCCGCTGACGGGCAGGGTCGTCGCCTGCATCCAGGCGCCGCTGTTCGTCACCGTCACCGGGCCGTTGAGCAGGCTCGCCCCGTTGGGCTTGAGGAGGTCGAGCTCGGCGGGATCGACGTTGACGACGTTCGAGACGAGGACGCTGACCTTCTGGCCCGCGGTGCCGGTGAACGTCGCGTAGCCGTTCTGGCCGGGGACGGTCGTCGTCAGCGTGACGGCCGGGCCGCCCGCGACGATCGGGGCGGTCGGGTCGGCAGGGACGTCGTAGGCGGTGAAGCTGAGCGCGCCGGTCGAGTCGCCGCTCGGGTCGATGACGAAGGTATACAGCCCGTTCGCCGGGAGGACCGTCGTGTCGAGGAAGCCGCCGGCAGGGCCGACCGGGGTCGAGGCGAGAACGGACAGGTCGGGCTTCAGGAGCCGGATCGTGCCGGTGAAATCCGAGGAGATGACCTGGAGGCTGACGCGCTGATTCTGCGTCCCGGTGAAGGTGAAGTTGTTGCGCTGGCCCGGAACCGTCGTCGTTCCGGTCGCGGGCGTCCCCAGCGTCAGCGCCGCCGAGGTGTCCCCGGGGACGTCATAGCCTGTCAGCGTGACGCCGCCGACGGCCTTGCCCTTCGGGTCGAGGAACACCTTGTAGGTGCCGGTCTGGGCGAGGGTCAGCGGGTCGATGAAGGTTGGCGCGGTCGCGAACGCCTGCGGGCCCGTGAGGACGGTGGAATCTGGATTGAGGACGGTGACGCTTCCCGAGGAGACGGTCACCGGGTTCATGCTGAGCGCCACGCGGTGCCCTGCCACGCCCGAGAAGGTGAAGTAGGCGTTCTGACCAGGAACGGTCGTCGTCACCGTCGCCGATGCGCCGCCGAGGGTCACAGAGCCCGACGCGTCGGGCGGGACGTCGTAGAGCTTCAGCGTCACCTTCCCGGTGTACGTCAGGTTCGGATCGACGACGAGCTTGTAGGTGCCGTTCACGGGCAGGGTATTCGTGTCCACGAACTTGGCGGTCTTCGTCGCGGAGACCGTGAAGACCGCGTTCCCGTTCGGCTTCAGGAGCGAGATCTTCATGGACGAGATCGTGGAGTTGCTGATGTAGAGGGACACGCGCTGGCCCGCCGTCCCCGAGAAGGTCGCGGTCGCGGACTGGCCCGAGTTCGAGATCGTCACCGTGACGGCCGGCCCGCCCGGGGTGATCGAAAACGTCGACGCGCCGGCGCTCGGCCCGACGACGGCCGTGAGGAGCACTGTCAGGAGCGCAGCGCAGAACAGTCGTGTGGATGTGCGGCGGCCCACCGGATCTCACGGTAGGCCGCCTCCGAAGCTGCGTCGTTCCCCCGAACGGGGTAGAGCGGACCTAGTACGACGACGAGAACCCGGTTCAAGGTTCGGAGCGTCGAGTCAGCTGGACGGTCTCTCGGCGGGGGTGCCGGGGCGGGTTTCGTCGAGGAGGCGCGCCTCGATCCTGCGGTTTCGGGCGCGAAGCGCGAGCCACGCGAGCACCGCGAGGAGGATCAACGGGCTGAGGACGAGCGCGAGGAAGACGGCGACCGCGCCTGCTCCGCGGAGGAAGTCCATCGCCTTGGCGGCGGCACCCGAGATCCCGCCCTCGCTCTTCTGCGGCGCGGCGCCGGTGGGCGTGGCGAGCTTGAGCGTGAGGTCCGCCATCGCGGCCTGGCGGGCGATCGAGGCCTGCTGGCGGAGCGAGTCCCTCAGGTTCCGCCGCAGGTGGACGAGGTGGATCCGAGACTGAAGCTGCTCCGTCGCGTCGAGCTGGCCGCTCGCGAGGCGGGCGAGCTCGATCTTGATTGCGTCGCGGAGGTGCTCGATGCGGAGGGACAACCGGTCGAGCGGCCCCTGCAGGTCGGTCGTGCTCACCCGCTGGCCGGTGATCGTCCCGAGCTGCGAGAGGCGGAAGGTGGCGTCGCCGACCTTCCCGACCGGAATCCGAAGCGTCAGCTCGGCGTGGCCCTGCTTCCCTTCGGTCTCGACGTTGGACGAGCCGACGACGCCGCCGAGCTCGCGCGTGATGCTCTGGGCCTGCTGCGCGGCGGAGGAGAGCTCGTCCGCGTCCTTCACGCGCAGGTCGATCCACATGTTTACGTCCTGGGCGCGGCCCGCGGGAATCGGCGGAGCGAGCACCGGCACCTGTGGCCTCAAGGCATCCGCGGACGTATGCGCGCCGGACTTCGTTTCGAGATTGCGCTGGAGCGCCGGCGGCACGCCACGTTCCGTCGCCGCGCTGCCCGCAGCCTGCACGCCGGCCCCACCGCCGGACGTCTGCCGAGTGGTCGTCACCGCCAGGCCGGCCGCGAGCACGATCGCCGCGATCACGACGATGAGCCGCCAGTGCGGCACGCGCACCCGCGCCCGCGCATCCGCTCCCAGCGACTCGACGTTCCGCGGAGCAAGGACGGCGCCGGGAGCGACGCGCTCGAGAGCTCGCGGGCGAGCCCCTGGAGCCGAGCTTCCGCATGGGTCTCGGGGAAGGCGCCGGCGAGGAGCTCCTCCAGCCGGTCGGGCGCGACGAGCTCAGGCGACGACATGGCTTCCCATCCTCTCTTCGAGCTTTTGCAGTGCCCTGGTGAGGCGCATCGAGCAGGCCGTGCGGCTGATCCCGAGAACCCGCGCGACGGCGAGCGCGTCGAGATCGAGCACGATCCGCAGGACGACGACCTCCCGCTCCCCGGCCGAGAGCGAGCGGAGCGCCGAGTCGAGCTCGTGCGAGATCCCCTCGCCGAGCGGCTGCTCGACCGCCTCAACCGTCTGGGCCACCGCGCGGTCCTCGCGCCTTCGCCGCCTCGCCTCCGAGCGGAAGTGGTCGAGTGCCCGCGAGCGGGCGAGCTGGCAGAGCCAGGTTCGTTCGGAGCCCCGGCGCGGGTCGAACCGCTTCCAGCTGCGGAATGCCTTCTCGAAGGTCTCGCCGGTGAGGTCCTCCGCGAGCGTCGGGTCCGCAGTGAGGAAGACGAGGTACCGGTACACGTCGTCCAGGTGCTCACGCGCCACGTCCGCGAACGCGCGGCGGGCGGGCGGCCGTAGCGGCCAGGCCTGTGCGAGGGCGTTCACGACATCCATACGCCGCCGATGTCTTGGTTCGTCACACCGGCTCTGACTGCAATCCGGGCGGGAAGGTTCCGCCCGGATTCGCCCTAGCCGGGAAGCCAGCCGTCGCGGTAGGGCGTCGGCTCGCTCCTTGGGAACGGTGCGTAGGCGATCCGTGCGTCGTCCGTCTCCTCCTCCACGCCGGCCCCGTGCCGGATCGCGACCTCGTCCACGACGTACCCGCCTCCGTAGCAGTTCTCTTCGATGTGCTCGCGCGCCCCGGCTGCAAGGACTGCGCAGCGGCCCTCGCCCGCGCCGAGCACGATGTGCTTCGTGCCGGGTGGGCAGTGGACGAAGTCCCACTGCCCGAGCAACCGCTCCTCGCCCTCGACGATCAGGAGCGCCTCTCCCGAGAGGACGAGGAAGTCCTCCTCGTCGGCCTCCCAGTGGTACATACCGATCGGCTCCCCAGGCTCGAGGACGAAGAGGTTCACGCCGAGCTGGCGGAAGTACGTCTCGCACTCCTCGTCGGTTGCCCCCGTGAAGGACACGCTGTGGCCGCCCATTCCGCGGCGGTTCCAGCGCGCCTCGCGGGCGTTCACGACGAACCACCCGGCCCCGGACGAGACGAGGCCGCACTCCGTGTGCTCGAGCTTTGCCTCGGCAATCACGGCGCGATCATACGCCGACGAGCGCGCGCCTCTCCCGTGCGCCGGCTCGAAGACCCGCTAGGCGAGAGCCGCGCCGACGGTGCTCGTCGTGTTGACGACGGCGAGGGACTGGCTCGTGGCACGCAGGAGCCGCGCAGCGCGCGCGCGGCGAGAGGACGTCGCAGACGAAGTCCCAGTGCAGCGAGACGAGGTCGCCCGGCCGCGGAGCGCGAGACGAACGCGAGGCCGTCCGTCTCGCCAGCGAACCGTGCGCGCGCGCCGGCCGCGCCGAGCCGCAGGTGCTGCACCGTCCCAGAGCAGCGGCCGCGCGAGGACGTCCAGCCGGTCTCCCTCGACCGCCTGCACGACCGCGGGCGTCGTCCGGCACTGGTCGAGGATGTGCAGCGGCTCGTCGACCAGCGCCCGTCCGCATCAGCCCGAGCCACGGGTAGACGGCGAAGACGTGGAAGCAGTGGTGCGGCACGGCCCCTGCCGCAACGGCGTCGTACGAGTCGCTCGCGCGCCCGCCCGAGCCGGCCGCGGAAGCGGTCGTCCACGTGCCGCGCGAGCTCGGCCGGCCGCACCCGCTCGAGCAACTCGTTCCCGACCCAGTACGCCTCGACGACGCGCGGGTCGAGGGGATCGGCGATGCCGTTCGCGCCGGCGATCAGCGTGAGGTAAGGCCACGCGCCGTCGAACGTCCGCGCGAGCTCGGCGAGGCCGCCGTCGACGCGCCGCGCGTCGCCGTACTCGAGCAGCGTGCGCGGCGTGTCGGCCCCGCAGAGACCGAGCGCGTTCGGCGGGTACGCGTAGCGGGCGAAGAGGAGCGGCCCGGCGGTGTCGGTCATGTCGCACGGCCTCGGCCGGGCCGGCGGAGCGCAACGCCGTGCCACGAGGAGCCGCAGCCGGCCGCGACGAGCACCGTGCCGGCGACGCTGACGGGCGTGCCGTCGGCCGCGCCCGACAAGAAGCGCGGTGACGACCGCGCCGAAGACGAGCACAGCGGTGACGTCGACCGCCTGCGCACGCGCGAGCGCCGCGTACCAGGTGGCGACGTACGCCGTCAGCAGGAGCCCGGTCAGCAGGATCCACCGCCACTGCTCGCGCGCCGAGCCCGGCGAGCTGCGCCCGCCTGCCGGAGACGGCGAGCCAGCCGAGGAGCAGCGCGGTGCCGATTCGCCATGCGCGCAGCGGCGAGCGTCGCGCGGCGGAGCGGCCCGAGCAGCGCTTGACGTAGCACGACCTCGATCGACCAGAGGAGCGTCGCGGCGAGGATCATCGCCTCGCCGGTCCCGAACACGACCGTGCCGGCGTGCCCGCGATCCAGGCCTGGCCGGCGACGAGGAGGCAGATCGCGAGCGCGTGCGGGACCCCGAAGCGCTCGCGCGAGGAGCGGCACGGCGAGCAGCGCGACCCAGACGACGAGCGTCTTCTGGATGAACGCGGCCTGCGTCGCCTCGGCGCGCGCGAGCCCCTCGAAGAAGAGGACGAAGGGCACGCTGCCGCCGATCGACCGCGACGGCGACGAGCGCGAGCCATGCCTGCGGCCGCCGCGACGGAAGACCTCCGTACGCGGGCGCCCCGGGACGCGGCGGCCGCGAGAGCGAGCACGAGCGAGGAGCACGCCCGCGACCGCGTTCTTCGCGGTCGTGTACACGGTCGCGTCGCTGAAGTGCTTCACGGCGTGGCCGTTCACGTAGATCGAGACGCCGCTGACGAGCGCCGTCGACGAAGGCGAGCGCGATGCCCGTGGCGCGCGCGTGCTCACGAGACACCTCCGTCCTCGCGATCGCAGAGCGCGCTCCTGCGCGGCGTCCGCGTCGAGCACCTCGGCCGGAATCCCGAGGTGGACGAGCAGGTGCTGCGCCGGCCTGCGCGTCGGGGACGAAGGAGAGCGGGACGACGCACCCGTCGTCGAGGCGGCCGACGCGGACGCCGTCCGTCCTCCCAGGCCTCGACGAGCACGGCGATCGAGCCGAGGCACATCAGCGCCTCCACCTGCTCGGGCACTCGACCTCGACGCTCTCGATCACCACGCCGCGTGCGCTGGGCGCCGCGATGTCGTCGTCGAGGACGGCGTCGACCTCGGCGCCCTCGGCGATCGTGCCGCGCGCGGCGTCGTCGAAGTGCTCGCGGAAATGCTCCGGGCGTGAAGTGCGAGAGCGCGCCGAGGCGCACCCCGACCCGCGTCACGCGCGTGGCGCCGTCCGCGCGTGCGACCTCCTCGATCTTCCGCATCACGTCGCTGCATCAAGCGCCCGCTCGTGCACGGCTCCTCCTCTCGCGTCAGTCGTTCGCAGATCGTCGAGCACCGCCGCGGCCGGCCGGCTCGACGGCCGCCTCGACCGGCGCCGTCAGCCCCTCGCCCGCGGCGAACTCGGCCGCCCTCGACCCCGTAGACCACGACGCGGGCGCGGCAGCCGTGCCGAGCGCGCGCGCGAGCTCGATCGCCTCGCCGACGCCGAACGCGTGCGTCGACGAGCGGAACACGCGCTGCCGGGATCGGGCCTCCCGCTCGCGTCGAAGCGGTGCAGCGTCCCCGGCGCGGCGCCCGGACTCGACGGCGTCGACGACGAGCGCGCTCGCGGCTCCCTGCCACGCGTCGATGAGCCGGCTCGGCTCCTGCTCGCAGCCGGCACGACGTCGACGCCCGCGGGCACGCGGCCGCGCAGCCGCTCGGCGACGGCGAGCCCGACGCCGTCGTCGCCGCCGATACTCGTTCCCGACGCCGATGACGACGTGCGCTCATCGCCGCTCCACCTCGAGGGTGAGGAAGTGCGTGGCGCACGAGATGCACGGGTCGTAGTTGCGGATCGTCTGCTCGCAGAGCGCCGCGCAGCTCGCTCGTCGTCGAGGTGCGCGTAGCGGCCGACGACGTCGCGGAGGTCGTCCTCGATCGCCCGCTGGTTCTGCGAGGTCGGCGGCACGATCTTCGCGTCGAGGATCGATCCCGTCGGCGATCGACCGCGGTAGCGGTGGTAGAGCAGTCCGCGCGGCGCCTCGCTGACGCCGAAGCCGGTGCCCGCGACCGGCTCGACCGGCACCGCCGGGACGTCGGGCTCCTCGTAGCGCCTCGATGAGGCGCAGCGCCTCGTCGCACGCGTAGACGAGCTCGACGCTGCGGACGACGATGCTGCGGAACGGATCGCGGCACGGCGCCTCGAGTCCGGCCTCGCGGCGGCCGTCCCGCGCGAGCGGCGAGAGCCGGTCGTGGTTGAGCGAGAAGCGCGCGAGCGGCCCGCACAGGTACGTGCCGCGCTCGCGCAGCCGCGAGTGGAGCGCGGTCGAGCGCTCGACGTGCTCCTCCTCGAAGTGCTCGTCGTACTCGCCGGCGGCGATGTCGAGCCCGGCGTCGGAGCGAATCCGCCCGCGCTCGATCGCGTAGTCGTCCGGGTGCGAGAGCGCGACGAGCTCGCACTCGACGCGCGCGCTCCGGGAAGTCGAACCCGGCCGTCCAGCGGACGGTCTCGAGCGCCGCCTCGCGCGCGCGCTCGAGCGGCTCGACGAGCGTCGCGCAGCTCGCGGCGGGTCGGCGCGCGGTAGAAGCCGCCGACGCGCACGTTGATCGGATGGATCTCGCGCCCGCCGACGAGCGCCATCACCTCGTTGCCGGTCTTCTTCAGCGCCAGCCCTCGCTCGACCGCCTGCGGCGCGTCCCGCGCCAGCTCGACCGCGCCGGCGTAGCCGAGGAAGTCGGGCGCGTGGAGCATGTAGACGTGCAGCGCGTGGCTCTCGATCCACTCGCCGCAGTAGAGGAGCCGGCGCAGGCAGCCGGATCGGCTCCGGGATCTCGACGCCGCAGAGGCTCTCGAGCGCGTTGACGGCGCTCGTCTGGTAGGCGACCGGGCAGATGCCGCAGATCCGCGCGGTGATGTCGGGCGCCTCGAGGAACGAGCGTCCGCGCAGCAGCGCCTCGAAGAAGCGCGGCGGCTCGAAGATGCCGCAGCTCGACGTGCTCGACCCGCCCGTTCTCGAGCCGGACGGTCATCGCCCCCTCGCCCTCGACCCGCGCGAGGTAGTCGGTGCGGATCGTGCGGCGCTCAGCCACCGCTCGCGCCGCCTCGCGGAACGGCTCGGCGTTCGCGTTGAAGGTCTGGAAGACGCGCTCGACGTCGGCTCGCTCAGCCCGAGCTCGCGAGCAGCGGGATGAGCGCGGCGGTGTTCGGCGTCTCCATCGGCCCGAAGCAGCCGTAGCAGCCGCGGTTGTAGGCAGGGACAGAGCGCGCCGCAGCCGGCGTGCGTGACCGGGTCCGAGGCACGGGGTGCCGTGCGCGACCGTGACGCAGACGATGCCGCGGCGCTTGCACTCGGTGCAGACGCTCGTCGACGGGATCCCGGGCCGGCGGCCGTGCAGGAACGCCGTCACGACCTCGAGCAGCTGCCGCTTGTTGATCGGGCAGCCGTGCAGCTCGAAGTCGACCTGGACGTGCGCGGCGATCGGCGTCGAGGTCTCGAGCGTCGAGATGTACTCGGGCGACGCGTAGACGGCGGCGACGAACTCGCGCACGTCGGCGAAGTTCCGCAAGGCCTGGATCCCGCCCGCGGTCGCGCAGGCGCCGATCGTGACGAGCGCCTTCGACGCGCGCTCGCACCTCCCGGATCCGCTCGGCATCGTGCGCGGTCGTGATCGAGCCCTCGACGAGCGAGAGGTCGTACGGGCCCTTCGACGACGCCGCTCGTCGCCTCCCGGAACTCGGCCAGCTCGACCGCGTCCGGCGAGCGCGAGCAGCTCGTCCTCGAGGTCGAGCAGCGAGAGCTGGCAGCCGTCGCACGAGGCGAACTTCCAGACGGCGAGCTTCGGCTTCGGCTCGCGCTCACAGCTCCCGCACCTCCAGCCAGGGCGCGAGCTCGGCGTAGCGAGTACACCGGCCCGTCGCGGCAGATGAGCGTCGGGCCCAGCTGGCAGTGCCCGCAGAGGCCGACGCCGCAATCCATGTGGCGCTCCATCGAGACGAAGATCCGCTCCGGCGAGACGCCGCGCGCGAGCAGCGCCTCGACGGCGAAGTGCATCATGATCTCCGGCCCGCAGACGAAGGCGGTCGTCGCGTTCGGGTCGGAAGGTCGGCGCCGCGCGACGAGCTTCGGCACGACGCCGACCCGGCCGGTCCATTCGCCGCCTGCCGCGTCGACCGATCACGCCGACGTCGATGCGCCTCGCCCCACTCCTCCAGCTGTGTCGACGTAGAGCAGGTCGGCGGGCGTTCGCGCGCCGTACAGCAGCGCGACGGCTCCGTAGTCGCCGACGGCGCTCGAGCGCGTGGAGCACGACCGGGCGAAGCGGCGCCAGGCCGATCCCGCCGGCGACGCACGACGACGTCGCCGCCCGAGGCCGTCGTCGACCGGCCAGATGTTGCCGAACGGGCCCGCGGAGGCCGAGCACCGCGCCGGGCTCCGCCGCGCAGATCGCTCGCGTGACCGCGCCGACGGCACGCACCGTGAGGACGACCGGCCCGGGACGGTTCGGGCGGGCCGCTCACCGAGATCGGCACCTCGCCGATCCCGAAGGCGTAGACCATCATGAACTGGCCGGGCGCGATCGACGGGCCCCGCGCCGCTGACCGGCTCGAGCGTGAGCGTCCACGTGTCGGCCGGTGTCCTGCTCGCGCTCGGCGACGCCGAACGGCCGCGGGCGTCATCGCGCCCGGTCGCGGTGCCGCTCAGCGACGTCGCCGTTGCCATAGACGTCCAGGAGTCGGAGGCGCGTCCACTGCAGCCGCTCGATCACGACCTGCGCGAACCGGCCCATCAGCTCGTAGCCGAGCGCCGGGTCCTCGTCGCACTTCTGCCGCAGGCAGGCGCGCGTCGAAGCCGTGGCGCGCACGGCCGTGAGCGCGCGGGCGTCGAAGTGCCAGCGGTACGGCGCGAAGAGCCACGACCAGCCGAGCACCTCGCCCGGCCTCGATCGTCTCGATCACGACGCGGCCCGCGCGTCGGGGACGAACGTCTCCAGGGCGACGCTCCCGTGGCGCACGACGATAGAACGTGTCGGCGGCGTCGCCCTCGCGGAAGAGCGTGCTCGCCGGCGCCGAAGCGAACGTTGCCGGCGCAGCCGGCGAGCAGCGCGAGCCGCGTCCGCCTCGAGGCCCCCGAGGAACGGCACGTCGGCGAGGACGCGTCTCAAGCGGTCGCAGCATCGTCGCTCCTCCGTCGCCCGGATCGCCGCGACCTCCTCGGTGATGTCGATGCCGACCGGGCACCAGGTGATGCAGCGGCCGCAGCCGACGCAGCCCGACGAGCCGAACTGGTCGTGCCAGGTGCCGAGCTTGTGCGTCATCCACTGGCGGTAGCGCGAGCGGTCCGACGGCCGGATGCTGCCGCCGTGGATGTACGAGTAGTCGACCGAGAAGCAGGTGTCCCAGACGCGCCAGCGCTCCGCCTCGCCGCCGGAGAGGTCGGTCTCGTCCTCGACGGCCGAGCAGAAGCACGTCGGGCAGACGAGCGTGCAGTTGCCGCACGTGAGGCAGCGCTCGGCGACGTCGTCCCACCGCGGGTGCTCGAGGTTCCGCGCCAGCAGGTCGCGGAGGTCGAACGTCTCCATCGTCCGGCCCATCCGGCCGGCCGCGGACTCGACCGACGCCGCGGCCGCGTCGAGGTCGCCGGTCGGCTGCCGGCGACCCGGCAGCTCCGCGAGCACCTCCGCCCCGCGCTCGGTTCCCGCCTCCACGAGGAAGCGGTGCTCGCCGTCGAGGAGCTCGGTGAGCGCGAGGTCGTAGCCCGACTCGACCTTCGGGCCGGTGCCCATCGAGGCGCAGAAGCACGTGCCGCCGGGCTCGAAGCAGTTCACCGCGACGAGGAAGGCGCCGTCGCGCCGGGCCGCGTAGTCGCGGTCGACGTGCGCTCCGCCGAGGAAGACGCGGTCCTGGATCTCGATCGCGTGCAGCTCGCAGGCGCGCACGCCGATGAAGGCGAGCGGCGTCTCGTCGAGCGGCTCCTCCTCGACGGTCGGGCGCCGCCGTCGCCGTTCAGGCGCGCCCGCCAGAGGCGGACGCGCGGCGGGAACAGGAAGCGCTTCCACGAGTGCGGGCCGACCGCGTAGCCGAAGCGCGCCTCGTCGTCTCGGCGCTCGAGGCGGTAGGTGCCGCCGTCCTGTCGGTCCGTCCACCCGATCGGGAGCTCGCCGGCCGAATCGAGGTCGTCGTAGACGATCGCGCCGTCGCGAACCGTCGGGCCGAGCACGCGGTAGCCGCGGTCGCGTAGCGCGTCGATCAGGTCCGTCGAGCGCCTCGACCGCGATGACGGTTTGGACCGGCTCGATCGGGTGCACCTTCCGTGCCAACTCTTTCAGATCTCCTCGGGGTCGACAAAAGAGACGCTCGAAGGAAGGATCGCCACCGCGACTCTCGGGGCCATCGGGGCCGGGCCCGACCTGGCTGCGGGTTCACCGCAGCGTCTCGAGGTCCCTACGATGCCCGCTGATCCTCCCGGAATACGCCGCGCCCTCGTCGAGCGAGGGCTGACCGCTCCGACGCCGGTAGAGGATCGGCGACGCGGCCGAGTACGCGAGCGGGACGCTCCACGCGTGGACGAGGCGCGTGAACGGCCAGACCGCGAAGAGCAGCCAGGCGGTGAGCGCGTGCGCCTGGAAGATGAAGGGCGCGTTCGCCATCAGCGTCGCCGTGCGGGCTGGAAGGTGAAGATCCCGCGGAACCACGGGCTGACGGTCTCGCGGTAGGCGTAGCGCGTCGATCGCCGTGCCCCAGACGGTGGCGAGCATCCCGAAGACGATCGTCGACGACGAGCACCGGGTAGAGGACGAGGTCGCTGCGGGTCGTCGTCGCGCGGACGCGCCCGATGCGCGAGCCGGCGGTAGACGAGGATCGCGAAGCCGGCGACGATCGCGACGCCCGCGAGCGCCGCCGGCGACGACGGCGAGCCAGTGGTAGGCGGTGTCGCTGATCGCCGACCGCCTCGGTCCACGAGCGCGGGACGAGGATGCCGAGCACGTGGCCGCCGATCGCGGCGAGGATCCCGAAGTGGAAGAGCAGGCTTCCGACGCAGGAGCAGCCGGCGCTCGAGCAGCTGCGTCGAGCGGGCCGTCCAGCGTGTACTGGTCGCGGCGGTAGCGCCAGACGTGGCCGACGACGAAGATCGGCGACGCAGAGGTACGGGACGACGACCCAGAGGAAGAAGTCGAGCCGGCTCACGCGACGCCTCCGCCGCGAACGGCTCGAGCCCGACGAGCTCGGTCGGCGGGCCCTCCTCGGCGAGCCTGCGGCGCCGCTGCGAGCTGCGCCTTCGTCGGCTTCGGCAGCGCGCGCGACGAGCGCGTCGAGCAGACCGGCGTACGGGCTCTCCGCGCTCGTGCAGCCGCGCGCGGACGAGCTCGAGCGGCGCGCGGTAGCTCGTTCAGCAGCGCCTCGCCCGCGCTCCGGCGTCGAGCGCGGCGAACTCGAGCAGCACCGGCAGGTAGTCGGGCAGCTCGCCGTCGGCGAGCGCGCAGCCCGGCCTCCGCGTAGCGGCGCTTCAGCCGGACGAGCTCGAGCCCGCGCTGCCGCCGGTCGCCGTGCGTGTGGTACGTCAGGTGCAGGCTCGCCCGGCGGTCGAAGTCGAACGTCTGCGACGTACGCCTGCTGCGCGTCGGCCGAGCGGCGAGTCGCGCAGCCAGGCGAGGAAGCGCTCGATCGCCGGCGATGCCCGCGGCAGCGCGCTCGAGCTCGTCGCGCGCCTCGAGGAGCTCGGCGTCCGGGTACTGGAGCAGCACGGAGAGGAGCTGCCAGGGCTTCACAGGAGCCTCCTCGTGAAGCTGGCGGCCGCGCGCCGCCGATGCCGCACGCGCCCTGCGCTCGCGCCGCGTCGCCGGCGACCTCGGCGTGCGCCTGCGGGATCACGTAGCGCTCGTCGTACTTCGCGATCGCGAGCAGCCGGAACATCCGCTCGATCTCGGCTCGGCGCTCAGCCCGACGGCGTCGGCGACGGCCGGGTCGGGCTCGCCGCCGAGCGTCCGCTCGCGCATGTGGCGCGCGCATCGCGGCGAGCCGCTTGAGCGCGAGCCGCACGGGCTCCTCGTCGCCGGCGGTGAGCATGTTCGCGAGGTACGCGACCGGGATCCGCAGCTCGTCGATCGCGGGAAGACGTCGTCCGGGTCGGCCTCGGAGCCCTCGCCCTCGACCATGCTCATCACCGGCGAGAGCGGCGGCACGTACCAGACCATCGGCAGCGTCCGGTACTCGGGATGGAGCGGCAGCGCGACGCGGTGCTCGACCGCGAGCGCGTAGACCGGCGAGCGCCGGGCGGCGTCGAGCCAGTCCTCGGCGATGCCGTCGCGCGCGCGCCTGCTCGCGCACGTCGGGGTCGTTCGGGTCGAGGAAGAGCGACGAGCTGGGCGTCGAGCAGGTCGTGCTCGTCGGGCACCGAGGCCGCCTCCTCGACGCGGTCGGCGTCGTAGAGGACGACGCCGAGGTAGCGGATCCGGCCGACGCAGGTCTCCGAGCAGATCGTCGGCTGCCCGGTCTCGAGCCGCGGGTAGCAGAGCGTGCACTTCTCCGCCTTGCCGGTCTGCCAGTTGAAGTAGACCTTCTTGTACGGGCAGCCGCTGACGCACATCCGCCAGCTGCGGCACGCGTCCTGGTCGACGAGGACGATCCCGTCCTCCTCGCGCTTGTACATCGCGCCCGAGGGGCACGAGGCGACGCACGACGGGTTGAGGCAGTGCTCGCAGATGCGCGGGAGGTAGAACATGAACGCCTGCTCGTACTCGAGCCGCACCTGCTCCTCGACGCCGTCGCGGAGGTTCGGGTCGGCGGCCGCGCGCTCGGGCGCGCCGGCGAGGTCGTCCTCCCAGTTCGGCCCCCACTGGAGGTCGAGCGGCCTGCCGGTGACCTGCGACTCCGGGCGCGCGACCGGCTGGTGGCGTCTGCGCCGGCGCGGTCGTCAGCGTCTCGTAGTCGTACGTCCAGGGCTCGTAGTAGTCGTCGAGCGTCGGCAGGTCCGGGTTGAAGAAGAGGTTCGCGAGCTTCCGCAGCCGGCCCGCCGGCCTTGAGCCGCAGCTTGCCGCGCCGGTCGAGCTCCCAGCCGCCCTGCCACTGCTCCTGGTCCTCCCAGCGCTTCGGGTAGCCGATGCCCGGCTTCGTCTCGACGTCGTTGAACCACATGTACTCGGCGCCGCGGCGGTTCGTCCAGACGTTCTTGCAGGTGACCGAGCAGGTGTGGCAGCCGATGCACTTGTCGAGGTTCATCACCATCGCCACCTGCGCCTTGACGCGCATCAGTACTCGACCTCGCTCGCAGCTTGCGGACGACGGCGAGCTCGTCGCGCTGCGGGCCGGTCGGCCCGTAGTAGTTGAAGCCGTAGGAGAGCTGCGCGTAGCCGCCGATCAGGAGCGTCGGCTTGATCGAGATCCGCGTGACCGAGTTGTCGGTGCCGCCGCGCGTCCCGGAGAGCTCGGTCTTCGGGACGTTCACGTGCCGGTCCTGCGAGTGGTACATGAGCCCGACCCCCTTCGGGACGCGGTGCGAGACGACCGCGCGGCAGGCGATCACGCCGTTGCGGTTGAAGACCTCGACCCAGTCGTTGTCCGTCGACGCCGATCGCCTCGGCGTCCTCGACCGAGAGCCAGGTGACCGGGCCGCCGCGGAACAGCGTCAGCATGTGCAGGTTGTCCTGGAACTCGGAGTGGATCGACCACTTCGAGTGCGGCGAGAGCCAGCGGACGTGCACCTCGGCGCGGCCCGGCTCGCCCGAGAACTGCTCGCCGACGTGGCGGAGGACGTCGATCGGCGGCCGGTAGACGGGCAGGCCCTCGCCGAACTCGAGCAGCCACTCGTGGTCGACGTAGAACTGCTGGCGGCCGGTCAGCGTGCGCCAGGGCACGCGGCGCTCGACGTTGATCGTGAACGGCGAGTAGCGGCGCTCGCGCGACTCGATCCCCGACCACTCGGGCGAGGCGATCACCTTGCGCGGCTGCACCTGCGTGTCGCCGAAGGCGATCCGCACGTCGCGCGTGTCTCCTCGGCGAGGTCGGCGAGCGGCACGCCGGCGCGCTTCTCGAGCGCGCGGAAGCCCTCCGCGGCGAGGCGGCCGTTCGTCACGCCCGAGAGCGCGAGGATCGCCTCGCACCAGTGGACGTCGCGGGCGAGGCTCGGGCGGCCGTCGCACCTCGCCGTTCCGCCGCCGCAGCTCCTCGACCTCGGCGCAGCGGCTTCCAGCGCGATCCCCTTCGCGCGCGTGCCGAGCTCCTCGACGAGCGGCCCGAGCGCCAGCCACTTCTCGAGCACGGCGCCGTAGTCGCGCTCGACGACGACGAGCTTCGGCATCGTCTTCCCGGGACCGGCTCGCACTCGCCCGCCTTCCAGTCGAGCACCTTCCCGAACGGCTGGGCGAGCTCGTCCGGCGTGTCGTGCAGGAGCGGCGCGGCGACGAGGTCGCTGGCGCACGCCGAGGTGCTTCGCGGCCAGCCGCGTGAACGACTCGGCGATCCGTCTTGAAGACGTCGAAGTCGGTGCGCGTCTCCCACGGCGGCGGGATCGCCGGGTTGAACGAGTGGACGAACGGGTGCAGGTCGGTGCTCGAGAGGTCGTGCTTCTCGTACCAGGTCGCCGCCGGCAGGACGATGTCCGAGTAGAGCGCCGACCCGTTCATGCGGAAGTCGATCGTCGTGAAGAGGTCGAGCTTCCCGGTCGGCGCCTCGTCGCGCCAGACGACGTCGCGCGGGCCGGAACTCCGCGCCGGCCTCGCTCGTTCCGGATCGCCGCGTCCTGGACGCCGAGCACGTGCGGCAGGAAGTACTCGTGCCCCTTGCTCGACGAGCCGAGCAGGTTCGCGCGCCAGAGCGTCAGCACGCGCGGGTAGTTCTCCGGGGCGTCGGGATCCTCGGCGGCGAAGCGCAGCCGGCCCTCCTTCAGCTCGCGCACGACGTAGTCGGCCGGCGTCGAGCCCTGCCGCCTCCGCCTCGTCGGCGAGGTCGAGCGGGTTGCGGTCGAAGCTCGGGTAGGACGGCATCCAGCCGAGCCGCGCGGCGAGCGCGTTGCAGTCGGCGAGGTGCATGCTCGTCCAGCGTCCCGCGTGCCGATCGGCGAGGCGTACTCGCCGGCGCCGCGTGCGCTGGTAGCGCCACTGGTCGCTCATCGAGGAACCAGAACGGCGTCGTCGCCTGCTGGCGCGGCGGCCGGTCCAGTCGAGCGCGAACGCGAGCGTCGACCAGCCGGTGATCGGACGCACCTTCTCCTGGCCGACGTAGTGCGCCCAGCCGCCGCCGTTCACGCCCTGGCAGCCGCAGAGCAGGACGAGGTTCAGCATCGCCCGGTAGATCTGGTCGGAGTGGTACCAGTGGTTGGTCCCGGCGCCCATGCACGATCATCGAGCGGCCGTTCGTGCGCTCGGCGTTGCGGGCGAACTCGCGGGCGACGCGGATCACCCGGCCCGCGTCGACGCCGGTGTGCTCCTCCTGCCAGGCGGGCGTGTACGGCTTCGGGTCGTCGTAGCCGGCCGGCCACTCGCCGGGCAGCTCGCCGCGGCGCACGCCGAGCTGGGCGGCGAGCAGGTCGAAGACGGTCGTGACGAGGTGGCCGCCGATCGCGCTTGGCCGGGACGCCGCGGCGGTGCGAGCCGCCGCCCTCGGAGTCGCCGACGTCGAAGCGCGGCAGCGTCGACCTCGACGAGCTCGTCGTGGCGCCCGAGGAGCGTCAGCGCCGGGCTCGATCGTCGCCGAGCTCGAGGTTCCACTTGCCCATGCCCTCCTCGCCCCAGCGGAAGCCGATCGAGCCGTTCGGCACCGCGGGCTCGCCGGTCCGCTCGTCGAAGACGACGGTCTTCCACTCGGCGTTCTCGCTCCGTCTCGCCGAGGTCGGAGCGCGCGCAGGAAGCGGTCGGCGACGTAGGCGCCGTCGCGCTCGCGCGAGCGTGACGAGGAAGGGCAGGTCGGTGTTCTCGCGCGCGTAGCGCTCGAAGTACGGCACCTGCCGCTCGACGTAGAACTCCTTGAGGATCACGTGCGCCCATCGCCATCGCGAGCGCGCCGTCGGAGCCCGCTGCGGCCGGGCAGCCAGTGGTCGGCGAACTTCGTGTGGCCGGCGAAGTCGGGCGAGACGACGACGACCTTCTGGCCCGCGGTAGCGCGCCTCGGTCATGAAGTGCGCGTCGGGCGTGCGCGTCTGCGGGATGTTCGAGCCCCAGAGGATCACGTAGCCCGCGTTCCACCAGTCGGCCGACTCGGGCACGTCGGTCTGGTCGCCCCAGATCTGCGGCGAGGCGGGCGGCAGGTCCGCGTACCAGTCGTAGAAGCGAGAGGCAGACGCCGCCGATCAGGGAGAGGAAGCGCGTGCCCGGCGGCGTACGAGACCATCGACATCGCCGGGATCGGCGAGAAGCCGGCGACCCGGTCCGGGCCGTAGCGGCGGATCGTGTGCACGTGCGCGGCGGCGATCAGGTCCGCGACCTCGTCCCAGGACGCGCGGACGAAGCCGCCCTTGCCGCGCTGCGACTTGTAGCGCGCGCGCCTTCTCCGGGTCTTCGACGACGTCGCGCCCACGCCTCGACCGGGTCGCCGGTGCGCGCGAGCGCCTCGCGGTAGAGGTCGAGCAGCACGCCGCGCACGTACGGGTAGCGCACGCGCAGCGGCGAGTAGACGTACCAGCTGAACGACGCGCCGCGCGGGCAGCCGCGCGGCTCGTACTCCGGCACGTCCGGGCCGTTCGAGGGGTAGTCGGTCTGCTGCGTCTCCCAGGCGACGATCCCGTCCTTGACGTGGATCTTCCAGGAGCACGAGCCCGTGCAGTTGACCCCGTGCGTCGAGCGGACGACGCGGTCGTGCTGCCAGCGGTCGCGGTAGAACGACTCCCACGTCCGCGGCCGGCCGCGAGAGCGCGCTCCAGCCGCCTTCATCGCTCGGCGAAGAAGCGCGTGCGGCCGAGGAAGCTCCGCCGCTCAGCCATCGGCTCCGGCTGCGCGGCACGCCGCGCAGCTCGGCGGCAGGCGCCGTCCGCAGGAGCCAGACGGCGAGCGCGAGGCAGACGCCGACGAAGACGAGCAGGCCGACGAACCCGTAGGTGTACGTCCCCTCGGCGTCCTTGACGAGGCCGACGAAGACCGGCGGGAAGAAGCCGCCGAGCCCGCCGGCGGCGCCGACGATCCCGCCGGCGGCGCCAGCGTCGTTCGGGAACTCCGCGGGACGAGCTTGAAGACCGCGCCGTTGCCGGCGCCGAGGAAGGCGCCGAGGGTCAGGCAGGCGATCGTCACCGGGACGATCCGCGGCGCCGGCGCGATCGCCGCGAGCACGGCGGCGTCGATCGCGATGCCGGCGAAGACGAGCACGAGCACCGGGTACGCGCCGACGCGGTCCGCGAGCCAGCCGCCGACGGGCCGCGCGAGCGTCGCGGCGATGATGAAGCCGGCCGCGCGTGCGCTCGCCTCGCCCTTCGAGTAGTCGAACCAGTCCTGCAGCACCGTCGGGCAGCAGGAACGCCATCGCGACGAACCCGCCGAAGGTGATGAAGTAGAAGAAGGCGAGCCGGTAGAGCCGCCAGCCCGACCGGAGGACCTCGCGGTAGCGCGTCGGCGGCAGCCGTCGCGCGGCGCGTTGCGCGGCGAACGAGTAGAAGAGCCACGCGCCGGCGAGGAGCACGACGGCGGTCACCCAGCCGAGCGCCGGCCGGCCCCAGTGGTCGACGATCGCCGGCGCGCCGAAGAACGCGATCGCCGTCCCGATGTTCCCCATCCCGTAGACGCCGAGCGCGAAGCCCTGCCGCTCCTTCGTGTACCAGCCCGGCGACGAACGGGACGCCGACCGCGAACGACGAGCCGGCGACGCCGAGCAGGAAGCCGACGCCGATCAGCGCCGCAGTACGCAGTCGGCGTAGCCGAAGAGCACCGCCGGAAGCGCGGAGAACGCGAGCAGCGCCGGCGAAGATCAGGCGGCCGCCGTAGCGGTCGGTCAGCACGCCCATCGGGATCCGCAGCAGCGACCCGAGCATGACCGGCACCGCGGTCAGGAGCAGCGCCTCGCGTGTAGTTGAGGCCGAGGTCGCGCCTTGAACGTCTTCGCGAAGGGCGCGATCAGGCTCCAGGCCGTGAAGCAGAGCGCGAAGGCGAGCGTTGCGAGCGCGAGGTTCCAGGTCGGCGTGGCAAGCGACCGTCTCATGCTCTGGAATCTAGAAAGGCGCCACGCGCCGGGAAACGGGACTGGGCCGCAGGCTCGCTGCGGATATCTACCGACCTGCGGCGGTCGGGCTAGGTCGCGACGCGGCCGCGGTGCGAGAGCGCGTCGATCGTGACGGCGGCCAGAAGGACGAGCGCCGTGACCATGTACTTCGAGGCGGCGGTGAAGCCCACGCAGCCCCATGCCGTTGTCGATCGCCGCGATGACGATCCCGCCGAGCACGCCGTGGATCGCCTTGCCGCGACCTCCGAAGAGGCTCGTGCCGCCGATGACCGCGGCGGCCACCGCGTAGAGGACGAGGGTGCCGCCGTCGATCGACGTCGAGATCGACCGCAGGCGCGAGGCGTACACGACGCCCGCGATCCCCGCGGTGAGCGAGCAGAGGACGAAGGCCGTCGTCCGGATCCGGACGAGGTTGATGCCCGCGCGGCGCGCGGCCTCGGCGTTGCCGCCGATCGCGTAGAAGTAGCGCCCGAGGCGTCGTCCGGCCGAGCAGGATCGTCCAGACGACGAGCACGCCGACCACGAGGAGGACGACCCAGGCACGCCCTGGATCGGCACGAAGACTCCGCGGTCGTGGTTGCAGAGGAGGACGAGCGCGACGCCGCCGGCAAGCGCGCCACCGATCTTCAGGAGCGTCACGGCCGGCGGCGGGGCGACGAGCCCGGCGCGCCGGCGCTTCGCGTCACGGCGCCAGAGCATCGCCCCGAACAGCCCGACGAGGACAAGCATCACGACCCAGCCGGCGAGCGGGCTGAGGTTGCGCGCTCGCGATGTTGTTGATGACGTCGCTGTTGATCGGGATCGTCCCTCCGGAGCCGAGGATCTTCAGCATCACCCCTTGCCAGAAGAGGAGGCCCGCGAGCGTGACGATGAACGAGGGCAGCCCGAGCAGGGTGATGATCGGGCCCTGGAGGAGGCCGATCCCGGCAGGCGACGAGCGCGGCGGCGATCGCGGCCCACCACGGCCAGCCGTGATCGGGGCCTGCGAGGTCGGCCATGATGACGGCCCCGAGGCCGGCGACGTACCCGATCGAGAGGTCGATCTCGCCGAGGAGCAGGACGAACACCTCGCCCATGGCCAGCAGGCTGAAGACCGCGGCCTGCACGAGCAGGTTGACGAGGTTGCCGGCGGTGAGGAACTTGGAGTCGAGCGACTCGAAGAGGATCGAGATGAGGATCAGGCCGCCGACGACGGGCAGGATGCCGCTCTCGCCGGCCCTGATCCGGGCAAACGACGCGCGGAAGTACTCGCCGACAGAGCCGGCGGCAAGCTCGGCCGGGACCGCGAGCTCGGCCTGGCGGGCCGCGGCTTCGGACTCGCGCTTCGGTTTCGTCCTGTTCGGTCGGGCTCGTCGAGCTGTGCCACGATCGCTCTCCTCTGCAGCGGAATCGAGTCGCTCGGACGCCCGCCGGTCGTCATCAGGTCGACGGCGATCTGCCGGTCGAGGTCGGAGAGCGGGGCGCTGGGCCACGACCCTGCCGAGGTAGAGCACGATGATGCGGTCGGCGACCTCGAAGACGTCGTTCATGTTGTGGGAGACGATGAGCGCCGCGTGGCCCTGGTCGGCCAGCTTGCGGTGAGGTCGAGAACCATCCGCGTCTGCGCGACGCCGAGCGCCGCCGTCGGCTCGTCCATGATCACCAGCTTCGTGTTCCAGAGCACCGCCTTGGCGATCGCAACCGACTGGCGCTGGCCGCCGGAGAGCGACGCGACCGGCTGCCGGATCGAGCGCACGGTCGTCACGGCCAGGCTCGAAAGCGTCTCGCTGCGCGGCGGTCTCCATGCCCTCCTCGTCGAGGACGAGATGCCGTGTCGCGCTTCGCGCCCGAGGAACATGTTCTGGACGATGTCGAGGTTGTTGCAGAGCGCGAGATCCTGGTAGACGGTCTCGATCCCGAGCGCCGCGGCATCGCGCGGTGTGCGGATCTGCACCGGCTGCCCGTCCCAGAAGATCTGCCCGTGCTCGGGCGCGTGGATCCCGGCGATGCACTTGATCATCACCGACTTGCCGGCGCCGTTGTCGCCGATCAGGGCGGTGACCTCGCCGGCCGGCACGTAGAGATCCACGTCGGTGAGCGCCTGCACCGGCGCCGAAGTTCTTCGACACGCCCTCGGAGCGCGAAGGAGAGGCTCGCCGCCGTTCCCGCTGACTGCTCATGCGCTTCGCGCCTCTCCCTCTCGATCGCCGGTCCGGGCCCCGCCCCCGTCGAGGGCGAGGCCCGGACCCGACCGGATCGCTATTACTGGATTCCTGCCGCCGTGCACGCGCTCGCGAGGTCTCCGGCGCACAGATCGCGACGCCTTGACGACGCCGTCCTTGATGACCGTGTCGGCCATGTTCTCCGTCGTCACCCAGATCGGGGTCGTGTAGACGGACTTCGATGTCCTTGTTGAGCGTCGTGTCCGGGGTCGTCGCGTTCACGAGCGACGCCGGCGGCGTGACGCCCGCCCGCAGGTAGATGGCCAGCGCGGCGGCAGCCTGCGCCTCCGCGTAGATCGCCTTGTAGACCGTTCCGCACTGGTAGCCCTTGAGGATGTTCTGCAGACCGGCCGGCGACGCGTCCTGGCCCGTGGTCGGGAACGTCTTCGGCGGGATCTTGTTCTTCAGCAGAACAGCGATGACCGCGTTGGCGTTGTCGTCGTTCGGCGTCACGACGGCGTTGATGTTCGGGTGCGCGGTGAACTGCTGCTCGAAGTTCGTCGCGGCCGTCGGCGCATCCCACGTTCCGGCCGGCTCGCCGACCTTCGTGTACGAGCCGTCGTCGAAGTGCGACTTGAGTACACCGTTGTAGCCCTGCGCGAAGAGCTTCGCGTTGTTGTCCTTCGGGTCGCCGTCCATGATCAGGATGTTCGGGCTCCTAGACGTTCCAGCCGTGATGCAGTCGACCTCACCCTGGCCGATCAGCTTGCCGACGTCCACGTTGTTGAAGCTGACGTAATAGCGATCCTCGGGACCGCCCGTCACGAGGCGGTCGTAGTCGATCACCTTGACGCCCTTCGACTCCGCGTTGGACTCGATCGCCGCGCCCGAGCCCGGGTCGAGCGGATCGACGAGGAGCACGGAGGCACCGGCGGTGATGTCGGCCTCGGCCAGCTGCTGCATCGTGCTCGCGCTGCCCTGCGCGTTGTCGATCTTGAACTGGTCGGCCGAGAGCCCGGCCGCCTCGAACGCCTGCTTCAAGTACGGCGCGTCGTACTGGACGTAGCGCGCCGAGGTCGTGGTGTCGGGGAGCAGCACCCCGATCATGCCCTTGCCCTGGGCTGCCAGGTCCTTGAGCTGCGCCATCTGGGAGAAGTCCACGCCGAATGAGGCTGCGTCGATCTGCGGAACGCTGGTGGTCCCGGTCCCCGTCGCTGTCGCACTGCCTTGGGTCGAGCTCGAGCCGCCACCACCACAGCCTGCCGCCACCACCGCGAGCGCGGTTGTCACGAAACCCGCGACCGCGAGTCGTTTCCACGAAAAGCGCATATGTCCTCCCTGTTTGGCTCCCAACGGCATCCAGGAGGATACTCCCATTCGTCAAGCCGGGAAGCTGTGGCGGCGGCGCAAACGCGGCCACCAGCCGGGCACCTCCCGGCGATAGTTCTCATAGGCCTCGCCGTAGTTCCTGAGCAGCGCCGGTTCCTCGTACCAGTGCACGAACGACCACACCGCCGCTCCGAACGTGATGGCGTAGACGACGAGCACCACGCGGCCGAGCACGGCGGCCTGGCCGAGGATGACCGAGGCGACGGCGAGGTACATCGGGTTTCGCACGTAGCGGTAGAGCCCGCCCACCACGAGCCTCTCCGTCGGTGCGACCGGCGCGGGCGTGCCGATGCCTTCGACCACGAACCGGCCGAACGCGTCGAGCAGCACGGCGACGCCGATCCCGATCAAGAGCCAGCCGAGCGTCCGGAGGAGTACGGGCGGAGCCGTCGAGTCCCAACCCGTGAGGAGCCACGGGACGAGGCCGGCGACGACTCCGGGCGCAACGGCGAGGAAGAGGATGCTCCCCGCCGCCGCCGCCCGGATCCGTCTCATCCTCCCAGCGCTTCGAAATGCTCGAGGCTCGCGGCCGGCCAGAGCTCGTTCTTGTCGTAGTAGACATCGAACGAGGGCACCCCTTTCGGCAGGGAGACCCAGGGGAGCTTCGAACGCGTGAAGATGTGGACGTCTGGGGTGACCGCCGAAGGGACATCGAGCGTGCCGCCGCGGACGAAGTGGACGTCACGCCGCGAGTACTGGCTGAAGACCGCAATCTGGCACGTCGGGCAGCGGAAGATCCGCTGTGTGCTGCCGTCGTCGCGAGGCACTTCGACGGGCCGCGGCTCTCCGGAGAGCGCCTCGACGCGGTCGGCCTCGATCAGCAGGTTGATGACGAAGGCGCTGCCCGTCTGCCTCTGGCAGTTGAGGCAGTGGCAGCAATGGATGAAGAGTGGCTCGGATGCGAGCCGGTAGCGGACCTCTCCGCACGAGCAGCCACCCTCAGCTGGAACCTTCATCTCGTCCTCCTCCTCACGCGGCCGACACGACAACGGAAACGTACGTAGTTCTCCGCACGCTCGTTCGGCAGCCGCACCGATGCCGTGCGCAAGCAGGTCCGGGAGAGTGATCAAGGACACCACGGAAAGGAGGTGACCCATGGACGTCATCAGGTGGACGCCCTTCCGTGAGCTCGAGGCCATGGACCGCCGTCTGCGCGGGCTCTTCGACGAGACGCTGCCGGCGGCCGACGCCTATGAGACCGACGACGAGTTCGTCGTCGAGCTCGAGGTGCCCGGCTTCGAGGAGAAGGAGCTGACGCTCGAGGTGTTCGACCACACGCTCTCGATCAAGGGCGAGCGTCGCGCGGAGACGAAGAAGGAGGACAAGACCTTCCGCCTCCACGAGCGCCTCGAGGCGTCGTTCGAGCGACGCTTCGCGCTGCCGTCCGAGACCGACACGGACGCGCTCAAGGCCGAGTTCGACAAGGGCGTGCTCGCCGTCCACGCGCCCAAGGCGACGGTGAAGCCGCGCAGGGTGCCGATCGGCAAGTAGCCGCACACCAAGGGGCCGCGGGGAACCGCCCCGCGGCCCTTGGCTCGAGGAGAGAGTGAGATGAGCGCCGTGAAAGCGTTCCGATTCGCCTCCGCGGCCCAGTGGCGGGGTGGCGAGCTCACGACTGCGACGGCGCCCGGGAAGCCGATGCTCAGAGTCGGAGCGCCGCCCGAGTTCCGGGGCCGCATCGCAGGCGCCTGGAGCCCCGAGGAGCTGCTCGTTGCCTCGGCTGCGTCCTGCCTGGCGATCACGCTGGCCGGCGTAGCGAGGGCCCGTGGCGTCGAGCTCGAGCGGATCGACGTCGACGGCGTCGGTCAGGTCGAGCGGGCGCCGGGCGGCGGCTTCCGTTTTGTCGAATCGAGCTCATGGTCGAGGTCGAAGCGGCCGAGGAGCACCCGTATGCCGTCCAGGCGCTCGTCGAGGAGGCCGAGCGGCTCTGCATCGTCAGCCGCTCGCTCGACGTTCCCGTCACCGTCGACCTCGTGCTCGCGACGGCGGCCGGCGTCGCCCTGAGCGGGTGAGCCTCGGCGACGCCGCGAAGCTGTCAGTCGGCCGCCGTCGCTGACGACGCGGTGGCCGTCGACCCTTGGAGCAGAGCACGCACGCGCTCGTCGGAGACTTGGCCGAAATCCTCGTACCAGAGACTGAGCGCGATGAAGGACGCCGGCTGCTCGAGGCAAACGACCGTGTCGGCCTCGTGCTCGAGGCGAGCAACGGTATCCGCCGCTCCCACCGGGACTGCGACGATCACCTTGACCGCCCCCGCCGCCCGCGCCCAACCCACTGCCGCGGTCATGGTCGCCCCGGTCGCCAGGCCGTCATCGACGAGCACCACCGTCTTGCCCGAGGGATCGTGGGGCAGCCGGTCGGCATGAAGGCGACGGTCGAGTTCCTCTGCCTTCGCCTCCGCGGCGGCGACCGCGGCCTCGACCTCGTCGTCCGACAAGCCGTCGTGAGCGCGGAGATACCGGCCTCCTCCGGGAGTGACGGCGCCGAGCCCGTACTCAGGCTGCCCAGGGTATCCCACCTTGCGCACGGCGAGAGCGTCGAGAGGCAGGTGCATCTCGGCGGCGACGGCGGCGGCGACCTCGACGCCTCCGCGCGCAAGCCCGACCACGATCGCGTTCTCGACGTCCTCCCCCGACAATGCCTCGACGAGCCTCTCGCCGGCATCGAGGCGGTTCGCGAAGGTCGCATGACGAAGCGCGCTCACCCCTTGACGACGCCGAGCGGGACGAGCCGCGCGACGCGCCGCGCGAGCCCGCGCGCTCGACGACCTCGACGACGCGCTCGACGTCCTTGTAGGCGAACGGCGCCTCCTCGGCGAGCCCCTCGTTCGACGGGCAGCGGACGACGATGCCCTGCGCCTCGAGCTCGCGGCGCAGCTCGGCGCCGCGTGATCGCGCTTCGCGCGCGCGTGCGGCTCATCGCGCGGCCGGCGCCGTGGCAGGTCGTGCCGAACGAGCGCTCCATCGCGCCCGGCTCGCCGGCGAGCACGAAGCTCGCCGTGCCCATGCTGCCCGGGATGAAGACCGGCTGGCCGACGCTCGCGGTAGGCGCGCGGGGATCTCGGCCGAGCCGGCCGGGAAGGCGCGCGTCGCGCCCTTGCGGTGGACGCAGCAGCTCGCGTCCGCCGTGGCGCTCGACCTTGGCGATGTTGTGCGCGACGTCGTAGACCTGGCGCGTCCCCTCGGCGGCCGCGGCGCCGAGCACGCGGCGCGACCGCCTGCCGGACGCGCGTGGGCGATCGCCTGCCGGTTGGCCAAGGCGAAGTTGGCCGCGGCCGCCATCGCGGCGAGGTAGGCGCGGCCCTTCCGGCGAGGAGGCGGGCGCGCAGGCGAGCTGGCGGTCGGGCAGCGACGATCCCGTAGCGGCGCAGCGACGGCGTCCATCGCCCGCACGTAGTCGGTGCAGACCTGGTGGCCGAGCCCGCGCGAGCCGGAGTGGATGAGCACGGTCACCTGGCCTTCGGCGCAGGCCGAAGGCCTCGGCGGCCGCCGGGTCGAAGATCGCGGTCGACCCGCTGCACCTCGACGAAGTGGTTGCCGGCGCCCAGCGTGCCGAGCTGGTCGGCGCCGCGGTCTGCGCGCGCTCGGAGACCGCGGCCGGGTCGGCGCCCGGCAGGCAGCCTGCCGACTCGGTGCGCTCGAGGTCGTCCTCGCGTGCCGATCCCGCGCGCGACCAGCGCGCGCAGCCCCTCGCGCAGCACGCGCGTCGAGCTCGGCGCCGCGCGAAGCCGCAGCCGCCCGTGCTTGCCCGTGCCGGCGGGGATCGCCGCGCGAGATCTCGTGCACGAGCGGCTCACGCCGCGCGCCCGAGCTCGTCGACCGGTGAGCGGCAGCGCGAGCAGGCGCACGCCGCAGTTGATGTCGTAGCCGACGCCGCCCGGCGAGACGACGCCGTCCGGCAGCTCGGTCGCCGCGACGCCGCCGACCGGGAAGCCGTAGCCCTGGTGGATGTCGGGCATCGCGAGCGCCGCGCCGACGATCCCCGGCAGGGTCGCGACGTTCTGCAGCTGCTCGAGCGAGCGGTCGCCGACGATCGCCTCGAGCAGCTCGCGCGTCGGCGAAGATCCGCGCCGGCACGCGCATGTCCGGCGCGGGCCTCGGCCGGGATCTCCCACGCCGTCTCGTCGATCTGACGCAACTCAGATCCGGCCGCTGTCATTCCGGTTGTCATCGTCGGCCAGCTCCGCGCATGGCCTCTCGGCTTACGATCGAACGCGCGCTCGGGAAGCCGGCTTCTTTCTCTCGATCGTGAGATCCGGTCCCGGGTAGACGATGCTCTCGCCGCCGTCGTCCCAGCGGATGCGGCAGCGCTCGTGACCCGGCTCAGTCATCACCTCGAGGATCTCCCCCGCTCGGGCGGAAGCCCCCACGCGATGACCGGTCACCGTCACACGCTCTCCGAGCGTCAAGTCCTTGAGCTCCTGGCGCAACATCTTTCCCTCCTTCCACGCGCTACCCGAGCCACAAATGGTCCCGCACCCTCGAGCGCACAGCATCGGTCAACCCGCGTATCGAGCCTGCGGGGAAGTACGCGGTCTCCGAAGCCCGGTCAGCTCTGCTTCAGGACCGAGTACCAGACGCGCTCGGCGGCTTCGCGCAGGTAGTCGCTCGTGCGAGCGAGGCGGCGATACAGCTCCCGCTTGGCGGCGACCTCGCGGAGGTCCTCGACTGCGATCAGCGCCGACATCGCGCGCCGGTAGACGTGCTCCAGCCGGCTCTGGCTCTTCGCGGCCAGGGTCGCCTCCTCGGTGGCGCGGCCCCGGTGTCCGCCTGCCGAGCTCGGCGAACGCATCGGAAAGGTGCGACATCCCGCCGAGAAGCTCGGTGGCCATCTCCGCGATCGCCTCGTCCGGTGCGGTCTGCATCACCTCCGCCTCGCGGACGGCGTTCTTCGCGTTGTCGAGGACACGGTCGAGGTCGCGCGAGAGCTCGAAGATGTCCTCCGGCTCGAGCGGCGTCGTGAACGCTCTCGTGAGCGCGGCGCGGAGATCCCGCTTGCAGTCGTCGGCGCGATGCTCGCACTCCCGCAGCCGGTCGACGGCCGAGACGTCTCCTCCCGCCCATGCGACGAGCTCCTCCATCCCCTCGACGGTGATCGCGACCTGCTCGCCCAGCATGGCGAGAAAGTCGGGTGACTCCGGCAGGAACCACCGTCGCCACGGTCTCATCCGAGCCCCCTCCAGACGAGGAACGCAATGGCTCCGAGTGCCGCCGAGGCCGGAAGGGTCAAGAGCCAGGCGAAGGCTATGGCACGCACGACGGTCCACCGGACGTGCCGCCAGCGCCGCCGGCCGGCCCCGACGCCGACGACGGACGAAGCGACGACCTGGGTCGTCGACACGGGCGCTCCGGCATAGGACGCAGGCAGGATCACGGCTGTGGCAGCAGTTTGGCTCGCGAACGCGTCGATCGCCCCGAGGCGGTAGATCCCCCGGCCGACGGTGCGAACGATCCGCCATCCGCCCACCAGCGTGCCCACGGTCAGCGCGGCACCGCAGCCGAACATCGCCCAGAGCGGCACCGTCAGCGTCTGCACGCGGCCGGCCGCGAGCAGGAGCGCGGCCACGATCCCCATCGACTTCTGCGCGTCGTTCGAACCGTGACCGAAGGAGAGCGCGGCCGACATCCCCCACTCCCCGCCTCTGATCGGGGCCCCGACCCGCCGCGTCGCGCGCCTCAACAGGCGCCGGTCGAGCCGGATCAGGACCGCCCCGGACACGAGCCCGATCAGCGGGGAGACGGCGAGCGCGATCAGGACGCCGAGGACGCCGACCGGCTTCCAGCCGTCGAGCCCGCCCCACTGCACGGCGTCGGCGCCGCGCTCGCGAGGGCGGAGCCGACCAGCCCGCCGACCAGGGCGTGGGCCGAGCTCGACGGCAACCCCCGCCACCACGTGAGCACGTTCCAATCGACCGCCGCGAAGGTGCCCGCGCCGATCACCGTGACGGCATCAGCGCCCGTCACCGTCACGATCCCCGCGATCGTGTCGGCCACGGCAGTGCCGACGAGCAGCGCGCCCAGCATGTTGAAGACCGCCGGAGAGCACGATCGCCTGCCCCGGGCGCGCGCCGCGCGTCGCCACGAGGGTCGCGATCGCGTTCGCCGCGTCGTGGAACCCGTTCGTGAACGAGAACGCGAATGCAAACGTGACGGCGATCCACAGTGCCATGGCCCATCATGAGCCGCGCCCGGCTACGGCGTCACTCGAGGACGTGGATGTTCTTGCGGGCGCACATGTCCTTGAGCACCTGCGGCCAGACGGTCACGCTCACCTCGCCGAGGTGCGCCTTCTGCAGCAGGAGCATCATCGTCCGCGACTGGCCGATTCCCGCGCCGATCGAGAGCGGGATCTCGTCGTTGACGATCGCCTGGTGGTAGGGCAGTTCGAGGAAGTCGAGCTGGCCCGAGAGCTCGAGCTGGCGGACGAGTGAGTCCTTCGTCACCCGGATCCCGCCGGACAGGAGCTCGTGCCGGCGCCGCGTAACCGGGATTCCAGACGAGGATGTCGCCGTTCAGACCGTGCATCGGCCGCCCGTCGGCCGACGTCGTCTCCGTCGACCAGTCGTCGTAGTCGGCGGCGCGGAGCTCGTGCGGGTAGCCGTCGGCGAGGGGCCAGCCGATGCCGTAGATGAAGACCGCCGGATGCTCCTGCAGAATCCGCGTCTCCCGCTCCTTGCGCGGCAGGTCGGGGTAGGCAGCGAGGATGTCCTCGGCGTGGAGGAACTCAGCTCGTCCGGAAGCGCAGGGTGGCGTGATCGGCGAGCGCGGGTAGTGCTCGTGGAGAAACGCCTCGGCCTCCTTCAAGACCTTCCAGATCCCCCTGACCGTCCGGGTCAGATACTCGAGCGTGCGCTCCTCCGCCGTGATCGCCTTCTCCCAGTCCCACTGGTCGACGTAGGCGGAATGGTCGTGATCGAGGAAGTAGTCCTTGCGGACAGCACGCATGTCGGTGAGCAGACCCTCGCCAGGCTCGAAGCCGAACTGGCGAAGCGCCATCCGCTTCCACTTCGTCGCCGCCTGCACGACCTCGGCGTCGATCGGATGCAGATCGCGGTCGTTCGAGATGTGAAAGCCGACGGGAGTCCTCGAGCCGTCGCGGTCGAGGTAGTCGTTCACGCCGCTTGTCGTGTCGACGATCAGCGGCACCTGCACCATCGTCAGGCCGAGCTCCTCGCAGAGCCGGTCCTCGATCAGCCGCTTGACCGGATAGAGGGCTTCCATCGTCTCCCTCGGCGAGAGCAGAGGCTCGTAGTCATCGGGCAGCACGTGCTCGAGCACGGCGTAGTCGCCGATGCCCGGGCCCGCGAGATCGGCTTCCTTGGCGTAGGGCCTGTTCACGGGCCAACGGTAGGCAGGACGCCGAACTCGAGACATCCGGGTGCGCCCCGATAGGAGTACGGGGAAGTACGGCTCAGGCCTGTGCGTCCCGTGTCCTCGGATCGAGCACGAAGTAGGCGAGGTCAACGAGGAGGTTGACGATCACGATCGTCACCGAGAGGACGACCGTGAGTCCGAGGAGGACGAAGTAATCGCGGGAGAACGCTGCGGTGATGAAGTACCGCCCGATCCCCGGGATCGAGAAGATCCATTCGATCACGAAGGTGCCGGTGAGAAGCACGGCCAGCATTGGCCCCGCCACGGTGACGAGCGGGACGAGCGAGTTGCGGAACACGTGCCGCACGATCACCTGCCGGTAGGGAAGCCCCTTTCCCCTCGCCGCCAGCACGTACTCCTGCGCCAGGGTCTCGAGCATGGCGCCCCGGGTCAGCCTCGCGAACCAGGCCATCGGCACGAGGCTGAGAGCGAGCGAAGGCAGGATGACCCGACGGTCGAGATGCCAGTGCTGGTCCGGCCAGCCGCTCGTCGGCACCCATCCGAGCCTGACGGCAACGTAGTAGATGAGTAGCGTCGCGACGAAGAAGTTCGGCAGGGCGAAGCCGATGCTCGAGAGAAGCATGAGCAGGTGGTCGCGTATCGACCCCGGATGGAGCGCCGCGAAGACGCCGGCCGGGACGCCGATCCCGACCGCCCAGGCGAACGCGAGGATCCCGAGGAGGAGCGAGTTCGGGTACTGCTCCTCGATGATGTCGTTGACCGTCCGCCCCGGGTAGACGCGCGACGGGCCGAGATCGAGTGTGAAGACGCCCTTCACGTAGAACGCGTACTGCTCGTACCAGGGGTCGTCGAGATGGAACTTGGCGCGGTCCGCGAGCGGCTGGTTCTGCGGTGCGTAAGGCCCGGTCGCGATCGCCCGGACGAGCAGGAAGGTGAAGAGGATGACGACGAGGAGGACGGGGATCGTCCAGAGGACGCGGCGGATCACGAAGGCAGCGAGCGACACCTCGGACATGCCTAGCGCGAGACCTCCATCCGGCTAAGCCCATCACATTCATCCCGCCTGGGCTGGTACGGTCGCACCGGATGAACGGCGAGCGCGAGGTGATGGCCTGGGACGAGCTCGGCGAAGGCGCGAGGGAGCTCGCCGAGCAGATCCACTCCGACGGCTACGAGCCCGACGTCATCCTCGCGATCGCCCGCGGCGGCCTGCTCGTCGCCGGCGCCCTCAGCTATGCGCTCGGCGTCAAGAACACGTACACGATGAACGTCGAGTTCTACACCGGAGTCGACGAGCGGCTGCCGGCGCCGATGATCCTTCCGCCGGTCCCGGAGCTCGTCGACCTCAGGGAGGCGAAGCTCCTGATCGCAGACGACGTCGCGGACACCGGGCGCACGCTCGCGCTCGTTCGCGGACTTCTGCGCGGGCAAGGTCGCCGAGGTACGGATCGCCGTCCTCTACGAGAAACCGACCTCCGTCGTCGCCTCGGACTACGTCTGGCGAACGACGTCCGCCTGGATCACCTTCCCCTGGAGCGCCCAGCCTCCGGTCACCGAGGCAGCGGAGCTCGTGACGCGCCCCGTGAACGGCTGACCCGATGCCGCTCTACATGGACCGCCACGACCTGCCCGACGTGAGCGCCGAGGACGTCGCCGAAGCGCACGCCAGAGACCTCGAGGTCGGCCCGAAGCACGACGTCGCCTTCCTCACCTACTGGTTCGACCCGGACCTCGGCGCGGCCTTCTGTCTCGCGAGGGCTCCGGACGCCGAGCACGTGGCGGCCGCGCACGCCGAGGCGCACGGCCTCGTTCCCAACGACATCATCGACGCCTCCGAGGACTCTGTCCTGCGGTTCCTCGGCAGGATGCAGGATCCCGCCGACCCCGCGGAGGTCACGAGTGCGTTCCGCACGATCCTCTTCACGGACCTCGAGGATTCGACGGCGCTCGCGCAGGAGCTCGAGCCGTCCGCCTACATGGACCTCCTGAAGGAGCACGACGCCATCGTCAGGCGGGCCCTCGTCGCCTCGCACGGCCGGGAAGTGAAGCACACCGGCGACGGGATCATGGCGTCGTTCGAGGAGGTCGCCGCCGCACTCGATTGCGCACTCGCGATCCAGGCCGGCTTCGCCGACCGGATCGCGGCCGGCGGAGAGCCTCCGGTCAGGGTTCGGATCGGGTTGGCGGCCGGTGAGCCCGTCGACCACAACGACGACCTCTTCGGGTCGACGGTCAATCTCGCCAACCGCATCTGCGACGCCGCCCGCCCGGGCGAGGTCCACGTCTCCGAGACCGTGCGCGAGATCGGCGCCGCGAGTGGCTACGCCTTCGAGGGCGGCGAGCCCTTGAGCCTGAAGGGGTTCGCGGACGACGTTCCCGTGTTCATGCTCGTGGGCAAGCAGCCCGCCGAATAACGGGGCCTTCAGCCGCTACTCGGCAGCGGTGGGGTCAGGGACGATGCGGATGTAGGGCTTGGGCGCCTCCCACTCGCCGAAGAGCTCTTTCGCCTCGTCGTCCGACACCGAGCCGGCGATGATGACGTCCTCGCCTCGGTTCCAGTTCACCGGCGTCGAGACCTTGTGGTTCGCGGTCAGCTGCAGCGAGTCGATCACGCGGAGCACCTCGTCGAAGTTGCGGCCCGTGGTCATCGGGTAGACGAGGATCAGCTTGATCTTCTTGTCGGGCCCGATGACGAAGACGTTCCGCACCGTCTGGTTGTCGGCGGGCGTGCGCTCGAGCGGGTCGCCGGAAGTGTCGGCCGCAAGCATCCCGTACACCTTCGAGACGGCGAAGTCGTGGTCGCCAATGATCGGGTAGTTGGGCGCGGAGCCCTGCGTCTCCTCGATGTCCTTGGCCCACTCCTCGTGGCGGTCGGTCGGGTCGACGGAGAGCCCGATGATCTTGACGTTCCGCTTGTCGAACTCCGGCTTGATGGCCGCCATGTAGCCGAGCTCGGTCGTGCACACCGGCGTGAAGTCCTTCGGGTGCGAGAACAGGACCGCCCACGAGTCGCCGATCCACTCGTGGAACCGGATCGGGCCCTCCGTGGTGTCGGCTTCGAAGTCCGGTGCGATGTCTCCGAGCTGCAATGCCATCCATTTCCTCCTTCGGTTGCGAGGACTATCTCATAGCCAGAAACGCGAGCCCGCCCAAGGAATACCGGAGAGCGGTTCAGCGTTTTCATACTTACGCGGCGGGGGCAGGGCAGCTGCATGCCATACGCCACGCCATCAACGAATGAATGAAGGAAGTGAGGAAGACTGAAGACCATTCTCGAAGCACCGATTCGCGCGTTTCTCGACGAAGCCGAGGAGCGCGGCGAGCCAATCGACGAGAGCACGCTCGCTACGCTCGCGCTCGATCACGACCTCGAGGATGACGAGCTCGCCGAGATTCGGCGTGAGCTGGAGGCCCGCGAGGTTGAGGTCGTCGCCCCGCTCGAGCTCGACCTTACTATCGACGCTGCCGAGGTCACGCCGACCGATGGCCTGACCCTTTTCATGAATCGGGCGGGCCGCTATCCCCTCCTGACCGCCGCAGAAGAGGTCGCGCTCGCCAAGCGAATCGAGCGCGGCGACGCTGCGGCGAAGGAGCGGATGATCAACTCGAACCTGCGGCTCGTCATCTCGATCGCGAAGCGCTACCAGGGGGGCGTGCCCCTCTTCGACCTCATCCAGGAGGGCGTGATCGGGCTCAACCGCGCCGCCGAGAAGTTCGACTGGCGCCGCGGCTACAAGTTCTCGACGTACGCCACGTGGTGGATCCGCCAGGCGTGCCAGCGTGCAATCTCGGGCCAGTCGGCCACGATTCGCATCCCGACCCACGTCAACGAACGGCGGGCGAAGATCGCCCGGGCGCGCCGGCGCCTCGAGGCCGAGCACGGGCATGCGCCCACTCGCCAGGAGCTGGCCGATGCCACTGAGCTGCCCCTCAAGCACGTCGACGAGGCTCTGGACGCCGCCGAGGCACCGCTCTCGCTGAATCAGCCGGTCGGTCCCAGGAGGACAACGAGCTCGGCGATCTCTTCAGCGACGGCAACGCCGTCGACCCGGCCGAGGAGGCCGCGGCGGCGTTCCAGCGGGAGCAGATTCGCCGCGCCGTCGATGCGCTCCCCGAGCGCGAACGGCGTCTGGTCGAGCTGAGGTTCGGCTTCGACGGTGAGCCGGCGTCGCTCGAGTCGATCGGCAAGGAGCTGGGTGTCAGCCGCGAACGTGTGCGCCAGCTCCAGGACGACGCGTTCCAGCGCCTTGCGTCGGAGCTCGAGCTCGCGCAGGCCGCCTGACGGCTGCGGCTAGGACGAGGCGAGCGCCGAGCGCGACTCCGCGCGGGCCGTACGCCGCCAGACGAGCTCGTAGGTGTGCAGCGCCACGAAGACGGCGGGTCGTCTCTCACTTCCACGTGCGCATTCTCACTTTTGCCTGCGCGAACGATACGACTGGGAGGACATCTGACGAAACCGGCGTTTCAGACCGGTTTCAGACGTCTAACCCGCCTCGCTCGCCGCGTTCTTCGAGCAGAAACGCATGATCGCGACGGCGAGGCCTTGCGCGCAGGCGACAAGCTCGTCGACGGAAACGTACTCGTCGATCGTGTGCGCGACGCTCACCTCGTCCGGCCTTGAGGCCCCCTGGGCCGTAAGCGATCGACGGTATGCCGGCCAGGAGCGTGAAGGTCGCCCCGTCGTACCAGGAGTCGAGCCCGCCGAGGCGCCCGGGACGGCCGACGTCCTCGCGTCGCGCCGCCATCAGCTCGACGATCGGCTCGGCTCGGCGATCTCGAGCGGCATGACGCCGTTCGGCCACCACGAGATCGTCGGCGGATTCTCAGCGAGCCAGTCGTCGACGGCCGTCTCGCGGAGAAACCATTGCTCGACCTCCGCGGCGCACGGCCGACCCCCACCCGCCCCGTCCGCCTGACGCGGGAAGGTAGAGGACGGCGAAGGTCAACTCGCACGATGCCGGATACGTCACGGCCCACTCGCCGCCTTGCGCCATCGTCGGGAGGACGTCCGGCCGCGAGCAGATACAGATGGTCGAGCCCGTCGCGTGTCGCCCACTCGGCGCGGAGCGAGCGGATCGCGTCGATGACGACGGTCGCCTTCTCGATCGCGTTGACGGCCCCGCCGTCGCGCCAGTGCGGCTGGAGCATCTCCGCGTGGCCCGGCCTCCCCGGCACGCGCGACGACGCCGTACTCGGAGCCGCGGCATGCGACCCAGATGTCGAAGCCGGTCGGCTCCGTGACGATGCCCGCGTCGGCCGCGAGCCCGTGCGCGACGATCGCCGAGCCTCCCGCGCCGGACGACTCCTCGTCGGTGTTCGTCGCGACCATTAGGTCGCCGCGTAGGCTCGACGCCGAGCTCGTGCGAGACCTCGCGGCGAGCACCATCGCGGCGATTCCGCCTTTCATGTCGCAGGAGCCCCGGCCGTAGAGCATCCCGTCTCGGACCTCGGCCGCGAACGGGTCGCTCGTCCAGCGCTCGCGCGGCTCGGCCGAGACGGCGTCGATGTGGCCGTTCAGGAGCAGCGTCTGCCCTCCACCTCCGCCGCCGGCGAAGCGCGCGACGAGCTGCGGCCGCCCGGCGAAGTCGAGCCCGGCCGGCACGAGCGGCCGTTCTCGACCTCGTCCGCCGTTGGCTCCCACAGACCTCGACCTCCGCGCCGGCAGCGTGCAGCCGCTCGGCGAGGTAGGCCTGCAGCGCCGCCTCTTCGCGCGGCGGGTCGTTGGCGTTCCGCGCCGTCGTGTCGAACCCGACGAGCGCCGAGCGAGCTCGACGAGCTCGTCTCGTCGTTGGGCGATCGCGTCGCACACCAATCGCTCGCGCTTGCTCACGCTCACGGCGCGCGATGCTACTACGACGCTGGCCAGTGATCGGCTCGAGCGAAGGCGCGCTCTACCGGGGCTCGGGCGCGCTTGAGGGGTGACTTCCAACAGCGAACGATCGCGACGGCATCCGAGCGCGGACGCGAGCCTACCGATCTCAGGAATGTTCGTGCCAGCGCTCGGGCTCGATGAGCGCCGTGACGCGCTTCCGCTCACGGTTCCAGTAGGGCTGCCGCGGTAGCGCATGGAAAGACGGTCGATGTCGACCAGGTCTTCGTCGTCGTGGAGCTCGACGACCCGGCCGAGCACCGTCACGGCGCGATACCAATCACCGAGGTCGAGCACCGTGACGGCGACGCGCGGGTCGCGCCGCATGTGACTCAGGCGCAGCCGCTCGAAATCCATGTTGACGACGATGCCCCCGTCGTCCCAGTCGTACCAGGTCGCGGCCGAGTACGGGGCCGCCGTCGGAGCGGACGGTCGAGATGACGGCGGCGTGGGGTCGCCTGAGGAACCGACGAGCTCGTCGGGGAGCGGCGCACGAGGCATTCAGGGAGTCCAGGGGCACAGCTCGGCCGGGAGCCGCTCCAGCTTGCTCGCGCGACACGAAAAACCCGAGGTGGAGACGGCGGGAACTCGAACCCGCGTCCGCAGCCTCACGTGTACTGAGCACTATCGGACATCGTGAAGGGCAGGCATACCGCCTGCTCGAGGGTGCACCTCGGCGACAGGCCACGACGCCCCGAACCTAGATCTGGCAAAGAACGGCGCCTTGAGCGATCATCACCGCGAAAGGAGAGCCATGGCGGAAGTGACGAGCATTCTCGACGATGCGGGGATCGACTACGAGATCCTCGAGCACGCGCACACGGAGCGGGCGGCGGACGAAGCGACGGCGCTGGGCATCGCGCCGGAAGAGGTGGCGAAGACGCTCGTCCTCAGCACGCCGGGCGGCAGTGTCCGCGCGGTGCTGCCCGGCTCGGCGCGCATCGACCTGCACAAGGTCGGCGAGCTCGTGGGAACGAGCGGCAAGAAGGTGCAGCTGGCGAGCGAAGACGACCTCCGTCGCGACTACGCTGACTTCGAGCTCGGCGCCGTGCCACCCTTCGGCGGCAGATCAGATCGGGTCATCCTCGACCGCGCGCTCGCCGAGCGCGAGTCACTGGTGCTTGAGGCGGGCTCGCACGAGCGGTCCGTGCGGATGAACGTAGCCGACCTCATCCGCCTGACAGGCGCGGACGTCGTCGACATCACTCGCGAGGAGCGCTGAGCACAGGGGGCGTTCTGAGAGAGGGTTCATGACCGCGTTCGAGCTGACGAGCGCAGCCTTCGAGCAAGGCCGTCCGATTCCCCCGAAGTACACCTGCGACGGCGAGGACATCAGTCCGTCGCTGGCCTGGAGGGGCATCCCGGAGAGGACCGTGTCGCTGGAGCGTTCACCCACTGGCTCGCTTGGGGAGTCCCTCCCGGACGCGGGTGGGATTGGGGAGGGCGAGTCGGCACCTGCCGAGGACCGGAACGACTTCGGCTCCGTGGGTTGGGGCGGTCCGTGCCCTCCGCGGAGCCATGGGATCCATCGGTACGTCTTTCGGCTGCACGCCCTCGAGGCAGAGCTCGGGCTGCCTGCCGGCGCAGCCAAGGAAGAGGTCAACGAAGCGCTGACGAGGCGACCACTCGGCGTCGCCGAGCTCCATCGGGACGTATGCGCGGTAGGAGACTGCGGTCGGGAGCGCGCGCTGGACGAGGCAAGCCCGGGCATCTCATCCGCGTTCGGTAGGCGCTCGAGCCGTCGCGCCTCACTGAGAGAATTCGGGCCTGCTTGCATTCATGACTTCTGGCGAATTCTTCGACGCGCGTGACGGCGCCACTGGGGCCCGCAGCCTCTGGCTTCGCGAGGCGTTCGACGGAGAGTCTCCCGCGCCGCCGCTTCGTGAGGCGCTCCGCGCGGACGTCTGCATCGTCGGCGGCGGCTTCACCGGCCTTTGGACAGCCCTCCGCCTCAAGGAACGTGAGCCGACCCTCGACGTCGTGCTCGTCGAGCGCGATGTCTGCGGAAGCGGCGCGAGTGGACGCAACGGGGGCTTCGTGCTCTCGTGGTGGGCGAAGTTCCGCCTGCTCGAGGAGACCTGCGGGACGGAAGAAGCGCTCCGTTTGGCCCGTTTTTCGGCTGCGGGCGTGGCGGAGATCGGCGAGTTCTGCCAGCAGAACGGAATCGATGCGCACTTCCGCTCCGACGGCTGGCTCTGGACGGCGACGAGCCCGGCTCAGATCGGCGCGTGGGAGCCCACCCTCGCCCGGCTCGAGGAGCTCGGACAAACGCCCTTCGAGCGACTCGAGCCCGAGGAGGTCGCTGCCCGCTCGGGCTCGCGCGCGCATCTCGCCGGCGTCTTCGAGTCCACCGCAGCGACTGTCCAGCCGGCCCTCCTCGCGCGCGGCCTCCGACGCGTCGCGGCCGAGCGGGGCATCCTCATCTTCGAGCATTCGCCCGTCGTCGCGCTCGAGCGAAGCCGACCTCCACGCATCCGCACGGCAGAAGGCTCGGTGACCGCCGAGCGCGTCGTCCTCGCCCTGAACGCATGGGCCGCTGGCATCCGCGAGCTGCGCCGATACCTCGCCGTGGTCGCAAGCGACGTCGTCGCAACAAGTCCCGTTCCCGGCCGACTGAGTCAGATCGGCTGGACGAACGGGATGTGCATCGACGACTCGCGCATGCTCGTCAACTACTACCGCACGACGCTCGACGGCCGCGTCGTGTTCGGCAAGGGTGGCGGCGCGCTCGGCTTCGGTGGGCGGGTGGGGTCGCGCTTCGACGGGCCGACGCCACGCGCAAGCGCGGTCTCCGCCAGCCTGCGGCACCTCTACCCTGCCCTCTCCGACGTGCCGATCGAGGCCCACTGGCTCGGGCCCATCGACCGCTCGCCGCTTGGCCTTCCGTTCTTCACGCGCGTCGGCGGGCGAGAAGACATCGTCGCCGGTGCCGGCTACTCCGGCAACGGCGTCGGCCCCAGCGCCCTCGGCGCTCGCATCCTCGCCTCGCTCGCGCTCGGACTCGACGACGAATGGGCCTCCTCGCAGCTCACTGGCCTCCCGGAGGGGCGCTTCCCTCCCGAGCCGTTCCGCTATGTCGGGGGGCTTGCGCTCAAGGGCGCCATCGTGCGTCGCGAGCGCGCAGAAGACGCCGGACGCCGCCCCGGCCGGCTGAGCTCGCTGATCGCAGGCCTCGCACCGGCCGGCCTCGTTCCGCTGAACGAGAGCGGAGCGGACGCACGTCGGTAGTTCTCCGACCGGCAGGATAGGGGCCCACACCGATGGCCGCGGGCGAAGACGAGAGCACGATTGCCCGTATGCAACAGGCGACGCATCGTCCCGACCCGACTCGGGAGGCGACGGTCGGCCTCGAGGCGTTCGAGGTCGAGCTCGAAGCGGCGCCGCTCACGGGGCACCGCAACCTCCTCGCCCACCTCGCTCAAACCGTTTCTGCACAGGTCGGCAAGGATCTGGTGCCGATCCGTGTCGCCGTCACGCAGTCGAGCCCGCGAGGCTATCGACTCGAGGTCGGCGTGCTCGCAGGCCTTTCAGAAGAGAAGCGCCGGCGTGCGATCTCTATCTTTGAGTTCCGGCGCCGGCAATTCGCCGCGGCAGGCCGCTTCACCACCGTCTTCGTCGTCCCGACGGGCATCGGCTCGTCGGTCGGCGGCCACGCAGGCGACGCCACGACGGCGGCTCAGCTCCTGGCGTCTGTCTCCGACACGATCGTCACGCACCCGAACGTCGTCAACGCCTCGGACGTGAACGAGCTTCCGGGCAACGCGCTCTACGTGGAGGGAAGCGTGCTGGCGCGCTTTCTCATGGGGACCGTCGGACTCGCACCCGTACGCTCGAATCGGGTCCTCGCTGTCATCGACGCTCATCCGGACGACCTCTTTACGAACCAGGCGGTGAACTCCGTGAACGCGGCCCGCTCGTCCTTCGGGCTCGCCTGCCCGGGCGTCGTCTTGCTCGATCCGCTGCCGGTGGAGTCCGTCTACTCGCCCTCGGGCAGAGCAGCAGGCCGGGTCGGAGAGCTCGAACGGCTCTTCGCCGTGCTCGAGGAGCGGCGCGGCGACTACGAGGCGGTGGCCATCTCGACGCAGATCAGCGTCGATCCCCGCTTCCGCTCCGCGTACTACGCGAGCCGCGGCGAGGTCATCAACCCCTGGGGCGGCGTCGAGGCGATCCTGACCCACGCGGTCTCGAGCGCCTACGACATCCCGGCGGCCCATTCGCCCATGTTCGAGTCGCGCGAGGTCGCCGCGCTCGAGTTCGGGATCGTCGATCCGCGGATGGCCGCCGAGGCTATCTCGATCGCCTTCTTCCTCTCTGTCTTGAAGGGGTTGCAAAGAAGCCCGCGCATCGTGCCGCCGTCCCGCGCCGATCGAGACGTCCTCACGACGGAGGACGTGTCGTGCCTCGTCATTCCCGACAAGACCCTCGGCCTACCGACGCTCGCAGCCCTCGAGCAGGGAATTCCGGTCGTCGCGGTACGCGAGAGCGAGAACGTGATGGAGAACGACCTCGCCTCGCTTCCCTGGGCCCCAGGCCAGCTGACGATCGTTGCAAACTACTGGGAGGCCGCGGGCGTCGTCGCGTGCCTGCGCGGCGGAATCGATCCGGGGTCCGTCCGGCGACCATTTCCCGGGGTCATTGTCGACCCCCCGGCCGTCACCGAGCGATTCCGGACGAGCGCGAGGCCGTAGTCGTCGAACGCGGGGGTGGGCGTGTTCTCTCGACGGCAATCATCCCGAAGCGTGCGTCGGGATTTGCTCTCGATGGCGTGGAGGCGGCGGGAATCGAACCTGCGTCCACCGTGTCGCCTGCGATTGTGCGCTAGCCGGGTTCCCTCGCGGGCACATCCTCGAGCACGTCTTCGATCATCTCTTCGAGCTCGAAGCTTCCGTGCGCCTCGGCGATGTGCCTCTGCGCGCCCTCGATCGCGGCCAAAACGTCTGGCGCGACGAGCTCGAAGTCGCAGCCCGCCTCTACACAGGTCCAGCGCTTGGCCATAACCGTCAGCTAACCGGCCTCCACGCCCACCACGAAATCAATCGAGGGGTCGAGGATCTGCTCGATGAGGGTCTCGTCTGGCGTGATTCCCATCTCACGGCAGCGGTTTCGATAATGGCGGACCTTCATGACCTGATACTTGTTGAGATCGAGTCCGGGCACCGCCGCGCGCCCTTGTTCGAAAAGGCTCGATTAGCGGCGCAAGTGCTCTGCGAAGCGGTGATCGCGTCGGAGAATCCGAAGACGAGAGGCTCCGCGCCGCCACGTGACACTCGACGCGTCTACCGAGACCTGCCCGACGGGAAGCGGACCGATGCGGCGATTCCGCCGCCGGGCGCAGGCTCGAGATCCAGCGTGGCCCCGTGGCGCTCGCAGATGGCGCGCGCGATCGCGAGGCCGAGGCCGCTGCCTTCGACATCGTGCGCCGCCGACCCGCGGAAGAAGCGGTCGAACGCCCTCGCCCGGTCCTCCTCGGAGAGGCCCGGCCCATGGTCTCTCACGGTGAGCACGGGACTCTCGCCGTTCCCCACGGAGACCTCGACGAGCTCGCCTCGCGGACTGTACTTGAACGCGTTGTCGACGAGGATCCGGACGAGCTCCCGCAGCCGGCCGTCGTCGCCGACGACCGACACCGGCTCGAGAGCGAGCTCCGAGCGGCCGGTCGGGGTCGACAGCGCGCAGATCGTCGCACGCCTCGGCCGCGATTCGGTCCAACCGCACGGGGCTGGCCTGGCCGCCCTGCCTGTCTCCCTCCGCGAGCAGGAGCAGCTCCCGCAGCATGAGCGCGAGGCGGCGGCCCTCGGCGAGCACGATCCCTGTCGACTCTCGCGCCTGGTGAAGGTCGCCGCGGTCGAGCGCGCGCTCGGTGATTCGGGCGTGACCCTCGATTGCGGTCACGGGAGTCTTCAGCTCGTGTGAGGCGTCGGCGACGAATCGCTCCTGCTCGAGCGCGGCGCGCTGTGCTCGCTCGAGCAGCCGGTTGAACGCCCGCGCGAGACGGCCGAGCTCGTCCGATCGGCCCTCGGCCAGACGACGGTCGAGCTGGTCGCCGGGGATGGCGTCTGCCTCCTCGCGCATTTGCTCGACGGGCCGCAGGGCCCTGGCGGCGAGGAACGCGCCGAGCACTGCGGCGAGGACAAGGCCGCCCAGGCCCACGCCGAGCAGAGCCCACCGCAGCGTCGACAACGTGTCCTTGAGCGCACTTTCGCTCCGGGCGACGATCGCGACCCCGCCTTCAGGTCGCGGCGCCTCGGCGGTGACGGCGTCCGGCTGGGAGGCCGCGAGCGCCTCCACCTCGCTGCGCGTGCCCCCCGGCGCGCGAAACGTCCGGGCGACCACTGCCCCAGAGGGCCCCGTGAGCCAGATCCGATCGCCAGGCTGAGCCAGGCGATCGAGCGCGATCTCATCCGGCTCCGCGGCGGCGGCAGCGCGCGCCAACGCCCGTGCGCCGCTCTGGGCGTCCGCCGCGAAGCTGCGAGCGCACGGTCAGATACGTGGCGATCGAGGCTGCGGCGACGAGCACCGCCATCGCAGCGACGAACCAGAGGGTCAAGCGCCAGCGGATGCTCAAGGCCGCATGGCATATCCCACGCCGCGAACCGTGCGGATGACGTCGTCCGAGCCGAGCTTGCGTCGAAGAGCCGAGACGAAGTAGTCGATGACCTTGCTCTCGCCGAGAAACGTGTAGCCCCAGACCCCCTCGAAGATCTGCTCACGGGTGAAGACACGCCCCGGCGCGTGCATCAGGAAGGCGAGAAGGTCGAACTCGCGGGCGGTGAGCTCGACCGGCTCTCCGTTCGCAGTCACGTCGCGAGTGAGCGGGTTGAGCCGGACGAGACCGGCTTCGAGCCACTCCTCCTCGTCGGCGAGGCGGCGCGAGATCGCGCGCAGGCGGGCGAGCAGCTCCTCGATCGCGAACGGCTTCGGCAGGTAGTCGTCCGCGCCGGCGTCGAGCCCGAGGACGCGGTCTCCGACGCGGTCGAGCGCAGTGAGCATCAGGATCGGCATCCGGTGGCCGCTGCGCCGGACCTGGCGGCAGACGGAGAGACCGTCCAGGTCGCCCAGTCGGATGTCGAGCACGACGAGGTCCGGTGGGTCGCGGTCGATGGCCGCGAGCCCTTCACTCCCGCTTCCCGCGGCCTCGACGACGTACCCGGCTTCCGTCAGCTCGACCTCGAGCATGCGGGTGATCGAGGAGTCGTCTTCGACGACGAGAACGCGCTGGCCCTGAGTTGCCATGGAGTCACGATAGCCCTCTCCGTGCGGTGTGATCGAGCGCCCTTGACGGATCCTTACCGAACTCGCCCGCGGTACTCACCGGGCCCCGGTCGAGGCCCCATTCGGCCGGCGTACGCTCGCTCCATGTCTGCCACCAAAGGAGGAACGATGATCTCGCGCCCCAATGCCTTCGCGCTCGCAGCCGTCCTCGCCGCGACCACCGTGACCGGGGGAGTGGCGATTGCGGGGCTGACGCGCGGAACACCTCACCCGGCGCCAGCCCCGGCTCCCGGCCGCGAACGTACAGCCGGTCGCGCCCCAACAACCGACGGTGGCGCCCGTCGAGGAGCGCGACTGATGCGCCAGCTCTGGGCAGCGATCGTCGCCGTCTGGGTGCTCCTCTCGATTGTCGCGGTGCTCGCCTGGACGCGTGTCCCGCCTGCCCCAACTCCACAAGCAACCCCGACCGTCCTCGTCAAGGGACACGGCAAGGCGGCGCATCGGGTCGCGCTCGCACCCACCTCGCCGGCCACGCACACGACGACGCAGACGTCACCGCCGCCTCCATGATCGGCCGTCTGCACCGTGAGACCTTCGGGGCCATGGGCACGACCTGCGAAATCGCGGTAGCCGCCGGGCGCGGAGACGCGCGCCGCGCCCGGCAAGCGCTCGCGGCGGCACGGGCGGAGGTCGAGGCCTGCGAGAGCGTGTTGACGCGCTTCGATCCCGGCAGCGACCTTTCGCTCTTGAACGCTCGCGCCGGCGAATGGATGGCCGTCGACGAACGCGTCTTCGGGCTCCTCCAGAGCGCGCTCCACGCACGCTCGGTCACGAACGGCAAGTTCGATCCGACGATCCTTCCTGCGCTCGTCGCGCTGGGCTACGACCGCACCTTCGAAGAGCTTTGCCCCCGATCCGCGCGCCGCCCGCTGGGCTGGTGCGCCGGCGGCCGCATCGAACTCGACGCCTCCTCGGGGATGGCACGGCTCGAGCAGGGGGTCGCCGTCGATTCGGGCGGCAACGGCAAGGGCTATTCGGCCGTGAGAGCGATCGAGGCGATGCTCGGCGCCTGGTCCTGGCTACCCGGCGCGTTCGTCGACCTCGGCGGCGACATCTCCTTCTACGGCGTCCCGCCGGGCGGCGGCCTATGGCAGGTCGGCATCGCCGACCCGCGACGGCCGGGCCGGACGCTTGCCGTCCTCGGCCTCCCCGACGGCGCGGTCGCCACGTCGGGCCGCAACCGCCGCCGCTTCGGCCCCCAGGGTCGCCATCACCACCTGATCGACCCGCTGACCGGCGAGTCGGCAGTCGCAGGTCCGCTTGCCGTCACCGTCGTCGGTCGGGGGGCGAGCGAGGTCGAGGCATTCGCGACCGCGCTTGCGATTTCGACCCTCGCAGGAGAGTCGTGAGCTCCTCGCAGGCCGCTTCGGCCTGTCCGCGTTGATCGTCCCCGAGCTCGGGACGCCCACGGTCGTCGGCGACCTTCCCCTCATCTCAGGCGGCCCGTTCGCGAGCGTGGCGGCGTGACTCTCCTCGCCGGGGTTCCACTCGCCTGGATCATCGCCCGCGCGGCCGGCCTCGTGGCTTTCGGACTGCTCACGCTTTCCGTGTGGCTTGGGCTCGCCATGAGCACTCGGCTCCTCGGGCCCCGGCGGCAGAAGGCTCTCTTGGGCTGGCACCGAACGCTCGTCTGGACCGGTCTCTCGATGCTCTTGCTGCACGTGGGGGCGGTCTTGCTCGATCCGGTGCTCCACCTGGGCCTCGTGGCGGCGCTCGTTCCCTTCGCCGCGCCCTGGCGACCCGGTGCGATCGCCGCCGGCGTCGTCGCCGGCTGGTTGTCGCTCATGCTCGCGGTCTCCTTCCGGCTGCGGAGGTGGATCGGGCAGCGAGGCTGGCGGCGCCTGCATTACGCGAGCTTCGGGGCATTCGCGCTCGCCCTCGGACACGCACTCGCCGCAGGTACCGACCTCGCGGGTATCGGCGCCCCGATTCTCACGATCGTCGCCGTAGGCCCGGTCGTTTGGCTCGGCCTTGCGCGCATCCTTCTCCCGCGGACCGCGGGGACGCGCGCGACCACGACCGCCGCCGCCGGCTAGCCCCGGCTCGAGCGCGCCGCCGAGCCGGCGCCGTCCGAAGGAGGCTACGCCGCCTGCGCCGGTGCGCCGGCGAGCTCCCGCCGAAGGGCGGCCGTCTCGCGTGGCCTATTTGCGAGCAAGGCCGCGACGAGCCGACCCTCCTGGTCGACGTAGCGGGCGCGGAAGTCGTCGCCGCGCCCGTCGAGCTCGACACTCAGGCTGCCCTCGGGATGACCGACGCACTGGAGTCGCAGGCCGAACTGATCCGACCAGAAGTAAGGCGGCTCGTCGGCGGGCGCTTGCTCGCCGGTGATCGCGGCCGCGACGCTCGCTCCTTGTCTTCCGGCGTTCGTCCAGTGCTCGACGCGCAGCGGGCGGCCGAGCGCGGGCCGGTAGCTCTCGGCGACGTCCCCGCAGGCGAAGACACCCGGGACACGCGTCCGACCGGCGGCATCGGTTGGAACACCGAGGCCGGGCTGGGCCGAAGAGCTCGCCCGCCGGCTCGACGCCAGTGGCGATGAGTGCGGCATCGGCGCGAACCTCGATGCCTGTCGTCAGGGAGACGACCGTGGACTTCCTCCCGGGACGCACGCCTGCCACTCTCGTCCCGAGCCGAAGGTCGACCCCACGCTCACGGTAGCGTGCGGCGAGCAGCTCCCCGACCTCGCGTCCGAGTATGCGCGCGAACGGAGCCGGCGCGGGATCGAGCAGCGTCACGTCGGTGCCCAGGCCGAGCGCGGTCGATGCAACCTCGGTTCCGACGAACCCGGCGCCGACGACGACGAGCCGCCGCCCGGGCCCGAGGGCGCGGCGCAGATTCAGCGCGTCGGACAGGGTTCTGAGGACGTGAACGCCTTTGGACCCCGAGGCGCCCGGAAGCGCACGCGCCCGGGCGCCGGTCGCGAGGACGAGGGCGTCCCACCGGAGCCTGTCGCCCCGGCTCAGGACGGCGAGCCGGGAGCGGGGGTCGACTCGCTCGACGCGAGTGCCAAGCCGGAGCTCGATCTCCCGTTCGTCCCAGAAACCGGCCGGACGCAACCACGGCTCTCCCGGGGTTCGCCCCTGTGCGAGCAGGTCCTTCGAAAGGGCCGGTCGCTCGTACGGCGGAAACGGCTCCTCGCCGACCAGCACGACGCGGCCGTCGAAGCCGCGCGCGCGCAGCCCTTCGGCGCAGCGCGCGCCGGCGAGACCGGCCCCGACGATGACGACGGTGCGCGGGATCAGGGGGCAACCTCCTCGCCGGTGTCGGCGTCGAGGACACGGATCGCACCCATGGGGCACGAGACCGCCGCCTCGACGACTGCTTCCTCTCCGGACTCGGCTGCCAGGGCCTCGACGAGGCCGTCGTCGGCGAGCCGAAAGACACCGGGCACGAGCTCCACACAGGAGCCGAACCCACTGCAGAGAGTTCGGTCGACTTCGATGCGGTACACGGCTGAAACCTCCTCTGGCCGAGCGCGGTGGAGACCTTGCAGCGAGAGGTTTGGCTCGTCCAGGTTCGTTGGCTGCTATCACTCGAGCGTACGCCAGCCGATTCAGCCGGCCTTCAACGCCGGGTAACGGCCCCGGACGAGTTCGGCAAGTGTTTGGAAAGGGCGCCTTACGGCTGGTACGCGTAGACCGCGTTCGTCCCGCCCCCGACGATGACGATCTTGCCGTCGAAGGCGACCGCCGCCGGATCCTCGAGCCGCCGGGACAACCGGGCCGCGGTGGAGACCTCGCCGGAGGGGAGAATCCGGAGGATGCGCGTGCCGCCGACGAGGTAGAGAGCGCCGTCGAGCGCGACGAGGGCGGCGTGATCCTCGGGACGAGGGAGAGTCGCCACCCTTCGGGGCCGGGCTCCTGGCTTGATCGCCCAGACGGCGTCGCTCGCTCCTCCGAGCGTCAGGCCTCCGGCCACCCAGATCCGGCCGTCGAGTGCGGCAACACCCGCATACCGGGTCCCGTCCCGCAGGCGCGCCACGGTGATGGTCTTCCCGTTCTCGTAGAGAAGGACGGCGGAGGCGTATTGCGAGCCGGTGTAGCCGCCGACGAGGTAGGTGCGCCCGTCGAGCGTGACGCTCCCGAGGTCGGACAGCGGCTCGTCGAGGGCGCCGGCGCGCCGCGCGGCGCCGTCAGAAGACACGGCGACGATCGCGTTCGTCGAGACACTCTTGCCGCCGCCGAACAGGAGCGCCTTGCCGTCGACGACGGCCCCGGCGGCATCGTGCGTCGGCGTCGGAAGGGATCCCACCGCGCGAAGGGACGACGGCGTGCCCGCGAGTATCTGGTCCGTCGAAGAACCGTTCACGAGCCCGCCGAGAACCAGGAGCCGCCCGTTCGGAAACGTGACTGCCGCCGCCTTCGAGAGCGGCGCCGGGAGGGTGCCGACGCGTCTCACAGATTTCACCGCGGGCGGAGGCTGCTCGGCGGCCGGCCTTGCGGCGGCCGCGGGCAGGAGGTCGAGACCGTCGGGCTTGTTCAGGTAGCCGGCCGCCGTCCCGGGCTGGTTCAGGTGGCCGTACGACCAGACGACCTTCTTCGTCCGCTTGTCGACGACGAGCACCCTGTGGTGCCAGTCGTCCGTGATCGCGATCTTGCCGTTCGGCCAGCGCACTGCCAGCGAGGGCCGGTCGAGCGACCAGTAGCCGGTCGGCGCGTACGTCCACACGACGCGGCCTTTCGGCGTGATCTCGTCGACCCGGCCCGGAGTGTTGAACCCGGCGACGAGGATGTTGCCGTTCGGAAGGAGCTGGGCGTCGGAGGGGTAGTTCGTCGGCGTTCGCACCGTGTACAGGAGGCGGCCGTCCGGGCTGATCCTGTCCACCCACCCACCGATCTCGGTGACGAGCACCCCTCCGTCGGGAAGCGGCGTCGCGCCGTTCGGCGAGGAGAGCGTGGCGGGCGGATTGTGCGAGCAGTTCCCCGCCCGGCCGATCTCACGGACGATCCGGTGGTGCTTGTTGATGAAGAGGACGCGGCAGTTCTGGATGTCCGCGACCATGACGAGTCCGTTCGCAAGCACGTAGGCGTCGTCCGGGTTCGAGAGGTACCCCGGGGAAGATCCGCGCACCCCGGGGTGCCCGTAGCTCCAGGCGAGCGCGTGCCTTCGGAGCGAGAGCAGCTTGATCGTCTGGTCGTACTCCTCGTTCGTCGAGATCTGCTGGTAGCCGGGCGTGAAGAACGCGTCGTCGGGATCGTGCAGCCCGGTGTAGCGCCAGACCACTCGCTTCTTGGTCGGCGAGACGAGCAGGATGCGACCGTTGTCGCGGTCTGCGATGAGCACGTAGCCCGGCACCGGCCCCGAGCCGATCGGCGGCAGTCCCAGTACCGCGTGGGCGGGCGTCTCGGGCGCCTGCGTTTGCGTGGCTGCCTGCGTCGGAGCGGTGGTCGTCGGCGCACCCGGTTGGGCGACGCCGGTGTCGTCGGCGCCTGAGTGGGAGCCGCTGCATCCGGCGAGCGCCAGCACGACGACTGCGACGGCGAGGACGGCGCTTCGCACACCGGGAATCGTGCCTGCGCCGGCGAGCGCGCCGCCCGAGGAACCGACTTTCGGCAGGGGACGGCTGCAGACGAGGGGCGGCGGCGGCAGTGTCACACTGAGCTTCCTGACATACGAGGAGCTCCCGCGCACTGCGGCCAACGGAGGCGCTGCTGAGTCTGACCGCCCAGCATCCGACCGCAGGCGTCAACCGAGAGCCGGCCGATTACCAGGCCGCACAGAGCCGACTCTTCCCACACGGTTAGAGACCCGGACTCGCGGGTTGCCAAGTCCGCGCTGCAACCTGCGCCGCCGCGCCCGTTCCAGCGGTCCGATGATCCCGCTTGGGGTTGGGGCCCCAGTGGCGAGCTCAGTCCTCAGCTCACCGCTTTCTTCACGAGCGCGGCAATCGTTGCCTCGTCGGCGGCGGTCAACTTCTTCAGCGCGAAGGAGGTCGGCCACATGGCACCTGCGTCGAGGTTCGCCGTGTCGTTGAAGCCGAACGTTGCGTACCTCGAGTTGAACTTCTGCGAGCTTTGGAAGAAGCAGACGACCTTGCCGTCCTTGGCATAGGCGGGCATCCCGTACCAGGTTTTCGGCGAGAGGGCTGGCGCATTGGCTTTGACGATCGCATGGAGCCGCTCGGCCATGGCGCGATCGGGGCCCGTCATCTCGGCGATCTTGGCGAGCACGTCGCTCTCCCCGTCCGCCTTGCCCGCGCGCGGGCCGCGGCGTGCTTCCGCCTTCAGCTCTTGGGCGCGCTCCCTCATCGCGGCTCGTTCCTCGTCCGTGAACCCCTTGGACTTCTTGTCGATCGCAGTGGTGCTCTTGGCGGACTTCCGCGTGCCCTTCCTCTCCGATTTCTTCTCAGCCATTGCGAAGCACCTCCGTGCGTCGAACGGGTCCCGGCCGCTTGACCTCCGGTGCGATTGCCGGACGGCTCAGCGCAGCTCCTGCATGCGGATCAGGTTACCCGCGGGATCGCGGAAGGCGCAGTCCGTCCCCGCTCGACTGCTCGGACGAAAGGCCAAGATCCTTCGCGAACTTCCGGTGGGCTGCCTGCCTGGAGACGCCGAGCGCCTCTCCGATCTCGGCTGATGTGTGATCGCTCACAGCGGCGCGTTCGGAGAGCGACGGCGAGCTTCGTGTCGACGCGCTTGGCGTAATGGCCGCGGGCGCGTTGCCTCTCTTAGGCTAGAGCCAACGTGCCTACCCTCTACCTACTCCGACACGCGAAGTCCAGCTGGGCCGACCCTGAGCTCCCGGACCGCGAGCGACCGCTTGCTCCGCGGGGTCGCCGGGACGCGCATCGCCTCGCCAAACACCTTGGCCGGCTCGGCTGTGAGCCCGAGCTCGTAGTGTGCTCCTCCGCCGCACGCACACGCGAAACATTCGAGCTGGTTGGCGCCGCGCTCGGAGCGCCGACTGTGCTGTTCGAGGATGAGCTTTACGCCGCATCGCCCGACGACTTGCTCGCTCGCATCACTGTCGTGCCAGACGGGGTCTCGTCGCTGATGCTCATTGGACACAACCCCGGTCTTCAGCAGCTCGCCCTCGTTCTCGCCTCGAGCGGTGACGAACTCGAGCGGCTCGAGAACAAGTTCCCAACAGGGGCGCTTGCGACCCTCGCGCTTGCGAACCCATGGAGTCGCCTGCGCCCAGCCGAGGCGATCCTTGCCGACTACATTGTCCCGAAGCAACTCCGTTCGACGGATGAACGGCTCGACCCCAAAGCAGGCGGAGGTGACTGAGGAGTGGGACGGGTACCGCATCCCCTTCGCAAACAGGAGGCAGCTTCAACCTGCCCACCCCACGTCACTTACAACGTGTCGGTGTCACGGACGATGGACGTATGCCCGAATACCCTTGGTGACCGGCCGCCGCAGTAACGGATCGCCCGTCAAGGCCGATTTCTTGAATGGGGCCCGATCGATTCTGCAACCCTGGCGGCCGTAGGGTCAGCGATCAGCAGGGTCGCCCGGACGAGGTCGGGCCCCCATTCACCGCGAAAGCGGGAGGACGTTTCCGGGGGTTCAATGCAACCTCTCGAGGTCGACGAGCCCGCGCTCAGGTTGCCGCGGATGCATAGCCGGGCGCGGTAGCGCGGGGACCCCGGGTGGCGAGAAAATCCGCTATGTCATGAAGTGCCACGCCGTACGAAAATGCGTACCAGCGGTCGTTGAGTGGCAAGGCGACATCTTCCGGGAAGACCTGGCTCTCGGCGAAGCGGAACCCCCGACGGAGAAACTCCCCTCCTCCAGCCCAACTACCCGGCGATCCTGACCCAAGCAAGAGCTCGCGCCCCACGCATTCGGTTGCAGCCCATGTGAGGACGCGATCAGGGGCCTCTCCGGCCGGAAACGAACCAACCACAGCTTCGACTTCGCGGATCAGGTCGGCGCGCAAATCCAGGTTAGACGTCTGATCGCTGGCCTCCGCCACGCGCCAGATGTACCCCGCCGAGCCGAGAGCCAATAAGCCCCGGCGCACGCGCTCGCCCTGGGTGTCCGCCTCGACGGGCATCTCCGACTCCAGAGTCAAGACCATGGCCTCGAGGGCCGCTTCGAGCTCGGGGTTGAGGAGTGGGTTCCGCTCAGATCCATAGAGGTTGAGGAAACGAGCGACCGTTGCCTCAAACAGCTCGTTCTGGAGTCGACCAATCGACCCCACCCAGAAAGGCGACTCACTGGGCGAGACGGCCCAATCAATCTCCCGGCGGACGTACGGTTCGAGCTTCATGAGCGCCACAACCGAACGCGCGGGGGCCGGCCCGGCGACGCTGAAGACGGGCTGAAAGTACTCCCCCTGCTCGCAAGAGCGAATGGCGTCTAGCGCAGAGGGCAACCAGAAGGGAGAAAGGCCGGACCTCTCAAGATGCCCCCGGAGTGCCTCGTCGAGGCTCGCCTTTCGTCTGAACAGACGCACCCCACACCATGATAGTCCCCGTAAGTTCAACGCGCCCCATTGTGCGACGCGAGCTTGGAATCGCGCGACACCGGGCGGCATGAATTCGCAGGGTCAGCGATCTGACGCTCGTCTTGGGGTTCTTCCGTCTTTCCGCGTTCTCCGTCGGCTCCCAATCGAGTCCGACTCAGGGGCCTTGGCACGGGGCGGCGGGCAGCGAGCGCCGGTCTGGGCGGCGAGGTAGGCAGTCTGGAGCTACCTGCACGAAACGAAGTTCGGCACTGGGTGGCAGTGGGCTCGCCTCGTCGCTGGAGGTGATGGTCCGTCCTATGATCGCCGGCATGAGTGAGACCTCGGACATCGTTGTCGTCGGCGCGGGGATCTTTGGCGCGGCTACGGCGTACGCGCTCTGCCGCGACGGCGCCGGCCGCGTGACGCTGATCGACCGGGGCGCGCCGGCGTCGGGCGACTCGGGGCGAAGCTTCTCCATGGTGCGCCGCCACTACTCGAACGCCGTAACGGCACGTCTCGCGATCGCAGGGTCGCGGACGATCATGAATTGGGGCGACGAGGTGGGCGTGGCTGATTCCGGCTACGTGCGCTGCGGCTACCTTCTGACGGTGCCGGCGCGGCTGGTTGACGCCTGCCGCGGGAATGTGGAACTCGTGCGCGGCCTCGGCCTCGACACTCGGTTCCTTGCTCCTGACGAGATCCCCGCGGCCGAGCCGGAGATCTCGCTCGACGGAGTCGCCGGTGCCGCCTACGAGCCCGATGGCGGCTTCGCCGACGCCCAGAAGATGTGCCTTGGCTGGTACGCAGCGGCTTCGCAGCACGGCCTCGACGGCCGGCTCGGCAGCGAGGTCACCGGCCTGATCGTCGAGGGTGGCCGGGTCCGCGGCGTCGCGACCGATCGCGGGGCGATTCACGCCGACCGCGTCGTGCTGGCGACCGGGGCGTGGGGGAATGACCTGCTGCGGCCTCACGGCGCCGAGCAGCCGATCGCCCTCAAGCGGATCCAGGTGTCGGTCTTGCGCCAGCCCATCGGCGGCGCGCTCCCGACCGCCGTCTGCTCCGACGCAGTCACGAACGTCGTCGTGCGGCCCGACCGGGGCCAGCAGTTCTATGCAGTGGCGTATTTCGGCGACGAGCCGCTCGAGCGAGCCGACGACTGCGACCACCGAATCTCGGAGGGCTACGAGGACGCCGTCCGGCGCGCGGTCTCCGAGCGCTACCCACGCCTCGGCGGCTTCGAGCTCGTACGCGGCTTCGCAGGCCCGTACGACTACTCGCCCGACTGGAATCCGATCATCGGCCCCTGCCCGGGCATCGAAGGCCTCTACCTCGCGCTCGCCTGGTGTGGCCACGGCTTCAAGCTGTCGCCGGCGGTCGGCGAGGTCGTCGCGGCCGAGGTGACGGGACGGACACCGCCGATCGACGTCTCGGAGCTGCGTCCGGAGCGATTCCTAGACGGCCGCCTACTGCGCATGGCATACGGGCCCGGCGCACGCGCCTGAGCGGCGCCTTCATGCAGCGGCGGCTGACGCGGAACTGACGGACGGTCGCGCCGGGCCAGGCGCCAACGCTCTAGGGGCCGGCACCACCACCATCCCTCCAGCTGCCGTCAAGAGGATCGGCCTCGAGATAGCGTGCCGAGCGGCGCCGGCCGTGACTACGCCGACCCCCGACGACGGGCCACGCGACGCGCGATCCTCCGGTGGTACAGCGTCCACACCGGACAGCCGGGAGCCGACGGGACAACTCGCGACCTCGGACCGAGTCCTCGTCTTTGAGGGCGGCTGCTTCTTCCCCGCCGTGCCGGATACCCCGTCGACCTCGTCATTCCCTCTTTCTTCTCGACTCACATAGACGCGTGCGCGAAGTGTCTAACCTCGAGCTCAGCCGTCAGCGAAAGGACGAACTGATGATCGAACCATTGAGGTGGGGCCTGATTGGAACTGGACGGATCGCCGAGACCTTCGCAGCCGACCTGCGGCTGACCGACTCGGGCCGGGTCACCGCGGTCGGGTCTCGGCAGATGGATTCGGCGAATCGCTTCGCAGATCGCTTCGAGATCGCCAACCGGCACGCAAGCTACGAGGCGTTGGTGGCCGATCCGGACGTCGACGTCGTGTATGTCGCGACTCCGCATCCCTTGCACCACTCTGGGGCACTGCTCGCCCTGCGCGCTGGCAAGTCTGTGCTCGTGGAAAAGCCGTTCGCGATGAACGCCGGGGAGGCTGAAGAGCTCGTCGCCACGGCCCGTGCCGAGGGACTGTTCCTCATGGAGGCTATGTGGACGCGGTTTCTCCCTCACATCGCAGAGATCCGCCGGCTCCTCGCCGAGGGGGCGCTTGGCGAGATCGTCATAGTTACGGCCGACCACGGGCAGTGGTTTCCGAAAGATCGCGACTCACGACTCTTCGCCCCGGAGCTGGGAGGTGGCGCACTCTTAGACCTCGGCGTCTATCCGGTCTCCTTCGCTTCGATGGTGCTCGGCAAGCCCGATCGGATCGTAGCCCTCGTCGACCCGACTTTCACCGGTGTGGACGGGCAAACCTCGATGTTGTTCGGGTACTCGAGTGGAGCGCAGGCCGCCTTGACGTGCACGCTGTCGGCCAAGAGCCCGACTCGAGCGGCCATCGTCGGTACAGATGCCCGCATCGAGGTGGACGGCGACTTCTATGCACCGACCTCGTTCACCGTCATCTCACGGATGGGAGAGCCAACTCGCTTCGACACGCCCCACAAAGGCAGAGGTCTCTGGTATCAGGCCGACGAGGTCGCCCGCTGCCTGCACGAAGAGCTTCTCGAGAGCCCTCTGATGCCTCTGGACGAGAGCGTATCGATCATGCAAACGATGGACGCGGTGCTCACCCAGAGTGACGCCAAGCGGAAGAACTAAGGTGGAGGCGGCCGGAATCGACTGCGCGGCGCCCCATGCTGAAGCTACGAGATTGATGCCGGAGCTGCTTGACTTTTGTTGCTTGGGCAGCGTGCTCGGCTTCGGGAGGACGCGCTGGCGTGCTGACAAGAGGCGCTCGTGGCTGACTTGAGCCTCTGGTGATCGGCCAGCCGGAGTCTCAGCTTGTTTGCGCGGCGATGGTCTCGAACAGGTGGTCTGCCTTCTGTTCCGCGCGAAGCATCATGTTGCTCCCGTTCGCCTCCGCCGCAAAGGCGTAGTCGAGCGCTCGACCGAACACCGCTTCCTCTGCGAGGGCTTATGCCGTCGAATCGACGGCCCGATCAGGGCTTCAGCGTGTCGATGTAGGCGACGAGCGCGCTGTAGTCGGCATCCGTGAGGATCCCGCCCCAGTGCGGCATGCTCACGATCGGCGCGCGCCCGAGGACGCTGCCCGTGCGGATGATCTCCGTGATCTTCTCGGGCGTGTCGAACTCGGAGCGGAAGTCGGCTCCGGACAGGGGCGGGATCGCCTTGTCGGGCGACTGCGGGTTGGGAACGCCGCCGAGCCCGTTCGGCCCGTGGCAGTTGATGCACCCGAACTTGACGTAGAGCGCCGCGCCGGCGACGGCCTCGCCCTGCCCCTGCGGGACGGCGGCGGGAACCGCGTCCGGCACCGCGGGGAGGCCGGCGCGCAGGTAGGCGACCAGGTCGGACACCTGGTGCGTCGAGATGACCTCGCCCCAGACCGGCATGTACGGCTTCGTCGGGTTGGCCGACTCGCCGAGTCCGTGGTCGATGATGTGCCGAAGCTGGGCGACGGTCAGCTCCTTGCCCACAGCGGCGAGCGCGGGCACGTCGGGAGACACGCCGCCCTGCCCCTGCTCGCCGTGGCACTGCGCGCAGGCGAACTGGACGAAGTCGTGCGCGCCTGCCGCGACGGCCGGGTCGATCTGCTCGACGGGCGCCGTCGTCGTGCTCGCCTCGAGTGTCCCTGAAGCCTCTCCTGTAACGGCAGCGACTGTCGCGCTCTTGCGGCTCGCATGGCCGATGACCCAGCCCGTGAGGCCGGCGACAAACGCCAGACCGATGACGATCAACATGATCGCGGCCTCCGCGCCCGTCTCTGACCAATCGCGCTTACGCACTAGGCTGCGATGATAGGGAACTGGACCGGCGAAATCAAACGTTGAGCGGGTCCCGCGCGCGAAGCGATCTTCACGCGCGCTTGAAACCTAAGGTGGAGGCGGCGAGAATCCGCGTCCGCGGCTTTGCGAGCCGTGATCGTTCTCCAAGCGCTCTTGCTCTTGAGATCGCCGTTGGGCTCGGACTTTGCGTGCGAGCCTAGGATCGCGCGATGCCGAGCGCTCGGAGTTCGCTTGGGACGGACGTCAAACGGCCATCGATCGCGCCGGCATCCGGGCTGCTCCCGAGGCTGTCACCTCAGGAATGCTCGTGCCAGCGCTCGGGCTCGACGAGGGCCGTGACGCGCTCCCGCTCCCGGTTCCAACAAGAAGGTCGTTACGGTGGTCGGGCAACTCAGCGGTCGTGCAACTCGGCCTCGACCCAGAAGTCCGGCGCGATGAAGGGCGAACCACTCGGGTTATGAGCCGCTGCCGAACGACGCAGCCTGCGCACCGACCCGGTGTATGTCGAGCGCGACGAAGTTCGGAAGGAGCGGCGAAAGGTAGCCTGCGCGCTCGTACCCACGTGAATCGATGAGGTAGACCGCGGCGCCATGGACGATGTCGTTAGTCCTCGGCTTCACGACGATCCCGTAGGCGCGCCACACGGCGGCGAGCTGACGGCGCGTCCCCGTCAACCAGCGCCAGCCCGGCTCGAATCGCCAGCGACGGGCCGCGCTTCGGACACTTGCTGGGTCGTCGCCCGCAGGGTCGACGCTGATGACGAGCACTGCGGGGCGCATCTTCACGGGCAGCTCGCGCTGAATGTTTCCGATCGACCGCCCGACCAACGGGCAGAGAGAGTGGCACCGGGAGTCGAGGAACGTGATCAGCGTCACCCGCCCGTTCGTCGACGGGAGCGACACCGTTCCGCCGAGCACGTCGTGGAGCGCGAAGCGAGGGGCGGGACGCTTGCCGGCGGGCCACGTCGCCTGTCCGTGAAGCTCCGGCAGAGCCAGCGGGCTCGGCCGCGCGCTCTCCGAAAAGATCAGGTGCGCTCCGAGACCCGCCATGACGCCCACGGCCGTCGCGACGACGAGCGCAATCGTGAAACGTCGAAGCGAGGAACGACCGGAGCGCCCCTCTCCTCCCCTCTCGTTATCGCGACTTGAAGGCACGGACGGTCAGCGTGATCCCCCACCACAGAAGCACCGCCGCCACGAGTGCGAGGGGCAGCGCCCAGGAAAGCACCGCCCCAGTCGTAAAGTCCGTCGCAAGGATCGTCATCCTCTCACCTCCTGATCATCGCGATCAATGCTCCCCGGCTAGCTGACGGACCCAGCCGTGCCGCCGCGCTCCGGGGTCCAGCCAGCCATAGACGCAGACGAGTGCGAGCGCTATCCACGGGACCGAGGCCGGCACCCACATCACTCCCGCAGCGAGCTGTTGGTCGGCCAAAGCCGAAAGCCCCCACGGGCGGCTGGAGAGGTCCGCGTAGTGGCCGTAGAGCGGCTCCGGCGCAGTCGCGATCACCACTGCCAAGGCCCATCCGACGACCATCGCTCCGACGGCGTACGCCGCCCGCCCTGGAAGCGTAAGGCGGACGCGGAATGGACCGTCACCGAGCAGATGGGCCCAGAGGAGCACGGCAGTGAAGAAGAAGGTCGCGTGCTCGAGATCGTGGACGGCCGGAAAGGTGAGGGCTGCGTCGTAGAGCGCCGGCATGTGCCAGAAAACGAAGACCCCGTTCATGAGCGCGAACGCAACGGCCGGAACCACGAGCCAGTGTCCGACGCGACGAAGCGGGGCGGCCCGGCCGTTTCGCGCGACACCACCCGCGACTGCCCGGCGTATCGCAAGCGGGAAAGGACGCCAGAGGCGATGCCAGGGGCGGCTGAGCACGATGAGCGGAGCCGCGACCTCGATCAGGAGAACGTGCTGCACCATGTGCATCGAGAAGAGAGAGTCCGAAAGGCTGTCCATCGGCCCGGAAACCGACAGGACCAGGATCGCAAGGCCCGCCGCGAAGAGTGGCGTGCGCCAGCGACGCTCCGTGCGCTCACGTGTGCCCACCGAGCCGTTGCGACCTCCGAGTGCGTAGAGAGCGGCCGCAAGAGCCGAACAGATAACCGGTGGCTCAAGAAGGAACACGGGCCCGCTACCTCAGAACAGATAGAGGAACGCGAAGGTGAACGCGCCGAGGCCGGCGAGGAACGTCAGGTAGAAACCGAGGTCGCTCACCTCGGCCGGAGACGATCCGGGCGAGCGGCTTCCGTTGCGAAATGTCGACGCGACGACGATCTCGAGCCACACCATGGTGAAGAGCACGACGAGGGCGAAGAGTCCGGTCCAGGCCACGAAGATGCTCGCGAAGCCCCCATCTGTCGGCCCGAAATCGAGCATCGTGTACTCGACCGCCTGCAACAAGACCGCGGCGACACCCACGACGAGCGCCGCAACCAGGAGCCATCTTGACGCCGCCTCCCTGCCACTGACGGGCTGCGAACGCGCCCAGGCCACGAGACCCGCGCTAACGGCGACCGCGAGCATGATCGCGATTCCCCAGCCGATCGGCGCCTTCAGGTCGTTCGGTCGCCAGAGTCCGGACGTGTTGAGCGAGGCGAGGTACAGGTACCCGAACACGAACGGGAGGAAGAGGAACACCGTCGACGACACGAGCAGTCGCGCGCCCACCCAGTTGTTCCGCTCCTGCACCTCGGGCGGCTCCTCGGAGTGGGGCTCGACCCAGTCTCGTTGCGCGGCGTCGGACATCGCCTACCTCCCTCCCGCGGGCGTGAGAGCCGGTGGCGGCAACGGTACCGGCTCTCCGTACGGGTACGGATCCGAGTCGATAACGGGGATCTGCTCGAAGTCATAGGACGGCACTGGGGTCGGGACCTGCCATTCGAGAGACTTCGAGTACCAGGGGTTCGACTCGGCCGGGATGCGCGCGAAAACGAGCGACCAGATGAGGTTCCCGAGGAACACGAGCATCGAGGCGCCGAGCACGAAGGCCGACACCGAGACCCAGTCGTTCAGGAACTGCAGGTTGTCGGGATACGTGACAACTCGGCGAGGCTGCCCCAGGAACCCGACCGCGAAGAGTGGGAAGAACGTCGAGTTGAAGGCGATGAACATGATCCAGAAGTGGATCTTCCCGAGCGTCTGGTTGAGTTCGATGCCAGTCATCTTCGGAAGCCAGTAGTAGATGGCGGCGAAGAAGGTGAAGATGAGCCCGCCCATGATCGTGTAGTGGAAGTGGGCCATCGTGAAGAAGCTGCCGTGAGTGGTGACGTCGCTCGCCACGTCTGAGAGAAAGACACCGGAGAGCCCGCCAATGAAGAAGTTGAAGACCCAGCCGAGGCAGAAGAGCATGGGGACGTCGTAGCGGACCTTCGCACGCCACAGCGTCCCCATCGCACACGCGAAGATGAAGCCCGTGGGGATCGAGATGAGCTCGGTCGAGAACATGTAGAACGGGCGCAGGCTGGCATTGATGCCGCTCACGAACAGGTGGTGCTGCCAGACGGTGAAGCTGAGAAGCGTCACGCCGAGCATTCCGGCAACAGCCAGTCGGTACCCCCAGAGTGGCTTCCGCGCGAACACCGGGAGCAACTCGAGGACGATGCCGAAACCCGGTATCGCGAGGACATAAACCTCAGGGTGTCCGAAAACCCAGAACAGGTTCTCGTACAGGTACTGGCTCCCTCCCTGGGTCGAGAGGAAGAAGCCGGTCTGTGCAGTCCGGTCGAGCGCGACCAGGATGAGCGTCGTGATAAGGACGGGAGCAGCGAGCACGTTCAGCACCGAGGTCGAGACGATGCCCCAGACGAAGATGGGTAGCCGACCGAAGCTGAGGCCGGGCGCTCGCATCGTGAGGACGGTCGCGAGCATGTTGAACGCGAGGAGCGTCATCGAGACGCCCACGAGAGCGAAGAACATGATGTAGGCGTCCATGCCCATGTTCGCTTGGTCGGCGAGTGTGCCGTACCCTGTCCAGCCGGTCGGGAAGCCACCGTAGAAGACGGTCGAGCTCAGCATCACCCCGCCCGCCATCAGAAGCCAGAATGTCAGGGCTTCGATGCGCGGGAAGGCCAGGCGGCGTGCGCCGATCATGAGCGGCAGGAAGTAGCTTCCGAACGGGCCGAGGATCCCGCTCGTCATCATCCCCATCATCATCGTCCCGTGTAGGCCGACGAGCGTGAGGTACTGGCCCGCCGGGAAGACGTTGGGAGTCGGCCGCAGGAGTTCAAAGCGGATCAGCATCGCGTTGACGCCCCCCAGGAACACGAAGAAGCCGATCCCGATCAGGTACTGGAGACCGACAACCTTGTGATCGGTGCAGTACCCGAGATAGCGAGTCCAGCCGCGGCTCTCGCCGTGCGCTTTCGGGTCGTGGACCCTCGAGGGCCGGCCGGCCATGCGTGAGAGCGGGTAGTTGAAGAAGCCCAGCCCTGCGAGGAAGCCGATGAGAGCGAGGAGGTAGGCAAGGAAGAGCGCGATGTCGTTTTGGCCCGTGTCGCCGATGTAGTCGATGCTCGGGCCGCTGATCTGGTGACCCAGCCACCAACCGACGTAATAACCCACCGCGGCGAGGACCACGGCGCTCAAAAGGTTGAAACCGATGAGACGCCGGAGGCGGGGCGGCTGCGCCGCGGCCGTCTGGGCCGTGCTCATCCTGCCCTCCTTTGCGGATCGGGGGCGTATGTCGTCCTGTAGGGCGGCATGTACCGGGCGACCGATTGGAAGACCTGCTGCTGCGAATTGACCCAGGCCGCGAAAGCCGCTGGGCCGACGATCTGGCCCGTGTCGTACATGTACCCGTGCCAGAGGCCGCAGAGCTCGGCGCAGCGGATGTCGAACGTCCTCGGAGCACGCGTCTTCACGTACACGACGTTGTCGGTGTTGAGGTTCGCGTCAGCTTTTACCCCGAGGCGGTACGCCCAGAACGAGTGCACGGCGTCGAGCGAGGTGACGTGGAGCTCGACCAGCCGGTCGGACGGCAGGACGAGCTGGGAAGTCTCGAGGCCACCGTATGTCGGATACCGGTACGTGAACTCCCATTGCTGCGCGATTACCTGGACAGGCAGTTTGGGGCCGCTCGGAACGGCGATCGGGTCAGGCCCTTGGCCGCCACCCGAGCCGCTCTGAAGGAGCGCCCACGTTCCGTAGCCCGCGAGGAAGAGCACCATCACCGACGTGGCCACGATCCAGGCGTTCTGCGCGCGGGCGTTTCCGCGTATCGCAGCTCCCTCCTCGATCGTGGAGCCACGTCGCCGGAAGACGATGAGAGCGTACGCGAAATAGACGGCGATGAAACAGACGATGGGCGTCATCAGCGCGGTCAGCACGATGTTGTCCGTTACCTGCCCGGCAGCCTGGCTCGAGCTCTTACCGGGCGGCAGATGCGGCCCAAGCAGGAAGATCACGAGGAGGGTCGCGATGACGCTGATGACGATCGTCAGAAGCGCGATCCGCCGAACGTGATTCGGCTCGTCGCCAGTTTGCTTAGACGACATGCAGGAAGCCGTCCATGTAGCCGATCGTCTGCATGGGCCCACCGAAGCCGTAGACAAAGCCTGCGGCGCACGGCACGAAGCACTGCCAGCGGACCCGGCCGGGGGCACCCGTGCGGAACGTGAACGTGATCACTCGATGCGACTTGTCGAGCGAGCAAGGGGCTGCGTCGCACGGGTTCGCCGCGTCGTCCGGCACCCCTTCGAGGGGGACGACGAGGTGGTAATCCGGGATGGAGAAGGTGTGCGACGCCAGCTTGGGGTCCAACACGTCCAACGTCTTCCCGTCGACCTGCATGACGTTGCCAACGACGCCCTCGGGGCGACCGAGAAACGGGTTTCGCAGCCCGGACGCGCCGTCGAACTGGTAGACGGTCACGTGGACGAGCGCGTGCGCCGGGACCGTCCAGACGGTGCTGTGTTCCCACTGCCCGTTCTGGTTCCTGACGAGGTACGAGACCCAACTCGGCTGCTCGTAACTCGGGCCAAGTGACGCGACGGTCTGCAGCGTGAGGTTCACAGTTCGAACGCCCTTCGCTGAGAGTGAAACGGCGGGAGGAGACACCGTGAGGTACCCCACCACGTACCAGACGATCATGGCAATGATGACGGCGATGCCAACCGCAAGTGCGGCCAGTCTGCGTGCCATTTTCGGGCGCGATTCTACTCGATGCCGCCCGTTGTTGCTTCGAGGAACGGCGACACATTCGACGGCTGCGGAAGCTCGACAGGACGCAGCCGATCGATGCGGCCGTGGCGCAGGCGCTTGCGGGTGCAGGTGCGGCCAATCGAGGAGCCCGGCTCCCGTATCGACCGCTCTGACGATCGCCGGAGAACCTCGTAGGCGGTGACCGGACGAGCGAAACCTTGGAGATCGAACTCACCCACGCGCGCGGTCTCGACCGACTCCTCCACGGCAGCGAAGGCGCGAGGGCCGATGAGCGTCTGCCCCGCATTGGCCCGGGTGCTGAGACTAGAGGCGAGGTTTGCCACCGGGCCGACTGCCCCTTGTCGTACCGTCCCTTTTGGCTTGAAACCTAAGGTGGAGGCGGCGAGAATCCGCGTCCGCGGCTTTGCGAGCCGTGGTCGTTCTCCAAGCGCTCTTGCTCTTGAGATCGCCGTTGGGCTCGGACTTTGCGTGCGAGCCTAGGATCGCGCGATGCCGAGCGCTCGGAGTTCGCTTGGGACGGACGTCAAACGGCCATCGATCGCGCCGGCATCCGGGCTGCTCCCGAGGCTGTCACCTCAGGAATGCTCGTGCCAGCGCTCGGGCTCGACGAGGGCCGTGACGCGCTTCCGCTCCCGGTTCCAGTACGGCTCGCCGCGGTAACGCACCGAGAGGCGGTCAATGTCGGCTAGGCCCTCGTCGTCGCGGAGCTCGACGACCCGGCCAAGCACCGTGACGGCGCGATACCAATCCGCGATGTCGATCACTGTGAGGGCGACCCGTGGGTCTCTCCGCATGTGACTCAGGCGCAGCCGCTCGAAGTCCATGTTGACGAGGATCCGGCCTTCCTCCCAGTCGTACCAGGTCGCCGCCGAGTACGGCGCCCCGTCAGAGCGGACGGTCGAGATGACTGCAGCATGAGGTCGCTTCAGAAACTCGACGAGCTCATCTGGCAACGGCGCGAGAGGCACGCGGAGAGTCTAGGGTTCGCGCTGGGACTCCGTTGCGACCGTGGGCGCCCGATCGGGTGAGCCGGGCTTCGGCTCTTCGGGCAAACTGGAACGCGACGAGTCAGCGACTCGGCCCGCTACTCCTCGAGGATCGAGAAACCGAGCACCCTTCCCCGGCCCTCGATGGTGCCAGCACTGTAAACGGGGCCGCCGGTCGCTTCATCTGCCTTGATCGCGCACCTGGTCGGTCGGCAGTCGGCTGTTAGCTTTCGTCGCGGCTAATGTCGGCGACCTGCGCGCCAGTCAGGCGCACGAGATCGACTGCCTTCATGCGCACCGACCGCTCGTGCGAACCAGCCTCGAGCACAACCGAGTCGCTCTCGGCGATCTGTTGGTCGATGATCACTCGGTCGTCCGCCTTGCCGCCGAACGGTGGCACGGCGCCGAGCGCGAACTCGGGGTAGTCGCGCCCGAGTTCGTCCTCGCTCGCCAGCCGCACCTTCTTGCCGCCCACTCCGGTGAGGTCGCCAACCTTGTGGAGGTCTATGCGCGCCGACGCAGGCAGGACGGCGCGCACGCTTCCCTCCCGTATGGTGAGCACGAGGGTCTTCGCCACATGCTCAGGCACGACCCCGAGAGCCGCGGCCTCGTCTGCGGCCCGCTCTGTGTACGCCTGCTCGAGTAGATCGAAGTCGACCCCGGCTTGCTCGAGAAACCGTGTCACGTCTTCCATCGCTCTCCTTTCGTCGTGATGATCGCTCAGTTGCACCACGAATGCATCCGAGACGGGCACAGAGATCAGCGGCCCACATCCCGTGTTCTCGGATCGAGCACGAGTAGGCGAAGTCGACGTTGGTGAAAGCGCGCCCGATGCCGGGCACCGAGAAGATCCATTCGACGAGTCCCTTCGCCCTCGCCGCGCGAACATGATCCTGCGACATCGTCTCCACCAAATCCCTTAGCGGCGACCGGCAGAAGGGAGGCGCACGCCACAGCTGATTTCGTATCGCACGCCGCGGCAAGACGCCGCCGTCAGGCGTCTCGATTGCGGCAAAATGCCTCCGACGAGGATCCGATACCGAGATCGCGGGGCAGAGCCGGCTAGACGCCCGAAGCTCTCGGGTTGGCGAGATTCTGGGTCTCGATTTCCAGCGTCCGCCGGCCCCTGAAAGGCCTGAGGGGAGCGGAGATTGTGAGCACGTGGTTGACGAACCTCGCGCGCAGGCGCTTGAGGTCGGCCGTCGCGGGCACAGAAAAGACGAAGTCGAAAGGATTGCCTTCGTGCCCATGCTCGGGCTCCCCGAAGACCCTGAGCGTGTGCCCTTCGACCTCGACCGTCAGATCCTCGGGCCCTAGCCCCGGAGTCTCGACCTCGATTTCGAACTTCGTCGCGGTCTCATGAATGTCCGCACAGGGCCATTCGGAGGCGATCAGCTGCTTG
>CAVUAR010000009.1:0-95253 GCA_963739525.1 uncultured Actinomycetes bacterium | reverse complement strand
CGCCGAGGTCGCTCAAGAGCTGATCCAGCGAAGCGCCGCGCGCCACCGAGAGGAAGTCGAGCGCCTGACGCAGCGACTGTCGGCACAACGGGCGAGCCTCAGGGATGAACGCGCCAGGCACCAGGATGCCCTACGTGCAGAGAGAGCAAGCGCAGAGCGCGCGGCAGCGGCCAGTATCAGAGGCGACCTGCGCTCGCGGGATCGGCTGATCGGGAACCTGAGGGGGCAGGTCGAAGAGTTTAACCCGCAGGCTTGAACGCCAGACGGCCGACGAGCGCGGAGAGCTGAACAAGGAAGAACTCCTCGGGCAGCTCAAGGAGGCGTTCCCCGAAGACCACATCGAGCGGCTCGGTCGCGGGCGAGCCGGCGGCGACATCCTGCACACGATCCGCGTTCGCTCTGACGGGGAGTCCATTACGGCGGGCGTGATCGTCTACGAATGCAAGGACACTCTCCGCTGGTCAAACGCCTGGCTGGAACAGGCACGAAGAGAGGGTGGAACTCACGGGACGCCTTACCTCGTGATCGTGACTTGGGCCTTTCCGCGAGGCGAGAAGACGCTCTGCGTCAAGGACGACATCATCGTGGTTGATCCGATGCGGCTAATCCACCTCGCCCAGGTCATCCGACGATGGGTCGTAGAGGTACACCGCATGAAGCGGAGTGCTGAGGGGCAGGCGGAAAAGGAGGCCGAGCTGTTCGAGTACCTGTCCGGCACCGAGTTCCGCGATGCCTTCGACTCGCTGACCGTCAGCTCGACCACGCTCGGCAGGCTCCTGAGCACCGAGCGCACCTGGCACGAGCGGGACCTGGGCAAGGGGACGCGACGCCGTCTATCAGGACATCGGGAGGAAGACAGCCAGCATCGACACGCACATCCGGACGATCATCGAGCGGGCCTCCTCTTAAGGATGCGAAGGGGGCGAACTCATGAAGACGCATGAAGCATTTGGGGTGTCTCATTTCCGCCATCTTCTCGGCGGCCGAGGCGCTGACGACAGAGCGAGCCGCTCTGAACCAGCCAAGCCTCCTCGGCCGGAAAGTGTCTCAGACTCCAGCGAGCCTGTTCCCGCTCCCGGCCGGGGCGCTTCTCGGGATCAGCGGCGAGTCGCACTACCGCGGTGCCATTCGCGGCCTCGTCCGCAGCGGTGCACGGGATCCGCAGTCCCTAGCCATATCGTCGCATGTCGCTGAGGAGGTTTCGTGCGAACCCGGCCGGAAGCTGCGGTGGTTCCGGCCCGCTGCTGCCCGAGCCCAACAATCCATACGACGGGAACGCCGTGGCGGTCGTATCTCCGCAAGGGAAAGTTGGATACCTGCCACGTGACTGGGCCGCGGAGTACGCGGATGTCTTTCGCATGCTGCGCCCACTGGGCTACGCGGGAGCCACTTGCCCCGCGTTCGTCGACGCCGACAAGCAGTTCGTCGTTCTCGTGCTCTCGATGCCGTCAATCTGCCATAGGACGGTGACGTACGCGCGAGAGGAGCTCGCTTGGGACGCTTGGGAGGCAGGCGCAGATCTGGAAGAGGCCGTCAAGCGGCTCGGGTTCAGCGATTGTCGAAGCTCCTTACGCGGTGCCCGTCGTCATGCGAAGGATTACGGGCTGGCGATGCCACCCACGGCGTCAGAGTTGAAGCGAAACAGGCGGGAGGCGGTAGGCGCAGCGAAGTAGGGGAAGCGAATTCATTTAGGCCTTCCCTCGGTACCCCTGCGTGCCGGAGCTTGGCCGTGAGCCCCTGGGTCTGGACGCCCACCGTGCGCCGCGAGCTGGCCCTCCTCCCCTCCTCCTCAGTCGCATTGCACGGAGTGAGACCCGCCACGGCCTCCTCAGCCCGAGCGCGGAGAGCGGCCGCGCGGTCGCGCAGGTACTCCGGACTCCCGAAGGCGGGCTCGCCGATGCGCTCCTCGACGCGCTCGGCATGCTCGCGCAGAGCTGCCGCCTGCCGGAGGCGGCTGCGGGCTCGCTCTGAGCAGACGCGCGAGCAATAGACGCGCGGCCTGCCTGTCTTGGGCTGGCGGAGGGGGCTGCCGCAGACGAGGCAGGAGTTTCGCGGAGGAGGCCCCATCATGAGACCTTCGGACTTAGAGCTAGGGACGGGGTCATTAGGGGGCGGGGCTTTCGAGGCATCCCCCTCCCCCTGCCCCTGGGGCGGCCTCGGTACTTACCCGCGCGGCTTGCAGTACTTCTCCCGGATGCCGCGCGAGCGCCTGGGGAGGACGATCGGGATGCGAGAGGCCGGAGGTCCCGGCTGGCAGCATGGCCGCAGGCTGCCAACCTCCCCTAACTCCGGCCTCTCTCTCAGCGCTTCTCGGTTGCCATGGAGTCCGAGGAGAGAGAGACTGGAAAGCCGAGGCCGGAGGTTTTTGCGGTCGGCAGAGACGCGCATACCTGCCGCCCTCCCTCTCCCTGCCTCCGGCCTCTCTTTCTTCACGAGCCCGGCTCCAGCTCCAAGAGCGGAACCGGAACGGAGGAGAACCACTCGGGGTGCGCCCGGACGACAGGGTCGCTGCGGCGCAGCTTTTGCCCCAGCCGATACCTGCGCCCGCCAAGCTCGAACTCCTGGCTGACGGCGCAGAGCTGCTCGGCGGGCACGCCCTCGAACTCCCGCTCGCGCCGCTCATGCTCGCGCTGGGCTGGGCTCTTGTTCTCCTCGGCCCATTCCTCTCCGCGCTCCGCAATCCCCTGCCAGAGATTCGGCAGCTCGGCCGAGGGCATGGCCTCAGCGCTCCTCCAATAGCCGGGGTTCGCCTGGACGGCGGGGGAGTCGGCGCGGACGATCGTGCCCTGGGGAAAGCTTGCTCGCCCCAGGCATAGGGCTGCCAGCAGGCGACGAGATCGTCGGGCTTGAACTTCGGCTTCGGAATGACGCGGGGCAATTAGAGCCCTCCTTTGAGATTGGCCGCTCGAATTCGCCCGCTGCGGACGACCCAGGCATTGCCGGCGGGTTGCGTTCCAATCCCCCTCGGGGGCGCAGAGGATGACGCCCGCGTAGAGCCTGAGGCCCTCGCGGCGGCGGCGCTCAGCGGCAGAGCGCCAGGCGATGCGGTCGCCCCGGCTCGGCTCGGCCCCGCCAGGGTGGCTGTGCCAGAGCCCGACTTCCTCGGGGCCTCCGATGTTCCAATCGAGGCAGCCCGGAGGCGCAGCAGGGAGGGGCTCCGCTCGGCGCGAGGGCCTGGGCCGCTGACGCGCTCGCAAATGACGCGCTCGCCCTCGGCCCTGCCGAACATGACGCCGCCCGTCTCGCAGCCGTCCTCGCGCACGCTCCAGAAAAGCTCCTGCTCGATTTGCTCCAGGGCCTCGTCGGAGAGAACGACCTCGGGCTCCTTGGGCTTGGGCGGCGCTGCCGCCCCTGGGCTCTCCCTGAGCAGGGCGCTCAAGGGAGGCCGAAAGCCTTGGTGCTCCACCCAGCGGCGGCTCACGACTCCGCCCTGCCGCTCCTCCTCGTAATGCCCCAGGAGCTGCTCGCGGAGCTGGGCGAGGAGGGCATCTCCTCCAGGCGCGGCGTAGCCTCTCCTCAGGCGGTCGAGGATTCGGGCGGCCTCGCCCGGCCTCATGGCTTGCCCTCTAGGGCTCGGAGTCGCGAGAGCGCGAGCGAGAGCGAGATGGCGCGGCTCTCGTTCATGCCGACCACATCGAGGGCGTCGAGCGGATCGTCGAGGCGCACGACAAAGGAGCCGCCCAGCATTGCGCCGCGCACCCATGCTGCCGCCGCCACCTGCGCAGGGGGAGGCGATGAAGATTCCCCCTGCGCTGCGGATTCGGCGGCGGAGCGGCTAGCGGTGGAATGGACAGAAGGCCCGCCAGCCGGGGCAAAGAGCCACGCCTCAAGCTCGGAGGCGGGAATGCGGAGAGCGCTGCGGCCGCCGCCGAGCCGCACCGCAGGGATTTCGCCCGTCGCAATCTTGCGATAGACGGACGGCTCTGATTGGCGCATCCGCTCGGCGGCTTCTTTTGACGCTTAGGAGCCGCTCATTCTCACTTCTCTTATCCATTGCCACATCTATCGGCTAGGGGAACAACGAACGCGCGGCGCGTGCTGGCCGCCGATGAGGGCGCTATGGTTGCTCTCGCAACCGAGGCGTCTTGGCGGGCGCTCCGGGCATGAGGATGCAGCGCCCTGCGAGAGCGGGGCGCTCGCCGTCTCCAACCTTCCCTCTCGCTCTGGAATCGAACCGACGCACCACCCGAGAACGATTTTGTCCTGCAAATCGTCACCTCGGGCTCCCTCCGATGGCGTCTCTATGGTTGGCGCTCCTCATGAACCCAAGACCCCGCCATGACCTCGCAGGCACCGACTAGGCGTAAGCCCACCGAGTCCCGACTTCTCGCGCTTGGCGACCGCTCCGATGGCGATGCCGGTGGCGACGACCTCGACGCACTCGGACCCGGTGACCGGAGCATTCGTGATCCAATCCCCCTTGCGCAGCATCCCAGCACGAGCGCGAATCCGACCGCGCCGAGGAGGGCCTAGAGGGCCGCGCTCGCGCCGGGCCTCGCCGCGCTCGCGGGCAAGAGCACAGCAAAAAGCCGACCCCAGAGCCAGAACCTGACTTAGCTCTCTGGAGGTCCCGGTGAGCGGGCTGCCTGCGACCCGGGGCCTCCACCCTCTGGACCGCTGCGCGTTCTGCGGCTCGCAGACGACATCCCACATCGCCGTGCTCCGCTCGACTTGGGCGGAGGCGGGTGTCTGCCGCAACGTATCGGCCTGCATCCGGCGGCGGAGCAACCAGGAAGACCGCTTCCAAGAGAACGCCGACGAACGACCCGCCGCCTTTGAGCGGCCTCACGAAAGGAGGCCGCAATGAGCGGCCCTAGAAACGGCTCGGACGAAGGGAAGCGCCGGGCTCCCTCACCCTACTCGAGAATCGAGGAGGAGCGCGTCGAATGGCTCTGGCCTCTGCGCGTTCCCCTCTCCGCCGTCACGCTCCTTGCAGGCCAGCCGGGGCTCGGGAAGAGCCAGCTCGCGCTCGCGCTCGCGGCCCGCCTCTCTCGGGGCGAGCTGCCCTGCGGCCCTGGGCGCTCGATTATCGCCACGGCCAAGACCACCGAGCGGCTGTCGTTCGGCCAAGGCTCCGAGCTGCCGAGGCCGACCTCGATGCCATCTCGGATATTCGCCTCCAAGAAGAGGGCTTCGAGGCCGCGCTCGTCCTCCCGCTCGACATTGCCGAGCTGGACGCCTGTGTTGCCGAGGAGAGGGCGAAGTTCATCGTCATCGACCCGCTCGTCGCATTCCTCGACGGAGCGATTGATTCCTGGCGCGACGCCTCCGTTCGGCAGGCGCTTGCCCCGCTTGCATCCCTCGCGGAGCGGCGGGCCTGCGCCGTGCTCGGAATCGTCCATTTGAACAAGGGCTCCTCCGGGGACGCCTTCCAGCGCATCGGCGGCTCCGTGGGATTCCAGGGCGCTCCCCGCAGCGTGCTCGTCCTCGGCCGCCACCCCGAGGAGGAGGAGCGCCGCGTGCTCGTCCACAGCAAGAGCAACTACGGGCGCGAGGCCGCGAGCCTGCTGCTCGCTGTCGAGCCGATCTTCCTGCCGGCGGAAGACGGCGGCCCTGGCATCGAGACGTCCCGCATCGAGGAGAGGGGGGAATGCGGCCTCTCCATGGAGGACATCCTCGTTGCTTCTCCGCGCGAGCGCGGGCCGCGCTTGGGGCGGGCCGAGGACTGGCTGGCCGAAATCCTCTCCGACGGGGGCTGGCACGATTCAGCGGGCGTCAAGGAGCTGGCGGCCGCCAATGGCCTCAGCGAGCGAACCGTCAAGCGAGCGGCCCAGGATCTCGGCGTCGAGCATGAGCGGCGCGGCTACCCCTCCTCCACCTGCTGGCGGCTCCCGCCAGGCCAACGGCAGTGGGCCAAGTTCCAACGGTTCCGCTTGGTCCAACTGAAGAAGCTCAGGATTCAAGCCAAATCGAGGCCCTCACGCGCCCAGTCGGCCAGGCTCGCCAGTTAGGCCCAAGCATGGCCTGACTGAGGGTAAGCGCCTCGATTTTGATTCGCGCCAACTCCTCCGAGATGTCCGCAGCGAGGAGAGCTCGCGAGCAGGCCGAGGCCGAAGAGGCCGAGCGGGCGGAGCGCGACCGCGCACTCTTTGCCGGCGGTCTCGGGGCGGCTCGCAAGCCCCAAGCTCTCGGAGGCGAGATGTTTCCCGTCCTCCTCGCCAATGCCGTCCGCGACGGGCACCTAACGGAGAGCGAGGCCGAGGAGCGCTATGCCCTCCACAAGCTCGCCTTCGAGGCCGATTGAGCGAGCGGCTCCTCACGACGCGGGAGGTGGCCGAGCTGCTCAGCCTCTCGCCTGCGACTGTGCTGAGGCGCTGGCGGGCGGGCGAGCTGCCGGGGTATCCGCTCGCCTCCAACGTCCTCCGCTTCGACAAGGCCGACATTGACGCTTGGCTGGCTGCGAGGCGGGCAGGCGGAGGAGAGCGTCCGATATTGTCAAAGCGGACAACGCGCTGAGGAGAGAGGAGCAAATTGCCCGCAGCGCAGCGAGGATCAGCATACAAGCGGAGCCGGCGGAGCTGGGGCGTGCGCTGGTACGAGAGCGGCCGCCGCCGCAAGCGCTCGGGCTTCTCCTCCAAGAGCGAGGCGCTCGCCTATTTCAGCGAGCAGATCGCGCCCCGCCTCGGGCTCGCCCAGGAGGCCGAGGCTGAGCCCTCGCTCGCCGCTTTCGCGGAGCGCTTCCTCGCCGCCCATTCCGCGGGGTAGATCGCCGCACAATCCGAACGCTCCGCGAGCGCCTCCGCCGCCCGCTGGCCGCCTTTGGAGAGCGCCAGCTCAGCAGCCTCTCGGCCGCCGAGCTGGCGGCCTGGCAGGCAGGGCTCCCCGAGGGCTATCGCCCGAAGATCATGGGAGCGCTCTCGCAGGTGCTCGACGCCGCGCAGCGCTGGCGGCTCCTTGCTGAGAATCCGGCCCGGCTCGCCCGAACGGGCAAGCGGCGAGCTGCGCGGCGGCGGGAAATCGAGCCTCTCGCATGAGGAAATCGACAAGATTGCCGCCGAGCTTGGCCCGCTGCTCGGGCCGATGGTGGTATTCGCGGCAGAATCCGGCCTCCGCCCCGGAGAGCTGGCCGCCCTGGAGCGGCGCGATATCGACCGCGAGGCCCGCGTCCTGCACGTTCGCCGCTGCGCCTCGGGCGGGCGAAATCAAGGAGCCAAAGACGGAGCGGAGCCGCAGGCGCGTTCCTCTCTCGGCGCGGGCCTGCGCTGCCCTCGATTCCCTCCCGCCCCAGCTCGCCAGCCCGCTCGCATTCCCCAGCCCCAGCGGCGGGCTTATCGACATGCACAATTTCGCTCGCCGCGATTGGCACCCAGCGCTGGAGGCGGCAGGCATTCCGGCCAGGCGCGTCTATGACTTGCGCCATAGCTTTGCCAGCAATGCCCTCGCGGCCGGAATCTCCCTACTTTGAGCTTTCCCGCTTTATGGGAGCCTCCGTCCGAGTGCTCGAAATGCACTACGCCCACCTCATGCCTGACGCTGAGGGCGCGGCGAGGGCGAAGCTCGACGCCCGCGCTCAGGCCTGAACGCTTGCGGAAGTGCCGGCGGGCCGATAGGAACGCCGTGCTGTACCTGTTTCTCATCATCGGCGGCCTCGCCCTCGGCCTGGTCGTCGGCAAGTGGTGGACGCTCTGCGGCGGCTGGGGTAGGCATCTGGATCGCAGTTGTGTCAGAGGTCGATGAAGTTCCAGGCTGGTATCTGGGCACCGGATACGCCGTGCTGGTGGCCGTCGGGATCACTGCGGGCGTGCTTGCCCGCAAGGGGCCGCGTCGGCATCGCGTTCAGTAAAGGGGGAGCCGGACCGGCCGCCGCGCCCACACCGTTTAGGCCCCTATTAGGCCCCGGCCCGCCCCGAGGAGCGGTTGGCTCCAGGGGCAAAAAGCTACCGCTAGCAGGGGATTGGGCGGATGGTTGCAAAGCCGGCGCTCTCCCAGCTGAGCTAACGCCCCGTTCGTCACCAACTGTAGCCCGCTACCCGGCCGCGTGTACCCGAATTGGGGAGGATGGAAAGCGCGCATGCCGTCGAAGAAAGAGGCATGCGGCAGACTCAACGGCTCCTGGCGACTGTCGTGATCGTGCTCGTAACGGCGGCGCCCGCGTCCGCCATCCTCAAGGGCACGCCGGACACCGAGCACCCGTACGTGGGAATCCTCGTCACCACGATCAACGGCGAGAGGACACCGGTCTGCTCGGGCTTCCTCGTCACCCCGACCGCCTTCGTCACCGCCGCGCACTGCATCGACGACCTCGGCTCACTCCCGGCCTACGTGTCCTTCGACCAGCGCTTCACGGCATCCTCGCCGGTCGTCCACGGGACCGCGGTGCCGAACCCCGACTTCGGAGCACCGGAGGCCGACTCGCACGACATCGCCCTCGTCGTGCTCGACACCCCCGTGACGGGTCGCGGCCACGCCCAGCTCCCGTCCGCGGGGTTCCTCGGCTTGGCATCCAAGAAAGAGGCCTTGACGATCGTCGGCTACGGCGCTGATGGGTTCCTGAGGGGCGGCGGCCGCCCCGTGCCGGACTACAAGCTCGTCCGCAACATCGGCGACTCGCGGATCTCCAAGCTCGAGAAGGCAGGGTTCAACCTCCGCATGTCGAGCGGAATCTGCTTCGGCGATTCAGGCGGGCCGATCCTCCTCGGAGACACCGACGTCGTCGTCGGGATCAGCTCCTTCGTGAACAATGCGAACTGCACCGGGAACGCGTTCGCATACAGGGTGGACACGGCCGAGTCGCTCGCGTTCCTCGAACCGTACCTCTAGTCGGCAGCCCTGCTAGGGGTTCGGGCGCCTAGTCGCCCCAGTCGAAGTCGCGCGAGCGGCCCCAAAGCGTGTCTTCGGGCTCCTGCGGCTCGTCGCCGTTGGTCGAGTCGGTGGCCCAGGCCAGCACCTTCTCCGGATCGAGCTCTGGATCCACGCCGCTCAGCGTGTCTTCGATACGTGCTTGCTCCTCGGTCTTGAAGAGCGGATGGTTCTGGAAGGGATCGTCTACGCGGTAAGTGTCGATCGGCATCTCACGTTCGAGATCCGTGTTCTTGCGCTTCAACTCAAGGTGCTCCTCGATGACGCGTGCAAACGTCGAGTCCTTTTCGAACGACATCACACCTCCGTGTCGGTCGTCTGGGGGCCGAAGGTCAGCGGCAGATGATAGACGACTGCGTCGGTTGTATGAAGGTACAAGCAGCCTAGTGGCCCGCGCGGACGGGCCCGTTCATGTCCGCGCTCACGACACAGTTCTTTCCGGCGCGCTTGGCACGGTAGAGCGCCTCGTCCGCGGCGCCGAAGAGGCCGGCAGCGGTTCCCGCCTCCGGGAAGGCCGCGACGCCGAAGCTCGACGTGACGACCACGGGGGTGTGCTGCGCCTCGGCGAGCGGATGGGTCTCGACGGCCTCGCGCAGCCGCTCGGCCAGCTTCTCCGCGCCGTCGATGTCGGTCTGCGGGAGCAGGACGGCGAACTCCTCGCCGCCGTAGCGGGCTGCGACGTCGATGTCGCGGACGGTCTCGCGGAGGATGTCGGCGAAGGCCCTCAGCACCTCGTCCCCGGCCTGGTGGCCGAAGCGGTCGTTCACCTGCTTGAAGTTGTCCAGGTCGGCGAGGATGAGCGCGAGGCTGCCCCCGAAGCGCTCGGCGCGGCTGATCTCGTTCGCAAGCGACTCCTCGAACTCGCGGCGGTTGGCGAGCTCCGTGAGCCCGTCCGTGCTCGCCTGGCGCGCGACGAGGCGGTGCAGGCGTACGTTCTCGAGCGCGATCGCGGCCTGCGATCCGAGCCAGAGTGCGAGCTCGCGCGACTGGTCGCCGAAGTCGGCGCCCACGGGGGTGAGGAGAAGCATGGCGTTCTCGCTCCCCTCCGGCCCAAGCGGGATGACGAGCGGCTTCCCACCCTCGTCGGGATCCCCCGCGCGCGCCTGCTCCTCGCCGTCCACGATGAGACGGCCGCCGGCGGCGCCCGTCGCCTCGACGGCGCTCTCGACGATCACGTTGAGGAGGGTATATGGGTCGTGGGTGGCCGCGAGCGCCTTGCCGAAGCGGTCGACGGCGTCCTGCACGCGGCCGCGCTCCGCGGCGAGCTGCCCGGACATCTCGTTGAAGGCGCGCCCCAGGGTCGCGAACTCGTCGCGGCCTCGGACCGGGACGCGCTGGCCGAAATGCCCGCGCGACACGGCACCGGCCGCTTCGGCGAGCTCGCGGAGCGAGCGCACGATCGTCCGCCCCAGGAGCCAGGCGATGAGCGCGACGATCCCGAGCGCGAGAAAGGCGAAGAGGAGGAAGCGCTCGCGGAGCGAGGAGACCACGTTGTCGATCGAGGTCCGGGGCGTGAGGACGGCCATGCTGATCGGCGGATCCGACTGGAGGATCGGTGCGGACAGGCCTCGGTAGTGCGTCCCTCTGAGCGTGACGTACTCGGCCTTGGACAAGGGCTCGACAGGCGTCCCGACGAGGTCGCCCGGGCCGGCGAGGACGACGCCGTTCCTCACGAGCAAGAGGCGGTCGGGGGCCTCGAGTCCCGATCCGGCACGAAGCGGCGCGAGCAGCGAGCTGTCCAGCGGCAGCCAGACGACGATGCTGCCGATGAGGGTGCCGTCCGTCGAGACGACCGATGACGAGCGGCTGACGGCGAGGCCGTGCGGAGCCTCGCCGGCGACGAGCCGGTCTCCGGAGGAGAACGCCGCCTTCTCTGGGAGAGTGTGGGCGAGACGAACGAGCGCCGCCCGGTTGCCGGTCAGGAACGCCTGCTGGACGGGCGTCGCATTCGCGAGTGAATCTGCCGTCGAGGCGAGGTCGGTGACGCTCTGCGAGTAGTCGTTGATCGCGACGCGCAGCGCGGCATTCAGGCGCGAGTCCGTGTTCCCCACCTCGCCGCGCAACGCGACCTCGCTGAACGCCCAGGAGGCGGCAAGCAGCGGCAGCAGCGCCAGCAGCAGGAAATACGTGACGAGCCGAATCTTGAAGCTACCCAAGTGCCGCACCTAACTCTCGAGGGTTAACCACGTACCAGACCTGTGTATCGGCCTGGCCACAATCCCTCCTTAGGGGGATCTCCGCAGGGGTCAGAAGATGGGCCGCTCGAGGGCGATTGCGATCACCATTCCGGCGAACCAGCACACCCCTGCGAACGCCACCGCGAATGCGGTCAGGCCGCGCTGGAAGCCTCCGACTCCCGCGGCGACGAGCGCGACGAGGACGGCGGCCGTCTCAACGCGCGCCGGGTAGTACACAAGGCCCGCGACGGCCGCGAAGATCGCGAACGCCGCGAGAAAGCCAGCGACGTGGGCAGCCGCGCCGTCGGACGGGCGGCCGTCTCCCTCGCGGACACTCACGACCGCTTCTCAGCGCGTCCGGGGACGGGAGACCGCAGCGGACGCCGCGCCGGCGAGCCGTGCGGGCCGGGGCGGCGGCCGGGAACCGAGCCGCGGCCCCGGGGGCGGCGCCAGGCGCCTCCGCCGTTGTCGTCGTCGCTCGCCGGCATCGGGTCGTAGGCCAGGTCGGCGCCGGGCTCCGGCGGATCCTTGACGGCCCACCAGATCACGTAACCGAGGTACGCGGCCGGGATCTTCAGGATCACCAAGAAGAAGATGGTGAACCAGAGCATCGTGCCTGAGTGTAACGTAGGGCGCTTCCGGTAACAGCCAAACGCGCGCGCCGCCGCTGCGGCCAACTCCGGCGACGCGCCCGGCCGCCTCCCGCCCAGGGCCGGCCCCACCTCGTTCCCTACCAAGGGGGTACTACGTGAAGGCAATTCGCGCGGGCAGCCTTGTGCTCGCAACCGTGATGGGCCTCATATCGGCTCCGGCGTCGTTCGCCCAGGAAGCGACCACGGAGCCCACGACAAGCGACCAGACGACAAGCACCGAAGGCACGACGACCGAAGGCACGACGACCGCGGCCGAGCCGGATCCCTGGGCCGAAACGGCCAGGACGCGTCATCTGCGAAGCCGCGCCGACTGGTACCGGATCCTCGCCCTCCGCCTCTCCCGCCTGATGCAGAGGGAGCGGCCTGCGGTACACCGCTCGAAGGCGGACTTCCATTCGCTCCTCCGCTACCGCCTCTGGCTTCGCAAGGCGTGGCGTGTGCAAGCAGCGCAAACCCGCCACCGGGCGCACCATCCTCCCCACCTGGCCGAATGGCTCTGCATCCACCGCCTGGAAGGATCCTGGACGGACCCGAACTCGCCGTACTACGGCGGCCTCCAGATGGACATGTCCTTCCAGCGCAGATACGGGCCGGGCCTCCTGCGGCATAAGGGAACCGCCGACCACTGGGCCCCCTACGAGCAGATGTGGGTCGCCGAGCGGGCCGTCAAGGCAGCCCGCGGGTTCTACCCCTGGCCACTCGCCGCGGGGCGCTGCGGACTGCTTTAGCCCGGAGGCCGAAGCACCGCGAACTGATCCGTGACCTCGAGCGAAGGGTTGCGGAAGCGATAGACGGACGCGGGACGCCCGCCCGCGCGCCCAGGCGGGCGCTGCTCTCCCGTGGGCTCGAGGAGCGCGCGGCGCAGGAGGATCCGCTGCAGGTTCGTGGCGGAGACGTCATGCCCGAGCGCGGCGCGGTAGAGGCCGCGGAGCTCGGCGATCGTGAACGCGGGCGGCGCGAGCGCGAAGCCAATGTTCGTGTAGGAGAGCTTCGCGCGCAGCCGCTCCCGTCCCGCGAGGACGATCGCGAGGTGGTCGAAGGCGAGCTCCGGCAGCTCGTCGACGGGATGCCAGCCCGTGTCCGCCGGCACCCGCGGGTCGATCCCGGCCGGGACGAGCCCGAGGTAGGCGGTCGCGACCAGGCGCTGCCCCGGATGTCGCCCGGAGTCGCTCAGCGTCTCCAGCTGCTCGAGGTGAGAGAGCCGGCGGACGTCCACCTTCGTCTCCAGGTGGCGCCTGATGGACTCCTCGAGCGTCTCGTCGGCCCCGAGCATTCCGCCCGGGAGGGCCCAGGCGCCCTCGAACGGCGGTCTGGCGCGCTTCCAGAGAAGCACCTCCAGCCGCCCCTCGCGCACCTGGAGCACGACGGCGAGCGCTTCGTGACTGGCCGCGCCCTGCTCTCTGCTAGACTTGCTCACAGGTTTTCGCTCAATAGTCGCAAACTAACTGGAGGATAGCCGTAATGAAGGCTCTCATCATCGTGGACATGCTCGACGACTTCGTCGACGGCAAGCTCGCGAACCCCCGGGCCCAGGCGATCGTCGAGCCTCTGGCGCGCCTGCTCGACCATGCCCGCGAGGACGGCTGGGTCGTCGTCTTCTCGAACGACGCCCATCATCCGGAAGACCCCGAGATGGCGATCTGGGGCGAGCACGCCATGGAGGGCGACCCGGGCGCGCAGGTCATCGCCGCGCTCGCGCCGCGCGACGGCGAGATCATCTCCCCCAAGCGCCATTACGGTGCCTTCGACGACACCGGCCTCGCCGAGCAGCTCAAGGCGCTCGGTGTCGACGAGGTCGTCATCACCGGTCAGCACACGCACATCTGCGTACGGCACTCCTCGTACGGAGCGCTCCGGAACGGCTTCTCGATCACGATCCCGCGCGACGCCGTCTGCGCGTTCGAGGGCGTGGACGAGGACGACGCGCTCGAGTACCTGAAGATGGCCTACGGCGCGACCGTCACCACCGTCGACGAGCTGGTCGGCGCGCCCGTCGCGGCCTAGCTTCGGCTTGCGGGCCCGCCGGCGAGGGTCGGCCGGCGGGCTCCGCGGGTCCCCTATCCTGGTCTCGTGAACCGGCTCGCCCAGGAGACCAGCCCCTACCTCCTCCAGCACGCCGACGAACCCGGTCGACTGGTACCCGTGGGGTGAAGAGGCGTTCCAGCGCGCCCGCGCCGAGGACAGGCCGATTCTCCTCTCGGTCGGCTACGCGGCCTGCCACTGGTGCCACGTCATGGAGCACGAGTCCTTCGAGGACGAGGAAACCGCCGCGCTCATGAACGAGCGCTTCGTCCCGGTGAAGGTCGACCGCGAAGAGCGCCCGGACGTGGACGGGCTCTACATGGAGGCGGTCGTCAGTCCATGACCGGGCACGGCGGCTGGCCGATGACCGTCTTCCTCACCCCGGACGGGCGGCCCTTCTACGGCGGCACGTACTTCCCGCCCGAGCCGCGCTACAACATGCCGAGCTTCCGGCAGCTCCTCCTCGCGGTCGTCGAAGGCCTACCAGGAGCGGCGCGACGAGCTCGAGAGCAGCAGGCGCGACGCGCTCGTCGGCGCGATCCGGGACGCCAGCGACCGTCCGCCGTCGAGCGAGCCGCTCACGGCGGAGCTGATCTCGAGGGCGGTCTCCGCGCTTCGTGTGCAGCTCGACCCGGTGCACGGCGGCTTCGGGCGCGGCGCCGAAGTTCCCACCGGCGTCGACCTCGAGCTCCTGCTCGCGCACGGGCGCGGGAGCGACGCGCTCGAGATGGTGCGCGACGACCCTAGACGGGATGGCCGCGGGCGGCATGTACGACTCCTCGGCGGCGGCTTCCACCGCTACTCCGTGGACGAGGCGCTGGCTCGTCCCCCACTTCGAGAAGATGCTCTACGACAACGCCCTCCTCGCCTCGCGTACCTCGCACGCGTGGCTCGTCACCGGGGACGAGCGCTACCGCCGCGTTGTCGAGGAGACCCTCGACTACATGCTCCGCGACTCACGACTCCCGGAGGGAGGCTTCGCCTCGGCGCAGGACGCGGACACGGACGGCGTCGAGGGCCTCACGTACACGTGGACGGCCGAGGAGATCGAAGAGGCGCTCGGCGAGCCGCATCCCGACTGGCTCCAGCCTTTCGAGGATGGCCGCTCGATGATCCGCGGCGAGGTGCCGGAGGATGCGCGCAGCCGGCTGCTCGAGATTCGGTCCCGGAGGCCACAGCCCTTCCGCGACGACAAGGTCGATCACGGCCTGGAACGGCATGGCGCTCGCCGCGTTTGCGGAGGCCGCGCACCGGCTCGAGCGGCCGGACTATCTGCAAGTCGCGCTCGATCTCGCGCGCTTCTTCGACGAGACGATGACGGACGCCGAGGGCGGGCTGCGCCGCACCTACCGCGAGGGGATCGCCAAGATCGACGGCTACCTCGAGGACTATGCCCACGTCGCCAACGGCTACGTCGAGCTCCACTGTGCGACAGGGGAGCCCCGCTGGCTCGAGGAGGCCTACCGGCTCGCGCGACCGCGCACAGTCCTTCGCCGACCCGGAGCGCGGCGGCTGGTTCGTCGGCGACCACGACCTCGTCGCGCGCCGCAAGGAGTTCGACGACCACCCGACCCCCTCGCGGGAACTCGATGATGGCCTTCGTGATCTGCGCCTCGCCCGGATCTGGGGCGACGAAGAGCTCGAGCGGGCGGCCGTCGGAGCCTTCCGCCTCGCCTGTCCGTTCCTGGAGCGCGCGCCGACCGCGCTCGGCCACATGCTCTGCGCGCTCGACCTCCACTTCTCGCCGCCGCGGGAGATCGCGGTCGTCGGCGAGTCGGTGGAGCTCCGCCGCGCCGCGCTTGCCGGCTTCCAGCCGAACACCGTCTTCGCGTTCTCTCCCGTACCGACCGACTCGGTCCCGCTCCTTGCGGGCAAGAGCCTCCTGGACGGCCGCCCCACGGCCTACGTCTGCCAGCGCTTCGCCTGCCAGGCTCCTGTGACGAGCGTGGGCGACCTGCGTGCCCTCCTCGCGTAGGCGCGCCTCGCCGGCGGCGGCCGCGGCGTCCCGCCGGCCGCGGCGGACGGATCCCATAGAGCTTGTGATCCATGGTCACAAACGGAAACCTCCCGGCGAAGAGATCCGAGAGCAGCTGGTCGAGATCGTCGGCGTCTTGCCGCTTTCGCTCCCGCTCGGCAATCAGGATCCGCCGGACCGTCGAGTCAGCTCGGCCTCGGAGCACCCAATCTCGCCGACACCGGCCGAAGAAATCTCCATGCCTCCGCATACGGCATCGTGAAGGCGTCGAGAATCCGCAACGCACGGACGAATTCGGGATGCACAGGAGGATGGAACGCCACGCTTTCAAGGTGGCACGAAAGACTTTGTATCTGCGAAACACAAGGCGACGGGTTTGTGACATCGCATCGCCGCCGCCAACGGCTGTGCCTTAGGCCGGCGGGGGCTCCCAGCCCGCTACGGCCGCGGGCTCCGACCAGCTCCGGCCTCGACCTCGCTGCGGCTGGATCTTCCCGGCCTTGATGTCCTCCGCCCAGTGGCAGGCGACGACGTGGCCCGGCGCGCGAGCTGGCGGAGCGCGCGGCTCCTCGTCCCGGCAACGCGTCGGCTGCACGTACGGGCAGCGCGTGTGGAACCGGCAGCCGGCCGGCGGATTCGCCGGGCTCGGCAGGTCGCCGGCGCAGCAGGATCGTCTCGCGCTCGCGCTCGACGACGCGGGTCGGGGATCGGCACGGCCGAGAGCAGCGAGATCGTGTACGGGTGGAGCGGGTGGTCGTAGAGCTCGCTCGGCCGGCGAGATCTCGACGATCTTGCCGAGGTACATGACCGCGATCCGGTCGGAGATGTGCCGGACGACGGCGAGGTCGTGCGCGATGAAGAGGTACGTGAGCTCGAACTCGGCCTGCAGTTCTCGAGCAGGTTGATGATCTGCGCCTGGATCGAGACGTCGAGCGCCGAGACCGGCTCGTCGCAGACGATGAAGTCCGGGTTGAGCGCGAGCGCGCGCGCGAGGCCGATGCGCTGCCGCTGGCCGCCCGAGAACTCGTGCGGGTAGCGGGTGGCCGCGTCCGCGGGCAGGCCCGACGATCTCGAGCAGCTCGCGCACGCGCGCGCCGACGTCCGCGCCCTGCGCAAGTCCGTGGACCCGAGCGGCTCGCCGACGATCCTGCCGACGCTGTGGCGCGGGTTGAGCGACGCGTACGGGTCCTGGAAGACCATCTGCATCCGCCGCCGCAGCGGCCGGAGCTCGTTCTCCTTCAGGTTGCGTGATGTCCCGGCCGTCGAAGACGACCTTCCCGCCCGTCGGCTCGTAGAGCCGGAGGATCGCGCGGCCGACGGTCGACTTGCCGCAGCCGGACTCGCCGACGAGCCCGAGGGTCTCGCCGCGGCTGGATCGTGAAGCGTGACGTCGTCGACGGCCTTGATGTCGCCGATGTGGCGGTCGAGGACGACGCCGCTCTTGATCGGGAACCAGACCCTGAGGTCTCGACCTCGACGAGGGCGCCGTCCGACGCCGGTCGCGGTCCGTTAGCCAACCGCAGCCGCTCTCGTTCGCTGCCATTCCTCGACCGGGACGGGGTTGAAGCACGCGACCATGTGGCCGGGCTCGAGCTCGCGGAGCGGCGGCACCTCGAGGCGCGACTGCTCCACCTCGTAGCGGCAGCGGGGCTGGAACGGGCACGCATCGCGGCGCGCGCAGCATGTCGCGCGGCGAGCCCTCGATCGGATGCAGCGCTGGTCTTCCGCTCGGCGTCGAGCCGCGGCACGCTCTGCAGCAGGCCGAGCGTGTACGGGTGGCGCGGGCGGCCGAAGAGCTGGTCGGCGCTCCCGGTCTCCATGAACTGCCTGCGTACATCACGTTCACGCGCTCGCACATGCCGGCGACGACGCCGAGGTCGTGCGTGATGAGGATCGAGCGCCGTCTCGCGCTCCTGCGACGAGGTTGCTTGAGCAGGTCGAGGATCTGCGCCTGGATCGTGACGTCGAGCGCCGTCGTCGGCTCGTCGGCGATCAGGAGCTTCGGCTCGCACGCCAGCGCCATGGCGATCATCGCCCGCTGCCGCATGCCGCCGGAGAACTGGTGCGGGTAGTCCTTGAGCCGCAGCTCGGGGCTCGGGATCCCGACCTGGTCGAGCAGGTCGGCGGCGCTGCGCGTTCGCCTCGCCCTTCGACGAGGTCGAAGTGCGTCTCGAGCGCCTCCCTGATCTGCTGCCCGATCGTCAGCACCGGGTTCAGGCTCGTCATCGGGTCCTGGAAGATCATCGCGATGTCTCGCCCGCGGACCCGGCGCACTCGCGGTCGGAGAGCGTGAAGAGGTCGCGGTCCCTCGAACATGGCCGTCGCCGCTCGTGACCTTGCCGGCGCGCGGGAGGATCCCGAGCAGCGCGAGCGAGGTGACGCTCTTGCCGCAGCCCGACTCGCCGACGATCCCGAGCGTCTCGCCCGGCGCGATGTCGAAGGAGATGCCGTTGACCGCGTAGACCGTGCCCCGCTCCGTCCAGAACTGGACGCGGAGGTCTTCGACCGAGAGGAGCGGCTGGCGCGGCATGGGCCTAGCGGGAGCGCAGCTTCGGGTCGAGCGCTTCGCGGAGGCCGTCCCCGATCAGGTTGATGGAGATGGCCGTGACGACGATCGCGGCGCCCGGGATGAGCGCGAGATGGGGAGCCGTCTGGAGGTAGCGCTCCGTGTCCGTGAGCATCGTCCCCCACTCCGGCGTGGACGGATCCTGCGGGCCGAGCCCGAGGAAGCCGAGGCCGGCGGCGTCGATGATCGCGGTCGCGAGAGCGAGCGTGCCCTGGACGATCACCGGCGACATCGCGTTCGGGAGGATGTGCGACCCGAGGATCTGCTTGCGCGGAACGCCGACGGCCCGCGCCGCGAGGACGAAGTCGTTTTCGCGTTGCGCCAGCACCGAGCCGCGTAAGAGCCGCGCGAACAGCGGCACGTTGATGATCCCGATCGCGATCATGATCTGCCAGAGACCGGGCCCGAGGATCGCGACGATCCCGATCGCCATCAGGAAGCCCGGAATCGTCAGCCAGATGTCGGTGATGCGCATGATCACCGAGTCGACGGCGCCCCCCGACGAAGCCGGCGACGGCGCCGAGGATGCTGCCGACGATGAAGGCGACCGAGACCGAGACGACGCCGATGATGAGCGAGTAGCGCGCGCCGTAGACGATCCGCGAGAACTCGTCGCGGCCGAGCTGGTCGACGCCGAAAGTGCTCGGCCGACGGGCCGGGCAGCACCCGCCCCTGATCAGGGCGAGGTTCTGCTCGCGCGGCGGGTACGGCGCGATGAGCGGGGCGAAGATGGCGATGAAGACGATCGCCGACACGATCACGAAGCCGGCGATCGCGCCGGGGTTGCGGCGCAGCCGCATCCATGCTTCGCTCCAAAGGCCGCCGCTCCTCGACTCGAACGAGCCTCGCGGATCTCGACTGCTCCCACACTCATTTGGAGAGCCTGATTCTCGGGTTGAGAACGCCGTACGAGAGGTCGACGATCAGGTTGACGAAGACGACGATGATCGCGACGAAGAGGACGCCGCCCTGGATGACCGGGTAGTTGCGCGCCTTGATCGCGTCCACGAGCCACGAGCCCGATCCCGGGAACGCGAAGACCGTCTCCGTGAGCACGGCGCCGGAGAGGAGCAGCCCGACCTGGAGGCCGATGATCGTCGAGATCGGGAGCATTGCGTTGCGCAGGACGTGGCGGTAGTCGACGGCTCCGGGGCGAGCCCCTTCGCGCGGGCCGTGCGCACGTAGTCCTCGTTCTGGACGTCGAGCACCGAGGCGCGCGTGATGCGCGCGATGATGGCGAGCGGGATCGAGCCGAGTGCGATCGCAGGCAGGATGAGGTGCTTGCTGACGTCGACGAACGCGGTCCAGTTCAAGGCGATGATCGCGTCGAGGAGGTAGAAGTTCGTCGGGTGGGGGATGTCGATGAGCACCGACATGCGCCCCACGGTGGGTAACCAGCCGAGCCTCACCGAGAAGACGTACTTCAAGAGCAGGGCGAGGAAGAAGATCGGCGTCGAGATCCCGATCAGCGAGACGACGAGGCTCGCGTGGTCGACCGGCCTCTGGTAGTGCTTGGCCGCGATGAAGCCGAGCGGGATTCCGAACACGATCGCGAAGAGCCCGGCGGCGATCGAGAGCTCGATCGTCGCGGGGAACCGCTGCCGGAACTCCGTCGTGACCGGCTGGCGCGAGGTCGCGCTGTTGCCGAAGTTCAGCGTCGCCAGCTGCCTCGCGTACCTCTCGTACTGGACGTAGATCGGCTTGTCGAGCCCGTACTGGTGCTCGATCGCGGCAACGGCCTGGGGAGTCGCGCGCTCGCCGAGAAGGGCGGTCGGCGGGCCCGCCCGGAAGCGCCCTGATCCAGAAGAACACCAGGAGCGAGACCGCCGATGAGGATCGGGATGAGAAGCAGGAGCCGGCGGATGACGAATCGGAGCATTGGATCTCGCCGTCCGCCGGCTCTTTGTTACCTCGCTATCCGATCGAGACGGTCGCGAACGACTGCAGGTCGACCGGGCTCGGCACGTAGCCGGAGACGTTCGCCTGGAAGGCGAGCGCCGGCTTGTTGTGCGCGTAGGGGACGCCGGGGAGGATCGTCATGATCTCCCGGTTCGCCTCCTGGTACATCGTGGTGCGCTTGGCCTGGTCGGTCTCCGTCCGCGCCTGCTCCAGGAGCTTCTGGACGCCGTCCATCTCGTGGCTGGTCGTCGTGCCCCACTGCTTCTGCGGCGAGCGGAAGAACACGCCGATGAAGTCGTCGGGATCGCCGAAGTCACCGGTCCAGCCCGAGGAGGTAGACCTGGAGCTGGCCCTCGTCCGACTTCCCGAGGTAGTCCGGGCTCCACGGCGCGCTGTGCGGCACGACCTTGAAGCCGGACTTCTCGAGGCTCGCGGAGAACGCCTCGAAGTTCCGCTTCGGGTCGGGCATGTACGGCCGTGAGACGTCGGTCGGATACCAGAAGTCGATCTTCACCGGAAGCGTCATTCCCGCCTCCTGGAGAAGCTGCTTCGCCTTCTCGGGGTCGTAGGTGTACTTGGGCACGTCCTGCGCGTAGCCGAAGAGCGACGGCGGCATGAACTGGGTCGCCACTTCGCCACGGCCTCCGTAGAACGAGTCGATCACGCCCTGCCGGTCGAGCCCGTAGGCGATCGCCTGGCGGACCTTCGGGTTGTCGAGCGGCGGATCCGAGATGTTGAAGCCCACGTAGCCGACGTTGAAGGCCGGGCGGTCGAGGATCTGCAGGTCGGGGTTGCCCTGGATCGTGGGGATGTCCTGTGGCTCGACGAGGTCATAGCCGTTGATCTCGCCGGTCTGGAGCGCCTGCAGGCGCGCCGCGTTGTCGGCGATCGGCTGGAAGATCAGCTGGTCGATCTTCGCACCGTGCCGTTGAACTCCGTCGGGTTGTCCGACGTCGCGCCCCAGTAGTTCGGGTTGCGGACGAGGACGAGCTTGTCCCCGCGAGTCCACGACTTGAACATGAACGGCCCGGTTCCCGTCGGATGCTCGGTCGCGTAGGTGCCGGTCGGATGGAAGATGCCGTCGGCGTCGACCGAGCCCTCGTCGGCGTTGTACTTCTGCAGCGCGGTCGGGCTCGCGATCGCGAACGGGGTCAGCGTGAGGCCCGCGAGGAAGGACGCGGACGGCGACGTCAGCGTGATGACGGCCGTGGTCGGATCCGGGGCCTCGCAGCTCTTGTACAGGCTGTCCTTCGGAGCGCCGCTCTTCGGGTCGTACGTGGCGAAGCCGCCGAAGACGGTCTGCCAGTAGTACGTGGCGCTCGGGTTCTGGAAGGAGCCCTTGAAGTTGTACCAGCGGTCGAAGTTGAAGCAGACGGCGGCCGCGTTGAAGTCGGTGCCGTCCTGGAACTTGACGCCCTGGCGCAGCTTGAACGTCCACTGTGTTCCATCCGAACTGGACGACCAGCTCTCGGCCAGGCCCGGCTCGAGGTCGGTCGTTCCCGGCTTCAGGTTGACGAGCGTCTCGAAGATCTGCTCGATGACGCGGGTCGACTCGCCGTCGGAGACGAGAATGCCGTCGAGCGCGACCGGATCGGCGGCGGAGCCGAAGACGAGCGTTCCGCCTCCTCCACCGCCGGAGGTACCGGTCCCACCGGTGTTGCTTGCTGTGTTGTTGCTACCCCCGCAGCCCGTCGCGATGAGGGCGAGTAACGCGACGCACGGGAGGGCAAGCTTGAGCAACTTTCCCCTCACCCTTCACTCCTTTCGATACGACCGCCCCCACGGCGGACGGCACGTGAGTATCCAGGAGGTTGGACGTTTGGGCAACTCTTGGGTTAGGCCCGATAGGCGGCGCGGGAGTAGGATCGTTGCGCCGTGTGGACGACACCGCTGCTCTACGAGCGCCTTTCCTGGCCAGAGGTTCGACGCGCAGCAGCCGAGGGTCGGGTCTGCCTCATCCCAGTCGCCACGCTCGATGACCACGGGCCGCACATGCCGATCGACACCGACCTGCGCATCACGGCGGAGATCTGCAGGCGGGCCGCCGAGGAGGCGCCGGACGAGATAGTCCTCCTCCCCGCGATCCCGCACGGCTACTCGCCGCACCACATGGATTTCCCCGGCCCGATCACGATCGGCTGGGACACCTTCACCCGCTATCTCGTGGACGTGGGCAACTCGCTCGCCCGCCACGGCTTCCGCCGGATCCTCTACCTCAACGGGCACGGCTCGAACCAGAACCTCGTCGAGATGGCCGCCCGCCTGGTGGGGCTCGAGCACGACACGGTCCTCGCCGCCGCCGCCTTCCACACCTCCGGCGAGGACTCGGCGCGCGTGATCGCCGAGCTGCGAGAGTCCGGCAAGGGAGGCATGGCGCACGCGTGCGAGCTCGAGACCTCCATGTACCTCGCGATCGAGCCCGAGGCGGTCGACATGGACAAGGCCGTGGACGAGCGCAGCTACCCGCAGGGCAAGCACGCGACGATGGACTGGTCGGACGGGCCGCTCAAGGTGATGCCGTGGTGGTCGTCCTTCTCCCGCACGGGGATCCAGGGCGACGCATCCAAGGCGACCGCGGAGAAGGGCAAGGCGCTCATCGACGTCGCAGTCACCGAATGTGTCGAATTCGTGCGCGAACTGCTCGCGAGGCCGCTGCCGGAGCGGCTCGAGCCCCAGGAGACGCTGCCGTGAGCATCCCCCTGGTCAGGGCCGCCGGAACCCATCGCGAGGCCGGCGCCGCGATCGGGGCGGCAACGAAGGACTACATTCGCCGCACGACGGCATCCACGGAATACGACCAAGACCTCGTCCTCCGCTATCGCGGCGCGAGCGTGAAGCACCTCCCCTGGGTCGTCGAGGAGCTCGACGCGGCCGCTCGCGCGGCCGAGGTCGACCCCCTGGCCCTGTTCGCGGACGCCGTGCTCGAGCTGAGCACTTTCTCGCAGACGCAGGTGCCGTCGCGCTGCACGGACATCGCGGCGGTCCCGACCCTGACCGCAGACGGGCACCTGCTCGTCGCGCACAACAACGACCTGAGCGCGGGCGACGAGAACGACGTCGTCGCGATCGAATGGAAGGTCGAGGACGAGCCGAAGATCTTCACCCTCGGCCTCGGCCCGTGGATCAGCGTGGGCTGGAACGAGGCGGGGCTCTCCATCACCGGGAACGAAGTCGCACCGAAGGACGAAGGGATCGGCATCCCGCGGCTTCTGCAGGTGCGCGACGTGCTCACGCGAAGGACGCTCAGCGAGGCGACCAGCGCGATCCTCCACCCGGCGCGCGCCTCCTCCTACAACTGGGTCGTCGCGCAGGGAGACGTCGTCCTCTCGATCGAAGGCTCCGCAACCGCGGCCGAGGCGATCGCGCCCGCGGAGGACGGCACGCTCGCGCACACGAACCATTACGTCCACCCGGAGATGGTCGACTACGAGGCGAGCGCGTCGAGCGGGGGCTCGTCGGCCCGGCTCCAGCGCGCGAAAGAGCTCCTGACCGACTCGCTCGAGGAGTCGCTCACCCGCACTCGGCTGCGCGAGATCCTCTCCGACCACGCGAGTTCCGAGCCGCTCTGCCGGCATGGAAGCGAGCCGGGCGAATCGCAGACGGCATTCTGGTGCATCGCGGACGTCACCGCGCGAACGGTCATGTACGGGCGCGGAAACCCGTGCGACTCCGAAGCCGAGCTGTACGCCTTCTCGTAGCCGATTTTCAACTCTCCCTCTTTCGAGTGATCCGGGCGGCCCTCTGCGTCTGGCAAACTGGGTCCTGCCTGGCGTAATTCGGGACTTGCCTGGGCCCGCGGCTCCCGGGTTGAAAGGGGGGCCAAGCACGGAAGGTCGACGCCGAGCCGAAATCGGGCGCGAGACCGCCCGCCTCCTGCCGCTGCTCGTCCCCGTCATCGCGGCTGAGATCGTCATGGTCACGGTCGCGGCGGCGGCCTTCGCCGCCTCGCAACCGAGCGCCGAGACCCTGGCGGGAGTCTGGGCGCTCCTGATCGTCACCGCGATCGCAGAGGCATTTCCCGTGCCGCTCGAGAACGTCCCGGTCGGAGGAACGTCGCTCGCGACCATCTTCATCGTCGGCACCTCCGTCATCTACGGCTGGGACGCGGCCGCGATCGTGGCGTTCGTCGCCCAGGTGGTGGTCGAGATCGGGCGCCGGCGCGATCTTCCCCGCGTCGCCTACAACAGCGGCGTCTACGCGCTCGGCGCCGGAGCGACGAGCGTCACGGTCCTCCTCGGCGATCACGAGGGATTCGGCTGGCTCGCGCTCGAGACCCTCGTCGCCGCCGCCGCGTTCTACTTCGTCGATCTCGTGCTCGTCGCCCTGGTCGTCTCGCGCTCGGCCCGCGAGCCCTTCGGGAAGCTGTTCGCGCAGGCGCTGTCGTCGACGTTCATCCCGTTCTCGGTCATGGCCTCCCTGAGCCTGATGCTCGCAGTTCTCTGGGACCGATCGCCCTTCCTCTCGGCAGCGCTCGTCGGCCCGGTCGTCGCGATCGCGCTCTACCAGCGTTCCGTCCACCGTGAGCTGAAGGCGATGTGGCTCGCGCTCACGGACCCCCTCACGGGCCTCGGCAACCATCGCCACTTCTACGAGGAGCTGGAGCGCGCGGCGCTCGCGGCCGACTCCGCGAGCCCGCTCTCCGTCTGCCTCCTCGACGTGGACAACTTCAAGCAGATCAACGATGCCTACGGGCACCCCGTCGGAGACCAGGCGCTCGTCGAGATCGCGGACCGGCTGCGCCAGGACGGCGAGGCGTTCAGGATCGGAGGGGACGAGTTCGCTCTGCTCCTGCCGGGGAAGACCGCGCGCGAGGCGATTGAGATCGCCGAGGGCGTGATCGGTCGCGTGAGCCGCACGGCCGAGATGTCAGCGGGGATCGCGACGTATCCCGACCACGGCGTCGAGCGCTCCGAGCTCGTGCGCGTGGCCGACTCGGCCCTCTATCTGGCCAAGGAGCACGGCAAGAACCGGGTGCGGGTGTACCGGCCCGACCTGCTCGAGCTGGCCGAGCTGAGGCGCCTGGCGGAAGGACCCGACCGGGCGGCGCGCCTGCGGGCGGCGGCCTCGCTCGCCCATGCGGTCGATGCGCGCGATGCCTACACGGGCTCCCACTCCTACATGGTCGGGGAGCTGTCCGCGCGCGTGGCCAAGCGCATGGGGCTCGAGTCCGAGCAGGTCGAGCTCGCACGCCTGGCCGGGAGCCTGCACGACCTGGGCAAGCTCGCGATCCCGGAGGAGATCCTGCGCAAGCCCGGCCCCCTGAACGAGGCCGAGCGGCTCGTGCTCGAGCGCCATCCCCAGATCGGCTTTCGCATGCTCGACTCGCTCGGGGTCGAGCCGGTCGCCTCCTGGGTCTTGCACCACCACGAGCGCTGGGACGGGGACGGCTATCCCGACCGCCTGGGCGGGGAGGCGATCCCGCTCGGCTCGCGCATCCTCTTCGTCGCCGATGCCTACGACGCGATGACGACCGACCGCATCTATCGCTCCAAGCTCTCACACGAGCGTGCCATCTCCGAGCTCGAGCGGTGCGCGGGGACGCAGTTCGATCCGGAGGTCGTTTCGGCGCTCCTGGAGGAGCTCGAGCAGACCGGCGAAGCTAGTGCAGCGGAAGCCCCCACTTCCAACCGGCTGCGACGGCGGCGGTGAGGACGAGGGCGGCGGTGATGCTCACGCGCGCTGCGGCGACGCGAAACTGAGTGAACATGGTGACCCCTTTCGAGAAGTGACTTGCAGCCCAGGTGGGATGATCGGCCGCCCGCACACGTTTGCTCAGCCCGGAAAGGGTGATTGGGGCCGCTCGAGCGGCCCCAATACCTACCTCACTGCGTTTTTGGCTTAGGCCGCGACCGAAGAGAGATCGCGGAGCGCCGCGAGCCGCTGGAGCGCCTGGCCCTCGAGCTGCCGCACGCGCTCGCGCGTGAGGCCGAGCTCGTGGCCGATCGCCTCGAGCGTCCACGGGTCGCCTTCGAAGCCGAAGCGGAGCTCGAGAATCCGGCGCTCCCGCTCGGGAAGCGCGTCGAGCGCCTTGCGGACGCCCTGCTTGCGCAGGGACTCCTCGGCCTCGTCGAACGGATCCGCAGCCTCGCGGTCGGCGAAGAGATCCCCGAGCTCGCCCTCGTCGTCGGCGCCGACGCTCTGGTTCAGCGAGACGGAGGCCTGGGCTGCGCCCAGCGCCTCGTCGACATGCTGGACCGGAAGGCCGGTCGCCTCGGCGAGCTCCTCCTTCGTCGCCTCGCGCCCGAGCTCGACCTCGAGCCGGCGTGCGGCACGGCCGAGCTTCTGCTGGCGCTCGACCACGTGCACGGGCACGCGGATGGTGCGCGCGTTGTTCGCGACAGCGCGCTGCACCGACTGGCGGATCCACCAGGTTGCATATGTCGAGAACTTGAAGCCCCGCCGCCAGTCGAACTTCTCCACCGCGCGGTTGAGGCCGAGCGTGCCCTCCTGGATGAGGTCCAGGAACGGGACGCCGAGGCCGCGATAGCCCTTGGCGATGGAGACGACGAGGCGGAGGTTCGACTCGATCATCTTCCGCTTGGCGATGAGATCGCCCTTCTCGATCTGCTTGGCGAGGGCCACCTCTTCGGCGGCCGTGAGAAGCTTGTGCTTGCCGACGTCCGCAAGGAAGAGCTGGAGGCTGTCGCCGGCGCCGTGATGATGGACGTGCTCCGGCATCGGCGCCGCGACGGGAGTCTCGTCGGGCTCGTCCGCGGGCGCGCCGATCTCGAGGCCGAGCGCCTCGAGCTCCTGCGTGAAGTCGGCCATCTCCTGGTCGCCGAGGTCGAGCTCGAGGGCGAACGCCTCCAGCTCGGCCGGCTCCACATAGCCGCGCTCCTCCGCGTTCTCCACGATCGAGCGGCCCTGCAGCGTGTCGAGAAGTTCGTGCATTGAGTTCTGGCTCTGACTCACGTAGTTCCTATGTTCCTTTCGCTGAAACGTCTTGGACGGATGTCTCCTGTCCAACCAAACGTTCGCACTGTAAGGCGAATTCCCTGGCTTAACCAGGCATCGTGGGCCCGCTTAACTGACGTTTAACCTCGCAGTTACGCGCTGGTAACCGCTTCCGAGGTCTCGTCCCCTACCGCTTCAGACGCCTCGGTGGTGGATTGGTTTGCGGGCTCGCGCGCCCACTCCTCGTCGAACTCGACGCGCCACTTCCCGTCCTCTCCCTGCTCAAGTTTGAGCTTGGCGCTGAAGGTGCGGCCGGAGCGGCCGCGGAAGCCCGCCACCGCCTTCGCGGTCTTGCGGGTCTCCATCAGCTCCTTGACGACGGAGGGCGGGAGGATCTTGTTCGCCTTCTTCTTCCAGATGACGAAGCCGCAGCCGGGGTCGTCCTTCGACCAGCACGAGTAGCCCTTGCGGTTCTCGATCACGTCGCGCCCGCAGATCGGGCACGGGCCCAGGTTGGCGCGCTCGATCTTCACGCCCTTGAGCTTGTCCAGCTCGGCGACGGTGTCGGTCGTGAACTTGGCGATGTCGCCCATGAACGCCGAACGGCTGTCCTCGCCTTGCTCGATCAGGGCGAGGCGGCGCTCCCAGTCTCCGGTCAGCTCCGCGGACGTGAGCGGATGCTCGCCGAGCAGCGAGACGACCTGGACGCCCTTGTCGGTCGCGTGCAGCGCGCGGCCCTCACGCTCGATGTATCCGACCTGGATGAGGCGCTCGATGATCGCCGCGCGCGTCGCGGGCGTGCCGATGCCGGAGTCCTTCATCGCCTCGCGGAGCTCGGCGTCCTGGATGTCCTTGCCGGCCGTCTCCATCGCCCCGAGGAGCGAGGACTCGGTGAAGCGCCTCGGAGGCTGGGTCTCCTTGCGCAGCGACTCGACGCTCCGCGTCTCGACGGTCTCGCCCTGCGCGAGGGAGGGCAGGAGCTGGTCACCGCCGGAGTCCTCGTCCTTCTGCGCGCCGTCGGCTTCGTCGCCGTAGACGCTCTTCCAGCCGGGCACGAGAAGGACGCGGCCGCTCGTGCGAAAGACGTGCGAGACGACGGTCGTCTCGATGCGCGTACGCTCGAAGACGGCCTCGGGGTGGAAGGCAGCGAGGAAGCGCTTGACGACGAGGTCGTAGATCCGGGCCTCGTCGGGGCCCATCTTCGAGAGGTCGTGCTCGGCCCTCGTGGGGATGATCGCGTGGTGGTCCTCGACGCGCGCGTCGTTGACGACGCGGCCGAGCGGAAGCCTGTCGAGGCGCGTCACGTACTCTGCCGCCTTCTGGTACTTGGAGTTGCGGCCGATCATGCTCGCCGTCGGCTGGATCTCCGGGATCATCTCGCTCGTCAGGAAGCGTGCGTTGGTGCGCGGGTACGTGATCGCCTTGTGCTCCTCGTAGAGCCGCTGCGCGGCCGCGAGCGTGCGCCGCGCCGAGAAGCCGAATAGGACGTTCGCGTTTCGCTGCAGCGAGGTGAGGTCGTACAGGAGCTCGGGCTGCTCCTTCTCCTCCTTCTTCTCGAGCTTCGTAATCTCGCCCGGCTGCCCCGTGGACTCGGTGACGATCTTCTTCGCCGCGTCCTCGGGAATGCGCTTGCCACCGAGGTAGCGGCCGCTGTACACGCGCTCGCCGGTCGCGGCGAACTTCGCCTCGACGAGCCAGTACGGCTCCGGAACGAAGGCTCGGATCTCGAGCTCGCGCTTGACGACGAGGGCGAGCGTCGGCGTCTGCACGCGGCCCAGCGAGACGGCGCCGTCGAAAGCGAAGCGGAGGCGGATCGAGGCCGCGCGCGTCGCGTTCATGCCGACGAGCCAGTCGGCCTCCGAACGGGAGCGAGCCGCCTCCTCGAGGAGGCGCATCTCCTCGCCGTCGCGCAGGTGCTCGAACGCCTGCTGAATCGCCTTCTTCGTCATCGAGTTCAGCCAGAGGCGCTTGACCGGCTTCTTCACGCCGGCGGTCTCGTGAAGGTAGGCGAAGATGAGCTCGCCCTCGCGGCCCGCGTCGCACGCGTTCACGATCAGGTCGATCTCGTCGTCCTTCATCAGCTTGTGGACGACGTTCAGCTGCTTCTTGGCCTTGTCGTCGTTGGGGACGAGCTTGAACTTCGGCGGCAGGATGGGCAAGTCGTTGAAGCGCCACTTCTTCAGCTTCTCGTCGTAGGCGTCCGGGTCTGCGAGGCCCACGAGGTGGCCGATCGCCCACGTGACGACGTACTCGTCACCGACGATGTGGCTCTTGTCTTTCGACTCCCTGAAGGCACCCGGAAGCGCGGCCGCGATGTCGCGGCCGACCGAAGGCTTCTCTGCGACGACAAGGGTCTTGCCCATGTGATTCACGATAGCGAAGCGCTCAAACTCGCCATTATTCGGCTTCATGGCCTCACGACCTTTACTCGCCGTCGACGGCGACAACCTCGCCCACCGTGCCTACCACGCTCTCCCGAGCTCGATCAGGGACGGTCGCGGCAGGCCGGCCAACATGATCGTCGGGTTCGCCAACATGCTCATCCGCGCCTGGGAGGCGGAGAGGCCGCGGACAGTCTTCGTCGCTTTCGACACGATCTTGGAACCGACCTACCGCCACGAGCTCCTCCCCGAGTACCAATCAGGCCGCGACTTCCCGCTCGACCTGACCGACCAGCTCGACAAGCTGCCCGAGCTCGTCGAGGCGCTCGGGTTCCCATGGGGGAAGAAGGCCGGCTACGAGGCGGACGACTTCCTCGCCGCCGCGGTCGCGTCCGAGGAGAAGCGCAAGGGCAAGGCGCTCGTCCTCACGAACGACCGCGACCTCTTCCAGCTCGCCTCGCCTCGGACGACGATCCTCCATCCCAAGCGCGGGGTCTCGGAGCTCGAGCGCGTCGGCCCCGCCGAGGTGCGCGAGCGCTACGGCGTCGAGCCGAGCCAGGTACCGGACTTCATCGCGCTCCGCGGCGATCCCTCCGACCGGATCCCGGGAGCGCCCGGTGTCGGTCCCGGCCGCGCGGCCGCGATTGTGAAGAAGCACGGGTCGTTGGAGGCCGCGCTCGCGGAGGGCGGGTTTCCGACGATCGCGGACAAGCTCCGCGAGTACCTCCGCGTCGCGACGCTCCAGGCCGACGCGCCCGTGCCGGACCTGCCCGATGCCGAGCCGAACTGGGCGCGTGCGGCCGGCCTGACGGAGAAGTGGGGCCTCGGCGGGCTCTCGAAGCGGCTCAGGGAAAGGAGCTAGCGATGATCCCCCTCATAAGCCACCCCGACTTCGCGCACCTGCACCCGACCGGCGAGCACGTCGAGCGGCCCGAGCGGGTCCGAGTGATCCACGAGGCGTTCCCCTCCTACGAGGAGGCGCGGAAGGCGAGCGTCGACGAGCTCGCGCTTTGCCACGACCGTGACTACATCGAGCACATCCGGGCGGTCTCGGAGAGCGGGCGCACGGTCATGCTCGACGGGGACACGGTCTGCACGCCCTCGACCTACGAGACCGCTCGGCTCGCCGCGGGCGGTGCGATCGCAGGCGGCCGAGCGTGGCGGCTTTGCGGTGGTGCGCCCACCGGGGCACCACGCTCTCCCGGGCCGCGCGATGGGCTTCTGCATCTTCAACAACGTCGCCATCGCCGCCCGCTTCGCGCAGGTCAACCTCGGGATCGACCGGGTCGCGATCCTCGACTGGGACGTTCACCACGGAAACGGAACGCAGGACATCTTCTGGAGCGACCCGTCGGTCTTCTTCGTGTCCATCCAACAATGGCCGTTCTGGCCGATGACGGGCGGTCCGGGCGAAGGAAACGAGACGACCGTGAACGTGCCGCTCGAGGCGGGCTCGGACGACGGCGTCTACCTGGACGCAATGGAGAAGATCGTCGAGCCGGCGATCTCGGGGTTCGAGCCCGGAGCTCCTGCTCGTCTCCTCCGGGTTCGACGCGGCAGCGGGCGACCTCCTCGGCGGGATGCGCGTGACGGAGGCGGGCTTCGGGGAGATGACGAGGCGTGCGGCTGGGCTCGCGCCGCGGGTAGCGTTCGTCCTGGAAGGCGGGTACACGATCGAGAACATGCCCAAGCTGGCGGGAGCCGTGATCGAAGCTCTCTGATGAACGTCGACGAAGCGATATTCGAGACCGAGGTGACCGAGCGCTCGGCCGAGAGGCCGGTCGTGGTCGACTTCTGGGCGGACTGGTGCGGGCCGTGCCACGCGCTGGCACCCATCCTCGAGAGCGCGGTCGCCGAGCGGGGCGACGAGATCTCGCTCGTGAAGGTGGACGTGGACGCGAATCCCGTGCTCGCTCAGCGGTTCGACATCCGCGGCATCCCCGCGGTCAAGGCGTTCAAGAACGGGAAGGTCGTGGCGGAGTTCACGGGCGTCCAATCCCCACAGTCCGTGGCCGCGTTCCTCGACGGGCTCACCGGCCCTTCGGCCGGGGAGCGCCTCCTGGAGGAGCTCCGCGCAAGCGGCGAGCTCCCCGAGATCCTCGGCCCGCTCGCCGAAGGGGACTACGAGCGGGCGCTCGAGTGGCTCCTGAACGAGGCGCAGACGACAGAGGATCCAGAGCGGCGAGACCGGATCCGGGCGGTGATGGTCGCGCTCTTCGAGGAGCTCGGGCAGGACGACCCGCTGAGCGCGAGCTATCGGCGCCGCCTGGCGACGGCGCTCTACTAGGTCAGCGCGAGCCCGGCCGCGACGAGGACGACCGCGCCGAGCACGGCGAGCACCGAGTCACGGCGCGAGCCGGAGCCCACCCCGGCCGCGGCGAGCACCGCGAAGACTGCGGCGGGCGCGAGGAGAATCCCGATCGAGAACGCCCCGAGAAGCGTCCAGACGACGAGCATCGCGGCCGCGGCGGCGAAGAGGAGGGCGCGCGCCCTCGGCCCGAGGGCGAGTCCCCACGTGAGCGCGACGGCCGCTCCCGCGACGCATCCCGCCACGAAGAGCACACGACCGCTCGTGAGCTCGCCTTCCCCCTCGTTCGCGATGATCACGAGGTACAGGGCGTCGACCGCGAGTGCGATTGCCGCGGCCGCGAGCGCATACCACGAGCGGGTTCCCATGACCTCAGTGTAGGCCTGCATGAGAGCGGAATCGACAAGATTCCGGGCATGGCGGCCGGCGCGACGCCGCGCTCGTCGTCGACCCCTTGGACCGGACGCGATCCAAGAGCGTCCACGAGCGGCTCGGGAAGCGCACCGAGCGGGTGCACACGCGCTTCGAGAAGGAGCTTCGCGCCGCAGGCTAGGAGTGCGCCGGGTACGAGCCGAAGACGCGCAGCTCGCGCGTGAGCCCCTGCACCTCGGCGAGCGTCTCGGTGACGATCGGGTCGAGCGGATGGCCGGCGAGCACGGCGTCGAAGCGGTAGCGCCACGGCGTCGCGGGGATCGGGCGCGAGACGAGCTGCACGAGGTCGAGGTCGTGACGGCCGAAGGGCTCGATCGCGCGGTGCAGCGCGCCCGGGCGGTGGTCGGTGGCGAAGGAGAACGCCGTGCGCCAGCTCTCGCCCTCCCGGTCGATGCGTGTGTACGGGGCGACCGAGACGAAGCGCGTGTAAGCCTCGGGATGGTCGCCCACGTCCCCGGCGAGGACGGTCAGGCCGTACATGCGCGCCGCGCGCTCGCTCGCGATCGCTGCCTCGCTCGGATCACCGTGCTCCGCGACCTCGGAAGCGGCGTCCGCGGTCGTCGCCGCCGCGATCGCCGTCGTCCAGGGCATCGCCGCGAGGAGTCGGCGGCATTGGTCGAGCGCGGCCGGATGCGAGCGGACGATGCGGATCTCCTCGAGCGGCACCTCTATCGGGCCGACGAGGCAATGGCGGATCGGGAGCACGGTCTCGCCCGTGATCGAGAGCGGGGACTCGTAGAGAAGGTCGTGCGTCTCGTTCACCGGACCGGTGAGCGAGCTCTCGATCGGAAGGACGCCGAAGGCGACCTCGCCGTCGGCCGTCGCCTCGACGACGGCGGTGAAGCTCGGTAGTGGAACGAGGTCGGCTCCCGCCGGGAAGAGGCTGTCGCAAGCTGCTGCGCTGTGCGCGCCGTCCCGCCCCGGATAGGCGACGTTGACTGCCATGGAGAGATTCAAGCGGAATTAGCCCCGCAGCTCCGCGGGGAGGCGGAAGAAGACGTCCTCGCGGGTGATCTCCACCCCCTCGCGCTCGCCGAAGCCGAGCTCGGCCAGCCGGGCGACCACGCGGTCGACGAGGACGTCCGGCGACGAGGCGCCGGCCGTGAGCCCGACGGTCTCGTGGCCCTCGAGCCACGCCGGCTCGAGGTCCGACTCGTCGTCGATCAGGTGCGCCTCGGCTCCGCGGTCGCGCGCCACCTCGACGAGGCGGTTCGCATTCGAGCTCGTCCGCGAGCCGACGACGAGGACGAGCGTCGCCTCCTCGCAGATGCGCTTGACGGCGTCCTGGCGGTTCTGCGTCGCGTAGCAGATGTCTGCCGAAGGCGGCCCGACGAGGTCGGGGAAGCGGTCGCGCAGCGCGTCGACGACGTCCGCGGTGTCGTCGAGCGAGAGGGTCGTCTGCGTGATGTACGCCACCTGCTCGCCGTTCTCGACCTCGAGCGACCGCGCGTCGTCGGGGGTCTCCACCAGCACGATCGACTCCGGCGCCTCGCCCATCGTGCCCTCTACCTCGACATGACCCGCGTGGCCCACGAGGGCGATCTTGAGTCCGCGCGCCGCGTAGCGGCGGGCTTCGGCGTGCACCTTCGAGACGAGCGGGCAGACCGCGTCGACGATCTTCAGGTCGCGCTCGGCGCACTTCTCGTAGACCTGCGGCGCGACGCCGTGCGCGGAGAGGACGATGAGCTCGCCCTCGGGCACCTCGCCCTCGGAGTCGACGAAGACGGCGCCGCGCGACTCGAGATCGCGGACGACGTGCACGTTGTGGACGATCTCGTGGCGCACGTACACGGGCGGGCCATGCTGCTCGAGCAGCTTCTCGACGATGTCGATGGCGCGCACGACGCCGGCGCAGAAGCTCCGCGGAGCCGCGACGAGAACCCGCTTGCTCACGAGAGCTCCTCCGCCGCGCTCTGAAGCGCGGCCGTCGCCCGCCGCGCGTCGCGAGCCGTGCGGATCGACCTGACCGGCTCCGTTGCGAAGGCGGTCGCGATGATCTTCCAGTCGGTGCCGCCGTCTGCCTTCCCGGCGGCCATGAGCTTGCCCACCGGATGGTCTCCCGAGTCGGAGATGGCACGGACGACTCCCGCGAGCCTGCCCGTCGAGGCGAGCACGCCGCTCTCCATGTCGACGGCCGCGGCGCCACTCTGCTCGGCGAGCGCGCGCCTGGTCTCGGGCTCGTTCGCGACGCCGTCGAACGCGCACACGACAGCAGGCTCGGCCCCTTCGAGCTCGAGCGCGGGCCCGTCCCAGAGCGTCCGGCCGCTCGGGTCGACGACCTTCGTCGCGGTGACGAGCATGCCCGGCCGAAGCCCGGAATCGAGGCCGCCCGCGAAGCCGAAGGAGACGAGCCGTCCCTCCGGGAGCGGCAGGCCCGCGCCGAGGCCGACCAGCGCTGTTCGCGCACCGCCCTTCCGGGCCGCCTTCTCCTCCACCTTCAGGGCACAGGCGAGGGTTACCGAAGAGTCCACGCGAGACTCCGCACCGTTTCCTTCACGCTCGAGGTCGTCGCGATCGTCGCCGACGGGCTCGAAGCCGGAGTGGATGCCGCAGTGCTCGCAGCGGTGGTCGTTCCCCGGCCCATAGCGCTCCCACTCGATCCCGTCGAGCAGCGCCTCGTAGGTCGGGAAGATCCCATCGGTGAGGAGATAGCAGGGTCCCTTCCACCCGTACGGGTTCCGCGTCACCGATCCCCAAGGCGCGCACGGAAGCTTGCGATCCCCGGTCAGGAAGTCTTGGTAGACCGGGCTTGCCAGCCACTTGTAGCCGTTCTTGCGCACGCCGTCGCGGATCGTGCGGAACTTCTCCTCGTGCTCCGAGCGCGTCATGGTCAGCGCGGGATCGATCTGGGAGTACTGGTAGCCCGGGGGCAACGAGCATTCCGTCGATCCCGACCTCCTCGGTCAGGAAGCGCATCATCTCGAGCACGTCGTTGACGTCCGTCTCCTTGAAGATCGTCGTATTCGTCGTCACGCGGAAGCCGGCCTCGCGGGCTTCGCGGATCGCCGCGACGGCGACCTCCCAGAGACCCGGGTAGTCGCAGATGTAGTCGTGGATCTCCTGCATGCCGTCGAGGTGGACGACGAACGTGAGGCGCGGGTTTGGCTCGAACCTCGCCAGCATCTCCGAGAGCCGGAGCGCGTTCGTGCAGAGCTGGATGTTCCGCTTCATCTCGAGGAAGCCGCCGACGACGTCCTCGATGCCCTTGAAGATGAGCGGCTCGCCGCCGCAGACGGAGATGACCGGAGCCGGGCACTCGACAGCCGCCTGGAGGCATTCCTCCACCGTCAGCCGGGCCTTGTTCGACTCGTACTCGCGGATCTTCCCGCAGCCGATGCAGGCGATATTGCAGCCGAGCGTGGGCTCGAGCATGATCACGAGCGGGTAGCGGTCGTTCTTCTTCTGCGAGGCGACGTAGCGCCCGATCTGGACGGTGCTGCGAAGCGGAAACTTCATGCGCCTCCCTTCCTTGTCAGCGCCTCGGCAGTAGCGTGGGCCAAAGCGGGCTCGACAGGGCCCGATTCGTACCCGAGTCTATCTGCGAGCCCTTCTCCGAGGAGAAATACATCGGTATGCGGGCGAGCTTGACCTCTTCGGCGTTCGCGAAACCTGCCTTTGCGGCAGCTTCCGCGACAGGATACGGGACCCTGACCCGCGGACGCGCGCGCCCCTGGCATGGTCTGCAATTACGGCGAAGAGGTCTTCCAGGGACAGGTTCACGCCTCCGAGCAGATAGCGCTCGCCCGGCCCTCCGCGCTCGAGCGCGAGAGCGTGGCCGCGAGCGACGTCGCGAACGTCGACGAGGTTGAGCCCGTCGTCCCGACGAAGGCGCGGATCCTGCCGGTCGCGACGCCCTCGATCATCTGCCCCGTCGGCGTCGGCTTGGCGTCTCCCTCGCCGACCGGCGTGGTCGGGTTGACGACGACCGCCCCCGCCTCGAGCGCGAGGCGCTCGGCCGCGAGCTTCGTGCGCTTGTACGGAACGGTGAGCTCCCACGCGGGCGGCTCGTCCTCCTCCGTCGCGATCGCGCCCGGGACCGGGCCGCACGTGCCCGCCGTGCTCGTGAAGACGAAGCGGCGGACGTCCTTGGCGGACGCAGCGTCGAGGATCGTTCGGGTTCCTTCCACGTTGACGCGCTCGAACTCCGCTCTCGGGAGCCTCGTAGCTGTAAAGGGCGGCGACGTGGACACGCCTCGCACCCGTCGAGGACGCGTTCGAGGCCCTCGCGGTCGAGGAGGTCGACGCGCTCGTCCCGGACATCGGCTCCGCGCTCGCGCAGCTCGCGCGCGACGTGGCCTCCGACGAAGCCACTCGCGCCTGACACGTAGACCTTCAAGCCCGCGCGGCCTTGAGGCGGCCGAGCGCCATGATCGGCCAGTACGTTCGATACAGGTGGTAGTTGATGAGGAAGTGCCGCGGGAAGCCGGTACCCGTGAAGAAGGGCTCGTCCCAGTCGCCGTCGGGGCGCTGGTTGTCCGCGAGCCACGCGGCGCGCGCGCGACGCGGCCTCGGAGCTCGCCTCGCCGGCCGCGACGAGCCCGAGGAGTGCCCAGGCGGTCTGCGACGCGGTCGGCAGGCCGCGGCCGTGCCATGCGAGCCCCGCTTCGCCCCCGTCGTAGGAGCGGCAGTCCTCGCCGAAGCCGCCGTCCTCCTGCTGCACCGACTCGAGCCAGGCCGACGGCACGTCGCACCGACGGGTGTTCGTGCGGGATCCCGGCGGCCTCAAGCGCCGGCAGAGCGGCGCCCGTTCCGTAGACGTAGTTGACTCCCCAGCGCCCGAACCACGATCCGTCCGCCTCCTGCTTGTCGAGCAAATAGCTCGACGGCTCGCGCGCAGCGCGTCCTCGTAGCCCGGCCGGCGGGCGAGGAGCTCGACCGCGTGCCCCGTGACGTCGACGCTCGGAGGGTCGATCACCGCGCCGAAGTCGAAGAACGGGATCTCGTAGAGCCAGTAGGCGTCGTTGTCCTTGTCGAAGGCGCCCCAGCCGCCGTTCCGCGACTGCATGCCTTCAATCCAGCCGGCAGGCCCGCGCGACGGCCGGCCGCCGACGCCTAGCTCGTTCGAGGCGCGAGGCCGACGACCGCCGCGTCGTCGATGTCCGGATACAGGTCGTTGTCGTACTCGAATGCCCAGCCGCCGGGCTCGACTCCGGGAGGCTCACCGCCCAGTCGCCGCGGGCGCGAACCTCCTCCTGGAGAAGCCACTCGCCGGCCTTCCGCAAGGCCGGGATCGTCCGCTGCAACGCCGGCGGCGCGGAGCGCGACGAGCGCCAGGCAGGTGTCCCATACAGGCGACTGGCACGCCTCGGGCCGGAGCCGCTCGCCGTCGTCCACCATGAACCGCGTCCAGCCCTCGATGCCGCGGCGAAGGTACGGCGACTCGGGCCCGTGGCCACGGCAGGCGAAGCGCGATCAGCGACCAGACCCACGGCGGCTGAATCCCGCCCCAGGAGCCGTCGAGCTCCTGCCGGTCGATCAGCCAGCGCTCCGCGTAGGCGAGCGCGCGCTCGCGGCCCGGCTGGATCGGGCGGCCGTTGTACCAGCGCAGGAACGAGTCGAGCGAGGTTCCAAGCCGTTTGCGGGCGCGGCGAACGGCCCGAGGTCGATCTCGCGGCAGAGCGCGCTCCTCGGGCAGGCGGCGAACCGGGCGGTAGTGCATGACGATCGAGAGCGCGACCATCGTCTGCCGCGCCCAGCAGCCGAAGCTGTAGACGCGAGAGCGGGGCCTCGGGCTCGCAGCAGGACGAGCTCGGGCGGGATCGCCTGGATCTCCTCCCAGGGCCAGAGACCGAAGAGCGCGAGCCAGATGCGCGTGAAGACCCGCGAGGCGCCGATCCCTCCCTGCTCCTCGATGAAGCGCTCGCGCACCGGCGAGGCGAGGGTCCTCGGCAGAGAGGCCGGCCATGCGCAGGGCCGCGTAGGCCTCGACGGTCGCGGCGAGGTCGGGCTCGCCGCCCCAGTAGATCGCCCACGTGCCGTCCTCACGCTGCCGGGCGAGCAGCTCGTTGGCGCAGCGGCGGACGGTGTCCTCGTCGGCGATGCGGAGGAACTCGCGCCAGAAGATGTGCTGCGCGGTCATCGTCACGTTGGACTCGAGCTCGGCGACCCACCAGCCACCGGCTGCTGGAAGGAGAGCAAGCGCTGGACGCCGGCGTCGAGGGCGCGCTCGAGGTCGGTGCCGAGGGCGGTGCTCATCGGTTGCGACCCTTGCGCGCGTTCGGTATACGTTCGCCGCGCCACACGCGCGCCGAATCTCGTTACGCTGGAAGCGGGAGGTGGGATGGGGTGCATCCCTATCAACGAGCCCCCTCACGCCTCCACTTTCTCACGGACGGACGCGGCGAGCACACGGGCGGCCTCGCGGCCGCTCCGGATCGCGCCCTCCATCGTCGCCGGCCACCCCGTGTCCGTCCACGCGCCCGCACGCACGACGTTCGGCCTCCCCGTTCCAGGCCCCGGGCGCAGGCCGCCGTCCCGGGCCGCGCGGCGAACGTCGCCGCCGGCTCGCGGCTCACCCTCGACCAGAGCACCTCGGCGCGGCCGAGGCGCGCCACGATCTGCCCGGCGAGCTCGTCGATCAGCGCCCGCCCGCGCAGCTCGAGCAGCTCGGGCGCTCCGCTCGAGACGACCGTGACGTACTGGCCACGCTCGGGAGGGTGGCCGGTGAGCGCGCCGCGGTCGAAGAGCCAGTGCGCGTCGCTTCCGAGAAGCGCGGCGAGCGGGAAGCGCAGGATCGGGCGGTCGAAGAGGAGGTGCACGCTCACGATCGGCGAGTCCTCCAGCCCGGGCTCCGGCTTCGCCGAGCAGCCGTGCGCTCTCGGCTGGCGGGACGGCGAAGACGATTGCGTCTGCATCGAGCTCGTCGAGGGCTCCGACCCGCGTCGCCGAGCGAGACCTCCACGCCGCGCCGTTCGAGCTCGGCGCCGGCGGCCCCGCCGTGCATGTCCCCGAGCGGCGCGACTGGAAGCAGCAGGTCGCTCGCGCCGCCGCCCGCGAGAAGTGCGGTCTGCACGGTGAAGATCCCGGGTGCGGCGCTGACCTCGTCGGTGCCGAGATTCAGCGCCGGGCCGGATGAAAACGTCCCAGAACCGGTCGATTCCCGCCTGGGACTGGCCCGAGCCGGCGGAGCAAGGCGCCGAACGTCTCGCCGTCGTGTGCGGCCGGGTCGAGGCTCCCCGAGCTTGCGCGCGACCTTCGCGATCGCCAAGCGTTCCCCGAGGCTCATGTGCCCGTAGCGCAGGAGGCCAACGGGACCGGGCAGGATCGTAGCGACGCTGCCGTCCTCTGCGACGACAGGGAGCCCGAGCCGCATGCGGCGCAATCGACTGCGCCTGTCCGATCTCCGCGATGAAGTCGAGGTAGGCGGTGCAGCAGCCCGAGAGCGATGTGCTGTCCGTTGTCGGGCGGAGGACTGGGGTCGCCCTCCCGCTCCGGAAGCGTCTGGACGGCGCCGCCGAGCGTCGGCCTGGCCTCGGCGAGCATGACGGCGTGTCCCCGCTGGAGAGCTCGAGCGCGGCGGCGATGCCCGCCAGGCCGCCGCCGACGACCGCAACCTTCACAGCGCGACAACCGCCTTGACCTTCTCGACGGCGGAGAGGTGCGGGCGCTCGCCGAAGACGTCGTAGCGGCGCACCTTCATCTGCTCGAGGAGACCGCGATAGATGCCCGCGAAGCTGCGCACGCAAAGGGCGCTCCGCCGGTCAAGCAGCGGGAGAAGCTCGAGGCCCTTCCGCATGAGCGACGTCCGCGCGCGACCTGGCCTGGTGCTCCATCAGAGGCTGCCACCCAGGCCCCGGAGCGGCCTTCGGCGATCTCGTCCTCGCCGACCTCGAACCGGCGCAGCTCGTCCTGCGGGAGATAGACACGGCCGAGCGACCAGTCCTCGGCGACGTCGCGCATGATGTTGATCTGCTGCAGCGCCAGGCCGAGCGTCTCCGCCCGCGGCCGCGCGGCCTCCCAGCTCGTCGGCTCGTAGACCGCCGCGCACGCGACTCCGACGGCGCCGGCGACCCGCGGCAATACTCGCGCAGCTCGTCCCAGTCCTCGTACCGGCTTGCTCGCAGTCCATGAGCGCCCCGTCGACGAGGTCCACAGCGCCTGGCGCGGAATCGCATAGCGCTCCATCGCGTCCGCGAGCGCGACGAGGATCGCGTCGCCGTCCTGCGGAGCCGGGAGCGACTCGACCGCGGCCTGCCAGCTCTCGAGCTCGGCCCGCGCGGGCTCCGGCCGGTCGGCGAGGTCGTCCACCCTGCGCGCAAAAGCGTAGAGCGCAGCGATCGCACGCCGCTTCGGGCCAGGCAGGACGCGGATTCCCCAGGCGAAGTTCCTCGCCGTCTCGCGCGTGATCCGATCGGTCTCGGCGTACGCCTGCGTCTGCGTTCATCTGCGCAGGAGCTCCCGGACCGCGAGGCCGAGGAAGGCCCACTTCGTGGGCGCGGGACGGCTGCTGAAGACGTCCCAACCGGCGCTTCTCGAGCGCAGCGACAGCAGCGAGCCCGCCGCGGGCGTAGAGCGCCACGGACATGCCGGCGCGCCCGCCGAGGGCATCGGCGAGCGGGAGCCCTGCCTCGAGGAGCGCTGCGCGCGCGGTCGCCCTCGAAGCGAAGCAGAGCCACGATCGGCTCGGTCAGCGGGCCGGCCAGGTCGCCGTCCGCGACGCTGAAGCGCTCGAGATCGTCCTGCGGGAGATAGACGCGGCCGAGCGCGAGATCGCGCGGCGGATCCTGGACGAAGTTCACGAGCTGGAGGCCCGTGCAGATGGAGTCGCTCATCCGCACGAGCTCGGCGTCCCCGGCGCGGCCGTAGACACCGAGGACGAGCCGGCCGACGGGATCGGCGGAGTACGTGCAGTACTCCTGCACCTCCTCCCAGGTCGTGTAACGCGTCTTGCGCTGGTCGATCCGGTTCGCCTCGATCAGACGACGGAACGGCTCGAGGGAAAGCCAGCACGCCTCGATCGTCGCGTGCAGGCGGCGCATGATCTCGGTGCGCGGCGGCCCTTCGAGCTCGCGCTCGAGCTCGTCGAGGAGCACCATGCGGTCTCCGTGCGCCTCGTCGCCGAGATTGTCGACCAGGCGGGCGAAGCCGTAGATCGCCTGCAGATGCGGCCGCGCGCGCGCGCGGCGCGAGTACCGAGACGACCGGGAAGTTTTCGCCGGACGCCGCGGGCGTCGATCCGCTCTGCCGCCAGCTCTGGCGCTTCGAGAAGACTCGTCGCGGGCATGGCCACCCATAGTATGGAGCGCCGAAGCCTTGGAAAGACCGGCGTCGAGGTCCCGGTCGTCGGGCTCGGCACCTGGCTGACCTTCGACCTCGGGCCTGAGCGCCAGGAGGTCGCCGACCGAGGTCGTCGAGGCCGCGTTCGAGCACGGGCGCGCCTCTTCGACTCCTCGCCGATGTACGGGCGCGCCGAGGAGGTGCTCGGCGGGCCGGGCGTCGCGCCGGCGACGAGGCGTTCGTCGCGACGAAGATCTGGACGCCGTCCCAGGAGCAGGGGCGCTTCCAGCTCGAGGCCCAGCTCGCCACTTCGGCGGGCGGGTCGACCTGGAGCAGATCCACAACCTCGTCGCGTGGCAGCAGCACCTCTCCTGGCTCGAGCAGGAGCCGGGAGCAGGGACGCGTCGGCCTCTTGGGCGCGACCCACTACCAGGCTCGGCCTTCGACGAGCTCGAGGCCGTCATGCGAAGCGGGCAGATCGACGCGATACAGGTCCCGTACAACCCGCACGAGCGCGAGGTGGAGCGGCGGATCCTGCCGCTGGCCGAGGAGCTCGGCCTCGGCGTCATCGTCATGCGCCCATTCGCGGAGCGCGAGCTGCTTCCCGGCCCGCCCCGAGGCAGCTCGAGCATCTCGGCGTCTGCAACCTGGGCGGAGGCGCTCCTCAAGTGGATCCTGGCCGACCCCCGGGTCACGTGCGTGATCCCGGCGACCTCGAACCCTGCACACGCGGCCGCCAACGCCGAGGCCGGCAGCCGGTCCCTTGCTCGACGAGGAGCAGCGGCGGCGGGTGGAAGAGCTGGCGCGCTGAGCGGCCTAGTCGAGGCCGAGCTCGCGCAGGACCTCGGCGGTGTGCTCGCCGAGACCGGGCACTGCGCCTGCCGGGGGCCGCTCTCCGCGGACGAGGAAGGGACTGCCAACCGTCGGGACCGCGCCCGACCGGGGAGTCGACCTCCGCCATGAGGCGGTTGTGCTCGAGCTGCGGGTGCGCCATCACCTCGGGGATGGCGTTCACCGCGCCGCATGGGATGCGAGGCCGCCTGCAGCCGCTCCAGCCACTCGGCGGCCCCGCGCGACGCGAAGGAGCGCACGAGCTCGGGCTCGAGGATTCCACTGTGCGCCACACGCGACTCGTTGCTCGCGAAGCGCTCGTCGGCGTGCAGGTCCGGCCGGTCCACGACATCGAACGCGAACGCGCGCCAGTGGTCGTCGGAAAGGACGGCGAAGCCGAAGAGCTTCCCGTCCCCGGCCGGGAAGGGCCCGTACGGGCAGAAAAGCGGATGGCGCATGCCCGTGCGGGCCGGGGTCTCGTGCCGGTGCCACCAGAGATGCGGGAAGTACCCGAGCCAGTCGACCATCGTGTCGAAGAGGGACACCGACACACGCTCACCCGCGCCCGTCTGCGCGCGGCGCGCGAGTGCGGCGGCGGTCGCCACCGCCGCGTAGCTCCCGGCACCGATGTCGCAGATCGAAACGCCGACGCGGGCCGGCTCCTCGGGCGTGCCCGTGATCGAGATCAGCCCGGTCTCGCCCTGGACGACGAGGTCGTAGGCGTTCCGCTCCGCGTACGGCCCGTCGGGACCGTAGCCCGAGATCTCCGTGTAGACGATGTCGGGCCGAAGCGCGCGGACCGCCGGCTCGTCGACCCCGTGACGCCCCGCCCAGCCCGGCGTGAAGTTCTGCAGGAAGACGTCGCTCGCCCGGATCAGCGCCTCGAGGCTGGGACGCGAAGCCTCCTCCTTGAGGTCGAGCGCGACGCTCCGCTTGCCTCGGTTCATCCAGACGAAGCCGCTCGACTCCCCGCGGGCGATCGTGTCCCACCCGCGAGTGACGTCCCCGACTCCCGGGCGCTCGACCTTGATCACCTCCGCGCCGAGGTCGGCGAGGAGCCGCGAGCAGAGGGGCCCGGCGAGGCCGTTCTCGCAGGCGAGTACGCGGGTGCCCGTGAGGAGCGGCACGGGCGTACCGTAAGTCCTCGCGCTCTGGGGTGCTGCTCGCAACGGAGGCGAGCCCGAGGGCGACGGACAGTGCAGGTAGCATGACCTGGCCCCGAGGGCGACGCCTCCTGCCGGGCGGCGCCAGGCGGCGGGCGGAGCCGGGCTTCGCCCGGCCGAGCCGCCGCCGCCCAGTGCGTGAGGCTACATTCCTTCGACCAGACCGACGAGGTTGCCCTCCGGGTCATTGAAGAGCCCGAGCGTGACCATGCCGGAGACGTTCTCCTTTGGCATGACCGTCTTCCCGCCGAGGCTCTCTGCCTTCTCGAGCGCCTTGTCGATGTCGTCGACCTGGACGTACCAGGTCACGTGCGGCCCGTTCGGGCTCTGGCCGATTCCTCCGTTGATGCCTTCGCCGCCGTTGTCGACGATCCCGTAGTTCATCGGGTTGTCGGTCGAGATCTTCCAGCCGAAGAGGTCGCGGTAGAAGTCCTGCAGCCGGGCCGCGTCGGCGCCGACGACCTCGAAGTGGATGACCGGGTTGCTCATGACTACTCCTCCTTGTCGGATTGCTGTACTCCTGCTGGGATCGGATCCTGGGTCGCCGCCGGTCGCGGCGATCGCCAGCCGGCCGAGATAGAGATCCCAGCCCTGGCCGTGAATCTCACGCGCCTCTTCCGGCAGGTCGAGGTGGCGCAGCCGGACGAGCGTCCCTTCGCCGTCGGGCTCGAAGGTCGACCTCGACGCGGCTCGATCCAGGCGGGACGGCATTCGGGCCCGACTCCTGCCCCTCCCAGCCCCAGGTGAAGACGACGCGGCTCGGCGCGTCGATTTCGACGTACTCGCCGCGCGCGACGATCATCTCGCCCATCTCCACGCGGTAGATGCCTCCGGGCCGGGGGTCGAGATCCGCTTCCCGCCCCTTCCACAGGATCATCTTGTCTGGATCGGTGAAGAACTCGAACACGGTTTCCGGCCGGGCGGCGATCCTGACCTCGCGCTCGACGACGGTTGCGACTTCAGGCTGGTCGACGGCCACGTCGCCTCCTTCCCTCTTCGTGCTCCGCGGCGATCCTCAGGCGCTCCAGCCCGTCGCCCCAGAACGTTTCCAGGAATGCCTTCAGGTCCTCGAAGCCCTCCGTGCGCACGCTGTACAGGCGCCTCGTCCCCTCGCGCCGCTCGCTCACGAGGCCGGCGCCCTTGAGGACCGTGAGGTGCTGCGAGACCGCCGGCCGGGTGATAGAGAACTCGGCCGCGATCTCGCCGGCCGAGCGCTCGCCTCCCGCGACGAGCTCGAGGATGCGCCGGCGATTCGGCTCGGCGATTGCACGAAGGGCGTTTTCCATGCCATCATTGTTAGCATGGACTTACGTAAGATGCAACTAACGCTCTTCGTCGCGCTAGCATCGGTCCGGTGACCGAGCTGAGCGACAAGGCGAAGCGGCTGATCAGCGCGCCCAACCTCGCTCATCTGGCGACACTCATGCCCGACGGGTCACCCCAGGTCACGCCGGTCTGGGTCGATCTCGAAGATGGGAAGATCGTCCTCAACACGGCGGCGGGTCGCGTGAAGGAGCGAAACATGAGGCGCGATCCCCGGGTCGCGCTTTCGATCGTGAGCGGCTCGGACCCCTACGACCGGGTGAGCGTGCGCGGCCGCGTGATCGACATTCGCAACGGCGACGAGGCGGTCGCGCACATCGACAAGCTCGCCAAGAAGTACCTGGGCCGGGAGACGTACCCGAACCACAGGCCGGACGAGCAGCGCGTCATCGTCGAGATCGAGCCGGACTCGGTCTTCTAGCCGCGCGATGCTCTACCTGACGCGGGCGGAGGTCCGGGAGCTGCTGCCGCCGGTTCCGGAGCAGCTCGATCTCGTCGAGGAGACCTACCGCGCGGTCGGGTCGGGCCGTGTCGAGCTGCCGCCGAAGCCCGGGATCCACCCGCGACCGGATTCGTTCATCCACGCCATGCCGGCGTACCTGCGCGACGAAGACGTCGCCGCGCTCAAGTGGGTCGCCGGCTACCCGGCCAACAAGGAGCGCGGCCTTCCGTACATCAGCGGCCTGATCGTCCTGAACGACCCGGAGACCGGGCTGCCCGCCGCGATCATGGACGGTGCCGAGATCACCGCCGCGCGCACGGCGGCTGCGAGCGGCGTCTGCATCCGGCGCTTCGCGCCGGAGGGCTGGAGCGGGCGGCCGTCCTCGGCGCCGGCGAGCAGGGTCGCTTCCACGTGCGGGTTCTCGCAGAACTCAACCCCGGCGTCTCCATCGAAGCATGGGACCCCACCCCGAGCGGATCGCGACCCTCGGGGACGGTGTCGATGCGGCGTTGGGGCCGCGCGAGGCCGTCGAGGGCGCCGAGGTCGTCGTCACGGCCGGACCGATCGTCGAGAGCCCGGATTCGCCGCTCGGGCCAGACTGGCTCGGGGAGCGCGTGCTCGGCCTCCCGATCGACTTCGACTTCTACTTCGACGCGGACGCGGTGGCCTCCGCGGAGCTCTTCCTCGTCGACGACGTCGACCAGTTCGAGTACTACCGCTCACTCGGGCACTTCCAGGGCTGGCCGGCGCCGGAGGGAAGCGTCGGCGAGGCGCTCGCCCGCGAGGGAGCGCCGAGTCGGGTCGTCTGTTGCAACCTCGGGATCGGCGCTCTGGACGCCGCGTTCGCCGCTCGCGTTCACGCCGCGGCCCGCGAACGGCGGACCGGCACCGAGCTGCCGCTCTAGCTTCGGATGCGGTCGCCTCGGGGATCCCAGAGGGGCTCTTCGGCCACCTCGCCGGCGACCCAGTCGCCGAAGATCTCCACCTCGACCGCCTGCCCCGGTCTTGCCGCGGCCGAAGGAAGGTACGCGTAGGCGATGGAGCGCTCGACGCTGTAACCGTACCCGCCGCTCGTGACGCGGCCGATGGTGTCGCCCTCCACGCGCACGGGCTCCGACCCGAGGGCGACCGAGCGAGGATCGGCGAGGACGAGGCAGGCGAGACGCCGCTCCGGCTCGTCCATGGAGACGGCTTCAAGCGCCCCGCGTCCGACGAAGTCGCCCTTGTCGAGCTTGACCGCGAAGCCGAGCCCGGCCTCGTAGGGGTTCTCGTCGGGAGTGATGTCCGCGCCCCAGACCCGGTAGCCCTTCTCGAGTCGGAGGGAGTCGATCGCCTTGTAGCCGCCGGCGACGAGCCCATGCTCCCGGCCGGCCTCCCAGATCGTGTCGAATAGGCGAAGGCCGAACTCCATCGGGGCAGTAGAGCTCCCAGCCGAGCTCGCCCACGTAGGTGACGCGGAGCGCGAGGCACGGGACGGTCCCGACCGCGATCTCCTGTGCGCGCATGTAGCCGAAGGCGTCGTTCGAAATGTCGGCGTCGGTGAGCGGCTGGAGGATCTCCCGCGCCGCCGGGCCCCAGAGGCCGAGGCAGGCGAAGCGCGACGTGACGTCTTCGACCCACGCGCTTCCGTCCTCCGGAAGGTGGCGGCGGATCCAGGCGGCGTCGTGGTTCCCGAAGGCCGTGCCGGTGACGATGCGGAAGCGGTCCTCCGCGAGTCGCGTGACCGTGAAGTCGCACTCGATCCCGCCCCGAGGGTTGAGCATCTGCGTGTACGTGATCGCACCGACCTCGCGGGCGACACGGTTGTCGCACAGGCGCTCGAGGAAGTCGGGGGCCCCGGAGCCGAGGACGTCGATCTTCGCGAAGGACGTCTCGTCGAAGAGCGCGGCGGCCTCGCGGCAGGCCCGGTGCTCGGCGCCGATCGCAGGCGACCAGATCTCACCCGCCCAGCCGCGCGGACGAAGGCTCTCGTCCCCCTGCGCCGTGTTCGGCTCGAGCCAGTTCGCGCGCTCCCACCCCGACTTCTCACCGAAGCTCGCGCCGAGCTCCTGTAGCCGAGCGTACGTCGGAGAGAGCCGCAGCGGCCGCCCTGCGAGGCGCTCCTGGCCCGGGTATTTGATGTCGTAGTAGGTGGAGTAGATCTCGCAGGTGCGGGCCAGCGTGTACTCACGGCTTCGGTAGTGCGGGCCGAAACGGCGCGAGTCCATCTCCCAGACGTCGAGACTCGGCACGCCGTCCACGATCCACTCGGCTACGAGCTGCCCCATGCCGCCCGCTCCGGCGAGGCCGTGCGCGCAGAAGCCGGCCGCGACCCAGAACCCGCGCACGCCGGACTCGCCGAGAATGAACTCGCCGTCCGGGGTGAAGGCCTCGGGGCCGTTGATCAGGCGGACGACCGCGGCGTTCTCGAGCTCGGGGACGCGGACGATCGCGTTCGTCATCAGCTCGTCGAAGCGCTCCCAGTCCTCGGGAAGGAGCTTGCCGTTGAAGTCCGCCGGGATCCCGTCGAGGCCCCACGGCGCAGGGTTTCGCTCGTAGCCGCCCATGACGAGCCCGCCGGACTCCCCGCGGAAGTACACGAGCAGCGACGGGTCGCGCATCGTCGGCACCTCCAGCGAAATCCCGCTCGGCCGCGTGACGAGGTACTCGTGGGCCATCGGGACGATGGGGACTGTGACGCCCGCGAGCCGGCCGATCTCGGCCGCGAACATCCCGCCCGCGTTGACGACGACGTCGGTCTCGATGGAGCCCTTGTCCGTCTCCACGCCGGCCACGCGACCCTGGTCGAGACCGATGCCGGCGACGCGGGTGTTCGTGTAGATCTCCGCGCCTCGTCGCCGCGCGCCCTCCGCGAGCGCGAAGGTCAGCTGGCTGGGGTCGATGTAGCCGTCCGTCGGGAGGAAGGCGGCGCCGAGCACGCCGTCGGTGGACATCGGCGGGAAGAGCTCCTGCGCCCGCTCGGCCGACACGAGCTCGAGCGGAAGCCCGAATGTCTTCGCCCAGCCCGCCTGGCGGCGAAGCTCCTGCATGCGCTCCTCGGACGACGCCAGGCGGAGCGAGCCGACCTCGTGCCAGCCGGTCTCGAGCCCGACCTCGTCGTCGAGCGTCCGGTACAGCTCGACGGAGTTCATCATCATCTTCGTGAGGCTGATCGAGCCCCGCAGCTGCCCGACCAGGCCCGCCGAATGGAAGGTCGAGCCGCTCGTAAGGTCGGCGCGCTCACAGAGGACGACGTCGTCCCAGCCGAGCCGCGCGAGCCAGTAGAGGATCGACGTCCCGCCGACCCCTCCGCCGATGACGACCGCCCGCGCGTGGGATTTCATGCGATCCGGTGGGCCGCCACCGGGCGATACTACGCGGAATGGATCTCATCAAACATCCGCCTTCGGTCGTGCTCATCCCCGTGGACGGAGGCGAGCTCGTCCTCGTGCGCCAGAGCCGGCCGGGCTCGGGAAGTCGCACGCTCGAGCTCCCCTCGGGGAAGCTCGACGACGGCGAGACGCCGCTCGAGGCGGCTGCCCGCGAGCTGGCGGAGGAGTGCGGCCTCGCGGCCGAGGAGCTCACCGAGGTGGGGGCGTTCTGGACGGCGCCCGCCTACTCGACGGAGCTCGTGCACGTCTTCGAGGCCTCCGGGCTCAGCGAGGCGGGCCCGGCGGAGCTCGACGACGACGAGGACATCGAGGTCGAGCGGCTTCCGCTCGCGACCGTCCTCACCCAGCTCGACGACGCCGCCTCCATCGCTGCGCTCGCGCTCTGGCTCGAGCGCCCGTGAGCAGCGCCGACTGGCTCCTGACGCTCGAGCAGACGCTCGCCGCGGACGAGAGCGGCGACGAGCTCGCCACGGCGCTCGTGCTGCTCGCCTCGCTCGCCGGTCAGGAGGTCGGCGTCCCGGAGGACGAGGCGCACGCCGCCGCCCGACGGGCGCTACTCCTCCTCACCGCCGGTGGAGACCCGGACCGCGGGCTCGACTTGAACGGGCGCGCCGTCGGAGCGCTCGCCGACGAGCTACGAACTGTCGACCGCCAGCTCGCGCTCGAACGCGGGCTGGACGAGCTCAAGGCGCAGGCAAAGGGGCTGGCGCACGTCTCCGAGGCCCTGGCAGCGCTGCGCGCCACGCCCGATGTGGCGTGGCGCGCGTATGCCTGTTCTCTGCTCGCCGAGGAGCTCGGCGCCGACTAGCTACTGGCCGGCCGGGGCTGCCCCCGTGGCCGGATGCTCGTAGCGCTCCTCGATCCGCTCCAGCTCCTCCTCCGTCCCCATGCGCACCGGGCCTTTGAACCAGTTCTTGGCGGAGAGGACCCACCACCCGCCGAAGAGCAGGATGGCGCCGCCGACGAGAAGCGGCGCGTAGTTCACGGCCTCCCAGGTGAAGCCGTCCTCCCAGGGGGCGCTGATGGAGTAAGGCGGCATGAAGAACACGATCGAGATGAAGAACACCCAGACGATCGCGATCGGGTCGATCCAGCGGTAGTGCTTCCCGAGCGTCCAGGCGCCCGGTTCGAAGGTGTCCCCCATCCGGTAACGGAGGATCACCGGGAGGATGAAGGCGATATAGAGGCCGATGACGGCGATTCCCGTCCCGACGTAGTACCCGATGAAGAAGTTGTAGAGCGTCGGGAGCATCAGAGCAGCCGACGCAAAGCAGATCGCGATGACCGCGGTGCTCGGCACGCGGTTGCGCGACACGTGGCGCCAGAGCTGGTGCCCTGGGACCGCCCGGTCCCGCGAGAACGCGAACAGCATTCGCGACGCCGAGGTCACCGATGCCGTCAGGCAAAAGAACTGCGCGAGGCAGCAGATGAAGAGCAAGAAAGTCCCCCAGCTCTGCCCCATCGCCGCTACCCAGCTCGTCGGCACGATATAGAGATCGAACACGGGCTCAGCCGGCAGGGCCGCCGTCACGGCGACGAGCAGGATGAAGCCGAAGATGACCGAGACGACCACCGACATGTACATGCCGACCGCCGCCGAGCGCGAGGCGGCGCGGGTTTCTTCCGCCACGTGCGCCGACGCGTCGAAGCCCGTGATCGTGTACTGGGCCATCAGGAAGCCGGTCAGGAACACGTACCAGAAGACCGGGCTGCTGAACGAAGTGGGGGCAGGATCGCCACCCCAGCCCGTGAGGTTGAGGGTCTCCGTGAAGACGAAGCTGAACGAGCGATGGTGGTCAGGAACGATGAAGAGGACGAACACGATCACCCCGACGCCGATCATGTGCCAGTAGGCCGAGATCGTGTTCAGCATCGCGGTGACCGTGATTCTGAAGAGATTCAGCAAGAGCGCGACCACGAGCACGATGGCGTACATCAGGTAGACGTACTCCTTCGTGTTCGGGTACTCGAACCAGTAGTTCATGAGCGCGGTGGAGAAGATCGCGAGGCCGTAGCCGATCGAAGCTGTCACAGCGATCTGACCGACGAGGTTGAACCAGCCCGTGAACCAGCCCCAACCCGGGCTGCCGAGCTTCGAGGACCAGTAGTAGAGGCCGCCGGCGGTCGGAAACTCCGAGGCGATCTCGGCCATCGCGAGCGAGACGAGCGTGCTCATAGCGCCGACGATGATCCAACCCCACGTGATCGACACCGGCCCGCCCTGACCGTACGCGATCGAGTACGACGTCAGGCATCCCGCCAGGATCGAGATGATCGTGAACGAGATCGCGAAGTTCTGGAATCCGCCCATCGCGCGGAAAAGCTCCTGCGCGTAGCCGAGTCGATGCAGAAGCCTCTCGTCTTCGGTTTGGCCGTGCGCTACCGCCCGCTCTTCAGTGCTCATGCCGCTCTCCTTCTGGGGTTGAGACCGCCTATTACGACGCGCAGCGGGAACGCTGTCAAGCCGCCCGGACGTTAGGATCGCCCGCATGACGCTCGAGGAGCTGACCGCCGAGATCGAGGCCGGTTCGATCGACACGATCGTCGTCGCGTTCACGGACATGCAGGGCCGGCTGATGGGCAAGCGCGTCCACGGAGACTTCTTCCTCGAGGGCGGGGTCGCCGAGCACGGCGTCGAGGGCTGCAACTACCTCCTCGCCCTCGACATGGAGATGGACCCCATCCCCGGCTACCGGATGGCCAACTGGGAGAGCGGGTACGGCGACTTCGTCCTCCAGCCGGACCTCGCCACGCTGCGCCGGATCCCGTGGCTCGAAGGGACGGCCCTCGTCCTCTGCGACGTCCTCTGGCACGACGGCAAGCCGGTCAACCCCTCCCCGCGACAGGTGCTCAAGCGCCAGGTGGAGCGGGCCGCGGAGCTCGGCTTCACGCCGAAGTTCGGCTCCGAGCTCGAGTTCTACCTCTTCAAGGAGACCTACGCCGAGGCGCACGAGAAGCACTACGAGAACCTGACGCCGTCCGTCCCCTACATCCTCGACTACCACATCCTCGCCACGACCTTCGACGAGCCGTTCCTGCGCCAGATCCGAAACCACATGCACGACGCGGGCATCCCCGTCGAGAGCTCGAAGGGCGAGGCGTGGCCCGGCCAGCAGGAGGTCAACTTTCGCTACGCCGACGCGCTCGCGACGGCCGACAATCACACGATCTACAAGAACGGCGCCAAGGAGATCGCGCATCTGAACGGATGCTCGATCACCTTCATGGCGAAGCCGGACCACACGTGGATCGGGAACTCGTGCCATATCCACGCGAGCCTCTGGCGCGGCGACGAGAGCGCCTTCGCCGGCGAGTCCGACGTCTTCAAGCAGTTTCTCGCCGGCCAGATCGCGTGCTTTCGGGAGCTCGCCGTCTTCCTCGCGCCGACGATCAACTCCTACAAGCGCTACGCGGCCGGGAGCTGGGCGCCGACGACACTCGCATGGGGGCACGACAACCGCACGTGCGGCTTCCGGATCGTCGGCCACGGCAAGGGTCTCAGGGCCGAGACGCGGATCCCGGGTGGCGACGTCAATCCGTACCTCGGATTCGCGGCGGTGCTCGCGGCCGGCCTCTACGGGATCGAGAACAAGCTCGAGCTCGCCGCCTCCGCTCGAAGGCAACGCCTACGAGTCGGACGCCGAGCGCTTCCCGCACTCCCTCCGCGAGGCGATCGACGCGCTCCAGAACGGGAAGACGGCGCGCGCGGCCTTCGGCGACGACGTGGTCGACCACTATCTGAACTACGCTCGCACCGAGCAGCGGCTCTTCGACCAGGTCGTGACCGGATACGAACGCGAAAGGCTCTTCGAGCGTGGGTAAGCCTCTCATCGGCATCACGACGTACGTCGTCCCGGCGAAGTGGAGCTACTGGGATCTCGAGGCCGCGCTCGTCCCGGCCGACTACGTGCACGCGGTCGAGAAGGCCGGCGGCCGGGCGCTCCTGGTGCCTCCCAGCGCGGATGCGATCGAGGAGACGCTCGACGGGCTCGACGGGCTCGTCTTCTCCGGCGGCTCCGACCTCGACCCTGCGCACTACGGGCAAGAGCCGCACGACGAGACCTTCGGGGTCGTCCCCCATCGCGACGAGGCCGAGCTCGGGTTGCTGCGCGGAGCGCTGGAGCGGGACATGCCCGTCCTCGCCATCTGCCGCGGCAGCCAGGTGCTGAACGTGGCGCGCGGAGGCGACCTCATCCAGCACCTGCCCGACGTCGTCGGCCACGAGATCCACAAGCACGACCCGCCGGGCGCCTTCTCCGAGCACGACATCGAGCTCGTCGCGGGCACGCGTGTCCATAGCCTCCTGGGGGACGACGCGCCCGTGAAGAGCCACCATCACCAGGGCTTCGGCCGCCTCGGCGAGGGTCTTCGGGAGGCGGGCCATGCGGAGGACGGAACCGTCGAGGCAGTCGAGGACCCCTCGCAGCGCTTCGCGGTGGGCGTCCTCTGGCACCCCGAGGCAGGGGAGGACATGGCTCTCTTCCAGGCCCTGGTCGGCGAGGCCCGCCGGTACGCCGAGGAGCGCCGCTAGCTAGTCGTTCTGAACCGTCAGCGTCGAATGAAGGATGGTCGCGTTGTCGAAGGTGTTGACGTTCTTGAACTGCACCCGGACCGTCTTCGCGCCAGACGTCGTGTTCACCGCCCACTCGTAGGAAGTCGTCGTCGGCCGCGGCTTCTGGACCCCGACCTTCCCGGTGTTGTCGAAGAAGCGCACGGCCGGACCCACCTGTGAGCCGTTGACGAGCACGCGCACGAGCATCGCCGCGTACTTGTGGCCTGCGAACCCACCGCCGCTGTTGAAGTCCTGCTCGTAGCCGTTGGCGGAGAAGCTGATCAGCATCGGCCCGGCACCGGCGGGATTGACGGTGACTTGGCTGCCGGTGTTGATGAACGAGCCCGACGGCGTGTCGACGCGGTTGCTCGTCCTGAACGTGACCTGGTCGGCTGTGCCGCTTCCCGTCGCGCCGATCGCGCCGACGACAAGCACTGCGGCGCCGAGCGCGAGCGTGACGAAGACGGCCATCAGCTTTGACTTCCTGGACATCGGCGGCTCCTTGGTCGAAGAACCTCCATCGTCCCGCCAAACGGCGTGCGATTCAACGCGCGTGCCGTTCCGTTCAGGCGACCCGCTACTCTCTGGCCGCAGTGAGACGCATCGCCCTGCTCTCGCTCGCCGTTCTCGCGCTGACGGCCCTCGCGGGCTGCGGCGCCCAGACCGACCAGTCCCGTGTCGAGACGCTTACGCCTGCCCAGGTGACGCAGCGGTTCCAGGAGTCGACCGGCCGCCCGCTCGAGCCGGCGGCGGTGTCGGACCCGGCCTGGGACCAGCTCGGCTACGGACTCGACCAGCCGCAGAGCCTCGTCGACCGGTACGGGATCTTCAACGTCTACGTCGGCAAGCCCGGGAAGACGGCGTCGCTCGCGTCGCTCTTCAGGAACAAGGAGACCGGCAAGCCGCTGGCCCGCGGAGCGGACGGCGTCTACTGGGAGCTGGACTCGCAGAGCAAGACCTGGGTGGCCTACAAGCGCTACGGCGGGAACGTCGTCCTCGTCTGGTTCGGCGGCTCGAAGGAGCAGGCAGCCGACGCGCGCTTCCAGCGGCTCGACTCGATTCTCTCCGGCCTTTCGGGTTAAGCTCGCGGCGATGGGCCGCCTGGACGGAAAGGTTGCGGTCATCACCGGCGCCGCCGGTGGGATCGGGCGCGAAGCCGCCATTCTCTTCTCGGAGGAAGGCGCGAGCGTCTGCGTCGCGGACGTCGACCGGGAAAAGGGCGAGCAGACGGCGGCCGAATGCCGCGAGGCCTTCTTCCAGGAGGTGAACGTCACCGACCCGGCGAGCGTCGATGCCATGTACTCGGCGACCGCCGGGCGCTACGGCGGCATCGACGTCCTCTACAACAACGCGGGGATCATGCCCGCAGACGACGCCTCGATTCTCGAGACCGAGGACGACGCCTGGCAGCGCGTCCAGGACGTGAACACGAAGGGCGTCTTCCTCTGCTGCAAGCACGGGATCCCGCACCTGCTCGAGCGCGGAGGTGGCTCGGTCATCAACGTCGCCTCGTTCGTCGCGCTCTCGGGCGCTGCCACCTCGCAGATCTCCTACACCGCCTCGAAGGGCGCCGTGCTCTCGATGAGCCGCGAGCTCGCGGTGGAGTTCGCGCGCCGCGGGGTGCGCGTGAACGCGCTCTGCCCCGGCCCCGTGGAGACGCCGCTCCTCATGCGGCTCTTCGACGAGAGTCCGGGCGCGCTCGAGCGGCGGCTCGTGCACATTCCGATGGGACGCCTCGCGCAGGCGAAGGAGATCGCCTACGGCGCGCTCTTCCTGGCGAGCGACGAATCGTCCTTCGTGAACGGCGCGACGTTCCTCGTCGACGGCGGGATCACCGCCGCCTACGTCACCGCGACGTAACCGCAGTCGGCCGGCTACGGCTTGAATACTGTGGAGGAGGGGGCTAGCGGCTGCTGCCGTCTACCGCTCGTCTACCGCGGGCCAGTGGGTCGAAGCGTTCTGCCGCCTCGCGCAGGCCCTCCGTGAAGAGGTGCGCGGTCGGTCGGCTAGCAGTGCGATTTGTCAGCGCAGGCAAAGCAGAACTGTTGCCTACTTAGTACACGTCGCCTAGGTTGGCAACTAGGCCGCACGCCAGGCGCTCGCGCCAGCTACCCGAGACCATCCACGTGGGGGATCGTTCCGGGCTGGGCGCCGGCCACGTGTTTTCGGAATCCCCGCTACCCGGTAGGCCCTAGCGGACGCCGCCGTGATAGGTGCACGCTCCGGGCTGCCCCCCGACTGACTCCACATCCCGTCGGAGCATTGAACGATGAAGCCCGTGCCGTTGTAGAAGTTCTGAATACAGGCGTGCGTCTGACAAAAACTTGTAGCCGGGCTTCGGGCGGGCTGAGCTGTCGGGGAGGAGAAAGACGCCTACACAAATGGCTGCGAACGCGGCTAAGAGAGCGCTGCCGACCGACCGCGATCCGCCAACCTTCAGCATTCCTTCAGGCATCCAATGCCCTTTTCCAGACGGCGATCAGGCGCGCCGGCCTATCGTGAGAAGCGTCCTCTCCATCGTGTTGAAAGGAGGTGTGAGGACTGTGAACACAACGGGTAAGTTCCACCGCATCGTCGTCGCGACGAGCGGATCCCCGGGTTCGAAGCTCGCCGTTCAGCGCGGTGTTGAGCTTGCTGCGCACGAGGGAGCCGAGGTCGTGTTTGTGCACGTCCGTCCACCGGTGCAGTGGCGCATGTCCCGGCTTACACCCGTGACGGCGGTGCCCCGCCTCCTCGGCGAACCAGAACAGGACGAGGCGCTCCAGGAGGCGCAAGCCAAGGCGCGAGAAGCAGGCGTCAAGGCTCGCATCCGGCTCCTGTCGGGCGACACGGCGAAGCTCATCAAGGCCACCGCCGACAACGTCGCTGCAGATCTGATCGTCCTCGGCCCGACCGGCCGCAACCCGCTTCGCGAGCACGCTGGACCGAAGGTCCGCCGCCTTGCGAAGCGTTCGGTGCTGATCGCCAAGCAGCGGGAGCATGCCGCGCCGAGGGTCGCGCTTCGACGCGCCGCCTGACTATCACTCACTGTTCTCTGAGAGCCGCTCAAGGGCGGCTCTCAGCTTCTCTACGGGGCGGGCTGCTCCGCGACGGGAACGGGCTAGCTCCCGCTACCGGCCGAAGGGGTTGAAACGATTCAGGGCGTGCTCCTCGCCCTGAGCCTCGACGGCTTCCGGAACGACCTTCAACAGTGGGCACCGGCGGCCGAATGGGGCGTCGCCATCGGAACCATCGGCCTGGCCGCCATGACGTTCAAGCTCGCAAGGCGGGCGAAGGAGGAGACGGAGGTCGTCGCAAAGCAGTTTGCCGTCAGCCAGCGGACGAGCAGGAGCAGGCGCTGTACGGGTTCTTCACCAACGGCCCTCAGTGCGCTCGAATGCCTCTACTACGCCCTCTGCCACCTCGGCGGCCTTGCCGACATGGATGGGTTCCAAGTTCCCAAGCGGCAGCGTGAGGTGACGCCGGCTCGCGTTGCCGCCCCGGCCGGCAGCTCGCCGCTCCGCACCTTGTCGCGCACGGTGCGCGGCGTTTGCCCGAGGCGCTCGGCCACTTCGGCAATGCTCAGGAGATCGGGATACGCAAGCATGGTGGTACTTGCGCAAAGTTTACTGTGTTCTAATGCCGAGGTCCAGAGCGCCCGCTAACGTGGGGAGCCGTGGCCACCACCACAGCCCCGGATCTCCTCGCAGGCGGCTGGGTTGCCGCCGACGCAGGCGGCCGCTACTGGTGCCACGAACGCTACGGGGACGCACCATCGCCCACCTGAGCGAGCCTGTAGATCGGGCGTTCCTGCTCGACGTGGACAACCTCCGCGACTTCATCGACGGGCAGCTTCGCCTCGGTGTCCTCCTCCGCGAGGACGCCCAGGTGGTCAACGGGAACGGCACGGGCGAGAACATCCGGGGCATCCTCCAAGGGCATCGTGAAGATCCAGGCGCAGAGCAATCCGTTCCAGCCGAACGGCCTCGTCCTTCAACCCGAACGACGTGCAGACCCTCTTGTTGAGCCTCGCCAAGGTCGCGGACGACGAGTACGAGGCGTGGCTCCTCGACAACGGCTACATCTCGGAGAGCCAAGTCCCGACTCCGGGGGCCTAGCCCACCGACACCGGGTACCACGTGAGGACTGATCGCTGCACGAACACACTCACATGCCGATGAGCGGTCGTGCCGGGCCGAACCATCGAACCCATTTGCGCGACGAGGCGTATTAGAGGCATGAGATCCGGCGAGAAATGCAGAGCATGGGAATGTCAAGGAGGAGTCGGATGATCGTCATCGCTGCTTTCTTGCTGGTGGTCCTTGGGGCATCCGTGCTCGGCCTGCGGGCGGCTGACGGAGGGCCTCGCTGGCCCTTTCTTGTCGCCTCCACGCTCTCCGGGGGTGCCATTCTTGCCCTGGTCATGGCGACGGTGATCGCCTTGACCGCTGGAAGGGACACATGGAACGGCTGGGTCAGCGGCTCCCAGTTCTCTGAGACAGTCACCCTGTGGCTGTTACTCGTCGCCGGGCCGGCTCTGCTTGCCACGTGCCTTGCCCTGCTCATTATCGGCGCGGTCCTCCGCCCCTCGCTCCGGGCAAGCATCGTCACGCTGACGATGGGCCTCGGTGCCCTCCTGCTCGATCTCGAAAGCGCGGGGCGGGGTTCCTTCACGCGACGGTCGTCCTCGAACAGCCGCTCATGCCGTGACTCGGCCAGGCGGTCGAAGAAGGCCGGAGCCCGCTTCGAGCTGTGGCAGGCCGATGCCATCGAGAGCCGCCGTGAGCGGGCGGCAACGGAGCGGGCGGGCAGGGACAGGCGCTGCCGTTGCGCCCGGCCGTTTGGCCGGCGTACCGAGGGAACTTGCTGGGCCTGCGGCAAGCCGGTGCACTAGGCCCGCAGCGGTACCGCCAGGCCCGTCCATCGCGGGCGTACGCGCCACCGCCAAGGCGTTGTCTGCCCCGGTGTCGTTTGAGGCATAGGCTCACCAACATCAAAGGCCCGCGGCGCGACAGCGGGCCAATGGTGCAGGCAGGCAGGGCCGGCGCAACCCTCACAACCCTCACAAGTGCCCAGCTGCCCTACCGCCCGCGGTAAACCACCCTCGCCGTCTACCAGCCGTCTACCCGGACACCAGCGTACGCGGCGTAACCAGCGGGACAGCGTTCATATCGGAGGGCACGAAACCCCTGCTCAGAGGGCGAACTGACGGACGCGGGCGTACAGCGTTCGCCTGCCGTTTACTGCACCGCGGAGTAGTCGAAACGAGAGGCGGCCCCGTTGCCGGGGCCGCCTCGCTGCTTCGCTTCGCCTTCCGCCTTACGGCGTCGCGATCTTCCAGAGACCGCGGCCGTGCGTGGCGGCCAGGATGTAGCTCCGGTCCGGGCTCAGCTGCAGGTCGTTCGTCGACGCCGTCGGAAGCCCGGTGCCGAAGCGGTACCAGGTGCCACCGTGCGAGCTCGGCGAGTAGAAGACGCCGATGTCCGTCGCGACGACGAGATGCCCGTTCGGCGTCAGGACGAGATCATCGCCCGGAGCGTCCGGAAGAGCCTGTGACCCGGAGCCGCTGATGTCGGTCCACGTGGCCCCGCCGTCCATCGTCTCGAAGACGTGGCCCTCGCCCGCGGAGAAGGTGCCCGTCCACCGCCGGGAGAAGCCGCTGAAGACCACGTACGCGTGACTCGGGTTGTTCTTCTCCACGACCAGACCCTGGATGAACCTGTTCGGGAAGTCGGACGGCAGGCTCAGCTGGTGCACCGTGCCGCCGTAGTTGGTCAGGATCCCGCGGGCGAAGCCGGCCGAGTTGCACGGCCCGCACCACGCCGCGTACCAGGTGCCGTTCGACATGGCCACCTGCGTGATCGAGTGACCCGGGCCGCTGTCGCCGCGGATCTGCCAGTCGCACGACTTGGCGCCGCAGGTCGTGTCCCAACCCTTGGCGACACCGCCCGGATCGTTGATCCAGACGTACTGGCCGCCCGCGATCCAGAGGTTCGGATTCGCGAGGTCGGCCTCGAACGGCGCGATGAAGCGGGCGCCCGCATCGCACGGGCTCGGCGTGTACGTGAAGGCGAAGCACGACGGCGAGATCTCCCGGAAGGAGTTCGATCCGGGAGTCCCGTCCGACCGACCACCGTTCGTCGTCAGTGCCATGTCGAGGCCCACGTACTCGACGACGGCCCTGTTCCCGTTGGTGTGGTCGACGAGCGTGTCACCGCCGTCACCGCCGAAGGGCGAGACCATCGTCGTCGCTCCGGGCTGGAGGAGCGACTCGCCGTTGTCCTGCAGCCCGCCCCAGAGCGCGTCGCCGCCCGAAACGGGGCCGGCATCCGCGTAGTAGTACTGGAGGGTCCGCAGGCCCGAGTTCAGATTCGTCCAGTTGTACTGGGCGTGATCCGTCCTCGACCGGCTGTAGACGCCGCCGTCGTTGCCGACGTAGACGGTGTTGCCGGAGAAGGCGATCGCGTGCTGGTCGGGATGCGTCGTCCCCTCGCAGCCGTCGAGCCCGTCCGGCCCCGTCGAGCACGGCATGCCGAAGTTCCAGTACGGGCCGATGGCCTTCCACTTGCCGCCACCGTCCGTCGACTCGAAGACCTCCTCGAGCCCGAGGTAGAGGTGGTTCGCGTTCTGCGGGTCGACCGCGAGGAACTGGTTGTACCAGGCCTGGACGCCCGGGTGATAGCCCAGCCCCGCCTTGAGCGCCGAGCCGCCGTTCGCCAGGTTCCGCCACTCGGCGATCTTGTTCCAGGGGCCGCCGATTCCGGTCGTGGACATATAGATGCCCTGGAGGAGCGTGCCGCCGTGGTCCGTCTTGGCATGGTTGAACATCGACGCCGACTGCACGACCGCGTAGGCCTTCGAGCCGTCCGCCGCCCATGCGATCGACGTCCGGCCCATGTCCTTCGCGTTCAGTGCCCCGCCGACGGTGACGCGGCTGAACGTCTGGCCGCCGTTGTGCGACTCGTAGATGCCGTTGCAGTTCGAGCCTGCCCGCCAGCCGAGGACGGCGTCCACGACCTGGCCGCCCGTGCCCGGCTTCACCGCGACGTCGCTGGCGAACGGATTCCCGCCCACGCCCCCGGACTGCGAGCAGCCGCTCGGCTTGAGGACGGGCGCCCACGCGCCGGCGGTCGTGTTGTCCGCGTGGCGGTAGAGGCCGGTGCTCGTCGCGGCAAACGCCCAGCCGTTCACGAAGATGATCTTCTGGACGAGCGCGTTCTGAAGCTCGTCCCCGCCGACCCGGGTGAAGTTCGCCCCACCGTCACCGGACCAGAGGACTCCGATTCCCGCGTAGGAGTCGGAGCTCGTGTTCGCCTCGCCCGTCCCGACCCAGAGACCGTGATTCGAGTCGACGGACACGGCACCGATCGAAAGCGTCGGCGAGTCGTCCAGAAGCGGCGACCAGGTTCCGCTCTGCCGCTTCCAGACTCCCCCGTCGGCCGTGCCGGCGTAGAGCGTGCTCCCGTCCGTGGCGAGCGCCGTCACGCGCCCGCTGACGAGGCCCGCCCCGCCGCCCGAGTTCGACCACACCGGATCGCGGTAGCCGTGGGCGTCGCTGTCGTAGTTCTGCGTCGTCAGCTCGGTCCACGGGCCGCCGAAGACCGGCAGGTTCTTCGCAGCGGCGTAGGCGCCGGTGAACGCCCCGGCGTCGACCAGGTCCGCCGGAGCCGTCCGGGCCTCGGCATACTGGTCGGCCGCCTCGAGCACCTCGAATGTTCCGTCCTCCGCCTCTGTGAGCGAGCGCTCGGAGGACTTCCCCGTCGCAGTGGCGCCGGCGAAGCCTGACGTCACGACAACGAGGAGCCCGAGCAGCGCGAGCCCACTTGCAAGCCCGAGGCGGGAGCGCAACCGCATGGCTCTCCCCACTGTCTCTCCTCCCTGTTTGTCTCCCGTTTCCCTGCGCCGCGGACACCGCGGCCGCGGGGACAGTAGCACCGTTTCGCCGGCGGAAGAAGCCGCTACCGACGGGCCCTGGGCGGGCTCTCGTTCAGGCGCCGAGGACGTTCACGGCGCGTGCCGCGACGAGCAGGACTGCGCCGACCGAGATCAACGCCTCGAGGCCCATCAGGGTCTTCGCGCCGCGCGTGAGCGGCATCGCGTCCGTCGGGCTGAACGCGATCCCGTTCGTGAGCGCCACGTACGTGTAGTCGCTCAGGCGCGGGCGCCACTTGGTCTGGGCCAGCCGGTCGTTGTCGTCCTGTGGGAACCAGAAGTCCGGCTTCTTGAGATCCGGCCTCTCCCGGCTGCCCTGGGCGCGTTCCATCGGCCCGCCCGCGTCGAGGTTCCAGTAGAGCAATCCGAAGGCGATCACGTTCGTGAGCCAGACGACGGCACCGGTCAGGAGCAGCTGCCCGCCCGTGAGCTTGCTGCTCGCCTCGGTCAGCAACGACGCGAGCACGAGCCCGAGTCCGCCGAGGTTACCGACGACGACGAAGTACAGGAAGTAGGCGTCGAACCGGTGCGGCACCTTGAGCAAGAAGGCGACCGCGAGCAGGAGCTCGGGGACGGAGAGCACAAACCAGATCCAGCCGTGTACCCCGACGAGCGTCCAACCCGCCGCCACGCTCGCGACTGCGAGGAGCGAAAGCAGCCCAGAGGCGACGAGGGCGAAGTAGGCCGCCTCGCGGTGCGCCTCGTGGCCGGCTGCCTTGAGCTCGGCGCTTGTCATCGAGGTGGGGTTCGGCAACCGGGGCCGGTGCCCTCCCCGCCCCGGATCAGCGGCGGCGGCCTTCGAAGCGTGCCTGCTCGTCGGCGGTCCGCTCGGCGGTCGGGATCGCCTCGAGCCGCTCGTCCGGGATCGGCTCTCCGCTCTCGACCGAGAGACCATAGGTGCCGGCCTCGAGTCGACCTTCGGCCCGCTCGACCGCGGCGAGCTCGGCCATGAGCCGCGCCCGTAGCCCCGCCTCGAACTCATCCGCATAGAGCTCACTGCCTTGATCCGCGAGATGCTGGTCGACGGCCGTCAGATCGCCCCCGTTCTCGTCGGCCTGCTCGGCAAGCGCCTTCTCGATGCGCTCGCGCTCGCGGCGGAGGAGCTCTCGTGCCTTGCCTTCGTCCACGAATCTGACTCTACCGCCCGGAACGGGCCGGTAGTTCCCCGGACGGCTAGCCGCGCTCGACGAGCTTCGACTTGTACTCGCTTCGCTGAAGCGTCCCGAACGGGACGAGCTCGACTCGCGCCTGCACGACGAGGGCGCTCCGCACCCGCTCACCGATCTCCTGCGCAAGTGCGGGATCCTCGCGCCCGCCCTTGGCGAGCTCGACCGAGATCGGGAGAGGCGGCTCCTGCTTCACGCCCTCCTTCGTCGGGCGCACGAGGATGTTCCCGCTGACCCTCGGCGCGAATGTGTTCACGACCTCCCGTACGGCCGAGGGGAAGAGGTTGACGCCGCGGACGATGAGCATGTCGTCGGTCCGCCCGATGCAACGGACGCGCGGGCTCGTGCGCCCGCAGGGGCACGGGCTCGTCCGGAAGAGGACGTGGTCACGCGTGCGGAAGCGAAGGAGCGGCGCCGCCTGGTGCTGCAGGTGCGAGAGGACGAGCTCGCCGGTGGCGCCGTCCTCGATCGAGTGCCCCTCGCCGGTCTCCGGGTCGATCAGCTCGGCGTGAACGAAGCCGCGGGCGCCGAGGTGCATCCCGCCCTGCTCCTCGCACTCGCCCCAGAGAGATGCGCCGATGTCGCCGATGCCCATCACCTCGGTCACCTTCGCGCCCCAGCCGTCCTCGAGCTTCTGCCTGAAGGCGGCCTCGCCGCCGCCTGGCTCGCCCGCGACGAGCACGCGCGCCACGCTCGAGTCGCGCAGGTCCTTGCCGCGCTCTGCGGCCCACTCGAGGAGGTGCGCCGCGTAGGACGGAGTGACCACCACCGCCTCCGGCTCGAGGAGCTCGATCGCGAGCATGAGACGCTCGGTGTTCCCGGTGCCGACCGGAATGTGGCTCAGGCCAATTCGCTCGAAGGCGGCGAGCGCGGCTCCAGCGACGAACGGGCCGGCGTTGTAGGTCGAGACGATGCGCTCGCCCGGTTCGACGCCCGAGGCCGAGTAGCTGCGCGCAGACCCCATCACCCAGTTCTCGACGTCGCTCGCCGTCAGCGGGATGTAGCTCGGCGTCCCCGTCGTGCCGCTCGTCGAGTAGATGCGCACGATCTCGTTGCGGGCCGCGCACAAATGCGCACCGATCGGGTTCTCCCGTGTGGTGGTGGACTTGACCTCGCTCTTCTCTGTGAGCGGCAGCTGTGCGATGTCGTCGAGACTCCCTGCGTCCTCGGCCGTCGGGAACCCCGCCGCCGCGAGCTTCTCCCGGTAGAAGGGCGAGCGCCCGTAGAGGTAGGCGAGCTGCTCGCGATAGCTCTCGCCGTCGAGAGCGAGCTGCTCATCCCAGGGACGGGTCTCGACCTCGGAGTCGAACATCACTCCGACGGCGGCTCGTACGTGACTGCTTCCTCTGCGCCCGCGGCGAGAAGGAAGCCGAGCGGCTGCTCCCGCTCCTCGGCGAGATGCGCAAGCAGGCCGGCAGTGCGGGCGAGGATCGGCACCGCCTTCACCGTGTCGGACGAATAGCCGAGGTCGAGCATGACCGCCGCGATCGGCATGGCGACGTTCATCGGCAGCGGCTTCCCCCACTCCTTCGCAACCGCGTCGCGAAGGCTCCGCGCGAGCCCGACGTGCGGCCCGCTCACGGCGCGCTCGTCTGCCAGCTCGAGGATGCGCTCGGCCCGCGGGTCGACTGGCGAATGCACCGGATGGCCGAAGCCGGGCGCCTTCTTCCCCACCGCGTGGAGCTCGCCCGCGACCCTCGCGGCCACCGCCTCCGGCTCCTTGCCCGCCTCGACTTCGCCCTGCGCCTGCTCGAGGAGACGCGCGCAGGCCTCGGACGTCCCGAGCACGACGGGGCCGGCACCGAGGATCCCCGCCGCCACCGCGCCCTGAAGAGAGTCCGGATCGGCCGCGAGCGTCATCCGGGCGGCAACGTTCGTCGGCATCATCCCGTGCTCGGCGATCGAGACGAGCAGGAGGTCGAGGAAGAAGCGCTCTTCCTCGGTCGGTTCCCGCCCGGTGAGGAGCAGGTGGAAGTACTCCGTGAAGCTGAGCCGGCCCATGAGGTCGCCGGCCAGGTCACGGCCGCGCACCTCGACGCGGTCAGGGTAGGCCTGGCTCAGGTGCGTGACCGCGTCACCGGGCTTGCCGATCTGCATGGCGGCATCTTGCCCGCATCGCGCCCATGGCGGTCAACCGAAGAGCTCGGCTCAGCGCAGGGAGCCTGCGACCTCGTCTAGCAGATCGAGGGCGTCCTGGAGCCCGTCCTCCATCCCGGATGCGATGACCGCGTCGCGGACTTCCCCGCTGGGCGCCTCGATGAGGAGCGTCAACGTGGTCCGGCCATCCTCGTCCGCGAAGGTCACGGTATTCAGCGTCGCGCTCTCCTGGCCGTTGGGGATCCCCTCGTAGACCTCGGTCGACACGATGCGCTCGTCGGGGACGACCTCCCGATACTCGCCGTGGAAGCCGACCTCGAAGCCGTCGGGGGTGACCATCACCTGCCGCCACCTCCCGCCGACGCGCAGGTCGATCTCTACGAGGGTCACCTCGCCACGGTTCGCGTGCCACCAGCGCTTGACGAGCTCCGGGTTCGTCCAGGCCTCGAAGACGAGGTGCTTCGGGGCGTCGAACTCGCGCGTGATGAGGATCTGCTCGTCCGTCGGAAGCGTGACGCTCGCGGACTGGCTATTCACTGCCATCTCCTTCCTCCTTCGTCTTGAGCTCTTCCAGCACGGCATCGAGCTCGTCGAACCGCTCCGTCCACGTTCGCTCGTACTCCTTCACCCAGTCGTGGATCGGTTTCAGCACCCGGCCGTCGACGCGATAGAGGCGCCGCCGGCCGTCCGCCCGCACCGCGACGGCCCCGACCTCGCGAAGGACGCGGAGGTGCTTCGAGATCTGCGGCTGCGGAAGCGCCAGGTCCCCGACCAGGTCGTTCACCGACCGCTCGCCGCGGGCCAGGGTGTCGAGGATCTCCCGACGGCGGGGCTCCGCGACCGCGTTGAAGGCGTCTGCGGTGGTCGCTGCCCGTGCCATGCCGGAGATCATATTCCTATATCAGCATATGTCAATCGCCTCGACGGCAGCGGATGGCTCGCGGGCGAGGAGGATGGGCAGAAGCTCGCCAACGACTGGCACGGCGACTTTCCGTGGCGCTCCGACGACGGCTGCGGAACGACGAGCTCCATCGGTTCCCACCCGGCGAAACGGCTTCGGCCTCTTCGACATGGCTGGGAACGTGTGGGAGTGGACGACGGACTGGTACGCCGAGCGGCAGCGGGAAGACTCCGAAAAGCCGTGCTGCGTGCCCCGCAACCCCCGCCGCCTACGGGCCCGCCGCCCGTCGCCAGGTGGTCGACACCGGCATGACCCACATCGGCTTCGCCGCATCGTTCCACGCCCGCCGACACGACCATGAAATGCGAAGCCCCGCTGAAGCGGGGCTTCGTGTAGCAGGCCTGTAAGCCGGATTCTGTCGAGGGTGACCATCCATCTAGGCCACCGGTTCCCCGGTGGCTCGAGCAGCGCACCCGGCTCCTCGGCGGGCCGCCTGAGCGGAGCCTGTTCGCCTTGCACCGGACGGGGTTTGGCGAGCCGCCGTGTCACCACGGCGCTGGTGGGCTCTTACCCCACCCTTTCACCCTTGCCTTCGGCGTCTCCGGAGAGAGACGTTTCGCCGCTGGCGGTCTCCTTTCTGTGCCACTTTCCGTCGGCTTTCGCCGCCTGGGATTTCCCCAGCGTCCTGCCCTGCGGTGTCCGGACTTTCCTCGGACGCGAGCCGCCGAAGCGGCCCGGCCCGCGGTCACCCGGCCTGCAAGCTCAATTGTAGCCCCGATTTCGCGGCACCCTCGAAGCGCGCCCCGCACTCGGGGCAGATGATCGCCCCGCCCGTGTGGAGGACGAACTCACCGCACACCGGGCACTCCAGGCTCGCGCCGCGCATGAGCGCCAGGAGCTCCTGGTCGAGCGTCCGGTTGAGTGGCACGATCTCCGTCATCAGACCCGCCTGAAGACCCCGATCACCTTGCCGAGGATCTGGACGTGGGTCGGGTAGAGGGGCTCGAGCGCCTCGTTCTCGGGCTGGAGGCGGACGCGGCCGTTCTCGCGGAAGAAGCGCTTGACGGTAGCCTCGTCGGTGGCCTCGTCGTCTCCCGCCAGCGCGACGACGATCTCGCCGTCCCGCGCGGTCTCCTGCTTGTGCACGACGACGTAGTCGCCGTCGAGGATGCCGGCGTCGATCATGCTCTCGCCCTTCACGCGGAGGAGGAACTCGTCACCTCCTGCCGTGAGCGGCTCGGGCACGGACAGGTACTCCTCGATGTTCTCCTCCGCGAGGAGCGGACCGCCCGCCGCGATCTCGCCGACGAGCGGCAGCCGGCGCGGATCGGGCGCGACGCGGCCGGCGCCGGAGGCGGAGGAGCGCTCCCGCCCGACGACCTCGAGGGCGCGCGGCTTCGTGGGGTCGCGGCGGAGCAGCCCCGCGCGCTCCAGATTCGCGAGGTGGGCGTGCACCGTCGAGGGGGAGGCGAGCCCCACCTCCTCGCCGATCTCGCGGACGGTCGGCGGGTAGCCGTGCTTGGCGGCGTAGCGGACGACGAAGTCGTAGATCTCCTGCTGGCGCTTGCTCAGCATTCCGTGGCTCCCTGGTCGAACGTCTGTTCGCATCACGGTAGCGCGGCCTCCGGACGGAGTCAAATCGACGCCTCGCTACAATGCGGGGCGCACGCGCTGGTGGCGGAATTGGTAGACGCGCAAGGTTGAGGGCCTTGTGCCCCTTGCGGGGCGTGGAGGTTCAAGTCCTCTCCAGCGCATAGAGGTCCAACAGGCTTCGGCGGCTCAGGCCCTCGGCCCAAGTCGGCCTTTGTACAAGGCACTCCACAGGAGTGCCTTCCGCGTCTCAGCTGACGACGAAGACCTTCGCCGGAGAGGTCGCCGTCAGCCAGTTGCCGCTGCTCGACCCCGCGTAGCGCCAGCGGGCGTAGTAGCGCCCCGGCCCGGTCCACTGGGCCTTCAGCGTCGCCCTCCCGGTCGCCGTGACATGAGCCGAGCCCCCGCTGCGCCAGCGCGGGGACCCCGCTGGGCGCCACTGTGCCCGGAGCGACTCGCCGCCCAGGTTCGGCGCAGTCGTCGCGTAGAGCTTGAAGGTGACGTCCTGGGCGATCACGTAGCGCCCGTCCACGGACTTCGCGCTCGAGGTGGTCTTGAGGCTCGGCTTGACGCGGATTGAGTGCGCGGCGCTCGACGATCCCTCGGCCGTCTCGCTGCCCAGGTACCAGACCTGCCACTGCAACCGCTTCCGCAGCGGCCTCGTGAGCGAGATCGACCAGTCGCCGTTCGCGTCCGTCCGCGTCCGCCAGAGCCGGAAGCCGTCCTCGTCGTTGATCTCGAGATAGACGGTCTCGCCCTCGAGCGGTGTCGCGGCCGTCATGTCGGTAAGCGTTCCGCCGAAGGTGACCGCCTGGCCGTAGGCGATCGTCTTCGAGGTCGTCGGCGAGGCCGTGAGCGAGGTCGTGTCAAGAGAGGCCACCTCGGCGGCGGTGTAGGCGGCGAGGTCGGCCGCGAAGCCGGCTCCGTCGATCGAGCCGAGCCCGCTCGCGAGGTCGTACCCGGCCCCGGCGGCGTACTTCCCGTTGCCCGCGACGTCGTTCGAGCCGCTGACGACGTCGTTGAAGAACGTGCTCCCGCCCGAGAAGCTCTCGTAGAGGAACGGATTCGCGAAGCCGAGCCGGTCGCCGCCGTTCGCCAGGGAGTATTCGTTCGCGTCCGCTGTCATCCCCGCCAGGAGCGGCGCCCCGGCGCTCGTGCCACCGACCCTCGTCCACCCGGAGCAGTGGCTCCCGGGCGTCGTGCAGTAGATGACGTAGCCGATGAGCGGGTCCGCGTCCATCGAGACGTCGGGCACGTGCCGGCAGAGGCCCGCCGCGAGACCGCACGGATCGCCCGACGACTCGGGCGCCGAGATGCCCGCGTCGGCCTGGTAGGACGGCATCGGCCAGAACCTGGAGAGCCCACCGCCGCCGCTCCCGCCGCCGGAGGAGGAGTTGTTCCAGACGGTCTCCTCCCGGCCGCCGGAGACGTCGAGAGACGTGCCGCCAACCCCGGTCGCATACGGCTGCGAAGCCGGGTCGACGACCACATCGTCCATGGCCTCCGGCGCACAGCCCGCGGCGCCGTTGTCCCCCGACGCGACGTAGACGGACATCCCGGCGACCGCGGCGAGCTGCAGCGCGGTGTTGGCGGAGGAGACCTCGGCCGGGCCGAGCAGCTTCTCGCACGCGCCCCAGCTGATGCTGACGACGGTGACGGTGCCCGCCTGCTCGGAGACGATCTGGTCGATGACCGTGGCCATCGAGGCCGTGCCGTCGTTCGGCGCGACATAGACGTAGCCGTGGTCGAGGCCGGGCGCGGCACCAAGCGCGGTCTGGACGTCGAGGACGACCTCGACGTTCCCGCTCGTGTCGGTCGTGCCCCCGCCCACGTTCACCCGGTTCACGGGCGTCTGCAGGCTGAAGCAGTCCATGAACGTCGAGATGTCCGTGTCCTTGTAGTCGGAGAACTCGACGAAAGCGATCGCCTCGCCCGTCCCGTCGTATCCGCCGTCCAGAAGCGACTGGAAGTCGTAGGCGCCCGGATCCGCGAAGTCGGCCGGCGCATACGCGCCCGTTCCGGCGACCGAGCCGCTGCAGCTCGGCTTTGGGTCGACCGACTGCGGCTGGATCGCCGCAGCCGGCTGCATGACGGCGCGGCTGTCGAGACCGTCGACGTTCACCACCTCCGACGCGAGCGTGGCCGGAAGCTGGATGGATCCCGCCGGCGCGCGGAACACGCGGCCCTGCGCGTCCCGGTACCGGGCGAGCTGGACGCCGAAGGCGCGCTCGGCGGCAGCTGCGTCACCCGAGAACGAGGCGGAAAGCCCGGCCTGGCCTTCGAAGGAGAGGCCCCGGGCGGCGAGGTAGCCGCGCAACCTCTCCACGTCGGCCGGCGTCGGGAGGAAGAGCGCCTTGAGCTGGGCCTTGCCGAGGGGAGGACGCCCGTTCGAGCGCGCGGCGAGCTCGGAGAGAAGCTGGCCATTCCGCGGCGCGAGTGTGACGACCACGCGCAGACGCTTGTCCGCCGGAACGGCGCCGACCGGGTGGGCGGACGCGAGGCCGCGCGCCGCGGTTCCCCGGACGGGACGAAGGCCGTCGCCGGATGCCGCGTCACTCGCGGGTGCCAGAGCGGCCGCAACGAGAGCTGAGGCGATGAGGGCGAGTGCGCGCGTCAAGGTGGTGCCGGTCCTCCCTTACTCGGCGGTCCGGCTTCCCTCCTATAGGTCGTAAGAACTAGCCGCCCGCCTCGAAAGCCGGATCGGATCCGGCCCCGGCTCCCGGCCGCCTGAGTAATGTACCGCCCGGCACGTGCGCGAACTGTGTGGAGAGGCGATCGACGTTGCAGCCGGCGCCGGCGCGGGCTATGCCGACGCGCGCGCGGTCACGCGGCGCGCCCAGCACGTGGCGACGAAGAACGGCGAGGTCGAGTCGGTCTCGGACGGCGAAAGCGAGGGCATCGGCGTCCGCGTCCTCGTCGACGGCGCCTGGGGCTTCGCCTGCGACCGCAGGCTCTCGGAGGAGGGCGCGCGCGCCGCGGCCGAACGTGCCGTCGCATTCGCGCGCGCGAGCGCCGGCCGCGCCGGGCGTCGGCGGGTCGAGCTCGCACCGATCCCCGTCGCATCCGGCGAATGGCGAAGCTCAGCGGTGCGGGACCCCATCGACGTCCCGCTCTCCGAGAAGGTCGACCTCTGCCTTCGCGCCGAGGGCGGCATGCGGCACGAGGACGTCAAGATCACCGAGGCGACCGTGCGCGCGCAGCGCGAGGAGCGGGCCTTTCGTTCCTCCGAGGGCGCAGACGTGTACCAGGAGTTCGTGGAGTGCGGCGGCGGCATCGACGCGCTCGCGATCCGCGACGGGAAGGTGCAGATCCGGAGCTACCCGAGCGCGCACGGCGGCTCGAGCTCCCAGTCCGGCTGGGAGTACGTCGAGGGCCTCGACCTCCCCGGCCACGCGCCGCGCGTAGGCGAGGAAGCGGCCGCGCTGCTCCGCGCGGATCCTTGTCCGTCAGGGGTTACGACCATCGTCCTCGACAGCGAGCAGATGGTGCTCCAGGTGCACGAGTCGGTCGGCCACCCGACGGAGCTCGACCGTGTCTACGGGACCGAGGCGGCCTACGCGGGCACGAGCTTCCTGAAGCCGGGCGACCTCGGCAGCCTTCGCTACGGCTCCGACCTGATGAACATCACCGCCGACTCGACGACCCCGGGCGGCCTGGGAACGTTCTCCTTCGACGACGAGGGAGTGGCCGCCGGGCGTCAGCCGGTCGTGGAGGGAGGCGTCCTGCGCGGCTTTCTCTCCTCACGGGAGACGGCGGGGCTGATCGGCGCCGGCGAGGGCGGATCCATGCGCGCGGACGGCTGGAGCCGCATGCCGCTCGTCCGCATGACGAACCTCCATCTCGAGCCGGGCGAGGGCTCCCTCGACGATCTGCTCGCCGACGTCGACGAGGGCATCTTCATGGGCACGAACAAGAGCTGGTCGATCGACGACAAGCGGCTCAACTTCCAGTTCGGGACGCAGATCGCCTGGGAGATCAAGAACGGGAAGATCGGCCGGATGCTGCGCGACGCGACCTACACCGGCTCGACGCCGGTCTTCTGGGCCGGGCTCGACGCGGTCGCCGGCCCGGAGGAATGGGAGCTCTACGGGCTCACGAACTGCGGCAAAGGCCAGCCGGGGCAACACGCGCACGTCTCGCACGGCACCTCGCCCGGCCGCTTCAGGAACGTCCAGGTTGGCGTCCGTGACGTCTGACGAACGCGCGCTCGAGCTCGCGGAGCGCGCATGGCGCGCGGCAGAGGCCGACGAGGCCGATGCCGTCGTCCTGGTCGAGGAGTCCGGGTTCGCCCGCTTCGCCGGCTCGGAGGTACACCAGCCGACGCTGATCAGCGACGAGACGGTGACGCTGCGGGTCGTCCGCGACGGCAAGGTCGGCTGCGCGGTCACCAACCGGACCGACGAGGAGAGCCTGCGCGAGACCGCGAAGCGTGCCGCCGAGGCGGCCGACAGCGCGCCCCGAGACCCCGGCTATCCAGGCCTCCAGCCCCCGACCGGGGTGCCCGACGTGGCGGGTTTCGACGAGGAGACGGCCGCACTCAGCCCGGAGGAGCAGGCCGCGCTCGCCGCCAGGGCGATCGAAGCCTCCCCGGATTACGGGCTCTACGGCTACTTCACGAGCGCCGTGACCGAGACGGCGATCGCGTCGAGCACCGGGCACGCCGTGAGCCAGCGGATGACGGACGCGAGCGTCCTCGCCATCGCGGCCTCGGACGATTCCTCCGGCTACGCGGAGGCGACGTCGTGGAAGACCGCCGAACTCGATCCCGCGGCCTGCGCGCGTGAGGCGGCGGAGAAGGCCGCCCGGACGCGGGGCGCGGTCGAGATCGTGCCGGGACCCACGCAGCCATCCTCGAGCCGTACGCGTTCTCCGAGCTTCTTTGGTACTTCGGCTTCAGCTCGCTCGGCGCGCTCTCCTACCTCGAAGGGCGGAGCTACCTGAGCGGCAGGTTCGGCGAGCGCCTCTTCGACGAGAAGTTCACCCTGGTGGACGACGGTCTCGACCCGTTGGGTATGCCCAAGGCCTTCGACCTCGAGGGCGTCCCCAAGCAGCCCGTCACGATCGTCGAGGACGGAGTCGCCAAGGACGTCGTCTGGGACCGCCGCACCGCGAAGCGGGCCGGCGACGGGCGCGAGTCCACCGGGCATGCGCTCCAGGCTCCGGCCCAGGGCTTCGGCCCGCTTCCGCTCAACCTCTCGGTGCGCGGCGGCGACGTGCCCGCGGTCGAGCCTGCCCGAGCGTGTCGGCGACGGAATCTATGTCACCCGCCTCCACTACCTGGGTGTCGTCGACCCGCGCGAGGGAATCATCACGGGCATGACCCGCGACGGCACCTTCAAGATCGAGGGTGGCAAGGTGACGAAGCCGCTCGTCAACCTGCGCTTCACGACGTCGTTCCCGAAGCTGGTCGAGGGCATCCTCGGCCTCTCCGAGGAGATCGTCCTCGTGAACCGGAGCGACTTCTACGACGAGCGCTACCCCTTCGGCACCCGCGTGCCCGCCGTGGCGACGAGCTCCTTCACGATCGTGAGCACGGGCTCGGGGCCGGGGCTCTGATGGCACCCGTCCTGCTCGTCGGTACCCGGAAGGGCCTCTTCGTCCTCTCCTCCGACGAGGACAGACGCGACTGGGAGGTCTCCGGGCCCGCTCCTCAAGGGCTGGGAGGTCTTCCACGCCGTTCCCCGACGCCCGCGACGGCTCCGTCTACGCCGCCACGAACAGCTTCGTCTACGGCGCGACCGTGCACCGCTCGGCCGATCGTCGGCGAGACCTGGACGCGCGCCGAGGAGCTCGGCCTCCCCGAGGAGGCCGGCCTCACGCTCGAGAAGACCTGGCACGTCGGCCGGGACGGCGAGGACGGGCGCCTCTGGCTCGGCGGCGCGCCGGGCGTCCTCTTCCGAAGCGACGACTCCGGCGAGACCTGGCATACCGTCGCCAGCCTCGTCGGCCCGAGCGCGGGACAAGTGGAACCCGGGCGCCGGCGGGATGTGCTGCCACTCCATCCAGCTCGATCCCGAGGACGGACAGCGAATGTACGTCGCCATCTCGGCCGCCGGACCTTCCGCACCGAAGACGGCGGCGAGTCGTGGGAGCTGGCCAACTCGGGCGTCGCGGCCGACTTCTTCCCCGACAACGTTTCCGGAGGTCGGCCAGTGCGTCCACAAGCTGCTGGTCCACCCCGCGGAGCCGTCCGCCTGTGGCAGCAGAACCACTGCGGTGTGTACCGCTCCGACGACCACGGACGCACCTGGGAGCGCCTCGAGGGCAACGGGCTGCCCAGCGGCTTCGGCTTCCCGATCATGCTCGACCCCGCCGACCCCGACTCGGCTTTCGTGATCCCGGAGGAAGGAGCGGAGAACCGCGTCACCCCCGGCGGGCGCCTCGGCGTCTACCGCACCCGCGACGGCGGCGCCTCAGCTGGGAGCTCCCGACGAACGGGCTCCCTCAGCAGGCCTGGGTCGCCGTGCTCCGCGAGGCGTCCTCCTTCGACGACCACGCCGCGTACTTCGGCACGCAGAGCGGCTCCGTGTTCCGACGACGACCGGGGCGACAGCTGGTCGGAGGCGCGTCGCAGCTCTCCGCCGATCCTCTCCGTCGAGGCGGCCGACTGGCAGTAGTGCTCCTTCCGGGCATGCTCGCCGCGGAAGTCGGCGGGCAGCGACGCTTCGAGGTCGAGGCGGACACCGTCTTCGACGCGCTCCGCTCCCTGCCCGTGTCCAACCTCGTCTTCGACGAGCGCGGCCAGGTGCGGCCACTCGTGAACGTCTACGTGGACGGTGTCGACGTCCGCGAGCGCGACGGCATGGAGACGCGCCTCAAGGGCGGCGAGGAGATTCGCCTCGTCGCCGCTATCGCGGGCGGCTAGAGGACGTAGAAGAGCGCGACGGTGTTGATCCCGAAGATCGCGGCGACGACGACCGTCAGCCGCGTCAGGTTCCGCTCCACGATGTGCTGGCCGCCCTGCGAGGCGGGCGTGAAGCCCATGCCGCCGAAGCCGGTGTCACGGCCGGAGTGCATGAGCACGAGCGTGATCAGGATCGCCGAGAGGAGAACCTGGACGACGGGCAGGATGACGTCGAACACGCTCTCAGGATAGCGACCGCCGCCGCTCAGGCACGAGCGCGCCTGATCTCGAGCCCGCTCGCGGTCCCGACGTGCTCGACCTGGAGCGTCGTGTGCTCGAGGCCGAACCGCTCCCGGAGCATGGATTCGAGCTCGAGGCGGATGCGGTGGCAGTCGGCGCCGGGCTCGACGAGGACATGGGCCGAAAGGGCGGGGAAGCCGCTCGTCACCGTCCAGACGTGGAGGTCGTGCGTCTCGACGACGCCGTCCTGCTCGGCGATGGCGCGGCCGATCTCGTCGGGCGGCGCGGACTCGGGCGCGCCCTCGAGGAAGATCTGGCCGGACTCGCGCAGGAGGCCCACGCTCGCGCCGAGCATCAGCGCGGCGACGAAAAGCGACGCGATCGGGTCGAAGCGGTCCCACCCTGTGGCGAGGATCAGCAACCCTGCGAGCGCCGTCCCGATGAACGCGGCGAGATCGGTTGCGATGTGCAGGTAGGCGCCGCGGATGTTCAGGCTCTGACGCTCCGCGCGCGACAGGAGCATGAGCACGGCGAGGTTGACGACGATGCCGGCGAGAGCGACGACGATGACAACCGGGGCGTCGACGTCCGGCGGCGAGATCAGGCGGCGCACCGCGGAGTAGACGATCAGGACGGCGATCAGGACGAGCGTGATCCCGTTCACCTGCGCGGCGAGGATCTCCGCCCGGCCGAAACCGAAGGTCCAGCGTCCCCGGGCCGGAAGCGTGGCCGCCCATGCCGCGAAGAGCGCGAGCCCGAGCGCCGAGGCGTCCGTGAGCATGTGGCCCGCGTCGGCCAGGAGCGCGAGTGACTCGGCGGCGATCCCGAGGATCACCTCGGCGACCATGAAGACGAGCAGCAGCCCGAGTGCGAAGGCGAGGATCCGCCGGTCGCCGCGGACGTCTCCGTGCACGTGCATCGAGGTCATTCTGGCGTTTCGCCCCGGAGGACCTGGCCCACGCGCCGGGCCTGCCGCACGACGTCGTGTTCCTCTGCGACGGCACGCGCGGCGGGGTTCGGCCTCGGCAGCTCCGCGGCCCCGCGCAGTCCCGCCGCGATCGACTCGATGCTGCCCGGGTCGACGAGGACACCGGTCTCGGGAGTGACGCAGCTCGGCTGGTCCGCCGATGCGCGTCGCGACCACCGGCCGCTCGGACGCGAGCGCCTCCAGGACGGCCTGCCCGAAGGGCTCGATCAGGCTGGGCTGGCACACGACGTCGCTCGCTCCGATCCAGTCCGCGACGCGCTCGTGCGGCACGCGGCCGGCCACGCGCACCCGCGCGCGGCGCTCGACCGCGGGCCGAAGCGGACCGTCGCCCGCGAAGACGAGGCTCCCGCCGTCCAAGGTCGCGAACGCCTCGGCGAGGCGGACGACGTTCTTCCGCTCGTCGAGCGTGCCGACGCAGAGATAGAACGGGCTCTCGCCGTCCCAGCCGAGCTCCTTGCGGAGTGGAGCGGGATCCCGATGGCGGAAACGCTCGAGGTCGACACCGGAGTCGATCACGAAGACCTTGCCGCGCGTCTCCGGAAGCTTCGCCTCGAGCTCCTTGCGGAGGAAGTCGGAGACTGCGATGACGGCGTCCGCCTGCTTGACCGCGGCCCGCGTCGCTCTCGCCACGCCGGGGATCGCGCCGATGTTGCGGACGTCGCGCCCGTGCGCGGTCAGGACGAGCCTCGCGCCCGCCCACCTCGCCGCGAGGGCGGCGGCCGCACCCGCGGGGAAGAGGAAGTGCGCGTACACGACGTCGGGGCGGAAACGCCGTGCCTCCGCGAGCGCGTGCGCCGCCAGCTTGCCGTACTTCGCCGGCGACCCGCCGCGGTGGTCGATGACGGCGCGTGCGACTTGGTTTCCGTCCTTCTCGAGCTCGTCGGCGACCTGCTTCACGAATACGCCGAGGTCGGGATCCTTCGGGCCGGGATACATCTGGGAGACGAGGAGAACACGCATCGTTGACAATTGTCGAAATGGCCCCGATGGGGGAGGAACGCCCGAAAAACCCCCGCTAAGGTCGGATTTATGGCGAAAGCTGCGGCCGCGGCAGGCGTTGACGTGGCAGCCGTGGAGGAACACCTCTCACGCTACGTCGTTTCGTGCCCCCTCTGCAAAGGGGTGGGTCAGCTCGGCGTTGCCCAGGACGAGTGCCGGATCATCTCGGGCACGGACGAAAAGGACGGGATCGTCGTTGTCGTCGTCATGTGCAAGCGCTGCGGCTACATGATGCCCCTGGCCGCCGACCAGATCCCGCAGGTCGGCCAAGCCGAGGGCGAAAGCCGCCGGCCTGAGCAGGGAGGGCGGCCGCCAGAAGGCGACCGCCCAGCAATCGGTTAGGCCGCTTCCTTCACGCGGCGCGAATCGCGCTCGAGCCGTTCCTCGGCCCGAGCACGCGCGTGGATGAGCTCGGGCGAGCCGAAGCGCTTTTGGGCCTCAGAGGCCCGGTATTCGCTCCACAGCTCGTCGATCGTCCTCGAGAGGCCGGCGAGCTCGGCCGACGTCTCTGCATCTGATCCCTGAGCAAGCCGGTTCCAAAGCTCGGCGCGTCGCGCGATCGCCTGGTCCAGCTCCTCACGGATCTCGTTCGTTGTACGCACAACGACTTAAACGAGGTCGCGAGAAAGGACATTCCACCGAGAAAGGAGCCGGAGGCGGGACTCGAACCCACGACCTACCCTTACAAGGGGCTTGCTCTACCAGCTGAGCTACTCCGGCGGGCGCGGACCAGCGTAGCTAATCGAGAACGGCGCGTCCCTGCTGGTGCTGGAGGACCTTTCGCTTCACGCGCTGGAGGGCGTTGTCGATCGTCTTCGTGTCACAGCCCAGGCCCTCCGCCATCTCCTCGTAGGAGTTGCCCTCGAGGTAGAGGCGAAGCGCGTCGCTCTCGAGGGGCGAGAGACCGGTGCCGAGGCAGAAGACGAGGCTCTGCAGCTCCTCCGTGGAGATGACGCAGACCGACGGGGTCGTCGACCCTCGGGCCCCGGAAGCGCGTCTCCAAGGGTGCAATCGCCATCCTCCTGGCCGGCGGGAGTGTGGCTGAACGAGACGTATGTGTTCAGCGGCGCGTGCTTGAAGCGGGTCGCCGTCTTGATCGCCGTGATGATCTGGCGCGTGATGCAGAGCTCGGCGAAGCTCCGGAACGAGGTCTCCTTGTCGGAGCGAAAGTCCCGCACGGCCTTGTAGAGGCCCGACGAGCCCTTCCTGGATGAGGTCGTCCGACTCGCCGCCGGCGAGGAAGTACGAGCTCGCCTTCAGGCGGACGAAACCGGTGTAGCGGCGCAGCAGCGCGTCCATCGCGACGGAATCCCCGTTCCGGGCACGAAGAACGAGCCGTAGATCCTCGACTTCTCGTTGAGTCTTTTCCTGCGGGCGGTGCAGTTGCGAGCTGGCGGCGGGGCATCGGCTTTCCTCCTGGGCTATTGGATGTGCCGGTGCCGAGGAACGCTGGCCTCGACAACCCTAACCCTCAACTTGAGGTCACGATCGTAGCAGGCGATCCCGGAAAGTTCAATGTCGCCTTCGGCGCAAACGCTCGAGCGCAGAACGCGTGTTCTCATCGAGCGTGTCCTCGACCTTCGTGCCCTCTCCAGGCGCCGGCCGGGCCGTCTCGTCGAGGTCGCGCAAGAACGTCTTCGACGAGACCCGGCGGGTCTCCTGCCCGGCGGTCCCGCGGATGTCGCTGATCGGAGGAGACCACCGTCACCTCCTCCTGCTCACGATGCTCGGCGGCCAGGCGCTCGACGAGGGCATCGGCCTCGGGCGCGAAGCGAACCGCAGGTCCCCGTAGGCGGCGTCGTCCCCGACCCCGTCGAAGACGACCATGCCGCGTGCACCGCGCATCGCGACGAAGCTCGCCAGCCGGTCGACCAGCTCCTCGCGGTCACGGAACGAGCCCGCATGGAGGATGTTGTAGCCGTCGAAGAGGTAGAGCATCGCAGCCTCGCCGCTGGCGGGCCGCCTCGAAGAGGGCGACTCCCGCCGCCACGCTCACGTTCAGCGACTCGACCGCCCCGGCCAACGGGATCGAAAACGCGTCGTCGCACGTCCTTCGGACGAGCGGCCGCAGGCCGCGACCCTCGGCGCCGAACACGAGCGCCGCGCCGGTGGCGAAGTCGGCCGACCAGACTCGGCGTCTCGGCGTCACCGGCAGCCGCCCACACCCAGAGATCGGCCCGCTTCACGTCAGTGAGATAGCGCGCGAGATTGACGACGACCCCGATCTCGACGTGCTCGACCGCACCTGCCGAAGCCCGGCAGACCGCCGGCGTGACTCGCGCCGCCTTGTGCTCGGTGACGACGACGCCGGTCGCACCCGCCCCGTCCGCGCTACGGCACACCGCACCGAGGTTGTGGGGATCCGTCACCTGGTCGAGGCAGGCGATCAGCGGACGCTCGCCCGCGGCGAGCTCGTAGGCATCGGCGTACCGGTACGGCTCGCAGAAGGCGACGACGCCCTGATGGTCGCGGCTCTCGGCCAGCTCGTTCAGCTTCCCCTCGCGCTCCACGTGGACGCGAAGGCTGCTCTCCTCACGGAGCCAGGGCTCGGACGCCGAGCGCCCGCTCGGTCGCGTGAAGCTCCAGGATCTGCCTACGACCGGCGCGCATCACCTCCCGCACCGGCCGGCGGCCGTAGACCAGCTCGCGGTTCAAAGCGGGACCAGGTCGAAGCCGTCGGGCTTGTCGCGCACTTCCCAGCCCGCCGCCTCGACCTGCTCGCGCAGGCGATCCGCCTCGTCGAACTCGCCGCGGCTTCGGGCTTTCTGCCTCTGCGAGGCGAGCTCGACGACCTCGGCAGGGGCGGGTTCCTGCTCGGCGAGGCCTGCTAGACCGAAGAGGGAAAACCCGCGAAGCAGCAGCTCGAGCTGCCCGGCCGAGCCGCCAGTCGTGCAGGACGGCGAGCGCCGCCTGCGTGTTGAAGTCGTCGTCGAGTGCGGCCTGAAGGCGTCCCAGCCCACGGCGGGCTGCTGCGCTGTGCCCCGGAATGCGTTGCGAAAGCCTTCGACCTGGGCCTGCGCAGCCTCCATCGCCTCGCCCGAGTAGTCGAGCGGGCTGCGGTAGTGGCCGCCGAGGAAGTAGACCAGGATCGCCTCACGCCCGTAAGTGTCGAGCACCTCGCGGAGCGAGACGATGTTGCCGACCGACTTCGACATCTTCTCCTCGGCGAGCTGGAGCAGCCCGTTGTGCGCCCAGAAGCGCGCGAAGGGCCGCCCCGCCCCGCGCGACTGGGCGAGCTCGTTCTCGTGATGCGGGAAGCGAAGGTCGAGCCCGCCGCCGTGGATCTCGAACTCGGGCCCGAGGTGCTTCTCCGCCATCGCGGAGCACTCGATGTGCCAGCCCGGCCGCCCTGGTCCCCAGGGCGAGTCCCACTCCGTGTCCTCGTGCGCCTTCGTCGCCTTCCAGAGCGCGAAGTCGCGGGGGTCCTCCTTCAGGTCGCTCGGCTCCTGGGCCATCATGTCGTCGGGCTGGGCGCCGGAGAGCGAGCCGTACTCCGGGTAGGCCGCGACGCGGAAGTAGACGTCGCCGGAGGACTCGTAGGCGAGCCCGCGGTCGATCAGCTCGCCGATGAGGCCGATGATCTCGGGGATCGACCTCGCTCGCGCGTGGCTCGACGTCGGGCCGGCCGAGCCCGAGGTCGTCGGTGTCGTCGATGTACCACTGCGCCGCGCGCGCAGCGAGCTCGGCGCTCCCCATCCGCTGGCGCGCCGCAGCCTCGTAGATCTTGTCGTTGATGTCCGTGATGTTCTCGACGAGCTTGACCTCGTAGCCGCGCTCGCGAAACCACTGCCGCATCCACATCGAGACGACGAACGGGCGCGCGTTCCCGATGTGGATCCGCTGGTAGACCGTCGGCCCGCAGACGTACATGCGGATCGGCCCCGGAGGCGCGGGCAGCTCGACCTTCTGCCGGGAGAGCGAGTCGTACAGCAGCACCCCGGCGTTATATCCGCTGGGCGCTCAGCTCTCGCTGTACAGCGATAGGCGCTCTGGGACGACGCTCGCAAAGGAGGCAAGCGAGCGGACGCGAGACAGTACCAGTGGTACGGCGAGCGGCCGCGAGCGCAGCATCCTGCCGTCGAGCGTCGTCAGGCGGGGCGCGGAGCCGGGCTTCGCCCGGCCAGAGCCCCGCCGCCCAGGGCGGCTAGCGCTGGAACTGCGCCTCCTCCGTCGAGCCCTTGAGCGCGAGCGTCGAGCTCTCACCGCCCGAGACCGCCCGAGCGACGAGATCGAAGTAGCCGGCGCCGACCTCGCGCTGGTGCCGCGTGGCGGTGTAGCCGTCGTCCTCGAGCTCGAACTCGTGCTCCTGGAGCCGAACGTAGGCGCTCATGCCGTCCGCGGAGTAGCCCTTCGCGAGCTCGAACATCGAGGCGTTCAGGGCGTGGAACCCGGCCAGCGTGATGAACTGGAATCGGTAGCCCATCCCGCGCGAGCTCCCCCTGGAACGAGGCGATCTCGGCGTCGCTCGAGATGCCGCTTCCAGTTGAAGGAGGGCGAGCAGTTGTAGGCCAGGAGCTTGCCCGGGAAGCGCTCGTGGATCGCCTCCGCGAACTCCGCCGCCTCGCCCATGTCGGGCGTCGACGTCTCGAACCAGATGAGGTCCGCGTAGGGCGCGTAGGCGAGCCCGCGGGCGATCGCCGACTCGAGCCCTGGCTGGACGAAGAAGTAGCCCTCGGGCGTGCGTTCGCCGGTGAGGAACTCGTGGTCGCGCTCGTCGACGTCGCTCGTGACCAGCGTCGCGCTGAGGGCGTCGGTGCGCGCGACGAGGATCGTCGGCACGTCGCAGACGTCGGCCGCGAGGCGCGCGGCGGTCAGCGTCCGCACGAACTGGCTCGTCGGCACGAGGACCTTGCCACCGAGGTGGCCGCATTTCTTCTCCGCTGCGAGCTGGTCCTCGAAGTGGACGCCGGCGGCGCCGGCCTCGATGAAGGACTTCATCAGCTCGAAGGCGTTCAACGGCCCGCCGAAGCCCGCCTCCGCGTCGGCGACGATCGGCGCGAGCCAGTAACGGCCGGTCGAGCCCTCCGCAGCCTCGATCTGGTCGGCGCGCCGCAGCGCGTTGTTGATTCGGCGACAAAGGGCCGGCGCACTTGTCGCCGGGTAAAGGCTCTGATCCGGGTAGACCTGCTCGGGCGAGGTTCGCGTCGGCGGCCACCTGCCAACCACTCAGGTAGATAGCCTTCAGGCCGGCCTTGACCATCTGCACGGCCTGGCCACCGGTCATCGCCCCGAGGGCGGCGACGTAGTCCTCGTCCTGCAGGAGCTGCCAGAGCCGCTCCGCTCCGAGGCGGGCGAGGGTGTGCTCGACGCGGATGGTGCCGCTGAGCCGCTTCACCTCCTCCTCGGTGTACAGCCTTTCGATTCCGTTCCAGCGATCCATCGGGGTCCTCCTTCAGTCCAAGTGGTCGTATGCCGGCAGGGTCAGGAACTCGACGAACTCCTCGCCGAGAGCCACCTGCTCGAAGACGTCGCGCGCGTCGTCCCAGCGCCCGCCGTCGCGAAGGCGTTCCAGCTCGGCCTCCTCGACGGCGTGCACGCGCGCCTCGTCGAGCCTGCCGTGGCGCACCCACTGCCAGATCTGCGAGCGCGAGATCTCCGCGGTGGCGGCGTCCTCCATCAGGTTGTAGATGGCCGCCGCGCCGACGCCACGCAGCCAGGACTCCAGGTACTGGAGCCCGACGCTGACGTTGTTGCGACACGCCGGCCTCGGTCACCTCGCCGCCGGGCACGGTCACGTCGAGCAGGTCGCGCGCCTCGACGGAGACCTCCTCGCGGCTGGCGCTCGACCTGGTTCGGCCTCTCGCCGAGCACGCCGTCGAAGACCTCCGTCGCGACGGGCACGAGGTCGGGATGCGCGACCCAGGTGCCGTCGAAGCCGTCGCCCGCCTCGCGCTCCTTGTCCTCGCGCACCTTGGCGAGCGCGGTCTCGTTCACCTCGGGGTCGCGGCGACTGGGGACGAACGCGGCCATGCCGCCCATCGCGTGCGCGCCGCGCCGGTGGCACGTCTTCACGAGGAGCTCCGTGTAGGCGCGCATGAACGGCACCGCCATCGTCACCTGCGCGCGGTCGGGGAGGACGAAGTCGGGCCGGTCGCGGAACTTCTTGATGATGCTGAAGATGTAGTCCCAGCGGCCCGCGTTCAGCCCGGCGGAGTGCTCGCGGAGCTCGTAGAGGATCTCCTCCATCTCGAACGCGGCGAGGATCGTCTCGACGAGGACGGTGGCCTTGATCGTGCCGCGCGGGATGCCGAGCTCGTCCTGGGCGGCCTCGAAGACGCTGGTTCCAGAGCCGCGCCTCGAGGTGGCTCTCGAGCTTGGGCAGGTAGAAGTACGGGCCCGCTGCCGCGAGTCGAGCAGCCGGCGCGCGTTGTGGAAGAAGTACAGGCCGAAGTCGAACAGGCTCGCCCGAGACCGGCTCGCCGTCGACCAGCACGTGCCGCTCCGAGAGGTGCCAGCCGCGTGGGCGCACGAGCAGCACGGCCGTCTCGTCGTTCAGGCGGTAGGTCTTCGTCCGGCGTCGTCGAGCTCGATCGTCCGCTCGATCGCGTCGCCGAGGTTCACCTGGCCGTCGACGCAGTTGGCCCAGGTCGGCGAGTTCGCGTCCTCGAAGTCGGCCATGAAGCAGCGAGCGCCCGAGTTGAGCGCGTTGATCATCATCTTGCGCTCGACGGGCCCGTGATCTCGCAGCGGCGGTCCTGGAGGTCGGACGGCGCCGGCGCGACCTGCCAGTCGCCCTCGCGGGTCTCTTGCGTCTCGGGGAGGAAGTCGGGGAGCTCGCCGGCGTCGATTCGCTCCTGGCGCTCGGCCGCGCCGCGAGAAGCCTTTGCCGCTCCGGCGTCGAAGCGGCGCTGCAGGCCGGCGACGAACTCGAGCGCTTCGTCGGTCAGGATCTCGGCGCCTCGACCGTCGACGGGCGCGCGAAGCTCAACCCCCCTCACCGACACGGACACCACCCCCGGGCTAGTCTCGGTCGTGGTCGCGCTCGCACCACTCGGGGCAGGTGCATTCCGCGACTTCTGAGCTGCTCAGGTAGGAGAACGGGCGCGGCCTCGGCGGCGCGGCCTCGCGCTCGTCGAGCTGGATGTCGAAGGTGACCGCAGCTTCCATACTTTGAGGGTAGCGCGGCCCTCGATATTTACACAATGGTTTGTTTCGATGATCGCCATCAGTATTATCTATGGCATGCTTCTGAACCAGATCAGCGCTTTCGTCGAGACTGCGCGCCGGCAGAGCGTGAGCCGGGCAGCCAAGGCGCTCTTCATCTCCCAGCCGGCGCTGACGGCCAGGCTCAAGGGGCTCGAAAAGGACCTCGGCGCGCAGCTCTTCGTGCGGACGCCGCGCGGGATGCGCCTCACGGACGCGGGCAACGCCTTCCTCCCCTACGCGGTGAGATCGCTCGAGACGCTCACGGACGGTCGCATGCAGGTCAACGCGCTCGAGCGAGGTGGCGCGGGCCGGATGACGATCGGCGCGGCCCCCGCCGTCTCGACCTACGTGCTGCCGCAGCTTCTCAAGCGCTTCTCGCAGGGCTACCCGCGAGTCTCGGTCAGCGTCCGCACCGGGCACTCGGAGGAGATCCTCGACCTCGTCCTGCGCGAGCAGGTGACGCTCGGACTCGTGCGCGCGCTCCAGCATCCGGAGATCGTCTCCACGCCGCTCTACGAGGACCGCCTCATCCTCGTCGTCGAGCCGGAGCACCACTTCGCCGTGAGCGGCCGCATCCGCATGAAGGAGCTCGCCGACGAGCAGCTCGTCCAGTTCGACCGCACGTCGAGCTATCGCGACCTGACGAGCGCGCTCTTCGTCACCGCCGGAGTCTCGCCCGCCGAAACGATGGAGCTCGACAACATCGACGCGGCGAAGAAGATGGTCGAGCAGGGCTTCGGCGTCGCGCTCCTGCCGCAGACCTCGGTGGCGGACGAGCTCGAGGCCGGCACGCTGGCGGAGGTGGAGATCGTCGACGCCTCGCCCGTCCGCCGGAAGATCGTCGCCATCACCCGCCGCGACGCCGGCCCTCCTGCCGGTCACGCCAAGGCATTCCTCGCAACCTTCGACGAGATCCGCGACGAGCTCACGACCCGCCGGCCCGCCGCAACGCCTCGTCGCGAGGCAGAGCGACCAGCACGGCCCAGAGCTCGGGCCCGCGGTCGGAGCCGGTGAGAGCCCGCCGAAGCGCCTTCAGGTCGCCGCCCACTGCCTTGAGCTCCCGCAGGATCTCCTTCGCCGCAGCCTGATCGAGCCCGTCGGCGGCCCGCTCCCTGAGCTCCCGGAAGCGCTCAAGGGTCTCCGGCGACCTGCTCGGCTCGGCAACCGGAGGCGTGAGCAGCGACTGTGCGATCGAGCGGGCCTCTAGCAAGTCCCGCGCGCCGCGAAGCGCCGGGACGACCTCCGGCGGGGCCTCCGCGAGGCGCGCAAGATCCTTGTCCGAGAGCGCGCCGATCGCTTCCACCGAGAGCCTCCGGATCCGCCCCTGGTCGAGATGGACGTCTCCGCGCGGAAGGTCGAGCTCTTGCAGGTAGGCGCGCACCGCCTGCGCCGGGATGCCCTGGTCACGGAGGTCTCCGAGCGAAGCGGCACCGTGGCGCTTGGAGAGCTTCTTGCCGTCGCCGCCGACGAGGAGACCGTGGTGGATGTACTCGGGCGGCTCGGCGCCGAGCGCACGCGTGAGCTCCTCGTGGAGGCGCTGGTTGTCCAGGTGGTCCTTGCCGCGGATCACGTGCGTGATGCCGAAGTCCACGTCGTCCACCACGGTCGCGAGCTGGTAGGTCGGCCGGCCGTCGGCGCGCAGGAGGGTCGTACGGCCGAACCGCACGGCGCCGTCGGGATCGGTCGTCGTCCCGCCCATCGCCGCGGCCGCCTCGCGGTGCCGTTCGGCCCGCTCGCTCTGGCGGAACGGGCCCTCCTCCCAACCGATTCCGAGCCACTCGAGGTCGGCGAGGATCCCCGCCTCCGCCTCCGGATCGGTGCGCGCGGCGTCGGTGTCGTCGATTCGCAGGATGAACACCCCTCCGTGCTCGTCCGCGAAGCGCCGGTTCGCGACCGCCGTCAGCGCGCTCCCGAGGTGCAGGGAGCCCGTCGGACTGGGAGCGAAGCGGACGCGAACCACCGGATCAATCTAACGTTGGTCTCGCACGCGCATGGGCTTCTCCGAACACGACAGCCTCGTCCTTGTCGCGCTCCTCGTCGCAGCAGGGATGCTCCTGATCGCGGCCGGGTTCCTTCGCATCCCGTACCCGATCCTGCTCGTCCTCGGCGGGCTCGGGCTCAGCTTCGTCCCGGGGATCCCGGAGATCGAGCTGCCGCCGGACCTCGTCCTCGTCGCCTTCCTGCCCCCTCTGCTCTACGGAACCGCCTTCTTCACCTCGCTTCGTGACCTGCGCGAGAATGCGGGCGCGATCGGCCTCCTGGCGGTCGGCCTCGTCCTGACGACCATGCTCGTGGTGGCGGGAGTGGCGCACGCTCTCATCGACGACTTCAGCTGGCCGGAGGCGTTCGTCCTCGGAGCGATCGTCTCGCCGACCGATCCAACGGCGGCGACGGCCATCGCCGAACGGCTCGGCATCCCTCACGGGCTCGTCGCCCTCATCGAAGGCGAGAGCCTGGTCAACGACGGCACCGCGCTCGTCGCGTACAAGTTCGCCGTCGTCGCCGTTGTCAGCGGCACGTTCTCCCTCGCGGACGCCTCGGCCAGCTTCGTCTGGAACGTCGTCGGCGGGATCGCCATCGGCCTCGGCTGCGGCTACCTCATCCGCCAGGTCCGGAAGCGGCTCGACGACCCGCCCGTCGAGATCACGATCTCCCTCCTCAGCGGCTACTTCGCCTACCTGCCCGCGCATGCGGCGGGCGTCTCCGGCGTCCTGGCGGCGGTCACGGTCGGCATCTACATGGGCTGGCACACACCCGAGTTGACGAGCGTGCAGACGCGGCTTCAGGGCCTGGCGGTCTGGGAGATCGTCTTCTTCCTCCTCAACGCCCTGCTCTTCGCGCTCGTCGGCCTGCAGCTCGCCACGTTCGTAGACGCGCTCTCCGGCTATTCGACCGCAACCCTCATCCGCTACGCGATCATCGTCACCGTCTCGGTCACCGCCGCCCGGTTCCTTTGGGTCGTTCCGGGGACGTACATCACGGCGTTCTTCCGCAGGCACAAGCGGCCGATCCAGAGCCCGGGCCGAACCTCGATCCTCCTCGGCTGGTCGGGGATGCGCGGCGCCGTCTCGCTGGCCGCCGCCCTCGCCCTTCCGCTCACGACCGAGGGCGGCGGCACCTTCCCGAACCGCGAGCTGATCATCTTCCTCACCTTCGGGGTCATCCTCGGCACGCTCGTCGTCCAGGGCCTCACGCTCCCAGCCGTCGTGCGCGCGCTCGGGATCGAGGACGAGCGGCGCGACGAGAAGGAAGAGACCAAGGCGCGCCTGTACGCCGCCGAAGCCGCGCTCGCGCGCCTCGAGGAGCTCGCAGACGAGGACTGGGTTCGCGAGGACACGCTCGAGCGTCTTCAGGGCATGTTCGGCTTCCGCCGCGAGCGCTTCCGCAGCCGGTTCGACCCCGACAGCGACGGCTCCGTGGAGAACCGGTCCCTCGACTACCAGCGCCTGGTCCGAGAGGTGCTAGCAGCCGAGCGCGACGCCGTCTTCCAGCTGCGCCGCGAGCGGCGCATCGACGACCACGTCATGCGCCGTGTCATCCGTGACCTCGACCTCGAGGAAGCGCGGCTGGACGGCTGAGCGCCTCCCAGTTGTGACAGAGGCGGAGAAGCGGTCGAAAGGCATGGATGCTGCGCGGCCCAGCGACAGCGTCCTTCGCCGTCGTCGGCGAGGTGATGCTCCAGTAGGCGGTCTGAGGGCGTTTTTTCGCTCAACCGTGCCGTCTCGGCGGCCGAACTCATACCACGAGTTGCGTCACAGGGACCAGCACGCTGTTGCCAGGGTATTCGCCGGACGCACGCAGCCTGCTAGCGTCCCTCAAGTCTTGATTCTGGCCGAGGGCACTGTCCTTGGCTCGGGCAGAATCACCCACTGAGGGTGATGTTCGGTAACTTAGGGGCTGTAGCGTCGGCAACCGAACAAAGGAGAAAGCTGTGCCCCTTGCCGCTGATTATCCGTTTCTCGAAGTCATGTGGACGATCTTCATCTTCTTCGCCTGGGTGATGGTCGTCGGCTTTGTGATCCTGTGCCTGGTGGACAATTTCCGACGCCACGACCATTCGGGCTGGGCGAAGGCCGGGTGGACCCTGCTGCTGATCCTCGTTCCCCTGATTGGCGCGATTGCGTACCAGATAGCGAGGCCGAAGGACGTGCCGTTCGACGGCAGCTCGGGCACCACCGTCGCTGCAGACAGCGTTGGACTACAGCACCCCGACCTCGGCGCGCGACGAAGCCACCCGCGTGCGGACTGGCCTCCCGTAGGGAGCGTCCGCATCTGGACAAGGGTCGCGCCGCCAAGAGGCCGACAATCGTCATGACCGAGAAGAAAGCACAGCAGACCGATGGCTGAAGCTCGTTCGTGCTGTCGCGCAACTACGACGGACGGAGAGAGAAGTGTGGTTGTGGTTCGGAATAGGCGGTTTCCTGTACCTCGTTTTGCTGTTGACGCTTGGGCTCCTCACCCTGAGGAACGGACATGGGTGGATGTTCTTCTTCGGGATCTTCTTCCCCCTCCTCTGGCTGATCGGCGCCTTCATGCGGCCTCCAACCGGGGAATACGCTTAACGCGCCGTCGAACAACGGCGGTCGTCGATGAGCGCCCGCCCGTTCGCTGCTTTTCCGATCTCCTCAACTGACTAAGCGGAGATCTCGTCAAGTTGCCGGCGCACCCAGACCCTCGTCGAGGGCCTGGGCCGATGCCGCCGACCCATGATGATCGGAGCCGCCGGCGACCCAAGGAAGGGCAGCAACGTTCATCGAAGCACGGCAGCCGAACATGGCCCAGTTTGCGGGCCCGCAGGTCGACCCAGAGGCGCCTATTGCAGTGCTACGAGGCCGTCGACGAGGAGCACGAGACTCAGGAGGATGAGCGGGTAGAAGACGACTTGCGGCTGATGCTCGCCCATCCAACGCTGGCCCGCGCGGAACGCCGCTAGGGCGCGCTGCCCGAGGATCGCAAAGCAGATGATCGGCGCCCAGACCAGCAACGTGGCCAGGCCCGTGTACCACACGACGAGCACCGCTTCCTGTCCATTGTTCACGCCTGACGCAGCGATCGAAGTGGCAGCGAGGGCCGAGAGCACGAGGCGCTTGGGACCGCCGATGCCCAGCAGCGCCCCCGCCGCGAGCGCCGTGAGGAGCTGCAGGCTACTGAGACGCTCGAGCACCGCCTGCGAGCGTGCGTTCGAGTGATTCGGAGTGCGGGGGCGCCAGCGGACACCGGTCGCGAGCAAGATGAGCGCGAGACCCAACCCGATTTCGAGGACTGCCTGGAGTGTCGTGTGTCGGTTCTCCCCGGGCACTGCTGCAGCGCCAATCGCGACCAGGACCGCACAGGCGATCAACTGGCCCGCGACGAAGGCGCATGCGAAGGCGAGCGCCTTCAGCCTCCCACTCCCCATCACGGCGAGAGTTGCTGCAAAGCCCAGAGGGCTCAGAGCGGCGACGAGCGCGTACGGGACGAGGTGAAGAGCCGCGCTAGACAAATCGACCGCCCGTCCGGAGCGGAGGTGCGCTCCGGAGACGAGCGGAATGCGCGGTCCAGGGAGATGGGCAAATCGTCCGCAATGCAGACTCACATTCGACGCAGCACACGTGGGCCACGACGTACCCGCCCCGCTGCTACCCGGATCCTCGCTCCGGACGCAGGACTTCGCTTCATCCCATCGGGTTGACGCGTGCTCGCGCCCGAAGGTATGCAATTCGACCAAGACGCAGCCAAAGGGCAGCAACGGCCCAAGACAGGGAGGGGCGACAGCGTGACACCGGTGCGGGTACGAGGACTGCCAATGATGGCTCCGACGCAGCTTGAGAAAACGACCACGAGGGGCCTGTCCTCAAAGGCGAGCCCGCCATGAGAGCTCGATTCCATCGGAAGCACGATGGCGGCGACGCTCACTCGGAACCGACCGCACCCCAATACGATGAGGCGATCCAGCTCGACGAGGTCGAGCTGGAGCAGCTCTCAGGCGTGTTCGCGGCTCCTCGCTGGCTGCGCGACCTCGGAATCGCTTCGTGGCTTTCCGCGGGTGTGATCCTTCTGCTCGCTGGGCTCGTCTGGCTGCTTGGGGCGACCGCCGAGATAACGGGTCCCGTGGTCGTCGCTTTCCTGCTCGCCTGCGTGACCTCTCCCCTCGTGCACTGGCTCGGCCGACACCATGTCGGACGGGCCGGGGCTGCTGCGATTGTGGTTCTACTCTTCCTCTCGTTGCAGTGGTGATCACGCTCATGGTGATCGGCGGAATCAGCTCACAGTCATCTGAGATTTCCTCGGCGATCTCGGCCGCCGGCGACAAGATCTCTGGGTGGCTTCAGGATGCCGGTATCAGCTCCTCGAGCTCGTCGAGCGCGACAGATACCGCCCAGCAAGATACGAGCGACGCCGTCTCGACCTTTATCAACGGCATTGCCACCGGAATCAGCGGCATCACGTCTCTCGCCCTCGGGCTCTCGTTCACCGTCCTGAGCCTCTTCTTCCTGCTGAAGGACGGTCCGTCGCTTCGCGCCTGGGTCGAGGATCATCTAGGTGTCCCACGCCCCGTTGGCCGAACCATCACGGGCGACGTGATCGTCGCATTGCAGCGGTATTTCGCCGGTGTGACGATCGTGGCAGCGTTCAACGGCGTTCTCGTCGGTCTGGCGGCCCTCATCCTGGGCGTGCCACTTGCCGGGACGATCGCGGTCGTGACCTTCGTCTGCGCGTACATTCCATACCTGGGGGCGTTCGTGGCGGGAGCCTTCGCAGTGCTGATCACGCTGGGCTCGCAGGGGACAACGGACGCACTGATCATGCTCGCGGTTGTCGTCCTCGCGAACGGCGCCCTGCAACAGATCCTCCAGCCGATCGCATACGGTGCAACGCTCGGGCTGAACCCTCTCGTAGTCCTCATCGTCACTATCGGGGCCGGCAGCCTGTTCGGGATGCTCGGCCTCGTCGTTGCCGCTCCCCTGACCTCAGCGGCAGTCCACATCAAGGGAGATCTGGAGCGGGCTCGGGCCGCAGCGGCGCAGACGAAGGATGCCCCGCGAGGGCCCCCGCCCGCGGAGCGACCTGAGCAAAGGAGCGTGCCCGCCTCGGGGTGAGCATGGACGCTAGACGTCCGTGACCACCTTTGCCGACTGACGTCGAGTAAGACGAGGCCACCGTTTGCGCGTCGTATTCGAGTCCCGCCGCCCCCGGGGATCGCGGTCCGGAGCCCGCGAAGTTAGAACAAAGTCAGGAGCTGCTCGGTGTGGTCTCTCGCGCTCGGCCTGCGGCCAGTCGGCTCTCGGCCTCGCCTGGACGCCGGCGTGTTCAAGCGCTTTCGGTACCAGAGGACGTCCGCTCCTGATGGGAAGCCCTCGACTCGACCCACGAGCTCATAGCCGGCTCGCTCATAGAGCCGCCCAGCCTGAAAGTCGAAGGTGAAGTGGACGGTCTGCGTACACCCGCGCGCCGCAGCCTCGGCTTCGGCGGCCGCGATGAGCCAAGTCCCCAGCCAGCGACCGGTGAGACCCGGCTCCACCCAGAGGCTCTGCAGCTCGCAGCAGTCGCCCCAAGTCCAACCGCTGATGCCGGCGACGATTCTGCCGGCATCGCGTACGAAGATCGCAAGCTCGACTTCGTCACCGAGTCCCATCGCGGCAGATGCGTGGTGACGGATCTGCGTCTCGAGGAACTCGACGTCCAGCGGATCAGGATCGTCCTCGACACGGAACTCCAAGGCGCCCGCCTTCTCAGGCGCCGACAAGCTGTTCGATCAACGAGAGGTCGTCGAAGTACGTCCGGAACGACCTGATCTTGCCATCGCGGAAGTCAGCGACGGTGACGCCCGGCAAGCGCACATGCCGCCCCGTTGCGTCGAGTGCCGCGTCCTCGTCGAGGACAAGGGGCCCGGTGTGATCGGCTTCGATCGACCATTCGGCAAACGCCTTGTTGCCCACTTCGTCGAGCCCTCGGAAGGTGATGACGACGTTCGAGAACGCTGCCTCGCGGAGGGTGGACAGCTCGGTCAGTGCTGCCAGCCCCGACACCGCCGCGTACGGCGACCACCCGACGACATCGTCCGTGAACAGCGTGCCCAAATCGACCGATGCCCCACCTACCTCGGCCTCGAGCGCCCTCCCTAGCACGTCCTTGCGCGATTCACTCATTGCAACCTCCTTTCTCCACACTTGTCGATCGACTCGGCCTTCCTGACGATCTGCGGAGCTGCGCCCTACCCAAGGGCCTTTGCCTTAGCCTCAGCGAACTCTTCGTCCGTCAGCGCGCCCGACTCGTGAAGCTTGGCGAGGTGTTCGATCTCATCAGCCGGGTCTGCCGGCTGGGGCGCATATTGCGCCTGACCCTGGTCCTCGACCGGCGCCGCGGCCTGTTGTTGATCCTCTTCGGCCACCCCGTCCCTGTGGTGCGCCACCGCTGCGCCGGCAACGAGCGCGCGACGCCTTGTCCGTCGCCTGAATCCCATGGAGAACTCCTTTCTGTGTCATCTGACGAGGCCGCCGACGGGAACCGCGTCCTGCGACTGCTCCTCGGCGGCAACTACGTCCACCACCACGCTTTCAGCTGCATGGGCGCCGTTGAACGCCACGGCGACCGTTTGAATGACATGACTGATGCCTTTTCCCGACGCGCAACCCAATTCAGTCACGGTACGACTCACGGTGGGACAGGGCCTCGTCCTGAGAGGGTGATTTTGAAAAAGCTGGGCCTCAGCTCCACGCACTCCACCTCGGGTGCTCACGCGGGCGTGGGTAGGCGGTCAAGTGCGTAACTCGACTGCCGCGGGAGGGGGGCGGAGGCGGGTCATGAAGAAGCTGCGCAAGGCTTGACCGGCTGCTCGCGGAGAGCCGACCGTGACGCGGTCTGCCGGCACCCGCAGTCCACGAGGGCCTCTTACTGCGGCGAGGTAGATGAGGCGCTCGTGAGCCCGGGATGGCGACGCAAGTCGATCTGCCACTTGCTCGGTCGCGTTGCTCATTCGTCGATCTCCTCCCAGATCGACTGCTCGTCGTGCTCCTCCCACGCGGCGCCTGGCAAAGCTATGGCCCAGCTCGTCCATGTCCCGATCGGCCGAGCAGGTGCGCTCCTGACTCTGGCGCCGACGACCATGCCGGGCGCGAGCTCCACGGGCGAGCGCAGCGGGGCCGTGGTCATCCCCCAGTGTGTCGGTGCATCGCCGGGCCCGACGGAGAGTGAGATGCCAGGGCCAAGCTCAGCGCTGAACCAGAGTGCGAGCGCGTTGGCCGTTCCGTGGTGGTGGACGGGCAGCAGCAACTCGGCTTCGTGAGGCGCCTGCGCCTGCGCGAGCCGGATCAAGTCCACCTCGGTCGTCCACAGCCGACTGGACTCGGAGCGCCTGTCACCCTCGGCAAGGTGGCGGAACCCGCCGGAATACGAGACCTCGTTGACGGTCTTCTCGACCAGATCCTCGAGCTTGAGGTCGTACGGGTTGTCCAGCAGGAACTCCACCGTCTCCCCGAGATAGCGGTCGTACACGAGCGCGGCCCACGCAGTGACCGAGTGCGGGATCATGATTCCTCCCGGCTTGAGCCAGCGATCACGAGCGACGATGACCGGAACGAGCATCCCTTCGTCGATCCCGAAACCTCCAAGCCACTCCGAGACGATCACGTCGACTCGTTCCGGCAGCTCGACGTCCATGACGTCGCCGTGGATCACCTGGACGATCTCCGCAAACCCGTTTGCGGCAGCCAGGTCCTGCGCGAGGACAGCGACCGACGTCTGTTCCACCGCGTAGACGCGCGCAGCACCTGCCCGCGCCGCGAACAAGCTCAGAATGCCGCTTCCCGCCCCGACGTCGAGCACGATGTCGCCGGGGCGCACCACCGACTCGATCGCACGCTGGAAGGCGTCGGTGCGGACGCGGTCACGGATCATCGAACGGTGGACCTCGAACTCTGCGTACATCGGGTCCGGCGGGCTCTTGATCGGTGTTCGCATCTTCGTGATCAGACAGCGGGCTCGTGTGTCACTTCGGTCGCTGTGGCTTTGACAACGCCTCGAGAACATCGCCAACAGATTGGTGGCGGCGGTCCACCACTCGAGCACCCAGGGCACGCCGGGTGCTGGCTCGTCGGAGATCTCCAAGTAGGCGAGGCCGCCGCCGATCAGGAAGCCGATCGATCCGAAAGCATCCGGTGCCCAGACGAGGCGGTTGTAACTCAGCGGTGTCGAGGGCCGACTGCAATGCGCTTCGAGAACGCTCGCGAACGGCGCTACGCGGAGATCTCTCTGATAGGAGACCACGCGGTCATTCGAGCCCTTCGCAGGCCCATGCTTCCGCCTGCTCGCGCTCCTCGTTTGGGAACAGCTTTAGCTCCCCGGGAATCGACCAGCCCGCGAGCTTCACGAGTCGACGGATGCTCTCCGAGTCCGTGACGACGGCGATGCGGTCGAAGGAGCGAGGATGAGCGAGCCCGAGCACGGCGTCCTGCCAAGCGCCCCCGGCCGTGTAGCCGGTGAAGCGGTCATCGAGCACGTGAACCAGGCGGATCCTTCCGTGCCGCTCAAGCGCGCGATTCACGGCCGGCAATGCGATCGCATCGTAGTCAGCTGCTTCGACCTTTCCGACAGCCTCGAGCCCGACGACACTTTCGGGAAGTCCCTCGATCAGTTCGATCATCCGCCCGCTCAGTCCCCAAAAGCCCAGTCCGGCGCGATGCTTCCTTTCAGGGCCGGCGTCAGCTCCTCTTCGGCGTACGACCACTCGCCGCCCACGACGCTATCGATCACATCAAGCATCTTCAGCTCGCGGCGCCGAGAGGGGCGCGGGTGAAGAGCTTGTCGGCCAGCTCGTCGGCGTAGCGCTTCGCCGCTCCGCGTAGTCCGCCTTGAGGTTCGGCCGCGGCAGCGGCACGCCGAAGTAGCGGCTCCTCGGCTCGTTCTTGCGCATGAAGACGAGCCAGGACGCCATCGACATCACCTGGTTCCCGTCCGAGACGAAGTGCGTGCTGCCGGCCCACCTTCCGCCGGCCTGCTCGCCCAGTTTCTTGATGTCTCCGAGGTTGCCCTTGTAGTAGCGGCGCGAGACCGACACGGCCGCGAACGGCTTGCCGTCGAGGACGGCCTTCGCGGCGGGCGAGTGGAGGTAGGAGCGCACGGGCATGCAGGTGGTCAACCACCAGGTCGGCGAGCCGAACACGACGAGGTCGTAGTCCCCGTGCTGCGCCTCGGGCGGGATGGTGATGTCGCCCGTCTTTCGCCGCCTCTGGGCCACCAGCATCCCGACGATGTGCAAGATCGGCCAGGACATCGGCAGCTTCGAGAATCGGCCGCCGTAGTGCGCGTCGGGGAACTCGAGCGGCGCCTTCGTCACGGCGCAGCCGCGCGCGGTCATCTCCTGCGCCATCGCGTCGACGACCATCTCGGTCTGCTTCGTGAAGCTGTAGTAGACGAACAGGACCGTCGGCTTCTCATCGCCCATTTCGATCTCCCTTCGTCGTCTGCCTGCTCGGGCCTCGGTAGGCCGACCTCGCGGGCGACGAGCTCTGTCCTTGGCGTGGTCGGTCAGCGTGCGAGCGGCCACGAACGCCTCCTTCGAGCCGTGGCCCGCGTGGTAGCGGGTCTTCGGCTTGCTCGGCGGTGAGCGCGTGCGCGATCGCCTTGGCCAGGTCGTCCGGTGGCGCGGCCGAGTCAGGCGACTTCTCGACCACCTTCCTGATCGCCGCGAACTGGGCGTCGTACTCGTCGTGACCCCGCTCGTGCAGACGCGTCGAGAGCTCGGTCGAGCTCGACCAGCGTCTTGCCGAAGATCGGCGTGTCGGTCACGCCCGGATCGACGTGCGACACCGGGATCCTCCACTGGCGCAGCTCGAGGCGGAGCGCATCGCTGAGCGCCTCCAAGCCGAACTTCGACGCGCTGTAGGCGCCCTGGATCGGGAGCACGAGCAGGCCGCCGACCGAGCCGACGTTGACGATCCGTCCGCCGCCGCGACGGATCAGCGGCAGGAAGGCCTGGATCACCGCCAGCGGACCGATCAGGTTGACCTCGAGCTGGCGGCGGAAGTCATCGAGCGGCTGGAACTCGAGCGGCCCGGGCTTGACGATGCCTGCATTGTTGACGAGCCCCGCCAGCCCGCGCTCTGCGACGACCTGCTCGACCGTCTTGACCGCCGCCGCGATCATCGCGCCGTCGGTGATGTCGAGCATCAGCGGCGTCACCGTCCCGTTCGCCGCGCTCCGCGCCGACTCGGCGTCCTCCTCGCGCCGCACCCCCGCGAAGACCCGGAACCCCAGGTTCGCGCAGACGCTTCACCGTGGCGGCGCCGATCCCGGTCGATGTCCCGGTGACCACGACGAACCCGCGGTCGCTGTGATCGTCTGTCATCGAATGCTCCTCCTCGAACCGATGCAGGGTTCGGTTGATCAG
>CAVUAR010000008.1:0-375060 GCA_963739525.1 uncultured Actinomycetes bacterium | reverse complement strand
GGTGAGCAAGTTTGTCATTACCGCTCCTTTCCTTGCACCCAAATGATCCAACTCCGCGTGGCAGCCGTCATCGGCGCACGCGCCGATGACGGCTTCGGTGAACTACGCAGCTACGGGCCGCCGGCGGCTGAGGCTCGAGTGGCGATCCGCGATCGCTAGCCGCCACAGCCCCCGGCAAGCCGAGCGTGCGGCGTACGGGCGACGCGGTTTGGGTCGACCCAACGCGCGGAGGTCCGAGCCGTCGTCGGAAGGATCCAGACCCTCGAGCCGATATCCCAGCGCGAGTAGATTCGCGGCGCAAACCAGAGCGGCTCGCGCACGCAGCCGTGGCTCGCCGGGTACGGTGGCACGGATGCGTAGCCGTGGAGAGCGAAGCCGCGCAGGAAGTACATCGAGTAGTACATCGCGAGCGAGTTGTATCCGGGCGTCTTGCGGTAGATCCGCCATCTCCCCACCGGCGTGTTCCCGGTTGCACCGGTCGAGACCTGAACGATCTTGCGGACGGATCCTCGCCGGACCTCGAACAGAACCTGTCGCTCCTTGTCGACCTCGATGTGACGGCCCTGCAGAACGCCTGCGACCGGCACACGGGCTGTGCGGAGCGCCTCCCAGGTCTGCGGGCCGACGACGCCGTCCCGGTCGATTCCCTCGATCTTCTGGAGAGCGACGACCGCGTCCTCGGTGTCCCGCCTGAAGCGAGAGTCGACCCTGAGCAACCCATACCGGAGCTTGTGCAGGCGTCGCTCGAGGAAGGAAACTGCCTTGCCGTGTGACCCGCGGCTGAGAATCGGCGTCCGAACGACGGTGGAGAGCAGACGCTTGACCCGGACGTAGCCCGCGTTCGGACGGAGCGCAGCTGTCACGTCGAGACGACCGGCCTGAGCACTCGGCAGCCTCGTGCGGAAGCGGCCGTCCACGTCCTTCTCGAGCCTGCGCGTCTCTCCGGCGACCGTCAGCCAGAGACTTCCGGCCGAGCCCGGGCGGAGGCGACCCTCGAGGTAGAGCGGCGCACCGAGGACGGCAAGTCCGGAGAAGCTCGCCCGGAGGAGCGGTCTGATCCGCAGCTCGACGCTCGCCGAGCGAGCACCCCGGCTCTCGGCGACGAAGGAGCCGGGACGCCAGCGGATGGCGGAGAGCGCGTAGGTGCCGTCGGCGTTGCTCTTGCCCTCCACGACGAGGCTGTCCACTCCAGCCCGTTCCTTATAGATCGTCACGCCGGCTACCTGTGCCGGGGACACTGTTCCCGTGAAGGTGACGCTCGCTCCGTAATCGGCCACTGCAGGCGAAACGACGAGCGAAAGGTCGGCGGTCGCTGCGCTCGCCGAGCCAGGCGCGAGGAGGGCGGCCGAGGCCGCGGCGAGAAGCGCCGCCACCCGCATCACGCGCCCGAGAACGTTGCCGGCCGCCTTTCGGAAGGTGGGGACCTCCAACATCGGACTCACAATTGCAGTGAGCAAGTTCCGCCGCATCGTGGCCGATGCGGATCGCCGATAAGGAAAACTCCCGAACAGTCAGGGCCGCGAGGCCGCGATCTTCAGAGCCTCCGTTGCTGCCTCTCGATGCGTGCGCAGGAGTAGAGGCAGACAGACGCCGAGCGGATCAGTGTGTCGACGACCGGCGGGTGGGAGCAGAGGGTTATCTCGGGGTCGGGCATCGTCCCGGGAAGCGCAAGGCCGTCTGCAACGTCCATCACGGTCGCGTTCGCCGGACGCTCGCTCCTCCTCGCACCGCCCTGCCTGCGCCTTGCAGTTCTTGTGCCCAGCGGGCTCGCGCCACATCCTCGAGCTCGACCTCCTCCAGCCGCAGTTCGAGGCGCGCGAGCTCGGCCTCGTGATCTGGAATCCAGCGTTTCTCGATCGCCCGTAAGCGTCTCGTCGTCGTCGCGAGCTCGGTGGAGATCGCGTCGTAGGCCAGCCGCGCGGCCGCGTGCGCTGCCGCTGCCACAAGAGCTCGTTCATGAGCCTGGGCGGCGATTGCGACAGTGGAGCCGCCGCCCAGCGCCACGAAATCGGGGCTCGCACCGAGTTGAACCCTCGCGCTGTCCGGAACGACGACGCCGAGCGTGTTCCGCCATTCAACCGACACTTCCGCGCAATCGCGGCGATGGAGCGCCGAGATGAGGAGACGCCGCGGGCCGGCAATCGTCAGCGCCCGCGCGTTCCACTCCGCTGCCGCGGCCGCTTGCCGTTCCCACTCGATCGTGGCCGCAGAGAGGCGTTCGGCAAGACGTCCCTGCTCACGGAGAAGCGTTTGGCGCTTCTGGTCGAGAACGTCAGCGCCGCGCCGCGCCACATCGAGCCGGCGGAGCAGCCAAAGGCGCCCTGCTCTACCCGGTGGAATCCGAATCGCCATCGCGGTCGCCGGTGTAGTAGGAAGCAAGCGCCGGCTCCGACACCATGGTGAGCTCGGCCGGAGGGAGCATCGAGGCGACGCGCCATGCACGTTCGAGCGTCCCTTCGAGCGTGCGGAGCTCGTCTCGGCCTTGATGCACGAACCCGGTCTCGAACGCGTCCGCGAACCCCAGGTAACGGCGCTCGCGGCCGCTGAGCGCGTCGGCGCCGACGACCTCCGCGAGATCGGAGACGCGACGCGCTTGCGCAACGAGCGCATAGAGCTGCGCAGCGATCTCGAGATGGTCCGCCCGGGTCTTCCCCTCGCCCGCACCGAGCCGCATCAACCGGGAAAGGGAGCGGAGCGGGTCGAACGGGGGGTAGACGCCGCGAATGTGCAGCTCGTGCGACAGGACGATCTGCCCTTCGGTGATGTAGCCGGTCAAGTCCGGTACGGGATGCGTGATGTCCTCGCCGGGCATCGTCAGCACCGGAACCTGGGTGAGTGATCCGTCACGGCCGTGGAGCCGGCCGGCGCGTTCATAGAGACTGGCGAGATCGCTGTAGAGATAGCCGGGGTAGCCGCGCCTGCTCGGAATCTCGCCGCGGGAGGAGGCGACCTCGCGTACGGCGTCGGCGTAGCTCGTCATGTCGGCCATGACCACGAGAACGTGGCGACCGCTCTCGAAGGCAAGATACTCGGCGACGGTGAGAGCGAGCCTTGGCGTCGTGATCCGCTCGACAAGCGGATCGTCTGCGGTGTTGAGGAAGAGCACGAGGGCATCGGCGGCGGCACGCGCCTCGAGCCGTTCCCGCATCGCAGCGGCATCGGCATTCGTCACCCCCATCGCGGCGAAGACGACTGCGAACGGCTCGTCCGCCACGGTCGCCTGGGCCGCGATCTGGGCGGCGAGTTCCAGGTGCGGGAGGCCACCGACCGAGAAGATCGGCAGCTTCTGTCCTCGCACGAGCGTCGCCAAGCCATCGATGACTGACACGCCGGTGAGGATCGGATCGCCGGGAGTCGCTCGTGCTGTGGGATTGATCGGCCAACCACCGATCTGCCGTTGGTCAGCGCCGAGCACAGGCGGGCCTCCGTCGAGGGGTTCCCCCCTTCCGTTGCAAACTCGGCCGAGCCAGCCGTCCCCGACCGGGATTCGCATCGGGCCTCCGCCGAACGAGACGCGAATTGTGTCCAGTGCGAGGCCGCTCGTCCCCTCGAACACCTGGATGACCGCAAGCCGGCGATCGACCTCGAGCACGACGCCGTGGCGGACCTCGCCAGAGTCGAGCCGGATCTCGACGACTTCGTCCCACCCGACTCCGTCCACGTCCTCGATGCAAAGGAGCGGTCCCTTGATCGCCGCGACAGAGGTGTACTCGATCGGAGCCCGGAAGCTCACGTCAGCTCACCGAGTTTCGCAACCAGTTGCTTGCCGATCGCTTCGACCTCGCCGGCTCCCTGCGGTGGCGTTGCGTCGCGCGCGCGAACGGCGGGCGAGAGGTCGACCTCTTCGATGCGTCGGATCGGGATTCCCCCGGTGACGAGCTCGAGGCATAGCTCCTCGATGGCGAGCACGAGCGCGAGCAAGGCCTGCTGCTTCGCAGGCGGACAGTAGGCGTCGTTGGCGCTGAGGCTGCTCTGCTGGAGCACTCCCTCCCGTAGCAATCGTCCGGCCAGGAGCAGAACGCGCTCGCGATCCGGAAGTGAGGTTGCGCCGACCAGCTGGGCGATCGATTCGAGATGATCGGAATCGGCGAGCAGCCTGAGCGCATGCTCGCGCCGCGGTCCCCAGTCCGGCGCGTCGTTCGCGACATACCATTCGGCGATCAGCTCCGCGTCGCGCGAGGACGAGTCGCGCCAGCTCAGAGCCGGATAGTGCCGTGCGTACGCGAGATCCGAGTCGAGTGACCAGGTGCACCTGACGAAGCGGCGCGTGTGTGCGCTCACAGGCTCGGTGATGTCGCCGCCGGGCGGCGAGACCGCACCGAGGATGGTGACCGATGCGTCGGCGTTCGAGTGGGCGCGAACGCGGCCGGCACGCTCGTAGAAGGCGGCGAGCGCCGAGGCAAGGCCCGCGGGATACCCCTCCTCCGCCGGTAGCTCGCCGGTGCGTGACGCAACTTCGCGCAGCGCCTCGGCCCACCGAGACGTGGAGTCCGCGATGAGTACCGTGTCGTAGCCCATGTCGCGATAGAACTCCGCGACCGTGACGCCGGTGTAGATGCTGGCCTCACGCGCGAGCACAGGCATGTTCGACGTGTTGGCGATCAACACTGTTCGATCCAGCAGCGAGCGGCCGGTACGCGGATCCTCGAGCGCAGCCATTTCCTCGAGCACGTCCGCCATCTCGTTACCTCGCTCCCCGCAACCGACATACACGATCACGTCCGCGTCACACCACTTGGCGATCTGCTGGAGCAGGACGGTCTTGCCGGTCCCGAACCCGCCGGGCACCGACGCGCTTCCCCCTCGGGCGATCGGGAAGAAGAGGTCGATCGCACGCTGTCCGGTGAACAGCGGGACGTCGGCGCGCAGGCGCTCGCGCACCGGACGCGGACGGCGCACCGGCCAGCGGTGCGCGAGAGCGATCGGGATTCCCGACACGCGCGCAATCGGCACCGAGACCGTGTACTCGCCGTCGGGTGCGATCCATTCGATCGCACCCGTGACTCCATGCGGCACGAGTGCGCGAAAAGTGATTGCCGCACTCTCCTGGACATGCCCGAGAACGTCTCCGGAAGCTACTCGCTGTCCGAGCTCGACATCCGATTGGAAGGGCCAACGTTTCTCCTGGTCGAGCGTGCTGGCCCGCTGGTCTGAACTGAGCATCTGATCGGCTCCGGACAGACGGCGGAGCATTCCGTCGTAGACGCCCCCGAGAAGCCCGGGCCCGAGCTCAGCCATTAGGGGCTGGCCGGTCGTGACAACCTCGTCTCCGGGGCGAATTCCTCCCGTGTACGCGTACACCTGGACGGTCGCCGCCTCGGGATCGAGAGCTATGACCTCGCCGGGCAGCTTGCGAGAGCCGACCTGAACAAGGTCGAGCATCCCGGTCTTCAGCCCGACAACCTCGAGAACGGGACCGTTGACGCGGCGGACTCGGCCCGCGGTCATTGCCAGAGCGTCTCTAGCTGTCCGTCGAGCTCGGCAATCGCGCGATCGACGAGGGCAGGAAGCGTGTAATCGACAGATGTGCTGCCCGCCCGCGCACGGACGCCGCCGACCGCCGGGTCGACTTCGACTTCCGCGCCTCCTCCCAGCTGAGATCTCGCCGCCTGCGACACGCGATCGATCAGCTCCCCGTAGCGGGGATCCTTCCGCAGCAGCAAGGCTTCCTTGCCGGCACGCAGTCGCAACTCCTCGACCAGCCCCCGCTCGGCCGCGAGCCGCAGTTCGCGCGCTCGCCGGTTCGCAGCCGCCCGTCGGCGGAGCGAGTTTCGCTCCGCTTGGCGTGCGCCCTCGAGCCGACCCTGGTGGGCCAGCCCGCGGGCCCTCGCCTGCGCCTCGGCGAGGCGGCGCTCACATGCCTCGTCGACCTGCGTGAGCCGCTTCGCCGCTTCGGTCTCTGCCTCCAGCCGCAGAGCGGTTCGTAGCGAATCGAGATTCATGCGGGCAGGACGGCTACGAGCACGTCGTGGCGGCCGAGCGGATCGGGAAGCGCCTGCCGCGCCTCGACGGTCAACAACACGAGCCCGACGTCACTGCCGATCCCGAGCCACGCCTTACGCACCTGGTCGGGCTCGGTCGCATGTTTGACGTCGACTCCCGCCAGGGCGTAGCCGGCGAGCTTCGTGGGGTCACCGATGGCGACGATCGAGCTCACGCCTGACCGATGAGGATGATCGCGACCACGAGTCCGTAGATGGCGATTCCTTCGGACAGGCCGACGAAGACGAGCGAGCGCCCGAACATCTCTGGTTTCTCGCTCACTGCAGCAAGGGCGGCCGCCCCCGTGTAGGCGACCGCGAATCCTGCGCCGATCGTCGAGCCTGCAACTGCAATGCCGGCGCCCAGGAGCGCCGCCCACGAGTTCGACGAGCTTGTATTCGTCGCAGCCTGCGCAGAGTCGACCACCCCGAAGAGCAGAACGCACGCGAGCCCGACCGCCGCCAGCATGATCGCGCCGTTGACGGCGAGCAGCCTGCGAAAGCCACGGGCCGGCGCCTTGCGCAACGCGGCTGTCGTGGCGACGAATACCACCGCAACTGCTGGAAGGGCCCATAGGATCGATTCGATCATCACTCCTCCTCGATGGATAGCACCGGCATACTCCAGGGGGCGAACGCGTGCCCCTCACCCGAGAAGATCCGGGAGAAGAGCTCGTAATACTCGAGCCTCAGTGCCTGGACGCCGGTGACCAGAGCTTCGAGCGCGAACGCCACCGCGTTCCCAAGCGTGAAGACGATCACGGCGGCGACTCCCCCGATCACGCCGCCCCAAAGAGCTGAGGCGGCCGAGAAGACGACCGCTCCCAGGGCGGCGTGCATGAGCCCGAAGGCCGCGAGCCTCGCAAACGAGATGAAGTTGGATGCAAGTCGAGTGACCGCATCGACGAGCTCGATGCCGACCTGGATGACGGCTGCGGCTCCCCTGGGGCCAAGAGCGCGAGTCCCGTTCCGACGAGGATGATGCCCGCCAGGCAGATGAGGCCGCCCAGAATCTCCATTGGGCGCAAATGCCAGTGGAAGCCGCCCGCGAAGATGCCGCCCCCGACCAAGATCATCAGACCCGCGACTCCCGACTGATCGAACAAGGCCCGGGCGACGCCGCTCTCTCTCCAGCGGTTCACGATTCCGAGCAGGTAGCTGATCGTGAGTAGGACGCCTCCGAGGGCCAGGGCGACGAGAAACAGCGGAACGGGGTCGTCGACCGGATCGAGCCACAACCTCGGGACGAGGCCCGTCGGCCCGAAAGCCTCACCGTAGAGCAGACCGAAGCACGCTCCGGCGAGCCCGCAGGCGAACACGATCACCCAAAGATCGCGAACCTCCGCGAGGCGCCCCTCTCGGCAGCGGCGCAGCCAGAGACCGAGCAGCGCGAGCACCAGGCCGTGCCCAACGTCACCGAACATCATCCCGAACATCACGATGAAGGAAGCCGCTGTGAACCGGGTCGGGTCCACGTCCCAGTAGCGGGGAGTCCCGTAGGTCCGAACGAGCGGACGAAAAGGCCGCTCTACCGCTGCCGGCCGGAAGAGCGTGGGCGGATCGACCCAGGCCGGGCGCGGTAGCTCGACAAGTCCCGAGCCGATCCCGGCCAGTCGCTCGTTCAGCTCTTCGAGCCTGGCCGTCGGAGCCCAGCCGACCCAGGCCGAGAAGCTGCCGTGCTCGACCGCGAGCCGGGTGCGCCGCTTGAGCTCGGCCTCGCCGGCAAGCAATCCGATCTTCCCGCGCCGCTCGAGCGACGACACCTCGGGCGGAGAGCGCAGGAGCGCAGGTGGCTCCCGGCTCTCGCTCACGAGATTCTTCAACCGCCGTAGCGCCTCGGCTTCCTCACCCTCCAGGGGAGGCAGATTGCCCGCCAACTCCACGCATCCGACCCTCGCAAGCTCGACCAAGGCGTCGCGGGCGCGCCGCCGCGGCGACACGACCGCGACGCGGCTCATTCGGCCGGCCCGGACGAGTTCAGAAGAGTTCATCGAGAACCTCGCGCGAAACTCTGCTCTCCTCCTGGGCTGCCACCGCCAGCGCCGTCGCGACACGCACCGCGTCGAGGGCGAGCAGAGCAACCGCGCCGACCACCACCTCTCGCCCTTCGAGTCGAGACCGCGTCATCGCCTCCGCCTCAGACGCCACCGTCCGCCACCAGGCGAGCTCTGCACGCCAGAGCTCGTCCGGGGTATCGATTCCGGCAAGCGCCCAGGAAGCGCGGGGCGGAAGCTGTGCGCGCAGATCAGCAATCGTCTCCGCGCCGACCCACCCCGCCCCGAGGCCGGCGTGCTCGGCCTGAGCCAGATTACGAGGGTTGTCGGCAATGAGCATCTCCCCCGCCAACAGGATCGCGATTCTCCCGGCTGCCCACGCGCCGGCCTCAGACGCCTGAGCCGTTACTCGTCGCGCCCAGGCAAGCCGAAGCGCGAGGTGGATGTCCTGCGGGTCGTCGCTGCCTGGGTCGCCCCAGCTCGAGCGCTGCAGCAACCTCCGAAGCTCGTCTGGACTCTGGGCCAACGCAGCGGCGTCCCAAACCGAAGAAAGCACACCAAGCTCGAACGCCGGACGGAACTCACCGCCCGCAAGGTAGGCCAGCCGATCCTCGATGTTCACGAGCTCGAACCAGGCCGCAAGCGAGCGGAGAAGCCGTTTGGCCTCCGGCGGCAGCCACGCGGCAAGGACGCGGAGCTGAAGTGCCGTGCAGCCGGCCACGCCCCGCTGCGCTTCCTCGAGAGTCGTTTCGGGAGACTTTGCAACCGGTGCGTAGGCGGTTCCGGAGAGGCTCACCACGGCCTCGGCGAGCGACTCCGCACCGGCCAACTGCCTCACCCTCTCGGCGCCTGCGCAGCGCCCGAGCAGCAGACGTGCCCGCACGCTGCCCGCGACCCAGGCTGCACTCACGAACCGGCCTCGAGCACGCGTTTCAGCACATTCGCGACGAACGCCGGCAGGCGCTGCTCTCCGACCGTCCTGATCTGCTGGGCATCGAGCTCTGCTTGCTCGAGGATCGAGACGACCTCGGCGTCGGTGACTCTGCCGCCTGCCTTCAGAGCGTCGTCGCGCTCGAAGTTCGCTCGCTCGCGAGCCCCCGCGAGGATGCCCTGCGCTTGCTCCTCCGCCTCATGGGCGCGCTGCGCTGCCACGACATCCACCCGTCGACGTATCTCGGCGGCCTCCTCCTCGATACCGTCGAGAGCGGCAAAGACCGGCGCCAACTCCGCCGCGAGCTCGCCCCCGGCTGCGGCGGGAACCCCGCCGCTCCGCCGAAAGCGCTCGAGGAATCCGCCCATTGGCCCGACGGGTCCTTGACGAGCCCGAGGCGCTCCAGTAACTCTCTCAACCATTCGTTCGCTCGGTTTGACCGGCTGAAGCCTTGCAGAGCCGAGGCCTGGAGGCCTCGAGAAGGCCCAGCGCACGACGCGAGGAGACAAGATCGGCCGGTGCCTCGCCGCACACGGACACGCGCACCTTGCCGACGACAATTCTTGAATCTCGGGGAGACCCGCGTACCACCGCTGTGGAGAACACGCAATGGGTCGTGGCCCCGCGTGGAGGCGCCGACGCACCTCTCGACACAAGTGCCTTCGCCGCGAACCGGGGCCGAACCGGACTGAATCGCAACCTACGTCTGAGGGCTAGCGAGCGCCCTCGCCAGATCGAGTGTCGAAAGAACTCCGACCGGCCGGTCGGCGCCCTCATCGAGTACGAGCAGGTGTGTGATGCGGTGGTCGCTCATGAGTCGCGCCGCCTTCAAGAGGCTGTCACCGGGGAAGATCGTGACGACCTCCGTCGAAGCGACGCCGCCGGCCGCCCGGCCTTCCAGACCTTCGTAGGCCGCCACATTGATCAAGTCGAGGTCGGAGATCAGTCCCCAGATCTGCGTATCGTCTTCGGTGACGTCTCCGAACCCGACGATGCAGTGAACCCGATGAGCGGCCATCATTTCGGCAACCGTTCTGAGCGGCGTCTCGAGGGGGCAGCTGAACACGCCCCGACTCATCATGTCCTCGACGCTCGTGTTCTCGAGCAGACGGATCGAAGCTGACTCGTTGGTCGGTTCGTGAGCCATGTCGAAACCTCCTCACGATTGAGCACGAATCGTCCCGCTCCGCCTCGTGCCGAGCATCCGGAGATCTTCCGATCCCGACCACGGATGAATACGTATGAGAACGGTCGCGGCCCCCTGAAGTGCATTGTGCGCTTGGCGGCATCAGGAGCAAGAGCCTCGACGATCGCCTTAGCCGCCACGCCAGTAGACCGATAATTCGGCGTCCAGCGCTGCAGACCCACGGCCCGCGCGGGGCGTCTGCGGGCGCTCCCACTCGATTGCATGCCGTTCCATGATTCTTGGAAGTTGTCTGCTCACTAAAGACGTGCCGACCGGCCCCCTCGACAACCGCCGACGCTCGCCCCGGACCCTTGCGGGCCGTCGTCGCTCGGCTGCTCGGCCGTAAGCCTTAGAAGGCCAAAACCGCCGGCGCCTGAGCCTCTGTTGGACGCTGGGGTGCGTTTCGCCCGACGGCGATTTCGTTGACGCCCCAGCAGAAAGGGGATGTCGCAGACCGGAGTCGGGCCAGGCGCACATGAGCGTTCTTACTCACCGCCCTCGAGTTCCTCGCGGGCGGCCTTCACCCAGCTCGCACGGCGACTTGCCCACTCCTCGCTGCTGGGCGCGTACTCGATTGCCTGGACGGCCATCGCCTTCGGCGTCTCGTCGTGCAGCGCCGCGAGCACTTCCAGCGTGTGGCGGAGGTGGATCCACACGCGATACATGTCGTCCTGGCTCGGCCGCCGCGCAGGATCGTTCCCCGAAGCTAGGTAGTCGGCGGCGAGATCGGAGAGCGCGTCCTCAGCGGCGTCCAGCTGTTCGTACAGGTCGGCCACGACCCGACTCTAACGACCTGCGAGCGCTAGAACGGCCCAACATGTACGATTTCGTGACCGTCGCGGCGGTTCTTCTCTCGCGCCCACCCCTTTCGACGCAAGCCGGATTCCGGCGAGTTCGTCTGAGGCGCTTCCCCGGCGGAGCACTCCTCACCGACCGAGGGAGGCCAGCATGCTCGACGTCAACCAGCAGGCCCGCAAAGGGGCCCACGTGGTGGAGGCGAGTTTCGAAGAGTGCCGCGCCGCTCTGACTGCGTCCGTCGCCAAGGCCGTTCACAACGGCGGCTGGCGAGTCCAATCGCAGACGGGGCTTTCGGCCACGCTCCTCAAGGGCCGGCGCCCGGACGAAGATCTGCTGCGCTTGATCTTTGGCATTGCCCCGTGCCGCAACCCGCAGGCTCGAAACGGACAACGCTTCACGTGGACGGTGCAGCGCACGAGGAGCTAAGTCGACGTTCAGACCAAGAATGAACGCGCACAGGCCCAGCGACCATCGCCGCGGCTAGCGGGTCCGCCGCGCCCTCGATCGGGCGAACGTCACCGAGGCTCTGTCGGCCGCCTCCGAGCTCCCGTTCGTCGGGCTTGCCGAGGCGCTCGAGCTCACCCTCCTGCTCGCTGACAAGGAGCCGGAGAAGTACGACCGCGCCGCCGCCCGCTGGCACGTCCGCTTCCTCCACGAGGTGCCCAACGTGGACATGCGCAAGAACCAGGCCGTGCTCGCCCTCTTAGCGGCGATTCCCGCCAACAGGCTCGCAGCTGCAGCCTTGGCGGAGCTCCTAAGCCGCCGGCGCTCGTGCGAACGTGCCTGTGGATCGACCCGCGGCACCTCATCTCTGCTTCGTCTGCGGTCTGGCGTTCGAAGATGGTGACGAGCCCTGGGGGCCGGAAGGTGTACACCCCGCCTACGTCATCTGCCCTTGCTGCGGCGTCGAGTTCGGGTGCGAAGATTGGACGCTTGAGAGCGTCCGACGTTTCCGTGCGGAGTGGCAGGCGGCAGGCATGGCGTGGTTTCAGCCGCAGGAAAAACCTGCGGAGTGGGACGCCGGGGCCCAACTCGCGCAGGTTCCGGGACGCGCGCGCTGATGCCGACCGCGCTCGACAACGGCCCCCACTCGCCTAAGAAGCTCCTGCAGGCCGTCGTCGGCCCGCTGCTCGGGCGGAAGCTACTGGGCGAATCGACTTCGGCGTAGGATCGCCTCAACCATTCGACAGGAGGAGGCCGTTATGGCCGTTGAGGTGCGAAAGTTCGACTCGCCCGACGAGACCCGGACACCAGACAAGACTCGCATCGACGTCGTACGCATGGGCGACACAACCGCTGCTCGCTTCGCGTTCGAGCCCGGCTGGCGATGGTCGGAGTGCATCAAACCGGTCGCAGGCACCGACAGCTGCCGGGCCCGTCACATCGGCATTGCCGAATCCGGCACGTTGCACGTCGTCAGCGACGACGGGTCGGAGGCGGAGATCGGGCCGGGCGATGCCTATGTCATCGAACCCGGTCACGACGCCTGGGTCGTTGGCGATCAAGGCTTCGTGGGCTTTGAGTTCGAATCGAAGTCGGCCGAGGAGTACGCCAAGAGCTAGAGCTCTTCTGCGTCGGCGATGACGGCCGCCGCTCTTCCAGGAAGCTCCTCCGTGCCGTCGTCGCTCGGCTGCTCGGGCAGAAGCCGTGAGAGGCGTAGGACTCTCGGGACAAGGTTCTTACGAGGATCAAGCATGAATGCCCGGGCCCCACACAGAGGTCGTTTCTTCCAACGGAATGAAATCGAGGGCTTCGTAGAACGCTCGGGTGCCGGCGTAGTGTTCACTTGGGTGTGACGGGCCAAGCGTCTTCACCTGCAGAAGGCGCATACCTTGCTTAAGCGCTAGACGGCAAGCCTCCTCGACGAGCGCACGACCGATCCCCTGCCGGTGCCAGTTCGGCAGCACTCTCATGGCGGTGATTTCGGCGGCGCAGGGAGTCTGAGGCTTGAACGTCAGGAAACCTACGTCGCCCCCCTCTTCTGTCGCGATGAAGGTTGGAGACGTCCGAGCGGCCTCCACGAGGTCGAGCAGCCCTTCCTCGAGCTCGAACCACTGTGGGAGCGCCCGCATGACGGCTTCCGCTATGGCGGCGTTCGCTTCTCCGTCCGCACGAAGTTCAATGGGCAACCGTCAGACCGTAAGTCATTTCTCCGATCGGCTCCGCGGGTTCGCCGGAATCTCTTCGGGGTCAGCCTGAGCGCCTCGAAGCTCCTACGGGCCCTCGTCGCTCGGCCGTTCGGGCGGAAGCCAAGCACCCGCTGACGCCTTTAGGCCGACGACACGGGGCTCTTAAAGACGCGTAGCATCGTTCCGTGGCCCCGCCGGCGCTGGGACGACGCGGTGAAGGCTGGGTCGTCCTGCAGTCGATCTTTATCGTCGTGACGGTCGCGTGTGCCATCGCCGGCCCTCGCTGGCCCTCTGGCGTTGAGCCCGAGCTCCGCGTCGTCGGCTTCGTGCTCGAGGCAGCCGGCGCGGGGATGCTGATCCTGAGCAGGATCACCCTCGGACGGTCGTTTACCCCACTGCCACGCCCGCGTGACCGTGCGACGCTTCGAAGCACGGGCATCTACGCGCGCGCCCGTCACCCCCTCTACGGAGGGATTCTTGTCCTCGGCCTCGGACTCTCGTTCCATCGCTCGCCGCTCGTCCTCGCCCCGACGGCGGTCCTCGCAGTCATCTTCTGGCTCAAGTCGATCCGCGAGGAAGCCTGGCTCGCCGAGCGATACCCCGAATTCGCCGCTTACCGCCGGTCGACGCCATGCCGCTTCATCCCCTGGATCGTTTAGTGGGTCTTGGCTGGCTGCTCTGCTCAGTCGTCGCTCGGCTGCTCGGGCGGAAGCCCTAGCCCACTTGCTAGACGCTCCAGGCCGAGGCTTCGCCCCCGGTGGGCAATACCGCATGTTTCCTCGCGTAGCGGAGTTTTTCTCGCGGAGGGCTAACGGGGTCAGGTGTGCTCGACCTGGTCGTCAATACCTCCCCCGCCTAACCCGCTGTCGCGCTTCCGCAAGCCCCTCCGGTCAATGGTTTGCTTACGAAGGATCGTGATCCCGAAGTGGCCGTCTGAGCAGAGTCGATACGTCAAATACGGTGGCCGAGACTGGACGGCCGATCTCGTCGGGGACGAAGATGAGGGCCTCGTCGGAGCTAAGGGGTCGTCGAGTCTGCAGACGCCTCGCCGCAGCCAGGACTGCCCGGCGTCTCGGATCTGCGTTCTTCAGCCTTCGCCGACTTGCGAGGAAGAAGCGCGGCTTTCCGTCGACCGATTCGTACGCGTAATGGCCCGCCTGGGCCGCGTGGGTCGAGCCTGAAGCCGTGCCTATCGACGAGGTGATTCATGAGGTGACGCATTCGGACGTACGCGACGGGACTCGACGAGCGTGAGAACTTGTCGCAAAAGAGGCACGAGTCCTCGGTTTCAGACAGGAGGACGCCCGAGGTGCGTCTTCTCCATCGGCGTCTGTCCGAGAACATCGATACCGGGCTCGGTTCCCATCGGTTGTCCAAAGCACAGCAAGACAATAGCCCGAGGAGGCCCTCTGGCCGGGCGTCATACGGCTGCCACGGAGCTCCGGCGTTCACACCATGATCTACGCCTGACGCAGCTCCGGCTCGGCCACGCGGACATTCGTTCGACGGCCAGGTAACGCGCAGCTCGACACGGCCGACCTGACTCAAGCCCCCCTCGCGCTTCAGGAGAGCGAGAGCCAAGTGTTCCAACCCGCAATGCGATTTGCAGGGAAAGTGGAGGCGGCGGGAATCGAACCCGCGTAAGCGTCCGATCGACTCTCCGGCTGCTCTTGGCAGCCGGAGGTGGACCCCTAGTGTTCCGCCTTCTCGGCATAGGCGGCGAGCTTGGAGGGATGCGTTCTGTGTCTGAGGCCGTCCGGCGATGTGACGCCAGGCTCCGTCGACTAGCCGGGCGCCGCGTCAGGCCAGGCTTCTCCCTCGACGAGCTCGACGGAGTTGCCCGCAGGGTCGCGGAAATAGATAGAGCGCCCGCCCGCATCGTGATCAGTCTCGCGCTCGACCTCGACCCCTCGTTGGCGAAGGGCGGCCGCGAGAGAATCGAGGGCACCGGGCGGGACCGAGAAGGCGACATGCCCGGGCCCTTGAGCACCATGGGACGGGACGGGACGACCTGGGCGCGACGCACGCTCCGCGTCGAATATGAGAAGCATGCGCCCGTCCGGAAGCCGGAACGCAGCGCTCAGCTCGTCCGGCTCTTCGAGCGGACGAAGATTCAGGACCTCCTCGTAGAACCGCGACGTCTCGACTGGGTCGGCCGCATAGAGCACGGTCTCGTAGACACCGATGACATGCGGGCCGGTCAGTGGCGGGGCGTGAACTTGTCGCAGGTGGCTGAGCCGCGGATCATCCCGCGAACCAAGCTACAGCCACCGAGCGCCATTGGCGGAAACATGTACGCGCAGTGGTCGCAGCGGACGTCGGCCTGCGGAGCGGGGCGGTAGTTCGCTTTGTTCTTCGAGAGACCCCAGACGCTCGTCGCCATCCGATCCCTCCGGAGCGGATCCTACTGGACCGCTGAGCTGCGAGTTGGGAGCGAGCCCGCGCAGGTCGTCCCGCAGGGCAGGGATCGCGGCCGCGGCTTCGAAGAGGCGATCGGCATCGTCCTCGTCGGCCTCTGCGAACTCTCGCACTCGACAACGGCCGGCGCTCGCCTCGGAAGCTCCTACACGCCGTCGTCGCTCGGCTGCTCGGGCGGAGCTAGGAACGCAAGAACGGCGCTCGTAGCCTGGGCTCCCCTGGTTCTGTGTCCGCCCCGGTGCCCTGACCGCTACAGAATCGTAGAACTGGTAAGCGACTCAATGACGACTTCGATGGTGGCGGGCAAACGAATGGCGCCCGGCAGCGAAGGGTCGGGAGTAATCGTTCCGGTTAGCTTCGGGTTCAGCGAATCCTCGGTTAGTGCAACCGTGAAGGGAGGCTGCATCTGGAGCGCCAACACACCTCGGTACCGCTTCCTCGAGAGGAAACCATGTCGCTGCACGAATGACCTGGCGAAAGCGGGTGGACGTACGGAAAGCGGACCGACGAAAGTGATGACCGGCTCGATGTCCAGGCCGAGATAGAACTTCGGCCCTCCACCGCGCTGCATCGCGAATTTGGTGTAGTCATCCCAATATGTCGTTCCGAGGTTGCCCAAAGTATCAGCGGTTTCCCGCCAAAGGTGCCCGTTCCCGGTGATCGGCGCCCATTGCTCGTCGACGACGAGCTCGACCGTCCCTTCGTCCGGGGCATCCGTCGGGAGTTCAGTGCCCGGCTGCGCGTAGAGCTGCTCCCGCGGGGTGTCCGTGATCGTGACGGATCCCTGGAGAAACCAGATCGTGTTGGGATTCATCTCCGCGGCTTGGGCACTCGCCACGGCCGCAATCGCGTCGTCAACGGTGTAAGCCAATCGGCCCTCCTCCTCGGTACCGGGTCCTCTACCACCTCGATCCGAGGAGTGTCAAGGTCAGCGTGGCACGCGCCGGGGCAGACACGGCTCGCCGAGACACTTGTTCGTTGGTCGCAGTCGGCGTAGAACTCCGGCGTGCCGACCTCGCTCGATAACGGGCGCCGTTCGCCGCGGAAGCTTCTCCGTGCCGTCATCGCTCGGCTGCTCGGGCGGAAGCCCCCCCAACGACTAAGATCGCCCTCGTGCCAACCTTGCGCTGGCTGAGGCGTCTCGCCCATCGGCCCATGATCGTGTCGGGCTACGAGGGAGTCGAGGACAAACTGCTTCGGGACTGCACGGACGAGGACGTCCGGACGGGCGTCGAATCACTCATCCGTGACTACGTGGGAGAGATGGGCTGATGTCTTTTTCGGAACAAAGCGATCCTTCCGGAATGAAATGGGTTGCGCTCACGCTTGTTCTTCTTTTGGTGGGAGCGGGCGGCGTCGTCGTCGCCGAGGGAATGTCGAGCCAAGACGCCTACTCCGTTCCCGCAGGAGCGCAACAGATCAAACGTGAAGTGAACGGCCAGACCCAAACCGGCTACATCGAAACGGTGACAGTGGATGGCAAGGTGAAGCGCCTCATCCACTGGCGGACACGCGCTGGTGACACGGTCGTTGAGACCGTCACCGGCCCGACTCATTACCAAACGCTCGCCGGTGATCTGGTCACTATCCCCGGTCCGACTCAAACGGTCGTCCACACGCAGACCACCACGACGCCTGGTCAAACGGTGACTACGCCTGGTCAGACCATTACGACCCCAGGCGAGACGGTCACGAACACCGTCACCGAGACCGTCAACAACACTGTCACCGAAGTCCAGACCGTGACGGAAACCCAGACCCAAACCGTCACGGAAACTGTCACCGTTTCTGCGCCACCGGGACCTCCCGGACCCTAGGAGACGACGACGGATGAAAATCACTGTGTCCGGCAGAGTCGTCAACCCACGCTACTAAGCGCTAGACACTTTGCGCGCGGCAGCGCTCCGTAGAGCTCACCTGTGCCAACCGCCCTCGGCAACGGCCCGCGCTCGCCGCGCAAGCTCCTCCGCTCCGTCGTCGCTCGCCTGCTCGGGCGGAAGCCACCGCCGTGACCTAACGAGAAACGCGCGTGATTATCTCTTCGCAGTTGATGACGGTCTCGCCGAAAAAGCACTCATCAGTCCCATCACCGCCGTCAAGCGAGTCAACGCCGTCGCCGCCATAGAGGCTGTCGTTACCCGCCGCGCCCCGTAGGTCGTCGTCGCCTTCGTCGCCAACGAGGACGTTGCGGGCGGCATTACCGATGAGTAAGTCGTTACCAGCCGACCCGTCCGCTCGTTCAACCGACCGGAGCGTATCGGCCCCTGCGCTGGTGACCGCCGTTCCCGCGCCCAAATCAACCTGGATGCTGTCCGTGATGGGCTGGTTCCAAGCAAAGGAGATGGCATCAAAACCCGCGCCTCCGAAAAATGCGTCATCCCCGTCAACGTCCAACCCCACGGTGTCGTATCCGCGCCCACCGTAGTAGGTGTCATCCCCACGAGCGTCCTCGATCAAGTCATCACCACGACCCATACGTGCCCAGTCGTTACCCGGGGCTCGCGTAAGGAAGTCTTCGCCACGCTGGGCGAAAACCCGATCGTCTCCCGAGCCGTCATCGATCCGGTCGCCGCCTGGCCCGGCGCATATAACGTCATTTCCTCCTCGGGCGCGGATGATGTCCGGGCGGCCGAAGGTCGTTATCACGTCCTTACCACCCGTGCCGATGATGTGATCGCGGCCCGGAGTTCCTACGATTGTTGCCCTCTCGCCATGACACGTGGCCGCCTCCGCCTTCACAGCCCCGGCGAAAGGGGCGGCACACGCGAGAAACATGATCACCAAAGTGCGGCTCAAGACGTCCTTTGCTCGCAAGGTTTCACGGCCTTTCGGACATGTCAAGACCAAGGAAGCTCCTAGGACTCTCCGTCGCTCGGCTGCTCGGGCGGACGCACTAAGAGCCGGAACGCTTGCGGAAGGGCGGCGGGGAGTGGTGAACCTCGAGCAGCCTCGTCTCCGGACAACGCTCCCCAGGGCGAACGTGGACGGTGCAGCGGCAGCCGTCGCGGGCGAGGATGCGCTCCCTCGTCTTGCGCCACTCCCTCGTCGACCCCGAGCGCCAGCGCTTCGGGTGCTCCTCGCAGCGCGAGCCCATGCTGGCGGGAATGATCTTCCCGCACTTGATGCAGGTCTTCATCACCATCGGTTAGCTGCTCGCTCGGCTTACGCGATTCCGGGAGCCTGGTTGCCATTCTTTTGTCAGTGCATCCCCTGATGGAAGAAGCACGACGAGGTGAGAGGGTCGCGGAGAGGTCGGAGGTGGTCTAGCGTCGGAAGGGTTCCGAAGGCCACACATCGACCCTCTCCGCCTTCGGCCTCGTTTCCTGTTAGCCGCACGTTTGCGAGAAGCCTGAGGGCGCGCACGGAGAACCGCAGCAGGAGCGGGCCACGGTTCCCCCGTACGACTTGACAAGGTCATCATGCGATGCGAACCGACGCCGCCCGCTCATCGCCCCGCTCTTGCTCGTGCTGCTCGCAGGAGGGAGCGCGGCGGCGCTCCTTGGGCGGGGCGGAGACGAGGAGCGGAGCGCCGGCGCTTCCACGAGCCAAAACGACGGCGCGTCAACCACAGCCCCGGCGGAGCCAGAGAACGGCGCCGTTCCCATTCGCTTCGTTCTCAGCGACAGCTACGAGGCCGGGGAGACTGTCGCTGTCGCAATCGAGAACATCGGGAGGAAGGCCTACGTGTTTCAGTCCTACTACCAAGCCTGCTTCCTCTCGTACTTCGACTCCAAAGGCCGGAGGTTCATCATCCCGCCTGGCACACACTGCGACCTGCTCGCCGAGGAGACGATCAGACCCGGCGAGCACAAGAAGCTCTTCACCTGGAAGCTGGACGAGTGCGTGAAGGACGACTGGGGGTGCGTGAAGAGCCGACCGCTGGCGCCAGGGACATACACCGTGAAGGGCCTCTTCAAGCCCAAGTTCGACGGACCACGAGCTCTGGCTGAGACGACGTTCAGCATCGTCGCGACCTAGAGTGCGCGCGGCTGCGGTCGAAATCGTCGACTAGGCAGAGCTACTCACGCGTGCTCGCCCATCGGCTTGTTCATCATCCGCAGCATCGGAAGCCCTCCTGTACGGACGAAGCGCCAGACGAGCACGGCCGCGAACATGGTGAAGATGATGTTGAGCACGGTCGTGTAATTCCAGCTCACGCTCGCCTCGACGATCTTCGCGTTTCGCTCCTCGGGCACGAGTCCGAGCGCCTGGAAGAGGAGCTCGACGACGAGCGCCGCGCCGACCATGGCTGCGTAGAACGTCACGAGCAGGAAGCCCGCCACCCGAAGGCCGTAGTACTTGCGGTAGATGTTGAGGATCGGGAGAACGATCAGGTCGGCGAAGATGAAGGCGATAACGCCGCCGAAGCTGATGCCCCCGTTCCAAAGGACGGCCGCAAGCGGGACGTTTCCGATCGAGCAAACGAAGGAGATGACGGCGACGAGCGGACCGACGAGCGGGCCCCAGAACTTGGCGAAGGTTTCATGGTCGACGAAGAAGAACGACTGCCAGAAGGAGTTCGGCACCCAGGCGGCCAGCGCGCCCGCGATCAGCAGGCCGCCGACGATGTCCTTCCAGATCGCCGCCCAGTCCATGACGAAGTAGTTCGCGAGCGCGGTGAAACCCTTGCGGCGAGCGCAGGCGCTCCAAAATCGTGCCGCCCTCGTGACCGACATGTCCATTTCCGCGTGACCCTCCATCGATCCGAGGAGGCCGCGGTCGGCCTGCTCTCGCGCCTCGGCGACGAGTCGGCGCGTGAGGAAGCGGCGGAAAAGAAGCGCGAGGATGACGATCATGAGCGGCCCGCCAACGAACTCGGCCGAGCGTGAACTGCCAGCCGAGGAGGACGGCCATCACGATCCCGAGCTCGATCACGAGGTTGGTCGAGGCGAACTCGAACACCATCGCCGCGGTGAAGTCGGCGCCACGGCGAAAGACGGATCGCGCCATCGCCACGGCCGCGTAGGAGCACGAGGAGCTCGCGGCGCCGAGTCCGCAGCGATCCCGAGCGAGCGCGGGGAGTCGTCCGGCAGAAGACGGCGCATCTCCTCCTTCGACACGACCGCCTGCACGGCTGCCGAGATCGCGAAGCCGAGGATCAGCGCCCAGAGGATTTCCCAGAACATGCCGAAGGCGAGGCTGAGCGCGTCGCCGAGCTCGGCCCAGACGTCGACGTCGGCAAGCACCTGACCCATCACGCTCCACTATCCCAGGGCGGTCGCGACGTCGTGGCCATCTTCTTGGGCAGAACCGATGCTCGAGGCTAGTGCGCTGGCACCGGTGTCTCACCGCGGGCTCGGAGGAGCACTACGAGCGCGATAAGCGCCGCGGGGACGACCATGCTGAAGCCGATCAGAATTCCGCTGGTTAGCCCGACCGCCTCCTGAACGCGCCCGAGAACGATGTACCCGATCCCAGCCAGGGCCGAGCCGAGCCCAAGAACCATCCCTGATGCCGTCGCCGGTGCGCCCGGCACGAACTCCTGGGCGATGATGATCAGTGCGGGAACGGGCACGAAAATGAGGATGCCTGCGAGAGCAATCGCCACGAAGTAGAGGGCTGTTCCTGGCTCGCTGGCGATCACTGTGAGTAGTGGGCAGAGGGTCAGGAGGAAGGCTCCGACGATCGTGAGGATGGGGCCGAGCCTTGGTGCAAGGAAGCCGCCCACGATCGAGCCGAGGCCGCCAGCGAAGGCGAACGCTGAGAGTGTCCATCCGATGATCGGCGCGTCAGGTGCGTATCCGTTTTCATGCACGAGCCAGAGCGGGACGGAGCCTGTGAACGTGATGAAGGCCAGCGCGCTGAACATGCTCGCAACGGCGAGCGCCCCGACCGGGCCGCGCGCCAACCGCAAATCGAACAGGCGCCGCAGCGGCCGGCGCGGATGAGGCTCCCATTGAGGCAAGAGAAGGCCGACTGCCGCGCCGAGGACGAGCCCCGGCAGCGCGAGCCAGACCGTTGCCTCGATGCCGTACGTGGAGACGACGTGCAGGATGACCACGGGCCCGAGCGCGAAGCCCACCATGCCACCGGCCGTGAAGAGACCGACGCCGAGGGTTGCGTTTGAGGCCTGCGAACCGGCGATCGTCGTCCCGACGGGGTGGAGAGCAGCAGACCCGAGCCCGCCGATCACGAGCAGGAGGAAGACGAGCCAGAGCTCGGAAGCAACGCCGATCAGGCTCAAGAACGTAGACGCCATCAAGACGCCGACGCATCCGATCACTCGCAACCCCACATCCTCGCCGAGCGCACCGAAGACGGGCTGCGTCACGGAAGAGGCGACCCAGAAGACGGCGATCATGAGGGCGAGGGCCGTGGGACCCGCATCGAACTTCACCTGAAGCGTCGGGAGCAGCGCACCCAAGATCGCGGTCATCGCATCGTTGACCGTGTGGACGAGCGTCATAAAGACTGCGAGAGTCGTCCCGCCGAGGATGCCCGGCTTGCGGATTATGTGGGGCATTCGCGGATCATGAACGGCGGGCCGGAGACGTGTTAATCACGGCGCTCCCGCCTCACTGCCAGCAACGACTGCTCTTTGACAGATTTGGTCGCAAACCTTGAACTGCACCTTGCTACGTTGACTCTTCAAGTCCCTGGGGTAAGGGTTCGAGGATGGGAAGGGTCGCAGCTCCTGATTACGTCAACCTTCTGATCGCCCGGGTCATCGCCCGGCACCCCACCATCCGATCCGAGCGGAGCATGACCCCGAAGGCCTCATGAGCGCGACCGCTCGTGCGCAGCCCGGCCGCGCAGCATTGCGAGCGCCGATCATCTGGGGACTGGTCGTCGGAGTCGCGCAGGCGGCCACACCGCTTGCTTTCTGGTGGCTCGACTCAGCGACTGTCTACGCGCTCGGGCTGGCGGTGATTGCCTCGGTCTACATCGGTTTCGCAGTCGCCGATGGACGCGCCACCGTTCTCGCCGTCGAAAGCGGCGTCGCCACCGGGTTCATCATCATCGGCGCCGCGGCGATCACCGGGACACCGTGGCTGCTTGTCGTCGGACTAGCTGGCCACGGGCTGAAGGACCTCTGGCAACACCGCCGTCAGTTTGTTGCCAACACACGCTGGTGGCCTCCGTTCTGTCTCGTGGTCGACTGGGTGGTCGCGCCAATCATCGCCGTCGAGATCGTCGCCGGCGTTCACTTCCACTAGTGGGCCACAGGGCGTTCTCAGGGGCGCCGCCGGACTCCTCGCTTGCCGCTCAGGCCTCGCAGCGGTCGACGAGGATCACACCGGCCTCGCCCGTGGGCCTAAGCTTCTCGCAGCTCGTCCAGCCGGGATCAAGCCAGACATCGGCCGCGATCTCTTCCTCGGTAAGCCCGAGCCGAGCGTAGATGCCGAGGCCCTCGTGGCCAGCTTGCCTTTGCGCGAGTGCACGCGCGGATGGCTCGTCGTCGGCCCGCACGATCACGCCCAGCACCTTGTCCCAGCTTGGCGTCCATGGATGCGCCGGACGCCCGAGAACGTCGGCGCGCGGCCGCAGTAACCACAGGGTCATGTCCGGATTGTAGGCGAACACGTGTTCGTGTAGCATCTCCCAGGCACCTCAAGGCGGGACAGGAGCCGCGCCAGAAGCACTACTACCACTCTGCAAAGAAGGATTGCGAGCTGCTGGCCGGGAGCACGCTGATCAAGCACGGGCCGCTTCCAGGACCTCTGTCGTGAGGCGGATATGACGAAGTGCACGTCGACGTGGGCGGCGCCTACCGCCGCTATCTCATCGTCGCCGACGGGACCGTAACGCTGACGAGGGATGCTGGGCGAGCTCCGGCTTACGCCCGTGCCCGCGCTCTAGCTTTGACCGGGATGGCCCTTTTCATCCTTCCCCTTCTTCTCCATGACGATGTTCCAATCCGGATCTTCTGGCTCGTTATTGCGCTTGGCGGCGCCTTAATCGTCATCGGTGCGGCGCTCGAACCACGACCAGAATCGCCCACCGGCGACTGGGCGAGGATCCACTCGAAGAGGGATGATGGGGATTAGCTGGGACAGCCGCCTATTGCCCGTCGGGTGTTTCTCGATCCATTTGGCTTGAAACCTGAGGTGGAGGCGGCGGGAATCGAACCCGCGTCCACGGCTTCCCGGGGTCGCACACCGCACTGACAACCGGACAAAAACGAAAGTCACTCGTGGATGAGTCCGCCCCGGAGTTGACAACGATCGCCGGTGTGCGCTCACCTAGTCGAAGCCCGCGGACGGAAAGGTCAGCGGACTTCGGCGTTACTCACCTTCGCCCACCGCCTGACGAGGCTGGCCATCACGTGGCTTGCGACGTGGCCATCGTGGCAAGCATGCCTTCGTACAGCGAGACGACGCGGGTCGCGGTCGTGTCCCAGGTGTAGGCGCTGCGGATCTGCTCGTAGGCCGCCTCGCCCCGCGCGCGGCGCTCGGCTGCATCGTTGACCACCTCGATGAGAGTGGCGGCGAGCGCGGCCTCGTCGTCGGGATTGACGAGCCAGCCGTTCGGACGTCCGGGGACGCTGTTCACGAAGGAGAGCGGGCCGCCTGTGGGGGTCGCGATCACGGGCAGCCCGCAGGCCATCGCCTCCAGATAGACCTGGCCGAAGGGCTCGTCGACCGACGGCGCCACGAGCACATCGGCCGCGTTCAGCCCCTCAGGCAGGTCGTCGTGTCCCCGCCAGCCCGTGAAGAAGATCCCCTCGCTCCCGCCGGAGTGCGCCACCTCGACGGGGTGCTCTCCCTCCCACTCGCCCGGGTACCCACCCCAGACGACGAGCGGCGCCGGGCGCTCGAAGCTCGACCGTGCCCGCTGGTAGGCGCGCACGAGTAGCGGCACGCGCTTGAAGGCGAGGAAGCGCCCCGCGTACAGCAGCACCGGGTTAGCCTCGCCCGTCTTCGGATCGGCGAATACGGCCAGGTCGTCTGCTCCGTAGCGAACCGAGCCGGCCACACCTGAGGCGTCCCATCCGCGGGGATCGTCGACGAGCCAGGCACGCCATCGCGCCCGTCGCCCTCCCGGACCGGGGCGATGTCTGTCGAAGCGCTCCACGTCGACGCCGTTCGAGATGACCTCGACTCTTGACGCGTCGACACCGAGCAGACGGACGGCCTCATCGCGATCGTGGGTCGAGATCGCAATGAGCTGATCTGGCGCGCCGCGCGTCCGCCTGCAGGCGAGCCTCCCAGGCGTCGCCGTGCCGCCATGCCTCCCAGCGCGTGCTCTGAAAGAGTTCACGCTCGGCATCGGTGAGCCGGGCTTCGGCCCGTCCACTCGCAGCGCCCGCGGCCATCCCTGTGAGATCGGTGCCGAGACGAACCGCGAGCTCGCGGCGGCGGCGAATCCCGTCGAGCATCTTCAGCTCGGTGCCGTGCAGATGCGCGACGACGGGCAGGCTTGGTGCGACCCGGGCAAGCGCGTCGTGCTGCGGCGTGAGGTGATGAAGGTGCGCGAGCGCCGCCTCCGCTGCCCCGCCCTCGGCAAAGAGCCGCTGCCAGGCGGCGACCTGTCGCTCGGCCTCTCGATCGTCGAGCGAGGCGAAGAGTCGGTCGGGCGCTCCCGCACGATCCTCGAACGACGGATGCAGCGGGATCTCAGCGGCCATCGGGTCGTCGCCCCGATCGAACGCCTCCAGCGCCGGTGTGAAGTCGGCTGCCGCGAGGTCGAGTCCGGCGAAGAACGTGGCCGCGTTCGCAAACGCATCCCGGCTCGCCGAGTGACCCTGTGAAGAGCCGAACCGGCCAGCCCTTGCGATCGAGGGCTGCGGCCAGGTAGCGGGCGACCTGCGCCGATCCGCCGCGCGGATAGAAGAGCAGCCCCATCGTCACCGGCTTTCCCATGGAGGGGTTCTAGCGGACAGGAAGTATTGGGGTCGGACGCCACCCCGAGCGAGGACGTGGCGGCCCCAATCCGTTCTGGCGTGCAATGCAGGTTAATTGGTGGAAGAAGTCGTCGCTCGCGACTCGGAGGGCAAAGTCCTCGGGCGCAGAGTCATTGCCTGGAATGCGAATCCGACCGGCGACCCCAATGCCGCAAAGCGTTCGTATGGGAATCGAACGATCGAGACGGCCGGTCGCCGCCAGCAGGATCGGGCGCAATCCCGACGCTCGCTGGATCGAGGCGATCGACGAAGCGTTCATGCGGTGGGAGCTGCGAAGTAGGCGACCTTACGCCCGAGTTAGGCCTTACAGCGCCCGGCGCGGGGAGAAATCGAACCGGCGGCGACTCTGCCGTCGGACGACGGAATCTGCCGATTCGATTGCCCGCGGGATGTATCGATTGTCGCAATCCATTTTTGGCTTGAAACCTGAGGTGGAGGCGGCGGGAATCGAACCCGCGTCCGCGGACGCACCGGAAAGAGCCTCTACAAGCTTGTCCTGCGATTGCGATTCGCCCGCCGGCCGGTTCGCAGGCGGCCTACCGACGGGCTAGCCATCCTTTGGAGTCCCGCTTCGGGCGATTGGCTCTCCCTCTGCGGCGAGCCCGTTGTTGGCGCCGGATTCCGTCCCACGGGCCGAAGACGGAGCGACGTCGCTACCTAATTACTTAGGCAGCGAGTGCGAGATCGTTCTTCGCACTTGCGTTGTTCCCGGTTGTTTTACGAGGCCGACCGGGGACCTCGGCTTGCAGCTCTTCCGGAGAACCGACCACGTCGAAACCAGGTCGCCCCCCAGAGGAGAAATTATAGCCGCCGCTCCTTGAGCGCCCTCTCGACCTGGCGCCTGGCGTCGCGCTCGGCGATGTCGCGCCGCTTGTCGCGCTGCTCCTTGCCGCGAGCCAGCGCGACTTCCACCTTCACCTTCCCGTCCTTGAAGTAGATGCGGGTCGGGACGAGCGTGAGGCCGCGCTCCCTCGTCTTCCCGAGAAGGGAGTCGATCTCGCGCCGGTGGAGGAGAAGCTTGCGGTCCCGGTCGGGGTCGTGGTTGGCGATGTTCCCCTGCGCGTACTCGTCGATGTGCGCCCCGACGAGCCAGACCTCGTGGTCGCGCACGTCCGCAAACGCGCGCGCGAGGTCGGCGCGGCCGGCCCGCAGCGACTTCACCTCCGTGCCCGTGAGCGCGATGCCCGCCTCGTAGCGCTCGAGCAGGTGGTAGTCGTGCCGCGCCCGCCTGTTTTCGGCGATCAACTTGGTCCCCACGCCTGGATTGGACCAAAAGTTCGCCGAGCCGGGTGTCGCTTTCGTCCACCACTCCGGCTGACCTTTCGCTTCCGCGTAGTGCCGACCGGTGTGACTTCGTCCTACTCGCGCCCCGTGCTCGGCGCAAGGGAGACGTTAAGGGACGCGGCCCCTCGGATTCAAGGAGCGCGAAGAGGAGTTCTTCGCAAAGAGCGGAGTTTCTTTAACCGACCGGCTCGAGCGAGACCCGGCCGGTCGGCCGTTCGATCCGGTCGACCCGGACACGAATCCCGTCACCGAGCCGATAGGCGTATCCGCCTCGCCTACCGACGAGCGCGGTCGCGAGCGGGTTGAGCTCGAAGTAGTCGCCGGGGAGCTTCCGCGCCGGCACGTAGCCCTCGAAGACCGAGTCGAAGCGGACGAAGATCCCCGACCCGATCGCGCCGACGATCTCGCCATCGAATTCCGCTTCCCAGCCTTGCTCGAAGAGCCGGCGCTCGAGGAGCCAGGCCAGGCAGATCTCGTCGGCCCGGTACTCGATCGCGGCAATCTCCCGCTCGCGGGCCGAGGTCCACTCTGCCGTTGCCTCGAGGTCCTCGGGCAGGGGCTCGTCCGCCACGCCCAGCTCGCGCAGAAGGGCGCGGTGGACGACGAGATCCGGGTAGCGGCGGATCGGCGAGGTGAAGTGGCAGTACGCTCGGCTCGCGAGCCCGGAGTGGCCGAGGTTGCGCGGGTCGTAGCGCGCCTGCTTGAGCGCCCGGAGGACGAGGGCCGGGAGTGCCTCCGCCCCGCGTCCGGACTGCTCCGTGTACTCGGCGACGCGATCGCTAGCACGGGCAGCGAGCTTCGCCGCCTCGGCCGGGGTCAGGTGCTCCGGGGTCGGGGGCGTCGGCACCTCGAGCTCGGCCAGCTTGGCGAGGAGGAGCTCGACGGACTGCGGGTCGGGCCGCTCGTGGACGCGGTAGAGGGCCTCGCGCTTCCTGGCCGCCGAGGAGTCCCGCGACCGCTTCGTTCGCGAGGATCATCATCTCCTCGACGAGCGAGTGCGCGAGCGGCTCGGCCTCGATCCAGGCGCGGTCGACCCCGCCTTCCCCATCGAAGGCGAAGTCGATCTCCCCCGCCTCGATCCGAAGCGCGCCACGCGCGTAGCGCCTCCGGCGCAGCTCGGACGAGACCAGCTCGGCGAGCCGGAGCGCCTCGGTGACGTCCTCTGAGGCCCGCTCGACGCCCGCGAGAATCGCCTGCGCGTGCGAATAGGTCAGGCGCTCGCGGCTGCGGATGACGCTCCGGTAGAACGCCGGCTCGCCCGCAGCGAGCTTCGCGTCGAAGAGCAGCTCGACGGTGACGGAGCGCCGGTCCTGGTGCGGGCGCAGGCTGCAGAGGTCAGCGGAGAGCTCCTCCGGAAGCATCGGCTCGACCTTCCCGGGGACGTATGTTGAGAAGGCGCGCTCGCCAGCGTCCCGGTCGAGCAGCGAGCCCGCCGGCACGTAGGCGGAGACGTCGGCGATGTGGACCCAGCGCGCGGATGCGCATCCCCCTCCTGCCGGAAGCTGAGCGCGTCGTCGAAGTCCTTCGCCTCGTCGGGGTCGATCGTGAACGCGAGCAGGTCCCGGAGATCGACGCGGTCGGGCTCGAGCTCGCCGGGCGACGGCGGGACCGGCCCGTGCGGCCGGCGAGCCCCCTCGTGCCACAGGAGCCCCTCGAGGACGGCGCCCACGTCGTCGGGCCGGCCGAGCACCTCTTCCACCCGCGCACGCCCGCGCCCGAGGCGCAGCACGACGAGGTCGCCGGGCGAGGCGTCGCCGCTCCCCTTGCGCTCGACGGTGACGGGCACGCCGCCTTCGAAGTACGACTCGCCCACCAGGAGCTTCCCGCGCCTGGCGAGCTCCGCTACGAGGGTTTCCATCCGCTAGGCGCCGAGCTGCTTCGCGAGGACGCGCTCGGCGGCGCGCATCATCTCGTCGCGGCGCGTCAGCGGATCGTCCTTCGCCTTCACCGAGGGGCGGATCCCGTGACCGGAGAGGTCGAGCCCGGACGGCGTGAGGTAGGTCGCCGTCGTCAGCTTGAGCGCCCGGCCGGCGGAGAGCGGGCGAATGGACTGAACCGACGCCTTCCCGTAGGTGCGCTTCCCGACCACGACGGCGCGCTTGTTGTCGGCGAGCGCGGCGGCGACGATCTCGGCCGCGCTCGCGCTCCCGCGGTTGACGAGCACAGTGACAGGGAGCTCGGGGAAGTCGGCGCCGCCGGTCACCTCGTAGACGGTCTCGTCCTGGTGCAGGCCGGACACGGTGCAGACGACGCCCTTGTCGAGGAAGACGGAGGTCGTTGCGCACGGCCTCGGTGAGGAGGCCGCCCGGGTTGTCGCGCAGGTCGAGGATGACGCCCTTGGCCCCGCGCGCGACGAGCGACTTCGTCGCGTCGTGGATGCGCTGGGCACTCGAGTCGGGGAACGAGAGGAGCCGGAGGTAGCCGATCTTCGTGCCGTCATAGCGTGACGAGGCGCGCGGAGAGCGAGGGGACGGCCACTTCCGAGCGAACAACCGTGAAATCCTGGCGGCCGCCCTGCCGGCGCACGGCGAGGTGGACAACGGTGCCCTTCTCCCCCTTGATGAGGTTCAGGGACTGATCGAACGTGAGCTTGCCCGCCGGGCGACCGTCGATGCGCACGATGATGTCCCCGGGGCGCATGCCCGCCCGTCGGGCCGGGCCGTGAAGCGCCGAGGTGACGATCAATCCGGCGCGCGACGGCTCGACGGTCAGCCCCACTCCCGAGTAGCTCCGCGCCGTACGGTTCTTCAGCGACGTGTACTCCGGAGCGGTGAGGTATTCGGTGTTCGGATCGCCGAGCGCCTCCAGGACCTCCGGGATCGTCGACTTGCTCAGGACGTCGGGCCCGAGCGGCCGGTAGTAGTTCTCGGCGAGCTCCTGGCGCACCTCGTCGACGGCGCCGACCGAGGGCCGCGCCACTTCGCGGCTCGGGCTCCCGACGAGGCCCCCCGTGCGCGTGAGCAGAAGCCCGAGCCCGAAGGCAGCCCCGAGAAGGAGGAGGATCAGGGCAAATCCACCCGCACGTCTCATTGGCGGCGGAGTGATTATACGCGCGGGCCAGTCAGACCCGGAGGAAGCGGCGCAGGGTGATGCCCGAGCCGGCCGCCCCGACCGCCAGGGCGACGCCGATCAGGATGAGCGCCGTCAGCGGGAAGCTGAGGGCGTGCACGTCGTCCTCGCTGAAGGTCGAGCTGTGGCCCTCGATGACCGGCAGCGCGAGCTCCTTGGACAGGATCAGCAGGATGACCGCCGCGACCGCGCCGATGAGGCCGCAGACCACCCCTTCCAGCATGAACGGCCCGCGCACGAACCAGTTCGAGGCTCCGACGAGCTTCATCACCTCGACCTCGCGGCGCCTCGAGAAGATCGAGAGCCGGATCGTGTTCGCGATCAGGATCGTTGAGGCGATCATGAGGATCACCGACCCGAGCAGGAAGATGTACTTGATCACGTTCGTGACCGCGAGAATGCGCTCCGTCTTCTTCTGCGCGTAGTCGACCTTGTCCACTCCCGCGGGAGGCGGGTCGAGCCGGGCGGCGAGCGCGCCCACCTGGTCTGCGTTCTTCGGCGTGACCTCGAAGGCGTTCGGCAGCGGGTTCGAGACGACGTTCTGGGTCAGGTCGGGGTACTTCTTCTGCATGATCACCCACGCGTCTTCCTTCGACACGAAGTGCACCGTCTTCGTCTCGGGGAAGCCCTGGATCTGTGTCCCGACCGCGTTCATCTGCGCCTGCGTCGCCGTGTCGGCGAAGTAGACCTTCACGAGAACGTCCTTGCGCACGTGGTCGGTCCACGAGTTCACCCACGAGAAGAGCGCGATGAAGAGGCCGAGCAGGAACATCCCGATCAGGACGGTCATCGTCGCGGCGACGGTCGTCGACAGGTTCGCCCCGATGGAGCGAAACGCCTCGCCGAAGAAGAGCTTGACCCTCGGCATTACTCCGTCGTGTACTGGCCGCGGCGCTCGTCGCGCACGACGTCTCCGTTGTCGAGGGCGATGACGCGCTTGCGCATCTTGTCGACCATCTCGCGGTCGTGGGTGGCCATGAGTACCGTTGTTCCTGTGCGGTTGATGCGGTAGAGGAGCTGCATGATCCCGACGGAGGTGTCGGGGTCGAGGTTCCCCGTCGGCTCGTCGCAGATGAGGAGCGGCGGGTGGTTGACGAAGGCGCGCGCGATGGAGACGCGCTGCTGCTCTCCGCCGGAGAGCTCGTCCGGGAGGTGATTCGACTTGCCCGAGAGCCCGACGAGGTTCAGGACCTCCGGGACCTTCGTGCGAATGGCGCGGTTCGACTCGCCCTGCACCTTGAGCGCGTACGCAATGTTCTCGGCGGCCGTCCGGTTCGTGAGTAGCTTGAAGTCCTGGAAGACGCAGCCGATGTTCCGGCGCAGCATCGGCACCTTCGAGTGCTTGAGCCTCGCGAGCTCGCGGCCACCGACGATGATCCGGCCGGAGGTCGGCTCGAGCTCCTTGAGGAGCAGGCGCATGATCGTCGACTTGCCCGAGCCCGACGGCCCGACGAGGAAGACGAAGTCGCCCTTCTCGATCACGAACGACGCGTCGCGGAGGGCGACGACGTGCGGCTCGTAGACCTTGCGCACGTCCTCGAAGACGATCATCGGCGCTCCGCTCGGCGCGGGAGCAGGAGCGTCGCCGTTCACGGGCGCCTCGACAGGTGCCTCTGAGGCGTCAGCAATCGTGTCTGAGAGATCGGGTTTCCTGCACCGGGGTGAGTGGGGGCGCCTTGGGGCGAGAGGCGCGCCGGTTGGCTTACCAGCGGCGGAGTTTAGCGCAAAGGTCGGCCACCCTCGACCGTTACCCGCCGTTCTGGGCTGCGGTCTTCAGGAGGTAGGCCTGGATGAACGGATCGATGTTCCCGTCGAGTACGGCCTGCGTGTTCCCCTCCTCGACGTCGGTGCGGTGATCCTTCACGAGCTGGTACGGGTGGAGGACGTAGCTGCGGATCTGGCTGCCGAATCCGGTCGTCATCACGTCGCCTCGCTCGCGGGCGAGCTCTTCCTCGCGCTGCTCCTGCTCGAGCTCGGCAAGGCGGCTGCGGAGAATCTTGAGCGCGGTGGTCTTGTTGGAGAGCTGCGAGCGCTCGTTCTGGACGCTGACGACGATCCCCGTCGGCAGGTGCGTGATGCGCACGGCCGAGTCCGTCTTGTTCACGTGCTGGCCGCCCGCGCCGCTCGCACGGTAGGTGTCGATCCGCAGGTCGGCCTCGTCGATGTCGACGCCCTCGTCGTCGGAGAGCAGAGGGCTCACGATCACCTGCGCGAACGAGGTGTGCCGCCGGTGGGCCTGGTCGAAGGGCGAGAGGCGGACGAGCCGGTGCACCCCACGCTCCGCCTTGAGGACACCGTAGGCGTTCTCGCCGGAGACCGTGAAGGTGGCGGATTTGAGACCCGCCTCCTCCCCCGGCGACGCCTCGAGGAGCTCCGTCTTGAAGCCCCGCGACTCGGCCCAGCGGAGATACATGCGCAGGAGCATCTCCGCCCAGTCCTGCGCGTCGGTCCCCCCTTCGCCCGCGTGGATGGAGACGACCGCGTCGCCCGCGTCGTACTCGCCGGAGAAGAGCGCCTCCTCCTGCAGCCGGTCGAGCTCGCGCTTGAGCGTGGCGACGCTCTCGGCGACCTCGTCCAACTCGCCGTCCTCGGAGGCGAGCCCCGCGAGCTCGTTCAGGTCGGCCGCCTCCTGCGTGAGGGCGTCGTAGCGGTCGCGACGGCGCGAGAGCCGTGCATGCTCCGCGGAGATCTTCGCGGCGCGCTGCTGCTCGTCCCAGAAGCCGGGCTCGGCCATCGCCTCCTCGAACTCGGCGAGGCGGGCGCTCAGGGCGTCCGGGTCAAAGGTAATCACGGACCCAGTCCAGCTGGGCCCTGATCTCCTCCAGATCTCGCTCGACGGCGGCGCGGTCGGCCACGAAGGGATCGTAGCGTCAGCAGCTCCCGACGTAGCGGAACCCGATGGCCTGAAGCCGGCCCTCCTGGATCAGCCGTCGCTCGTCGTCAACAGTGAGGACGCGGCGCGCTTCTCGGTAGAGGTATGGCTCCCATGAGAACGACCGGCGGACGAACCGCTTGCCAAGCTCGTCGAGCATCGCCGCCGACGTGTGGAGGTGCTCATGCTCATCGCGCCACTCCTCGAGTGGGAAGCCTGCCCGGTCCGCAGTGGCTGGATCCAACCGCTCCCAGCCGAAGTCGTCGACCACGACGACGCCGCCCTGATCGAGCAGGTCGACGACCTTGTCGAGTGCGAGCGCGAGGTCGGTGACGTGATGGAGCGACCGACTCGCGACGACGGCGTCGAAACTGGCCGGCGCGTGAAGCTCCTCGATCGTCGAGCGGCGGAAGATCGACCCTTCGGGGGCCTCAGGGTCGATCGCGAGAACGGAGTGACCAGCAGCCGATATTGCTCGTGCGAGCTCACCGTCTCCACAACCAAGCTCGAGCACCCGGACGGGCTCCCGGGGCAGCTCGCTCAGGACAAACGCCGTGACGTCCGCGTTATCAGCGCTCAACCTGGATGCCTGAGACGCGAGCGACTAGGCGCCGTGGCACTTCTTGAATTTCTTGCCGGAGCCGCACCAGCACGGGTCGTTACGGCCGATCTTCTGCTCGGCAGAGACGGTGCGCTGGCCGGTGGCGACGGACGTCGCGCCGGCGCCGACCGTGCCCGCCGTGAACGCCGCGCCCCCGCCGTTCCCCGATCCGTTCCCGCCGGCCGCGGCGATCGCGTCGGCGCCCGCGAGCGACTCGTGCTCGTAGGAGAGCCGGTCGGCCTCGGGCGCGGCGGTCGGCTCGAGCTGCTCCGCCTCGTCGGGCTGCACCTCGACGTGGAACAGATGGCGCACGACCTCCTCGCGGACGATCTGGCCGAGCTCCTCGAACATCGTGTGGCCCTCGGCGCGGTACTCGACGAGCGGGTCCTTCTGCGCCATCGCGCGCAGGTGGATGCCGTCGCGCAGGTACTCCATCGAGTCGAGGTGCTCTCGCCACCGCAGGTCGACGACCTGGAGGATGAGGAAGCGCTCCACCTCGCGCATGAGCTCGGCGCCGAGCTCGTCCTCCTTCGCCTCGTACGCGGCGTGCGCGTCGTCGGCGAAGTCCTCGATGAGCTCCTCGCGCGACATGCTCTGGACGTCGATCTCCTCCGGCTTGACCTCGGTGTCGTAGATCGCCTCCATCTCCTTGAAGAGCGAGTCGAGGTCCCACTCCTCCGGATAGTCGGACTGCGTGTGCGCGAGGACGGCGTTCTCGATCACGTCGTCGATCCACTGCTGGATCTCCTCGGAGAGGTCGTCTCCCTCGAGGACGCCGCGGCGCTGCTCGTAGATGACCATGCGCTGCACGTTCATGACGTCGTCGTACTTGAGAACGTTCTTCCGCGAGACGAAGTTCTGCTCCTCGACCTTCTTCTGCGCGTTCTCGATCTGGTTCGAGAGGATCTTGCGCTCCATCGGCTCGTCGTCCGGGAGGTTGAAGCGGTCCATGATCTTGTAGATCCGGTCGCCCGCGAAGAGGCGCACGAGGTCGTCCTGGGCGGAGAGATAGAAGCGCGACACGCCGGGGTCGCCCTGACGGCCCGAACGGCCGCGGAGCTGGTTGTCGATCCGGCGAGCCTCATGGCGCTCTGTGCCGAGCACGTAAAGCCCGCCGAGCTCGCGGACGCCCTCGCCAAGCTTGATGTCGACGCCGCGGCCGGCCATGTTCGTCGCGATCGTGACCGCGCCGGGCTCGCCCGCGTCCTTGATGATCTCCGCCTCACGCTCGTGCTGCTTCGCGTTCAAGACGTTGTGCGGGATGCCCTGGCGCTCGAGAAGCCTCGAGAGGTGCTCCGAGACCTCGACGGAGATCGTGCCGACGAGGACCGGCTGCCCTGCTTCGTGGCACTCCTTGATGTCCTCGATGGCCGCGTCGTACTTCGCTTCCTTCGTCTTGTAGATCAGGTCGTCGCGGTCGTCTCGCTCGACGGCGACGTTCGTCGGGATCTCGACCACTGAGAGGTCGTAGATCTCCTGGAACTCCTTCTCCTCCGTCTTGGCCGTACCGGTCATGCCGGCGAGCTTGTCGTAGAGGCGGAAGTAGTTCTGGAGCGTGATCGTCGCGAGGGTGACGTGCTCCTCCTTGATCGCCACGCCCTCCTTGGCCTCGACGGCCTGGTGCAGTCCCTCAGACCAGCGGCGGCCCTCCATGATCCGGCCGGTGAACTCGTCGACGATCTTCACCTCGCCGTCCTGGACGACGTAGTCGACGTCGCGCTGGTAGAGGGACTGCGCCTTGAGCGCCTGGTTGAGGTGGTTCACGAGCTGCGCGTTCTGGGCGTGGTAGAGGTTCTCGATCCCGAGCGCCCGCTCGACCTCCTCGATCGCGCGCTCCCGCGGCGCGACCGTCTTGAACTTCTCGTCGTACTCGTAGTCGGCGCCGTCGTCCTCGACGGGCATGCCCTTGGGGACGAACTTGGCCGGCACGCCCTCGAGCTGGCGCGCGATGCGGGCGAAGTCGTAGTACGTCTTCGCCGCCGTCTCGGGCTCGCCCGAGATGATGAGCGGCGTCCGCGCCTCGTCGATGAGGATCGAGTCGACCTCGTCCACGATCGCGTAGGTGTGCCCGCGCTGAACGGTGGCCTCCAGGGACGTGGCCATATTGTCCCGGAGGTAGTCGAAGCCGAACTCGGAGTTCGTGCCGTAGGTGATGTCGGCCGAGTAGGCGTCCTTGCGCTCGTCGAACGGCATCATGTTGCGGATGTTGGCGGCGCGCATGCCGAGCGCCTCGTAGACCGGCCCCATCCACTCGGTGTCGCGCTTGGCCAGGTAGTCGTTCACGGTCACGAGATGGACGTTCTCGCCCGTGAGCGCGTTCAGGTAGAGCGGCATCGTTGCCACGAGCGTTTTTCCTTCGCCGGTCTTCATCTCGGAGATGTCGCCCTCGTGGAGCACCATCGCGCCCATCAGCTGGACGTCGAAGGGGCGCAGGCCGAGCGTGCGCTTGGCCGCCTCGCGAACGGCCCCGAAGGCCTCGAACACGAGGTCGTCGAGCTCCTCGCCGTTCTCGAGCCGCTGCTTGAACTCGGCCGTCTTGCCGGCGAGGTCCTCGTCGGAAAGCTTCTCGAAGTCGGGCTCGAGGGACGTGATGTAGTCCGCCTGCTTGGCGAGGCTCTTCAGCCGCCTGCCTTCGCCGACGCGCAGGAATTTCTCGAGTGCTCCGTAGTTCTGGGCCATCAGTCCAGGTTAGCGGACGCTAGAGAGGGTCTATTCCGATCTCCCAGAGCTGTCCGTCGAGCCGGGTCGCGCGCAGGACGTATGCGTCGAAGCGGTCTCCCGCCGCGGCCTCGAACTCTGGGATGGGTCCAGCCGCCGGGCGCCCGTCCACCTCGAGCGACCTCTCTCCATCCTGCGTCACGGTCAGCATCAGCTCGTCCCCCTCCGTATCGGCAGGAAGCTCGATCACCTCGATCGCGACCGCCCCGACCGCCCAGGTGCTCCCCTCCTGCCGGATGCCGGCCCCCCGAAATGGCGGCTCGAGCGCACCCTCGACCGCCTTCGCGAGGCAGGAGAGCGGCCCTTCGTCGCCGTCCACGCAGATCGGCGCGCGGCCTTCGAGGACGACGAAGACGCACGTGTCTCCGGCCGGCCCGCATTCGGCCGGAACGACCACCTCCCACTGCTGCGTGCGCGGAATGCCCGAGATGCCCGCCTCGACCCAGCGGAACGCGCGCGGGTCGTCGAAGTTCGCGCTCAGGACAGTTGCGGCTCGATGAGCCCGTAGTTTCCGTCCCGCCGCCGGTACACGACGTTGACCTCGAGCGTCTCCGCGTTCTGGAAGACGAAGAAGTCGTGGCCTACGAGCTCCAGCTGGAGGACGGCCTCCTCCGGGCTCATCGGCTTCACCGGGAACTGCTTCGTCTTGACGATCAGCGGGGACTCCTCGTCGGGAACCACAGGAGTGCCTTCGACGGCGGGATGCGAGTTCTTCATCGGGCCGCGGCGGCGCTTCTCGCGGTATCGGCGCGCCTGGCGTTCGAGCTTGTCCACAAGCTGGTCGATCGACGCCTTCATGTCCGTGGAGCTCTCGCGCGCGCGCAGGATGGGTCCCTTCGTCCATACCGTTGCCTCCGCGACCTGGTTGTCGGAGATGGACGGGTTCTTCTCGACCTGGAGCTCGAGCTCCAGGCGGGCCGCGTCGTTCAGGTGCTTGTCGAGCTTGCCGAGCTTCGAGACGGCGTAGTCCTTGATGGAGTCCGTCACGTCGACGTTCTTGCCCTTGACCTGAAGTCGCACCAGAAAGCCTCCTGAGTCGGGTCATCCTGAATCTACCGCATGCCCGGCCCCGGCCAGTCATCTGCGGACGGTGCGCGCGAAGGTGACCACGTGGACCACCCGTGCTCCGGCGCGGCGGAGCTCGGTCGCGGCAGTACCCACGGTCGCCCCGGTCGTGTAGACGTCGTCGACGAGCGCGACGCGGGTGGCCGGGGCTTCTGCCGCCGCGAACGAGCCGCGCACGTTTCGGCGCCGTTCCTCCCGGGACAGGCCTCGCTGCGGCCGAGCCGGTTCGGCGCGGACGAGGAGCCGGCGCACCGGAAGCTCCCAGCGGCGGCCGAGCTCGCGGGCGAGCGCCTCGGCGGCGTTCTGCCCCCGCTTCCGGGTGCGCTCGGGGTCGCCCGGGACGAAGGTCAGCTCGTCGACCGGCGGCCGCGGCACGGTCTCGGCGACGAGCGCCGAGAACTCCCGGGCGAGCGGACGCAGGCCACGCTCCTTCCACCCGGCGACCAGCGGGCGGGCCGGGCCGTCATAGGCAACCGCGGCGCGAGCCGACGCAAAAGGGATGCGCCGGCCGGCGCACTCCCGGCAGCGCTGGACGGGCCAGGCGGTCGGCGCGCCGCAGCGGGCGCAGAGCGGGGGTTGGATGCGACGGAGCGCCGCGCGGCACGCGGCGCAGACGAGCTCCTCCCCGCCTCCGCAGGCGGCACAGCGCCGCGGGAGGACGAGGTCGAGCAGGCGGAGCGCGCGGAGATCGACGCGAAAGCGGCCCATACCCGCCCCCGTGGGTGGGATAGCGCTCGCGGACGCGCGCGTGACGCGCGGACCGTGACGACTGTGTGCCTAGCCGCCCGCCGGGTAGCGAAGGAGCGCTTCGGCGAGCTTGGACGCATCGCCGAAGATGCCTGCGATGGCGAGGCCCTCGTCCGGTACCGCGGTGCCCGGGAGGAGCGCCGCGCTCCGGATCGCGGCGGCCTTGCCGACCACGCACTCCGCGCCGATCGCCGCCGGGCCGCGGATCTGGGCGTCCGCCTCGACGACGACGTTGGGCCCGAGCACGATCGGCCCCTCGAGCCTCGCCTTCTCGTCGATCCGGCATCCGGCCTCCGCCCACACGTTCGGCGCGACCTCCTCACCCGGCGTCTCGACCCGTACGTGCCCGAGGACGGCATCGAGAATCGTGTTGCGCAGCTCGTCGAGGTCGCCCACGTCGTTCCAGTAGGCCATCGTCGTGTACGCGTAGATCTCCTCGTTGGCCGCGACGAGACTCGGCCAGATGTCGCTCCCGAAGTCGACGAATGTGTCCGCCGGGATGCGCTCGAGCAGCTCGGGCTCGATGACGTAGACGCCGCAGTTGGCAAGGTCGGAGCGCGCCTCGTCGCGCGTCGGCTTCTCCTGGAATCCGCGGATGCGCGTGTCGCGGTCGAGGATGACGACGCCGTAGGAGCTCGGGTCCGTGACCGGCTTCACGGTCAGCGTCGCGAGCGCGCCCGTCCGGCGATGATGACCCAGGAGAGCGGTCACGTCGACGTCGTGCAGGCCGTCGCCCGAGGTGACGAGGATCGCCTCGTCGCCCCAGAAGTCCTGGAGCTTCTTCGTACCGCCGGCCGTGCCGAGCAGCTCGGGCTCGTACGACCAGTTGATGGACATGTCGAGCGAGGACCCGTCCCCGAAATACTTCTCGATCATCTCCGGGAAGGCGTGGACGTTGATCCCGACCTCCCGCACGTCGTGCCTGCGCAGCAGGTTCAGCAGGTGGTGGAGGACCGGACGGTTCGCGACCGGCATCATCGGCTTCGGGAGGAAGTCCGTGAGCGGGCGCAACCTCGTGCCCAGACCGGCAGCCATGACCATGGCTTTCACGGCAGCGACTCCTCGTAGGGAGGCCGGTGAACTCCCTCCTCCGTGACGATCGCCGTGATGAGCGCCGCAGGGGTGACGTCGAAGGCGGGGTTGCGGGCGTCGAAGCGTTCGCTCACCTCGGCGGGATCGCGCTCCTCGATCGGGATCTCGGCCCCGCTCCCAGCGGAGCGGTCGAGGGTCGAAGTCGGCGCGACGACGTAGAAGGGAATGCCATGATGGGCGGCGAGCACGGCGAGAGCGTACGTGCCAATCTTGTTCGCCGTGTCGCCGTTCCGCGCGATCCGGTCGGCGCCGGTGATCACGTGCGTCACCTCGCCGGCCGCCATGAGCGACGCCGCGGCCGAGTCGGCGATCACGCTGGCGGGAATTCCGGCGCGCTCGAGCTCCCACGCCGTGAGCCTCCCACCCTGCAGGAGCGGCCTCGTCTCGTCCACGAACACGTGACTCACGAGGCCACGGTCGAAGCCCGCCTTCACGGCGCCGAGCGCCGAGCCGTAGCCTCCGGTGGCAAGCCCTCCTGCGTTGCAGTGGGTCAAAGGCGTCGAGCCTTCGCCGAGGAGCCCGGCCGCGTGCTCGCCCATGCGACGGCAGCGCTCGACCTCGGCGCGATGGAGGTCGCGGGCCCGCTCGGCGAGGTCGCCGTCCGCGCTTCGCATCTCCGCGATCGCCCAGGTCAGGTTGACGGCGGTCGGACGCGCGGCGACGAGCGTCGCGGCGGCCTCGTCGAGGTCCTCGCCCTGGGCCGCGGCGAGCGCGTAGCCGTAGGCCGCCGTGACTCCGATCGCAGGCGCGCCGCGGACGGCCATCGCCCGGATCGCCTCGGCGACCTCGGCCGTCGAGTGGCACTCGAGCTCGACCTCCTCGTCGGGAAGCCGGCGCTGGTCGAGCAAGACGACCCGGCCGTCCTCCAGGCGAACGATCTCCTCCGGGCGCAGGTCGACGGCCCCGCCCGCGAAGCGCGGTCTCATGGCCGGGAAGTTAGGTGCCCTCGTCCCAAGAGGCCAGGTACTTCGCCTGCTCCTCGGTGAGCCGGTCGATCTCGACCCCCATCGTCTCGAGCTTCAAGCGTGCGATCTCGCGGTCGATCTCCTCTGGCACGACGTACACCTTGGGTTCGAGCTCGTCCGCGTGCGCGACGACGAACTCGGCCGAGAGGGCCTGGTTCGCGAAGCTCATGTCCATCACCGAAGCCGGATGGCCCTCCGCGGCGCCGAGGTTCACGAGGCGCCCGTCGGCGAGGAGATAGAGCCGCCGCCCGTCCTCGAGCTGAAACTCCTCGACGAACGGGCGCGCCGTGCGGGTCTCGACCGCGAGCTCGCGCAGAGCCGGGATCTCGATTTCGACGTTGAAATGCCCCGTGTTGGCGAGGATGGCGCCGTCCTTCATGCGCTCGAAGTGGCGCCTGGCGAGCACGTGCTTGTCGCCCGTGGCCGTGCAGAAGATGTCGCCGACCTCGGCCGCCTTGTCCGTCGAGAGAACGTCGAAGCCGTCCATGAGCGCCTCGAGGGCGCGCAGCGGGTCGACCTCCGTGACGATGACGTGCGAGCCCATCCCCCGGGCCCGCATCGCCACGCCGCGGCCGACCCAGCCGTAGCCGCAGACGACGAAGCGGCGACCGGCGAGCAGGACGTTGGTCGCGCGGATGATGCCGTCGATCGTGGACTGGCCGGTGCCGTAGCGATTGTCGAACAGGTGCTTCGTCTTCGCCTCGTTGACCGCGACGATCGGAAAGCCGAGCCTGCCCTCGGCCTCGAGCGCCCGCAGGCGAATCACGCCGGTGGTCGTCTCCTCGGTGCCGCCGATGATCTCCCCGAGTTGCTCCGGGTGTTTGGAGTGCAGAACACCGATCACGTCGGCGCCGTCGTCCATCGTCATGTGCGGGTGATGGTCGACCGCTGCCGTGATGTGCGAGTAGTACGTGTCGTCGTCCTCGCCCTTGATGGCGAAGACCGGAACGCCGTATTCCGCGACGAGCGCGGCGGCGACGTCGTCCTGCGTCGAGAGCGGGTTCGAGGCGCAGACGAGGACGTCCGCCCCTCCGTCCTTCAGCGTGCGCGCGAGGTTCGCCGTCTCCGTCGTGACATGCAGGCAGGCGGAGATCCGCTGCCCGTCGAGCGGGCGCTCGCGCTCGAAGCGCTCGCGGATCGCGGCGAGGACGGGCATCTGCCGGTCGGCCCACTCGATCCTCGTCACGCCCGCCGGAGCGAGCGCGAGATCGCGGACGTCGTGCTTCGGGGCGGTCGTCGCCATGCGCGGCTTACTCTAGTGAAGGGCTACGCGTCGGCGCGGCCGTAGCGGTCTTCGAGCCGGACGACGTCCTCGACCTCGGGCGTCGAGACCTCGAGAAGGACGGTGTCCTCGAGCGCGCGGATGCGGTGCACCGTGCCCGCCACGAGACGAAACGCGCGCCCGGAGCCGACGACCTCGACGTCGAGCGCGCCGCCGGGGTCTCCGATCTCGAACTCGGCCCGTCCGGACTGGACGAAGATCGTCTCGTCTTTCTCGCGGTGGAACTGGAGCGAGAGCTGCTCGCCGGCCCGGACGAAGATGATCTTCCCGCAGTAGCGGTCCGTGGCGGCGAAGACGAGCTCGTGTCCCCAGGGCTTCTCCACGCGCTTCACCTCGACGGCGAAGCGATCGAGGTCGAGGAGATTGGGCGACATCTCGCTCATGCTCACGGTCCTAACCCAGTCTCCCGACGAGAGTCAAGGCGGCTTCGGATGCAAGCGCCTCCTCCGCCACGCGGAGGTCCTTTGGCGTGTTCACGGTTATCCAGAGACCGGTGTCGCGAAACGCGCGCACCCGCCCTTCGGCCGCGAGCTCCGGAAAAGTCGTCGTCTCGTGGTCGCCGCGCTCGGGCAGCCGCGCGAGCGCCTCCTCGCCGAGGACATAGACGCCGCAGCTCACCCAGTGCGGGAGCTCCGGCCCCTCCGTGAAGCCCGTGACGAGATCATCCTCGCCGAGCTCGACGACGCCGAAGGGAGACTTGAGCGGCGCGACGGCGATCGTCGCCGCAGCGCCCGCCTCTCGGTGGCGGTCGAGCATCGCGCCGAGGTCGAGGTCGACGAGCTCGTCGCCGTTCAGGGCGAAGACGTCGCCCGTCTCCTGCCGCACGGAGGCGGCGAGCCTCAGCCCTCCGCCACGCCCGAGCGGCTCGGCCTCCGGAGCCGTGACGATCTCGGGCCCGAGCCCGGCGAGCTCGGAGGCGAACTCGTCCTCCGTCCCCGCCGCGCAGCTGACGATCACGCGGTCGACTCCCGCCGACGCGAGGAGCGCGACCTCGTAAGCGGCGAGCGGCCGGCCCGCGACGCGCACGAGCGCCTTCGGGCGCCCGTCGGCCGCCGAGCCGAGGCGCTCGGCCTTCCCGCCCGCGAGGATGATGGCCTCCATGCTCAGCGCTTCAGCTCGGTCTCGGGCTCTTCTGTCATCGGAAGAGCGTCGAGATCGTGCGAGGTGCGCCCGATCGACTCGTAGGCGAACCCGGCCGCGCGCGCCTTGTCCGGGTCGAGGAGGTTGCGGCCGTCGACGATGAGCGGCACGCGCATGCCGTCACGGGTCTCCGGCGTGAGAAGACCCTGGAGGTCGCCCCATTCCGTGACGATCACCGCCGCGTCGGCGCCCTTCAACGCCTCCTGCAGGCTGTCCGTGACCTCGATGGTCGGGAGCATCGCGCGCGCCTCCTTCAGGGCGACCGGATCCCAGCCGCGAACGGTCGCGCCCTCCGCGATCAGGCGCGAGGCGAGAACCAGGCTCGGCGCCTCGCGCATGTCGTTCGTGTTCGGCTTGAAAGCGAGGCCGAGCAGCGCGACCGTCTTCCCGCGCAGCGAGCCGAGGTGCTTGGCGAGCTTCCCGATGACGCGCCGCTTCTGCAGCTCGTTGACCTCGATGACGGCGGTGAGGAGCTGGAAGTGGTACCCCGAGTTGGCGGCGAGCTGTTTCAGCGCCGAGGTGTCCTTGGGGAAGCAGCTCCCGCCGTATCCGATTCCCGCGCGTAGGAAGTGAGGCCCGAGCCGATGGTCGAGACCAACGCCGCGCGCCACCGCCTCGACGTCGGCCCCGGTCACCTCGCAGACGTTGGCGATCTCGTTGATGAAGCTGATGCGAGTGGCCAGGAACGCGTTCGAGGCCATTTTGATCATCTCGGCCGAAGCGACGTCCGAGCGCAGGATCGGCGCACCGGTGAACTCGTAGAGGGACGCCACAGCATCGCCGTCCTCCTCGGCGAACGAGCCCACGACGACGCGGTCGGGGCTCCTGAAGTCCTTCAGACCGCTGCCTTCCGCGAGAAACTCGGGGTTGGAGACGTAGCCGATGTGCAGAAGGCCGGTGCGATCCAGCCGCTCCCGGACCTGCGCGCCGGTTCCGACCGGCACCGTGCTCTTCATGACGAGGACGATTCGATCGTCCACCTCGGGTAGCTCGCCCACGACTCGCCAGACACGCGAGAGGTCCGCGTCCCCGGAATGCGTCGGAGGCGTGTCGACGCAGACGAAGGCGACGCGCGCGCGGGCGAAGACATCCGGCATGTCGAGCGTGAAGCGGATGCGCTCGCGGTTGGCGGCGAGGAGCTCGGCGAGCCCGGGCTCGAAGATGGGGACGCGGCCGGCCTCGAGCTCCTCGATGCGCTGAGGGACGACGTCGCGGACCACGACCTCGTGGCCGAGGTCGGCGAAGCTGGTCGCCGTCACGAGCCCGACCCAGCCAGCGCCGATGACGCCGAGCGGTTCCTTCATGCTCTGATTCTAGTTTCCGCGGAGCGGCTTCAAGCCCTTCGCGATCGCGAGCATCGTTTCGTTCGAGAGCCGGTTCAGCACCGTATTGACCAGGTAGTAGGAGTTCCCGTTCTCCTTGAACGCGACCATGTGCAGCTTCGGCCCGTCGAAATAGAGGCCGTAGTCGCGCCCCTTGATGCTGCGCTGGATGTTCGCCCCGTCGAGGATCGGCGGATCCTCCCACTGCATCTCCTGGATGCCCCAGTACTCGTTGCCGCTCTCGTACACGAGGCGCACCGCCTTGTGGTCGCCGGCCTTGTAGGCGCGCACCGGCTCGAGGGTGGAGAGCGTCGAGGACGAATCCCTGAGCGTGGGCGTGTAGAGCGGGAACCCCGCCTGTTTCTTCACGCTGCGAAGCTCGGCGGCCGCGTACTGGTCGGCCGTGACCGTCGGTGCCACGTGGGTCGGCGTTTGGTCGGCCGGGCCCGGGGTCAGATCGCCGTGGAAGGTCTGGCCCACGATCACCTGCAGCATCGTCTTCAGCTTCGTGCCGGGCGGGGCGGCCTCGGCCTGCCCGTCGCCGAAGAGGTCGGCCATCTGCTTCGCCGCCGACTGGGCGCCGGCCACCGCAGGGTCGTAGAGGATCTTCGTCTGGAAGTAGTCGAACTTGTCGGCGTTCCCGCCGTTCGTGACGGGATAGCCGCGCTGGGCGAGCTTGACGGCCGCGTCGTCGGCCGCACCGGCGACTCCGTTTCCGTTCAGGAGCTCGACGCTCACCTGCGAGGGCCGCGGGCCGGTGTCCGCCTTCGCCTTCTCGCCCAGCGCCGCCGTGGCCGCCTTCTCCGGGGCCTGGACGTCGGGGTTCATGAAGTCGTTGACCGCGCTGTCGATCGCCGACTGCGGAGCGGAGAGCTCGTTGTAGCCGGAGATGTCACCGATCTGGACCTGCTGGAAGTTCCCCGAGGGCAGGCCGTAGACGAGGTTGGCGTACTTGATGAGCGTGGCGGGATTGAGCGTCTTCCCTCCGCCCACTCCGACCTCGACGTTCTTCGTGATCGTGTTGACGATTCCGGGAATCGTCGTCAGCGAGAAGTGCGAGGCGACCTGCTGCTTCATCGCCTTGACGAAGTTCTGCTGGCGGACGACGCGGTAGAGGTCCGAGTCCGTGTGGCGGAAGCGCACGTAGTCGAGCGCCTGCTTCCCGTTCAGGTGCTGGTAGCCGGAATGGAGGTCGATCGTGGCGTAGTTCTCGCCGTTCGCGTTGTCGTTGAAATAGCGATGGTCGACGTCGAGGTACACGCCTCCCAGCTTGTCGACGATGTCGATGAAGCCGACGAAGTTGACGGTGATGATGTAGTTGATCGGGATGTGGGTCAGCTCCTTGACCGTCCGGAGCGTTCCCTGCGGGCCGCAGTATGTGTAGGCCTCGTTGATCCGCCCGCTGAAGGGCCCCTGGCCCTTGCAGCCCGGGATGTTCACGACGAGGTCGCGCGGGAAGGACATCATCGAGATGACCTGCTTCTGCGGGTCGGCGCGCACGAGCATGATCGTGTCCGAGCGCGATCCGATCGAGCTCTCGGGGCCGAGGCGCTTGTCGTAGCCGATCACGAGGGCGACGGTGGGCTGGTCCGGCTGCGCCGCGTCGAGGTCCTGCTGGGCGGCGATGAGCTCGGGGGAGTGCGCCCGCACCGCGGCGACGCTCTGGTTGATGTAGAGCCACGCGCCCCCGGCAAGGGCCCCGGCCGCCACGAGCACGACGACGACGAGCCAGAGGAAGAACTTGCCGATGAGCCGGAGTGGCCCACGGCGCTTCGTCCTGTAGCGATTCGCGCCGGAGAGCGGTGAAATCGGGATCCCGCCGTGGCCGTTTCCGGCGGCATGGCCGGCTGTTCCACGCTTGAGGGTCGTTCGCATATGAAAAGTCGCCGACTGGCGACTACGGCAGGATAGCCAAGCCCGCGGCGGTCAACCGCTCGAACCGTCCCGGGTGGCTAGCCCAACGCCGCTTCGGCCTGCCGGGTGCCCTCGACCATGTTCGAGAGCTTCTCGTAGACGACGTCCCAGCTCCGCGTCCGAAGGCCGCAGTCGGGGTTGACCTGCACGCGCTCGGGGTCGCCGAGGACGCCGACGGCGTAGAGGACGCGGTCGCGGACGAGCGCGGCAGGCTCGACGAAGTCGGAATGGATGTCGAGCACCCCGAGGCCGACGTTGGGATAGCAGTGCTCCTTGAAGAGCGCGAGCGTGTCCGCGTACCCCGGACGGTCCTCGTCCCGTGTCCCGAGCTCGCGGGAGTCTCGGTTGGCGAACTCGAGCTGAAGCTCGAGGCAGTCCTCGAGGCCGAGCACCGCAGGCCAGAGCGCGCTGTAGTCGGAGAAGCAGATGTGCATGCTCTTCTTCGCGTCCACCCCGCGCGTCGCCTCGTTGAAGCCCTCGACGACGAGAGGCACCTCGTCGGGCTTCGTCGTCGCGGCCGGCTCGTCGATCTGGATCCACTCGGCGCCGGCTGCGACGAGCCCCTCCACGTTGGGCCGGATCACGTTCGCGGCCACGTCGTGGACGAGACGCCTGCGCGCGTCGTAGCGCTGCTCGGCCGAGGCGCCCAGACCGCCCTCGTGCCCGTAGTGCTCGTCGTAGGACCAGTCCTCCATCGTGTAGGCGCCCGTGAGTGGAACCTTCACCATCCGCTCGGTGTGGGCACGGACGAACGCGTACTCCTCGACGTCCTGCGGCCCCTCCACGGACGGCGCCTCGACCACGGCGGCCTTCGCGTAGTACTTGTTGTCGAAGGAGCGGACGATGCCGCGTGGCTCGAAGCCTCCGGCAAAGGCGGCCACGTGGTCGTACATCTCCGTGCGCTTCTGCTCCCCGTCGTAGACGACGTCGAGCCCGACCCGCTCGAGCAGCCGGATGGCGTAGATCGCAGCCCAGTCGTCCACCTGGTCGCGGCTGAGACTCCCGGCGCGCGAACCCCTCGACGAGCTCCTCGTGGCCGTCCACTCGGAGCCTCGCTCCCCAGCTGGCCGCCGCTTCGATGTCCGCGTCTTCGAGCGGGCGGCGCGCGAACGTCTTCACGCGCCAGGACGGCTTGCCGAGGCTCCCGATCTCGCGAGTGAGGAGGCGGACGCTCATGCGACCTCCGCTAGGGCCGAGCTCGAGCGGCCGAGGCGGGCGAGCTTCTCGCGCGCGATCGGCTCGGGAACGAACTGAAGGTCGCCGTTCGGAGCGAGCGAGAGCCCGGCGGGCTCGCGCGCGGCGAGCTCCTCGGCGAAGCGCGCGATCTCGTCCGGGCTCTCGAGCGCGGAGCTCCGGGCGTCGACGACGCCGGCCACGATCTCTTTCGGGTAACTCTGGGGCACCGCGTCAAGACTCGTCGCATAGAAGTCGACTCCGACCGCGGCGACCGGGGCGTCGGCGAGCGCGGGCAGGACGGCGGCCGCGTCGCCGAAGGGAAGCTGGAGCGCGAGTGGCACGCTCGCAGGCAGCTCGCCGAGCGCGTGGACGAGCTCGTCTACGCCTCCCTCGCGGGCGACGAACGGCTCGCTGAGCACGATCAGCTCGGCGCTGCTCCACGCTTCGATCTGGGGCGCGAGGACGTTCGCGGCGAGCTTCTCGGCGGAGACGACGCCCTGCGCCGCACGCGCGAATGCGAGCGGCGAGGGCAGGGTCCCCAGCCATGGGCCGGGAAGATCGGGCGGCGAGAGCGGAGCGCGCAGGAGCGGCTCGCCCTCGACGAGGACCGCGCGGTAGAAGGTGTTCGTGTCGAGGTAGCGGGTGAGCGGTCGCGCGTCGAGCCCCGCGGAGGCCTCCGCGAGCGGACGGAAGACGTCCTGCCAGCAGAGCATCCCATCGCCGAGCGGCGAGAGGCCGGCGGCGTCCTGGACGGACACGAGCGTCTGGAGGTCGCTCGCGGCCTGCGCCTCGACGGCACCTGCCGTCGTGCGGCCCCGGTCGAGGTCGCGCGTCGCCTGGACGAGCGCCTCGGAGCGCGGGTAGATCCCGGGCGCGAAGGCTCTCAGCTCCATGCGAGAGAGCCTATCCAGCCAAGTAACACTGTGTTACTTGGCTGCGGCTGTGAGCAGGCTCCCCAGGGACGGGTCAGCCGCGGAACCATCCGAGGCGGTCCGGTCGTCAGCGACCTGCGACGGCGATCTTGTTCTCGGCGTGGCGGAGGCGCTGCTCCAGTTGCCAGCGGTCGACCTCTTCGTCTCCGGCCTCCGCGCGCTCGAGCGCGGCGCGAGCCTCCTCGGCCTCGCGGCGCGCCTCGTCGACGTCGATGTCCTCGGCGCGGACAGCGTCGTCCACGAGCGCGATGGCGCGGTCCTGCTGCACCTTGAAGTATCCGGGACCGGCGGCGAACGACTGCCACTCCCGCGCGGCCTTCACGCGGATCTCCCCCGCCCTGAGCATCGCCACGAGCGGCGCATGCCGAGCGAGCACGCCGATTTCGCCGTCGGCGCCGGGAACGATGACCATCTCGGCCTCGCCCTCGAAGGCCGCACCCTCGGGCGTGACCAGGGAGAGGTCGAAGGTGCGGGCGCCGCCGCCCTCCGCCGCCATCGCTAAGCGGCGACCGGCTCTGGCTCAGGCTCCGGCTCGGTCTCCGACTTGGATTCCTGCTCGGATGCCTGTGGCTCTTCCTCGCCGGCCAGCTTCTTCCCCTGCTCGACGGCCTCCTCGATCGTGCCGACCATGTAGAACGCGCCCTCCGGCAGCTCGTCGTGCTTGCCGGCGATGATCTCGGCGAACCCGCGGATGGTGTCCTCGAGCTTCACGTACTTGCCCGGGGTGCCCGTGAAGGCCTCCGCGACGAAGAAGGGCTGCGAGAGGAAGCGCTGAACCTTGCGCGCGCGCTGGACGGCGAGCTTGTCCTCGTCGGAGAGCTCGTCCATGCCGAGGATGGCGATGATGTCCTGCAGCTCGCGATAGCGCTGGAGGAGCTCCTGGACGCGGGTCGCCGTGTCGTAGTGCTCCTGCCCGACGACGTCCGGCTGCAGCGCGCGTGAGAAGGAGTCGAGCGGGTCGACCGCGGGGTAGATCCCCTGCTCCGTGAGCGCACGCGAGAGCACCGTCGTCGAGTCGAGGTGCGCGAACGTGTTCGCGGGCGCCGGGTCGGTGAGGTCGTCGGCGGGGACGTAGATCGCCTGCACCGACGTGACCGAGCCCTTGCGCGTCGAGGTAATGCGCTCCTGCAGCTGGCCCATCTCGGTGGCGAGGGTCGGCTGGTAGCCGACGGCACTCGGCATGCGTCCGAGCAGCGCGGAGACCTCGGAGCCGGCCTGCACGAAGCGGAAGATGTTGTCGATGAAGAGAAGGACGTCCTGGCCCTGCTCGCGGAAGTACTCCGCCATCGTCAGGCCGGAGAGACCGACGCGCAGGCGAGCTCCCGGCGGCTCGTTCATCTGGCCGAAGACGAGCGCGGTCTTCGCGATCACGCCGGACTCCGTCATCTCGATCCAGAGGTCGTTGCCCTCGCGAGAGCGCTCGCCCACGCCCGCGAAAACCGAGAGGCCCTCGTGTTCCTCGGCGATGTTGCGGATGAGCTCCTGGATGAGGACGGTCTTGCCGACACCGGCGCCTCCAAAGAGTCCGACCTTGCCGCCCTTCACGTAGGGAGCGAGGAGATCGATGACCTTGATGCCGGTCTCGAAGATCTCCGTCGTCGGCTGCAGCTCCTCGAACTGCGGCGCGTCGCGGTGGATCGGCCAGCGCTCCCCGGCCTTGACCTCGTCGCCTTCGTCGATGACGTCACCGAGCACGTTGAAGATCCGGCCGAGCGTCACGTCGCCGACGGGCACGCTGATCGGCGCTCCCGTGTCCTCGACGTCCGTGCCCCGCGCAAGCCCGTCCGTCGTGTCCATCGCGACGGCGCGGACGCGGTCGTTGCCGAGGTGCTGCTGGACCTCGGAGATCAGGTCGAAGGCGGCGCGCCCTTCCGTCTCCGCCATCTGGATGCGGAGCGCGTTGTTGATCGCGGGGAGATCCCCGTGAAAGACGGCGTCGATCACGACGCCCCTGATCTCGACGATCTTGCCGGTGTTCTTATCAGCCATTGATCCCCCGGTCGCTTGCCAGGGTCAGTCTAACCAAGCGGTTTGGCCGGAGCCCCGGACAGGAGCTAGACGACGCCCTCCGGCGGTTCGCCCGGATTCCTGACAGGAGTCGGCTCGGGCCGGAGCGTCTCGTGCGGAAGTTGGTGCAGCTGGTTCATGTCGCGCGTCAGAAAGCTGACCTGCGGCACGCTGGCGGGCGCCCGGGCGGGCGCGGGACGCTGCAGCCAGGAGCCGACGAAGCTCCCGAGCGCCGCAGCCGCCGCGATCCCGACGATCGCCGTGCGGCGCCCGACCGGCAGGCGGATCGGCCTCCGCTCGAGCGGCGGATAGACGATCTCCGGCTTCTCCGCCGGAGTAGCCCGGACGAGCTCTGCGGTCGCGGTGATCCGTTCAGCAAACAAGCGGCACGCCGCACAGCCCTGGAGGTGCTTCTCGAGGAGCCCGTCCTCGAGCTCGGAGAGCTCGCGATCAACGCGAAGCGACGCCCACTGACGGGCGCGGTCGCAGCGACTACTGCGCGGTGAGAGCGCTTCGCCGGCCATAACCACTCTGACGATAGCCAACTCCGGAGGTTAGGCACCCCCGAAAGGGGGCTCTAGCCCGCGGTCCCGCCTTCTGCCTGGGCACTCTGGGCGGCGTGGGTCTCCTGGCGAAGTCGCGCGCGCTCGGCCTTCCGCTCTCGCTGCCGGGTCGGGTCGGGCACGGGAACGGCTGCGAAGAGCGCTTTCGTGTACTCGTCGCGCGGGTGGTGGTAGACCTGCTCGGCGGTGCCCACCTCGACGAGCTTGCCCTGGTTCATGACCGCGATCCGGTCGCTCATCGTCCGCACGACGGCGAGGTCGTGCGAGATGAAGAGGTAGGTGAGGCCGAAGTCTCGCTGCAGGTCCTTCAGGAGATTGAGGATCTGAGCCTGGATCGACACGTCGAGCGCCGAGACCGGCTCATCGCAGATGATCAGCTTCGGGTTGAGCGCCAGAGCGCGCGCCACGCCGATGCGCTGCCGCTGACCGCCCGAGAACTCATGCGGATAGCGGTTCGTGAAGTTCGGATCGAAGCCGACGATCTCGAGGAGCCGGCGGACTGTCTCGGAGCGGCTCCGCCGCGTGCCGATGCCATGCACCTCGATCGGCTCCGCCACGATCGCGCCGACGGTCATGCGCGGATCGAGGGCGGAGTACGGGTCCTGGAAGATGATTTGCATCTCCCGGCGCATCCTGCGGAGATCTTCGCGCCCGAGCGTAGTCAGCTCCTTACCCATGAAGCGGATCGAGCCCGAAGTCGGCTTCATGAGCTGGAGGATGCAGTAGCCAGTCGTCGACTTCCCTGAGCCCGATTCACCAACGAGACCGAGGGTCTCGCCCTCCTTCACGTCGAAACTGACTCCGTCGACGGCCTTCACCGCGCCGACGGTCCTCTCCCAGAGAATGCCCTTGCGGATCGGGAAGTGCTTCTCGAGCTCGGTGACGGACAGGAGCACGCCGTTCGTGGACGGGGCCTCGGCGCTCATACGCTCACGGGCTCACGCTCGCCGGTCCGCTCGCTCGTCGGGTGTGCGGTGCGAACCCAGTGGTCCGGGTGGATCTCGCGGAGTTGCGGCTCGATTGTCGTGCACGTGTCGTTGGAGTTCGAGTACGGGCAGCGCGCCGCGAAGCGGCAGGCCTCCGGCGGGTTGACGAGGTCCGGCGGGCGGCCGGGAATCGCGGTCAGCCGGCTCTCCCGGATCTCGCGCTCGTCGCCTTCGAGCTGCGGCAGCGCGCCGAGCAGCGCCTCGGTGTACGGATGCTCGGGCCGGTCGAAGAGCTCGAAGCCGGTCGCCTGCTCGACGATCTGCCCGGCATACATGATCGCCACCTCGTCGCAGACCTCCGCCACGACGCCCATGTCGTGAGTGATGAGGATCATCGCCATCTCGTGCTCCTGGCGCAGCGCGTCCAGGAGGTCGAGGATCTGCGCCTGAATCGTGACGTCGAGCGCCGTCGTGGGCTCGTCAGCGATCAGGAGCCGCGGGCTGCAGGAGAGCGCGATCGCGATCATGACGCGCTGCCTCATCCCACCCGAGAAGCGATGCGGGTAATCTTCGATGCGCTCGGCCGCGCGGGGAATGCCGACCTCTTCGAGAAGCTCGATCGCGCGCTTGCGGGCGTCCTGCTTCGAGAGGTCCGTGTGCGCGCGGATCGTCTCGGTGATCTGCAGCCCGATCTTGAGCGTCGGGTTGAGGGAGGTCATCGGGTCCTGGAAGATCATCGCGATCTGGTTACCCCTGATGTCCTGCATCTTCGAATCCGAGAGCTTCGTCAGGTCGCGGCCGTCGAAGAGCACCTCTCCGGCGACGATCTTCGCGGGCGGCTTCGGGATGAGCCCCATGATCGAGAGCGCGGTGACGGACTTGCCGCAGCCGGACTCGCCCACTATTCCGAGGGTCTGCCCCTTCTCGACGGTGAAGCTGATCCCGTCGACCGCCTGGACGACCCCTTCGCGCGTGAAGAAGTGTGTCTTGAGGTCGTTGACCTCGAGGAGCGCCACCTACGTGTCCCTACCCGGTCTCGCGCGTACGCGGATCGAGCGCGTCGCGAAGCCCGTCGGCGATGAAGTTCGCGCAGAGGACGAGCGTCGCGATCGCGAGGCACGGGATGAAGAGCACTTCGGGATGGAGCCGGTAGGCCTCGCGGCCGTCCTGCGCGATCGAGCCCCACGAGGCCGTCGGCGGGTTGATGCCGAGCCCGATGAACGAGAGGAAGGCCTCGCCGAGCACGACGCCCGGAAGCTCGAGGAAGATCGCAATCACGAGAACACCCATCGTGTTCGGCAGGATGTGCCGCGCGAGAATGCGGTACCAGCGCGCGCCCACCGCCTTCGCCGCCCGCACGTAGTCGTTCTCCTTTAGCGTGATTACCTGCCCGCGCACGACGCGGGCCGAAGTGAACCAGCTGGCGATCGTCAGGGCGACCACCATCGTCCACACGCTGACCGCACCCGACGGGCTGAGGATCTGCGTCGTGATAATCGCGAACGGGAGGTACGGCAGGCCGTAGAGCGCGTCGAGGAAGCGCATCATCCCGTTGTCGAGCTTCCCGCCCACGAAGCCCGAGATCGAGCCGTAGACGACGCCGATCACGAGGATCATGAACGTCGCCGCGAACCCGATCGAAATCGAGATCTGACCGCCCTGAGCAACCCGGGCGAAGAGGTCTCGACCGAACTTGTCCGTCGAGAACGGGTGGTCGAGGCTGAAGCCGGCGTAGGACTGCGAGAAGTCGACCGCGTTCGGGTCGTAGCCCTTGAGCGACGTCCAGATCCCCGGGATCTTCCAGAAGCCGGGGACGAGGAGGCAATAGAGACAGATGATGATGAAGATCAGGCCGGCGGCCACGGCGCCCTTGTTGCGGATGTAGCGACGCCAGGCGTCCTGCCACAGACTCGACTGCCTGATCGCGGCCCCAGCGGCCGGCTCGGTCGTGCTCGGCGGTGCGGCGACCGGGATCGTCGCCTCGCGGCGATCGACGGCCATCTAACGAGTCTCCCGGGTTCGCGGGTCGAGGAAGCCGTACATGATGTCCACGAAGAGGTTGGCGATGATGATGATCACCGACGTGAGCACGGTGATACCCATCACGACCGAGAAGTCACGGTTGAAGACCGAGTTGATGAAGTATCGCCCGATCCCTGGGATCGAGAAGATGATCTCGATGATGAACGTGCCGGTGATAATGAGCCCGAGGAGCGGCGCGGTCGCCGTCACGGCCGGAATGAGCGAGTTGCGCAGGACGTGCAGCCCGATGACGCGCTTGTACGGAAGGCCCTTCGCCTTCGCCGTACGCACATAGTCCTGCTGCATGGTCTCGAGCATCGAGCCGCGCACGAGTCGCGCGAAGTACGCCATCGGGAAGAGCGCGAGAGCGAAGGAGGGCAGGATGATGCGGTCGTCGAACTGGAAGAAGCCCTCTGGCCACCCGTTCGTGGGCACGAGGTTCGCTTTCAGCGCCACGTAGTAGATGAGCAGCGTGGCGACGAAGAAGCTCGGTAACGCGAAGCCGATGCTCGAGAAGAACATCGCGAAGTAGTCGAAGAACGAGTTCGGCTTCAGCGCGGCGAGGACGCCGGCCGGAATGCCCAGCACCACCGCCCAGAGGAAGGCCAGGATGCCGAGCTTCAACGACTTGGGGAAGCCGTCCATGACGATCTCGTTGACGGTGCGGCCTCTCTGAGCCATCGAGGGGCCGAGGTCGAACGTGACGACGCTCTTCACGTAGTAGACGTACTGCATGTACCAGGGCTTGTCGAGATTGAACTTCCGCTCGAGGTTCGCCTGGATGGCGGGCGGCACGTTGCGCTCCGTGTGCCGGAAGGGATTGCCGCCGATCTGCCTCATCATCACGAAGGTCATGAAGATGACGAGCAGGATGACCGGGATCGTCCAGATGATTCGGCGGATGATGAACGTGGTCATCTGGTCTGAATGTTTACTCGATTGGAGTCAGTTCGCAACGGTGAAGCGAAAACGGCCGGGCGGGGCACCTGTGCACCCCGCCCGTCCGCTGACTCTGCTTGAGCGTTACTAGCTCCCCTGCACGACCACCTTCGTGAGGTCGAACTGGTCGAGCGGGTTGATGTTGAACGTTTTGTTGATCGAGAGCTTCTCGAGGTTCGGGTACGTGTACCAGTAGATCGGGATGATCGGCATGGCACCGTCCTGCCCGAACAGCATCTGCTCGAGTTGCGCGTAGATCGCATACCGCGCCGTGTCGTCCGGCGTTTCGCGAGCCTTTGCGACGAGCGCGTCGTAGTTCTTGTCGCAGTAGTTCGTGTTGTTGTTGCCGGAGTCGCACGTCCAGAGCTCGAGCCCGTTGATCGCATCCGGGAAGTCGTAGATCCACCCGAGGCGATACACGTCGACCGCCGAGTTCGGCGGCGGCCCGAGGAACTCGAGGTACTGAGCCCACTCCTGCTGCTTGAGCGTGGACTTGATCCCGAGTTGGCTCCACTGCGCCTGGACGGCAGTGGCGATCTCCTTGTGGCCCGGTGAGTCGTTGAAGAAGAGGTTGATGCTCGTCTTCGGACTCTGGGCCTGAGACAACTGGTCCTTCGCCTGCGTCAGGTCGCCCGCTGCGGGCGTCCAGGGCGAATTCGGATTGATCGTGTCGAAGCCAGAGATGCCCTTCGGGGACATTCCCGTCGCCGGGATCTGGTCCGCCTGGGCGATCTGGTCGATGATCTCCTGCCTGTTGATCGCGAGCGACAGAGCGTACCGCTCGTGAACGTCGGGGATGTTCTTCATGTTGATGCCGTAGTAGTACGTCCCGAGCGCCGGATACGCCACGTACTCGGGGGTCGACTTCAGCCTGGCGATCTCGTCGGGGGGAAGGCCGCCGCCGTCGAGCGCGTCGATCTCGCCCGACTCGAACGCCTGCACGCGGGTCGTGCCGTCCACGATGATCTTGCCCGGCACGCTCGTGAGGCTGACGTCCTTGGCGTCACGCCATCCGTCCCACTTGACGAGGTCGATCTCGGAGTCGTGCTCCCACTTGGCGACCTTGAACGGCACCGTCCGTGACGATGTTCTCCGGCTCGGTCCACTTGTCGCCGTACTTCTCGACAGTCGCCTGGTTCACGGCGAGGAACGAGTGGTGGGAGGACTGCTGGATGAACCAGGGCTGCGGCGAGGTCAGATGAACGACCAGCGTGTAGTCGTCGGGTGCCTCGACGCCGACCTTGGCGGCCAGCGCGTCGCAGTTCTTCGTGCACGAGTTGTACTCCTGCGCGCCCACGATGCCGTACAGCTGGTACGCGTAGTCCGCGGCCAGCTCGGGCGAGAGCGTTCGCTTCCACGAGTAGACGAAGTCGCCCGCGGTGACCGGATCGCCGTTCGTCCACTTGCCGTCCTGGCGCAGGTGGTACGTGACGGTCTTGCCGTCGGAGCTGACGTCCCAGCTCTCGGCCAGGTTCGGCACGGCCTCGAGCGTCTGGTCGTTCAGCCTGACCAGCGGATCCATGATGTTCAGGAGCACGTTCGACGACGTCGTGTCGGTCGCGAGGCCCGGGTCGAGCGAAGGAGGCTCGGCACCCCAACCCATGGTGAACGTCTGATTGGCGGCGGCACCTGTCTGGCCGCCGCCGCTCCCCGTGCCTCCGCCCGACGAACTGCTCCCGCCGCCGCAAGCGGCGAGCGCAAATGCGCCGAGCATGGACACGGCGAGCAGAAGCAATCTCTTTCCTGTCACGTCTGCCCTCCTCTTTGGGTACGTACCCCGGCCGCGCGTGCCTACGCCGGGCGGCCACCAGATGCTTAGACGCATCTGCGCGGCGGAAGTTAGCGGATGGCGATGTATCGCGCCTCCACGACTTGGGAGTCGTGGAGCTCGGTCGTGCAACCGCCCACGGTGTAGAGCGTTCCGTCGATCGCGAACGCCTTGAGACCGTGCCTCGGGACGAGGGGCTCCGGCCCCTGGCTCCATTCTCCCGTGCGCGCGTCGTAGATCTGGTACGTGTGCTCCCAGATGGTGTGGATTCGGGGTCCCTAGACGGCCGTCCCGTTCAGCTCCATGGGCTTCGGCATCGTCGGGCCGGCCCGCCACTGCTCCGTCACCGGGTCGAAGATCCACACGTCGCGGAGCGTCTTCTCGCCACGGCGGCCGCCGAAGGTCCAGATGCTGCCCCGGAAGAAGACTGCGCCGAACGTGTGGTTCGGGATCGGCATCGGGGCCGAGTCCGTCCACGTGTCCGTCGCGGGGTCGTAGACGTAGACGCTCCGGAGCTCCGTGCCGCCGCTGAAGCCGCCGAGGACGTAGATCTTCCCGTCCACGGCGACCGCGGCCTCGTTGAAGATCGGCCGGGGAAGGGGCGCGCGGCCTTCCCAGGCTCCCTTCGCGACGTCGTAGGCGAGGACGCGCTTGGTCACTCCCTGCTCGGTCTGGCCGCCGAAGACGTAGACCTTGCCGTCGAGGGCCGCGCCCGCGGCGGCGCGGGTGGGCACGGGAAGCGGGGCCAGCGTCGTCCAGGAGTTTGCCTTCGGGTCGAATCGCTGGAAGACGGAGAGGAAGCGCCCGGTCTCCCCCACCATCCCCCCGGCGGCATAGATCTTCCCGTCGAGCTCGGCCGCGGCGAGGTAGCTGCGGCGCTGCGACATCGACGCCGCGAAGTGCCACGGCTCCCCCAGCGCCTGCGCCTGGGCGGCGTCGCCCGCACCGCGCGACCCGAGGACCGCGGCGACGGCGACCACGGCGACCGCGACAGCTGCGACGGTAAGGACCGTCTTCATGCTGAGAGATAGGACGCCCGCGCCGCTACTGCGTTAGCGCGTCGGCGCCGGCGACGACCTCCAGGATCTCCTGGGTGATCTCGGCCTGCCGGGCCCGGTTCATGTCGAGCGTGAGCCCGTCGATCAGGTCCCCCGCGTTCTTCGACGCGTTCCGCATCGCCGTCATCCGGGCCCCGTGCTCGGAGGCGGCCGACTCGAGGAGCGCGCGGTAGATGCTCGTCTCGAGGTAGGTCGGCAAGAGCCGCTTGAGGATGTCCTCCGGCTCGGGCTCGTAGATGAAGTCGCCCTCGAGGGCGATCTCATACGCCGACTTCTCCTCCTCGTCCTCGAGCACCATGCGCGGGATCGGGAGCACGTCCTCGACGACGACCCGCTGCGTGAGCGGCGACTCGTAGTGGTTGTAGACGATGACGACGCGATCGACCTCGTTCTCCGTGTAGAGCTCGGCCAACTTGTGCGCGATCGCGACGGCGTCGGAGTAGGCGGGCCGGTCGGTGAAGTCGACCCAGGCCTGGTCGAGGTCGTAGCGGCGGAAGCGGAGCGACGAGCGGCCCTTCTTCCCGACCACGACCCAGCGCGCCTTCTGCCCCGCGGCGCGCGCCTCCCGCTCGAGCGCGAAGGCCCTGCGGAGGATCTGCGCGTTGAACGCGCCGGCAAGGCCGCGGTCGCCGGTGATCGGGAGGATGGCGACGGTGCCGACGTCGCGTTCCTCGAGGAGCGGGAACTGCCGCGACGGCGTGGCCCGCGCGGTCCCGATCATGAGCTCCCGCATCCGGTCGGCATAAGGGCGGAGCGCCTCGATCCGCGCCTCGGCCCGGCGGAGCTTTGCCGCCGCGACGAGCTCCATCGCCTTCGTGATTTTGCGCGTGTTGCGAACCGAGCGCAGGCGGCGCTTGATGTCCTGGACGGTGGCCACTAGCGATCACCCTCAGAGCAAGCCGCGGCCGGCGACTGCGAGAACCAAGCGTCGTAAGGACACAGGGAGCGGTGCATTCTGAGCGCTGATGCGTATACGGATGCGACCGAGGACGCGGCGACGGGCCGGTTCACAGCACAACGCCGGCGACGGAATTCGATGAGGGGGGTCGCCAACAAAGCTATTCCGCGGCGGCCCCGACGAGGCGGGTGTCCTCCTTGACGGCGAAGCTCGACTTGAACCTGTCGATCTCCTCGGAGAGCTTCTCCTGGAGGTCGTCCGGGAGGTCCTTCTGCTCGCGGATCGAGTCGTAGACCGAGCCCTCGATCCGGAGGTACTCACGGAGCTCGTCCTGGAAGTGCGCGACCTGGCCGGTCGGGATGTCGTCGAGGTAGCCGTTGATCCCCGCGAAGATCGCGACGACCTGCTCCTCGACGGGCCACGGCTGGTACTGCGGCTGGTTCAACGTCGCCACCATGCGCTCGCCGCGGGCGAGGGTGCGCTGCGTGGACGGATCGAGCTCCGACCCGAATTGCGCGAAAGCCTCGAGCTCGCGGTACTGCGCGAGGTCGAGCTTGAGGCGCCCGGCGACCTTCCGCATCGCGCGCACCTGGGCGTTCCCGCCCACGCGTGACACGGAGATGCCGACGTTGATTGCCGGCCTCACGCCCGAGTAGAAGAGGTCGGACTCGAGGAAGATCTGCCCGTCCGTGATCGAGATGACGTTGGTCGGGATGTAGGCGGAGACGTCACCGGCCTGGGTCTCGATCACCGGGAGCGCGGTCAGCGAGCCGCCGCCCTGCTCGTCGGAGAGCTTGCAGGCGCGCTCGAGGAGCCGCGAATGGAGATAGAAGACGTCCCCAGGGAACGCCTCGCGACCGGGCGGCCGGCGAAGGAGGAGCGACATCTGCCGGTAGGCGTCCGCGTGCTTGGAGAGGTCGTCGTAGATGCAGAGCGCGTGGCGGCCGTCGTAGAGGAAGTACTCCCCCATCGCGCAGCCCGCGTAGGGGGCCATCCACTTGATCGGCGCGGCCTCGCTCGCGGAGGCGGTGACGATGATCGTGTAGTCCATCGCGCCCGCGTCGCGGAGACGCTCGTACACCTGCGCTACCGTCGAGGCCTTCTGGCCGATGGCGACGTAGACGCAGATGACGTCCTGACCCTTCTGGTTGAGGATCGTGTCGACGAGGATCGCGGTCTTGCCCGTCGAGCGGTCCCCGATGACGAGCTCGCGCTGGCCGCGGCCGATGGGGATCATCGAGTCGATCGCCTTGATGCCGGTCTGGAGCGGCTCCTTCACCGGCTGGCGGTGCACAACGCCGGGCGCCTTGAACTCGAGCGGCCGGTGCTCGCTTGCCTTGATCGGCTCGCCGCCGTCGACGGGAATGCCGAGCGGGTTGACGATGCGACCGACGAGCGCGTCGCCGACGGGCACGCTGATGACGGCGCCCGTGCGCTTGACGGAGTCGCCCTCGCCGATCTGCTCCCACTCGCCGAAGAGCGCAACGCCGACGTTGTCCTCCTCGAGGTTGAGCGCGACGCCGGTGACGTCGGAGCCGAGGTCGAGCATCTCGCCGGCGACGCAGTTCTCGAGCCCGTACACGCGGGCGATGCCGTCGCCGATCTCGAGGACGGTGCCGACCTCGGCGAGGTCGGTCTCGACGTCGGCCTCGGCGATTCGTTGCTTCAGGATCGAGGTGATCTCTTCGGGGCGTAGCTTCAAAGGTCTTCTCCTTAGATGTTTGACCGGAAAATGTGGTTCCGCCGGGGACGGCTGTGACCGAGCATGAGGCCACGATCGCGCCGAGCACGTACCGGGTGTACGTGCGAGGACGAGCGTGGACTCAGGCGAAGCGTCACGGCCGCCATCCGGCGCTGCCACGGTTTTCCGGTCAATTTCCGGTCAAGCATCAACGGTTGATCAGTTCTTCGCGCAGCTGATCGAGCCGGCCGCGAACGCTCGCGTCGGCCCGCACCGAGCCGGCCTGGACGACGATGCCGCCGATGATGTCGGGGTCGACCGTCCGCGTCGCGACGACGCGGCGGCCCGATGCCTCCTCGATCTGCTTCACGACCTTGGCCGCCTCCTTGTCGGAGAGCTCGACCGCGGTTGTCAACTCCAGCTCGAGGACACGTTCTTCACGCGCGAGAAGCCGTCCGAACTCCTCGTGGACGTCCTCGGCCTGGGCGATCCGGTCCTTCTCGGCGAGCAGATGGACGAAGTTCGTGAAGAGCTCGTCCGCACCGGCGAGGAGGTCGTCGAGGGCGGCGAGCTTCGTCTCCGTCTCCACCTGGGGGTTGCGGAGGAAGCCGCGCAGGTCGTCCGACTCCTCGAGGGCGGCCGCGAATGCGTCGAACTCCTCGCGCACGCGCGCGAGGCGGTCATGCTCCTTGGCGGCCTCGAGCAGGGCCTCGGCGTAGACGCGGTGCGCGACGGCCACTAGTTCTCCGACACCAGCTTCTTGACGTCGACCTCGTCGATCGTCTCGTCGATGAGGCGGCGCTGGTCGTCGGCGTCGAGAGACTTCCCGGTCACCTTCTCGGCCGCGAGGAGCGTCAGCTCGACGACGTCGCGGCGGATCTGCTCGGCCATGCGGCGGTTCTCGGCCTCGATCTCGCGCATATTCTCGTCGAGGCGGCGCTTGAGGTCGTCGTCGGCCTGCGCGCGGGACTGCTCGAGCTGCGCCTGCGCCTGACGGCGGGTCTCCTCGAGGATGCGCTCGCGCTCGGCCTTCGCCTCCTTCCGCTCGGCCTGCGTGAGCTCGCGGAGCTCCTTCGCCTCCTGGCGGGCCTTGTCCGCCTCGTCGAGCGCCTCGCGGATGCGGTCGCGCCGCTGGTCGATCAGCTTCTGGATCGGGGCGAACGCGAAGCGCCTGAGGATGAGGAACGTGATGAAGAACGTCACGAGCGTCCAGACCATCAGGCCTGGAACGACGTCGATGAGGCTGGCGAGGATCATCCGCGGCTAGACCAGGACGTAGGCGAGCAGGCCGCCGAGGAGGGCGTAGAAGACGACCGCCTCGGTGAGCGCGAAGCCGAGCCACTGGATGCCGGTGAGCTCGCCGCGCAACTCGGGCTGGCGGGCGACGGCCTGGATCATCGAGCCGAAGATGTTGCCGATGCCGATGCCGGCGCCGACTGCGCCGAGTCCGACTCCGACGCCGAAGGCGATCGCCTTGCCGAGGTCGGCGACGTTTCCGTCGACTACTGCGAGAACTGTGGTCATTCGGTTCCTCCTAATGCTGGGGTTCGATGGCGCCGCCGATGTAGATGGCGGACAGTAGGGCGAAGACGAAGGCCTGGATCGTGACGACGATGGCGACCTCGAAGATGTAGATCACGACCGCCGCGAGCACCGAGAGCGGCAGCACCCATGGCGTGATGATGAACACGAGGCCGATCATGACGAGGATCAGCATGTGGCCCGCGAGCATGTTGGCGAAGAGTCGGACTGAGAGCGAGATCAGCCGCATGAACTGCGAGATGACCTCGAGCGGGACGATCAGCGCGAGCAGGGGCTTCGGCGCGCCCTCCGGGATCCAGCTTCGGAAGTAGCGGCGCGTGCCGTTGTAGCGAATGCCCTCCGACATGCGTTGCGAAGAAGGTCACCAGCGCGAGCGCGAGCGTCACCGAGAGGTTCGCGGTCGCGGCGTAGATCCCCCAGGTCGGCAGCTCCACGCCGGCGATGTGGAAGTGCTCGCTCGAGATCGGGAGCGGGATGAAGCCCACGAGGTTGAGGATCCAGATGAAGAAGAAGAGCGAGGCGACGTAGGGGAACCACGTGGTGATCGCTTTCGACGGCAGGCTGCTCTCGGCGATCTGGCTCTGGATCAGCTCGTAGATGGACTCGCCGGCCGTCTGCCTCCGGCCCGGGCGAAGCGAGAGGCCGAAGCGCATGACCCAGGTGGCGACGGCGATCGTGACGATGGCGCCGATCCAGAGGTAGACGACTGCCTTGTTGATCGACATGTCGAGCGGCCCGATGTGAATCGAGACGTACGCCGGGAGGTCGAATTCGTCCTGCGGCTTGAAGCTCTCCGACGACGCGAGCAGGAGGTTCATCGCTTCGGCTCCCCGGAGAAGTACATCGTGAGGCTGAGCCCGAGCTCGACCGAGTACGCGAGCGCGTAGACGAGCGCGCCGGCGATGGCGAGCGTCGGATCCGAGACGGCGACTGCGAGCGCGACGATCATGACGAGGATCCCACGGGCCATCATTCCGAAAGCCACCACGCCCGAGCCGCGGAGGTTCGGCTCGCCGATCCCGATCCGTGCGAAGGCGAGCCCGAGAAGCTGGCTCGCAATCCAGAGGACCGCACCGAGCGCCCAGCCGCGCACCGGCCACCCCGCGATCAGGAAGATCGGGAGGGCGAGCGCGACGACCGCGCCGCCGGCGATCACCGGGAGGCGGCGCTCCGGCATCGGCCTGGGCGTGAGTGTCGTCGTCGGCATCAGAACGAGTCCTTGTAGCGGACGTAGACGGAGACGATCGCGGCGGGGATCCCGATCACGGCTCCGATCGCGATCCCGACCCCGACCGATCCGGCCGCGGCGCCGAGCGCGGCTCCGGCACCTACACAGAGAAAGAGCACGCCGACAAGCAGCGCTCCCGCGCCCAACGGATCGATCGAAGTGCGTCCAGCCGCCACGCTCGCCAGCATCTTATTCGGCGGTAGCGTATCAGCCCCGGGAGACTTCGTGACGCCGAAAACGGCTTAGCTAAGCGGAAATCGCCTTACTTTGTTCATCCTTTGCCTCGCGCCTTCGCTCGGCCCAGGCGCGCACGCGCGTCAGCTTCAGGATCTCGAGGACCATCACGATGTAGAGCGTGGCGCCGATCGCGAGCGCCCCGACGAGCGCGACGACGATCGTCGGCCAGAGGTGCCAGTGCCCCGCCTCGCGGAACGGGACGAAGCGCGTCGCGAGCGCTGCGCCTCCCAGGATCGCGCACCAGGCGTAGAGGTAGAGGACGGCTCGCCGCTGCGTGAAACCCCGCCGGAGGAAGCGGTGGTGCAGGTGCGCCTGGTCGGGCATGTAGAGGGGCTCGCCGTGCTTCAGCCGCCGGAGCACGACGAACGACGTGTCGATGATCGGAACGGCGAGGGCGAAGAGGGGGAAGAACAGGCCGACCGTCGCGGCGGTCTTCAGGAGCCCCTGGATGGAGACGCACGCGAGGAGAAAGCCGAGGAGAAGCGCCCCGGAGTCCCCCATGAAGATCCGCGCGGGATAGAAGTTGTGGCGCAGGAAGCCGAGGCAGGCGCCCGCGATGATCGCGGAGAGCACGGCGGCCTCGGGCTTCCCCAGCGAGAGCGCGATGATCGCGAAGGTCGCGCCCGAGATTCCGCAAATCCCGGCCGCGAGCCCGTCGAGGCCGTCGAGGAAGTTGACCATGTTCATGATCGCGACGATCCAGAGCATCGTGAGGACGACGCCCGACCAGTAGGGCAGCTCGTGGATCCCGACGATCGGGAACGTGAAGCTGTCGATCCGCACGCCGAAGTCGATCGCGATCGCCGCGGCCGCGGACTGACCGGCGAGCTTGGCCCACCACGGGAGGCCGCGGAAGTCGTCCACCATGCCGACCGTCGTCGCCACCGCCGCGCCGAGGAGGATCCCGCGGTAGGGGCCCGAGAGGTCGAGGAACGCGAGCGAGGGGATGAAGACGCCGAGAAAGAGTGCGAGCCCGCCGAGCCGCGGAATGGCCTGGAGGTGGATCCGCCGGCGCTCGATCGGCTCGTCCACGATCCCGAGGACGCGCGCCACCCGGCCGACCGCGGGCGTGAGGACGATGACCACGGCCAGGGCGACGAGGAACCCCCAGAGGACGTCCAGGTGGTTCTCGAAGGTGTGCAGCACGGCTACTTGGTCCCGTAGAGGCGGTCGCCCGCGTCGCCGAGGCCCGGGACGATGTAGCCCTTCTCGTTCAGGCAGCGGTCGACGGCGGCGACGACCACGTTCACATCGGGATGCTCAGCGTGCAGGCGCTCGATGCCCTCGGGCGCGGCGATGACGGCGATGAGGCGCACGGAGGTCGCCCCGGCGTTCTTCACGGTCGTGACGGCCGCGGAGGTCGAGTTCCCGGTCGCGAGCATCGGGTCGAGGAGGATCACGTCGCGCTCGGCCACGTCGGCCGGGAGCTTCACGTAGTACTCGACGGGCTCGAGGGTCTCCTCGTTCCGATAGAGGCCGATGAAGCCGACGCGCGCGCCCGAGATGAGGCTGAGGACGCCGTCGAGCATGCCGATGCCGGCGCGGAGGATCGGGCAGACGGCGACCTTCTTCCCGGAGATCCGCTGGACGCTCGTCCGCTCGATCGGCGTCGAGATCTCGACCTCCTCGGTGGCGAGGTCCTTCGTCGCCTCGTAGGTGAGGAGGAGCGTGAGCTCGTCGACGAGCTGACGGAAGAGGTGGGTGGGCGTCGAGTCGTCGCGCAGCAGCCCTAGCTTGTGCTGCACCAGCGGGTGGTCGACGACGACGAGCTTCTCGGCGACGACGCTCAGGCTTCGTACCTCGTGTAGCCACGGAAGCCGGGGTAGAGCGGCCGCTTCTCGCAGAGCGCCTCGCTGCGCGCGCGCAGGGCGGCGATGTCCGCGTCGGCGGAGAGGGCGCCGGCGACGATCTCTCCCACCTCGCGCAGGTCGTCCTCGTCGAAGCCCCGCATCGTGACCGCGGGAGTGCCGAGGCGAACGCCCGAGGCCTCCATCGGCGGGCGCTCGTCGAAGGGGACAGTGTTCCGGTTGGCGGTGATCTTCACGTCGTGCAGTCGCTCCTCGGCGGCCTTCCCGGACCAGTCCCCGCCGCGCAGGTCCATCTGCAGCAGGTGCGTGTCGGTCCCGCCGGAGAGGACGTGGAGCCCCTTCTCCTGCAGCGTGTCGGAGAGGGCGTCGGCGTTCGCGCGCACCTGCGTCTGGTAGGAGCGGAAGGCCTCCGTCCCGGCAATCTTGAAGCACGCGGCCTTGCCGGCGATCACGTGCAGGAGCGGCCCGCCCTGCATCCCCGGAAAGACCGCCTTGTCGAGCGCCTGCGCGTGCTCCTCCTTGCAGAGGACGAAGCCCGAGCGCGGCCCGGCGAGCGTCTTGTGCGTCGTCGAGGTGACGAAGTCGCAGTGCGGTGTCGGGTTCGGATGGATCCCCGCCGCGACGAGCCCTGCGAAGTGGGCCATGTCGCACAGGAGGAGCGCGCCGACCTCGTCGGCGATCGCTCGGAAGCGGTCGGCCTCGATCGTGCGCGGATAAGCGGAGCCGCCACAGACGATCAGCTTCGGCCTGCACTCCTTCGCGGCTTCGAGGACCTCGTCGAAGTCGATCAGGGAGGTCTCGCGGTCGACGCCGTAGCCGACGAAGTTGTAGAGCTTCCCGGAGAAGTTGACCTTGAGCCCGTGCGTGAGGTGACCGCCGTGGTCGAGACGCATGGCGAGCACCGTGTCCCCCGGCTCGAGGCAGCTGAAGTAGACGGCCATGTTCGTCTGCGCGCCCGCGTGCGGCTGGACGTTCGCGTGGTCGGCGCCGAAGAGCGCCGTCGCGCGGTCGATGGCGAGCTGCTCGATCTCGTCCACGACCTCGCAACCGCCGTAGTAGCGCCGTCCGGGATAGCCCTCCGCGTACTTGTTCGTCGGCACGCTGCCGACCGCCTCGAGGACGCTCGGCCAGGTGAAGTTCTCGGAGGCGATGAGCTCGATCTGACCGCGCTGGCGCTCGAGCTCCCGCTCGATCAGCGAGGCGGTGTCGGGATCGATCTCGGCCAACCCGGCCCGCTGGAGCTCCTGCAGCGTCTCCTGCGCGATGGCCACGCGCCCACCTTACCGCGTAACCCGGAGGGGGACGACGGCTGCCGACTAGCCCGCGCGGGCGATCGCGGCGAGCGCCTCGGCCGCTGGCACGGCACCCTCGCGGAGGATCTGCGGGTCGGGCCCGGTCAGGTCGACCACCGTCGACGGCGCGCCCGGCAAGGGGCCCGCGTCCACGACGGCCGAAACGAACCTCAGGATGTCGTCGGGAATCGCCCTCCACGCTTCCGGGTTCGGCACCCCCGTGGACGTTCGCACTCGTCGCCGCGACGGCGCCGAAGCGGTCGAGCACGTCCTTCGCCTCCACCGGGAGGTCCGGCATGCGCACGCCGATCGTGTCCGACCTCATTCCCGTGAGCCAGCGGTAGCGGCGCGCGGGATTCGGCAGGACAAGCGTGTACGGGCCGGGCAAGAGCGCGCGAGCCATCACGGCTGCGCGCCCCCGCAGCTCGGGCACCGCGTCGAGGATGGCCTCGAAGTCGGAGGCGACGAGCGCGACCGGCATCTCCGGCGGGCGCTTCTTCAAGCCGCAGGAGGCGGCGCACGGGTGTCTCGTGGTACGGGTCGGCGCAGAGGCCGTAGACGGTGTCGGTCGGGAGGACGACGCACTCCCCCGCGCGGAGGGCGGAGACGGCCGCGTCGGTCGTCGTCAGCGTGGCCATGTGCCCTCGACGACGCGGTCGCGCCCGGCCAGGTCGCGCGTCTGGACGGCATCGGCGTAGCCGAGCGCCCGCAGCGTGGCTGCGCAGACCGGCGGCCTGCCCGTCACCGCACTCGAGCACGAGCTGCCCCCCGGGCCGCAGGTGCCGCCGCGCCTGGTCCGCCACGGACTCGCCGACCCCCACTCCGACGACGGCCTGGTAGGGCTCGTAGAGGCGGATCTCCGGCTGGAGCGTATCGTACTCCTCGGGCGAGACGTAGGGCGGGTTCGAGACGACGAGGTCGAACGGGCCCCTCGACTCCGGCGAGCAGATCGCCCTGGACGAGGCGGACGCGCCCGTTCACCGACGCGCGCTCGAGGTTCTCGCGCGCGAGATCGAGCGCCTCGCGCGAGCTGTCGACGCCGACGACGCTGCGCGCCGCGGTGCTCGTCGGCGATTGCGAGGGCGATCGCGCCCGAGCCGACTCCGACGTCGAGCACCCGCGGCTCGGGGAGGTCGCCGAGGAACTCGAGGCAGCGCTCGACGACGACCTCTGTCTCGGGCCGCGGGACGAGCGCGCGATCGTCCACCTTGAGGACGAGCCGGCGGAAGCCCCACTCGCCGAGGATGTAGGCGAGCGGCTCGCGGGCCACGCGCCGCCCGACGAGCGCGCGCAGCCGGCCGGCCTCGAGCTCGGTGAGCCCCCGCCCGGACGACGTAGAGCTCCGAGCGGGCCATCCCGAGGACGTCGGCGACGAGGATCTCGGCGTCGACGCGCGGTGACGGCACTCCGGCCGCCCGCAGCTCGCGCTCGACGTCGTGGACGGCGTCCAGCGGCATCGACAACCTGTTCGCTGCAGACGGTCATCGCGGTTCTTACGCCGCGGCGGCAGCCTCGAGCGCCTGCCGCCGCTCCTCGGCGGCGAGCGCCTCGGTGAACTCGTCCAGATCGCCCTCGACGATGCGGTCGAGCCGCTTGATCGTCAGGTTGACCCGGTGGTCGGTGACGCGGTTGTCGGGATAGTTGTAGGTGCGGATCTTCTCGGCGCGCTCGCCGCGTCCGATCTGCGAGCGGCGCGCGGCCGAGAGCTCCTCCTCCTGCTGCTCGCGCTCGAGCTCGAGCAGGCGCGCACGGAGGACGCGCAGCGCCTTCGTCTTGTTCTGGAGCTGGGACTTCTCGTCCTGCATCGCGACGACGAGCCCGGTCGGCAGGTGCGTGATCCGCACGGCCGAGTCGGTCGTGTTCACGCTCTGGCCGCCGGGGCCGGTCGAGCGGTAGACGTCGATCTTGAGGTCGTTCGGGTCGATCTCGACCTCGACCTCCTCGGCCTCGGGCATGGCCGCAACGGTCGCCGTCGACGTGTGGATTCGTCCCTGGGACTCGGTCACCGGAACGCGTTGTACCCGGTGCGTGCCTCCTTCCCACTTGAAGATCGAATACGCGCCCTCGCCCTTGATCGCGAACGTGACGTCGTTGTAGCCGCCGGTCTCGCTCGGGTTCGATCCGAGCACCTCCCACTTGAAGCCTCGGCGCTCGGCGTAGCGCGTGAGCATGCGGAAGAGGTCGCCCGCCCAGATGGCGCGCCTCGTCTCCGCCCGCGCCCTTGCGGATCTCGACGATCACGTCCTTCTCGTCGTTCGGGTCGCGCTCGACGAGCGCGAGCTTCAGCTCGTCCTCGAGCTCCTCGAGCCGCCGCTCGAGCTCGGGAACGAGCCCGCGGAGCTCCGAGTCCTCGCGCGCGGCCTCGAGGTCGTCGCGCGCCGAGCGCCACTCCTGCGCGAGCTTGTACGGGCCCTCGAGCTCCTTCAGGCGCCGGCCTGCCTCCGCGGCCTGGTGGTGGTCGGAGAAGATCGCAGGGTCGCTCATCCGCTCCTGCGCGTCGGCGTAGGAGCGCTCGAGCTCCTCGATGAGGCTGTCGATCTGGGCCACGGCGAGTCAGCATAGACTCAGGCGCGAGGTGGAAACGCTGCACGGAAGCTGCCTCTGCGGAGGCGTCCGCTTCGACGTCACGGAGCCCTTCCTGCGACGCGGGCCACTGCCACTGCTCGCGCTGCCGGAAGCACTCGGGCACGTTCGGGCTCACGCAGGCGCGCGTGCCCGCGCGAGGGCTTCCGGCTCCTCGCCGGCGAGGAGCTCCTGCCGCGTCTACCGGCCGGGCGACGACGCCGGTGAAGGTCTTCTGCACGGTTTGCGGCTCGAGCCTCTTCGGCGGCACGTGGCCCGACGGGCCGGAGATCTCCGTTCCGCTTCGGGCGCCTTCGACGACGACCCCGGGTTCAAGCCGCAGTTCCACACGTGGGTCGACTCGACGCGCCCCTGGGAGGAGCTCTCCGACGACGGCCTGCCGCCGCTATCGCGCGAGAGCCTCTGAGCTAGGCGCCATGACCTCCGACTTTGCGCTCCTCGGGGGTGATGCCGCCCTTCGAGGCGGAGGACCTCCCGGAGCGCGCGGATCGAGACCTCGATCTGGTCGAGCGAGGGCTCGCGGGTCGTCAGGCGCTGGAGCCAGAGGCCGGGCGCGAGGAGCGCGCGGAGGAGGGGTTCTGCGCGTGCCTGCCGGCGAAGCGGATGATCTCGTACGCGATCCCGGCGATGACGCGGCAGGAGCAGGATCCGCGTCACGATCAGCCAGTACCAGGCCGGGCGCCCGAAGAACGCGAAGACGAAGATCGCGACGACCATGACGTAGAGCAGGAACGCCGTCCCGCAGCGCACGTGCAGGAGGCTGTAGCGCTGCACGTTCTCGGGAGTCAGCTCCTCGCCGGCCTCGTAGGCGTTGATCGCCTTGTGCTCGGCAGCGTGGTACTGGAAGACGCGCTTCAGGTCGGGGAGCATCGAGATGAGGAGCAGGTAGACGATGAAGATCGTCACGCGGATGAGCCCCTCGACGACGACGAACGTGCCGGTCGAGTCGATCGGCAGCCAGTTCGTGATGCAGCGCCGGCGAGACCTTGAAGAGCAGGAGCGCGAAGCCGATCGCGATGCCGAAGGCGAAGAGGAGCTGGCCGCGCGTGAGCTCGGTCTCGACCTCGCCGTCCTCGCCCTCCTCCTGGGCGGCGTAGTTCGCCGAGATGGCGAGCGCGCGAAAGCCGATCGAGAGCGACTCCCCGAGCGCGATGATGCCGCGGATGATCGGCAGCCGCAGCCAGCGGTGGCGCAGGAGCATCGACGTGATCGGCCGGTTGACCTCGGCGATGTCGCCGTCCGGCTTTCGCACGGCGACGGACCAGGCCGACGGGCCACGCATCATCACGCCCTCGAGGACCGCCTGGCCTCCGATCGGGGCGCTCATGGCGCTTCGTTTCGCTGTTAGGCCCTGCCGGCCTTCTCGAGACGCCGCTGGAAGCGCTCGACGCGACCGCCGGTGTCCATGAGCTTCTGCTTGCCCGTGTAGAACGGATGGCATTCGGAGCAGATCTCGACGTGCAGCTCCGGCTTCGTCGACCGGGTCTGGAACTCGTTCCCGCACGAGCAGCGGACCGTCGCGAGAACGTAGTCGGGATGGATGTCAGGCTTCATTTGAACTCAGGATAGCAGCAGCGGTTTTGGCGGCCACGTTGCCTCCCGAGACGACAACGGCCACCGTCTTCCCCTCGACATCGGGCACCTTGCCGGCCAGGAGCGCGCCCACCGCCGGCGGCCGCGCCCGGCTCCGCGGCGAGCTTCGCGCGCTCGTAGAGGAAGCGGAATCCGGCACGGATGTCGTCCTCGGAGACGAGGAGCGACTCGACCCCGCGCTCCCGGCAGACGGCGAGGCAGTGCTCGCCGGCGATGGGCGCGTTGAGCGCGTCGGCGATCGAATCCGGCCGGACCAGGACGGGATGGCCTGCCGCGAGCCCGTCGCGAAGGGCCGCCGACCCCTCCGGCTCGACGCCGACGACGCGAGTCCCCGGGGCCCCGACGGCCACCCCGGAGACGAGGCCGCCGCCGCCGACGCCCGCGACGATCACGTCGGTCTCGGGGCGTCCTCCAGGATCTCGCGGCTCAGGCTGGAGTGGCCTTCGATGACGACTGGATCGTCGAACGGATGGACGAACACGCGCCCGGTCGCGGCACGAAGCTCCTCGAGCCGCGCGAACGCCTCTCCCAGGCCGGGGGCCTCGCGATCCACCGCCGCGCCGTAGGCCGTGCGCGGCCGCCGCCTTGAGCTCGCTCGTGCCCTGCCACATCACGACCAGGCAGTCGATCTCCTCGAGCGCGCAACCGTAGGCCACCGCAGCGGCTGCGTTGCCGGCCGAGATGGTGATCACGCCGCACGCTCCTCTCCTCGGGAGAGAGCGTGGCGAGCTTCGCCAGGATTCCGCGCGGCTTGAAAGAGCCCGTCTTCTGGAAGAGCTCGGCCTTGAGGAGGGCGGTGCCGCCGAACGCCGCTCCCAGGGTCGTCGACCGGAGGAGCGGCGTCCGCAGGAGCGTGCTCACATCAGCCGGTACTCGGGCCCGTCGCCGCCCTCGGGCGGCGTCAGCCGTCCGCCCTTGGCGGTGATCGCGCCGCACTGGACGCAGTTCGAGGCTGTCACCTCGACGTCGACGACATTGCCCGCCGGCGATGCCTCGCCGCCGAGCTCGTAGACCTGGGCGGGGCACATGTGCACCCACGCCTCGGCGACCTCGCGGCGGCACCTTGCGGTCGACGCGGATGTGGCTCGGCGCGTCGTCGCGCGTCTTGTTCCCCGAGAGGTAGACGCTCGAGAGCTTGTCGAAGGTGAGCTGCCCGTCGGGCGGCGGGTACGACGCAGCCGGTCGTCCGACGAACACCGGGACCTCGGCGTCGGCCTCGAGCTTCAGGTCGCGCGGCGGGAGCTTGCCGAGCGTGTTCAGCGGCCACGCCCGCGACGAGCGCACCGCGCGTGAACCCGTGGTGGAAGGCCGGGCGCATGTTGCGCACGCGCTCGAGGTCCTTCCAGACGTAGCTCTCCCTGAGCGCCTCGTCGTAGGACTCGAGCGCGCCGGGCTCCCACGCCGTGCGGCCGGGCGCGAGCGCCTCGAAGCGCGCTCTCGGCGGCGAGCATTCCCGAGCGCATCGCGTAGTGGATCCCCTTCAGGGCCGGGACGTTGACGAGACCCGGCGCCGTCGCCGGCGATCATCCCGCCCGGGAAGTGGAAGCGCTCGGGCAGCGCGAGGAACCCGCCCTCCGGGATCGTCTTCGCGCCCCAGGCGACGCGCTTGCCGCCCTCGAGGATCTTGCGGACGAGCGGATGTGTCTTCAGCTCCTGCAGGAGGTCGTGAACGGAGAGCGTGGCGTCGGTGTAGTCGAGCCCGACGACCATCCCGAGCGCCACCATGTTCTTCGCCCAGCGGGTAGATGAAGCTGCCGCCGAACTCCCGGAACTTCTTCGCGCCGCGGAGCGGCCAGCCCATGGTGTGGATGACGCGGTTGAGCGGCTTCGGGACCTCCCACACCTCCTTCACGCCGAGCGCCCAGATCTGCGGCCGCGACTGCAGGGCGAAGCGGTCGAGCGCGACGCCGGTGAGGTGGCCCTGCGTCCCCTCGGCGAGGATCGTCACCCGCGCCGTGATGTCGGAGCCCGGCTCGAAGTTCGGGAGCTCCTCGCCGTCGCGGCCCGCGGCCGCGGTCGCCGGTGCGGATGCCGACGACGCGGCCTCCGGAGACGAGCAGCTTGCGCGCGGCCGTCTCGGGGACGATCGTCGCGCCGCCCTCCTCCGCGCGCTCCGCGAGCCAGGCGCCGATCTCCGAGATCGACGCGACGATAGTTGCCGTGGTTCCACATCGTCGGCGGGCGCCGGGATCCGCAGCGCCCGCTTGGCGGTCAGGTAGTAGAGGCCCTCGCGCTCGACCCTCGACGCGGAAGGGCATGTCCTCGCTGTGCATCCCGGGGAAGAGCTGCCGGAAGGCGCGCGGGTTGACGACCGCGCCCGAGAGGAGGTGCGCGCCGGGCGCCTTCCCTTTCTCGACGACCGCCACCGGGATCTCGCCGAGCCGCTCGCGGACAGCAGGGTTCTCCTCGAGGAGCTGGTTCAGCCGGATCGCGGCCGAGAGCCCGGCCGGGCCTCCGCCCGACGACGAGCACCCCGACGTCGATGCGCTCCTCCGGCGGATCCGCTGGGCTCGGCGACGAACTCGGCGGCGTCGAAGGGCGGCGGGAAGTCGGCGGGCCTGACGCTCATGAGCCCCTCCTCTTCTTCACGAGCTCGGTCAGCTTCAGGGAACGATCTCGTGCACGTCGCCGACGACGGCGAGGTCGGAGTACTCGAAGATCGGCGCGTTCGGATCCTTGTTGATGGCGACGATGGTGCCCGAGCCCTGCATGCCGACCTTGTGCTGGATCGCGCCCGAGATCCCGCAGGCGATGTAGAGCTTCGGCGACGACGGTCTTCCCGGTCTGGCCGACCTGGGTCGAGTACGGATACCAGCCCGCGTCGACGACCGCTCGGGTCGCGGCGACGGCGCCGCCGAGCGCCTTGGCGAGGTCCTCGACGAGGGAGAAGTTCTCGGGCTGCCCGAGCCCGCGGCCGCCCGCGACGATGACCTCGGCGTCCTCGATCGACGGCCCCTGGCTCTCCTCGTGCGCCTGCTCGACCATGACGGCCTGTTTGGAGAAGTCCTGCACCTCGACCGGGATCTTCGTCGACCTCGGCGCTCCCGCCGGCCTCGACCGGCTCGAAGGTGCCCGAGCGGACGAGCGCGAGCCGCGGCTCGCTCTTCCAGCCGACCTCGGCGATCACGGAGTCGCCGAGCGCGGGCCGCTTGCCGACGAGCTTGCCGTCCTTGAGCTCGAGGTCGACCAGGTCCCAGTTGAGGCCTGCGTCGAGCCGCGCGGCGAGGCCCGCGGCGATGTCCGACGCGAGGACGGATGCGCCGAAGAGGACGGTGTCGAAACCCTCGGCCCGACGAGCTTCGCGAGCACGTCGACCCGCGGCTGCGGGAGCGGCGCCTCGAGGGCGGGGTCGTCGGCGACGAAGACGCGCGACGGCGCCGTGACGCCCGACGGCCTCCGCGAGCCCGTCGACGCCCGACCCGAGCAGGACGGCGGCGACATCGTCCCCGAGCTGCGCTGCCTTTGCCGAGCACGCCGAGGGAGCCTTTGACCGGCTCGCCCTCGTGGTGCTCGACGTAGACCAGGGTCGTCATCAGAGGAGCTTGTGGGACGAGAGGTACTCGACGATCTTCTCCGCGGCCGCCGGCCCGTCGTCCTCGATCCGCTCGCTGTCTCCGCGCGAGGGCGGGTCGGAGAGCCCGTAGACCTCGGTGCGCGAGCCGGACTCGCCGGCGTCGTCAGCGGAGAGGCCGAGGTCGGCGAGCGAGAGCGTCTCCTGCGGCTTCTTCTTCGCGCCCATGATCCCCTTGAGGGACGGATAGCGCGGCTCGTTGATCGCATCGGAGACGGCGACCACGCATGGCACCGGCGCCTCGATGACGTCGTAGCCGTACTCGGTCTGGCGCTTCACCTCACCTTGCCGTCGACCAGCTCGAGGCTCGCGGCCTGCGAGACGACGGGGAGCCGCAGCCGGTCGGCGACGGCCGCCCAGAGCACGGCGCCGTCGGAGTCGGCCGCCTGCTGGCCGAAGAGGACGATGTCCGCGCCCTCGCGCTCGAGCGCCTTGGCGAGCGCCTTGCTCGTCGCGACGAGGTCCGAGCCCGCGAGCCCCTCGTCGGAGACGTGCACGGCGCGGTCGGCGCCGATCGCGAGCGCCTTCCGCAGCGAGTCCGCGGCGCGCTCGGGGCCCATCAGGACGGCGACGACCTCGCCGCTCGCCTCCCTTGTCGCTGAGCTGCAGCCCCTCCTCGATCGCGTGCGTGTCGAAGTCGTTCAGCGCGCCGGCGACGCTCCGGTCGAGCCGGAACGTCTGGGGGTCGAGGCGCTTCGGAGCGGAGGCGTCCGGGACCTCCTTCACGCAGACGGCGATCTTTATTTCGATCGCCTCCCTCGCATCTCGAGGCTTCCGCGGCGCTGCAACGCGTCACAGCGCTGCGTCCTCGGTCGCGCACGTAGCCTCCGGCTACGCACGCTCCCTGCGTCCTGGCGCCCTTCGCGTTTCGCGGGCGGAAGGGCTCGAGTTGCTCCGTCGACGCATCTTCATGCGGGCGCGATCCTATCGGCTCAAGATCGGACGACCGCTTGCCGAAGCGTCTGTTACCGTCCGCCCCTTCGGACGCGAACCGGAGCCAATGCTCAGCCACCGGACGACAGCCCGAGGACTTCTTCTCCTTCTCGCACTCGGGGTCTTCACAGGGACGGCGAACGCCGCGAGCGTGCCCGAGCTGACCGCGTTCCCCGTCGTCGGCAACGTCACCTACATCGGACGATTTCGGCGACTCCGCGCCCCGGAGGGCCGCACGAGGGCAACGACATCATGTCGGTACGCCATCAGCCGGCCGTCGCGTTCGAGTCGGGCAAGGTGGAGAAGTGGCCCGGTTCCGGCGGCTGCATGCTCGTCCTCAACGGCAAGAGCGGGATGACCTACGGTACATCCACCTCAACAACGACCTCGGGCCGACGAACGACAACAAGGGCGGGTGCAAGAACGGCGTCTCCTACGCGCCGGGCCTCCGTAACGGCCAGCACGTGCGGCGCGGGGAACTGGTCGGCTTCGTCGGCGACTCGGGCGACGCGAACGGGCTCCAACCCCACCTCCACTTCGAGGTGCACAAGCCGAGCGGCCGCGCGATCGACCCATACCCGTACCTGAACAAGCGCGAAGCGGCTCCTCTACCCTCGGCCGCGAGCGGCCCTCGGCGACGTGACGCTGACGCTGAGGCGGCGCGACCGTCGTCTCGACTACCGACTCGACGATCACCGTGAACACGAAGCGGATCCTCGTCGACCCGCTCGGGCTCAGCTACGTCCTCGTCCGTCAAGTGACGCTTGCCGTCGACGAGCGCGACGGTTGAGCGGAAGTCGAGCGGCGGGGCGATGACGGCGACGACTCTAACGTCGGCGAAGGCCGGCGAGCGCGTCCGGCTGAAGACGCCGTCGTTCGCGCCCACGTGGGCGACGCAGCGGGCGAGCGCCGGTGCGCTCTCCGCGTCCGAGATCGTCCTGCTCGGCACCCGCTAGTCAGGAAGCGCCGAGCGAAGCTCGCCGGGCGGCTGCTTCCGGGTCGTCCGCTGCGACGATGGCGCGGACGACGGCAACGCGGGTCGCACCGGCCGCCACGACCTCGTCGACGTTCGCCCGGTCGATGCCACCGATCGCGAACCAGGGCAGCCTCGCGTTCGCCGCGGCGTAGCGGACGAGCTCGAGGCCGACCGCGGGCCGGCCCTCCTTCGTCGGCGTCGCGTGCACGGGACCCACGGCGATGTAGTCCGAGCCGAGCGCCGTCGATCTCCTCCGGCGCATGCGTGGAGAGCCCGACCGGCAGCCCGAACCGCCGCGCCGCCTCGACCGGGATGTCGTCCTGGCCCACGTGGACGAAGTCGGCGCCCACAAGGACGGCGAGATCGGGCCTGTCGTTCACGCCGAACGGGACGCGGCCCGCGGCCGTCACCTCGCGTGCCTCGGCGAGCGCTTCCAGGAGCTCCCGGTCGAGGAGCGAGCGCTCGCGTACCTGGACGACGTCCACCCCGCCCCGGATCGCGGCCGCGAGGAAGTCGCCGAGGTCCGGCTTGACCGGCGTGACGAGGTAGAGCTTCCTATCCGCCGGCCACGGGGCGGGCGACGACCAGGCGGTCTCGGTCCGCAAGCTCCACCTCCGCGTAACGGGCCCGCTCGACCGGCTCGCCGTTTCGCTCGACGAGCGCGAAGCCGGCGCCGAGGCCGAGCTTCTCGAGCAGCGACGCGACGGTCTCCCCTGGCGCGAGCTCGCGCTCGCGCCCGTTCACCTCGACCGTCAAACGGTCCCTCCGACAGGGCTGACGGGACCGCCTCGCCCTGCTCCTCCATGACACCGGCGAGAAACGCCTTGCGGCCACCCTCGACCGCGAGCCGGAACGCTTCGGCCATCGCGACGGGATCCTCGGCGCGGGCCACTGCGGTGTTGACGAGCACGGCGTCGGCGCCCATCTCCATCGAGTCGGCCGCGTGCGAAGGCGCGCCGAGCCCCGCGTCCACAACGACCGGGACCTCGGCTTGTTCGATGACGATTCGGATCGCGTCGCGGAGCTTGAGCCCGCGACCGCTGCCGATCGGCGCAGCGAGGGGCATGACCGTCGCGCAGCCGACCTCCTCGAGCTTCTTCGCGAGCACCGGGTCAGGGAGGACGTAGGGCAGGACGGTGAAGCCCTCCTCCACGAGCGCTGCGGCCGCCTTCAGCGTCTCGACCGGGTCGGGCAGGAGGTAGCGCGGGTCGGGGATGACCTCGAGCTTCACCCAGTCGGGCAGGCCCCCCGCGCGGGCGAGCTTCGCCGTCCGCACCGCCTCGTCGGCGGTCTCGCACCCAGACGTGTTCGGGAGAAGGAGGACGCTCTCCGGGAGGAACGACGTGATGTCGTCGTCCGGGTGGTCGAAGTCGATGCGGCGCACGGCGACGGTGACGATCTCGGCCCTCGACGCCTCGACGGCGGCGCGCATCGTCGCGAAGTCTGCGTACTTGCCGGTGCCCAGGAGGAGCCGCGAGCCGAAGTCCCGGCCGGCGATCGTCAACGTGTCGTGCATCCTGCTCCCTCCGCTGGCATGACCCAGATCAGGTTCTCCGGTCGCGGCCTCGTGACCGCCTCTCAGCCTCCGTCCAGAGGCTCCCGCCCGGCCAAGGGTACCTGCTCCTACCGGCCCCGGAACCTCGGCTCGCGCTTCTCGGCGAACGCCGCCATGCCTTCCTTCTGGTCCTCGGAGGAAAAGAGCATGGCGAAGAGGCGAAGCTCGGTCTCCATGTGCGCGCTCGCCTCACCGGTGAGGTAGAGGTTCGTCGCCTCCTTCGCGTAGGCGAGCGCGAGGGGACTCTTCTTGGCGAGCTCGTGGGCGAGCTTCATCGCTTCGTCCATCAGCTCGGCAGGCTCGTAGACGTGATTCACGAGCCCCCAGGCGAAGGCCTCCTCCGCGCTCACCGGGCGGCCGCTGAAGACCATCTCCTTCGCGAACCCGAGCCCGACGATGCGCGGGAGGCGCTGACTCCCGCCCCAGCCCGGGATGATCCCGAGGTTGACCTCCGGCTGACCGAGCTTCGCGTTCGACGCCGCGAGGCGGATGTCGCAGCCGAGCGCGAGCTCGCACCCGCCCCCGAGCGCGTAGCCGTTGATGGCGGCGACGGTGGGCTTCGGGATGGTCTCGAGGAGGTTCGCGCACGCCTGGCCGAGCTCGCCCCAGCGCCTCGCCTCGAGCACGCCGAGCGACTGCATGTACTTGATGTCGGCGCCGGCGACGAAGGCCTTGTCGCCCGCACCGGTCAGGACGATGACGCGCGCCTCCGGGTCGGCCGCGAGGTCTTCGAGGTGGTCGCGCAGCAACTCGGCGTGTTCGACGTCGAGCGCGTTCATGGCGTCGGGCCGGTTGACGGTCACGACTGCGACGCCGCCGTCACGGAGGACGTCGACGCTCACCGGGTGACGGGTACTCGCTCGCGGAGGAAGTCGACGATCTCCGAAACGGGAGCGCCGGGTGTGAAGACCTCGGCGACGCCATGTGCCTTGAGCTCTTCCACGTCCGGCTTCGGAATCGTGCCGCCGACGACGACGACCACGTCGTCGACGCCGTTGTCCTTGAGACCCTCGAGGATCTTGGGCACGAGGGTCATGTGAGCCCCGGAGAGGATGGAGATGCCGACGGCGTCGGCGTCCTCCTGGATCGCCGTCTCGACGATCTGCTCCGGGGTCTGGTGGAGGCCCGTGTAGATGACCTCCATGCCGGCATCGCGAAGCGCGCGGGCGATGATCTTGGCCCCCCTGTCGTGCCCGTCCAGCCCGGGCTTGGCGATCACGACCCGGATCTTGCGCTCGCGATTCATGGCCGTCGGTCAGTATATGAACGTGAGGCTCACCGTCATCGGATCCTCTCCGGCCTGGCCGAACCCCGGCAGCGCCCAGTCGGGCTACCTCGTCGAGTCCGAATCCGAGCCCACTCGCCACCTCCTCCTCGACTGCGGCCCGGGCGTCCTCGGCCGCCTCCGCACGAATGGAGGGGTGCACGTCGACGCCACCGCTATCACCCACTTTCACCTCGACCACTGGGGCGATCTCGTGCCGTGGGCGTGGCTGAACGCCTACGGGCCGAAGAACGAGCACATCCCGTGCTCGGTGTGGCTGCCGCCGGGCGGACGGAAGCAGCTCGAGGCGTTCGCGGCGAACTTCGGCAACGACGGCATGTTCGAGTCGGCCTTCGAGCTGTTCGAGTTCGAGCCGGGCGAGCCTTTCACGGCAGCCGGGTTCGAGGTCGAGGCCCATCGGCTGCCGCACTACACGATGGAGGCCTACGGGTTCCGGGTCACCGAAGGAGAAACGGTGCTCGCGTACTCCGGCGACTCGGCCCCGACCGCGGAGCTCTCCGCCCTCGCGCGCGGCGCCGACCTGTTCGTCTGCGAGGCGACGCTCGAGCGCCCCGACAAGGACGGGCAGCCGCGCGGCCACCTCTCGGCCGAGGAGGCGCTCGCCGCCGCCGACGGCCCGGTCCTCCTCACGCACCGGCCGGTCGAGCTCCCGATCCCCAGCGGCGTCCCGCTGGCGACCGACGGGCTCACGTTAGAGGTCTGATGGATCCGAGCTTCTTCGCGCGCTTCGGGCTCTATGTCGCGCCCGGGTTCCTCGACGAGGACACGTGCCGGTGCATCCGCGAGGCGATGCAGGAGGCCCGCCACGTCGAGGCGACGATCGAGGACGAGGGCGCGCTCGAGGTCGACCGGTCGCACCGTAAGACGCGCGTCGCGAAGGTCGAGCCCGAGACCACGGCGCTCGTCCGCGACCGGCTGAACGCGTTGCGCGAGACGCTCGCGGAGCACTTCGGCCTCTCCTTGGAGGAGTGCGAGAAGCCGCAGTTCCTCGTCTACGAGGAGGGCGACTTCTTCCGGCCGCACATGGATTCGAGCGACAAGGCCGCCGACGAGGCCTCGGGCCGCCGTGTCTCTGCGGTCATCTTTCTCAACGAGGCCTCAGGGGAGCCGGGCCCCGAGACGTACGGCGGCGGCTCGCTCTCTTTCTACGGCCTGCTCCAGGACGACCCGAAGGGCGAGGGCGTGGGGCTCCCGCTCGTCGGCTCGCAGGGGGCGGTCGTCGCCTTTCCCTCGCACCTCGTCCACGGGGTCTCGCCCGTGACGCACGGCCGCCGCTACAGCATCGCCTCGTGGTTTTCCACCCCGGCCGATTGACAACGTCTGGGGCGGTACCCAACATGAAGGAGACCCTGTGGCCGAGCAGAGCTATCAGCCGAACCCCGACGTCGTCGCCCAGCGAGTCCAGGACGAGGTCGTCCTCGTCAACCTGCGCACGAACGAGATCTACACCCTGAACAGGACCGCGGCGCGGGCCTGGGAGCTGATCGCCGAAGGCCGCGACCGCTCGGGTGTCGAGGCCGGGCTCGCCAGCGAGTTCGGGGTCGACGGAGCGGAGGCCGGCGACGAGCTCGACGGCCTGCTCGACGAGCTCGTCGAGAAAGAGCTGATCCAGCCCGCATGACCGCGGTCGACCTGCGGGCGAGCGTCGAGACGCTCTCCCAATCCCCGGCCGCCTCGTTCCTCGCGGTCTTCAGGCCTTCTGTCGACGGGCGGCCTCCTCGCCTCGATCTCCTGGCGGCGCACGGACCGACGGCCTCGGTGATCGGCGACGGCCGGTGCACCCTCCTCTTCTCCGGCCACCTCGTCGACCGGGAAGGGCTCGCGCGGTCGTCAGGCGCCGACCCGACCTCGAGCGACGCCGACCTCGTCCTCGCGCTCTACAGGCGACTCGGCGCGAACGGGTTCGAAGAGCTTCGGGGCTTCTTCGCGATCGCGCTCCACGACGAGCGCGAAGACGTCCTCTACTTCCTCCGTGACCAGCTCGGACACAACTCGTTCTACTTCGCGGAAGGCCGCGACGGCCTCTATTTCTCCGACTCGGCAGCGAGACTCGTCCGACACGACCAGATCTCCGGCGCGGTCAACCGCCCCGTCGTCGCAGAACTTCTCATCCACCGGACCCGCGGGCTCGACGAGACGGTCTTCGAGTCGGTGTACCGGGTGCGGGCGGGTTGGCTGTACCGGAGCACCTCGGCCGGAATCGAGGCCGCCCGGTACTGGTTCCCGGTCCCGCCCGACGGATCTCCGTGGGCAACGGAGGAGGAGCTCGTCGAGTTCCCGCCGCTCATGCGCCAGGCGGTCGAGCGGACGCTCGAGACTGGCGCGACGGGCATCTTCCTGAGCGGGGGGCTGGATTCCGTCACCGTCGCCATGCATGCCACCGACCTCCTCGGCGAGCGCGGCGACCCCCCGCCGGTCGCCCTCTCGCTCGTGTTCCCGGAGTACGAGGAGACAGAGGTGCAACGGAACGTCGCTGAGACGCTGGGGATGGAGCACGAGCTCGTCCCCTACGAGGAGGCGGCCGGGCCGGACAGCCTCGTGGCCAGCGCGATGCGGGCGAGCGGCACATGGCCGATGCCGCTCGTGAACATGTGGCAGCCGCTGTATACCGACCTCGCGCTCCGGGCGCGCAACAAGGGGCTCACGCGCGTCCTCACTGGGGCCGGCGGCGACGAATGGCTGCAGGTCAGCCCGCACTGGGGCTTCTCTCGTCTGCGCCGCTTCCGCCTGCAGCCGATGCGCCACCTCTACCGGACCTACCTGCAGTCGTACAATCTCGAGCGCGGGCCGCTGCTCAAGAACCTCGCGTGGAAATACGGCCTGCAGTACTCCGCGCGGCGCACGGCGAAGTCGGTCTTCCACAAGGTGGCGCCGTCGGCGGGCGCCCGCCTCAAGATCCGGAACTTCCGCGACTCCCGGCCGGTCTGGCTCGCGCCGGACGACTCCCTCGCTGCGCGGCTCGAGGAGCGCGCCGGCGCTCTGCGCCCGATCGACCACGCAGGGGTGCGGTTCGACAAGCACGCGGTTCCCTATCTCGAGAACACCATCACCGCGATGGAGAACGAGGAGTCGTTCGAGCGAGGGCTGCGCCTGGGGATACACACGTACTCGCCCTTCTGGGACCCGGATCTCGACCGGTTTCTCGCGCGCGTCCCGCCCGAGCTCATGAACCAGGGGTACTGGGCCAAAGGTCTCGTGCGCGGCCCGCTCGCGCGCCGGTTCCCGGACGCGGGCTTCGAGCGGCAGAAGAAGGTCCTGTCGACGACGCTCTCGACTCGGCTGACGGTCGAGCAGACACCGGGGGCCTGGGACGAGCTGGGGGGCGTGAGCTCGCTCGCCCGGGCTGGAATCGTGGACGAACCTGCCCTACAATCCGAACTCGAGAGTAGATTGAGCGTTCTCAAGCGGCCTGAAGGCGCCAACAACGGCGGAATCGTCGAGCGTGCGGTAGCAGCTCATGCGATCTGGACCGTTCTCAACGTTGAATCCTGGCTGCGTCAGTGGGTCTGACGACACTCACGAAACGAGGGGTCAAGATGAATTACGGGGAGGAGAAGGAGGTGAAAACGATGACCCTCAAAGGGACTGCTTCTTCCTGGGAGCCAATGGAGCTGCGACTCGTCGGACAGGTCGAGGACGTGATGCTGGGTGGCGGCCAGAACGATCTCGACTGTCACAATCTTCCGCCGGGCAAGACCGTTCCGGCCACAGGCGACCCGGGTGAGCCCTGCCTGAAGCCGCCTGGCCAAGAAGGCAAGTAATCGCCGCTCCGGCTCGGGCGAGGAGCCGCCCGGAGCCGGAGCGCGCAACCTTTCTGCTATGACGTCCGTCTTGACGCTGACCGTTGCGTCGGGGCCAGTAGACGTGCCCGAACCGGACGTCGCCGCCCCCGACACGCAGGTGTGGCCGGACCTGCAAGGGAACCCAGCCGCGTACTTCTACGTCGTCGACGGGGATTACTGGTCGCTCATCCCGACGATCGGCGCCTATCGCGTGCGCGTCGACGGCGGTGTCCTCGCCGTCCCCGAGGAGGGTGCGCCCTTCACCCTCGTCCTCGACGCCTATCGCCGGACGGTGCTCCCCCAGGCTCTCCAGTTTTTCGGGCGCCAAGTCCTGCACGCGAGCGCGGTCGTCACCGACAACGGTGTGGTGGGCTTCTGCGCCTTTCCGCAGACCGGAAAATCGACGCTCGCCTTCGGCCTCGCGAAGCGCGGATATGCACCGTGGGCCGACGACGCCCTCGTGTTCCATACGAGCCCGGAGGGGGCTCAGGCGCTCGCGCTCCCTTTCGCGATTCGGCTCCGCCCCACGTCTCGCGCCTACTTCGACGTGGAGCCCTTGCCGCCCGAGGAAAGACCGGAGGACGGGACGATCACGATCGGTACGGAGTCGCTGCCGCTGGTCGCCGTCTGCGCTCTTTCGCGCACCTCGGCGCACGAGCCCGCCCGTGTCTCGATCCGGCGGCTCGATCCCGCGGACGCGGTCAAGAGCCTCCTCCCACACGCCTACTACGTCTCGCTCGAGGACGAAATTCTCAAGGAACGGATGCTGCGCGCCTACCTCGAGCTCGCGTCTCTCGTCCCCGTTTACCACCTCTCCTTCCCGGCAGGGCTCGACGTCCTACCGACGGTCATGGACGAGCTCGAGCGGGTCGTGTTCGCCAGCGAGGCGGCCGCGTGACGGTTCGCCGTCGCGTGGCCCGTCTTCGGAACGTCGTGCGCCGCCCTTCGGATGCGGCGCTCTTTCTTCGGATGCTGGGGTGGGCCGCTGCGCTGCCCGTGCTGAAACGACGCATGCCTCTTCCCCGACTCGTCGAGACGGCGCGGCCGGCCTCGCGGACGGATGCCCGCCCGGAGACGGTGATCGCCCTGGCGCGATGGGTCTACCGCGTGCCCGGCTTCCGCGACAACTGTCTGGAGAAGAGCCTCCTCACGTACCGCTACCTGCCCGCCGGCGAGCACTCGTACCGCCTCATGCTCGGCGTTCGCCGCAACGAGGGGGACGAGGCGCCCGGCCACGCCTGGCTCACGATCGATGGAGCCCCCGTCCACGATTCGCGGGAAGCGCTCGCCAACCTCGTGCCGATCCTCGTCTTCGACGGTGAAGGACGGCGCCAGGAGGTCTCAGGCGCCGGTCCGGCGGCGAACGGCGAGAGCAGCCGAGAGCGCCGGCCCGACCCTGAGCAGGAGCGAGAACGGGCGCCAGACCCGGATCGCGAGTAGGCCTGCTGGGCCTCGCCGGGCGAGGCCGTAATGCGCCCGAAGGTAGTCCCGCGTCGGGAAGACTTCGCGGACGACGAGCGCGGCCTTGTCCTTCGGGCCTCTCGTCGCCGCGAAGCGAAGCAGGCCAGCCGTAACCTCGGGGGCGCCCTGCCACGGACGAGGCTCGAACCCCAAGCGCTCGCGCAGCACGGCCCCTTCGGGAAGGAGGTCCAGGCCGACGACGAAGGCTTCCTGGGCGCCAAGATCGGTCGCGAGCGCGGCCGCCTCCCCCCATGTCTCCACCGGAAGTCGCTCGACCGCCCGGTGCAGGTCCTCGAGGGGATGCGGCAGGTCTGGGCCGTGCTGGGCCGCGTGCAGGGCGACGAGGAGTGCGCGGGCGGGCGCGGAAGGCATGCGAATCGAGCCGCGCCCGAGGTCGAAGCGCTCCGAGGAGCCGAGAACGACCTCGAACACCCGGTCCGGATCTGCGGCCAGCCCGACGATTCGGCGATGGAGGTCGACGTTGATCGGACCGCGCAGCCAGATGCGGCCGTGCCAGTCGTCGTGGACGAACCGGAAGCCCCCGTTGCGCAGCACAGCCTCGGCGGCTGCAAGGTCGCGTTCGCGGACGAGCATGTCGATGTCGTCGTAGGGTCTCTCGTCTGGCAGGTCGTAGAGCCAGCGGCTGATCGTCGGGCCCTTGAGCAGGACAGCATTGACACCCACCCGCTCGAGGTCGTTCGCCACCTCGACCGTGACGGCGTCGATGGCCAGGAGGGTGCCGACGATCCCCGCCCGAAAGCCCCGTGCGCTCATCAAAACTGGTTCAGCGTCCCCGCGGCGCGCGTGTGGTCGACGGCGCGGCGGAAGAGATAGTTGGCGAGCGGCAGCGAGAGCACACCGAAGAGGAAGAGGACGAGGGCGTCCGTTTGCCAGTCGGTTCCGAGGAAGATTGCGGCTCGCAGCCCGTGGAAGGCGAAGTGCGTCGGCAGGATGCTGACGATCGGCTCGAGCCAATTCGGGAGGGCGGCTATCGGAAAGAAGGCGCCGCCCAGGATCCCGAGCGTGTACATCGTCACGCCGACGAGGGCCTCGCCGCGCTTCACGGTGAGGATGACGCCCCCGAGCATGATTCCGATGCTCCCGAAGGCAAGCGCCGACGCGAGCAGCATGACGACGAACCCGAGCCAGCTCGCATGGGAGAAATCCACGCCGAGGAGACCGCCGCCGACGAGGATGTAGACCGCCGCCCGGAGCATCGAAAAGAGGAAGGGGTAGCCAGCGAGACCGACCGACAGCTCGTTGAGCGTGATCGGCTGCACGAGAAGCGCCTCCAGCGTCCCCGTGAACTGCTCTTCGCGCACACGGTACGCGAGCCCGGTCGCGGCCGCTCCGATGACGTTCGTGATCGCGATTCCCACGAGAGCGAAGGCGAAGTAGGTCGGCGCGCCGCCGAAGTCGCTGTGCTGGCCAACGCTGAGCGTGCGCGAGATGAAGTAGTAGACCAGCAGGTTCGCGATCCCGAAGAGCAGATCGAGGGCGAACGCAAGCCTGTAGGTCCGGCGGCTCGCGTACTCGCGAGCGATCAGCGTCCGGACGACCCGCCAGCGCGGGGCTCTAAGTGGGAAAGTCGACACGGCCGTCACAGCGGCTCACGTCCTCCTCGAGGTGCGTCGCGATGACGAGGCTCGTCCCCGGCCTGCGCTCGAGCGCCCGCCAGAGGCGCCCGCGCGCGTCTGCGTCGAGCGAGCGAGTGGGCTCGTCCAGGAGCACGAGCGCGGGGTCGCCGAGAAGCGCCCGTGCGAGCGCAATCTGCTGGATCATGCCCGACGACGCGCGGTTGATCCGCTCGGCCGCAATCGTGCCGATCTCGAGCTCCTCCTCGATTGCCTCGACGTGCCTGAGGGCCTCGCGCTTGTCCTCGAAGCGGAGGCGGGCGAAGAACAGGAGGTTGGCCCGCCCGGTCAGGCGCATGTCGAACGAGCGCTCCTGCGCGAGCGACGCGCCGACGTGGAGCCGCGCCGGGAACGAGCCGGCCTCGTGCCCGCAGATCCGCACCTCTCCGGCGCTCGGAAGAAGCGTGCCCGCGATGCACCGCAGCACGGTCGACTTCCCCGAGCCGTTCGGCCCCCACAGAGCCACCTTCTCGCCGGGCTCCAGCCGAAGGTCGAGCGACCGGACGACGTCACGGCTGCCGAACCGTCGCCCCAAGCCGGAGAGCGTCAGGACGGGTCGGGTCGCGGCGGCGATCGGCGCGCGCTCGGGCTCCACGGCAGGCGCGCTCACGGCCCCCTCCGCCGAGGAGCCGTGGAGGCGCTTCCCCGCCCGATGGGGCCGCAATTCGCGTCGCTGACCATTGCTCGAAATCTAGTTCGACCCCGCAGAGCCATTCCTCCAGTCCTCCGAGTCGAAAAGACGCCTCCGACCCCGAGGCGCCCTCCGCGCCGAGCACCGGATGCAACGGGGGAATTTCGCCGTTGCCCTCTGCATCTACCCCCAAAATAGGCCGGGTGGATCCAATTTTCCAGACTTTCGTCCAGGGTTCTGGGTTGTGTTCGGCTCGCCTTTCAACTAGAACTTGTCCCTTACAAGTTGTTCAACTTCTAGTCGAAAGGCGGCCCTTTCGATGTCCACACTCGAAAATAGAACGACCGTGCTCGTAGATGAGCACCCCCTGTGGCTCGACACCGTGGAGCAAGTGGTTGAAGGCGTCGGTGTCGAAGTCCTCGGCAAGGCAAGTCGCTCAAGCGAGGCGCTGCGCCTGATCATCGAGCTTTCGCCCGACCTGTTGATCACGGGCATCCGCATGCCCGAAAGCGAGATGGACGGCATCGCACTCGTCCGGGAAGCGCTTCTCCGGGTTCCGCACATGAAGGCGATCGTCCTCTCCATGTACGACGATCTCGAGCACATCGAAGCGAGCTTCAGCGCGGGCGTCTCGGCATACGTCCTGAAGAGCACGCACCCGGACGACCTGAAGTCCGCGATTCGCCAGGCATTCGAGCCGTCGGTCTACTTCGCCTCCGACGCCAGGGTGCAGGCGGCGGCGCCGATGGAGATCTTCCCGGAGGACGTGGGCCTGACCCGCCGGGAGCTCGAGATCCTCCAGATCGTCGCGGAGGGGCACTCGAACGCCGAGCTCGCCAAGATGCTCTGGGTGACGGAGCAGACGGTGAAGTTCCACCTGTCGAACATCTACCGGAAGCTGAACGTCGCCAACCGCACCGAGGCGAGCCGCTGGGCTCAGCGGCGAGGCTTGCTGTCCACGTCGCAGCCGACGCTGACTCACACGCTGTAGTCCGAAGCGAGGGCCCCGAGACCGCTCGGGGTCCTAGCGATTCAGGCGGCCGCGCTCGGGCCGGCGAAGAGGTGTACCGGCGACGGTGCCGAGGCCGCGAGCAGCCGCCTGAGCCCCTCCTCGAGCTCGACCTCGGGCTGCCAGCCGAGCACCTGGCGGGCGCGGGTGATGTCGGGCTGGCGCACCTGCGGGTCGTCGACGGGCAGGGCCTCGAAGACGATCTCCGACTTCGAGCCGGTGACGCGCACGACCGCCTCGGCCAGCTCGAGCAGGGTCATCTCGTGCGGGTTGCCGATGTTGACGGGCAGGTGCTCGCCGCTCGTGGCGAGCAGATAGAGGCCGCGGATCTGGTCCGAGACGTAGCAGAAGGAGCGCGTCTGGGAGCCGTCCCCGAAGACGGTGAGCGGCTTGTTCTCGAGCGCCTGGCGCACGAAGGTGGGGATCGCGCGCCCGTCGTGGGGGCGCATGCGCGGGCCGTAGGTGTTGAAGATGCGCGCGATCGCCGTGTCGACGCCCTGCTGGCGGTGGTAGGCCATCGTGAGCGCCTCGGCGTAGCGCTTGGCCTCGTCGTAGACCCCGCGCGGGCCGATCGGGTTCACGTGCCCCCAGTAGGTCTCCGGCTGGGGGTGGATCTGCGGGTCGCCGTACACCTCGCTCGTCGAGGTGAGCAGGAAGCGGGCGCGCTTGAACTTCGCCAGGCCGAGCATGTTGTGCGTCCCGTAGGAGCCGACCTTGAGCGTGTGCAGGGGCAGGCGCGCGTAGTCGATCGGGCTCGCCGGGCTCGCGAGGTGGAAGACGTATCGATCCGCTCGGCGATCTCGAGCGGCTCGGTCACGTCGTGGTTCAAAAAGAGGAAGTCCTCCCCGCTGCAGATGCTCGATGTTTTGCAGCGAGCCCGTGTCGAGGTTGTCGATGCAGATGACGCGGTGGCCCTTCTCGAGCAGAAAGTCGCACAGGTGCGACCCGAGAAAGCCGGCCCCGCCGGAGACGACCGCAGTGGCCATGTCATTCATGGAACCGCGCGAGCGGGGAGCGCACAACCCCCCGTTCGTACGGTTTGGACGACGCCGAATCTCTCTATGCTTGGTGTCGGTGCAAAGCGGACGGAGGTCATGGACAAGATGAAGAGATTCCTCGTACTGGTCGCTCTCGTCGGCTCGGTCGGCCTGACCGTGGCCGGGGCAAGCTCCGCGGCAACGGTGCGCGGGATCGTCCCGTTCGTCATGTCCGGCAACGTGAGCTGCTCTCAGCTCAGCGGTGTCAGCTACACGGACTCGGTCACGTTCACCCCGGTGGTGAACGGCGCGAGCTCGAACGGCCTCTTCCTCCTGGTCGACAGCGGCACGTCGTTCGGCTGGTACGTGCTCCCGGACATCCGGAACATCAACGTCAAGGCCGTGATCGTGAAGGGCGGGCCCAATTCCAACGTTTACGTCTATCCGGGCGGCGACTACTCGGACGGCCCCATGAACGCGCCGACGAACCCGAAGAACGGAAAGCCGTACGACGTCGGGGCGGCGACCTTCTGCTTCACCGTCGCCTCCTGACCGCGACCCGGGGCTGCGCGGCAAGTAACCGCTCCCGCTGAGGTCGGCGTGAGCTGGAAGATCGGGTCTGCCGACCTCGCCGTGGTGGGAGCCGGGATCCTCGGCCTCGCAGTCGCCCGGGAGGCCCTACGGCGCTATCCGGGCATCAGCGTGACCGTCCTCGAGAAGGAGGGGGTCGTCGCAGCCCACCAGACGGGCCACAACAGCGGCGTCGTCCACGCCGGCGTCTACTACGCCCCCGGCTCGCTCAAGGCGAAGCTCTGCGTCGAAGGCAGCCGCGCTCTGTACGCCTACTGCGACGAGCACGGCATTCCGTACGACCGCTGCGGCAAGGTCGTCGTCGCAACGGGCGAAGACGAGGTGCCCCGGCTGGAGGGGCTCTTCGCTCGCTCGACCCAGAACGGGGTGCCCGGGGTCGCGCTGCTGGACAGGGAGGAGCTCGCCGAGGTAGAGCCCTCCGTGCGGGGCGTCCGCGCCCTCTACTCCCCGTCGACCGGCATCGTGGACTTCCGCCGCGTCGCCAGGACAATGGCGAAGGAGATCACGGAGGGCGGCGCGGCGATCCACACCGATTGTCCCGTGGAGCGAATTCGGCGGACGGAGAACGGCACGATCCGCCTGGAGTCGACGGACACCTTCCTCGAGGCGCGTGCGGTCATCACCTGCGGCGGGGTGTACTCGGACCGGCTCGCCCGGATGACCGGCGGCGCAGAGTCTCCGCGCATCGTGCCGTTCCGGGAAGGTATTACGCGCTCGTGCCGGAAGCCTCGGATCTGGTCCGCGGGCTCGTGTATCCCGTCCCCGATCCTGCATTCCCGTTTCTCGGGGTGCACTTCACCAAGCAGATCTCCGGCGAGATGTGGGCCGGGCCAAACGCCGTCCTCGCGCTCGCGCGCGACGGATACCGGGCACGCCAGATCGTGCTCCGCGACCTCTGGGACACCGTTTCGTACCCGGGCTTCCGCTCCTTCATGCGCCGCCACTGGCGAACGGGATTCGAGGAGCTGCGCGGCGATCTCTCGCAGCGCGCATTCGTCACCGCGCTGCAGCGGCTCGTGCCAGGCGTGCGGGCGGAGCACCTCGCCGAGACGCACAGCGGCATCCGCGCCCAGGCTCTCGACAGCGACGGGACGCTCGTCGACGACTTCCGCTTCGACTACGCGGAGAACGTTGTGCACGTGCGCAACGCGCCTTCCCCGGGGGCGACGTCGAGCCTTGCGATCGCCTCGCACATCGTCGAGACGGCGCACGACGTCATCCAGGCGGCCTAGGTCCAGCGGCGAACCCGCTGCCGTACCGATCGCGCGCCGTTCCCTCCTTCGGCCGCGTCCTTCGGACGACCGGGCATCTGGAGTACCGAGGAGTCGGGCGGCGGGCCATACCTGCGATAGGACGTCGTGGTCCGCGGCGCACCGGTAATGATCACGCCGAGCGTCGGGGTCAGTGTCGACGCGAGAGTGCGTTCGAGCTCGTCCAGGGTGGCCGAGCGAAGGCTCTGCAAGCGGACGACGACCAGAAGACCCTCGACGTGGGCGCTGAGCGCGACGGCGTCGCCCACGCGAAGAAGGGGTGCCGCGTCGACCAGGACGAAGTCCGCGCGCGACTTGACCTCGCGAACGACGCGCGCGACCGCGGCCTCGGCACCGAGCTCGTCGGGATCGTGGAGGGCGTCGCCCGCCGGGAGAAGCTCGAGCCTGCCGACGTGGCCCCCACGCTCGGCGTCCACGATGTGGATCTCCTGGAGCGCCGTGTCGAGCTCGGCGTCCCCCAGCTCGATGTCCGTCAGGCCGGGCTTGCCCGGAACATCGAAGAGCTCGTGCAGCTTGGGGCTGCGGAGATCCGCGTCGATGAGCACGACGCTCCGTCCCCCCCTGGCCAGCGCGAGGGCGAGATTCGCAGCCGTCGTCGACTTTCCCTCCTCGTCGAGGGCGCTCGTGACCATGAGCGCGCGCGCCTTGTATTGGGCGTTGGCAAACGCGAGATTCGCGCGCAGAGTCCGGAATGCCTCGGCTTCGACACTCGTCGGCGCGGCGAGCATGACGAGCTTCCCCTGCTTGGCCATGCTCTTCGGCGGCTTGGGGAGCTGACCGAGGACCGGGATGCCGAGGGCGTCGCGAACCGTGTTCACCGAGCGGACGCGCGTATCGAGCGCCTCAGCGAGGAACGCCGCGCCGATGCCGAGGATGAGCCCGAGGACGACGGCGATGCCGCCGTTGCGCTTGGTCCGCGGCGCGATCTTGAACGCCTTGTCCGCCACGCGGACGACCTGGGCGGAGTCGAGCGGAAAGCTGATGTTCGCCGAGAGCGCCCGCTGGTCTTCGACGAGACCCTTGTATGTCGCCGAGTGCGTGTCTCCGGCTGCGGTGAGCTGGTCCAGCTGGCGCGTCACGTCGTCCAGATGGTCTCGGTAGGGCTGCAGGTAGTTGTCCAACGAGTACTGGGTGAAGGCTTGGGCATATGCGGTCGCGAGTGCTGTCGCCAAGCGAGGGTCCGAGCTCTTGAACGTGAAGGTGAGGTAATCGCCGCCCGGGACTTGCACGACGCCCGAGTTCTTGAGGAATTCCTGGACCGTCAGATCCGCGTTTGGCACCTTCTTCAGCGCAGCCACCGCCACGTCGGGGACGCGCGCGAGAAGTGCCTGTGTCGCGGCGAAGCGCGCAGGGTCCACTGTCCCCGTCTGTACCCCTCCGATATCCGACGCGGTCGGCGGCTTCAGGAGGACGTCCGCGGTCGCCTCGTAGACGGGCGCCTGCCTGAGGGAGAGGACGACCGCAGCGAAGGGGACGAGCAGGAACGTGATCAGGAATGTCCACTTGCGGCGCGTGAGGACGTGCAGGTAGTCGAGCAGGCTCGGATCTCCACCGCCCGTGCTGGATGTGAAGACTCTCCCAGTCGTCATCGCAACCTCTCGTCGAGCGCGTAGGCGTTCCTTCTGAGAATACGCCCCAAACGGCGTTTGGGATGTACGGCGCTCAATCGTTCGCTCCTGCCTGTCACGAGCTCAACTCCGGAAGCAGTCCGACAGGGCCGCGGCCGACCCTCTTCGAGACCGGGGCCAAAGCCGGCAACGTGGCCTGCCGGCGCCTTTGGACCATGTGCAGGCTGAGGAGAAGCGCAGCCGGTATCCAGCCGAAGCGAGAGAAGAGGACCGGCTCGCTCATCGCGAAGACCGTGAAAGCGACCACGGCGCTGATGAGGCCGGCGGCGGTGCGGCGTTCGTCCTCGGACACGGACGCGGCGAGCGTCGCCGCGCCGGTGCGCAAGATGGCGAAGATCGTCAGCACCATCCCGACGAGTCCGAGAAGACCCGCCTTGTACCAGGTACCGAGGACGAGGTTGTGGACGTCGTACTCGTAGCTCACGACGCCAAACGGCTTCGTCACGCTGATCAGGTCGAGGCCCACGCCCACGAACGGGTCCGCCTCGATCCTCTTGACCGCGACCTTGTAGATGGCAACGCGCGAGTCGATCGAGCCGCTGCCCTGGCTCGCGGTCGCCACCCCGTTGGGAGTCGTCACGCGGGTGACGCGCTCCAGCGGGGTTTGCGCCCCGCGGAGCCCCTGCACGGTGATGACGGCGAACGCGGTCACCACGATGCCGCCGAAGACCATCCACGAGTGCAGCGTCATGCGCTGGACGGCGAACCACACGAAGGTCGCCGCGCCCACCGCGAGAAGCGCTCCGACCGACCCCGAGGAGATGAGCCCCCCGCCGATCATGAAGAGGACCCCGACGAGCAGGAGCCGTTTGCGCGCCGAGAGCCCGCTGCGCGACGCCAGCATGAGCGCCGGGACGAACGCGACCGCGGTCACGCCGCCGAGATCGTTCGGCTGGGTCGTCAACCCGGTGCTCCTGCCGAAGACAGGACTTGTGTTCGGGATCACGTCGCCGGCAGCGAGCTGCATGATGCCGGCCGCGCCGGCGAGGGCGGCCGAGATCACCCACAGGGTGATCGCCTTCTGCACGCGCTCGCGCCGGTCGAGGACGACCGCGGCGACCCAGAACCAGAACACGGTGAGGAAGATCAGCCTCGCGACCACTGCGGCCGACTTGATCGGCGCTTCGGCCCCGAAGGTCGAGAGCAGGCCCCCGGCCGCGAAGAGTCCAATGCCCACGAGGAGGAGCGCCGGAATCCCGAGCGGGACGGGCCGTCGCGACACGAGAACCTCCGCCGTCACGAACGCGAGGCTGAAGAAGAAGAAGGCGTCGGAGAACGTCAGCTGCCCTCCTACGCGGAGCGTCAGGACCGCCACGAGGAATACCCCGGCGTAGAAGAAGAACCGGCCGACGCGCATCCCATCCTCCTGGAGCTCCTCCCGCTCGACGGGATCTCCGGCATACGTGCGCGCAGCGCCGAAGACCGTCCGGTTCCAGCGGCTGAATCCGCTGCGGCCGACGGCGAAGAGGCCCGCGGCGGCGAACAGGCCCACGAGAAACAGCGCGGCCCGACCCGGCAGGACGGCGATCGCCATCCCGCTGACGACGGCCGTCGCGATCGCGATTCCGCGGACGACGCCGACCGTCGAGGGCGGCCACGAGTTGATCACGCGCGCCTCGAGGACGGCGAACCACGGCCGTGCCGATGCGAGCACGAGCCCGATGAGGAGAAGCAGGCTCAGAAGCCACGAAAGGGCGAGTGCAACCGCGACTCCGACGGCGCCGTGCGTCGGCAGGAAGACCGCGATCGTGGGGATGAGAAGCACCCACGAGGCCACCTCCGCGATCGTTCCCAGGCCGGGCCGCCCGAGCCCGTTGACCCCGTCGGTGAGCACGCGCCGTGCACACATGAAGAGGGTGGCAACGAGGAGCACCCGGGCGATCGGCGTCGCCGCCTGGAACTGGTCGCCGAAGAAGATGTGGACGAGCTGCGCGCTGCCGACCTCGAGCGCGGCGATGACGAGGGCGGCGATCGCGACGCCGATGAAGAAGTACCGCCAGAGGGCACGGCGCCCGCTCGCCTGGTCAGGCTGCGAGGCGACGTGCGGATAGGCGACCATCCCAACGCTCAGGGCGACGACGCGCGGCAGGTTCGTGAACGCCTGCGCGACGACATAGAGACCCAGGGTGACGGGGGTCAGGAGCAGACCGACGAGCGCCTGATCGAGACGCAGCGCCTCGATCGGCGACGTCGAGCCCACGAGGCTCTTCAGCCCGAATCTCACGAGACGGTGTCGGCCCGGACCCTCGACGTACTCCTCCTCGGGCGGCAGGCCGCGCAGCGCGATTCCGAGCGCGAGGAGCCCGCCGACGAAGAGCGACACCGCCCAGGTGGTCATCAGGATGACGATGTTCGCGAGACCGAGGACGAAGACGGCCAGAACCGCGAAGGCATACATCGCCGTGGGCAGGATGCGGAGGACGTTGAACGGCCGAAAGCGCTCTTGCCCCTGGAGGATCGCGAGCCCGTACGAGTGGGACAGGATGCCGGGGACGAGCAGGAGCGAGACGATCGCCGCCACGCCGACACGGCGGGGATCCCCGTGGACGAACGCGTACAGGACCGCGAGCTGCACGGCGACCGTCGCAGCCGTCTGGCCGAGGAAGGGAAGCGCCAGCGAACGCGCGATCTCTCGCGCCCCGGCCGGGACGCGAGCGACGTAATACGTGACCGCGGTGGGGAGTCCCAAGCTCCCGACCAGGACGCAGATGCCCGAGACGACGACGATCAGTGCCAGGTAGCCGCGGTCTTCAGGCCCGAGCCCGCGCGCCACCAGGACGCCGCTCATGATCAGGAGGACCTGCGCCGCTCCGGAGGCCATGAGCGCGCCACCGAGTTTCCGCGCCCGGCCCGACAGCAGCCGCCGAGGGTTCGGCAGACCCATCTTCGGCATCAGGCCGCCGCGGGCGCAGGCCGCCCGGCGCAGCGCGGACGGGGAACAGACCAACTGGGCATGGGCGTCTTCCTCTTCACCGGCGACGACGAGGAAGGGCCGGACTTCCCGGCCCGATGCTGCACCAAAGATAGACCAGAATCCCGGCTCCCAGGCCCGTTCAGGCTTCGAACTAGCCGATCGTCTGGGTTCCGGGCCGAAGCTCCGGCATACAATCAACTCAGGAGAGGAACGGCTGCGGGCGCGGTCGAGGACGCGCGCCTGCAACTGCGGCTTGCGACGCAAGGAGGCTCAATGGGCGTAGCGGTGATCACGGGATCGAGCGGCCTGATCGGATCCGAAGCCGCGCTTCACTTCGCGGGAATCGGGCTCGATGTCGTCGGCGTCGACAACGACATGCGCCAGGTCTTCTTCGGGCCCGAGGCCTCGACGGACTGGAACCGGGCCCGGCTGCAGCGGGAGCTCGGCAAGGCCTACCTGCACCGCAGCATCGACGTGCGCGACCGCGCGGCCGTCTTGGCGCTCTTCCGCGAGCTCGGCTCCTCGGTCGAGCTCGTCATCCATGCAGCCGCCCAGCCGTCCCACGACTGGGCCGCCCGCGAGCCACTGGTCGACTTCGACATCAACGCGACCGGGACGATCAACGTGCTCGAAGGCATCCGACAGTTCGCTCCGGAGGCCGTGCTCATCTTCACGTCCACGAACAAGGTCTACGGCGACCGTCCGAACACGTTGCCGTTGGTGGAGCAGGAGACCCGCTGGGAGATCGACCCGGAGCACACCTACGTGAACGGCATCCGCGAGGACATGTCGATCGACGCGTCGCTCCACAGCGTCTTCGGAGCCTCCAAGGTGGCCGCCGACGTCATGGTCCAGGAGTTCGGGCGCTACTACGGGATGCGGACCGCCTGCTTCCGCGGCGGGACGCTCACGGGGCCGCACCACTCTGCCGCCGAGCTGCACGGCTTCCTCGCCTACGTCATGCGCTGCACGATGACGGGGACCCCCTACAACGTCTACGGCTACAAGGGCAAGCAGGTCCGGGACGCGATCCACAGCCACGATCTCATCCGGGCGTTCGACGAGTTCTTCCGTGCTCCGCGTGTCGCCGAGGTCTACAACATCGGAGGTGGACGCTTCAGCAACGCCTCCGTTCTCGAGGCGATCGAGCTGGCGCAGGAGATCGTCGGCGAAGAGCTCGAGTGGTCGTACAAGGACGAGAACCGGATCGGCGACCACATCTGGTGGATCGGCGACAACGGTCGCTTCGAGTCGCACTATCCGGGCTGGCGGCTCGAATACGACGTGCCTCGGATCCTCGAGGAGATCAGGGACGCGAACGCCGACCGCTGGCAGCGCGGTGACCGCGTGACGGTCGGGGCGAGCGCCTAGCAGCCCGAGCCGGGATCGAGGTGAGTCGCCTGAGGGTCCTCGTCAGCACGTCCTACTACTGGCCGGAGGAGGCCGGCAGCGCGCCGTACCTCACCGGGCTCGCCGAGCACCTGAGTGCCGGTGGCCACGACGTCGTCGTCGCCACCGGATTCGCGCACTATCCGGACTGGCGGTCGGGCGCCCATGGGAAGCTTGCGGCCACCGAGACGCAGAACGGCGTCAGGATCGTCCGCCGCTGGCACTACGTGCCGCACACGCAGTCTGCCGCCCAGCGCGCGCTGTACGAGCTCTCGCTGCTCGGCTTCGGGGCGACGACGCTCTTCAGCCGCTGGCGGCCGGACGTCGTCGTCGGCACGTGCCCGTCTCTGGCCGGCGGCCTGCTCGCCGCGGCCGCGGCGCGCCGCTATCGCGTCCCGTACGGAATCGTCTTCCAGGACCTCATGGGGCGCGCGGCCGAGCAGAGCGGCGTCTCCGGGGGAGCGCGGGTCGCCGGCCTCGTGAAGGGCGGCGAGCTCAGGGTCGCGCGAGGAGCCAAGGCCGTCGGGATCATCGCCGCGGCCTTCAGGGGTTACCTGGAGGAAGGCGGCGTGCGGCCGGACGCGATCTGGCGACTGCGGAACTGGACGCATCGTGTCGAGCCCGACGAGCCGCGCGCCCGCACCCGTGAGCGCCACGGCTGGGGGGACGACGTCTTCGTCTGCCTCCACGGGGGAAACATGGGCCAGAAGCAGGGGCTGGACAACCTGCTCGACACGGCCGCCCTCACGAACGGCGACGTGCGGATCGCGCTCGTCGGAGACGGAAACGACCGGGCCCGCCTAGAGCGCGAGGCCAAGGAACGCGGGCTGACGAACGTCGACTTCATCGGCATGCAGATGCCCGGGAAGTGGGAGGCGATGCTGGCGGCTGCCGACCTGCTGATCGTCAACCAGCGCGCGTCGCTGACGGACATGTCGCTGCCCTCGAAGCTGACCTCGTACTTCGCGGCCGGGCGGCCGGTGGTGACCGCGGCTTCCAAGGAGAGCGAGACCGCGGACGAGATGGATGCGGCAGACGCCGGCATCCTGGTGCCGCCGGACGACCCCGCGGCGATGCGGGACGCGATCCAAGCGCTCAAGGGCGACCCCGAGCGCGCGGAACGGTGCGCCGCGAGCGCGAAGGCCTACGCAGAGAGCACGCTGTCGAGCTCCGCTGCGCTCGCCGAGTACGACCGGTTCATCGCGTTCCTGGTCGGCGAGAACGCCTAGACCGTGCGCCGAGGCGGCGTCCGCTACTTCTGCCAGACGTCGACGTAGTCGACCTGCGTCTCGAGCAGATCGGGCGTCGAGGAATTCGGATCGCCCGTCCAGCCGCCGACCCACATCTGCAGGAGGAGGAACATGGGCTGGTTCGTCGAGTCGTAGGTCGGCGCCGACATCAGCTTCTTGCCGTCGAGATACCAGGTGATCTGCGATGCCGTCCAGAGCATGCCGTACCTGTGCCAGTCCGCGGCGATGTCGGACGGCTGATCCTGGTAGTTGTTGCCGTTCTGGTCGTCGCTGACGCCGTAGTCGCCGGATGAGTTGCGGTGGATCGTGCCGTAGAAGACGTTCGATTCGGAGCCCTGGCCCTCGAAGACGTCGAGCTCGGCCGAGTAGCAGAGGGCCTTGGGCAGTCCGTGGTTCGCGCAGTAGGGGTTGATGGACGGCCAGAAGTCGTTCGTCGCGTGGCGATACGAGAAGAGCCAGAAGCCGGGCCAGGCACCCCGCGCGCCAGTCCACTTCATGCGCGCCTCGAAGTATCCCTGTGTGAACGTGAGACCGGAGCTCTGGGTCGTCACCGTGTTGATCGGCCAGTTGTCAGATGACCCCGAGCCCCAGTACCAGTTGCGTCTGGTGCGCAGATGCAATGTGCCGTTCTCGGCCGACTGGTAGCCCGTCCAGGAGGACTTGGGGGGTTCGTCGTACCAGATGTGGTCGTCCCAGACGGAGCGGTCGAGAGTGTCGAAGTCGTCGCGGAAGACCTGTTGGTAGCCCAACCCCGCGATGGGCGCCGGCTCGTCGCCCGGGGGCGGAGGAGGCGGGGGCGGCGGCGAGTCGGTCTCGTCGGTGTCCGTCGCGTCGGTGCAGCCGGGGTCGGCAAGGTCGACGAGGCCGTCCCCGTCGTTGTCGACACCGTCGGCGCACGCGGCCGCAGGGGGAGGCGGCGGCGGCGGATCGTCGGCCGTCGTCGTGACGACGAGCTCCGGTTCCCGCGCGGCCTCGCGCGAGCTGAACCCGACCCGATTGCCCGCTCCGCCCCGGAGGACGAAGCTGTACGTCCCGTCGTCGCTGACCCACGGTGTGACGTCCCACTTCACCCAGCGCCCGGCCGACAGCGCATCCTTGTCGTCGCGCGGACCGGATGTCCTACTCGGCCGGTTGTTCCAGTTCGTCGTCTTCTCCGACCACGCGTCCGTCGTCTCGAACACGGCCGGGCCGTTGTTCGTCCCGTCGGTCACGTACAGACGCAGCACCGCGTCCGTCACCGTCCCCGTGAGGCCGGCGACCTTGAAGCGCACGAACGTCTGCTTGACGGGGACGTCTCCGTTGGTCCACACGCGCTTCGCCGTTCCGTAAACCTTCTTCGGGGAGCCCGAGTCGACGTACGTGTCGGCAGAAGCCTGGAACGCGAACGTGCCTGCGGAGGCCGGCGCTGCGAACACGCAGACGGCAAGCGTGAGGAGAGCTGGGACGAGGGCGGCGGCTCGTGCCATCGCGGACCGTGATCGGTTAATTCCAGTCGTTGCCATAGCCCTGATTCGAGGGATCGTGGTCACGCCCGGCTGGGCGGACCGGGCGGCCGGGGCCGCCCGATGGAGTGGGCCTCTAGCCCACCGACCTCACTGTTGCCACACCCGCACCCAGTCGACCTTCGTCTGGATGACGTTCGGAGTCGAGGAGTTGGGGTCTTGCGTCCAGCCGCCGACCCACATCTGCAGGAGCAGGAACATGCGCTGGTCGGTCGTGCTGTACGTCGGAGCCGACATCAACTTCTTGCCGTCGAGGTACCACGTGATTCGCGAGTCCGTCCAGAGGGCGCCGTAGCGGTGGAACCCCGTCGTGAGGTTCTTCCCCACCTCCTGGTAGTTGTTGGGGTTCTGGTCGTCGGCTGGCGCGCACCCGTTCGTGTTCGAGTGGACGGTGCCGTAGTAGACCTTCGGTTCCGAGCCTTGCCCCTCGAAGACGTCGACCTCGCCTGCCTTCGTCGCGCACTGGTCCGAGTCTTTCGCGTGCTGAGTGGAGTAGAGCCAGAAGCCCGGCCAGGCGCCGTCGCCCTTCGTCCAGGTCATGCGCGCCTCGAAATAGCCCTGCCGGAACGAGCGCGACTTGAGCGTCGTGATCGTGTTGATCGGCCAGTCGCCGCTCGAGCAGGTGGTGCACGTCGCAGCATAGGAGCGGCCCGTCCGCAGGTGCAGCACCCCGTTCTTGACGGTCTGGAACCCTTTCCAGTTCGACTGGGGCGGGTCGTCGTACCAGATCCTGTGCGTCCACACGCGCTTGCGGAAGTGGTTGAAGTCGTCCTTGAACACCAAGTGATAGCCCTGGCCGGCGATCGGGCCGGGCGCTCTGGCCACCGTCGCAACACCCGGCTCGCGCACCACGGAGGCTCGCGTCGTGTCCTGACCGATGGAGCCTGAGGCGGGAGTGGAGAGGGCTGCGAAGGCGAATGCCACCGCGGCGAGCTTGAGGAGGGGCCGACTCAAGGGCGGCGACTATACCCCCGGTCCCCCCGGTCGCGGACACATTCGGGTGTTTCCGGGGTGGAATTAACGGAATCCTTTTGGAGGTTTAACCAAATCCTTCGAACTCGCGCCTGGGACCGGCCGTGCGAGAGAGACCATCTTTCGCACGGGTCGAAACCGTCCTTTTGGTCAGTCGGATTTGGCTTGTTTCCTTGGTACGCTCGCTTCTCTGCGGACTGTTGCGCACCCCCCGGTTCGCGCACAGGGAGAGGGAGGTCGGGACGATGGGAAAGCGGCCAATCGGGCTGCATGGTACGAGTGCGGCCGTTTCAGGCGCTGGAACGGGCGGCGCATGCCCCTGCGCGGCTCCGGCCGCTCGCGCTGACGGAGGCCTGGCATGAGCCAGGCAACCGCTTCCAGCGCGCCCGACGTCGAGCTGGCGGGCGTCCAGGCGCTCCCACTGCCCTGGCCTGGGCAGCCCCGGCGCCTGTGGCCCCAGGTTTCGCTGGCCACAGACGCCGCGATGCTCGCGGCGGCGCTGCTCTGCGCCGAGGTCTGGGCGCACGCGGCCGCTGTCCGGATGTCGTGGATCTGGGCCGTCGTGCTCCTGCTCGGCACGCTGCTCGCGCTCAACCGCAAGCGCCTTCACCGCCCGCCTCTGCATCTGCGCGTGATCGACACTCTCGTGGCGGTCGCCATGGCCACGGCAGTCGCGACGTCGGCGACGATCACGCTCCGCGTCGTCTTCGCCGACCCCGACGGTATCGCCGCCCAGACCCTGAGACTCGCCGCTCTCACGGCGGTCTTCGTCGGCGCCGGGCGCGTCGCCCTGACGTTGCGCGAAAGACACGCGCGACGGACGGGCGCGTCGGGGTCAAGAGCACTCATCGTGGGAGCCGGGCAGGTCGGCCGGCGCCTGGCGAAGCGCCTCACCGACTATCCCGAGTTCGGTCTTCGGCCCGTGGGCTTCCTCGACAAGGAGCCGCTGGCGGCGGCCGAGAACGACGTTGATCTGTCGGTGCTGGGCGCGAGCTGGGACTTCGACCGGGTCGTTCAAGAGCACCAGGTCGAAGACGTCGTCTTCACGTTCTCGACGGCGCCGGCCGACGTCTACCTGCGTCTCGTCAAGCGGAGCCAGGAGCTCGGCCTGCGGACGTCGGTCGTTCCACGCCTCTTCGAGAAGACGACCGAGGCCACGAGCCTCACGTGCCTGGGCGGCCTTCCTCTGGCCACCGGCCATGCGCGCAATCCGAGGGGTTGGGAGTTCGCGACGAAGTACGCGCTCGACCGGGCGGCTGCCGTCCTCATGCTGGTTCTTCTCGCACCCGTCTACGGCATTCTCGCGCTCGCCGTTCTCATCTCGCTCGGACGGCCGATCTTCTATCGCCAGGAGCGCGTCGGCCGCGACGGAAAGTGCTTCAGGATGCTGAAGTTCCGCTCGATGCACCCGGCTGACCCGTCGGAGACACCGGAGGAGGGCAGCCTCGTCCTTCCGGACGACACCGCTCCGGGGGGCGTGGAGGGCGCGGACCGCCGCACCCGGGTGGGCATGGTGATGCGCGCGTTGTCGCTCGACGAGCTTCCCCAGCTCGCCAACGTCGCCAACGGCGAGATGAGCTTCGTCGGGCCCTCGACCCGAGCGGCCCGAGTTCGTCGAGCAATTCAAGCAGCGCATACGCGGGTACGGCGACCGCCATCGCGTCAAGTCGGGCATCACGGGCTGGGCACAGGTGCACGGGCTCCGCGGTCAGACTTCGATCGCAGACCGGGCCGAGTGGGACAACTACTACATCGAGAACTGGTCGCTCTGGCTCGACCTCAAGATCCTGGTTCTGACGGTCGTGGCCGTCATGCGCGTCCGGAGCGTCGAATGAGGCGACGGATCCCGGCCGGCGCAGTAGGCTGATCCCATGGCCGACCACCTCTATCCGAACCACCGCAGCGCGCTACGGTGGGGCTGGATCGGGGCCGGTGCCGCCCTCGCCTCGGCAATCGGGTACGCGCTGCAGCACGAGCTCGCGTACGTGTCGAGGCCGGCCTGGGTCGGCGAGATCGAGTTCTACGGCGTCTTCGGGGCTCTTGCATTCGTCGCTCTCGTGGCCGGTGCCGTGTCGGCCTGGCCGCCGCGGGGGGAACGAGGGGCGTCCGTATGGGGCTGGGCCGCGCTGGCCGCGACGATCGTGTCGGCGTGTGGCTACGTCGTTCAGACCATCTTCGACCACGTCGACGTCCCGCCGCGCGTGGGCCTGCTCGAGTTCTACGTGGCGTTCATCGGAGCCGGGGGCGTCGCACTCGTCGCGGGCCTGGTGGCAAGCCTGATCGGGCGACACAAGAGCGACCTCACGCTCAGTCTCGGCTTCATCGCGGTTGCATACGTCCTCTTCGCGCAGCTCACCCAGTCGCTGTGGGACTGACCGCGGCAGTGGGCTCGACCGACGAGCAGACCGTGCGTGCTTCCTCGCTGCGCGTCGGCGACCTCGTCGAGGTCCGGAGCGAAGAGGAGATCCTCGCCACGCTGGACGCGACCGGAAAGCTGGACGCGCTTCCGTTCATGCCCGAGATGCTCGCCCATTGCGGGAAGCGCTTCCGGGTGAGCGGTCGGGCGTACAAGGCGTGCGACACGATCGAATGGAAACAGCTCCGGCGAATGGAGAACGCCGTGCATCTCGAGGAGCTGCGGTGCGACGGCTCGGCGCACGGCAGCTGCCAGGCGGGCTGCCTCCTCTACTGGAAGGACGCGTGGCTGAAGCCCGTGGACGACGCGGAAGCCGCGGCGCCCGACACACCCGAGCGCGTCTCGCCGCCCGCTGCAACGAGGGAAACGCTTCTCGCCGAAGCCGACCGCCCCGACCCGGCCGGGAGCGGCGAGCGCGTCTACTCCTGCCAGGCGACCGAGCTTCTGGCCGCCACCACCCGCACGCTGAAGTGGTGGGAGCCGGAGCAGTACGTCGAGGACGTTCGCTCCGGCAACGCGAGCGTGTCGAACGTCGTGCGAGGGCTCATGGTGGGCTTCTTCAACAAATTCCAGCAGGCAAACGCGCGCGTGCTCCCCCGCTTCTGCCTCATCCACGACTGCAAGCCGTACCCATTCGTGCTCGGCCGCGCGCGGGACGGGAGCCACGACGAGCGCCTCGGCCTCCAGCCGGGCGACGTGGTCGAGGTGAAGAGCAAGGAGGAGATCTTCGCCACGCTGGACGAGCGCGACCGAAACCGCGGCCTGCGGTTCGACTCCGAGATGCTCCACTACTGCGGGATGCGCGCGAAGGTGTTACGGCGCGTCGAGCACATCGTCGACGAGGAGAGCGGGAAGATGAACCACATCAAAGGGGACTGCATCATCCTCGACGGCGTCGTCTGCACCGGGACCTACCACCGCTCGTGCCCGCGGCGGATCTTCCCCTACTGGCGGGAGGCCTGGCTCAGACGAGTGGCCTAGGCGGGCCACAGCTCAAACAGCAGCGCTGATTCGCTCGTCGAGCCAGGTATCTCCCATGAACTCGCGGTACTGCTCCGCGCGCAGCCGGTCGGCGACGCGGCCCGGCGGTAGCTCGACGTCGTCGTACGTGACGACCTCGTCCTTGGGAACGTCGCGAAGCAGGCGGCACCCTTCGACGAGGCCCTCCGGCAGGTAGCGCCCCGCGCTCATCTCCTCGGCGTTCGCCGCCTCGCCGTAGGTCATGAACATGCCGTACTCGTCGAGCGTCTCGCCGGCGCGAAGGTCCCGCTTGGCGACCGCGCAGACCTCGACCTGCGGGCCGGCGAGAGGCGGCGCGACGTTGTCGCCGAACAGGACGACCCGCGCGATCGAGTTCGGCGCCTCGAAGTGTGGCAGGTGATAAGGAACCCAGAAGGGATAGAGCGGGCCCTCCCCCATCTTGTAGAGGTTGAGGTAGTGCCGCTGCTTGGGGTCGGCGTGCTCGGCGAGGCAGAAGATCTTCACGAAGGGCGGCCCGACGGTGTAGTCGACGATCGACCCGACGGCCCGGACCTCCTCCACGTCGTAGAGCGACGGCAGGTCGAGCGGCGACCCGTCGAAGGGCACGCCTCTGGACATCCCCCGCTGGAGGACCTTCGCGCCCGTCCCGTTGGCCACGATCGTCTGCTCGAAGCTGATCTTCGATCCGTCCGCGAAGGACGTGACCATCGCAGGGTTCTGGCCCCACTGCTCGGCGAAGCCCCGCTGCGTGTCGGGGTTCCTGTACGGGTCCTGCAGCCCCTTCACGTTGCCCATCACCCTCGGCTCGAGACCGAGCCCGTGGACCCAGCGGTAGAGGTTCATCTGCAACCCGGGCTCGTCTCCGTCGCAGGCGGAGAAGTGCACGCCGTCCCGCCCCGCGTAGCGGTGGAGGATCGGCCCGATCGTGGCGTCGAGCTCCGCGTTCATGGCGACGAAGTGCTTGCCGTGCGCGAAGGCCTCGAGCGCGACCCGGGCGCCGAGCTCGACCGACCCGGTCACGTCCATGATCGCGTCGATCTGCTCGGACTGGCACAGGAGGAGTGCGTCCTCGGTGACGACCGGCCGCCCGGCGCGCCCGGCGTCCTCGAGCTCCTCGAGCGTGTTGGCGACGACGCCGTCCTCGGCGCCCGCATAGCGGAACACCTCGACCGCCTTGTCCGGCTTGCGGCCGTAGATGGCCACGAGCTCCATCCCTGGGACGCTGTTACGGATCTGGTTCGTGAGCCCCTGGGCCATGAATCCGGCGCCGAGCAGCCCGACCCTGATCGGCCGGCCTTCCGCCTCGCGCGCGCGGAGCGCGTTGTCCACGATGATCATCGCTACGTCCTCGCCGTCTCGCGCTCGGGCTCCAGGGCCATCCGGCGTCTCAGCTCCGGCTCGACCTCGGCGAGAAGCGGCCAGGATGCGTCCTTCTCGGAGATCTCGGTGACCGGGAGCGGCCAGGTGAGGTCGAGGAGCGGGTCGTCGTATCGCAGGCCGCCTTCGGCCTCGGGCGTGTAGAACTCGCCGACCTGGTAGCTCGTCTCCGTGTCGTCCTCGAGCACCTGGTAGGCATGTCCGAACCGCTCGGGCACGTAGATGGCTCGATGGTTGTCGGCGGTGAGCTCGACCGAGACGTGGCTGAGGTAGGTCGGGCTCTCGGGCCGGAGGTCGACGATGACGTCGAGCACGGCGCCGCGCGTGCAGCGGACGAGCTTCGTCTCGGCGGCGGGCGGATATTGGAAATGGACTCCGCGCACGGAGCCGCGAAAGCGGTTGAAGCCGATGTTGCCCTGCGCGATGACGGGCTTCAGGCCGTGCTCGGCGAACTCGTTCTGGCAGAACGCCCTGGCGAAGAAGCCCCGGTTGTCCTCCCTGCGCTCCAAGTCGATGATGAAGGCGCCTTGAAGCTCGGTCTCGGTGAAGAGCAAGAGCGCTCCTTTCTCGCGCTAAAGGGTGTCCAGTAACGGCGTCGGCCGCGCTGCGCCGGCCAAGCCCGAGTCCTCAGCGGCGGGCCGTTCCTCCCCGGTCTTCGGAGTGGCCAGGACGACCTTCCGGCCGTAGAACCCCTCGGCGAACCGCGAGGGCGCGTTCGACTCCATCCCGCGAATCCGTAGGACTGCGTAGAAGAGATCGTCCGTGAACCAACGCCGGTCGCGCTGCGTCTGGAAGTGCTCGAGGAGGAGCTGCACCTTCCGATCGGCGAGTGCGCGGCTCAAGCCCACGAAGACGTTCGGCGATCCGAAATCGCCGTCGTACTTCGGAATCTCGTATTCGAGGATGAGGTGGTTCCGAAAGGTGTTCCAGGTCAGCTCCGAGGCCAGGCGATGATCCTGGTGGCGATCGTCCGAGTAATGGGTGAAGACGAGATCCGGCGCGAAGGACTTCAAGTCCTCGAAGACCTGCTTCACCTCGCCGCCCACGTAGGGCAGGAAGCCGTCCCGATAGTCGTGGACGACGACGTCCGCGGTCGCGGCGCCCTCGAGGAAGGCGCCGGCGCTCCTCCGCGCCTCGTCGGCTCGCTCGCCGCGCGCGCTGAGGACGACCCAGCACACCTCGACGCTCGGCAGGGAGTCGATCAGTGTCAGGATCGTCCCTCCGCAGCCGATCTCGATGTCGTCCGAGTGGCACCCGATCGCGAGGATCCGGCAGGGGGACGGCAGCTCGCCCAGCGAGACCTTCAGCACTACGCCGGCTCCGGCGTCAGCACGTCTTCTTCCTCCGACCAGACCTCCCACGGGCCGCGGCCCGAGGCGGCCAGGGTCTCGAGGTTGTGCTTGTCCTTGAGCGTGTCCATCGGCGCCCAGAAGCCCTCGTACGGATACCCGACGAGCTCCTCGCGCTCGATCAGCCGGTCGAACGGCTTCTCGACCAGCTCCTCCCCCTCCTCCATGTACTCGAAGATCTCGGGCCGGAAGATGAAGAAGCCGCCGTTGATCCACATGTCCGCCCGGGTCACGTCCTCGATGCCCCGCACGATCTGGCCCTTGGAGAGCTGGACCGTGTGGAAGGAGTAGGTGGTCGGGCGGACGCAGAGGAACGAGGCGATCTTGTCCTGCGCGTGGAAGTTCGCGAGCATGTCCGGCAGCGGCGCGTCCGTGACCGCGTCCCCGTAGGTCGCCAGGAACGTCTCCTCGCCGAGGAGATGCTTGCGGACGGCCCTGAGGCGCTGGCCGATGTTGCTGTGCAGGCCCGTGTTCACGAACGTGATGCGCCACTCGCCGATGTCGCTGTTCAGGAGCTCGACGTGCTTTGCGCCTGCGCCGGCCCCCGAGAGGACGAAGTCGTTCGCCAGAGCCTCGTTGTAGTTGAGGAAGAATTCCTTGATCACGTCGCCCTTGTGACCGAGGCAGATGATGAAGTCGTCGTGCCCGTGGTGGGCGTAGTACTTCATGATGTGGAGCAGGATGGGCCGGTTGGCGATCGGCACCATCGGCTTGGGGATGCTCGGCGCCGCCTCCTGGATCCTCAGCCCGAGACCACCACAGAAGAGAACGACCTTCATGGGCCTATGCCGGCTCCACGGCGTGCTGCCACCGCAGCCCCTCGTCCAGCGACCCCTCGTCGACGAGGGCCTTCAGGCGCACCAGCCGCGTGTAGGAGTCGAAGCCGCTCGACGTCAGCCCGACGGTGTGAAACGCGGCGAGGAGCTCGAGGGCTCCGTCTCGCGCGGTCCACGACGGCTTCCCCTCGGGCAGGATCTCGGCCAGCTTCGAGAAGTCGACGCGATAGCTCCTCGGATCGGGCCCCGCCCCCTCGGCGTATTCGATCTCGCAGCCGGGGAAGGTCTCGTGGACGATGTCCGCGAGCTCGCTGATCCGGTAGTTCTCGCTGTTGGCGCCGACGTTGAAGGCCTGGTTCGCGACCCGCTCCGCAGGAGCGACGAGGGCCGCGGCGGCCGCGCTCACGATGTCACGCACGTGCACGAGCGGGCGCCAGGGAGTTCCGTCGCTCATGATCAGGACCCTCCCGCTCGTGTACGCCCAGGCCGCGAGGTTGTTCAGGACGACGTCGAGCCGCACGCGCGGAGAGGCGCCGTAGGCGGTCGCGTTGCGCATGAAGACCGGGGCAAAGTCGCTGTCGGCGAGCTCCGCGAGCGCCTCTTCCGCGCGCACCTTCGACTCCGCATAGGCGGTCAGCGGCCGCAGGGGCGCCTCCTCCGTCATGAGGGCGTCGGTGCCCGAGGCCCCGTACATGCTGCAGGACGACGCGAAGACGAACCGGCCGACCCCCGCCTCCTTGGCGGCTCGCGCGAGCTCGACGGTGCCCCGGAGGTTGATCTCTCGGGTCAGCTCCTCGTCGAGCTCGCCCAGCGGGTCGTTCGAGAGCGCAGCAAGATGGAAGATCCCGTCGAATCCCTCCAGGATCTCCGGCGTGACGTCGCGGATGTCCATGCGCAGCGCAGGGATCTCGACCCGGTCCGGAAGCAGGTCGCAGCCCTCGTAGAAGAACGTATCGAGGCCGGTCACATCGTGGCCAGCCTCGACGAGCATCGGCGCCGCCACAGAGCCGATGTATCCGTGGTGTCCGGTGACGAGGACTCTCATCGGGACAGCAGAGCCTCCCTTGTTTTGTGGTTGCCGCATGCAGACATGGTCGTGTCTTCCTGGGCGAAGCGTATGCGCTTCGCTCTTGTCGGGGAACCGCACCCTCTCCCACCTTCTGCGGCGCGATCCCTCGCCTTCATGATGCGGACAGGCCTCAGGCGATTCAAGGGATTCCCCAGGAACCTGAACCAACGGGGGGTTCGGCCGATTTCAGGTCGCGTCAAGGCCCGTTCGGAGTTGCGCCCGAGGCGCAGTTCCCCCACATTCAAGGGATGCGGTCTTGTCACGGACGCCGGTAGCGATGCCGGTCACCTACTTCACGGTTTCGAATCACACCTATTTCCTCGGGACGGTCGCGCTCCTGAACTCGCTGCGCGTGACCGGACACGCCGATCCGCTCGTCGTCCTCGACGCCGGGCTGCTCCCCGAGGAACGCTCGGCGTTGGAGCCGCACGCGACGGTCGTCTCGATGCCGGAAGACCGCGGGAATCCGGTTCTCCTGAAGCCGTTCCCGTACGTCCTCGACGCCGAGGGCGTCATCGTCGTCATCGACAGCGACATCATCGTCACGTCCTCGCTCGCCCCCGTCATCGAGCTCGCCAGCCAGGGCAAGATCTGCCTCTGCCCGGCGTGGGTCGATGCGGCGCGGACTCGCTGGTTCGCCGAGTGGGAATCGGCACTCCAGCTGAGGGCGCCGCTGCGCCGCGAAGACTGGCTCCACGATGGGTTCGTCGTCTTCGACACGATGCACTGGCCCGAGCTGCTCGAGCGCTGGTGGGACACCTGCAACCTCGTGCCGGCGGACGAGATCTTCACGGCAGGCACTCCTTTCAACGCCGGCGACGCCGACGCAATCAATGCGCTCCTCATGAGCGAGATCCCGCGCGAGGCGGTCGCCGTCCTCGCGCACGGAGACGAGGTCTACGCGGGCGACGCCACGATCGAGAACCTGGAGACCCTCGCGTGCAGCGTCGACGGGCGCCCGCCGAAGTTCATCCACGTCCCCGACCGCCCGAAACCCTGGGAGCGCTCGGGCTGGAGCCGCCGCGGGTCGGACGTGTACCTCCGGCTCATGCGCCGGCTCTTCTTCGGCGGGGACGTCCCCCTGCGCCTCAGGCCCCAGCAGGTTCCGGTCTGGCTTCGGCCAGGTGCAAACGGGCGGATCGCCCTGTCGACTCTGGTCGGCATGACCAAGGTGGCAGTCCCCGTCGCGGAGCACGTACCCGACGGGGTGAGCGAGCGCCTTCGCCGAATGAGGCGGAAGATCGCCTAGAAGCGCCTACCTAGCCGACCGGAGGGTTCTGCACCGAAGCCGTTGACTGGGCCTCCACGACCGCTGTAGCTTCGGGCCGCGCGGATCCGGCCGGTTCAGCGCGCACAAGGGAGAGTGTGTTCTGCGGGCACTTGCGGTTCTAGGGGGTCGCACGGCGTCGCGAGCGGCTCTCGCCGCATGCCTGCTCGCCACTTTGGTGGTCACCGGCGGCCCCTCGTCGGCCGCGACCGCGTGCCCGGCGGGCGCGTCCATGCAGATCGTCGCCCACCCTGACGACGACCTCCTGTTCCAGAGCCCCGACCTGCTTCACGACGTGCTCGGCGGGAAATGCGTACGGACGGTCTACGTCACGGCCGGCGAGCGGGGCGACCCTGACCTCATGTCAACGCGGGAAGACGGCATCAAGGCGGCCTACGCGAACATGGCCGGCGTCGCGAGCACGTGGACGACCACGGACGCGGGCATCAGCGGCCACCCGATGCCACTCGCGACGCTCACCGGGAAGCCGACCGTCTCGCTCGTCTTCATGCGCCTCCCCGAGGGCTTCTGGGGCGACGGCGGGACGTCGCAGACCGAGATGCTGAAGAACCTCTGGCAGGGGTCGATCTCGCAGATGCACACCGACGACGGCTCGTCCGTGTACACGAAGACGTCGCTGACGACGACGCTCACCGCGCTCATGACGGCGTTTCAGCCGGGCACGATCAGGACGCAGGACTACGTCGGCACGTTCGGCGACGGGGACCACGACGACCACCATGCGGCCTCGTACTTCGCGCGCCAGGCGCACCTCGCCTACACGACCTCGCACACCTTCATCGGCTACCAGGACTACGAAACCGAGGACGAGCCGCAGAACGTCTCCGGCTCCGACCTGACCGCGAAGACGAACGCCTTCTACGCCTACCTGCAGTACGACGAGGCGCCTTGCGGGAGCCCGCCGAACTGCGGGAACGGCGAGTACAGCCTCTGGCTCAAGCGCCAGTACGTGAAGGCGACCGAGTCGGGCTCCGACACGACGCCGCCGACGGTCGCGGCCGTGACGCCGGCGAACGGCGCCGGCAACGTCAGCCTGGGAACGAGCGTCAGCGCCACCTTCAGCGAGTCGATCGCACCCGCGAGCGTGACCGGGACGAGCTTCGTCCTTCGCGACGGGGGCGGTAACGTGGTCGCGGCCTCCGTCTCGGCGAGCGGCTCGACGGCGACGCTGCAGCCGAGCGCGAGCCTCCAGCCCTCGACGACGTACACGGCCACGCTGCTCTCCGGCTCGAGCGGGATCAAGGACCTGGCAGGGAACGCGCTCGCGTCCAACTTCAGCTGGTCCTTCACGACTGTCGCTCCTGACACGACGCCTCCCACGGTCTCGGCCGTGACGCCTGCCAACGGCGCGCAGAACGTGAGCCTTGGAACGAGCGTGAGCGCCACCTTCAGCGAGGCGATCGCACCCGGCGAGCGTGACCGGGACGAGCTTCGTCCTCCGCGACGGCGGCGGCAACGCGGTCGCGGCCTCCGTCTCGGCGAGCGGCTCGACGGCGACGCTACAGCCGGGCGCGAGCCTCCAGCCCTCGACGACCTATACGGCCACCCTTCTCTCCGGCTCGAGCGGGATCAAGGATCTCGCCGGGAACGCCCTGGCCGCGGACTACACGTGGTCGTTCACGACTGTCGCTCCTGACACGACGCCTCCGACGGTCTCGAGCGTGACGCCGGCCAACGGAGCGACGAACGTCAGCCAGGGCACGGGCGTGAGCGCCACCTTCAGCGAGCCGATATCCCCCGCGAGCGTGACGGGCACGAGCTTCGTTCTCCGAAACAGCGGCGGCACTGCGGTGGCCGCCTCCGTCTCGGCGAGCGGATCGACGGCGACGCTGCAGCCGAGCTCGGCTCTCGCCCCCTCGACGACCTACACGGCCACCCTTCTCTCGGGCTCCGGCGGGATCAAGGACACCTCCGGAAACGCGCTCGCCGCCGACTACACGTGGTCCTTCACCACCGCGGCCGGCCCCGCCTGCCCTTGCTCCATCTGGACTCCGAGCACGACGCCTCAAACGGCGGCGATTACTGACGGGACCGCCTACGAGCTCGGGGTGCGATTCCAATCCGACGTCGCCGGCTACGTCACCGGGATCCGCTTCTACAAGGGCACCGGCAACACCGGCACACACGTGGGCCACCTCTGGTCGAACAGCGGAACACAGCTCGCGGCCGCGACGTTTACGAGCGAGACCGCGACCGGCTGGCAGCAGGTCACCTTCTCGAACCCCGTGGCGATCACCGCCAACACGCCCTATGTCGCCTCCTATTACGCCCCCGCCGGGCACTTCGCGCTCGACCGGCCGTACTTCACGACGGCGCACGACAGTCCGCCGCTGCACGCGCTGGTCGACGGGAGCGCAGGCGGTGCCAACGGCGTCTACCGGGAGGGAACCGGATTCCCGAACTCGAGCTACCAGTCGAGCAACTACTGGGTCGACGTCGTGTTTGTCACGAGCCTTGCCGACACGACGCCGCCCACGGTGGCGAGCGTCACACCGGCGAACGGCACCGCGAACGTGAGCCTGGGGACGAGCGTCAGCGCGACGTTCAGCGAGCCGATCGCCCCGGCCAGCGTGACTGGCACGAGCTTCGTCCTTCGCGACGGCGGCGGCAACGCGGTCGCGGCCTCGGTCTCGGCGAGCGGCTCGACGGCGACGCTGCAGCCGGGCGCGAGCCTCCAGCCCTCGACGACCTACACGGCCACGCTCCTCTCCGGCTCGAGCGGGATCAAGGACCTGGCGGGGAACGCGCTCGCGTCCAACTTCAGCTGGTCGTTCACGACGCTCGCCGTCGACACGACGCCCCCCACGGTGGTGACCGTCACGCCCGCAAACGGCACCGCCAACGTCAGCCTGGGGACAAGCGTGAGCGCCACCTTCAGCGAGCCGATCGCACCCGGCGAGCGTGACGGGGACGAGCTTCGTCCTTCGCGACGGGGGCGGTAACGTGGTCGCGGCCTCCGTCTCGGCGAGCGGCTCGACGGCGACACTGCAGCCGAGCGCGAGCCTCCAGCCCGCCGACGACCTACACCGCGACGCTCCTCTCCGGCTCCGGCGGGATCAAGGACACCTCCGGCAACGCGCTCGCGTCCGACTTCAGCTGGTCGTTCACGACGGTCCTCCCGGACACGACGCCTCCGACGGTCTCGGCCGTGACGCCGGCGAACGGCGCCGCGAACGTGAGCCTTGGGACGAGCGTGAGCGCCACCTTCAGCGAGCCGATCGCCCCGGCAGCGTGACTGGGACGAGCTTCGTCCTTCGCGACGGGGGCGGCAACGCGGTCGCGGCCTCCGTCTCGGCGAGCGGCTCGACGGCGACGCTACAGCCGGGCGCGAGCCTCCAGCCCTCGACGACCTACACGGCCACCCTCCTCTCCGGCTCGAACGGCGTCAAGGACACGGCGGGGAACGCGCTTGCCTCCGACTACACGTGGTCGTTCACGACGGTGACCGTCGACGTGACGCCGCCGACCTCGACGGTCGCGTTCCCCGTCGCATCCGGCAGCTACAACTCGGCGGGCTGGAACGCCGGCTGCGCGCCGAGCGGGATCTGCGGGAGCGCCTCGGACGACGGCTCGGGGTCCAGAAGGTCGAGCTCTCGATTCGACGTCTCTCGAACGGCCGGTACTGGAATGGCACGGGCTTCAACAGCACCACCGAGCTTTGGTTCGTCGCCACGGGCACCACGTCGTGGCGGTACGGCCTCACAGCTTCGAGCCTCGCGGCTGGTAGCTATACGGTGCGCGTACGGGCGACGGACAACTCGGCCAACGTCTCGACACCGTCCTCGACGACGTTCGTCTACGACAACACGAACCCGAGCTCGACGGTCACCTTCCCCGTCGCGAACGCGTCGTACACGACGGCGACGTGGAACGCCGGCTGCGCGGTCTCCGGGGTTTGCGGCACCGCCTCCGACGCCACGTCCGGAGTCAAGCGCGTGGAAGTCTCCATCCGCCGCGGCAGCACGACCTACTGGAACGGCACCTCGTTCTCGAGCACGGCGGAGATCTTCCTGCCGGCGACAGGCACGACGTCCTGGAGCTTCGCGTTCCCGGCCTCGAACTTCCCCGCGGCCGCGAACTACAGGATCCGGGTGCGCGCAACGGACAACGCGGGCAACGTCCAGTCACCGAGCACGCGGACGATCACGTTCTCGCCGTAGTCAGCGCCCGTGGCGCTGTGCGGCTCGATGCGCGGCTGCGAGCCGCGCGCCGTGCAGGAAGCCGTCCGCACCGCGCTCGACGGAGCACGTCGCCAGAAGCTCCGCGGAGCGCTCCACCGACCGCTCGCGCTGCTCCCTCGTCCAGGACGCCAGCTCGAGCATCGCACCCGCGAGAGCTTCCGCGGAGCCCGTCGGCACCACGTAGCCGTTGACGCCGGAGTCGACGAGGTCGTCGGCGGCCGCGACCTGATCCGACGCGATGACGGGCAGTCCGTTGCCGAGCCCCTCATGGACGACGAGCCCCCACGGCTCGTACAGCGACGGAACGATGAGCGCGTCGACGTCGGCGTACAGGGCGGGAAGGTCCTTTGCGTCCACGTGGCCGAGCACGCGGATCCGCGGGTCGGCCGCCGCGGCCGCGGCGGCAGCCACGCCCAGCGGCCCGTCGCCGCCGATCCAGAGCTCTCCGCCGGAGAGGCGCTCGAACGCCTGCAGCAGGACGTCGAGGCCCTTCCGCTCTATCAGCCGTCCGACGAAGAGGAAGCGCGTCTCGGCTCCGCTCCGCGACCAATCGTGTTCCGGCGGCCGTTCCGGAACCAGCGCCGTGATCGGCGCGAGGACGATGCGGTCGGGATCGACGCCCATTGCGGCGAGGTCGCGGACGTGGCGCGACCCGTAGGCGAGGCAGGCGTCCGCCGTGCGCATGAAGTGTCCCACCCAGGGATTCGCCACCCGTCTCGGCCAGGTCGGATGCGGCCGCGTGAAGCTGCCCCACCAGGGCACGACAGCCCAGCCCCGCCTCCGGCGCGCCGCGAGCGCCGCGATGTTGGCCGGCGAGGACCAGATCCCGCCGCCGCCTGCAACGACGACATCGGGCCGGAACGACTCGAGCGGGCGCAGCGGCCGCTTCGGCACGTAGAGGTAGGTGTCGAAGCGAGTGCGAAAGCCCGACCCAGCCGCGAGCCACGCCAGGTCGAGCGTCCAGGAGTCGAGTAGCACGTGGTCGAAGGGAAGATCGCGCTCGGGCTCCCAGCGCCGGTCCCGCTCCATCGTCGTCTCGGAGACGACCAGCAGCTCGCACTCCTCGCGCCTGGCCAGCTCCTCGAAGAGGGGTTTCGTGTACGGCGCGACCATGTTGACGATCACGGCGAGGCGCAGAGGCCTCCCGGAAACGGGATCCGGGACCGTCACCTTTCGTCGAGGCGCGCTCGCGGTCGTCACGCCCGGGGTCCGACCGCCGTGCGCCCCTCGTCTCCGAGCCAGCTCCGGACGGCCTTCGGGCTCATCCGCTGGCTCGCCTTGACGGCACGGCGCTTCCGGAGCGTCTGGCGGGTGATTCTGAGCGTCATGGGAACGGCGGCCAGCGACCTGGGCGAGAAGAGTAGCCGGTGCCCGACGATCATCAGCTCGCGCCCCAGGATGAACGGAAAGTCCCGCGCGAGGTTCGGCAGGTCTTCGTTCTTGATCAGCATGAGCCACTGGTTCTTCATGGCGTTGATCTGTACGGACGTCGACTTCTCCTGCTCGTTGCGGTGGAACGTCCTGAGCGCGGACAGATAGCCGGTCGAGCCGAGCCCGCGAGTCGTCCGCGCGTGGTAGGCGACCGCGCTCGGCACGTACCAGCACTCCCATCCTGCGAGGCGAAGCCGCCACGAGACGTCGTGGTCTTCCTTGTGGGCGAAGAAGTTCTCGTCGAGGTACTCGTCGCCGAAGCGGATCGTCTCGAGAGCCGATCTCCTGACCACCATGGCGGCCCCGTCGACCCCGAAGACCTCGAGCTCCTGGTCGAACCGGCCGTCGTCGCGCTCGCCTTCGCCGCGCGGCATGAACCGCCGCTGGCGATTGAGGGCGAGGCCGGCGGTGTCGATGAGGTCGGTCGGCCGGTCGGCCGCGAGCTCGTAGCGGAGGATCTTGCCGATCGCGGCTCCCGCCCGCGGACGGCGTTCGAAGAGCTCTGCGATCTCCGTCACGTACTCCGGCGTCGGAAAGAGATCGGCGTTGCAGAACATGACGAGCTCGCCGGATGACTCCCGTATGCCGCGGTTGATCGCGCGCGCGAAGCCCGCCTCGAAGCCCATTTCGACGATCCGGACCCGGTCGTCGGACGCGAGGTCGCCGACCGCGGCGCTCACATCCTGACCCGGGTCGTTGTTGAGGACGACGACCTCGACGGTGCCGGGCTCGGTGGCCAGGAAGGTCGGCAGGGAGCGGCGCAGGAGCTCCGCGTCCCGGTAGGTGGGGATGAGGACGCTGAAACGCGGAGAACCGTCGCCCGACCCCCTCGCTGTGTGCCGCAACTCTCCCAAGTTACCCTCGCGCGGCCGCTCCGCGCTCCTCCGCTCCACTATCGGGACGGACCCGGCCTCTGTCAAGCGGCGGGAGGGCCGGACGGAGGAGCCCGATCCCGTCACTTTCCTACTCGTTCGGTCAGGTCAGCCGGTTCGATTTCCACGCTACAACTAGAAGGAATGCGGAAGGGGACGCCGCGCATGCTTCGCCCAGCGCTGCGGCTTTTCTTGATCGGGACGATCATCGCCGCGGTCCTGCTCGGCTCGACGGTTCGGGCTGACGCGACGCGTGCCCGGCAGCAGCACATGCTGGCCGCGCGCAGCGAGGCCGCGACCGCGGACGTCAGCCTGCCCACAGGCTTCCAGGAGTCCACCGTCTTCGACGGTCTCACGTTCCCGACCAACTTCCGCTTCTCGCCCGACGGACGGGTCTTCGTGGCCGAGAAGAGCGGGAAGATCGAGGTCTTCGACAGCCTCGACGACACGACGCCGACGCTCTTCGCCGACCTCAGCAACGAAGTGGACGACTACTGGGATCGCGGCCTCCTTGGCCTCGCCCTCGACCCGAACTTCCCCACCAGCCCGTACATCTACGTGCTCTACGCCTACGACGCACCGCCCGGACGGACCGCTCCGGTCTGGAACGACGCCTGTCCGACCCCACCGGGGCCGACGACCGACGGCTGTGTCGTCACGGCGCGCCTCTCGCGGCTGACGGCCTCGGGCGACACGATGACGGGCAACGAGCAGGTCATGCTCTCCGGCTGGTGCCAGCAGTACCCGAGTCACTCCATCGGCGATCTCCAGTTCGGTCCCGACGGCGCGCTCTACGTGAGCGGAGGCGAAGGGTCGAATTTCGTGAACGCCGACGACGGGCAGTGGGGCGGCACATTGCCGGACAGCCAGAACCCGGTGACACCGAAGAACCCCTGCGGCGATCCACCTGCCGGCGTGGGCGGCGACGAGGCCTCCCCGACCGCCGAGGGCGGGGCGCTCCGGAGCCTCAGCCTCCACCGAGTTGCGGGACCCGCGGTGCTGAATGGGACCGTGCTGCGCGTCGACCCCGCGACGGGAGACGCCATGCCGGACAATCCCCTCGCCGCGAGCTCGGACCCAGTCGCCCAGAGGATCGTTGCAGAGGGGCTGCGCAACCCATTCCGCTTCGCGCTCCGGCCGGGAACGGACGACCTCTGGGTCGGTGACGTCGGGTGGAACGACTGGGAGGAGATCAACCGCAACCCGACGCCAAAGACGACCGTGGCCAACTTCGGCTGGCCCTGTTACGAGGGCGACGGCCGACAACCGACCTACGAGAGCTTTCTCCTCGACATCTGCACCAACCTCTACGACCTCGAGGGATCGGACGACCCGAGCGAGGCGCGCACACCGTACTTCACGTACAACCACGACGACAGCGTCGTGGACGGCGACGGGTGCACCACGGGTAGCTCGTCGGTGAGCGGAATGGCCTTCTATGCGAGCGGGAAGTATCCGAGCTCGTACTCCGGCGCGCTCTTCTTCGCCGACCACTCGCGCAACTGCATCTGGGTCATGCCGGAAGGATCGGACGGCCTACCCGACCCTGAGCAGATCGCCCCGTTCGTCAGCCCCGCGGCTGGGCCCGTCGACCTCGAGATCGGGCCGGGCGGCGATCTCTTCTACGCCGGGTTCGACGACGGCACGATCAGGCGGATCCAGTACTTCTCCGGGAATCAGCCGCCGATCGCCGTCGCGACGGCGGATCAGCAAAGCGGCCCGGCTCCCCTCGAAGTGCAGTTCGACGCGTCTGCCTCCCACGATGCGGACGGAGACCCGCTCACCTACTCCTGGGACCTGGACGGCGACGGGACCTTCGGCGACTCGACGGAGGAAGCCCCGACCTACACCTACGAGGACCCCGGCACCTTCCACCCCTCGGTGCGGGTGAGTGACGACCAGGGCGGCACGACGAGGAGCTCGCTCTTCACGATCTCCGCGGGCAACACACCGCCGGTGCCGGTCATCGACACACCCGGCTCGTCCTTCACGTGGGCCGTGGGTGACCCGATCTCCTTCTCGGGCCACGCCGACGACGCCCAGGACGGCACCGAGCCGGCGGGGCGCCTCACCTGGTCGGTGATCGTCCACCACTGCCCGTCGAACTGCCATACCCACAACATCCAGACCATCGCGGGAGTCGACAGCGGCTCGATCTCGGCTCCCGACCACGAGTACCCATCTTTCCTCGAGCTCAAGCTCACAGCGAAGGACGCGAACGGGCTCTCCGCCTCGACGTCGGTCGACCTGATGCCCCAGACGGTCGACCTGACGCTCAAGTCGAAGCCCGCCGGCCTCGAATTGAGCATCAACACGTTCAGCGGCACCGCGCCCTTCACTCGTACGGTGATCGTCGGCTCGGCGAACTCGATCAGCGCCGGCGATCAGATGCTGGGCGGGACGCCGTACACGTTCTCGTCGTGGTCCGACGGCGGCGCCGCAGCCCATACGGTCACGGCGCCGGCGACGGCGACGGCCTATACGGTGACGCTCCTCGGGCCCGAGCACCCGCCGGTGGCGAAGGTCACGGCGCGCCCGACCGACGGAACGGCGCCGCTCAAGGTGAAGTTCGACGGGGACCGCTCGAGGGACCCCGACGGCGACAGGCTCACGTACTCATGGGACCTGAACGGTGACGGCATCTTCGGCGACTCCCGCTCCATCGACCCGAAGCACGTCTACCGGAAGCGCGGGAAGTTCAAGGTGAGGCTGCGCGTGAGCGACGGCCGCGGCGAGTTCGACACGGCGGCAGTGACGATCCGCGCCCAGCGAAACTGAGCCGTCGGGCTCTGCCCGGACCGCGGCGCGGAAGAGGTAGCCCAAGCGGAAAAGGAGCGGCCACCGCCCGACCAATCGGGGGTGGCCGCAAAGTGCGCCGCAAAAGGCGCATGAACATGATCCCGAGTCGGCGAGCGGACGGCATCCCTCGAAAGAGGGATGGGCGGGCCGTCCCGCTTGGTCTCCGGGACCGCCCGCCCAGACCCGTCGCTCGGGTCGGCAGGATCTTGGGCCCCGAGCACCGACGGCGGCTGCGGCCAGCCGTCATCGCGCTGCGAGGGTACCCCCGTTGTGGACGATTCGCTACTGGCCCGCCGGCCAGTTTCCGGGCCTACCCGACCAGTTCTGCTCAGAAGACCGGGGTCTCCCGCCAGACCCCCCAGACGTCTCGAAGAGCGTCGCACATCTCGCCCATCGTCACGTGGGCCCGCGAGGCCTCGATGATCGCCGGCATGAGGTTGACTTCGGGCACCGAAGCCTCCTCCTTGAGCCGGGCAAGCGCGCTCTCGACCGCCGCGGAGTCGCGCCTCGCACGGAGCGCCCGCACGCGCTCGACCTGCTCGCGCTCGAGCGCTGCGTCGATCGTGAGGATCTCGACAGCGCGCTCGTCGGGATCCTCGTAGCGGTTGACTCCGACGATGACGCGGCGGCCGGACTCGACCTCGCTCTGGAAGCGGAAGGACGCCTCGGCGATCTCGCGCTGGAAGAAGTTCTCCTTGATCGCCGCGACGACTCCGCCGAGGTCGCGGATGCGCCCGAAGTAAACGTGGGCCTCCTGCTCGAGCCGATTGGTCAGGTCCTCGAGATAATAGGAGCCTCCAAGCGGGTCGATCGTGCTTGCCACGCCCGTCTCGTGGGCGATCACCTGCTGCGTTCGGAGCGCGAGCTTGACGGCGTGCTCGGTCGGAAGGGCGAGCGCCTCGTCGAAGGAGTTCGTGTGCAGGGACTGGCACCCGCCGAGCACCGCCGCGAGCGCCTCGAGCGCCGTCCGCACGATGTTCACCTCCGGCTGCTGCGCGGTCAGCGAGACCCCGGCCGTCTGGGCGTGGAAGCGCATGAGCCACGAGCGCGGGTTCTTGGCGCCGTACCGCTCGCGCAGCTCCTTCGCCCAGATGCGACGCGCCGCTCGGTACTTCGCCACCTCCTCGAAGAAGTCGATGTGCGCGTTGAAGAAGAAGGAGAGCCGCGGGGCGAAATCGTCGACGTCGAGCCCCCGCTCGAGCGCCGCCTCGACGTAGGCAAACCCGTCCGCCAGCGTGAACGCGAGCTCCTGAGCCGCGGTGGAGCCCGCCTCGCGGATGTGGTAGCCGGAGATCGAGACCGGGTGCCAGAGCGGAACCTCCCGCGCGCAGTACTCGATCATGTCCACGCAGAGCCGCATGGACGGCTCGGGCGGGAAGATCCACTCCTTCTGCGCGATGTACTCCTTGAGGATGTCCGTCTGGATCGTCCCGCGCAGCCGGCCCTGCGGCACGCCCTGCTTCTCGGCGACGCAGATGTAGAAGGCGAGCAGCATCGCCGCAGGAGCGTTGATCGTCATGGAGGTGGAGACCTCGCCGAGCGGGATGCCTGCGAAGAGCTGCTCCATGTCCTCGAGCGAGTCGATCGCGACGCCTTCGCGCCCGACCTCGCCCAGTGACCTCGGGTGGTCCGAGTCGTAGCCCATGAGGGTCGGCATGTCGAACGCGGTCGAGAGCCCCGTCTGGCCGTGGTCGAGGAGATACCGGAAGCGCGAGTTCGTCTCCTCCGCCGTGCCGAACCCGGCGAACTGGCGCATCGTCCAGAGGCGGCCGCGGTACATCGACGGGTAGACCCCGCGAGTGTACGGGAACGTGCCCGGGTAGCCGAGGTCCCGCTCGTAGTCGATCTCGACGTTCTCAGGCGTGTAGAGCGGCCCGTTCTCGAGGCCCGAGATCGTCGTGAAGAGGGCGTCGCGCTCAGGCTGCTCCGCGTAGAGCGATTCACGCCACTCGTCGTCGGCGTGGGCCCGCCTCCGGTCGCGAGTCGTGGCCATGCGGATTTCATTCTACGCGGGACCTGACCGACCTCTCCCCTCCCTCGAACGGGTGAAGTAGAGCCCATTCAGTCCGTTCTCTTACCGAATCGAGGCCGCTCAGCCCCTTAGCCGGACGATCTGGAGACCAGGAATCGCGCGCCGGTGCAGGCGTCGCGAGGACGGAAACCCAATGGCGAACCTTTCGGAACTGCGGCCCGGTGAGCGCTCGGCGGAAGCCGAGAGCGTCGCCGTTCTCCGCAACGCATCCCCCGTGCGCCTCGCGGCGCTCGCAGCGCTCGCTGCCGCGATCTTCGTCGCGGTCATGCAGCTCGGCACGCCAGGCCGCTCTGACGGCCCGCCGTCGTTCCTGCAGAAAGCGCTCGGCTCCTCCGACTCGCAGGCGCCCCTCGTCCGCCACCCAGCCCCGGGCGTCGAGCTCGCCATCGGCGAGGAGACCTTCCGGGTGCGGAGCAACAGCGCGACAGTCACGCTCGAGGCGCAGGGCTCACTGCCGGGCGACTGGCATCGCTTCGCCAACGGCGTCTCCCGCCCCACCTCCGTCGGCGCGGAGACGATCCTCGTGGATGGGCCCACGCTCGAGCAGTTCCTCACGGTCCGCGAGCGCCAGGGAACCAAGACATGGCGTTGGCGGATCGACTCGAGCCGCGTCCCGCGTGTCGGCGACGACGGCGGCATCGCGTTCCTCGACACGAAGCTCCACCGGTTGACCGACGTCTCGATCGCACCGGTGAAGATCCTCGACGGCGAGGGCAGGGACGTCACGCCCAAGGGTCTCCGCTGGAGCGTCGAGCTTCGAGACGGGGCCTGGTGGCTGACGCTCCGCCTCGACGACTCGAAGCTTCCGCTTCCCTACGTCATCGACCCGGCGGTCACCCACCGGAACACGCAGACCGGCACGGCGACGGCCACCACCTCGGTCTCGGTCACCAAGCCGACCGGCGTTCAGGCGAACGACCTCCTCGTCGCTCACGTGATGGTGACCGGCAACGTGACCGGGAGCATCGCAGGCTCGGGGTGGACGGCGATCGTCTCCGGAACCGCGGCTAACCAGGCCACTCAGGCGAGCTTCTACAAGATCGCGGGCGGCTCCGAGCCGGCGTCCTACTCCTTCACCTGGACGGGCTCCCGGTCGGCCGTGGCCACCGTGGGCGCCTACTACGGCGTCAAGTCGAGCTCGCGCGTTCGACGTGTACAGCACGGTCGCGAGCACGAACAACACGACCACAGTGACGGCGAACAGCGTCACCACGACGGCGAACGACGACCTCGTCCTCGCCTTCTTCGGAAGCGTGAGCAACTCGACGTACACCCCTCCGGGCGGCTGGACCGAGCGCGGCGACGTCGGCGTCACCGGCATCAGCGGCTCGACGGCGGACGAGATCAAGACCACCGCTGGCGCCACCGGCAACGTCAGCGCCACGTCGACGGTCTCCGCCCGCGTGTACGGGCACCAGGCGGCGTTCAAGGTCGACAACGTCGCCCCGAGCGTGACGATGAGCGACCCCGGCTCGCCGGTCACGGGCACGATCACCCTCCAGACTTCGGCGGCGAGCGACACGGATTCCTACGTCTCCCAGGTGCAGTTCCAGCGCTCACCGGCGGGCGCGGGCTCCTGGACGAACGTGGGCTCGCCGGACACGACGTCGCCCTACTCCGTCTCCTTCGACACGAGCACCGTGTCGGACGGCCTCTACGACTTCCGCGCGGTCGCGACCGACGGCGCCGGCAACACGGGAAACTCCGCGACGATCTCGAACCGCCGGATCGACAACAACGCCCCGAGCTCGACGACGACCTTCCCCGCCTCGGGCGGGAGCTACAACACCTCCGGCTGGAACGCAGGCTGCGGCACGAACGGCTTCTGCGGCACGTACTCGGACGCCGCCAACGGCTCGGGCGTCCAGAAGGTCGAGATCTCGATCCGCCGCAACACGGGCAACTACTGGAACGGCTCCTCGTTCGGCAGCGGCTCCGAGGTCTGGAACACGACCTCGCTCTCCGGCGGCAACTGGTCGTACACCTTCCCGGCCTCGAGCTTCCCGGCTGACGACACGTACACGATCCGCGTCCGGGCGACGGACAACGTCAACATCGCGGAGACGCCGAACAGCCGCTCGTTCACCTACGACACGGCGGCGCCGGACACGTCGATCACGGCCAACCCGGCCGATCCGACGACGTCCACGAGCGCGAGCTTCAGCTTCACCTCGACGGAGGGGAGCTCGACATTCGAATGCCAGCTGGACGGCGGCGGCTACTCCTCCTGCACGAGTCCCAAGAGCTACTCGTCGCTCTCCGACGGCAGCCATACGTTCCTCGTGCGCGCGACCGATCCGGCCGGGAACACGGACGCCTCGGCGGCCAGCCACACGTGGCAGGTCGACACGACGGCGCCCTCCTCGACGATCACCTTCCCCGGCTCGGGATCGAGCTACAACACCTCCGGCTGGAACGCCGGCTGCGCGACGAACGGCATCTGCGGCACGTACTCCGACGCGACCTCTGGCGTGCAGAAGGTGGAGATCTCGATCCGCCAGGGCGCGGGCAACTACTGGAGCGCAGGCTCGTTCAGCTCCGGCAGCGAGGTCTGGAACACGACCTCCCTCTCGGGCGGCAACTGGTCGTACACCTTCCCGGCCTCGAGCTTCCCGGCCGACGGCTCCTACACCATCCGCGTGAAGGCGACGGACAACGTCGGGGAACGCCGAGACGCCGTCGAGCCGCTCGTTCACGATCGACCGCGCCGCGCCGGACACGTCGATCACGTCCAACCCGTCCAACCCCTCCAACTCGACGAGCGCGAGCTTCTCGTTCAGCTCGACCGAGGGCGCCTCCACGTTCGAGTGCCAGATCGACGGCGGGGGCTACTCCTCCTGCTCGAGCCCGAAGAGCTATTCCTCGCTCTCCGAGGGGAGCCACACCGTCACCGTGCGGGCGACCGACGCGGCCGGGAACACGGACGGCACGCCGGCGAGCTACACATGGACGGTCGACTCGGTCGCGCCGAGCTCGACGACGACCTTCCCCGCCTCCGCGGGTGCCTACAACACTTCGGGCTGGAATGCGGGCTGCGGCACGATCGGCTTCTGCGGCGCCTACTCGGACGCGACCTCGGGCGTCTCCACCGTCGAGATCTCGATCCGCCAGGGGACGGGCAACTACTGGAACGGCAGCTCCTTCGGAAGCGCGAGCGAGGTCTGGAACACGACCTCGCTGTCCGGCGGGAGCTGGTCGTACGCATTCGCGGCCGCGAGCTTCCCGGCCGACGGCGGCTACACGATCCGCGTGCGCGCGACCGACGCCGCCGCCAACGTCGAGACACCCTCGAGCCGCAGCTTCACCTTCGACGCGACGAACCCGAGCGCGCTCTTCACCTTCCCGGCCTCGGGCGGGAGCTACGCCAACGCAGCGTGGAACGCGGGCTGCGGCACGAACGGCTTCTGCGGCACGTACTCCGACGGGACCTCGGGCGTGCAGAGCGTCGAGATCTCGATCCGCCAGGGCGCCGGCAACTACTGGAACGGCTCCACGTTCGGGAGCGGCAGCGAGGTCTTCCAGACGGCATCCGTCTCCGGCGGCAACTGGTCGTACACGTTCTCGGCCGCGAGCTTCCCCGCCGACGGCTCCTACACCGTCCACGTTCGGGCGACGGACAACGCGTTGAACACGGAGTCGGGCCCGAGCCGGAGCTTCACGATCGACAACGTGAACCCGAGCGCGCTCTTCACCTTCCCGGCGTCGGGTGGGAACTACTCGAACTCGGGCTGGAACGCGGGCTGCGGCACGAACGGCTTCTGCGGCACGTACTCGGATTCGGGCTCGGGTGTCCAGTCGGTCGAGATCTCGATCCGCCAGGGCGCCGGCAACTACTGGAACGGCTCCACGTTCGGGAGCGGCAGCGAGGTCTTCCAGACGGCATCCGTCGCCGGCGGCAACTGGTCGTACGCCTTCTCGGCCGTCGAGCTTCCCCGCCGACGGGAGCTACACCGTCCACATCAGGGCGAAGGACATCGCGTTGAACACGGAGTCGGGCCCGAGCCGGAGCTTCACGATCGACACGGCCGCCCCGAACACGACGATCGACTCGAACCCGTCGGACCCGTCGAGCTCTGCGAATGCGACCTTCACGTTCAGCTCGACCGAGGGCTCCTCCACGTTCGAGTGCGAGCTGGACGGCGGCGGCTTCTCGTCCTGCTCCACGCCGAAGAGCTACTCGCTCGCTCTCCGACGGCAGCCACACGTTCAAGGTGCGCGCGACGGACACGGCCGGGAACACCGACGCGACGCCGGCCCAGTTCACGTGGACGGTCGACACGGTCGCCCCGAACACGACGATCGACTCGAACCCGATCGGACCCGTCGAGCTCTGCGAATGCGACCTTCACGTTCAGCTCGACCGAGGGCTCCTCCACGTTCGAGTGCGAGCTCGACGGCGGCGGCTTCTCGTCCTGCTCCACGCCCGAAGAGCTACTCCTGCGCTCTCCGACGGCAGCCACACGTTCAAGGTGCGCGCGACGGACACGGCCGGGAACACCGACGCGACGCCGGCCCAGTTCACCTGGACGGTGGACACCGTCGCGCTCCGTCGTCCACGACGACCTTCCCCGCCTCGGCGGCGCCTACAACGACCTCGGGCTGGGACGCGGGCTGCGGCACGATCGGCTTCTGCGGCACCTACTCGGACGCGACCTCGGGCGTGCAGAAGGTCGAGATCTCCATCCGCCAGGGCACGGGCAACTACTGGAACGGGTCGGGCTTCTCGAGCGGCAGCGAGGTCTGGAACACGACCTCGCTCTCCGGCGGGAACTGGTCGTACTGCCTTCGCCACGAGCGACTTCCCGGCCGACGGGAGCTACACCATCCGCGTCAAGGCGACCGACAACGCGGGGAACGGCGAGTCTCCCTCGAGTCGCTCGCTCACCTACGACACTGCCGCCCCGTCCTCGACGACGACCTTCCCCGCCTCGGCGGGTAGCCTACAACACCTCGGGCTGGAATGCGGGCTGCGGCACGATCGGCTTCTGCGGCACGTACTCCGATGCGACCTCGGGCGTGCAGAAGGTCGAGATCTCGATCCGCCAGGGCGCGGGCAACTACTGGAACGGATCGTCTTCTCGAGCGGCAGCGAGATCTTCTAGAACCTGCGAGCATCGGAGGCGGCAACTGGGAGTACGCGTTCGACGGCTCGAGCTTTCCCGCTGACGGGAGCTACACGATCCGCGTCAAGGCGACCGACAACGCCGGGAACGCCGAGTCGCCCTCGAGCCGCACGTTCACGATCGACACGGCTGCGCCGAACACGACCATCGACTCGAGCCCGAACCTGAACTCGAACTCGGCCGCAGGCACCTTCACGTTCAGCTCGACCGAGGGCTCCTCCACGTTCGAGTGCGAGCTCGACGGCGGCGGCTTCTCCTCCTGCTCCACGCCGAAGAGCTACTCTTCGCCTCTCCGACGGCAGCCACACGTTCAAGGTGCGCGCGACGGACACGGCCGGGAACACCGACGCGACGCCTGCCCAGTTCACGTGGACGGTCGACACGGCCGACCCGAGCGCGTGTCTTCACGTTCCCGGCGGCCTCCGGCAACTACGACTCGGCGGCCTGGGACGCCGGCTGCGCCTCGAGCGGCTTCTGCGGCACCTACTCCGACGCGACCTCGGGCGTCCAGGCAGTCGAGATCTCCATCCGCCGCGGCACCGGCAACTACTGGAACGGCTCCTCGTTCGCGAGCGGATCGGAGACCTTCCTCGCGGCGACGATCGGCGGCGGCAACTGGTCGTACGCCTTCCCCGCCTCGAGCTTTCCGGCGGGCGGCAACTTCACCGTTCACGTCCGCGCGACCGACAACGCCACGAACACGGAGTCGGGGCCGAGCCGCACCTTCACCTACGACACGACCCCGCCCGAGACCACGATCGACTCCAACCCGAGCGACCCGTCGACGAGCGCGGACGCGACGTTCACGTTCTCCGCGGACGAGGGCGGCTCGACCTTCGAGTGCGAGTTCGACGGCGGCGGATTTTCCTCCTGCTCGAGCCCGAAGAGCTACTCGTCGCTCTTCGACGGGAGCCACACGTTCGAGGTCAAGGCGACCGACTCGGCCGGCAACACCGACCCGACGCCCGCCCAGTACGCGTGGACGGTCGACACCACCGCCCCTTCCTCGACCACGACCTTCCCTGCCTCGGGCTCGGCCTACAACACCTCCGGCTGGAACGCCGGCTGCGTGAGCGCCGGCTTCTGCGGCACCTACTCGGATGCGACCTCCGGGGTTCAGGCAGTCGAGATCTCCATCCGCCGCGGCACCGGCAACTACTGGAACGGCTCGGGCTTCTCGAGCGGCAGCGAGGTCTGGAACCTCGCGAGCCTCTCCGGCGGGAACTGGTCGTACGCCTTCGCCACGACGGACTTCCCGGCCGACGGGAGCTACACGATCCGTGTGAAGGCGACGGACAACGCCGGCAACGGCGAGACTCCGGCGAGCCGCTCCTTCACGTACGACACCGCCGACCCGAGCGCGCTCTTCTCCTTCCCGGCCGCTGGGGATTACACGAACGCGGCGTGGAACGCGGGCTGCGGCACCGTCGGCTTCTGCGGCACCTACTCGGACGCGACCTCCGGGGTTCAGGCAGTCGAGATCTCCATCCGCCGCGGCACCGGCAACTACTGGAACGGCTCCTCGTTCGCGAGCGGCTCCGAGGTCTTCAGCACCGCCTCCTTCTCGGCGGGCAACTGGTCGTACGCCTTCGCGGCGTCGAGCTTCCCGGCCGACGGCTCCTACACCGTCCACGTGCGCGCCCGCGACGGCGCGTCGAACACCGAGACGGGGCCGAGCCGCACCTTCCGGATCGACAACGCGAACCCGAGCGCGCTCTTCACCTTCCCGGCCTCGGGCAGCACCTACGCGAACTCCGCCTGGAACGCGGGCTGCGGGACGAACGGCTTCTGCGGCACGTACTCCGATGCGACCTCGGGCGTCCAGGCCGTCGACGTCTCCATCCAGCGCGCCGGCACCGGGCTCTACTGGAACGGCAGCGCCTTCTCGTCCGGCTCCGAGGACTTCCAGGCGGCCAGCTTCTCGGGCGGCACCTGGTCGTACGCATTCCCCGCGTCGAGCTTCCCCGCCGACGGCAGCTACACGGTTCACGTTCGCGCCCAGGACGCCGCGGGCAACACGGAGACGGGGCCGAGCAGAAGCTTCACGATCGACAACGTCGCGCCGAACACGGCGGTCGACACCGGGCCGTCGGACCCTTCGACTTCGGCCGACGCGACCTTCGCCTTCTCCGCGACCGAGGGCGGCTCGACCTTCGAGTGCGAGCTCGACGGCGGCGGTTTCGGAGCGTGCTCGAGCCCGAAGTCCTATACGAGCCTCTCCGAGGGGAGCCACACGTTCAAGGTGCGCGCGACCGACACCGCCGGGAACACCGACGCCACGCCTGCTCAGTCCACCTGGACGATCGACACCGTCGCGCCAAGCTCGGCCGCCACCTTCCCCGGCGCGAGCGGCGTCTACCGGGCGTCCACGTGGAACGCCGGCTGCACCACGAGCGGCTTCTGCGGCACGTACTCGGATGCCACCTCGGGCGTCCAGAAGGTCGAGCTCTCGATCAAGCGCGTCGGTACCGGGCTCTACTGGAACGGCAGCGCCTTCTCGTCGGGCTCGGAGCTCTTCTTCACGACGTCGCTCTCGGGCGGGAGCTGGTCGTACGCATTCGCGGCGGCGAGCTTCCCGGCCGACGACGACTACACGGTCCGGCTGAAGGCGACGGACAACGCCGACAACGCCGAGTCGCCCGCGAGCCGCACGTTCACCTTTGACGCCACGCCGCCGACCGGCTCGCTGACCGCTCCGGCCGACGGCGCCGTGGTCTCGGGCTCCTCCGTCACGGTCTCCTCCGACTCGGCCGACGACACGTCGGGCGTCGCCTCGGCGCTCTTCGAGCGGCGGCCGGCGGGCGGCGGCTCGTGGACGCCGATTGCCACCGACACCTCCGCGCCGTACTCGGTCGGCTGGGACACCACCTCGGTGTCCGACGGCGACTACGACCTGCGCGTGACGACCGCGGACAACGCAGGGAACTCCTTCACGTCGGCGATCCGCACGGTCACCGTCGACAACACGGCGCCCTCGAGCGCGACGCTCGATGCGCTTCCGAGCGCGATCCGGACCGGCCAGGCGCTGGCCGGCTCGGGCTCCGACGCCGGCTCCGGCGTCGCCTCGGTGTCCTATTACTACTGCGCCGGTCCGCCCTGCTCCCCCTCGACGCTGATCGGCACGAGCCCGACCGGCCCGACCTACTCGGTCACATGGAACTCGCAGCCGGCAGACGGCGACTACCAGGTGCTCGCCCGGGTGACCGACGCCGCGGGGTTGACGCTCGACTCGACGAAGCAGACCGTCACGATTGACAACACGAACCCGACCGGCTCCCTGACCGCGCCCGCGAACGGCGCCCAGGTGTCCGGCACGGTCGCGGTCTCGTCCGACTCCGCCGATTCTGGCTCCGGCGTCGCAAGCGCGGCCTTCGAGCGCCGGCCGAGCGGTGGCGGCTCGTGGACGGCGATCGGGACGGACACGTCCGCCCCGTACTCGGTCAGCTGGGACACGACTCCGCTCGGCGACGGCGACTATGACCTCCGCGTGCTCACGACCGACATCGCCGGGAACACGTTCACGTCGGCGACCCGCACGGTCAGCGTCGACAATCACGCCCCGACGGTCTCGATCACCGCCCCGGGCGCGTACGTGAACGCCACCGCGGCCGATCCGTTCACGGTCGCCGCCACGACCCCCGACACCGACATCGCGAGCGTCGAGTTCTTCGTCTGCTCGGACGCCTCGACGAGCTGCTCGAGCGGCTCGTGGAACTCGCTCGGCGCGCCGGACACGACGGCGCCGTACACGGGCTCGTGGGACGTGCAGGGCGACGGCAGCCAGGCTCTCCGGGCGGTCATCACGGACAACGCCTCGAACACCGGGTCCGACGTCGTCAACACGCTCGTCGACCGCACCGACCCGAGCGGCTCGATCACCTCCCCGGCCGGCGGCGCCTTCCTCTCCGGGACGGTGTCGGTCTCGAGCGACTCGGCCGACTCGGGCTCGGGCGTCGCCTCTGCGCTCTTCGAGCGCCGGCCGAGCGGTGGCGGCTCGTGGACGGCGATCGGGACGGACACGTCCGCCCCGTACTCGGTCAGCTCGGACACCTCGGCACTGAACGGCGACTTCGATCTCCACGTCGTCACGACCGACGTCGCCGGGAATACGCAGACCTCGGCGGCCGTCACGGTCACCGTGGACAACACCGCGCCCACGACGCCCGCGATCACGCTCTCCGAGTCGAGCCCGTACGCATTCGTCTCCGGCTCGACGGTCTACGTCAACACCGGCCAGAGCGGCAACTACGACGTCTCGGCGACGAGCTCAGATGCGCAGTCGGGTATCGAGAAGGTTCGCTTCCCCGGCCCCGTGGACGACAGCTCGAGCCCGTACGGGACGACCTACGCCTTCGGAGATCTCTCCGGCCCCCAGACCGTGACCGCTTACAGCAATGCGGGGCTCACGGCTTCGGACACCTTCACGGTCACGCCCGACACGGCCGGCCCGAACGCGTTCGCGCTGACCGCTCCGGGCGCAAGCGCCGCGATCGCCGACGGCCAGACCGTCTCGGCCAGCCCGGTCGACAGCGGCTCGGGGATCGAGACGGTCGAGTTCCGCTACTGCGCCGGCTCGAGCTGTAGCTTCGCCGCGGGGACGACGATCGGCGCTCCCGACTCGAGCGCGCCCTACTCGGTCACGTGGAACGGCCAGCCGGCGGACGGCACGTACACGATCGTCGCCCGCGCGACCGACAACGTCGGGAACACGACCGACTCCGCCGAGCGCACGATCACGGTCGACAACACCGGCCCGAGCAGCGTTCTCTCCCTGAACGAGGGCGCTCGGCCCGACCTCCAGTACTTCGACTCGGCGACGGACACCTACTACTACAACCCGGCCGCGACCGGCGACTTCACGCTCCACGACGTCCCGAGCGATCCGGCCGGGATCCAGTCGGTCGACTTCCCGGCGATCGCGGACTCGGGCTTCACAGGTGCGGCGAAGAACGACACGACCTCCCCGTACGACTCGAACGCCTACACCTTCACGACGGCGAGCGCCTCCGCCCCGGCCACGCAGACCGTCGTCGTCACGGACACCCCCGGCAACGGCACGAACGACACCTTCGACCTCGTCCGCGACGTCACAGCCCCGTTCGGCGGCTCGGTCTCCTACGCGGACGGCTATGACGCCGACGGCCAGGTCCCGATCTCGACCTCGGACGGGGCCGACGCGTTCTCCGGCGTGGACGCCTCGACCGGCGTCCTCGAGCGGCGCACCTCTGCGCTCACCGACGGGACGTGCGCCGGCTTCTCCGGCGGCTGGACCAGCGGTCACGAGCCCCGACACCGTCGCGACCGACACCTGCGCCCAGTACCGCTACCGCGTCTCCGACCAGGTGACGAACGAGGCTGTCTACACCTCCGCGAACGTCGTCAAGGTCGACCAGACCGCGCCGAACACGTCGATCGGCTCGACCCCGACCGATCCCACGAACGCGGCGGGCGCGACGTTCACCTTCGCCTCCACGGAGACCGGCTCCACCTTCGAGTGCGAGCTCGACGGCGGCGGCTTCTCGGCCTGCACGACCCCGCAGAGCTACTCCTCGCTCTCCGACGGGAGCCACACGTTCAAGGTGCGCGCCACCGACCTCGCCGGAAACACCGACCCCTCGCCGGCTCAGTTCACGTGGACGGTCGACACCGCGGCGCCGAACACGTCGATCGGCTCGACCCCGACCGATCCCACGAACGCGGCGGGCGCGACGTTCACCTTCGCCTCCACGGAGACCGGCTCCACCTTCGAGTGCGAGCTCGACGGCGGCGGCTTCTCGGCCTGCACGACCCCGACAGAGCTACTCCTCGCTCTCCGACGGGAGCCACACGTTCAAGGTGCGCGCCACCGACCTCGCCGGGAACACCGACGGCTTGCCCGCCCAGTTCACGTGGACGGTCGACCTGACCGCCCCGAACACGACGATCGACGTGGCTCCCCCCGACCCGGACACGAGCCCGAACCCCTCCTTCCAGTTCTCGGCCAGCGAGGGCGGCTCCACGTTCGAGTGCGAGCTCGACGGCGGCCCCTTCTCCTCGTGCTCGAGCCCGAAGAGCTACTCCGGCCTGGCCGACGGCAGCCACACCTTCGAGGTGCGCGCGACCGACTCGGCGGGGAACACGGACGGAACGCCGGCCTCGCACACCTGGGTCGTGAACGCGGGAGCACCGAGCGTCTCGATCACCGCACCGAGCGGGTTTGTCAACCTCGCCGACGCCGACCCGTTCACCGTCACCGCGACGAGCCCGGACGGCGACGTCGCCAACGTCGAGTTCTTCAACTGCACCGACTCGAGCGCCAACTGCTCCACCGGCAGCTGGGTGTCGCTCGGGGCCCCGGACACGAGCGCGCCATACACGGCATCCTGGCCGCTCCCGGCCGACGGCAACGCAGCGCTCCGCGCGGTCGCGACTGACGTCGGCTCGAACACGGGCGCCGACATCGTCAACGTGACGGTCGACCGCACGCGGCCGATTAGCTCGATCGACTCGGCCCCGTCCGACCCGACGAACGCCACTGGCGCGAGCTTCGACTTCAGCGCGAGCGAGGGCGGCGTCACCTTCCAGTGCAAGCTCGACGCCGGCTCGTTCGCCTCGTGCTCGAGCCCGAAGAGCTACTCCGGCCTGGCCGACGGCAGCCACGCGTTCCTCGTCCAGGCGACCGACGCGGCCGGCAACGCCGAGGCCGCGCCGCAAAGCTACACGTGGACGGTGGACACCGTCGCCCCGAACACGTCCATCACGGCCAACCCGTCGGATCCGAGCAACTTCAGCACGGCCGACTTCAGCTTCACGTCGACCGAGGGCGGCTCCACCTTCGCCTGCGAGGTCGACGGCGGCGGCTTCTCGGCCTGCACGAGCCCGGCCTCCTTCACGGGCCTCGCCGACGGCGGCCACACCTTCAAGGTGAAGGCGACCGACGCGGCCGGCAACACGGACGGAAGCGCCGCAGTCTTCATGTGGACGATCGACGCGACCCCTCCGGGCGGCGGCCTGACCGATCCGGGCAGCCCGCTCCGCGGCACCGTCAACCTGAGCGCCTCGCCGAGCGACGCGGGCCTGGGCGTGAGGCAGGTTGACTTCGAGTCCTCCCCCGCGAACGCCAACACCTGGAGCGCGATCTCCACCGACTCGACCGCGCCGTACACGGTGGCCTGGGACACGACCTCCGTCGCCGACGGCCTCTACGACCTCCGCGTCGTGGTGACCGACAACGCGAACAACTCGACCCCGTCGGCGGTCGTGGAGGACCGCCTCGTGGACAACACCGCGCCGACGGCGACGATGAACGATCCGGGCGCGAACCTGCGCGGCACGGTCAACCTCACCTCGGCCACCGGCGATACCGGCTCCGGTGTCGCGACCGTCACCTACCAGCGCTCGCCCGCCGGCGCAGGCACGTGGACGACCACGCCCGCGAGCTGGGACACCACCTCGGTCTCAGACGGCGACTACGACCTGCGGGCGGTCGTCACGGACAACGCTGGCAACTCGACCACCTCGGCGCCGGTCCTCAACCGCACGGTGGACAACACCGCTCCGACGCTCACGTCCTCCTCGCCCTCCGACGGCGCGAAGGTCGCGGCCGCGGGCTCCGTCGCCGTGACGGCGAACGAGAACCTGGGCACCCTCTTCAACCCGACGATCGACGGCTCCCCCGCCGCCGGCGGCGTGGTGTCCGGAGCGACGGTCACGTTCACGCAGGCCTTCGCGGACGGCCCGCACACCCTCGGCGGCGAGCTCGAGGATCTGGCCGGCAACCGCACGCCGATCCGGGTGCACTTCACCGTCTGGAACACGGCCGGCGGCGACTATCCGTACATCGAGAAGAACTCGTTCGCCTCCTCCGCGATGACCGTCGCGTCGACGAACGGCGACGGCCAGCTCACCGTTCCCGCCGGTGCGTGGAGCGGCGCCCCAGCCGGCGATTGGCTCGTCGCCCGCCTCGATCCCCACCCGGCAGGCGCGGTCTCCACCGGCTTCGCCGCGCGAGGCGACATCTACGACCTGTCCGCCTACTGGGCGCTGGCCGGCGGCGCGGTGACGTCGTTCGTCGAGCCGCTCGACCTGACGCTGACGAACGGCGCGGGCAACGTCGTCCCGGCGATCCTGAACGGCTCCGCCTGGCAGCCCGTCGCCCGCCTCGCGGGCACCAACCTGCCCGGCGGTATGCAGCAGGGCTTCTACAAGGACGGTGACACCGTCCACCTCCTCACGCGCGCCGCGGGCACGTTCACCCTGCTCCAGGACCTCGTCGCCCCGAAGAAGCCAGCGGGCTTCAAGGGCAAGAACTCGGCGGGCCGGCTCGTCCTGAGCTGGAAGGCCTCGACGGACAACAGCGGCCTCGTCGACTCCTACCTCGTCTACGTGAACGGCTCCGTCGCTCAGACCGTAAGCGGCTCGACCCTTTCGGCCGACATGGGCGCCTACTCGCAGAGAGACACGCGCTCCTTCCAGGTCGCGGCGCGCGATGCCGCCGGCAACGTCAGCGCCAAGACCCCCGCACTCGTCGTCGTCCCGAAGGTCGCGAGGCTCCCCCTCGCCAAGGCGAAGTCGGCCCTCGCCAAGCGCGGATTGAAGGCCGGCAAGATCACCTACGTCTTCTCGAGTGTTCCGAAGGGCTCCGTCGTCTCCGCGAAGAACGGGCTCGTCAAGAAGGGCTCGGCCGTCCCGCTCACGGTCTCGAAGGGTTCGGGCGGATCCAAGTCGCGCCCCACCACCGAGAGCAGCAGCGGCTATCCGCCGACGCCGACCCCGCCGACCTACCCGCCCACGTCGACACCGCCGACGACCACCGAACAGCCGCTCGCTAGCGGCGACCCGCCGGAGCCCGACACGTCGTCGGGGGCCGGAGCCGCCGAGCCCGAGAGCTTCAATCCAGCAGCGGTCTCGAGCGCCCGCCGAACAGCGGGCCTCGTGCTTCTGGGCGGGCTCTTCCTCGGCGCCGGGGCGATGGCGCTTCGGGCACGGCGGCGGATGCTCGCCCCCGCTCCGAAGGACAACGTCGACGGGCCGATCCTCTTCTGGGACGAGCGGTTCATCCGCGCGACGGCCTCGGCGCTCCGCCGCCTCGCCGGTTTCAGCCGCCTCTAGAGCACCGCTTCGACCGCGATCGCGATCCCGACCGCGATGAGCGCGGCGCCGATCGCCCGCTTCAGCGCCCGCTCCGACATCCGCCCGGTGTGCCGCGCTCCGAGCCAGGCACCGGGGACGGCGGCTGCGACGCTGACCGCGAGCAGGGGCCAGTCGACCTCCAGCTGGAGAGCGTGGCCCACGAAGCCGGCGATGCCGAGGAAGAAGCCGACGACGAGGTTCGTGCCGACAGCGCGCCCCGGCGGCAGACCGACGCGCCCGAGGAGCGCCGGCATCCGGAGCGTCCCGAGGATGAGGCCGACGGCTCCTCCGATCAGCCCGATGACCGCCCCGGCGAAGGCCGCCGCGACCCGCGGCCGGCGCGCTCTCGGCGGCGAGCCGATCTCGAAGGCCAGCTGGACGCCGTTCCAGAGGAGCGCAGCGGCGATTCCGCCCAGGAGGATGCTCTCCGGCACGCGCCCTCCGAAGTAGCCGCCTACGAACGCGGCCGCGACCGAAGGCGGGGTCATCCAGCCGACGATGCGCCAGTCGACCCGCCCGGCGCGCGCATGCGTGACGCCGCCTGAGAGAGCAGCCGCCGCGCTGACTGCGATGTTCGTTCCCGCTGCGGCCGCTGCGCTCCCCGAGGCGAGGATGACCGCGGGGAGGCGCAGGCTGCCGAGCACGAGCCCCACAGCGCCCCCGAGAACCCCGGCCGCAAACGAGGCCGCGGCCGCTAGCGCGAGCTGCCAGGCTTCCAGAGGGGCTCCTCGCCGCCCGCGGCGGCCCGCGCGAGGATGAAGAGGAGGTCCGAGAGCCGGTTCAGGTAAGCGAGCGCCTCGGGGCTCACATCGGCGGCCTCGGCGAGCGCGACGACCTCTCGCTCGGCCCTGCGGCAGACGGAGCGCGCGACGTGGAGGCGCGCAGACGCCTCGCCCCCGCCGGGGAGAACGAAGCTCTTGAGCGGCTCGAGCCGCTCGTTGACGTGGTCGCAGAGCTCCTCCAGGCGGGCGACCTGCTCCCGCCTCACCCGGAGCCGCTCGCGCTCGTCCTCGAGCGGAACGGACAGATCGGCACCCACGTCGAAGAGATCGTTCTGCACCTGCTCCAGCCACGGGCGGAACTCCTCGGGGAGATCGTTCGAGGCGAGCGCGACGGCGAGGAACGAGTTGAGCTCGTCCACGGTGCCGTAGGCGGCGATGCGGAGATCGGTCTTGGGCACCCGGCTTCCGTCCCCGAGGCTCGTCTCCCCCTTGTCTCCGCCCCGCGTGTAGATCTTCGTCAGGCGCACGGGCTCGTCGCGGCGTCGGCTCATCGGCGCGGCGAGTATAGGCCCGCGGAGGCGAGGGCTCGTAGCTGGCGCCTGGGGCGGCGCTCGCAAAGGGAGGCAAGCGAGCAGGCCCGAGACAGTACAGTGGTCCGGCGAGGGGACTGCGAGCGCAGCATCCTGCTGCGAGCGTCGTCAGGCGGGCAAATGCTGGGCTTTGCCCGGACGAGCCCGCCGCCCAGGCGTCTAGCTAGCCGACCGAGGGGATCTCCACCGGCTCGTTCACGCCGGTGAGGACGAGATCCATATGCATCGTGATCTTCTCGCCGGCGACGTTCATCGGCAGGTCGACGAGCGTCCTCATCGGGAGATGCGTCGTCTCGGAGATGTAGAGGACCGCCCGCACGTCCCCGAAGATGTCGGCGGCATTGCCGAGCCCGGCCGCCCCCGTCCCGCCGAGGGTCCCGAGAAGACCGCTCAGCGCGGCCGAGGTGTCGATCACGCCCGTGATCTTGTCCATCGGCTCGCCGCCCACCATCGCGCCCTCGTCCACCCCGACGTCCGTCACGTAGCGCGTGAGATCGAAGCCGGCGAGCGGATCGGCCTGGCTTGCCGGGGCCGGGACGCGCGTCCACTGCCCGCCCGCCTTGACCCAGAGCGTGTCGCCGTGGACCACGATCGTCATCGAGCCGATCCCGGGGACGTCACTCGAGCTCATCGAGACGTACGCGTCGCCGGCGCGCTTGCCCTTCTCGTAGCCGCCTCCGCGCATGAGCAGGGAGAAGTCCGTGCCGTCGGGGCCGCCGGACGTCCACATCCGCATCGAGAAGGAGACGGACTTGACGTTCGCCATCGCCGTCGTGGACTCGTCGAGGATGCTCTGTGCCTTCTGCGCGTCCACGCCCGAGCAGCCCGTGGGCATGGCCGCAGCGACTGCGAGGAGGGCGAGGACGAGCATGCGCCGCATGCCACATGAATCGGTCTTTCGCCCTCCGGAAGCGATACCCGAAGGGGTGAGCGCTTCAGGAGTACGTGTAGAAGCCCGCGCCCGACTTGCGCCCCAGCCGCCCGGCCTCGACGTGCCCGCGGAGGAGCGGGCACGGCTCGTAACGGGCGTCTCCCAGCCCGTCGCGGAGGACCTCGAGGATGGCGACGCACGTGTCGAGGCCGATCAGGTCGGCGAGGGCGAGCGGGCCCATCGGGTGGTTGAAGCCGAGCTTTGCGATCGTGTCGATCGCCTCGGGCTCGGCGACACCGTCGTGGAGCGCCCAGACAGCCTCGTTGATGTACGGGAGGAGGATCCGGTTCGAGACGAAGCCGGGGAAGTCGTTCGCCTTGGCGGGCGTCTTCCCCAGCTCCTGCGCGAGCTCCACCACCGCTGCCCGCGTCTCGGGGGAGGTCTCCTTCGCGCTCACGACCTCGACGAGGGCCATCACCGGCACGGGGTTGAAGAAGTGCATGCCGATCACCTTGTCCGGCCGCACCGTGACCGCGGCCAGCGAGGCGATCGGGATCGAGGACGTGTTCGAGGCGAGGATCGCCTCGGGCGGGAGGACGCCGTCCGCCTCACGGAAGATCGCCTCCTTGACGGCCTGGTCCTCGACGACCGCCTCGATCATGAGGTCGGCGGCGACGATGCCGTCCGCGGGCCCGATCCGGCCGAGCACCTCGTCCGGCGAGAGATCGGCGCCCTTCGCGGCGCGGCGCTCGAGGCTCTTCTCCATCGCGGCCATGCCCCGCTCGACGGCTCCGGGAGCGGCGTCGTGGAGCGCGACCCGCCGGCCGGAGGCGGCGAGGACCTGGGCGATGCCGCCGCCCATCTGGCCGGCGCCGACGACGAGGACGTGCTCGAACTTCACGCCGCCAGCATACGGCGCGCGCTCAGCAGTTCGAGCGCCTGGGAGGCCCCGGCTCGATTGCCGGCGGCGCGTCCGCGGCGACGACCAGGCCGAGCGCGCCGCTCACGTCTCCGGTGCGCCGGTCGTCGGCCTTGAACCTCGTGAAGACCTGGAGCTCGTAGGCGCCGGGTTCGAGGTCGACCGGGAAGGCTGTGGACTGCTTCCCGGGGTTCAGCTGGATCGTCTTCACGATCGTGTGCTCGCAGCCGAACGGGAGGACGGTGACCGTTCCCTCGTTGCGCACCTGCGCGTCGGAGAGCACCACCGCGACTCCGTCTCCGGGCTGGACGACGGTCACACGGCCCGGATGGGGCCAGACGCTGTCGGCGCACCGGCCCTGGTTCTCACCCGTGGACGCATCGACGGCGACCACGCAATACGAGCCCTGCTTGGCGATCTGCTTGCCGGCCGCGCTCACGAGGAGGATCTTCGGAGGCTTCAGAGGCGGGCTCGACGCATCCGTGACGCCGGAGGTCTCGACGGGCCCCGAGACCGCGGGCACGGGCGTCCCCTCGGTGGCGGCGCCACACCCGGCCAGGGCCAGCCCGAGCAGCATCGCAAGAAGAAGCCTCATGCCGGGTGAGACCGGCCGGCGGCCGAAAAAGTTCCTAGACCTCGACGAGGATGGCGTCGCCGCCGCCGCCGCCGGAGCAGATAGCCGCGAGCCCGAGCCCGCCACCGTTCCGGCGCAGGTCGTGGATCATCGTTGCGAGAATGCGGGCACCGGAGGCGCCGATGGGGTGGCCGAGCGCCACTGCACCGCCGTTCACGTTGACGCGCTCGGTGTCGGCGCCGAGCAGCTCCGCGGAGTGGACGGCCACCGACGAGAAGGCCTCGTTCAGCTCGACGCGCTCGACGTCGTCGATCTCCTTCCCGGCCTTCGCGAGCGCCCGCGCTCCCGCCTTCGCGGGGGTGCGCGCGAGGTAGGCGAACTCGTCCGCGACGTATGCCTGCGACACGATCGTCGCGAGCACCTCGAGTCCCCGCGACTTCGCGTACTCGTCGCTCGTGATCACGAGCGCGCCCGCTCCGTCGTTCACGCCGGGGGCGTTGCCGGCCGTCGTCGTCCCCTCTGGGTCGAACACGGGCCTCAGGCTCGAGAGCTTCTCGTAGGAGGTGTCGCGCCGCGGACCCTCGTCGACGGCCGCGTCCCCGACGGGGACGAGCTCGTCGTCGAAGAGGTGGTTGTCGATCGCATGGACGGCGCGCTCGTGCGAGCGGAGCGCCCAGCGGTCCTGATCCTCGCGGGAGATCCCGAGCTCGCGCGAGACGAACGACGCCTGCTCGACCATGTGCTTCCCGTCGAAGGTCGAGGTCAGCCCGTCGTGGGTCATGAGATCGATGAGCGTCCCGTCGCCGAGCCGGTAGCCGTAGCGGGCCTTCTTGAGGGCGTAGGGCGCGTTCGTCATCGACTCCATCCCGCCCGCGACGATGACACTGTGGTCGCCCGAGCGAATCATCTGGTCGGCGATCTCGACCGCGCGGATGCTGGAGGCGCAGACCTTGTTGATCGTGTCTGCGGGCACCTCGACCGGGAGGCCGGCGCCGACCGCGGCCTGGCGCGCGGGCGCCTGTCCGGCTCCGCCCTGGAGCACCTGGCCCATGGTGACGTACTCGACGTCGTCGTTCGGGACCCCGGCGCGGTCGAGCGCGGCGCGGATCGCGATCGCGCCGAGCTGGGGCGCTTCGTAGTCCCTGAGCGCGCCTCCGAGCTTCCCGAAGGGCGTCCGAACCGCCGAGACGATGACTGCGCGTGCCATGGAAAGAGCGTACCAACGCCCCCGAACCCTCCCGCGGTCACTCCACGAGCGAGACGGCGCGGACGCCGTAGTCCCCGGCGCTTCCGGACGTGCTCTGAACTCCGGTCCAGATCATGCGCACGAATTCCCCGTAGATGAGCCCGTGGCTGCCATGGAAGTCGTAGCTGGTCATGTGGTATCCGGCAAAGCCAACCACCTCGTACTCGAAGTTGGCGCCCTGCCCCCGCGTCGAGCGGTAGACCGGAAAGAGCAGCTCGTCGCCGATGCGATCGTCGAAGGCCGCCTCGACCTGGGAGGAGTTGTACTTCGCGCCCGGATCGGAGTAGTACCAGCCAAGGGGCATGTATCCGTTGAAGCCGTTCTCGACCCAGTCGGCGAGCGTCCCGGGCCCGATGCCGCCGCGGGACCCGTCCAGGTTGATCAGCCGGAAGGCGCCGGGGCCGGTCTTTTTCAGGTCGATCGAGGTCGCCTGGCCGAAGCAGGGCGTGGGCTTGCATTGCAACATCGGGTGCTTCTCGTCGACGGCGACCGGCGCGGCCCACTGCGCCTCCTCGGGAACACCCGAGCGCGCGGCGGCCGTGGCATGGACGTGGACGACGTTGATCCCGAGGACGCGGGAGAAGATCCCCGGCGCCTGCCTCACACCCTCGATGCGAATCGTGTCGGCCCCACGCAGCTGGCCCTGGATCGTGATCGTCGCCGTGGCGTCGCCGTTCTTCGCCAGGTACTGCGACGCGAGCACCCGTGCCTGCGTGGGATCGTCGGGCAAAGCCTGCGCACCGGCAAGGGCCGCCGCGTCGATCGTCGCCTGCAGGCTGCGCTGTGCGCGATACCAGGCGCCGATGTCGAGGACGGCTGCCGACATGGCGAGGAGCAGGGTCAGGAAGAGCGCCATGAAGACAAGCGCCTGACCGTCCTCGCGCCGATGTGCTTTGCCTAGAGCCATGCGCGCGGCGTTCGTTTCTCTCGTTATCGACGAGACCCGCCTTCGAGGTAATCACCAAAGCGGGTATTCCGGGCTTACGGGTGCGAGGCCGTCCAGGCTCGGGCCATCTCGATCCGTTGCAGCCCGGTCGGGTGCGTCTCCAGGAGGACGTATGACCAAAGCGGCGGGCTCGGGTCCGAGTGCGCGGCCGCGGTGAACTCCTTGAAGAGGCTCTCGGCGTCTCCCGGGTCGCGCGTGACCGTCAAGGCGACCCAGTCCGCCTCCGCCTCCATGTGTCGCGTGATCACGTTCAGGAGCGGGGTCGCGAGCAGGCCGAGGACGACGAACGTGAGCAGGCCGAGTGGGACGGCCTCGGGGTTCCTCATCCCGCCGCGCCTCCGCGTCACCCGCGAGATGATGAAGGCGCCGGGAATCGCGAAGAGCGCATACCAGCCGATGCTCTTGTACAGGTGCATGCGCGCGTGGTGCCCGAGCTCGTGCGCGATGACGACCTCCTGCTCGTCCCGCGTGAACGGCGGGCGCAGGATCGTGCTCCAGAGGACGACCCGCCGGCTCGGCCCGAGCCCGACCGCCTCCGCGTTTGGCGCGGTCGTCTCGCTGCTCACGTCCTGCACGCGGATCGGGATGTTGCCCAACCCGAGCTCTGCCTCGTACGCACGCGCCTGCGCGGCGAGGGCCGGCCGGTGCAGGGGCTTCTGGCCCGGAATCAGGTATGGGAAGAGGAACGCGAAGAGCGCGGCGAGGCCGACGAACGCGATTCCGCCGGGCAGCCACCACCAGTCGCCGATGACCTGCGCGAGACCGACGACGATGAGGATCGCCAGGCAGACGAAGAGAAACTGACCGCCGAGCGCGAACCAGCCGCTGACGATCCACTCCGAGTAGCTGGCCCGGCTGACGTCGTGGCGCCGCTGCCACCAGAGCTCTGCAAGGCCGAACGGGAGCTGGAGGAGCCAGACGAGCCCGAGGCCGAGCATGGCAAGGAGCATCCCCGTCCCGATCGGCCCGGCCGCCGACTCCCGCACGAACTTGGGGCCGATCCGCGCGTAGACGAAGACGACGCCGAGCACGGCCAGCTGGGCGAGCACGTAGTCCCAACGGACGAAGCGCTCATAGGTCCGGGCGGCCTCGAGCGTCGCGGTCGGGAAGAGCGACGCTTCGGCGAGCTTCGGCTTGGACAGATCGTCGGGAATGACGCTCTGCCAGAGGAAGTACGCCGCGACGATCCAGGCGGCGAGCCCCGACGCAAGGGCGACCCCGAATCCCCACCGCCTGGCTATGCGAACGTCGGCTCCGGCACCGGCTCGGGCTCAAGAAGCGCCGGTCGCGGCGGGGCGAACTCCCACGGACCGCTGTACGGGTAGATGTCCGTGAGCAGGTAAAGGTATGCGTTCGTCTCGGCGTTGTAGCGGAGCGCCCACGCGCCGAGGTTCCTGAAGCTCTGCGGCATGCGGCCGAGCGCAAGCGCGACGAACCAGCCGAAGACCGCCACGAGGATGAGCGCCCCGTTCAGGGTGCCCGCGATGATGAGCGCCGGGAAGACGAGAACGAGCCTGAAGGCCGTCTTCCAACGGTTCTGCCGCTCGGGCCCGGCGATCTCGACCTCGAGCGGATACGTGGCCGGCGCTCCGACGAAGCCTGGGAACGGGTTCGCGATCAGGAAGACGTACGCGTAGACGTGGACGATGTAGCGCACGTAGGCGGCGAGGAAGCGGTGCAGCGCCGAGGGAGTCTGTCCCGTCGCAAGCGTGGCGAACCAGCTCACGATCGCGGCGAGCACGGCGGCGATCGTCCAGAGCAGGAGCCAGACGAGGTGCGGGAGGAAGAGGAGGAAGCGGAAGAAGACCGTGAGCCGCGACCGCCGCAGATCGTCTTCCACGCGCATGAGGACAGCGCGCTCCTTCTCTGGCGGGTCGGCGGCGGGCAGCTCCGGGTCGGCGTTCGGATAGCGGTCGGTCAGCAGGAAGACGTAGCCCCAGGCCTGAGCGCCGTAGCGGAGCCCGTACGCGAAGAGATCGCGAAGGCCGTGCGGCATGCGCGCGCGGGCCAGGCATGCGAACCACGCGAGCACCGAGAGGGTGAAGAACGCGGAGCCGTACGTGGCGGCGTACTCGGTGCTGCTCGAGTTCTGGCCGTTGTAGGTGTTTCTGCCGCCGCCGCCGCTCGGGGCGCCCACCAGGGCGCCCGCGAGCATGAGGGCCGGGATGGCCAGGACGAGCCGGAAAGCCGTCTTCCAGCGGCTCTGGGGCTCGGGTGGGTCGATCTCGACATCGATCGGGTAGCCCGGTTTCCCGGTGAAGCTCGGATAGGGGTTCGCCGCCAGGAAGAGGTAGGCGTGCAGGTGCGTCGTGAAGCGCACGTAGGACGCGAAGAAGTCGTGCAGGCTGAGCGGCGAGCGCCCCTTGAACAGGGTGACGAACCAGTTGACGATCGCCGCGAAGAACGCGCCGATCGACCAGATCGCAAGCCAGATGACGAGCGGGATGGCGAGAAGCCAGCGGAAGAACACCGTCACGCGGCGGCGCTCGAGGTCGTCCGTGACCACCATCCGAATCGGGTGCCGGCCCGGATCCGGAGGCGGCTCGTCCGGCGGCGGCGCTGGCGGCTCGGGAGGTGGTGCGGGCGATGCAGGTTCCGACGGCGGGTGGAACTCCATCCCCCGCCATTAATGCCACGGCCCCCGGAGCTACAGGCGTCGGTTGACGGGGCCGGGAGCCGTGCCCTACGCTCTGGGGACAGTGACTCCCGTGATCCGCACCTGGTGGGCCTGGCGCCGCGAGCGGAGCGGGAGCGACGCCTGCTGAAGAAGGGTCGACATCCTCGTTCCGCTCGAAGACCTTCCGAAGGAGGGTCTTTTTGCTTGCCATGACGATCGCTAGCGACATCCATGCCGACCTCATCACCCCACTCGGGGCGTACCTCCGCCTATCCGCCGAGAGCGGCTCGACCTTCCTCCTCGAGTCGGTCGAGAAGGGCCGGCTCGGACGCTACAGCCTCGTCGGCCGCGGCACCCGCCTCGTCGACTTCGACGACGCCGAGCGCGAGCTCGCCGCCGGAAATCCCGTCGTCGGCTACCTCGCCTACGACCATGTGGCGAAGCTCGAGCCGACGGTGCCGCTCCCAGACGAGGGCGCCGGCCTGCCCGAGAGCCGTTTCGTCGTCGCGGACACCCTCGTCCGCTTCGACCACGCGGCCAGCGTGGCGGAGGTCCTCAGAGGCGACCGGGACGCCGTGGCGGCGCTTCTCGCCGCCGAGCGGAGCGAGCCTCCGCCGACGCCTGCGAGCCATGGCGAGACCACGCGCTTCCCCTCGCAGGCCGACTACGAGTCGAGCGTTCGCCTCGCGAAGGAATACATCCGGGCAGGCGATGCGTTCCAGATAGTGGTTTCGCAGAGAGCGGAGCGACCGACAGACGTCTCTGCCCTCGCGCTCTATCGGTCGCTCCGCCGCATCAACCCGTCGCCGTACCATTTCCTGCTCGAGCTCGACGGCATCTCCCTCGTCGGCTCGTCCCCGGAGACGCTCGTGAAGCTCGAGGGCACCCGCGCGAGCCTCAACCCGATCGCCGGGACGACGGACCCGGGCGAAGGCGACGCCGAGGAGCTCCTCGCCTCGGAGAAGGACCGCGCGGAGCACATCATGCTCGTCGACCTCGGCCGCAACGACCTCTCGCGTGTGTGCAGGCCCGGAACCGTGCGCGTCGGGCAAGTTTCTGGAGCCCGAGCGCTACTCGCACGTCACGCACCTCGTCTCCGAGGTGGCCGGCGAGCTCCTTCCCGGCCACGGGCCGTTCGAGCTCCTGCGCGCCTGCTTCCCGGCCGGGACCGTCTCGGGCGCGCCGAAGGTGCGGGCGATGCAGATCATCTCGGAGCTCGAGGGCTACCGGCGCGGGCCGTACGCGGGCGCGGTCGGTTACGCCGTCCCCGGAGGCTCCTTCGACACGTGCATCGCGATTCGCACGGTCGTCCTCGAGGGCGGCCTCGCCCGCCTGCAGGCGGGCGCCGGGATCGTCGCCGACTCCGACCCCACCGCCGAGCACGAGGAATGCCTGCGCAAGCTCGCCGCGCTGGAGGCGGCCCTGGAGGAGGCGGAAGCCGCGTGATTCTTCTGATCGACAACTACGACAGCTTCACCTACAACCTCGCGCACCTCTTCCAGGAGCTCGGCGCCGAGGTGACGGTCGTCCGCAACGACAAGATCGACGCCGACGAGGCGGAGCGGATGGCGCCGAGCCACCTCGTCATCTCCCCTGGCCCTGGCCGGCCGGCGGACGCGGGCGCGAGCCTCGAGATCGTCCGGCGACTCGGGGAGCGGGTGCCGACGCTCGGCGTCTGCCTCGGGCACCAGGCGATCGTCGAGGCCTACGGAGGCGAGGTCGGGCAGGCGAAGCAGCCTGATGCACGGGAAGGCGAGCCCCGTCTCGCACGACGGGAGCGGGCTCTTCCGCGGCCTTCCCGACCCGCTCGAGAGCGGCCGCTACCACTCGCTCGCCGCGACGCGCGTCCCCGACTGCCTCGAGGTCTGCGCGACGACGGAGGACGGCGAGGTGATGGCCGTCCGACACCGCGAGCTTCCCGTCGACGGCATCCAGTTCCATCCCGAGTCGGTGCTGACGCCGCGACGGGCCCGCGCTCGCGCGAAACTTCCTGGAGCGAGCGTGATGACGATCCAGGAAGGCCTCGCGCGTATCCTCGACGGCCACGACCTCTCGCGCCGACGATGCGCGCGACGTGATGGGCGAGATCATGAGCGGGCGGGCGACCCCGGCCCAGATCGGCGGCTTCCTCATCGCGCTTCGCCTCAAGGGCGAGACCGCCGACGAGATCGCCGGCTGCGCGGAGGCCATGCGCGAGCACGTCCTCGCCGTCCACCCGAAGCGGGACGACCTCGTGGACACCGCCGGGACCGGCGGCGACGGCGCCGGCACCTTCAACATCTCGACGGCCGCGGCCCTCGTCGCCGCGGCCGCCGGGGCGGGAGTGGCGAAGCACGGCAACCGCGCGGTGTCGTCCGCGTCGGGATCGGCCGACGTGCTGGAAGCGCTCGGCTTCGACCTCGAGCAGCCGGCGGAGCGGATCGAGCGCTCGATCGACGAGCTCGGCTTCGGCTTCCTCTTCGCGCCGTCGCACCATCCCGCGATGCGGCACGCGGCCCCGGTGCGCCGCGAGCTCGCAGCGCGCACGGTCTTCAACGTCCTCGGCCCGCTCACGAACCCGGCCGGCGCGCGGGCGCAGGTCGTGGGCGTCTACGCGCCGGAGCTCGTGCCCACGATCGCGCGAGGTGCTGGCGCAGCTCGGCTCGCGGCGGGCCTTCGTCGTCCACGGCGCAGGCGGCGTGGACGAGCTCTCGCCGGTCGGGCCGAATCTCGTCTGCGAGGTGGCCGACGGCGAGGTGCGAAAGCGCGAGATCGACCCGCTCGACTTCGGCGTTCCGCGCTGCAAGCCGGGCGAGCTCGCCGGCGGCTCGCCGGAGGAGAACGCGGCCTCGATCCGGGAGATCTTCGCGGGTGCGAAGGGCGCGAAGCGCGAAGCCGTCCTGCTGAACGCGGGCGGCGCGATCGCGGCCGGCGGCCACGCCGAGGACCTCGCCGAGGGCTACTCGGTCGCGGCGTCGGCGCTCGACTCGGGCGCGCGCAGCCGAGCGGCTCGACGCGCTCGTCGCCTTCTCGCAGGAGAAGGAGGCGGTCGCCTGATGGGCCGCTTCCGCGACGCGCTCGCCGCTCCGGGCCTCCGTGCAATCGCCGAGGTGAAGCGCCGCTCGCCGTCGGCGGGCGACCTTCGTCCCGACGCCGATCCCGCGGGGCTCGCACGCGGCTTCGAGGAATCCGGCGCGGCCGCGGTCTCCATCCTCGTGGACGAGCGCTTCGCGGGCACCTGGGACGACCTGCGCGCAGCCCGAGCGGCGGCGTCCCTCCCGCTCCTCGCCAAGGGCTTCTTCTCTGATCGCGCGGACCTCTTCGAGGCCCGCGCGAAGCGGGCGCGACGCCGTGCTTCTCTTGCTCCGCGATCTCGACGATGCGCGCGTGCGCGAGTTGATGTTCGTCGCCGACGAGCTCGGGCTCGACACGCTGGTCGAGGCGCACGACGCCGAGGAGCTCGCCCGCGCGACCGCGCTCGCCGCGCCGGTGATCGGGCTCAACGCCCGCGACCTCGGCACGTTCGCGATCGACCGGAAGGCGCAGCTCGCCCTCGTCGCCTCCGCTCCGCGGGACCGTGTGGTCGTCGCCGAGAGCGGGATCGTGCACCGGGCGCACGGCGCGGCCGCGGATCTCGCGGGCGCCGACGCCGTCCTCGTGGGCTCGACCCTCATGCGCGCGCCGGATCCTGCCGCGAAGCTGCGAGACCTCCTGCGCAGGCCGTACGTCAAGGTGTGCGGCCTCACGCGCGAGGAGGACGTGGCCGTCGCGGCCGAGGCCGGGCGCCGACCTCGCGGGCTTCGTCCTCGCCGAGAGCCCCAGACGAGCCTCCGCCGCCGCTTCCCGTCCCCGACTCGATGCTCTCCGTCGGGGTGTTCGTCGGCGAGACGGAGGACGTCGGCACCGACCTCGCGCAGCTCTACGCGCAGGAGGACGGGCACCGCGCCCGTGACGGCGTGCTCCTCCGCGGCGACGAGGTCGTCGCCCGGGTCAGGGACCTCCCCTGGCTCGAGGAGGACGACGGCCACTGGGAGCGCGCCGCTCGGGACGAGGGGCGGGTCCTCCTCGCGGGCGGGCTCGGCCCGGAGAACGTGCGCGCGGCGATCGAGACGGTTCGGCCATGGTGCGTCGACGCGAGCCGGAGCCTCGAGGCGGCCCCCGGGATCAAGGATCACGAACGCGTGCGCGCCTTCGTCGAGGCGGCGCGATGACCTCGGTCGAGACCGGCTACTTCGGGCCCTACGGCGGCCGTTACGTCCCCGAGACGCTCGTCCCGGCACTCGACGAGCTCGAGCGCGGCTGGCGCGAGATCAAGGACGACCCCGAGTTCCTCGCCGAGCTCGAGCGGCTCCAGCGGGACTACGTCGGACGGCCAACGCCGCTCTACCGCACTGAGCGCCTCGCCGAGGACCGGACGATCTACCTCAAGCGCGAGGACCTGTGTCACACGGGCGCGCACAAGATCAACAACGCGCTCGGCCAGGCGCTCGTCGCGCTCCGGCTCGGGAAGCAGCGCGTCGTCGCCGAGACGGGCGCGGGGCAGCACGGCGTGGCGGCGGCCACGGTCTGCGCCCGCTTCGGGCTCGACTGCGTCGTCTACATGGGCTCGGAGGACATGGTTCGCCAGGCGCCCAACGTCGAGCGCATGCGCCTCCTCGGCGCGGAGGTGAGCCCGGTCGAGTTCGGCACGCGCACGCTCAAGGAGGCGACGAGCGAGGCGATCCGCGACTGGATCACGAACGTCGAGACGACGCACTACATGATCGGCTCCTGCGTCGGCCCGCATCCGTATCCCGAGCTCGTGCGCGAGCTCCAGGCCGTGATCGGGCGCGAGGCGCGCGAGCAGATCCTGGCCGCCGAGGGACGTCTGCCCGACGCGGTCGTGGCGTGCGTCGGCGGCGGCTCGAACGCGATCGGCCTCTTCGCCGGGTTTCTGGACGACCCCGAGGTGCGCCTGATCGGCGTCGAGGCGGCTGGCGCGGCGAGCCTGGGCACCGGCCGCGCCGGAGTCCTCCACGGCGCGCGGTCCTCCCTCCTCGCCGACGAGGACGGCCAGATCGCCGATGCGCACTCGATCTCCGCCGGGCTCGACTACCCGGGTGTCGGCCCCGAGCACGCCTTCCTGCGCGACTCGGGACAGGCCGAGTACCTGCCCGCGACCGACGACGAGGCGCTCGCGGCCTTCCGCCTTCTCGCCGAGCGCGAAGGGATCATCCCGGCGCTGGAGCCCGCGCACGCGCTCGCGCGCGCCGTCGAGCTCGAGGTCGACCTGATCCTCGTCGGGCTCTCGGGCCGCGGCGACAAGGATCTCGCCACCGTGCTGGCGCTGTGAAACGCGTCTCCATCTACCTGATGGCCGGGCGGAAGACACCCGAGCTCGCCGCAGCCGCCGTCGCAGGTGGCGCCGACCTCCTCGAGCTCGGCTTCCCCTTCTCCGACCCGCTCGCGGACGGCCCGGTGATCAGACTGGCCGGCGAACGGGCCCTCGCCGAGGGCATGCGCACGCAAGCCTGCCTCGAGTGCCTCGCCGAGACCCGGCGGCTGGTCGACGTCCCGCTCATCCCGATGACCTACGCCTCGATCCTCGAGGCCTACGGGTACGAGCGCTTTCGCGAGGACGCGCTCGCCGCGGGGGCAACGAGCTTCATCGTCGCCGATCTTCCCCTCGAGGCGGCGCCCGAGCTTCCCAGGGTGCAGCTCGTCGCGCCGACGACCCCGACGGAGCGGATCCGGCTCGCCGGCGAGCGGACGGACGGCTGGCTCTACCTCGTCACCCTCACGGGGACGACGGGAACGCGCGAGAGCGTGTCCGACCAGCTGGCCGACCTCGTCGAGCGCGCACGCGACGTGACCGACGTGCCGCTCCTCGCCGGGTTCGGCATCTCGACGCCGGAACAGGCGGCCCAGGCCGCCGCGCTCGCCGACGGCGTCGTCGTCGGCAGCAGGGCCGTCGAGGTCGCCGAGGCGGAGGGGCCCGAGGGGCTCGAGCGCTACGTCCGCTCGCTGCGCGACGCGGTCGCGTAGCCTTCGCGCGTGGCCCGGCCCCGCGCACGCGACCTCGGCATCACGATCGGGACGCTTCCCACCGGGAAGCGGAATGCGATCACGGATGTCTCCGGCGTGCGCGTCGGCCACACGACGCTGATCGAGGGCGATGACGTCCGCACCGGCGTCACGGTGGTCCAGCCGCACGAGGGCAGACCGTGGTACGAGCCGGTCTTCGCCGGCGCGCACCGGCTGAACGGAAACGGCGAGCTGACGGGCCTCGAATGGATCCGCGAGTCCGGGACGCTCTGCTCCGCCATCGGCCTCACGAACACGCACTCGGTCGGCGTCGTCCGCGACGCGCTCATCTTGGCGGAGATCGCCGTCGCGAGCGGACGAGCGGGAGTTCTGGAGCCTTCCCGTCGTCGGCGAGACGTGGGACGGGCTCCTGAACGACATCAACGGGATGCACGTGCGCGCCGAGCACGTCGAGGCAGCGCTCGCTTCTGCCTCGGCGGCGCCGTGTCGCCGAGGGCAACGTCGGCGGGGGTACCGGGATGATCTGCCACGGCTTCAAGGGCGGGATCGGAACGTCGTCCCGGATCGTCGAGGAGGCCGGCGGCGCGGTGGTCGGCGTCCTCGTCCAGGCGAACCACGGGCGCCGCGAGCGGCTGCGCGTCAACGGCATCCCGGTCGGGGAGGCGATCCCGGTCTACGGAAATCCCCGACCCCTACGGCCGTGTGCCGCCCGGCGCCGGCTCGATCATCGCGATCGTCGCGACCGACGCCGCCCTCCTCCCGGTCCAGTGCGAGCGCCTCGCCCAGCGGGCGGGGCTCGGGATCGCGCGGGTCGGCGGCGTCGGCGAGCATTCGAGTGGCGACCTCTTCCTCGCATTCGCGACGGGGAACCGCGGGCTCCCGCCGGCGGACTACGGCACCGACGCTCCGCTGACGATCCCCGTGCAGATGCTCGCGAACAACTACATCACGGCCCTCTTCGACGCGGTCGTGGAGGCGACCGAGGAGGCGATCGTGAACGCGCTCTGCGCGGCCGAGACGCTCACGGGCGTGCGCGGCGCGACCGCCTACGAGCTTCCGCTCGAGCGCCTGCAGGAGCTCGCCGTCGTCGTCCTGATGCGCGAAACCCGCCGCGGGCGGGCTTCGCGTTCTAAGTCGGGCGACTGGGAGCCACGAACCAGTCGAGTTTGAGGCAGTTGTGCGGAATGCGTAAAGGACTCGTTAATCCGCTCTCGGCCGTAGGCTAGGCGCATGCACGCCATCCAGCTGACCGAAGAGGAGCTCACGCTGGTTCGCGCAGCGCTCCATTCCTACCTCGACGACTTCGGGCACGAGGAGGCCGACGTGCTGCGCAGGCTCAAGGACCTCCTCGCCAAGCTGCCGCAAGACGCTTAGTGGCGATTCTCGAGACGAGGGTCGACCCGTTCGGCGCCGGACTTCGCCGCGAACCGGGAGCGCATGGAAGCGCTCGTCTCGGAGCTTCGGAGCCTGACAGCGGAGACCGCTCGCGGCGGTGGCGAGGAGGCCGTCGAGCGCCATCGCTCCCGCGGGAAGCTCCTCGCGCGCGAGCGCGTCGACCGCCTGCTCGATCCCGACTCGGCCCTCCTCGAGCTGAACGCGCTCGCCGCCAACGGCCTCTACGACGGCGAGGCGCCCGCGGCGGGAATCGTCACCGGGATCGGAACCGTCGAGGGCCAGGAGTGCGTCGTCGTCGCGAACGACGCGACCGTGAAGGGCGGGACGTATTTCCCGCTGACCGTGAAGAAGCACCTCCGCGCGCAGGAGGTCGCCCTGCAGAACCGTCTCCCGTGCATCTACCTCGTCGACTCGGGCGGCGCCTTCCTGCCGATGCAGGACGAGGTCTTCCCCGACCGCGAGCACTTCGGGCGGATCTTCTACAACCAGGCCGTCATGTCCGCGGCGGGAATTCCGCAGATCGCCGCGGTGATGGGCTCCTGCACCGCGGGCGGCGCCTACGTCCCGGCGATGAGCGACGAGACGGTCATCGTCAAGGGCACGGGCACGATCTTCCTCGGCGGCCCGCCGCTCGTGAAAGCGGCGACCGGCGAGGAGGTGAGCGCCGAGGAGCTCGGCGGCGCCGACGTCCACGCGCGCACCTCCGGGGTGGCCGACCATTACGCCGTCTCCGACGAGCACGCGCTCGCCCTCGTCCGCCAGATCGTCGCCAACCTGAGCCGCCGCCGGCCCGAGCCTCCGTGGGAGCGCGAGGCGCCGTTCGAGCCGCTGCACGACCCCGAGGAGCTCTACGGCATCGTCCCGGCCGACTATGCGAAGGGCTACGACGTCCGCGAGGTAATCGCGCGCATCGTCGACGGCAGCGACTTCCACGAGTTCAAGGCGCTCTACGGCGACGACGCTCGTCTGCGGCTTCGCGCACATCGAGGGCTTCCCGGTGGGGATTCTCGCCAACAACGGCGTCCTCTTCTCCGAGAGCGCCCTGAAAGGGCGCGCACTTCGTCGAGCTCGCATGTAAGCGCCGCGTTCCGCTCGTCTTCCTCCAGAACATCACGGGCTTCATGGTCGGGAAGGAGTACGAGGCGGGCGGGATCGCGAAGGACGGCGCGAAGCTCGTCACCGCGGTCGCGTGCGCGCAGGTGCCGAAGTTCACCATCATCGTCGGGGGGTCGTTCGGCGCCGGGAACTACGGGATGTGCGGCCGCGCCTTCGGGCCGCGCCAGCTCTGGATGTGGCCCAACGCGCGCATCAGCGTCATGGGCGGCGAGCAGGCGGCCGCCGTCCTCTCGACCGTCGGCAGCGCCGATCCGGCCGAGATTCGCGCCAAGTACGAGCGCGAGGGGAACCCGTACTACTCGACGGCGCAGGCTGTGGGACGACGGGATCGTCAACCCCGTCGACACTCGCAGGGTGCTCGCACTCGGGATCGCGGCGAGCGTCAACGCGCCGATTCCCGAGACGACGTTCGGCGTCTTCAGGATGTAGCGAGGAGCTCGGCCAGGCGCGCCTCGAGCGCCGTTCGCTCCTCCGGGGCAAGGGGAAGGAGCGGAGCGCGGACATCCCCGAGCACGGGCACGCCGCGCCACGCGAGCGCGACCTTGACGGCCGCGTTGAACTGGTACTGCTGCATGGCGTCGCGGAGCGCCTCGACGAGCTCGACGGCCCCCGGGGCGTCGGGCTCGCGCCTGAGGCGCGCGACGTGGTCCGGAAACGCGGCCGCGACCCCGGAAACCGTTCCGGCGGCACCCTCCGCGAGGCCCTGCGGCAGGAGAGGTTCCGACCCGATGAACACGTCGAGGCCCTCGACGAGGTACGGGCGCACCTTGTCGAACGGCGTGTCCGAGACCTTGAGGCCGGCGAGGTTCGGCGCCTCCGAGCGCAGCCGCTCGACCACCGAGAGCGGGATCGGGTTGCCGGTGCGCGCCTCGAACTCGTAGAGGAAGAAGGGCGTCGGCGCACACGCCCTCGCCGCGGCCGCGAAGTGCGTGAAGAGGGACTCCTCGTCGAGCGCGAAGTACGGAGGTGGGATGACGGCGACTGCGGCGGCCCCCGCCCCGGCCGCGTGCTCCGCGAGCGCGACGGTCTCGGCGGTGGTCTGCGCCCCGCAGTGGATGGCCACGTCGAGCCGGCCACGGCACGCCTCGAGGTAGAGCTCGGCGGCGCGGCGGCGCTCCTCCGCGCTCAGGAGGAAGCCTTCGCCGGTCGTCCCGAGCGCGAGGATCCCGTCCAGCCCGTGGCCTGCGAGGAAGTCGGCGATCGGCCCGAAGGCGTCCTCGTCCAGGCGGGTGCCGCCGCTCCGGAGAGGGGTCACCGCCGCTGCGAGCGCTCCGTGAATCACGCCCACAACCTTAAGCTGCGCGGACATGGGCGCGCTTCGGGTGGAAAGAGACGGCGAGATCCTGCGCGTGACGCTCGCCCGGCCCGAGCGGCGGAACGCCTTCGACGCCGGGCTGATAGCCGAGCTGACCGAGGCGTTCGCAGACGTGGGCGACGCGCGGGCGGTCGTCCTCGCCGGCGACGGCGGCGTCTTCTGCGCGGGCGCGGACGTCGAGTGGCAGCGTGCGTCGATCGACCTCACCTACGACGAGAACGTCGCTGACGCGCTCCGCCTCTTCGAGATGTGCGACGCGATCGACCGCTGCCCGGCGCCGGTCGTCGCGCAGATCCAGGGCTATGCGCTCGGCGGGGGCAGCGGACTCGTGGCGTGCGCCGACATCTCGATCGCCGATACCGGGACGGTCTTCGGCTTCACGGAGGTTCGGCTGGGGATCGTGCCGGCGGTCATCTCTCCCTTCGTCCTCGCGCGAATAGGAGCCGCTGCGCGCCGCTTCTTCCTCACGGGCGAGCGCTTCGGCGCCGACGTGGCGCTTCGCATCGGGCTCATCAGCGAGGTGGCGGACGGCGATCTGGACGAGCGGGTCGCCGCGGCCGTCGCCCATCTCCTCGCCGGGGGCCCGGAGGCCGTGCGCGCCGCCAAGCAGCTCGTGCGCGAGCGGCCGGGCGGCGACGAGGCGGCGCGGATCGCAGCGGCGCGGCGCACGAGCCCGGAGGGACAGGACGGACTCCGCGCGTTCCTCGAGAAGCACCCGCCGGCATGGAGATCGGAAAGCTCCTCGTAGCAAACCGGGGCGAGATCGCCGCGCGAATCTTCGCCACGTGCGACCGGCTCGGGATCGCGACCGTCGCAGTTGCGGCGCCCGACGACGCCGGCGCCTTCCACACGCGGCGCGCTTCCGAGGTCGTCGAGGTGTCGTCGTACCTCGACGCCGCCGCGCTCGTCGCGGCCGCGGAGCGGACGGGCGCCGGCGCCGTCCATCCCGGCTATGGATTTCTCGCCGAGAGCTTCGGCTTCGCGGAGGCGGTCGTCTCAGCGGGCCTTCGCTTCGTCGGCCCCCCGCCGGCGGCGCTCCGCTCCGCAGGCGACAAGCTCGAGGCGAAGCGGATCGCGGAGGAGGCAGGCGTCCCGGTCGTACCGACCGGCGAGCCGGAGGAGGTCGGCTTCCCGCTCATGGTCAAGGCAGCCGCCGGCGGCGGCGGGCGCGGCATGCGGCTCGTCCGCGAGCCGGAGGAGCTCGAGGAGGCGCTCGCCTCAGCGAGGCGCGAGGCGGCCTCCGGCTTCGGCGACGACCGCGTCTTCGGCGAGCGCTACGTCGTGCGGCCGCGCCACGTCGAGATCCAGCTCCTCGCCGACCGCCACGGGGCGGTCATCCATCTCGGTGAGCGCGACTGCTCCGTCCAGCGCCGCCACCAGAAGATCCTCGAGGAGAGCCCCTCGCCCGCCGTCGGAGACGACCTCCGCGCCGAGATGGGCGACGCGGCGATCGCCTTCGCGCGCGCCGTCGGCTACGAGAGCGCCGGCACGGCCGAGTTCATGCTCGCGGACGGCGAGTTCTTCTTCCTCGAGCTGAACGCCCGCATCCAGGTCGAGCACCCCGTGACGGAGCTCGTCACCGGGCTCGACCTCGTCGAGGAACAGCTCCGTATCGCTTCGGGCGAGAAGCTCGAGATCACTGGCCGCGAGCCGCAGGGGCACGCCGTCGAGGCGCGCCTGTACGCAGAGGACCCGCGCAGCTTCCTCCCGCGCACCGGGAGGATCGAGCGGCTCCGTCTGCCGGCAGGCATCCGTGTCGATCAAGGCGTCGAGGAGGGCGACGAGGTTCCCGTCGCCTACGACCCGCTGATCGCGAAGCTGATCGCCCACGAGGAGACACGGGCGGAGGCACTCGACGCACTCGCCGCCGCGCTCCGCGAGACGGAGGTGCGCGGAGTCGAGACGAACCTCCCGTTCCTGCGCTGGCTCGTCGCCCACCCGGAGCTCCGGGCCGGTGAGGCGACGACCGCGTTCCTGGACGAGAATCCACCCCTCTCCCGGCCCGGCCGCGCGGGCCGACCGTGGGCCGGATCGTGGCGCCTCAACGGCTCTCCCCTCCCTCGTGCAGCCCCGCCCACGGTCGACACGACGGCGCACGCCGACTCGCTCGGCGCGCAGAGCACGCTCACCGCGCCGATGCCGGGCGTCGTCATCCGGGTGCTCGCGCGGGAAGGCGAGCGCGTCGAGCCCCGGCAGCCGCTCGTCGTGCTCGAGGCGATGAAGATGGAGACTCCGCTCTTGTCTCCCTACGAGGGGGTCGTTCGGCGCGTGCACGTCTCCGAGGGCGAGCGCGTGGCGGGCGGCGCCGTGCTCGTGGAGCTCGAGGAATGAGCGGCCCGCTGGCCCTCTTCCAGGAGTGGTACAAGCGCGCAGCCGCGGAAGGGGCCCCGCTGCCGCAGGCGATGACGCTCGCCACCGCGACTGCGAACGGCGATCCGTCCGCGCGCACGGTCGAGCTGAAAGGCGTCGACGAGCGCGGCTTCCTCTTCTTTACGAACTACGAGAGCCGGAAGGGCCACCAGCTCGAAGAGAACCCGCGCGCGGCCCTCGTCTTCCACTGGCACACCGACCCCCGCCGGCAGGTGCTCGTCACGGGGACGGTGGAGCGCCTGCCGAGGTCGGAGTCGGAGGCCTACTTCCAGACCCGGGCACTCGGCAGCCGGCTCGGGGCGTGGGCCTCCCGGCAGAGCGCGCCGATCGGCAGCTACGACGAGGTCGAGCGCGCCTTCGCAGAGGCCCAGGAGCGGTTCGGGGACGACGTCCCCCTCCCGGACTGGTGGGGCGGCTACGTCCTCCGGCCGGACACGATCGAGTTCTGGGAGAGCCGGCCCAACCGCCTGCACGAGCGTGTGCGCTGGAGCCGCGCAGGGAACGGCTCGTGGCAGGCGACGCTGCTCTCGCCCTGACTAGCCGACCAGGTCGCGCAACCGAAGCGCGAGGCCCATGTCGCCCTCGACCTTGATCTTCCCGGTCATGTAGGCGCCGATCGGGCTCTGCTGGTTCTGCACGACACCGAGGAACGTCTGCTCGTCGGTCGAGACGATGCAGTCGGCGGGCTGGTCGGACTCCACGACGGTGACCTTGCCCGCGGCGACCTCGACCCGCCACGAGCCCTTCCCCGCGATGTCGAAGCGATACGAGGCGGTCAGATCGGATGCGCGCGAAGGATCGGCGTTCGCCTTCAGGTCGTCGAAGAACTCCTCCGCGGAGGCGTACATCAGAGCGCCGCCGCGGCGGGCTCGGGCTCGATGCTCGTCCTCCGGGGCGCGGGCGGAAGCAGCCAGCTCACCGCAAGAGCGAGCGCGGGCCCGAGCGCGGCGGCGATCAGGGCGGCCTCGAGATCGATCGTGTCCGCGAACACGCCGAGGACCAGCGCCGCCACCCCTCCGAGGCCGATTGCGAGGCCGATGGAGAGACCCGAGGCCATGCCGACCCGGTTGGGCATGTACTCCTGGCTCATGACGAGGGTGACTCCGAAAGTTCCGATCACGGCTGCGCCGGAGAGGGTAACCGCGAGGACGCCGAGCGGGCCGCCCACGAGCACGTAGACGAGGATCAGCGGGGTCGCGACGACGAAGCTGGCGCGCAGCACCGGGCGCCTGCCGAAGCGGTCGGCGAGCGGGCCGCCGAGGAGCGTGCCGACCGCACCGGCGAAGAGGAAGAGGGCCAGGACGAACGTGCCGTAGGCCTCGCCGTGGCCCTTGTGGATCTCCCAGAGCGGGATGAACGTGAAGAGCCCCATGTGCGCGACGCTCCGCAGCCCGACGACCATGAGCAAGAGAACGAGCCCGCGCGGCTCAGACTGCACCGTCCTCCGCGTGTGGCCGGGGGAGTGCTCGGGGGCGAACCGGCCGAGGTAGGGGAGCACGAAGAGCAACCCGGCCGCGACGACGAGCCCCGGCACGGCGAGAAGCAGCCCCCCGTTCAGGCCGAGCGCGAGGATGAGCGCAGACGCGTACACCGGCCCGAGTGCGAAGCCGATGTTCCCTCCGACCGAGAAGAACGACATTCCGCTCGCGCGCCGGGAGCCGCTCGCGAAGCTCGCGAACTTCGACCCCTCGGGGTGGTACGCAGCCACGCCGATGCCCGCCGCAAGGACGGAGAGCATGATCAGCGGGTATGTAGGGGCCACCGAGGCGACGGCCATCCCCACGCCCGCCAGCGCGACTCCCGCGGGCAGCATCCAGAGCGCGCCGTGCTTGTCCGACCAGAGCCCGAAGACCGGCTGGATCAGGGATGAGCTGATCGTCGCGGCGAGGACGAGCGCCGAAGCCATCGTGTACGTGAGGTCGAACTCCGCCTTCAGGAAGGGCAGGAGCGCGGGCAGCGACCCCTGGGCGAGGTCGGTCGCGAGATGGCCGGACGAGAGCGCGGCCATCGCCTTTCTGTCAACGCCGCGCACGAGCGCGAGAATACCCGCGGCGCCCTAGCGCGAGGCGTAGCGCTCGACGAGGGCGTACGAGAGCTCCCACTGGGCCCGAACGATCTCCCGCCGGTTGCGCTCGAGGGCGAGGGGCGAGGCCAAGCGCCGCAGCTGTTCCCGCTCACGCAGAAGCCCTCCGAGACGATCCTGGAGGGCTTCTACCGGGAGAGGGTTTCGCCCGCGAGGGGAGGGTGCGGGCGGAGAGGGTAGAGCTGCGCTCATTGCGCATCCCTCTCATCGACCTGAGGGCGCCCTTCCATATCCCTCATTCGGGGACAAGGTAGGAACGTGTTCGGATAGCATCCCCGCTCGCCCATGGAGATCGACGTCGTCGAAGCATCGCCGGCCGAGGTCGCCGCGGACGTCCTGGCCTTCGCCGTCCCGGAGCCGGTCGAGCTGCCGGCGGCGGGCCAAGAGCTCGACCGCCTGGTCGACGGGGGGATCCACCACCTGATCGAGGACGGGGAGCTCAAGGGCGAGCGCGGACGAGTGACCCTCCTCCACACGCGAGACACACTGAAGGCCCACCGGATCGCCGCAGCCGGGATGGGGGCCGACGGCGATCCCGACAGCCTTCGGACGGCTGCCGCTGCAACCGCTCGGCGCGCCGGCGAGGTCGGCGGAAAGACCGTGGCCTGGATCCTCGGCGAGAACGGGCTCCCCGCCGCCGAGCAGGCGCGGGCGGTCGTCGACGGCTTCGCGCTCGGTCCCTACGACCCGGGCATGTGGAAGACGGAGAACGACCATGCGGCCGTGGAGCGCCTCGTGCTCTGCGGCCCGGGGGCGAACGGCGTCGTGGAGGAGGCGCGGCGCGCGAACGTCGTCGCCTCGTGGACGAACCGCTGCCGCGACCTCGTCAACGCGCCGCCCAACGAGTGCACGCCGGCAGCGCTCGCCGCCTTCGCCCAAGAGATCGCGGGGCGGTTCGAGCACATGAGCTTCTCCGCCCTCGGCCCCGACGAGATCCGTGCAGCCGGGATGGGGGCGCTCACCGCCGTGAGCCAGGGGAGCGAGAACCCCGCACGGCTGATCAACCTCTCGTACGGGCCGCTCTCGATGACGAGAGGAGACGTCGTGCTCGGCTTCGTCGGCAAGGCGATCACGTTCGACTCCGGCGGCCTCTCTCTCAAGCCCGCCTACCGCATGGACGAGATGAAGACGGACATGGGCGGCGGCGGGGCTGTGCTCGCCGCTATGGGCGCGATCGCGGAGCTCGAGCTTCCCGTGCGCGCGCTCGCGGTCGTCCCCTCCTGCGAGAACATGCCGGGCGGCGGCTCATACCGCCCGGGCGACATCGTCACCGCCCTGAACGGCAAGACCATCGAGGTGACGAACACGGACGCGGAGGGCCGACTGATCCTCGCCGACGCGCTGACCCACGCGCGGCGCTCGGGAGCCACCCATCTCCTCGACCTCGCGACACTCACGGGCGCCATTGTGGTCGCCATGGGCGACTACTACGCGGGCCTCTTCGCGAACGACGGGCAATGGGCCGAGGAGATCCGCGCCGCCGCCGAGGAGAGCGGCGACCACGCCTGGATCATGCCGCTACACGAGACCTACAAGCGCTACATCGAGTCGTCCTATGCGGATATGAAGAACTCCTCGGACCATCGCCAAGGATCGCCGATCCTCGCCGCCCGCTTCCTGCAGGAGTTCGTCGGCGAAGGCCCGTGGGCGCACCTCGACATCGCGGGCACGGCCTACCTCGAGCGGACGCGAGAGGACTACTACGGAGCGCCCGGCGCGACCGGGTACGGCGTGCGCCTCCTGGCGGAGCTCGCCCGCCGTTTCGGTTAGTGGACTTCGACCTCTCCGAAGACCATCAGCTGCTCCGGCAGACCGTGCGCGACTTCGCCGAGGAGCGGATCGCGCCCGTCGCCGAGGAGCTCGACCGCGAGCATCGCTTCCCGTACGAGATCGTCGCGGCGCTCGGCGAGCTCGGGCTCATGGGCATCCCCATCCCGGAGTCCTACGGGGGAGGCGGTGGGGATACGCTCGCCTACGCGCTCGCGATCGAGGAGCTGACCCGGATCGACTCGTCGGTGGCGATCACGGTGGCCGCGCACACCTCGCTCGGCACGACGCCGATCCTCCTCTTCGGAAGCGACGAGCAGAAGGAGCATTTGCTTCCCGACCTGGCCTCGGGGAGGAAGCTCGCCGCCTTCGGCCTCACCGAGTCCGAGGCCGGCTCCGATGCGGGAGCGACCCGGACGACCGCCGAGCTCCGTGATGGAAGCTGGGTCGTGAACGGCTCGAAGATCTTCATCACGAACGCCGGTACGGATATCAGCGCACTTGTCACGATCACGGCGCGGACGGGCGACGACGAGATCTCGAACTTCATGGTTCCCAACGGCACGGAGGGCTACGAGATCTCAGCGCCGATGCGCAAGATGGGCTGGCGCGCCTCGGACACGCGTGAGCTCTCCTTCCGCGACTGCGCCGTGCCGGACGATCATCTGCTCGGCGAGCGCGGCGCGGGCCTGCGCCAATTCCTCGAGATCCTCGACGGCGGGCGGATCTCCGTGGCTGCGATGGGGCTCGGCCTCGCGCAGGGGGCGTACGAGCTCGCGTCAGCGTACGCGCGCGAGCGGAAGCAGTTCGGGCAGCCGATCGGGAAGTTCCAGGCGGTCCAGTTCCAGCTCGCCGACATGGCGACGGAGATCGAAGCGGGGCGAAACCTCGTCTACAAGGCAGCGTGGCTGAAGGACCAGGGGCGAGCGTTCTCGCAGGCGGCAGCGATCGCGAAGCTGTACACGGGCGAGCTCGCGCACCGGGTCGCGAACGCGGCGCTGCAGATCCATGGGGGTTACGGCTTCATGGACGAGTACGCGATCTCGCGCCTGTACCGCGACCAGAAGGTGCTCGAGATCGGCGAGGGGACGAACGAGATCCAGCGGCTGGTGATCGCCCGCGAGCTGGGCTTCTAGTCTGGGGCCACCCCAAACCACCACCCGCCTTCAAGCGTAGTAAGACCCAGCGCGCGCGTGGCGCGCGGGCCGTACCGAAAGGGAAACGGGAGGGAGTCGAGATCCCGCTTGTCTTCCGACCCGGCTTCTGTAGCATCGACCAATTCCACCACGGAGGTAACGAATGCCGCTCTACATGGATGTGCACAACATCGACGGGGGGGTATCCTGCGACGCCGTTCGCGATGCCCACGCGAAGGACGTCGCAATCCAGGGTGACCACGGGGTCAACTACAAGAGCTACTGGGTCAGCGAGTCCGAGGGCAAGATCTTCTGCCTCGTCGAGGCGCCCGACGCCGAGACGGCGGCTCGCGTCCATCGCGACGCGCACGGGCTCGAGGCCGACGAGATCTTCGAGGTCATCGAGGGGTCGTAGCCGCCGGCCGCCTGTTCGCCGGCTCGTCCGGCTTCTCGTATCCGTCCTGGAAGGATGACTTCTACCCGGCCGACTCGAAGCCGGCGGACTTCCTCCGCTTCTACGCGGGGCGGCTGAACACCGTCGAGCTCAACTCGACGTTCCGCCGCCTGCCCGGCGAGGAGCAGTTCGAGCGCTGGGCGGCGCAGACCGGGCCGGGCTTCCAGTTCGGCGTCACGCTCGCACGCCGCGTGACCTCGTTCGGTCGGATCGAGGGTTTCGACGCCGCCGCCCAGACGATCGGGCGCCTCGGCGACCGGCTCGGCCCGGTCCGGATCAAGGTGCTGCAGGCGAGGGACGACGGCTTTCTGCGCCTGCTGCTCGACTCGCTCGAGCCCGCGATGCGCTGGGCTCTCGACTTCCGTCACGAGACGTGGCTCGACCCCGACGTCCAGGCCAGGCTCGACGAACGAGGCATCGTCCGCGTCGATGCCGAGCAGGGCGGCGCCGACTTCCGCTACCTGCGACTCCGGAACCCGCCGTACGACGAGCGGACCTCGCAGCGGAAGCCGCGCGGATCCGGCCGCTCCTCGACGCGGGCCTCGACGTCTACGCCTACTTCCGTCACGAGGACGCGCCCACCGCGCCACGCTACGCCGAGCGCCTGCTCGAGCTCGTCAGCGGTCGCGGAGCCGGATGACGAACCGCAGGGCCTGCCAGGTCTCGTCGATGGAGCAGCTCTTGTTGTCGACGAGGCCTGCATCCAGACCGGCCTTCTGAACGACCTCGAAGCTCAGGTCGGTCTTACGTCCGGACGCCTTCTTCGGCCACGCCACCCAGAGCCCGCCCGCCGGAGCCAGGCGCCGTGCCAGCGTACCGAAGGACTCCTCGAGCTCACGCTCTCGCGTCGCGAAGAGGACGGCGACGTCGAGCTCACCGCCTCGTCTCGAGCTGATCCCGAGCACTTCCGCGAATCCTCGAGGGGCGCCTCGAAGCGCCACCCGCGAGCCCTCCATGATCCCGAGCTTGCGGGGAAGGGGGGTCGCCGAGTAGTCGCGGTGCACCGCTCGAATCTAGCGGGCCGCGAGGGAAGAAACCGGTTGGCGCGCGCGTCTTGTGGGCATGAACTACAGCTCGCATGCCCACCTTGCGGTTGCCCGGGCGTGGCAGGACGACATGCTCCGCCAAGCCGAGCGTGAACGGCTCGCCCGCTCGTTCCGCGACTCGCGGCCCAGCATGTTCTCCCGACTGGGCGCCCGCCTCGCCCGCAAGCAGCAGCCGCAGCGGCCGGTTACGACCTAGCGCACGCGCTCGGCCTCGTAGCCCCACTCGGCGAGGAGGCCGAGCAGCTCGGCGCAGTGCGCATCGTCGCGGGTCGCCAGCGTCAGCTGGACCTCGGTGCCGGTCACCGGGAGGTCCATCCCCTCGCGGTGGTGGTCGACCGAGACAATGTTGACGCGCCGCTCGGCGATGTGAGCGAGCAGGCGCACGAGCGCAGCGGGCCGGTCGGAGATCCGCGTGCGGAGAACGAGGAATCTCCCCGCCCGCGTGAGGCCGTGGCGCGCGACCTCGACGAGCAATGAGGCGTCGATGTTCCCGCCCGAGAGGATCGCGCAGGCCGCGCCGTCTCCTGCGATCTTCCCCGTGAGGAGCGCGGCGACCGACGCGGCGCCCGCGCCTTCGACGACGAGCTTCACGCGCTCGAGCAGGAGCACGATCGCGTCGGCGATCTCGGGGTCGGTGACGGTGACGACGTCGTCGAGGCGGTCGGCGAGGATCCTCCTCGTCAGCTCCCCCGGCTGCTTGACGGCGATGCCGTCGGCGATCGTGATCCCACTCGGCTCGAAGCCGGCGAAGGGCGCGCAGCTCGCCGCCTGGACGCCGACGAGATGGATCTCGGGTCTCAGCTCGCGGAGGGCGAGCGCGATCCCCGAAGCGAGCCCTCCTCCGCCGATCGGCACGACGAGCGTCTGCACGTCGCCGAGCTGCTCGGCGAGCTCGAGCCCGAGCGTCCCCTGGCCGGCGACGACGGCCTCGTCCTCGAAAGCGTGCACGAACGTCATGCCCGCCTCGGCTCGCTCGCGGGCCGCGCCCTGGGCCTCGTCGAACCCCTCGCCCGACAGGAGCACCTCTGCCCCGTAGCTCCGCGTCGCGTCGACCTTCGCCATCGGCGCGTCGAGCGGCATGAAGACCGTCGCGGCCACGCCCGCCTCGCGGGCGGCGAGCGCGACGGCCTGGCCGTGATTCCCGGCGCTGGCCGTCACGACGCCCGCGGCCCTCTCCTTGTCCGTCATCGTGGCGAGCTTGTTGACCGCGCCGCGGATCTTGAACGAGCCCGTGCGCTGGAGGTTCTCGGCCTTGAGGTAGACCCGCCGGCCGCAGCGGCGGCCGAGCGTCTCCGAGGAGTAGACCGGCGTCTCGCGCGCGAGGCCGTGGACGCGCTCCCGCGCGGCCTGGATCTCAGTGAATGTCGGGCCTGTCGTCTTCATGAACGTCGAACACCTTCTCCATGATCTCGCGTACCGCCGTCAAGGGGTCGAGCTCCCGTCGCTGGACCGCCTCGAGCAGCCGCCGCAGCTCGGGATCATCTCCCACCGCGGCTTCCAGGCGCGCCTTTGCGCGCGCGCTCGCCACCGCGAAGACCTCCCCGGCGAGGTTCCGCGCTCGCCTCTCCGCGAGGAGACCGCCCTCTTCGAGGTGGCGGCGGTGGGCCGCGATCTCGCTCCAGAGCTCCTCGATGCCCTTCGCCCTCGGACGGCCTCGGTGAGCACGATCGGCGGCTGCCATGCCGCGTTCCGGGTCGAGCACGAGGATGGAGCGCACCTCGTTGACCATCGTCTTCGCGGCGGGATGGTCGCGCTTGTTGACCGCGATCACGTCGGGGATCTCCATGATCCCCGCCTTGAGCGCCTGGATCGAGTCGCCCGAGCCCGGCATCAGGACGAGCAGGACGGTGTCGGCGATCGAGATGATCTCCACCTCGGTCTGGCCCGCGCCGACAGTCTCGAGGAAGACGAGATCCTTGCCGGCGGCGTCGAGGACGAGCGCCGCCTGGAGGGTCGTCTCGGCGAGCCCACCGAGGTGGCCCCTCGTCCCCATCGAACGGATGAAGACGTCCGGGTCGAGGAAGTGATCGGCAAGCCTGATGCGGTCACCGAGCAGCGCGCCCTTGGTGAACGGGCTCGACGGGTCGACGGAGATGACTCCGACCGACGCGTCCCTCGACGCGCACGTGGCTGGACGAGCGCACTGATCAGGCTCGACTTCCCCACTCCCGGCGGCCCGGTGACGCCGATCCGCGTACGCATGCCCGGTGTCGGATAGAGCTCGCGGATGAGCTCGTAGGCGAGCGGGTCGGAGCTCTCGACCAGCGTGATCGCGCGAGCGAGCGCGCGGCGCTCGCCGGCGCGAACGCCCTCGACGAGCGCCTCGAGAGTCCAGCGCCGGTCAATCCCGGGCAGGCTCCGGCCCGGCGCGTGCCGCACCGGGACGCGCCCCGCGTCGGATCCACCCGGCGCGCGAGCACGAAGCCGACGCCGCCGCGATGCAAGCAGACCCCCGACGACGGCCCACACCGTCGCGCGCGCCCACTTCGTTCGTGAGCGGGCCGGCAACGATCATGCCCAGGCCGAGAAACGCGAAGCCGAGGCTCATGACGACGGCGAACGCCCTCCCGCGCAGACGGTCCGGCGCCCCGCGCTGGACGAGCACGGCATTCGTGATCAACCGCGACGCCGTTCCCCGCCCCGGCGACCACGACCACGACCGCGGCGACCCAGACGTTCGGCGCGACGGCCGCCGCGCCGAAGCTGAGCGCCATCAGACCGATGGAGATCGCCGTACGGCACGGCCATCCCACGCTGCTCGATCCAGCTCCCGCCGAAGAGGCTCCCGAGAACGAGCCCGACCGCCCCGGCGGCGACGAGCAGTCCGTAGCCGAAGTCGCCCGCCGAGAAGACGTTCTTGGCGAGCACGATCTCCGCGACGTTCACGCCCGCGATCGCAAACATCGCGATGCTCCACGCGACGATGACGTCACGAGCGACTTGGAGCGGACGGCGAAGGAGAAACCATCGACAAGATCACGCCAATGGCCGCGGCTCGGTGCACGCTCGGCCTCCTCGAGGCTCTCGCTTGATGCGCACGATCAGTGCCGCGGAGACGACGAAGCTGATCGCGTTCACGACGTAGGCGACGTCCGGCCCCGTCGCGGCCACGAGCGCGCCGCCGTCAGCGCTCCGATCGCCCAGGTGAAGTTGTCCGCCGTCTGGAGGAGGCCATTCGCCTGCGGGAGATCCTCCATCCGAGACGAGATTCGGCAGCCCCGCGAAGACCGCAGGTCGGAAAAGGCTCGCCGCGATGCCGGCCACGAACGCGAGCATGACGATCTGAGTGCCGTCGTCGTGAACGGGAGGACGAAGAAGACACCCGCGCGCACCACGTCCGCGAGCACGAGAATCCACCGGCGGGAGACGCGGTCGAGGAGGCGGCCTGCGAGGAAGCCGACGGCGACGCTGGGCAGGAACTCGGCGACGAGGAGCGCACTGACCCACGACGCGTTGGCAGTGCGGTCGAACACGTCGATGACGAGGGCGACGAACGCAAGCCAGGTTCCGATCGAGGATGCGAGCGTCGCGAAGAAGAGGAGGCGGAATCCTCCAGCCTCCCGCAAGAGCCCGATACGGGCCCCCCTGCGGCCCCCTGTCACGGCCCGAACCGTAACAGCGCCAGCGAGAACCGGTAAGTCCTAGATGGAGGTACGGGCGCCCTGGAGCACCCGTTCGAGGGCTGCCGCGAAGAACTCGTTCTCCTCGGGGGTCCCGACGGTCACGCGCATCGCGTCGTCGGCCCCGAACGGGCCGAGCGGGCGCACGATCACGCCCTCGCGAAGAAGGCGGTCGAAGACCGCCCGCGCATCCTCGCCGGTCTCGACGTAGACGAAGTTGGCCACAGGCAGAGTGGCAACCGTGAGGCCGAGCGCGCGGCACGCCTCCTCGATGCGGGCGCGCCCTTCGGCCGTCTCCTCCCGCCGCCGCGCGATCTCGGCTTCGTTCCCGATGCTCGCTCGGGCGGCGTCCTGGGCGGGCTGGTTGATGTCGAATGCGTTGCGAACCTTGCCGATCGCCTCGACGACCTCGACCGGCCCGACGCCGTAGCCGACGCGCAGGCCCGCGAGCCCGTAGATCTTCGAGAACGTGCGCAGGACGAGAGCGCGTCGGCCGGCCTTGAACGACTCCTCGATCCCGTCCGGGTAGTCGTCCGACTCGACGTACTCGAAGTAGGCCTCGTCGAGCACAGTGATCACGTGGCGCGGGACGCGCGCGAAGTATGCCTCGATCTGCTCGCGCCCGACCATCGTCCCCGTCGGGTTGTTCGGGTTGCAGAGGTAGACGATCTTCGTGCGCGGCCCGACCTCGGCCAGGATGCGCCTCGATGTCGTAGCGGTGATCGGCCAGGGGCACGCGCTTGGCGACCGCACCGAGCTTGAGGGCGTCGAGGACGTAGCTCGGGAAGGAGGGCCAGCCGCAGACGATCTCGTCGCCCGGATCGAGGGTCGCATCGAGAGGTACATGATCACCGCATCGGCCCCGGCCGCCGAGCGTGACGTTCTCGAAGCCGACGCCGTGCCGCTCGGCGAGCGCCGCTCGCAGCCGGTACGCGCCGCCGTCCGGATAGCGGTTCAGCTCGGGCGCTCCGCGCTCGATCGCCTCGAGCGCCTCCGGGAAGGGCCCGTATTGACCCTCGTTGGACGCGAGCTTGACCACGCGCTCGAGGCCGAGCTCGCGCTGCACTTCCTCCACGGGCTTGCCGGGCTCGTACGGGACGAGGCTCTCGAGGGCGGGTCGAAGAAGAGGTGCGTCGGCCATTCCCCTAATCTTTCCATGCCGTGGAGATCGGCCTCTTCCCTCTCAACCTCGTGCTCCTGCCGGGCGAGCAGGCGCCGCTGCACATCTTCGAGCCGCGCTATCGCGAGCTCATCGGCGAGTGCATCGAGCAGGGCGGCGAGTTCGGGCTCGTCCTGGCGGACGACGACGGCATGCGCGAGATCGGCTGCCGCGCGGGCGTGATCGAGGTGCTGGAGCAGTTCGAGGACGGCCGGCTGAACATCGTCGTCGAGGGCCGCGAGCGCATCCGGATCGGCGAGCTCACCGAAGGGCCCTCCTACATCACCGCCGAGGTCGAGGACGTGGACGACGACGACGAGGCGCCGACCGAAGACGAGATCGAGGAAGTGCTGGCCGCCTATCAGCGCGTCGTCACCGCGGCCGAGGCCGAGCTCGAGGACCTCGACTTCGACGCCGACTCGATCGCCTACCAGATCGCCTCGCGCGTCGACTTCGGCACGGAGGTCAAGCAAGGTCTCCTCGAGATCCGCTCCGAGCGCGAGCGCGTCCTTCGTCTCGCGCCGATGCTCGACCAGGCCGCCGAGGCCGTCCAGCGCGACCGCGAGGTCCGCGAGCGGGCCTCCGGCAACGGCCGCGTCGAGCCCATCTAGCCGCTCTGGGCGGGGGCCGCCGAGGTCGGGGGTGATCTCTCAGAGCCCGAGCACCTTGTGTTTCACACGCACAAAGTCGGACCGGCTCGAACCCGCGCTCTACCCCGTCCAAGAAGGACAGAGCGCGTGGAACACAAACCGCAGGGGTCAGAGCTTCTTGACCGCGTGGACTGGGCGCCCGGCGGCCTCCCACGCGTAGTACGAGGCGCTCGGGCCGAAGTCGGGCTCGTAGACGACGACGCGCGGGTTGCGCCCGACCTCGAGCGCCCGCTGGGCATGGCGCAGGAGGTTCGGATCGTCGCGATGCTCCCACACGAGGATCAGGTGCGCCGCGGTCATGTAGTGCGCGACGAAGGGGCAACCCTCGGCCGGGCACGGGAACGGGTCGGTGGCCACGCAGAACCAGCCTGCGTGATCCGCGCCGGCGTCGTCCGTCCAGAGCTCTTCCTCGGCGCCGAGTTCGACGTCCTCATGGAGCACGGTGCCGCGCTCGAGCTCGCTCACAGCTCTTTCTCCATCAGGATCGCGTCGACGTAGCCGTCCGAGCGGCGGAAGTGGCCGGCGCGAACCCCGACCCGCCTGTAGCCGAGCTGATCGTAGAGCGCGAGCGCGCCCTCGTTGTACGGGAAGACGTGGAGCTCGACCTTGCGGACGCCGACGTCGCGCGCCCATGTCTCGGCCGCCTCCATCAGCGCCCGCCCGATCCCCCGGCGGCGGTAGCCCTCCGCGACCATGAGGCCGACGTCCGCGACGTGCTCGCTCGCTGGAAGCGTGTCGCGCCCGATTGAGAGCCTGCCCACGACTCGGCCGTCCGTCTCGGCCACGAGCACCGCGGCGTAGGTGTGGCGGCGGATCGCCTTCAGGTAGCGCCGTTCCTCGGACACGCTACGCCACCCGCCGTCGGCGATGAGCCACCCCTCGTGCTCGGAGCCCACCGCCTCTGCCAGGTCGACGAGCGATGCCGCGTCCCCGGGCTCCGCCCTTCTAATCAGCGTCGTCATCCCACGACCTGCCCGGCTCCTCCTCGCCTCGGGTCGCCGGCGGCCTCGAGCGCTCCGTCCGCGCCGAGGCCGACGGCGGATGCGCCGCCGAAGTAGAGGTTGCGGTCGTTCCAGCGAACGACGTCGTAGCCGGCGGCCGCCAGCCGGTCGGCGGTTTCGGGGTCGATCCCGCCCTCGAGCTGCAGGTCGGATCCTTCGAGGTGGACACGCGGCGCCTCGATCGCTTCCGGCACCGCAAGCCCGTGGTCGACCACGTTGACGATGATCTGCAGGATCGCTGCCCGCAGACGGATCGAGCCGGCGCTTCCGACGACCAGGCGCGGCCGCCCGCCCTCGAGGACGACAGAGGGCGCCATCATGCTCGTCAACCGGCGCCCAGGGGAGCCTTCGCGCCCACCTGGGTTCAGATCCTCCTCGCCGAGCATGTTGTTCACGTGGATCCCCGTGCCGGGGACGATCACCCCGGAGCCACATCCGGTGGACGACGAGAGCGAAGCAGCATTGCCGCGCGCGTCGACGACGCTGATGTGCGTCGTCGAGGGAGCGCCGACGGGCTCGGGCGCGAAGGCGTGGGTGCGCTCACGCGCCCCGCGCACCGCCGCGGCGATCGTCTCGTCGGAGAGAAGCCGCCTGGGGAGCCCACCGCGGCTGAGGCCGCTCAAGAACGCGCCTCCGCGCACAAGCTGCGCTTCCCGCATGACCTCTGCGAGCGCCGCGAGAGTTTCAGCGCTTCCCGCCGGTCCGAGATCGCCGAGTTGGTCGAGGACGCGGAGGGCGTAGGCGATCAGGAGCCCTCCGGCTGAGGGAGGCGGGTTGGACACGAACTCCCAGCTCCGGTAGGGCACCCGAACGGGGCGCCGCCGGATCACGCGGTAGGCGGCCAGGTCGCTCGTGGTCAGGCGGCCGCCGCGCTCCTGCACCGCGGCGGCGATCTCGCGCGCGAGATCGCCGTGGTGGAAGCTCGCCGGACCTTCCTCGGCCAGCCGGTTGAGCATGTCGGCGAGGTCGGGCATGCGCAGGAGCCCTCCTTCTGCGAGCGGCTCGCTCTCCCCGTACACGCGCTTGCCCTCGGGCTCGGCCCGGAGGATCGGGTCGAGGATCTCGTGGAGGAATGCCTGCTGCGGGTTGAGCGAGAGGCCGTCACGTGCCAGCAGCGCCGCCGGAGCTATGAGCTCGGCCCACGGCATGCTCGCGTATGCGGCGTGGGCGGCGCCGAGGCCGGCGACGGAGCCCGGCACCGCGCACGAGGCCGCGCCGATCAGGAAGATCTGGTGCTTGCCGGCGTCGAACTCCACGTCCACGGCGTCCATCTGCGCCCGCTCGCCGGGCTCGAGGTCGCGGCCGGGGATGGCGACGAAGAAGTCGAGGAGACGGTCGCTCGAGTCCGAGGCGCGGTGGACGAGCATGAAGCCGCCCGCCCCGGGCCCCGTCAGCGGGCTCTCGGCGACCCAGGAAACGAACGCCGCTGCGATGCAGGCGTCGACCGCGTTGCCGCCGTGCGCGAGGATTTCCGCGCCCGCGTGCGCGGTGAGCTGGTGCCCGGCCGCGACTGCGCCCTTCATGCGCAGAGGTTACTCCGAAAGGCGCGCGGGCCTTACAGGTCGCGCAGGAAGCTCGGAGGCTCCAACGTGTCCTCCGAGTCCGGCGCGGGCAACGCGACCCGCGGGCTGCTGATGCCGCTGCGACCGCCGAGGCCCGTGGCGATCACGGTCACCCAGATCTGGCCGGAAAGGCGCTCGTCGATCGTCGCGCCGAAGATGATGTTCGTCTCCTCCGTCGCGGCCTCGCGCACCACCTCGGCGGCCTCGTTGACCTCGAGCAGCGTCAGGTCGTCGCCGCCGGCGATCGAGAGCAGGATCCCGCGCGCGCCGACGATCTCCGTGTCGATCAGCGGAGAGCGCAGGGCCCGCTCGGCCGCCTCGCGCGCCCGGGTCTCCCCCGTCGCGAACCCGATGCCCATGATCGCCGAGCCGGCGTCGCTCATGATCGTCCGCACGTCTGCGAAGTCGAGGTTGATGAGGCCGGGCATCGTGATCAGGTCGCAGATGCCCTGAACGCCCTGGCGGAGGACGTCGTCCGCGATGCGGAACGCGTCGAGCATCGACGTCGAGCGCTCGAGCACCTCGAGCAGCCGGTCGTTCGGGATGACGATGACGGTGTCGCAGACCTCGCGAAGCTCCTGCACGCCCTTCTCGGCCTGGGCGCGACGCCGCGTGCCCTCGAAACGGAACGGAAGCGTGACGATTCCGACCGTGAGGGCGCCAACCTCGCGCGCGATGCGCGCGACCACCGGAGCTGCGCCGGTGCCCGTGCCGCCTCCCTCGCCCGCAGTGACGAAGACCATGTCCGAGCCGCGGAGGACGTGCTTGATCTGGTCGTAGGCCTCCTCGGCCGCGTCGTGACCGATGACCGGGTCGGAGCCGGAGCCGAGGCCCTGCGTCAGCTCGCGGCCGACGTGGAGCTTAATCGGCGCCTCGCAGGTGCGAAGCTGCTGGATATCCGTGTTGACGGCGATGAACTCGACCTGTGAGATCCCGGCCTCGATCATCCGGTTGACTGCGTTCAGGCCTCCTCCGCCGACGCCGACGACCCGGATGACGGCCAGGTAGGCGGCCGACTCGGGACGGGGCGCGCGGTGGATCCGCGGGGCCGGCTCGGCCATCCGAGCGGCCGGGGCTGGCTCGAAGCGACGCTCGACCGGCGCGGGCGCGGGTGGCTCGGGCGCCACCGGCGCGCGGGGCGGAACGGCGGGCTCGACGACAGTGCTTTCCGGCCCTCTAGGCGCCTCGCGCTCGGCTTCGGGCACGGGGGGGCCGGGAGGCTTTGGCGGAGCGGCGGGCTCTGCCCGCTCGGGGGCCACGTGCTCGACGGTCGGCGCCTCCGCGGCCTCCTGGCTCGTGCGCTCGCGCTCGGCCTGGCGCTGAGCCGCCTCCGTCGCCTTGAACAGCTCCGCGAGGGGGCCTTCACGCATGCTCGCGCGGCGTCGCGCCATTGAGCACCTCCTTCGCGAGGTCGCGGTAGGCCTTCGCGGCATTGCCGGACGAGTCGTACTTCAGCACCGAGCTGCCCTCGACGGGCGCCTCGGCGTAGCGAACGGTCTTTCGGATGCGGGTCTCGAACACGAGGTCGCCGAAGTTCTCCTTCAGCATCTCGACCGCCTCACGGCTGTGCACCGTCCGGGCGTCGTACATCGTCGGGAGGATGCCCTTGATCTCTACCACGGGATTCAGGTTCTCCCGGATCATGCTGAGCGTGTTCTCGAGCTGGACGAGGCCACGGAGCGAGAGGTACTCGCACTGCACGGGGACGATCACACCGTCGGACGCGGTCAGGGCGTTGATGGTCAGGAGCCCGAGCGACGGCGGCGTGTCGATGAGGATGTAGTCGTAGCGGTTCCGCACCGGCAAGCAGGGCCTTCTGAAGCGCGCGCTCGCGCCCGATCATGCTCGAGAGGGCGAGCTCGGCGCCGGCGAGGTCGATCGACGAGACGGCCACGTCGACCTCGGCGCGATGGATGACCTCCTCGATGGGCATCGAGTGGACGAGGACGTCGTACATCGACCGCTCGACCTGATCTGGGTCCATGCCCTGCGACATGGTCAGGTTCCCCTGCGGATCGAGGTCCACCGCCAGGACGTCGAAGCCGTGCTCCTTGAACGCGACCGCGAGGTTCAGGGTGGTCGTCGTCTTGGCCACGCCACCCTTTTGATTGGCAAAGGCGATGACCTGACCCAGAGTTGCTCCTTTAGAAGTGGACGTCCGCTTACGCGGACGGGGAAGAATCCCGGAAAGCCCCATGAGGGCTCCTGTTTCGTGTCAGGGTAGCACAATCCTTCTCGGGCATTTCCCCGCAAATCCGCGTAAAAACGCGCGTTACGGCGCACCTCTCCGCGCGGTGAGACGGAAATGCGCGGTCAGCGGCGGAGCGCGACGAGTGAAAGCATCTCGAAGCAGACCTGCGCGGCGAGGATGGCTGTCACGGCCCCGGGGTCGTACGGCAGCGAGACCTCGACGCAATCGAAGCCGCGGAAGTCGATCCCCGTTAGCGCACGGACATACGCGAGCGCCTCACGGATCGACGGGCCACCCCCCTCGGGAGTCCCGGTCCCCGAGCGAACGCGGGGTCGACGAAGTCGACGTCGAAGGAGAGAAAGCACGGCGCGTCACCGACGCGCGCCCGCACGCGTTCGCCGAATGCCTCCGGCCCGAGCGTCGCGAGCTCCTCGTACCGCACGGCGTCGAAACCGAGCTTCCCCGGAAGCGCGACGTCTTCGTTTGTCGTCAGCGTCCCGCGCAGCCCTGCCTGCACCGAATGCGCCGGATCGATGAGCCCCTCCGCCGCAGCGCGCTTGACCACGCTTCCATGAAAGAGCTTCTGGCCGAAGTACTCGTCCCAGAGGTCGTGGTGCGCATCGAACTGGACCAGAGCCAGGGGCCCGTGGACAGCCGCGAGCGCGCGGAGCTCTGCCAGGAGCACCGAGTGGTCGCCGCCAAGGCACGAGCGTGACCACCCCGGAGTTCACCGGCTCCTCGAGCCCGGCCCGCGAGCGCTCGATGGAGTCCCCCGTGGAGCCGGGAACTGTCGGGACGTCTCCGTAATCGACGAGCGAGAGACGCGCGGGGATGTCGACGTCAAGTATTGGGTTGTAGTCGCGCAACAGCACCGAGGCGCTTCGGATTGCTTCCGGGCCGAAACGCGCACCCGTGCGGAGACCTGAGCCCCGTCGCTCGGGATTCCGATCACCGCGACGTCGACCCGGTCCAGGTCCTTCACGTGCGGCAGGCGCATGAACGTCCGCGGGCCCGAAAACCGTGGCGTCTGGAAGGCGTCCGGCGGTCCGTAACGCGGCATGTGCGCGGCGATTATAGGGAGGTCCTGGTGACCACCTCCTCGGGCCGAATGTTTGCCCGGCAGTCCGCGAGCGCGGCGCGCGCCCGCTCGACCCCACCCGGCTTCTCGGCGGCGAGCCAACGCTCGCCCTCGACCAGGAGGACGCGGATCTCGGCGAGGAGGTCGGATGCCGGAGCGCCTTCGCGCCGAAGCGCGTCGATCCGCGCGAGCCGCTCGATAACCTGCCGGGCTTCGTCCATGGCTTCACGCTAGGACGGAAACCCGCGCGTGTGTGTCACGGACCGTGACGAGGCTGGAGACAATCGCGCCAGTACACGATCACGACCAGCGCGAGAGCCCCGAGCGCGATCCCGAGCAGCACCCAGTCGTCGCGATTCACGACGGCGAGCAGGATCCCGAGGACGAACGCGACGCGAAAGCCAATGCAGCGCCGGCGCTGGAGCCGGTCGCTGCGCCCGGTCATCCGGTTGCGACGACCCTGGCGGCCGTCGTGACCTGCGGACGCGGGCGCAATCCGAGAAGCGCCTCGTCGAGCGCGACTGCACGAGCTCGCCGCGGTCGGGGTGGAGCAGGGTCTCGACCAGAGCGCGACGCACGGCGTCCTCCGCACGTGCGCCCGGGCCATCTCCGTCGAGCAACGCGCGAAACGCAGTGAGGAGCTCGGATCTCTCGCGCGCCGTCTCGCCCAGCAGGACTGCTGTGCGCATCGCAGCCGCCCAGGCGCCCTCGTCACAGCCGAAGAGCGCCTCGAGCGCCTCGCGCAGCTCGTCCGACCGGAGCGGGCCTTCGTGGAAGAGCGCGAGCTCCCAGCGCTCGAGGGCCTCGAGCAACTCGGGATCGCCGGGCGCATCGGCCAGCCGCGTCTGCAGGCGGACGGCGAGCTGGGCGCGGAAGGGGTCGAGCCGCGTCGGCTCACCCGGCGGCACCTGTGCGGCAAGTGGAGGCACCGGGCGGACGCCGTACGGCCTCCAGTCGAGCCGCTCGAAGAGGACCGGGCCGGCAGCGACGGCGCCGGGCGTGGCCAGGCGGAGGACGCTCACGACGAGGCCGATCTCCGTCGGCGCATCGGGCACCTCGCATGCGCTTCCGTCCAAGTCGCACTCGAGCTCGATCAGCAGCGTGCGGTCGACCTCGCGGCCGAAGTCGGGCGGCAGGAGCCGGCCCGCCTCGGGCCACGATGCGGTCAGCTCACCGTCCGCCGCCGGGCGAACGCGCAGGCCGCGGCCGAGCTCGATCTCGCTCCCGGCGGTCAGCCCGACGACCGGGGCGAGCGCCGCATAGGCGCGCCGCTCGCCGAAGAGCGAGTGCTCGAGCTCCGCATACGCGCGCTCGTAGGCGGCGTCGTCCCAGTCGAAGGCGCCGCAGGCTTCGGCCGTGCGCACGAGGAGCGGGATGAGGATCGTCCGGCGAAGGGCCTCGTCCTCCCCGACGCGGTCTCCCGCGTGCGCGCGCGCGAAGATCCCGGCGGCCGGCTCGTCCTTGAGGGCGATCAGAGCCTCGTTGGCGTCGTCCCTCCGTCCCAGGCGCTCGGCGCGAGCTTCGACGAACGAGCCGATCAGCGGACGGTACTCGTAGAGCGTCGGCCGGTTCGGGCCGCCGTGCTCCTCGAGAGCGACCGGGATGTCGGCGCCCGACTCGAGCTCGCGCCCGAGGTCGAAGAACGCGCCCAGGCAGAACGCCCGCAACGCGCGAAAGAGATGGAGAGACCGAGGGCCGGCAGGCACGCCACCCTCGTTACGCCCCGGGCGGCTCCGTTCCTCCCTGGCAGCCGGGACACCAGTACGCCATTCGCGCGTTGTCGCCCTGCGGCCAGGAGCGAATCGCGCCACCGCAGCGGGCGCACGGACGGCCGGCCCGCCGGTGGACGAATCGCCCGCGCGGGCGCGGCGCGTGCATCAGCGATGCGGCCTTGTCCATGAGCCGGCACAGATCGTCGTCGGACACGTCCCGGAGCGCGACCCAAGGCGAAAGGCCGGCGGCGAAGAGCGCCTCCGCCTTCCACATGTTCCCGATGCCCGACACGAGGCGTTGATCGAGGAGGGCCTCGCCGAGCGCCCGTCCCTGGTCCGCGCGGCCGAGACGTTCGACCATCGCCTCGAGATCGGGTGGCTCGGACATGATGTCCGGGCCGAGCCGGCCGACGTCTCCGCGGCCGAGCGCCAGCACGGGGCCGCGCCGCTGGACGGCCTGCCACTCCCCACCACGAAGGACGAGCCACGGCTTCCCAGCGACCGGACGCCCTGCCGGCTCGACGCGCCACCGCCCGTGCATGCGCAGGTGACTGCGGACGACGGTGCCGTCCTCGAACGTGAGCAGCAGGTTCTTCCCCACCGCCTCGACCCGGTCGAGCCGCCTTCCGTCGATCCGCTCTGCGACGCCCGTAAGCGCCGCTCGCGGGTGGGGCGAGCTTGCCCGGACGACCTCGCCTTCGAGCACGCGGAGGGCGGCGGCCGTGCGATGGATGGCATCGCCCTCCGGCATGGCCGGATCAGGAGCGGAGGACCGCCCTGCGCGGACCGGCCACGAAGCCGGCCTCGAGGAGGAGCGGCATGACCTCGGTCTCGCCCACGGGCTGGCTGTCGAAGCGCTCGACGGCGAGGCGCCTCTGCCCGGATCTCCGCACATGGGATACGAGCGCCTCGAGCGCAGCGCGAAGCCCATCGGGATCGGCTTCGCACAGGGGAACGAGCGAGCGCCCGCCCCGCTCGACGAAGAGCGCGGGTGCTCCGCCGAGGAGGACAACGTATGCGCCAGCCACCCTCGCGGCGCGCGCTCCGGCGCGCTTCGGCCATGGAAGCGCAGCGCCGTAGGGCTGTGCCGGATCGGCCGCTGCGAGCACGAGCGGAAGCGGATCCTCGGGATGCTCGCGCAAGCGCTCGACGGCCCCGGGCAGTGCGAACTGTGCGCCGCCGAGCCCTTCGACGAAATACCCGCGCCGACAAACGCCGAGCGTCTCCAGGCTCCGAAGCTCCCGGTAGACGGGCCCGTAACCGCCCGGCACCCCTTCGCCGCGAACGCCGTCCCTGGTGACGATCCCCTGGCGCTCGAGGAGAAGCTCTGCGAGCGCCCGAGGGTCGGGTTCCCCGCCGAATATCGACGCGGTGCTCGACCAGCGCCCCTGGGTGGCGGTGATCGCGTCGGAGCGGCGCCGCGAGAATCTCCGCGGCCGGCGCTCAGGCCGCTGTGTCTGGAAGCGGCGGGCGGCACGAAGAGGCTGCCAGGCGTCGTTCGTTGCCTCGCCCGCCCAGACGAGCTCCCAGAGCGCGGGCAGCGCCGTCTCGGCGTCGAGCTCCGTCTCCCGCAGGAGGTCGAACCAGAAGAGCGCGCCGGACCCGAGCGCCTTGCGGAGGCGATCGAACTCCTCACCTTCGGGCGGCGGAAGCGAGGCCGGTCGCCCGAGCGCGGAGGCGTCCTCCCGGAAGTAGAGTGCGACTCGCTCGAGGCCGGCGCCGACCCACACGACCTCCCCCGACGCGGTGAGCTGGTCAAGCTGCGCGGGCTGGAACCCGGGGACACGGCGCGGAAGAACTTCCGTCTCCCAGAGGCCGACCGGGAGCGACACGCCCTGAAGCGGGACAAGCGCCTCGCGCAGGGTCGCGCGCCGGTCGATCCCGTGCCAGGAGGGCAGGAAGCGCGCGAGCGCTTCCTCGTCCACCGGCTCGACCTCCTTGCGGAGCGCCGCGAGGCTGGCGCGGCGCAGCCGGCGGAGGACATCGGGCTCGCACCACTCGCGCTCCGATCCGCCGGGCCGAAGCTCGCCACGCACGAGCCGACCGTCGCGCTCGAGTCGGCCGAGCTCGGTCTCCGCACGCTCGGGCTCAAGGCCGAACCGCGCGGCGGCCTCCGCCGTGGTGAACGGCCCGCGGCCGCGCGCATAGCGGACGAGGAGCCGAGCGAGCGGCTCCTCGTCCGGTTCCAGGAAGGAATCGGGCAGGCCTGACGGAGGCATGGCGCCGACAGCGTCCCGGTAGCGACCGGCGTCCTCGGCGGCAATGAGCCGCTCCTCGCCGCCTACCCGGATCCGGACGGCGCGGCGCTCGGCCTCGAGCGGCTCGGCCAGCCCTGCGTCGAACTCGCCGGCGCGGAGGTCTCCGCGGCGGAGCAGCAGGTCGTGGAGCTGGTCGGGACTGCGAGGCGAGCCGCGCAGCTCCTCCTCCACCTGCTCGAGCGCAGCCCGGTCGATGAGGTCACGGAGCTCCTCCTGGCCGAGCAGCTCCTTCAGCAGGTCGCGGTCGAGCGCGAGCGCCTGGGCGCGTCGCTCGGCGAGCGGCGTGTCGTCCTCGTACATGTAGGTCGCGACGTAGTCGAAAAGCAGCGACGAGGCGTAGGGTGAGGCGGTCGGCGTCTCGACCTCGACGAGGTCGATGCGGCGCTGGCGCAGAGCCACGAGGAGATCACGCAAGGCAGGCAGGTCGAAGACGTCCTGCAGGCACTCCCGGTAGGTCTCCAGAACGACCGGGAAGTCCGAGTAGCGACGGGCAACCTGGAGGAGGCCCTGCGCCTTGAGCCGCTGCTGCCAGAGCGGCGTCCGCTGCCCGGGCCGGCGCCGTGGGATGAGGAGAGCGCGCGCCGCGTTCTCGCGGAAGCGCGCGCCGAAGAGCGCCGTGTCGGCGAGCTCGCCGACGACGAGCTCCTCGAGCTCGGCCGGATCGACGAGAACGTCGTCGAGGGGCGGCGGCGAATCGGCGTCCGGAAGGTGGAGCGCGATGCCGTCGTCTGACCAGATCGCGTTCACCTCGAGACCGAGGGACTCGCGCAGGCGTGCGGTCAACGCGAGCGACCAGGGCGCGTGCACGCGGCCTCCGAAGGGCGTGAGGATGCAGAGCCGCCAGTCGCCGATCTCGTCGCGGAAGCGCTCGACGACGACGGTGCGGTCGGACGGGATGGCGCGCGTCGCCTCCTCCTGCTCGCGCAGATAGATCAGCAGGTTCTCGGCCGCGCGCGCGTCGAGGGAGTGCTCTTCGGTCAGCCGGCGAACCGCGCGCTCGTCGTCGAGCGCGACGAGCTCCCGAGCGGCCCGCCCGATCGCCGCACCGAGCTCGTACGGCCGCCCCACGCCCTCACCCTTCCAGAACGGCACGAGGCCGGGGATCCCTGGCGCCGGCGACACGAGCACCCGGTCGCGGGTGATCTCCTCGATCCGCCAGGTGGAGGCGCCGAGCAGGAAGGTCTGACCCGCGCGCGCCTCGTAGACCATCTCCTCGTCGAGCTCGCCGACGCGGCCTCCGCCCTCGACCAGGTACACGCCGAACAGGCCACGGTCAGGGATCGTGCCCGCATTCGTGACCGCGAGGCGACGGGCGCCTTCGCGGCCGCGCACCAGGCCCCGCACCCGGTCCCACACGATCCGCGGGCGCAGCTCGGCGAACTCCTCCGATGGATAGCGGCCGGCGAGCATGTCGAGGACGTTCTCGAGCTGCTTCCGCGAGAGCTCTCGAAACGGGTATGCGCGGCGAACGAGCTCGTGCAGCTCGTCCACGGAGATCTCCTCGTCGGCGGCGACGGCGACGATCTGCTGGGCGAGGACGTCGAGCGGATTCCTCGGCACGCGCGTCTCCTCGATCGCGCCCTCGCGCATCCGGCCGACGACGACCGCGGATTCGAGGAGGTCGGCGCGGAACTTCGGGAAGATGCGCCCTTTCGAGGGCTCGTCCAGACGGTGCCCGGCGCGCCCGACCCGCTGCAGGCCGCGAGCGACGGACTTCGGCGACTCGACCTGGATGACGAGGTCGACCGCGCCCATGTCGATCCCGAGCTCGAGGGAGGACGTGGCGACGAGCGCCGGGATCGCGCCGCGCTTGAGGAGCTCCTCGACCTCGATCCGCTGCTCCCGGGCAAGCGACCCGTGGTGCGCACGCGCGATCTCACGCTCGGCGAGCTCGTTCAGCCTGAGAGCGAGGCGCTCGGCCAGGCGGCGGTTGTTGACGAAGACGATCGTCGAGCGATGCTCCTCGACCAGGCGCACGAGCTCGGGATAGATGGACGGCCAGATCGAGTTCCCCTCACCCGGCTCGCGCATGTCCTCGACCGGGACGACGACGCGGAGGTCGAGCTCCTTCGCGCGACCCGCGTCGACAAGCTCGATCTCGCGCCCGCCGGAGACGAAACGGCCGATCACGTCGAGCGGCCGCTGGGTGGCGGAGAGCCCGACGCGCTGGAACGGCTCGGTCGTGAGGCGCTCGAGCCGCTCGAGGCTGAGTGCGAGGTGGGCGCCTCGCTTCGTGCCGGCGACCGCGTGCACCTCGTCCACGATCACGAAACGGACGCTCCGAAGCGTTTCTCGCGCGCGCGAGGTGAGGAGCAGGAACAGCGATTCGGGTGTGGTGATCAGAATGTCCGGCGGCGTGCGGAGCATCGCGGCGCGCTCCTTGGCGGGCGTGTCACCGGTGCGGACGCCCACGGAGAGACCGGAACCGATTCCCGCGAGTGGCCCGCGCAGATTGCGCTCGACGTCGTAGTTCAGGGCCTTGAGCGGGCTGATGTAGAGAACCTGGGTTCCCTCGCCGGGGCGGGCGCGGTCGAGCGCCCAGAGGAAGGCTGCGAGAGTCTTTCCCGAGCCGGTCGGTGCCTGGATCAGCGTGTGCTTGCCGGAGGCGATGGCCGGCCAGCCGCGCTCCTGGGCGGGGGTCGGCCCGTCGAATGTCTGCTCGAACCAGCGACGGACTGCGGGGCTGAACGGATCGAGCGCGCTCACGCTCCCAGGGTATCGCGCACGGTCGGGCGCGCCGGGCGGCGCTGTCGCGTACTTATTGGGTACACCCCTCCCTCCTCCCGCTGCCAGCCTACGAGCGATTTCGTGCCGGCGCTGGGGGCGGTTCAGCCGGCTTTGGCACGAACCAATCGCGGGACGCCGCTTCGCCTTGCAGTCTCTCCACGCTACGATCGCGTCATGGCGACGACGACTCAGCCCACGAGCCTCCATTTCACTGGCAACGCGGAGGCCGACGCCTTGCTCGCGCAGGAGCCACTCGCGCTCCTTATCGGCTTCGTCCTCGATCAGCAGGTGACCGTCCAGAAGGCCTTTTCAGGCCCCCTCGAGCTCAAGCGCCGGATCGGCTCCCTCGACGCGGCGCACATCGCCGGCATGGATCCCGGCGAGCTCGACCACGTCTTCCGCGAGCGTCCCGCACTCCACCGTTTTCCGGGCACGATGGCGTCGCGGACGCAGGACCTCTGCGCGGCGATCGCATCCGAATACGGCGGAGACGCGGCACGCGTGTGGAACGAGGCCGCAGACGGCCGCGACCTTCAGAAGCGCCTGCTCGACCTCCCGGGAATCGGCCCGATGAAGGCGCGCTCGCTGATCGCCATCCTCGGGAAGCGCTTCGGGATCAAGCCGCCGGGCTGGGAAGAGGTCGCGCCGACGCACCCGACGCTCGGAGACGTCGACTCCGTCGAGGCGCTCGAGGACTACCAGGCGAAGAAGCGCGCGCACAAGGCGGCGATGCGCGCCTCACGCAGCTAGGTCAGCTCACCTCTGTGAGCGCGGACGAGCGGTTCTCCCGCACCATCTCGCGCGCGATCACGAGCCGCTGGATCTCGTTCGTGCCCTCGTAGATCTGCGTAATTTTCGCGTCGCGCAGCATGCGCTCGACCGGGTACTCCTTGATGTAGCCATAGCCGCCAAGGATCTGGACAGCCTCGGTCGCCACCTCCATCGCGACGTCGGAGCACATGAGCTTCGCCATCGCCGAGTGCTTCGTCAGCTCGGGAGCGTTTTCGTCGATCATGGTCCCGACCTTGTAGAGGAGACCCCGCGCGGCCTCGCACTTCGTCTCCATGTCGGCCAGCTTGGCCGCGATCAGCTCGTGCTGGACGATCGGCTGCCCCATCGTCTCGCGCGTCTGCGCGTAGGAGAGCGCGTAGTCCGTCGCTCCCTGGGCGATCCCGAGCGCCTGCGCGGCGATCCCGGGCCGGGAGCGGTCGAGGACGCGCATGGCGATCCTGAACCCCTCCCCCTCCTCGCCGACGAGGTTGGACGCCGGTATGCGGCAGTCGTTGAGGAAGAGCTCGCCGGTCGTCGACCCTTTGATGCCCATCTTCGGCTCGATCCGTCCGACCTCGAATCCTGGGGCGTCCGCCTCGACCATGAAGCACGAGATGCCCTCGTGCCCGGGCGCCGGGTCGGTCTTGGCGAAGACCGTGTAAACGTGCGCCACGCCCGCGTTCGTGATGAAGCGCTTGGAGCCGGTGAGGACGTACTCGTCGCCTTCGCGCCGCGCCTCGCTCCGCATCGCCGCCGCGTCCGATCCCGAGCCGGGCTCCGTCAGCGCGTAGGCGGCGATCCATTCGCCGCTCGCCATCTTGGGCAGGAAGCGGTCCTTCTGCTCCTCGTCGCCCGCAAGGCGCACCGCGAGCGAGCTCAGCTCCTGCACGGCGAGGATGAGGCCGACGGTCGCATCGGCCTTGGAGATCTCCTCGACCGCGACGAGCAGCATCAGCGCCCCGGCGGCCGATCCGCCGTAGCGCTCGTCGAACGCGAGGCCGAAGATCTGGTGCGCCCGCAGGAGCTCGACCATGTCCCAAGGGAAGTCCCCAGACTCGTCGATCTCGGCGGCGCGCGGCGCGATGCGTTCGCGCGTCAGCGTGCGGACGAGCTCGCGGATCTCACGTTGCTCCTCGGAGAGCGGGTCCCACGGCACACGGCGATTGTAGAGTCGAGGGCGATGGGACCCCGAGGATTCCCGGGCACGTAGAGGCGTTCGTGGGCATCGAGGTCCTCCTCTCCGCGCTGGCCCTTGCCTCGTCGACTCCGACGACCGGGACGATGGTCGTGGGGCACTCGGTCGCCGACCGGCCGATCAAGGCGCACAGGCTCGGCGACGCCGCCAGCCCGCACAAGATCCTCGTCGTGGGCTGCATCCACGGAGACGAGTGCGCCGGCCACAAGATCACCCGCAACCTCGTTCTCCGCAAGCCGCCCGGACGCTTCGACCTGTGGGTGATCAATACCGTGAACCCGGACGGGCGCAAGCTCGGTGTCCGCCAGAACGGCCGTGGCGTCGACCTGAACCGGAACTTCGGCTCGGAATGGATCCCGATCGGCACGCGTTGGGATCCGGAGTACTCGGGCCCGCGTCCCTGGTCTGAGCCCGAGACCCGGACCGTGCGCCGGCTCGTGCGCGACCTCCATCCCGAGCTGACAATCTGGTATCACCAGCCGCAGACGCTCGTGCGCGCGTGGGGCCAGAGTGTGCCGGCGGCGAGGAAGTACGCACGCTACACAGGCATGACGTTCGCGAAGATCCGCTGGCCGCACGGCACCGCGCCGAACTGGCAGAACCACCGCTTCCCGGGAACGAGCTCGTTCGTCATCGAGCTTCCACCCGGCCCGCTTTCCGCCCACGCGGCGAACCACCAGGCGTACGCGGTGATGCGGCTCGCGCGCAGCCTCGCCGGCTAGCGCGGGAGAGGGACCTCGGGGCGCCGTTTCCGCGTAGGAACCCGGATGGACTTCTTGCGAGCATGGGCTCGTATAGTCGGCACGCCATGGCTGGAACGGGCCGCGACGAGCGCGCCTGGGTGCGGGGCGCCCAGGCCGGGTCGGCCTCGGACCTCGAGGCCCTGTTCCGCCACCACTGGCCCGGCGCCTACCGCGCCGCCTATCTCGTCGTCCGCGACAGCGCGGCCGCCGAGGACATCGCCCAGGAAGCCTTCGTCTCGGCCGTTCGCACACTCGACCGTTTCGACCGCCGCAGGGCCTTCGGCCCGTGGCTGCACCGGATCGTCGTGAACAGGGCGATCGATTGGGCCCGAGCGCGCTCGCTCCGCCGCGAGGTCGGGGACGAGCGGCTGGCCGTTACGGCGGCCCCGGCTCCTCGGCCGCCCGACGAGCTCGGCGGAGAGACGATGGTGGCGCTCGCAGCGCTCTCGCCCGACCACAGGGCCGTCGTGGTCCTCCGGTACGTCCTCGACTACTCGCCCGGCGAGATCGCGGAGCTGCTCGAGCTCCCGCGCGGAACCGTCAACTCGCGGCTTCGCCGCGGACTCGACGCGCTGCAAGGCCGCGTCGCGCAGGAGGAGCAATGAGCGAACGCGACGTTCGGCGCGCGCTGCGCACAGTTCCCGTTCCGGACGAGGCCGGAGCCGCCGAGCGGAGCTGGGAGGTCGTCGGCGCGGCATATGCATCGCGCGAGCCGGTCCGCTGGACGCGTCGCCACCGCGGGCTCGTCCTCGCGTTCGCAGCCTCGGGGCTCGTCGCAGCGGCGGTGCTCGTCGCCGCGCTCACACCTCCAGGCCAAGCGGTCGTCGACCGTTTCCGTGACGCAGTCGGCCGAACACCCTCGGAGCCTGCGCTCGTCCGACTGCCGACCTCGGGCCGGCTCCTCGTCCTCTCCTCGGCCGGCCCATGGGTCGTGCACGAGGACGGCTCGAAGCGCCTCCTCGGCGTCTACGGCGACGCGTCCTGGTCGCCGCGCGGCCTCTACGTCGCCGCAGCGCAGGGACAGCACCTCGTCGCCGTCGACGCGGAAACGGGCGAGGCGCGCTGGTCGCTTGCACGGAACCTGCCCGTGAGCGACCCCCGCTGGTCGGGCGGCGGGCTCGACACGCGGATCGCCTACCGGGCCGGCGCCGACCTTCACGTCGTCGCAGGGGACGGATCGCCCGATGCGCTCGTCGCGACCGGCATCGCTTCCGTCGCGCCCGCATGGCGAGCCGATTCACACGTGCTTGCCTACGCCGACCGCGAGGGTCGCGTCCACGTTGTCGACGCAGACACGGGCCGCGAGCTGGGCGTGACTCCCCAAGGGCCGCCCGTGCGGCAGCTCGCGTTCGACCGAGACGGACGGCTCCTCGTCGCCACGGGGAGGGCGATCCTCGTCTACCGAAAGACACTTCGCGACAGGCCGACGGCGTTCGCCCGTGCCGAGACCGGCCACGCGATCCTCGGCTTCGCGCCGCAGGGGAACGGGCTCGTCTACGCCAACTACGACCGCGCGACGGGCTCGACGACGCTCGTGAGGCCCGCATGCTCGACCTCGGGCGCCTGCCTCCTGATCCTGAACCCGGACACGAGCCTCTTCCGCGGCGCCGGCCGCGTCGAGGGGCTCTCGATCTCACCGGACGGGCGGTGGCTCGTCTCGGGCTGGCCCGCAGCCGACCAGCTTCTCTTCCTCAGGCTCGTGCCGAGGATCGGGAAGGTCGTCGCCGTGTCAAACGCGACGGACGAGTTCTCGCCCGGAGTTGCAGAGGCGGCCTTCCCGGTGGTAGCAGGCTGGGTGCCGTGAGACGCCACGCCGTTCTCGCCGCCGCCGCGGCCGTCGCCGGCCTGGCGATCGCGAACACGGTTCACCGCCAAGCGGCGGGCGCCGACTGGACGCGGCCGCGCGTCGTCACGGCGAACGGGATCACCGCGCTCTACCCGAGGTCGTGGCATGCCTTCGCCCACGGCGATTTCCTGGTCGTCTCCTCGTTCCCGATTCCCCAGGACTGGCCCGACTGGGAGCACAAGCGGGTGCCCGACGGCGGTGTCTACGTCGTCGTGTAGGGCTACGGGCCCGCCTGGAAGGGGTACCCACGAGGACCGAGACCCTTCGAGCTTCGCCCGCAAGACCACGGCTTCTAGGAGTGCGGGCTCAAGCTCGAGGGCTACCGGATCCTCTTCACGGAAGACGGCCAGGCCATGCAAGCGATGGTCGCCCTCGGCCGGGGAGCCCGCGCCACGGACGCGCTCGGAGTCCTCGACCGGCTCTAGCCGTACCCGTAGCCGCCGCTCTTGCCGGTGTCGGTCGAGCCGTTGTCCTCGCTCGTCCCGCTTCCCGCGGAGGCGCCGCCGACGGTCAGCGTGCCTTCCATCCCCTGGCCGCGGTGGCCGTCGACCGGGCAGTAGAACTCGTACGCCCCGGTCTTGGAGAACGTGATGGTGACCGACCCGTTGCTCCCCGGAGAGACGGTGTCCGTCTCCTCCTCCACGCCCTGCCCTTCGACCTCGAGCGCGTGCTGCACGCTGCCGTCGTTCGTGAGGGTGAAGGTGTAGGTCCCAGGCTGGTCGATCTGGATCGTCCCGGGGTCGAACGAGAACTCCTTGGCGGAGACCGCGATCGTTTTCCCTCCGCCCGAGGCTGCCGAACCCGTGTTCGTCGAAGAGCCCGATCCGTACCCCGAGCCGCAGCCGGCGACCGCGAGGGCCGCCAAGGGAACCACGATGAGGAGTGCGAGGCGCATTTCCCCCGCATACGTCGCCCGGGTCCGATTGGATTGCCGGCGTGATCCTCGAGAACGGCGTCGTCCGGACGCTCGATCCCTCGCTTCCGAGGGCCGGCGCCCTTGCCATCGCGGGCGGGCTCGTCGCGGGCGGGGTCGGCACGAACGAGACCGCGCTCGCGAGCCCGGAGCGGGTCGACCTAGGCGGGCGCTGCGTCCTTCCCGGTTTTACGGACTCGCACGTCCACTTCCCCACCTGGTCACTCGCCCAGCGCCAGGTCCGGCTCGAGGGGACGCGGTCGCTCGACGAGGCGCTCGCCCGCGTCGCCGAGGCGGCCGGCTCGGTGCCGGAAGGACGCTGGCTCCGCGGCCTGGGCTGGCGAAGCGGCGACTGGTCACCGTCCGTCGAGCCGACGAAAGAGGCGCTCGACGCCGTCACCGGGGCAGTCCCCACGGCGCTCATGGCGCGTGACTACCACTCCCTCTGGCTCAACTCGGCCGCCCTGGCGCGCGCGAACGGCGACCTCCAGGTTCCCGGCGGCGTCGTCGAGCGCGACGAGAGCGGCGAGCCGACGGGCGTCCTCCGCGAGGAGTGCGCATGGCATTTCCGCGACGCCCACGTACGGCCGACCCAGAAGGAGATGGTCGAGGCCTCGCGCGACGGGATCCGCCTCGCCAACGCCCGCGGTGTCGTTGCGGTGCACGACAAAGACGGATGGCTCGGCGCGCTCGCCGTCTTCCAGGAGCTGCAGCGGGAGGGCGCGCTGACCCTCCGCGTTTGGCAGTCGCTCCCCCACGACCACGTCGACCGCCTGGCGGAGATCGGGATCGCGTCGGGCCTCGGCGACGACTTCCTCCGGGTGGGCTACATCAAGGCCTTCATGGACGGCACGCTCGGCTCGCAGACCGCGCGCATGCTCGACGGCTCGGGGGTGAAGATCACAAGCCGCGCCGAATTCGAGGACATCCTCCGCCGGTCGGCCCGCGCCGACTTCCCCGTCGCCGTCCACGCGATCGGGGACCTCGCGAACCGGGAGGCGCTCGACGCTTTCGAAACGACACAGGCCGAGTGGCGGCCCCGCGGCCTCCGGCCCAGGATCGAGCACGCGCAGCTCCTCGCCCCGGAGGACGTGCCGCGGTTCGCCGCGCTCGGCGTCGCGGCCTCAGTGCAGTTCAGCCATGCCCCGTCGGATCGGGACCTCGCCGACCGCTTCTGGGACGGCCTGACGGGCGGCGCCTACGCCTACCGTTCGCTCCTCGACGCGGGCACGCTGGTCGCGAACGGCTCCGATGCGCCGATCGAGGAGCTCGACCCGCTCGCCGGCATCGCAGCCGGAGTCCTGCGCACGATCGACGAGCGCCCGGCCTGGCACCCGGAGCAGGCCGTGACCGTCGAGGAGGCGCTCCACGCGACGTGCGTCGCGCCCGGCGTGGCTCGAGGGCGCGGAGAGGAAGCGCGGCCGGCTCGTCCCGGGGCGGCTGGCCGACCTCGTCGTCCTCGACCGCGACCCTTTCGAGGCCGCTCCCGAGGAGCTTCCCGAGCTCGAGGTCGTAGCCACGATGGTGGGCGGGCGCTGGGTTCACAACTCGCCTCCCTGGGATTAGCGCGACCTACGTCGTACAATGAGCTACATGCGCACGATGCGTCCCGTCCATGACGCCAACTGCTCGGTCGCCTGTACGGCCGACATCATCGGCGCGAAGTGGACGGCGGTGATCGTCCACGACCTCTCCGAAGGGCCGCGCCGCTTCTCCGAGCTCGAGCGCTCCCTCCCGGGGATCAGCCCGCGCACGCTGTCCGAACGCCTGCGCGTCCTCGAGCAGGAGGAGATCATCCAGCGCACGAGCGCTCGCCGGCGCGTCGACTACACGTTGACCGAGAAGGGCGAGGCGCTCCTCCCGATCATCGACGCGATGCGCCGGTTCGGTCACGAGTGGCTGGTGCCCGAGCACGGGCACCAGCACGCCGACTCGGACGACCGCGCGCTCGTCTAGCCCAGCTCGCCGAAAGCGATGAGCGTCTCCCGCGCGGCGGCGACGCCGAGCGGGATGTAGCGCGCGAGGAGGCGCTCGTTCGGGGAGTGGACGTTCGCACCCGGGAGCGCGAAGCCCGAGATGATCGTCGGGATGCCCTTGCCGACGAGCGCGGGGACGATGGGCAGGGTGCCTCCGTTTCGGAGAAGCAGCGGCCGCTTCCCGAGCGCGCGCTCGAATGCGTCCTGCGCCAGCCTGACCGCGGGCGTCTCCGGCGAGATGAGCCCGGCCGGGGCGGACGACCAGCGCTCGAGCTCGAGCTCCGACCCTTCCGGAGCCGCCTCGCGCAGAAGCCCCTCGAACGCGGCGGCGGTCTCCTCGACGTCCTGGCCGGCGGCGAGCCGCATGGACACATTCGCCTCCGCGGCGACAGGGAGCACGGTCTTCTGCAACATCGGGCTCGCCGCCCACGATGCCGTTCACGTCCACCGCGGGCCCGGCGACGGTGCGGCGATAGAAGCCCTCCGCGGCGCGTGCTGTCCATCGGCCTCGCACCCTCCTCGGCGAGCATGGCGGCGCCAGGCTCGAGCTGCTGCCAGCGAGCGCATCTCCTCCTCGGTCGGCGGCACGACCCCGACGCGCAAGCTCGTCCGGCACGGCGACGACGGCCTCGAGCGTCTTCATAAGCGCGTGCGACGCCGTTCAGCGCCGCTCCTCCGAACATGCCGGAGTGGAGATCGCGCTCCCCGCTTCGCAGGCGCACGTGGAAGTAGAGGAGACCGCGGGTGCCGAGGTCGAATGCGGGCACGTCCTCGCGGGGCATGCCGCTGTCGAAGATGAGGCAGGCGTCGGCGCCGCGCTCGTCGACCTCGAGGAACTCGACGATCGAGTGTCCGCCCGTCTCCTCCTCGCCGTCGAAGGCGATGCGCACCTTCACCGGCAGCTTGCCCTCGGCGGCGAGAAGCTCGGCCGCCTTCAGCAGCAGGTACGAGTTCCCCTTGTCGTCCACCGAGCCGCGCGCGTAGATGTAGCCGTCGCGGATCTCGGGCTCGAAGGGATCCGACTCCCAGAGGTCGAGCGGCGCCGGCGGCTGCACGTCGAAGTGCCCGTAGAGCATCACCGTCGGCGCCGCGCCATTCCCGGTCGAAGCCGGGATCTCGCCAATCGCGAGCGGGAAGGTGGACGTCTCGACGAGCTCGGCCTCGCCGCCCGCACGGCGGACGAAGTCGCAGACCCATTCGCCCGCTCGGCGCACGTCGCCCGCGTGGGCGGGGTCCGCGCTGACGCTCGGGATGCGCAGGAGCTCGTAGAGCTCGTCGAGCCAGTCCTGGTCAGGTCGGTCCCACACGGCGCGCGAGTTTACGCCGTACCGCATGAGGGCGCTGGGGCGACGCTCGCAAAGGAGGCAAGCGAGCAGGCCCGAGACATACGCGCTGACCGCGCGTCCAGCTTCACGGGGACTGCGCGCGCAGCATCCTGCGGCGAGCCGTGTAACCGAACGCGGATGCGCTAAAGCCGGGCTTCGCCCGGCGGAAGCCCTGCCGGCCCAGCGGCCTCAGGCTGCGACGTTTCGGAGTTTCTGGCTCTCGGCCAGCGCCTGCAGCTTCTTCAGACTCTGGTTCTCGATCTGGCGCACGCGCTCGCGCGTGACGTTGAACGTCCGGCCCGACCTCATCGAGCGTCCGGGGGTGCTGGCCGTCGAGCCCGTAGCGAAGCTCGAGGACGCGCCGCTCGCGCGGCGAGAGGGCGCAGAGGATCCGTGTGAGCGTCTCCTTGCGGAGCGTCGTCTCGGCGGCCTCGTCCGGTGCCGCGGCGGTCTGGTCGGCCAGGAAGTGGCCGAACTCCGACTCCTCCTCGTCCCCGACGGGCTTCTCCAGCGAGATCGGCGCCTGCGCGCTGCGGCGGATCTGCTCGACCTCGTCGCGGTCGATCTCCAGCTCGCGCGCGATCTCGCTCGGCGGTCGGATCGTGCGCCGAGCTCGGCGAGGAGCTTGCGCTCGACGCGGCCGATCTTGTTCAGCTTCTCGACGACGTGGACGGGCATGCGGATCGTCCGCGCCTTGTCGGCGAGGGCGCGCGCGACGGCCTGGCGGATCCACCACGTCGCGTACGTGGAGAACTTGAAGCCCTTGCGGTAGTCGAACTTTTCGGCGGCCCGCACGAGCCCGATCGTCCCCTCCTGGATCAGGTCGAGGAACGGGCAGGCCCTGGTTGCGGTAGTTCTTTGCGATCGAGACGACGAGGCGGAGGTTCGCCTCGACCATCTGCTGCTTCGCGCGATGGTCACCGCGCTCGATGCGCTTGGAGAGCTCGACCTCCTGGGAGGCGGTCAGGAGCGGCACCTTGCCGATGTCCTTGAGGAAGAGCTGGAGCGAGTCCGTGGACACCTCGGACGTGCTCGCCAGGACAGGCGCGGTCGGCTCCTCCTCCTCCTCGCGGCTCAACCTCGACCACGTCGATGTGGAGCTCTTCGAGCGACTGGTAGAACTCGTCGACCTGCGCCGCGTCCAGGTCGAGCTCGTCGAGCGCGAGCGCAATATCGTCCTGCTTCAGGAAGCCGGCCTCCTGGCCCTGGCGGACGAGCGCCTTGGCGGCGGCGGCGGCGTCCAGCGTCAAGCCTGTCGCTCCATTCCCTCTCCCCTCTCTCACGTGACCCCCCTCCTCTGACCGTAGTGACGGCCCCCGATTTGTCAACGGCCTCTCCGTGCCAGCTTGAGCGCCTGTGTGGCGCGACTCTTGCACGGGCGCCGGACAGTTCGCCATGGGCCGACCGGACTATTTCTTAGACATCAGGTCCCAAGGCCTTCAAGACGGGAAAGGAGCGATTTTGCTTCCTGCCTGTACAGAGTAGCGGGCTTGGAATCTGCAGCGCGCTGGAGCTGCACCTTGGCGTCCTTGACGTCCCTCATCCAGAGAAGAAGGACGCCGAGGTGGAAGCGGACGATGGGGGCGTCGGGGTTGTCGCGGGCGAGCGGGCCGAGTCGGGAGAACGCCGCGGACGGATTCGCCTTGTCGAAGCGGCCGACCGCCGCCGCGACCTGGGCGTCGAGGCGGTCCGGGGCGAGCTCGAGAGCGCGGTCGAAGGCGGCACGTGCCGAGACAGGCCGGCCGACCCGCTGCAGTGCCGCGCCGTACAGGAGCCACTCGTCGGCTCCGCCTCCCGACTCGGCGTTTCGCTGAAGCTCGTCCAACTGCTGCTGCACCGTCTTCCCGTCGAGATCCTTCGGGGGGGTCAGGTCGGTGAAGAACGAAGGCAGGCCCGGGCGCCATCCCAGGATGGATCAGGTCTCCCGCGTGCACAGCGGAGGGCGAGTCGGGCTCGACCGACGCGGCCTTCTCCCATTCCGCGGTCGCCTCGTCCTGCTGCCCGTCCGCGTAGAGCGCGAGGCCGAGATGGAGATGGACGAGCGCGCTCTCGGGATGCTCGGCGGCCAGGCGGCGGAGATCGTCCAGCGTCCCGTCGGGCCACGACGCGATGGCGGTCCCGACAGCTGCCTCGACCGAGCTCGGATCGTCCCGGAGGATCGCCTCGAACTGCGTCGCGTGCTCCCGTCACGTTGCCCGCGTCGTAGGAACGCTCGGCGGCGCGGAGCGCCTTGGCCTGCGCGTCGTCCCCCACGAGGACGCTCAGCTCGAGCACCGGGGGCTTGCGCTCGGGACTCCCGTCGCCGCGGCCGTTGAGAGCGACACCGATCACGACGGCGGCGGCCACGAGGGCGAGAGCGCCGACGATCAGACGGATCCTCGTGCGGGGAGACACCCGGCGAGCGTAGCCAGCGCGACGATGGCGTCATGCACCAAGTTGCTATATTTCGTGAAGTTATGCCGACCTACCGCGAGCTGCTGCAGCAGACCAAGGCCGAGATCGACGAAGTCGGCGCCTCGCAGGCGCAGGAGCTTCTCTCCCAAAACTCCCTCGCGGTCATCGACGTACGCGAGCGCTCGGAGTGGGACGAGGGCCACCTCCCGGGCGCGGTCCATGTTCCCCGTGGCAACCTGGAATCCCGCATCGAGGGCGTCGTGCCCGACAAGTCGCGACTCGTCCTCCTCTACTGCGCGGCCGGAAACCGCTCCGCCTTCGCCGCGAAGACGCTCGAGGAGCTCGGGTACGAGCACGTCGTCTCGCTCGCCGGCGGCTTCACGGACTGGAAGCAAAACGGGCTTCCGTACGAGGTTCCCCAGGCGCTCGACGCCGACAAGCGCCGGCGCTACAGCCGCCATCTCCTCATCCCGGAGATCGGCGAGCAGGGCCAGCTCAGGCTTCTCCAGTCGCGCATCCTCCTGATCGGCGCGGGGGGCCTCGGCTCCCCCGCGTCCCTCTACCTGGCGGCCGCGGGCGTCGGGACACTCGGAATCGTGGACGACGACGACGTCGACGAGACGAACCTGCAGCGCCAGATCGTCCACTCGACCGACCGGCTCGGCGACTCGAAGGCGGAGTCGGCCAAGCGGACGCTCGAGGCGCTCAACCCCGACGTGACCGTCAAGGTCTTCAAGGAGCGGCTCACGTCGGAGAACGTCGACCGGATCCTCGGCGAGGGCTGGGATGTGATCGTCGACGGCGCCGACAACTTCCCCACTCGCTACCTCCTGAACGACGCCTCGGTCTGGCACGACATTCCTGTCGTGCACGGCTCGATCTTCCGCTTCGAGGGCCAGGTCACCGTCTTCAAGCCCTATGAAGGCCCATGCTACCGCTGCCTCTTCCCCCAGCCGCCGCCTCCGGAGCTCGCCCCGAGCTGCGCCGAGGGCGGCGTGCTCGGCGTCCTCCCGGGTGTGATCGGCTCGCTGCAGGCCAACGAGGCGCTCAAGCTCGCGCTCGGCATCGGCGACCCGCTCGTCGGGCGGCTGCAGATGTTCGACGCCCTCGAGGGCGCGTTCACCGAGATCTCGCTCCGGCGCGACCCCGACTGCCCGGTCTGCGGCGAAAGCCCGACGATCACGAATTACATCGACTACGTCGAGTTCTGCCACGGCGGAACGGCTCACACGGCCTCGTGACGCGCGTCCGCATCCCACCCACCCTTCGCGACGCTGTCGGCGGTGCGCGCGAGGTCGACGCGTCCGGCCAGACCGTGCGCGAGCTCCTCGCGGACCTCGCGGAGCGATTCCCCGGCCTCGGCAGCCAGGTGCTCGACAACGGAAACGAGATCGCGCCGTTCGTCAACGTCTATGTGAACAACGAGGACGTGCGAACGCTCGAGGGGCTCGAGACGCCCGTCGGCGATGGCACGACCGTCATCCTCCTCCCGGCGATGGCCGGCGGCGAGCGGACGCTCACGCCGTCCCTCCTCGAGGCGATCGGGCACACGCCGCTCGTCGAGCTCCCGCGGCTCACGCCCCAGGGAGGCGCCAGGATCTACGCGAAGCTCGAGGGCCAGAACCCGACCGGCTCGATCAAGGACAGGATCGCGAAGACGATGATCGAGGCCGCCGAGTCCTCCGGAGAGCTCGACCCGGGCCGGCAGCTCCTCGAGCCGACGAGCGGGAACACGGGCATCTCGCTCGCCATGGTCGCGAAGCTCAAGGGCTATCCGCTCACATGCGTCATGCCCGAGAACGCGACGCCGGAGCGGGTGCGCATGCTCGAGCTCTACGGCGCAAGGGTCATGTTCTCGCCGGCGAACGAGGGATCGAACGGAGCCGTCCGCCTCGCCCTTCGGCTGGCCGAGAACGACGCCCGCTACTTCATGCTCAACCAATACGCGAACGACGCGAACCCGCGCGCCCACTACGAAGGCACCGGCGCGGAGATCGCGGACGCGCTCCCGCGTGTCGACGCGTTCGTGGCAGGGCTCGGCACCGGCGGGACGCTCATGGGCGCGGGCGAGCGCCTGCGGGAGTCGTTCCCCCACCTCATCGTCGCCGCGGCCGAGCCGTTCCAGGGCGATCTCGTGTACGGCCTCCGCTCGCTGGCCGACGGCTATGTGCCGCCGATTCTCGACGTATCGAAGCTCGACCGGAAAATCCTGGTCTCCAACGACGAGTCCGTGCTCGGACTGCGGGCGCTGCTCGACCGCGAGGGCATCTTCGCAGGAGTCTCGTCAGGAGCGGTCGTCCACGTCGCGAGGCGGATCGCAACCGAGCTCGAGGAGGACGCCGTCGTCGTGGCCGTCCTCGCGGACGCCGGCTGGAAGTACCTCTCCGCCGATTTCTGGACCGAGGGCGCGCGCACCATGGAGGACAACCTCTGGTGGTAGTCCCGGCCGCGGTGCGCTCGGCGCTCGTCGGGCACGCCGAGGCGGAGAGCCCGAACGAGGCCTGCGGAGTCGTCGTCTTCCGCGACGGGGAGGCCGAGCGCTACATCCCGGGGACGAACCTCTCGGCGAGCCCGTACCGCTACGAGCTCCAGGTTCCCCCTGAGACCTGGTTTCTGGAGGACGAGGGCTACGAGCTCGCCGTCTTCCACTCCCACGTCTCGAGCCCGCCGCGGCCGTCGCGCACCGACGTCGAGAACATCGGCCTGTGGGAAGGCAAGCCCTACCTCATCCTCTCGCTGCACACGGGAGAACTCGCCGGCTGGCGGATCGCCGACGGGCGGATCGAGCCCGAGCCGGTCACCGTTTAGGAGACGGTGAAGCTGCCGCGCATTGTCTTCGGATGCGCGTCGCAGCGAAACTTGTAGGTCCCGACCTCGAGGGTCACCTTCCAGGTGCGGCTGCCGACGAAGTCGATGCTTGTCTTCCTGCTCACATCCGGGCCGAGCAGGTGGAAGTTGTGGGAGCTCGACTGGTCGGAGATGACGAAGCGGTGCGCGCCCGGGCTCGCGTGCGTAAGGTTGGAGCCATTCGCGCGCTCGAGCACGATCGTGGCACCCGGGCCGACGGAGCCCTCGAACGGCCGCGCGAACGCGACCGCCGGGAGGGCCAGCACCGCGCAGAGCGTAAGGGCGACGACGAAGGAGCGGCCCGCCATGTCGTGGACACCTACGTGCAACGGCACCGCGCGGATTTCCGTCGGGCCGAGGGATTGACGTGACCTGCGTACGGGCCGACAACGGGAGGGTGAGGCACGTCGCCGTCTTCGCCGCCGCGCTCGGGCTCGCCTCGTCCGCGGCGGCCGCTCCGGTCCCGCTTCCGGGCGCGCCGAGCTGCCCGATCTTCCCGGACACCAACGTCTGGAACAAGCCGGTCGGCAACCTGCCCGCCCGCTCGAACTCGAAGGCGATCGTGAAGTCCATCGGCGCCAACCTCCCGGTGCACGCCGACTTCGGCTCGGGGCTCTGGGCCGGAGGGCCGATCGGCATTCCCATCACCGTCGTGGACTCCTCGCAGGCGACGTCGCCGGTCGGGTTCCACTACGCGAGCGAGAGCGACCCCGGCCCGTATCCCATTCCGAACGACGTCGCGATCGAAGGCGGGCCGGCTTCCGACGGCGACCGCCACGCGATCATCGTCGACTCGGACTCCTGCACGCTCTACGAGCTCTACGCCCTCTATCCGTCGCCGTGGACGGCGGGCTCGGGCGCCATCTGGAGCCTGACGTCGAACGCGCTGCGCCCGCGCGGCTGGACGTCCGCTGACGCTGCGGGACTCCCGATCCTCCCCGGCCTAGTGCGCTACGAGGAGGTCGCCGCGGGCCACATCGACCACGCGATCCGCTTCACGGTCAGCCGTTCCCGGCGCGCGTACGTCTACCCGGCGCGCCACTACGCCTCGGGCCTGACGAGCAAGAAGCTCCCGCCGATGGGGCTCCGCCTGCGCCTGCGCGCCGGCTATCGCATCTCCGGCTTCCCCTACCAGGCCCGCGTCGTCCTCAAGGCGCTGAAGCGCTACGGGATGATCGTCGCCGACAACGGCACGAGCTGGTACCTGACCGGCGCGCCCGATCCGGGCTGGGACAACGACCAGCTGCACACCCTGGGCAAGGTCAAGGGCTCGGACTTCCGCGTCGTGGACACGAGGAGTCTCCGCAGCGGCTAGAGCTTGACCGCGGCGCCTTCGTCCGCGGATCGGTAGAGCGCCTCGAGCACCCGCGCCTGGCCGACCGCGTCCTCGCGGCCGAGGAGCGGCTCGGCCTCACCCCTGATCGCCTGGCACATGTTGTCCAGCTCGAGGCGATAGGGATCGGCCGGCGGGAGCGCGATCTCCTCGCGTGAGTCGCCCCGGCGCAGGTGGAGGACGAGCCTCCGCGCGAGCCAGGGATCCGGGATGACGAGCGAGCCCTCGGTGCCGACGGCCTCGAGCCCGTCGCGGCGCGGCAACTCCATGCCCGCGTCGATCTCGGCAAGCACCCCACGGGGAAACCGGAGCAGGCCGGTGAACAGGAGGTCGACGCCAGTGTCCCCGATCACCTGCTCGCCGTAGACGCGCTCGGGCTCGCCGGCGAGGAGCCGCGCGGCGCTCACGCAGTACGTGCCCACGTCCATGAGCGCTCCGCCGTCGAGCTCCGGGTCGAGGCGGATGTTGCGCCGGCCCTCGACGGGGAAGCTGAAGGTGGCTCGGACGAGCTGGAGCTGGCCGATGACGCCGCCCTCGACGAGCTGCATGAGCTTCGCCGTCTGCGGGCTGTGCCGCCACATGAACGCCTCAATGAGCACGAGACCGGCGCGCTCCGCGGCGGCGAAGGCCTCCTCCGCCTCCTCCGGGCTGCGCGTGAGCGGCTTCTCGCAGAGGACATGCTTGCCGGCGGCCAGCGCGCGCACCGACCACTCCACGTGAAGCGAGTTCGGGAGCGAGATGTAGACCGCATCGACGTCCGGATCCTCGAGCAGGCGCTCGTAGCTCCCGTGTGCACGCGCGATGCCGTGCTCGACCGCGTACGCCTCCGCGCGGCCGGCGTCTCGGCTGGCCACGGCGACGACCTCGGCCAACTCCGACTTCTCGGCGGCGGCGAGCAGCCTCCGGTTGATCCGCGCGGTCGAGAGAACGCCGAAGCGAATCGGCTCGGCAGTCACGTCAGAGCGGCTGGACGAACTCGATCGGGGCGCCGTCCACCTCGATGAACGACACGCGCACCTCGCCGAAGACGTCGAACGGCTCCGCGATCACCTTCCTGCCCGCCATCGCGTCCTCCAGGCTCTCGACCCGGTAGGCGACGTGAGGCGTCGTGCGGATGAGCTCCGCCTCCGGGCTGTCCTGCTCGTACCAGAGCCACTCCACACGGTAGGGGTGGTCGGCCGGGCTGGTCAGCCAGAGGCGCTTCGACTCGAGGAAACGCATGCCGTCGCGCTTCGCGGCGGGGACGCCGATGTGGTCGAACTCCACGGGGGAGGATCCTACTCCGCGGCCAGAACCTCTTCAGCCTCCCCCTCTTCCTCGGGCAGAAACTCGACCTCGAGCCGCTCGATGCGCGGGCCGTCGACGTCGAGGACGTGGAAGCGCATCCCGTCGTGGAGCACCTCGTCGCCCTTCTCGGCCGCGCGCCCGAGCTCACCGAAGACGAAGCCCCCCACGGTGTGGTAGTCCTCCTGCGGCAGGTCGGCCTTGAACTCCTCGTTGAAGTCGTCGATCGGGAACGTGCCGTCGATCCGAATATGGCTGTCGTCGACGCGTTCGACGGACTCGTCCGGAAGGTCGTACTCGTCCTCGATCTCGCCGACGATCTCCTCGAGGAGGTCCTCCAGCGTGACGATCCCCTGGAAGGAACCGTACTCGTCCACCACGAGGGCCATGTGCTGGTTCTGGCGGCGGAACTCGGCCAGCATCGCGGCGAGATCCTTCGTCTCCGGGACGACGGGTGCCGGGCGGATGAGCTTCTCGATGACGACGTTGTCGATGCCACGGTCGTAGAGCGCGGAGAAGAGGTCGCGCACGTGTAAGAGGCCGACCACGTCGTCGAGCGACCCGCGGTAGACGGGGTAACGGGTGTACGGCGAGTCGACGACGGCCGCAAGGCACTCGTGCGGGGGTAGGTCGATCGAGAGCGCCACGACCTCGGGCCGCGGCACCATCACCTCGTGCACCTCCTTGTCCGCGAAGTCGAAGACCTTGTAGAGCATCTCCTCTTCTTCCTCGTGGATGACACCCGTGTCCTCGGCGGCGGCGACCATCATGCGGATCTCGTCCTCGTCGGCGATCACGACGCCGGCGGGGGCGGGCTGGATGCCGAAGACGTTCGTGACGGCGTTGGCCGATTTCTGCAGGAACCAGACGACCGGATACGTGGCGATGTAAACCGCCTCAACGGGCAGCGCGACCCAGAGCGCCGTGCTCTCGTTCTTCGTAAGGGCGACCGCTTTCGGCACGAGCTCGCCGAGCACTACATGGAGGTAGGTGACGATCGCGAACGCGAGGATAAACGACACGGTCTGCGCCAGCGCCGGATTCAGGAAATGCTCGACGAGAGGCTCGCCGATCGCACCGAGCGCGATCGAGAAGGCCGTGATCCCGAGCTGCACCGTGCCGATGAAGCGCACGGGGTCGTCCATGATTCGGAGCGCAATCTTCGCCCGGCGATTGCCCTCGTGTGCGAGCTCCATCAAACGTGTTCGCCTGGCGGTGACGAGCGCATACTCAGCCGCGACGAAGAAGGCGTTCCCTGCAACCAGCAGGAGAACGGCGAGGAGCTTCAGAAAAACGGTCACGCCCCGCTTCCCGGGGCGTGGGTACTAGGCGGGATCTCGTCCAACTTCTAGGTTCCAGGATAGCGCAGGGCCCATACGACCTTCCCCGCGACGACCGTTTCCACCGGCGCGAGCGCCGAGTCAAGGATGGCGAGATCCGCGCGGAAGCCGGGTTCGAGGCGCCCGCGGTCGGTGAGGCCGAGGAGGCGCGCGGGAACGAGGCTCGCCATCGTCGCGGCCTCGGGAAGGCCGAAGCGGGCGAAGCGCGCCACGAGCTCGGCCCCGGAGAGGCTTCCTCCCTGGAGCCGGTTCTGATCGGAGACGGGCCGCGCTACGCGGTCGCTCGTCAGCGCGATCCGCTGGGCGCCGGCGCAGCGCACGGTCAGCTCCTCCACGGTCGGGTGGAGGTGGAACCCGTCGCCGATCAGGCCGATCGTCACGCGCTCGTCGAGCACGAGCGCCGTGACCGGGCCGGTCTCGCGGGCGCGAAGCGGCGCCATCGCGTTCCAGAGGTGGGTCGCGAAGCGTGCGCCGGCGTCGATCGCGGCGCGCGCGGTGGCCTCGTTCGCATGCGTGTGGCCGACCGCGGCGACGGCACGCTCGGCGATCGCCGCAATCGCGACGAGGGCACCTTCGAGCTCGGGCGAGATCGTCACGATCCGGACGTCTCCGCGCTCGAGCCACTCCCCGAGCAGCCCGAGGTCGACGGGCAGGAGGCTCTCTTCGGGGAGCGCTCCAGCGGCCTCCAGGTTGAGGAACGGCCCCTCGAGGTGCAGCCCGAGACAGAGCGGATCGGCGGTCTCGACGGGCCGCTGCCCCGTCTGCAGATAGCCCGTAACGCCTGTTGCAATCAGGCTATCCGGCTCGTAGACGTGCAGGTCGAGGAAACCGGGGAAGATGAGGCAATCGCTTCCGACCTCGCGCTCCTCGACCTCGACGATCAGCTCGCCCTCGATCGTCAGCCTGCCAGGCCTCGCGCCACCGATCGGGTCAACGAGAACTCCCTCTAAAGTGTGACGCCCTCCCACCCGATTATCATCGTGCCTTGGGGGAAGTCGCAGTGTCCACTAACGGAGCCGCAAACGAGATCACGTGCCTGATCGCCGACGACCATGAGGTCGTCCGCGAGGGGCTTCGACTCTCGCTCTCGCGCTCGCCGCAGATCCGCGTCGTCGGTGAAGCGTCGGACGGCGCCAGCGCCGTGGCGATCGCCGAGAGGCGGCGGCCCAACGTCGTGATCATGGACGTGCGCATGCCCGGCATGGACGGCCTCGAGGCGACGAAGATCCTCGCCGAGCGCCTGCCCGGCACCGCGGTCCTCGATTTTCACGGCGTACGGCGAGCGCAGCCTCCTCGGCCGCGGGCTCGAGGCCGGCGCCAAGGGTTACATCCTGAAGGAGGCGCCGCACCAGACGCTCCTGCGCGCGATCGAGAAGGTCGCTAGCGGCGAGGGCTACGTCGACCCGGCGCTCATGCCCGCGCTGCTCACGCGTGAGCGCGAGGAGATGCTGACCCAGCGGGAGCGGGAGATCCTCCAGCTCTTGGCCGACGGCATGTCGAACGCGGACGTCGCATCCCGCCTCTTCATCAGCCAGGAGACGGTGAAGAGCCACGTTCGGCACATCCTCGCCAAGCTCGAGGCCGATACGCGCACTCATGCGGTCGCGATCGCTCTTCGCGAGTCGATCATCGATTAGCGCCAAGAATTTTCCGGGCTTTCTCGTCGCGGCGACGGTCGCCTGTGCCGTCTTGGGCGCGATCGGCTGGGCATTCGGGCGCGAGACGCTCGCCGCCACGGGCCTCATCGCCGCAACCGCGTTCGCCGGTGCCTTCGCGGTCTACCTGATCGTCTCCGAGCGCCGCCGACACGAATCCGCCGAGGACGAGCTGGCCGCGCAGGCGAGCTTCCTCGAGTCGCTGGTCGAGTCCATCGCCGTTGTCTCGAGCCCGCTCGACCCGGACGAGATCGTCGAGCGCGCCTGCGACGAGGCGAAGCAGCTCTTCGACGCCCGCTCCGCCCGCTTCGTCCCGCCCGGCGAGGAGGTCAAGGAAGCGGACGGGAAGCTCGTCGTCCCCCTGGCCGTGCGCGGCGAGCCGATCGGCTCCCTGGAGATCGTCCGCTCGGAGCCCTTCGAGCGCTGGGACCGGACGCGCGCGACCGTGCTCGGCGACTTCGCCTCCCGCGCGGTCGAGAATGCGCGCCTGCTCGTCGAGGCGCACGAGCGCGAGAGCGAGCGAGGACGCCTCACCGAGCAGCTCATCACGGCGGAGCAGGACGAGCGGCGCCGCCTCTCCCTCTTCCTGCACGACGGCCCCGTGCAGGCGATGGCCGGGATCGCGCTCATGCACGACGCCGCGCTCGCGGCCATCGAGGACGGCCGCTACGACGACGCGGCCAAGGTGATCGAAAGCTCGCTGGAGCGCGAGCGCCGGACGATCCAGGAGCTGCGCGACCTCTCCTTCGCCATCGAGCCGCTCGTCCTTCGCGACCAGGGCTTCGAGGCGGCGGTTCGCGCGCTCGGCGACCAGGTCGAGCAGTCGCAGGGAATCACCGTCGCCGCGAGCGTCGCCGCCGGCGAGCGGCTGAGCGAGAAGGCCCAGGCGGCCCTCTACCAGGTCATCCGCGAGGCGGTCAACCAGGCGGTGCGCCGGCGCCCGAAGCAGATCGGGGTGACCGTCGAGGAGCTCGGCGACGGCGGCTTCGCCACCGAGGTGGACGACGACGGCGTCGACGAGCGGCGGCGCGCGTCAATCGAGGCGATCGAGGAGCGGGTCAAGATCCTCAACGGGAGACTGTCGATCGAGCCCCGCGAGGAAGGCGGAACCGCCATCCGCGTCGTCATGCCCGCCTACGTCGCGGCCGCGCAGGACTAAGATCCACCCCGGCATGATCGGCAAGCACATTCTCTTCGTCTCCCGCCCGACGGGCTACGAGCTCGTCGAGCGCGAAGGAGACCCGCCGGCGCCCGGAACGAAGGTCGACCTCGAGGAGAACGGCGCGCGCTTTGAGGTGGTCAAGGTCGGCCCATCCCCTCTCCCGCACGACGACCGGCCCTGCGCCTACCTGCAGCAGGCCTAGCCCATTAGGCAGCCGACGGCGTCCTCGGCTGCGCGAAGGCCGAAGACGAGCGCCGAGGCGAGCGCGCTCGACCATCCTCCGGTCGAGATCCCGCCCGCGTCGGCGCCCGCGGCCCAGATCCGGTCCGACGCGCGGCCACGCTCGTCGATCGAAATTCCGCCGAGGGTCGTCGTGATCCCGGCGACGACCTCGACGACGGTTTCGCCGCCGCGGCGCTCGACGGGAGCGCCCGCGGCGCGGGCGGCCTCGATCGCGTCGGCGACCGTCCGCTCACGGACGAGTTCGCCCAGGACGTCGTCGGGGACGACGTAGCGGGCTCGGGCGCCCGGCTGGAGTGCCGTCCACTGGACGACGTCGATCTCCGACCACGTGCGCGGCTCGTACGGCTCGCCGTCGAAGTTCTCCACGTGAGCGTGCCTGGCGTAGACCTGGGCGAGCCGAACGAAGTCCTCGGAAGAAATTTGCCGGGCAGCGGCTAGATTTCTTCCGTAGAACTCGTCGAGGCCGGCGCTTTCGGTGGCGCCCGCGCGCAGTGCGAGCCGCAGGCCGTCGCCCGCGCTCCACGGGTTCGCGCGCAGGACGAGGTTTGCCGCCTCCGGCGTGATGCGCTCGCGAACGAGATCGGTGTTTCCCTGGAACCCGCCCGTCGCGAGCACCACCGGCAAGCCGTCCGGGATCTCGGTCAGGGGATCGTCGAGCGTCACGTCGCCGGCGCGGCGAACGAGCTCCTCCGTCAGCCGCCTGGGATCGAAGCGGACGCCCGTCGTGAGCGGGTTGCCCGTGCCGCGCTCGACGACCGGTGCGCCAACGGCCTCCAGCCACGCGAGCGCCTCGTCCAGCCCCTCCCAGACGACCCGCTGCAGCGCGAGGATCGCCGCCCGGGCACTCCTCCCGGAAGCGCTCCCATTCGCGGTAGCGCCAGACCACGCAGCTCGAGAGGTACATCGAGCCGCCGGGCCGCGTCCCCTTCTCGCGGACGACGACCTCGGCTCCGAGCTCGCGTGCCCGCACGGCCGCGACCAGCCCGGCCATCCCCGCCCCCGCGACGACGAGCGTTGGCAGCGGCCTAGACGAGCGAGAAGGTCGGCTTGTGCTCGACGTACTCGAGCTTGATGCCGGCCGGTCCCCAGACGAAGACGGCGTAGGTGTTCGCCGCGTCGACGACGTCGGCGATCTCGAGCCCGCGCTCCTCGGCCTCGCGGATGTGCTCGTCGGCCGATTCGACGCGCAGGCCGAGGTGGTTGAGCAGCGGGCGCTCGGTGTCCGCCGATCCGCCCTGCTCGACGTCGACGTAGGCGTCTCCCGCCTTCAGGCGCCCGTCCTCGACGACGAAGCCGAGCTCGGCGAGCTCCGCGAAGGTGCGCTCCGGATTCTCGACGGTGAGCGCGACGTGGTCGAGGTCGTAGGCGACCCCGTCGTCCACTTCCACGAGCGCGATGGGGACGCGCTGCGGCCCCGTGAACTCGACCCGGCCGTCCTCCTGCCGCTCTACCGCGAGGTCCGCGGGCAGCTCGGCGAGCGCCTCTTCGAGATCGAAGACGCGCAGGCCGATGCGAGCGATGACGCCGGGTTCGCGGTCGGGCTCGGCGGCGAAGAGGGTCAGCTTGCCGCGGCGCGCGTCCGCTCCGACGAGCGTGAAGCGGTCGCTCCGCTCGATGACGTGCATGCCCAGCCGGTCGACGAGAAAGTCCGCCAGCTCGTCCCGGTCCCCGACCCAGAGTGCGATGTGGTCAAGCGTCTCGATCTTCATCGGCTCAAAGGTACCCCCGTTCGACGGTTTGCAACGCTCCGCGGGGAGGAAAATTCCCCAGACGGAAACCGGATCGAGAAGAAATCGCAGCGTAGAATCGAGCCTTCCCATCCCCGAGGAGGGTCTCGATGCTCACGTTCGGCGTCACCGTCCTGCCCGATCCGCCCCACTCGCGCTTCGTCGAGCTCATGCAGCTCGCGGAGGAGAACGGCTTCGAGTACGGGTGGACGTACGACTCGCACATCCTCTGGCAGGACGCCTATCCCCTCCTGACGCTGCTCGCGGTGAACACCGAGCGGATGAAGATGGGCCACTGCGTGACGAACCCGGGAACGCGCGAGCCGACGGTGACCGCGAGCGCGTACGCGACGCTGCACGACATCTCCGGAGGCCGCATGGTGATGGGGATCGGGCGCGGGGACTCGGCCCGGCGAGTGATCGGGTACAAGCCGGTGAGGATGGCGGACTTCGAGGCCGCCCTCACGATGATGAAGGCGCTCATGAATGGCGAGCCCGTCGAGTGGAACGGGAAGGAGCTCGAGCTCACCTGGGCCAAGGGGCGGCCCGACATCCCCATGTACGTCGCCGCGTACGGGCCGCGGGCGCTCGGAGTCGCGGGGCGCGTGGGCGACGGCGTCATCATCCAGCTGGCCGACCCCGTGATCATCCAGTGGATCATGGAGCAGGCGCGCGCGGCGGCCGAGGAGGCGGGCCGCGATCCGGCCGCGCTCGAATGCCTCGTCTGCGCGCCGAGCATCATCACGCGACGACATGCAAGACGCCCGCGACGCGGTGCGCTGGTTCCCGGCGATGGTCTCGAACCACGTCATGGACCTGATCGAGCGCTACGGCGAGGACTCGGAGATCCCGAAGGAGCTCACCGATTACGTCAAGGCGCGGAAGTTCTACGACTACAAGGACCACAGCCGCGAAGGCGCGGCACACGGCGAGTTCGTCACGGACGAGATCTGCGACCGCTTCTCGGTCATCGGAAACGTCGAGCAGGTGAGCGCCAAGCTCAAGGAGCTCGAGTCGATCGGCGTCGACCACTACAACATCTACCTCATGACCCACGGGCAGGAGGAGATCCTCCGCTCCTACGGGAAAGACGTGATCCCGCAGTTCAAAGGTACCGCGGTCTAGCCACCGAATGCGCCCTCAGGCGCCGAAGTAGAGGGTGCATACGGCGCCGAAGCCGAGGCACCAGACCGCGAACGGGATGAGCGTCCTGGTCTCGAAGTAGCGCATGAGGAACCTGACGCTGGCGTAGGCCGCTCCGGCGGCGCAGAGGGAGGCAACGAGCGCCTGGCCGCGGACGCCGTCTCCCGCCGGGCCGAGAAGGTCGGGGATCTTCAGCACCGCGGCCGCTCCGATGATCGGAGTGGCGAGGAGAAAGGCGAACCGCGCCGCGTCCTTGTGCGAGAGCCCGACGAGCAGGCCGCCGCCCATAGTCGCCCCGGAGCGCGAGAACCCCGGGATGAGCGCGAGCGCCTGTGCGGCACCCACGAGAAAGGCATTCGGAAAGGAGACCTGCCGCGCGATGCGGGTGTCGTCGTCCACGTCGGTCTGGGGCGCCCGGCGCCGAAGAGCCTCCGCGCCGAAGAGCATGAGGCCGTTCAGCATCAGGAAGATCGACGCCGAGAGCGCCGATGCGAAGAGCGCTCGCAGCGCGTGCTCGAGGAGCAGGCCGAGAATGCCCGCCGGAATCGTCCCGATCACGAGGAGCCAGCCGAGCTTCGCGTCGGTGTCGTCTTCCGCAATGCCGCGATCTCGGAGACTCCGGCCGAGCCCGGCGAAGATCCGCATCCAGTCGCGGAAGAAGAAGATGAAGAGCACGGTCGCCGTCGCGAGGTGCGTGGCGACGAGAAAGGCGAGGAAGTATTCGTCGTTCTGGTGGATGTTCCACCCGAGGAGGCCGGGCAGCACGACGCTCGTCCCGAGACTGGAGATCGGGAAGAGCTCGGTCACCCCCTGGACGAGCCCAAGGATGACCGCCTGCCAGTAGGTGATCAGCTCGGCGAAGATCAAGAGATCAGGACGAGCTCGGAGCCGCTCCGCGCGAGCCGGTCTGGAACCAGGCGAAGACGAGGAGGGCCACTCCCACGAGAAACGCGGCGATGCCGTGCTTCACGTGGTGGTGCCCCGACCCGTCCTCGTGGCCGGGAAGCCAGGTGGGAAGCGAGCCCGCCGGCTCGGCCCAGTACACGACGGCGAGGACGATCAACGCGACCCCTACGACGACTGCGATTCCGATGACGACGGGATGGCGGAGGTTCATCGGATCGGCACCCGGGCTGGCACGCGCACATGCTACGCGGCGCACCGGGGCGATGAAGGCCTAACCAAATGGGCGGGGCGCACGGACGGAGGATAGGCTGAAAGCCTTGGTGAAGATCCCCCCAGAAGCCCGTGCTGTCCTCGAGTCGGACGCCCTCGTGCACCTCGTCACGCTCAACCCCGACGGAAGCCCACAGGTGACCTGCATCTGGGTCGGGCTCGACGGAGACGAAATCGTCTCGGGCCACCTCTTCCCGCAGCAGAAGCTCCGCAATGTCGAGCGCGACCCGCGCGTCGCGCTCTCCATCGAGACGAGTGAGAGCAACCAGATAGGGCTGCGGCACTACCTCGTCGTCCATGGCCGCGCTCGCATCACCGAAGGCGGCGCGCCCGAGCTCCTCCACGAGTTGGCGCAGACCTACCTCGGGCCGGGGACGGAGTTCCCGCCGATGCCGGATCCCCCTCCGGGAAAGGTCATGCGCATCACGCCCGAGCGCTTCGGCGGCGTCGGGCCCTGGGCGCCGCGCTAGCGTGCGGTCGGCTCGATCCTCCGGAAGAGCCGGTAGGCGGTCGGCTCGAACCCGCGCCCCGTCCAGAAGCTCGCGGCGAGTAGGTTCGCGGAGCGCCAGTCGGTGACGACGGTCCGGTAACCGCGCTCGTAGGCCCAGCCGAGCGCCAGGTCGGTGAGAGCCGAGGCGACGCCGAGGCCCCTGGCCTCGGGAGCAGTCGCCGCAACCGTGAGCTCGACCTCCGAGTCGCTCGCCCGTTCGACGATGAGGTGGCCGAGCGGCTCCCCTTCCCGTTCGGCGACGAAGTACGTCACCGCAGGGTCGGCGAGGTACTCGGCGTAGGAAGCGCGCGCCTCCTCCTCCGGGGGAGCGGGCACCCCGGCATAGGTGGGCGGCCCGGCCTGGTGGTCGTAGATGACGAACGCGAGCGCCATCGCCAGGTCGAGGTCCTCTGGGCCCCCGAGCCGGGTCGTGAACCCGTCCGGCTCGGCAGAAGGGACAGGCCGCAGCGCGAGCGCCGCGTGCACTTGCTGCTGCGCGAAGGAGAGGCTGTACCAGACGGCGAGCAGGGCCTCGTCTGCCGGAACGACAACGTAGTGGTCGAGGAAGCCGGCCTCGACCCAGTCGCGCGCGGCCGCCGCGTAGAGGTCCCGGAAGAGCGCCGGGGCCTCCCCGGCCGCGAGCCACTGGTCGTCGAGCGCGGACCAGGCATGGCGGCCGCGGACCTCGTCCTCCCGGAGCGACGCCGCGAGGCGCCCGGCCGTCTCCCCGTCGCGAAGCGCCTCCACCCCCGCTTTGCCGTCCTCCTCGACCGGGCGGAGCTCGGCCGCGGCTCTAACCACCCTGCTTCTCCCGGCGCCGTGCGCGGCGCAGCTCGTCCGAGCCCCAGACGACGAACGGGAAGGGCAGGAAGATCGCGAGCTCGACGGGCCCAGAGCGGGGCGGTATGGAACACGCGCTGGAGGGGCGGAAGGTAGATGAGCGCGGCCGCGAAGGCGATCTCGAACAGGATGCCCCAGAGCAGGAGCGGATTGCGAGGTACGCCGACGGAGCGGAGCGACGCGCGTTCTGTCCGGGACGCGAACGCCGTCCCGATCTGGCACGCGACGATGCCCGCGAACGTCATGGTCGTCGCCCTCACGTAGTCGTCGTGGAGCGGGTGCCGACGCCCACGTTGTCGCCCGGGCTCCAGCCAGCGAGCGCGAGCACCGCGAAGTAGCCGACGAGGACGAGCGCGGCCGAGATGAGCCCGAGGAAGAGCCACGCGCGGACGAGCATCTCCTTCTGGATGACGTTCTCGGAGCGAGGCCTCGGCGGGCGGCTGCATCGATCCCGGCTCGGCCGGCTCGCGGCCAGGGCAAGGGCCGGAACCGTCTCCGTCCCCAGGTCGATCGCGAGGATCTGCAGCACCGTGAGCGGGAGCGGGACGAGGCCGCCCGAGAGCGCGAAGACGACGAACGGAATGGCCTCCGGCGGCGCGTGGGCGAAGATGTAGAGGATGAACTTGCGGACGTTGTCGTAGACGCGCCGGCCCGCCTCGACCGCGGCGGCGATGGAGGCGAAGTTGTCGTCCAGCAGGATCATCGTGGACGCCTCGCGGGCGACGTCGGTGCCGGACAGCCCCATGGCGATTCCGATGTCGGCCCGCCGCAGAGCTGGCGCGTCGTTCACGCCGTCCCCGGTCATGGCGACGACGTTGTCCTCGGCGCGGAGCGCATCGGCGATGCGGAGCTTCGCCTCCGGCGAGCTGCGGGCGAAGATCAGCTCGCGCTCCTCGCGCAGCAGGCGGTCGAGCTCGGCTTCGCTGAGCGTGTCGAGCTCGGCGCCGGTGACGATGCGCGGCTCCTCGACGATTCCGACCCGCCGGGCGATCTCGGCCGCCGTGGCGCCTGCGTCTCCGGTGATGACGATGATGCGGATGCCCGCGATCCGGCAGCGCGCGACCGCTGCCGCAACCTCGGGCCGCGGCGGGTCGAACATCGCGACCAGACCGAGCAGGGAGAGCTCCCGCTCGGCGTCCTCGCGGCGCTCGGGGAGCGGCGCGCCGGAGTCCAGCGAGCGCTCGGCGCCGGCGAGCACGCGCAGCCCCTTCTCCGAGTAGTCCGTGACAAGCCGCTGGATCGCGCCGCGGATCGCGTCGTCGAGGGGCCGCTCGCTCCCGTCGGCGGCGATCGCATGAGTGCAGCGGGCGATCACCTCTTCGGGAGCGCCCTTGACGTGCAGGACGACCGAGCCGTCCTCGTCGTCGATCGTGGACATCAGCCGAAGCGCCGGGTCGAAGTGGAACTGCCGGCGGCGGGCGCGCTCGCGCGTTCCGACGCGCACGTCCACCCGCGGCGGCGGCGATCTCCAGGAGAGCGACCTCGGTGGGGTCGCCCGTCGAGCGCGCGGGGGGATCGGCGAGCTCCGAGTTGTTGCAGGCCACGACCCCCCGTACGAGCCCCGCCAGCGCGGCGTCCTTCGCGACCGCGCCCTCGACGTCGATGACATCGTCCCGCTCGAACACCCCGCTCGTGCTCGCGAGGACGACGGCGTGCATCTTGTTCTCGGTCAGCGTGCCCGTCTTGTCCGTGCAGATGACGGTCGTCGATCCCAGCGTCTCGATGGCCGAGAGGCGCTTCACGAGCCCGCCCGAGCGAGCGAGGAGCCTGACGCCGATTGCGAGCGCCAGCGTGATCGTGGGCAGGAGCCCTTCGGGGACGTTCGCCACGATCAGGCCGATGGCGAAGCTGGCGGCGTCGGAGACGGACAGGCCGGCGAGCAGCCCGAGGGGCAGGAACGCGAGGCCCGCCACGACCGCGACGAGCGCGATCAGCCACGCGACCCGGCGCACCTGGCGCTCGAGCGGGCTCTCCTCGCGCTCGACCCGCTCGGAGAGCGCGGCGATACGGCCGAGCTCCGTGTTCATGCCGGTCGCGAACACGAGAGCGCGCGCGTCGCCCTCGGTCGCGGCCGTCCCGCTGAAGACGAGGTCACGGGCCTCGAGCAGCGGGCCGCGGTCGACGAGGTCGGCCGACCGGTAGGCGGCCAGCGACTCCCCCGTCAACATCGACAGGTCGACCTCGAGCGCGCCCTCGATGAGCCGCGCGTCGGCGGAGATGCGGTCGCCGGCCTCGAGCGTGAGCACGTCTCCCGGGACGAGCTCTCGCGCGTCGACCTCGCGGCGGTGGCCGTCGCGGACGACGGTCGCCCGCGGCGGGAGGTACTCCTTCAGCGCCTCGACCGCCCGCTCCGCCTGTTGCTCCTGGGCGAAGGCGAAGATCGCGTTCAGGAAGATGACCGCCACGATCGCGACCGCAACCGCCGTCGAGACCGCGAAGAGCGCGAGCCCGGCCGCGACCCACAGGAGAAGGGCGAGCGGATGCGTGAACTGCCGCCCGAGCTCGCGGGGCCACCGGCGCCGCACGCGGCGGTGCAGCTCGTTCGGTCCATGAGCGACGAGGCGCCGCTGCGCCTCGCGTTCCGACAATCCGCTCGGCGACGTCTCCAGATGGCCCAGGAGAACGCCGAGCGGCTCTCGCGGGTCGCTTTCGCGGATGCCGGGCTGCTGCTTGTCGGTTACGCCACGCGGCACATCTCTACGACACCGGAGGCACCGCCAGGACTGGGCACGTGGCGATGTGCAGCAGCCGCTGCGTCACCGCCCCGAGGAGAAGGCCTGCGACCGGGCTCTGGCCGCGCGTGCCCACGACGATCAGGTCGGCGTGGTCGCCGGCGGCGAGATCGGCGATCGCATGCGCGGCGCCGCCGTAGGCGGCCCCGATCTGCTCGTACCTCGCGTTGATTCCGGAGTCCTTCAGGTCCTTGGCCTGACTCTGGATCTTCGCCTCGATCTCGTCCTCGTCGATCTGGACGGGATAGCCGGCCGATCGCCCCACGGTGAGCTCGCGCACGTGCGCGGCGATGAGCTCTGCGGAATTCGCCTCGGCGAGGCTCCGCGCGAAGTCGAGCGCGCGGTCGGCATGCTCCGATCCATCGCTTGCCCAAACGATTACCTTGAACATCCGCCTCCTCCTTTCCCCCCGGGAGAGCGACTCTAGTGTGTCCGCAGTGCTTTGCGATAGTCATCCGAAGAAATCCGCGTGCCGCCCGGAAAACCCGCAATCCGTCCGGCCGCGCAGGGCAAGCTGACGCGATGGCCGGCGCGATCCGGGCCGAGACCCTGACGAAGTTCTACGGTGCCTCGCGCGGGGTCGTCGACCTCGACTTCGAGGTGCGGCAGGGCGAGGTCTTCGGGTTCCTCGGGCCCAACGGCGCCGGCAAGACGACCACGATCAGGCTTCTGCTCGACCTGATCCGCCCGACGAGGGGCCGGGCGGAGGTCCTCGGCCTCGACGCGCGGCGCGACGCTGTCGCCATCCGCCGCCGCATCGGCTATCTGCCGGGCGACCTGCGCCTGTACGACCGCCTCACTGGTCGCGAGCTCCTCGAGTACTTCGCCCACCTCCGCGGGCTCCACGGGCTCGGGGACGCGCCCGCGCTTGCGGAGCGGCTCGACGTCGAGGTCGACCGGCCGGTGCAGGACCTTTCGCGCGGGAACCGGCAGAAGATCGGCCTTCTGCAGGCATTCATGCACCGCCCGGACCTTTTCATCCTCGACGAGCCGACCTCCGGCCTCGACCCGCTCATCCAGCAGGTCTTCTACGACCTCGTGCGCGAGGCGACCGGCCAGGGCAAGACCGTCTTCCTCTCCTCGCACAACCTGGCCGAGGTCCAGCACGTGGCCGACCGCGTCGGGCTCGTGAAGGAAGGGAAGCTCGAGCTCGTGGAGACCGTCGAGACGCTCCGAGGGCGGGCGGTGACGCGCGTCGAGGCGACCTTCGAGGCCGCGCCCCCTCCGGGCGCCTTCGCCACTCTGCCGGGCGTCCGCGAGCTCGACCGCCAGGGAAACCGCGTCGTGCTCAGCCTCCAGGGCTCCGCGGACCCGCTCGTGAAGGCACTCGCCGGGTACACGGTGCTCGCGCTCGACAGCCACGAGGCCGACCTCGAGGACGTCTTCCTCAGCCTCTACCGCGGGGACGGAACCGGTGCTGAGTAACGTCCTTCTCAAGACCCTCCGCGACGTGCGCCGCAGCCTCCTCTGGTGGAGCCTCGGCCTCGTCGGGCTCGTCGCGATGATGGTCTCCGTCTTTCCGACGGTTCGGGACAACCCGGACCTGAACAGGCTCGTCAAGCAGTATCCCGAGGCACTGAAGGCGTTCATCAGCTTCGGGGGGCAGGTGGACTACACCTCGGGCGCGGGGTATCTCGGCAGCGAGCTGTTCTCCTTCATGATCCCGCTCCTCTTTCTCGTCGCCGCGATCGGCGCCGGGGCGCGGGCGATCGCCGGCGAGGAGGAGAAGGGCACGATCGACCTCCTGCTCGCCAACCCCGTCTCCCGGCGCCGGATCCTGCTCGAGAAGCTCGGTGCCCTCGTCGGCGAGGTGGTCGTCCTCGGCGCGGTGCTCTGGCTGGCCCTCTGGATCGGGAGCCGCGCCGCGACGATGAAGGTCTCGGGCGCGCACCTCGGGCCGGGGCCGCCTCGGCGGCGCTGCTCGCGATCGCCTTCGGGACGATCGCCCTCCTCGTCGGCGCGGCCACAGGGAAGCGGGGGCTCGCGGCCGGGCTCGCCGCGGCGCTCGCCGTCGCCGCGTACGTCGTCAACTCGCTCGCGCCGCTCGTCTCCGCGCTCGAGCCGCTGCAGAAGCTCTCGCCCATCTACCACTACACCGTCGGCGACCCGCTGCGGCAGGGGCTCGACGTCACGCACGCGGGGGTCCTCCTCGGGATCGCGGTCGTGGCGGCCGGGCTTGCGGTGGCGGCCTTCGACCGCCGCGACATCTCGACGTAGCGCCTACTGGTAGCGGAGCGCCTCGGCGGGATAGACCCGCGAGGCGCGGAGAGCGGGCAGGAACGTCGTCGCCAGAGCGACCGCGTAGACGACGAAAAAGACGACCGCGAACGTCAGCCACGGCACGACGAACGCCATCCCCGACCAGCCGGGTCCGCGCGCGATGTCGGCGACGACGTTGTGGGCGACGACGAGCCCGAGCGCGGTGCCGACGACGATCGCCGTCAGCGCGATGAACGACGACTCGAGCAGGAAGCTCAGCTGCACCATCCGCTTGCGGAAGCCGATCGCGCGCAGGACGCCGATCTGCTGGCGCCGCTCGACGACCGAGCGGGCGCTGATGACGCCGAGCGCCGCGACGCCGACGATCAGGCCGAGGCCCATGAAGCCCAGGATCAGCCAGTTGAACGTGAGGCTCGCCGAGACGGCGTCGTCGAGCAGCTTCGGAGCGACGTCCGCCTGCATGCCGTTGGGCGAGGAACGCGGACTCGAGCTGCTTCGCCGTCGCGCCGGGTCGACGCCGGGCGCAGGCGTTGAAGCAGTACATGGTCGGCAGGACGCGGTCGCCGAAGACCGGGCGAGCGAGGACTGCGACGTCCAGAGGCCGGCCATCGATGCGGCGCGGTGTCGGAAGCACGCCGATCACCGTGAGCGTGGTGCTTGCCCGGTCTGCGGATCGCGACGTGCACCGGGACCGGATCGAACGTCTGGTCCTCGAGGTAGAAGCCGGTGCAGCTGGAACGCCGGGCGGCGCCGAAGTTCCAGTTGAGCGGCGCGGCACGACGAGCGGTCGACGACGGCGAGGTCCGGGCCGTCGTCCGACGGCTGCCACACGGCCGTGCGGAGCCGTAGCCCTTGGCGAGCGCCGCGAGGCCGTAGTCGTGTGCGCGAGGAACATCGTCGGCGCCGCGCACGAGGTACGTCTCGGGCTTGCGCTCCGGTCCCGAGCTGGTCCTTGACGGGCAGCACGGACTCGCTGGAGACGACGCCGAAGTCGCTCGGGTGAGCCGCGGCGCTGCGGAGCGCGGCGTGGCATGTCGGCGAGCGGGCTGTCGACGGCGCGCGTCGCGCCGGACGTCGAAGCCGCCGCCGAAGGCGTCGACGTTGTCGACCGCGCAGACGAACGAGCCGGTGGTGGTGGCGCCGACCACGAGCGTGAAGACGACGAGCGTGAACATCGCGAGCGTCACGCCCGTGCGGAAGAGGCTCGCAGCGGATACGCGATCGACATCCTCAGCACCGGCGCGAGCGCGCGGATCCGCCCGAGCGTCGCGGTGAGCGCCCCGAGCAGGACGTCGGCGTTGTAGACGATCACCCAGGTCGCGCCGACCACGATCATCAGGCCGCCGAGCACGAACATCGAGAAGTTCATCTTCAGGTCGCCGAGGAGCAGCCAGCGGCGATCGGCAGGACGAACCAGCACGACGAGCGCGAGCCCCGCGCCGTGTGCAGGCGTCGGTCGGGCACGCCGCGAGCGCGCAGGAGCGGCACGAGGCTGAGGATGACGAGCGAGACGCCGACGCCGAGGACGACGGCGTCCTCGGCCTGCACGCCCGCCAGGCGAGCAGCAGCGCCGAGCACGATGCCGACGAGCCGGCCAGAGCCAGCGGCGCCTGCGCCGCCGCTCGCGGCGGGCTCGGGCAGGTCGCGGATCGCGCTGACGATGTTCATGCGGCTCACCCGCCAGGCGGAGAACGCGACGACGCCGAGGGTCAGCAGCACGCCGATCGCGTAGGCGAGGACGAGGCTCGCGGGCTTGACCGAGTACGCGATCTGATGTCGCGTCGCCGCGACGCGCTCGCCAGCACGAGCACCATCGCGAAGGCCACGCCGACGCCGAGAGCGACGCCGACCGCGGCGGCGACGAGATCGTACGCGAGGCCCTCGAAGACGAACATCTGCACGAGGTGCGCCGCGGCGCGTGCCGACCGCGCGCGCGATGCCGAGCTCGCTGCGCCGCTCGGCGGCGAGCATCACGAAGATCAGGAAGATCAGCAGCATGCCGGCGGCGATCGAGAACGTCCCGAAGGTCGTGAAGAGCGACATGAAGCCGCGCCCTGCTGGTCGGCCGCCTTGAGCGCGTCCTGCTTGCGTGTTGTCGGCCTCGAGGCCGAGCCGCTCGAGCGTCGGTGCAGAGGCCGCGATGACGGCGGCCGCGCGCCGATGTCCGCCGCGGTTTCGAGACGAAGACCGCTTGACCAGGCCCGGCTTTCGAGCAGGCGCTGGGCCTCGGCGAGCGAGATGAGCAGCCCGCTGCCGCGCCGTGCCGCCGCCGTCGTAGTGCGACGACGCCTTGACGCGCACGGTGAGCTCGGCTGCCGGCGAGGATGCGCAGCGTGTCGCCGGCCTGAGCGCCGAGCTCGTCCGCGGCGTCCGCGTTCAGGTAGACCTCGCCGGCCGAGGTCGCGAGCGAGACCGTCGCCCGCGCTCGATGCGCCGAAGCCCGCAGCTCACGGGATCGCCGGCGAAGAGGGTGACGCGCGGCTCGTTCTGCCGCGTCGTCAGATCCTGTACCGCGATCGTGCTCGACGATGACGGGCGCGACGCCGTCGACGAGGCCGGAGCGGCGCGGCCCGCGAGATCTTGTCCGCGTCGCTCGCGGGAAGTAGCGCGTGCCCGTCGTCGCCCTCCGCGGCAGCGAACGGCCCTGACTCCCTTCGCGGCAACGACCTCGTCGGCCTGCCCGAGGGCGCGCGATGGCGGCAGCGGACCGTCCGCCCCATGGTGTCGCCCGTCGCGAGCGCGGCGGCGATGATTGTTGTGCCCGAGCATCGAGCCGACGACGATGAGCGCGCTGCGTCCCGGCCGGCGGCGGATGTTGCGGACGCCCATGCGGAAGAAGATGCGGTTGCGCAGAGCGAGCACGCCGACGGGGCCAGCGCGACGGCGAGCAGCGCGACGAGCACGACCGCCAGACGTCTCGACCGGGATGCCGAAGAGCTTGCTCATCCGGACCCCGACCTTGACGCCGCGGCGCCTCGGCGAGCACGACGTCGTACGACTCGCGCCCGGGCGGCGAGCGGAAGATGGTCGCGAACTTCGCCGACCTGCTCCGCGTAGAACGCTCGCCCGGCGAGGCCGGCGGCCTCCTCGGTCGCCCAGAACGTCACGACGAGCGCCTTGCCCTCCTGGAGAGGAGGACGTACGAGCCCTCGTAGCCGGGCTGCTCGTGCAGGGCCGGGAGAGCACGATCCCGGAACACCTCGACAGCGTCGTCGACACTCGTCCGCACGGTGTCGATCTCGGCGGTTGTCACGCGGGCAATCACGATTACATCACCTCCAGGTACTGCTCCTCCACGATCTGGCCGTCGACCATGCGCACGATGCGGTCCGTCGCGCGGCCGACCGCGATGTCGTGGGTGACGATGAGAAAGGTCAGACTTCTTCTCGCGGTTGAGCCGGCGCATGAGCTCGACGATCTCCTGGGCGTTCTCGCTGTCGAGGTCGCCGGTCGGCTCGTCGGCCCACACGATCGCGGGCTCGTTGACGAGCGACCGGGCGATCGTCACGCGCTGGCGCTGGCCTCCCGAGAGCTCGTCGGGAAGATGGTCCGCGCGGCCTCCGAGGTCGACGAGCTCGAGCGCCGCGAGCGCGCTGCGCGCGCCTCACCGGCGCCCACGCGGGAGACGAGGAGCGGAAGCTCGACGTTCTCCGACCGCGGTGAGCACCGGCATCAGGTTGTAGAACTGGAAGACGAAGCCCATCCGGTGCGCGCGGTAGTCCGTGCGGTCGCGATCGGACATCTCCTTCAGCGAGACGCCTTCGATGACCACGTCGCCGGAGTCGATCGCGTCGAGGCCCGAGAGGCAGTTGAGGAGCGTCGTCTTGCCCGAGCCGCTCGGGCCCATGATCGCCACCATCTCGCCCTTCGGGACGGAGAAGTCACGCCGCGGAGGGCGTGCACCTCGATCTTGCCGGTGTCGTAGGTCTTGTCGACGCCGCGCGCCTCGATGATCGGCGGCTCGGCGGCGGGCGTCGTCCTCGGGATCGGAACGGGTTCCGCTCGAACTGCCATGACAACTCCCTTCGTCTTGCTCAACCGTGGCAAGTCAGCCCGGAGGCGGCATCAGCGAGTTCCGTGAGTCGGCTTCGGAGAACTACGGAATGTCGTTTACGGCAAGCACCGCGGCTCCGCGCACGTCGCCGGCCCGCAGGCGCCCGAGCGCGTCGTTGGCCGCTTCGAGTGGGTGGGTCTCGACCTCGGTGCGCACCGGGACCTGCGGCGCGAGGCGCAGGAACTCCTCTCCGTCGCGCCGCGTGAGGTTCGCGACCGACCGGAGCACGCGCTCGCTCCCAGAGCAGCTCGTACGGGAAGGACGGGATGTCGCTCATGTGGATCCCGGCGCAGACGACGGTCCCGCCGGGCGCGACGGCGCGAGCGCCGCGGGCACGAGCTCGCCGACCGGCGCGAAGATGATCGCCGCGTCGAGCTCCTCGGGCGGCTCGCCGAGCGCGTCGCCGGCCCATTCGGCGCCGAGCTCGAGTGCGAATCGCCTGCGCCGCCTCGTCCCCGGCCGCGCGTGAAGGCGAAGACGCGGCGGCCCTGGTGGCGGGCCACCTGGACGACGATGTGCGCGGAGGCGCCGAAGCCGTAGAGCCCGAGCCGCTCGGCGTCGCCGGCGAGCCGCAGCGAGCGGTAGCCGATCAGCCCGGCGCAGAGCAGCGGCGCCGCCTGCGAGTCCGGGTAGCCCGTCCGGAATCGGGAAGCAGAAGCGCTCGTCCGCCACCGCGTACTCGGCGTAGCCGCCGTCGAGCGTGGTAGCCGGTGAAGCGAGCGCGGCCGCAGAGGTTCTCGCGCCCGCTCGGCAGTAGCGGCACTCGCCGCACGTCCAGCCGAGCCACGGCACGCCGACGCGGCGCCGGCTCGAAGCGGTCCGCGCCCGCCGGCGCTCCACGGTCCCGACGATCTGGTGCCCGGGGACGAGCGGCAGCTTCGGGTCGCGGGAGCTCGCCGTCCACGACGTGAAGGTCGGTCCGGCAGACGGCGCAGGCGTGGACGCGGAGAAGCACCTCGCCCGCTTCGGGCTCCGGCACCGGGAGCGTCGCGGGAACTGCGGCTCGCCCGCGCGCTCGAGCACCATCGCCCGCATCAGATCTCTTCGGGCACCATCTTGATCGCGCCGCATGGGGCACTCGGCGGCGCAGAGGCCGCAGCCCTTGCAGAACTCGAGGTCGATCTCCTGCTGCTTCTTCGGGCCCGAGCTTGATGACGGCATTGCCCGGGCAGACGCCGTAGCGGTTGTCGGAGGAGAAGCAGTTTCCGCACGAGAGGCACCGGCGCGCCTCGAAGAGCGCGGTCGAGGCGTCCAGCCCGCCGACGACCTCCTCGAAGGTCGAGCTGGGCCTGGCCACGTCGAGCTTCGGATGCAGCGAGCGCGGCGCGTCGCGTAGTACCACGGGTTGAGCCGGTCGAAGCTCGCGAATGAGTGCTTCGGCGGGGCGTGGAACCCCTTTCCGCGGAGCCAGGCGTCGATGTGGCGCGCCGCCCTCTTCCCGTGCCCGATCGCCACGGCGACCGTCCGCTCCGCGGGGACCATGTCGCGGCCCGCGAAGATCCCGGGATGCCCGGTCATCATGTTCGGGCCGACCTGGACGACACCGTCCGCGACCTCGATCCCGGGCACGCCCTCGACGAGGGAGAGGTCGGTCTCTTGGCCGAGCGCGAGGACGAGAGAGTCCGCGGAGAGCTCCTCGAGCTCGCCGGTCGGCTGCGGGAAGCCCGTCTCGTCGAGCTCCATCCGCTCGAGCACCAGGCTGCCGCTGTCCGCCCGCTTGACCGTGGAGAGCCACTTCATGTGCACGCCTTCCTCCTCGGCCTCCTCCACCTCGAAGTCGGGTGCGGGCATGCGCTCACGGGTGCAACGGTAGAGGGTACTAGGCGCGGTCGAGCGCGAGGAGTACGATCGCGCCGTGCAAGGCGAGCGGGAGGTCGTGGTCGCAACGGACGGCTCGCCGAGCGCCGATCACGCCGTCCTGGCAGGCTGTGCGCTGGCGAGGGCGCTCGGGGCCCGTGCCGTCCTCGTCTACGTGCGCTCTTCCGTGGGGCCCCTCGGCCAGCCCTACTACCAGGAGAAGGTCAGCGAGCAAATGGAGCATGCGCGTGCCGCCCTCGACCGGGCGAAGGAGGCTGCCGAGTCCGAGGGCGTCGAGAGCGAGGAGGAGATCCTCGAGGGCGAGGCCGCGGAGGAGATCGTCGGGCTTGGGCGCGCCCGGAACGCCCTGGTGATCGTCGTCGGCTCGCGCGGGCTCGGAGCGGTCGCCGGCGCGCTGCTCGGCTCGGTCTCGAGCGCGGTCATCCACCGCGCCGATCGGCCGGTGCTCGTCGTTCCGGCCCGTCAGTAGTTCTCCGAACGCTGATAGGCGCCGGCGCGGATGCGGCCTGGGCGTGCCGGGAGCACGATTGCCTCATGGGCGCTGCCGAGACACGCGTCGCGCTTTCGACGGAGACTCCGATCTGGACCCGCTTCTTCAGCGTCGCCCCCCTCGTCGTGATCGGGACCCGCGGCCCGGACGGGCAGTTCAATCTCGCTCCCAAGCACATGGCGACACCACTCGGCTGGGAGAACTACTACGGCTTCGTCTGCACTCCCTCGCACGCGACCTACCGAAACGCGGTCGAAAGGGGCGAATTCACGGTCAGCTTCCCGCGTCCGGGAGACGTGCTCACGCGGCGCTCTCCGCAGCGGCGCGCGAAGAGGACGGCTCGAAGCCGGTCGTCGAGGCGCTGCCCGCGGTTCCCGCGAGCAAGGTGGACGCGCCGATCCTCGAGGGTGCCTATCTCGCCCTCGAGTGCAAGCTCGAGCGGATCGTCGAAGGCTTCGGGACGAACAGCCTGGTCGCCGGTCGCATCGTCGCGGCGAGCGTCGACCCCGCCGCCCTGCGCGACCCCGAGGAGGACGACCACGAGCTGATCCACCGCACACCGCTGCTCGTCTACCTCCACCCCGGCCGCTTCGCGCCGATCAGCGAGAGCTTCTCGTTCCCACTGCCCGTCGGCTTCGGACGGCTAGCGATGGCGCCTTCGGCCTCTGCCCGGGCCCTGCTCACTGGCTGCGCGGCGAGGAGGACGCGTTCGTCGCGACGCTCGAAAGCCTCGCGCGCATCGAGTCCCCCTCCTCCGACCGCGCCGCCCAGCGGGAGGTTTTTTCCCTGCTCGCGCCGGAGCTCGAGGCGGACGGCTTCCTCGTGCGCGGCGTCTCGGAAAAGGGGCCGCACCTCTACGCGAGGCCCCTCGCCCGCGACCGCTCAGGGCCGCGGCAGCTCCTCGTCGGCCATACCGACACCGTCTGGCCGCACGGGACGCTCGCGACGATGCCCATCCGCCGGGACGGCGACCGCCTCTTCGGGCCAGGCGTCTACGACATGAAGGCCGGCCTCGTCGAGATCCTCTTCGCGCTCCGCGGCCTCGCCGCCTGCGGCCTCGAGCCGGAGGTCACGCCTGTGATCTTCCTGAACAGCGACGAGGAGATCGGAAGCGGAGACTCCACGCCGTACCTGCGCTTCCTGGCGCGCGGCGCCGAGCGCGCGTTCATCCTCGAGGCCGCCGCAGGCCGCGACGGGCGGCTAAGACCGCGCGCAAGGGCGTCGGGCGCTTTCGCGTCGTCGTCCGCGGCCGCGCCGCCCACGCGGGTACCGAGCCGGAGCACGGGGTCAGCGCCATCCTCGAGCTCGCCAAGCAGATCGAGCGCCTCTTCGCGCTGAACGACCCCGAACGTGGGATCACCGTCAACGTCGGCACCGTGGACGGCGGCATCCGGCCGAACGTGGTCGCCCCCGAGGCAGTCGCGCTCGTGGACGTCCGGGTACGGACGCAGGCGGACGCTCGTCTGATCGAGCGCGAGCTGGCATCCCTTGCGCCCACGGTTCCCCATGCCGAGGTGGAAGTGACCGGTGCGGTCGGCCGCGCGCCGATGGAACGCACGCCTCAGAACGCGGCGCTCTTCGCTGCCGCCGAGCGGCTGGGTGCTGAGCTGGGCTTCGACATCGAGGAGGCGCCAGTCGTCGGCGGCGCGTCCGACGGCAACACGACGAACGTCTTCACGCCGACGCTCGACGGCCTCGGCCCGCTCGGCAGCGGAGCCCACGCGGCCGACGAGCACATTCTCGTCTCGCGCACGCTCGAGCGCGCGGCGCTGCTCGCGCTGCTCTTGCTCCTGCCGCCGCGCTCGAGGCGCGCGGCTCGGAGGCGTGAAGTGGTGAGGGAGGCGCCGTGAACCCTGCCCTTTACGTGCTCGGAACGTCGAACGAGACGAGCGGCGACATCGTCCTCGCGCTGGAAGCGTTCGGCGTGCCCGCCCGGCTCATCGACGCGGCGACGCTCTGGACCTGCTGATCGCGGGCGACACGGCCCTCGCGCGCCTCGACGTCAGGCAGACGCTCGACGGAGTGGAGCCCGGGCTTCTCGCGACGCTCTTCCTCGAGCGCCGCGGCGTACGCGTGCTCAACCCCGTCGCGTCCCTTTTGGCTGCGCACGACAAGCTGCGCACCGCACGGCTGTTCGAAGCGGCCGGCGTGCCGCATCCCCGCACCGCCCTCCTGGGGACGGACGAGGCGGCCGCCCTCGAGCCTCCGCTCGTGCTCAAGCCGCGCTTCGGCAGCTGGGGGCGCGACGTCTGGCTGTGCGCCGACAGGACGGAGCTAGCCGCCAAGGTCCGAGAGATGGCCAGGCGGCCGTGGTTCCTCCGCCACGGAGCGATCATCCAGGAGTACCTGCCCGTGCCGCGCCAGGACCTCCGGATGCTCGTCGCCGGCCGGCACGTCGTGGGCGCGGCGATGCGGATCGCCCTGCCAGGCGAGTGGCGCACGAACGTCTCGATCGGCGGCACGCTCGAGCCGGTCGTCCCGCCCCCCGAGGCCGAGGCGCTCTCGGTCGCCGCCGTCGTGGCCCTGGGAGGCGACTTCATGGGCGTCGACCTGATCCCCGATCCGGCGGGCGGCCATCTCGTGCTCGAGGTGAACGCGGCCGCCGAGTTCGACGACCGCTACTCGGTCGGAGGGCGTGACGTCTTCCGCGAGATCGCGCTCCAGCTCGGGCTCCTGCAGGATCCCGTCTCGGCCGTGGCCTAGGCGGTCGCGAGCAGGCCGAGCTCGCGTCCAACGCGCTCGAATGCGCCGAGGGCGGTCTCGAGGTGCTCCCTCTCGTGCGCCGCGGAGATCTGACGCGCACGCGGGCGTCGCCCTTGCGGCACGACCGGATAACCGAACCCGGTGACGAACACGCCTTCGCTCGAGGAGCAGCTCGCTCGCTCGATCGCCTTCGCGGTCTCGCCGAGGATGATCGGGACGATCGGGGTCTCGCCCGGGTAGCGGCCGAAGCCGGCCTCGCGGAGGCCGCCCGCAGAAATACGGCGTTCTCGCTGCAGGCGGGTCGACGCGCTCGGCCTGGGCTCGAGAGGATCGCGACCGCGGCCAGCGCGCTCGCGGCGACCGTGGGTGGAAGCGCGTTCGAGAAGAGCTGCGGCCGCGAGCGCTGGACAAGGTAGTCGACAGAGCCGCGCGATCGAGCGCGCCGTAATCCGCCCGCCGCCCCGCCCAGGGCCTTGCCGAGCGTGGACGTGATGACGTCGATCTCCCCGAGGAGGCCGAAGTGCTCCGCGACCCCGCGCCCGAGCTCCCGAGCACGCCGGTCCCGTGCGAGTCGTCGACCATGACCGACCGCGTCGTGGCGTCGGGCGAGGGCGACGATCTCGGGGAGCGTCGCGATGTCCCCTTCCATGCTGAACACGCCGTCCGTGACGATCAGCTTGCGGTGGCCGTGCTCGCAGCCGGCGAGCGCTTCCTCCAGCTCGGCCATGTCCGCGTGCTGATAGACGACCTTGCGCGCCGGGCTGGCGAGGCGCATCGCGTCGACGATCGTCGCGTGGTTCAGCTCGTCGGAGAAGAGGGCGTGCCCGCGTCGGCCAGGATCGGGATGACGGCCTCGTTCGCATTCCAGCAGGACGCGTAGGTGAGCGCCCCCTCCGTCCCCGAGAACGACGCGAGATCGTGCTCCAGCTCGACATGCGGCGCGAAGGTGCCGCAGATGAAGCGGACCGAGGCGGTGCCGGCCCCGTAGCGGCGCAGCCCATCGATGCCCGCGGCCACGACGTCCGGGTCGTTCGCCAGCCCGAGGTAGTTGTTGGAGGAGAGGACAATCACCTCGCCGCGCCCCTCCATCTCGACGAGCGGGCCCTGCGGCGAGCGAATGACGTTGAAGTGCTTGTACGTCCCTGCGGCCTCGAGCTCGTCGAGCTGGGTGCCGACCGCGAGATGGAGCCGCTCGTTCATCGGTGCACCCACGGGCCCGGAGCGGCGAGAGTCGGCTCCGCGGCGGGCTCGGTTCCGGGGGTTGCGGCCACGGGCTCGCCTCCTTCGGCCGGCAGGAGGACGATCTTGCACGCCTGGCCGGCGTCGAGCTTGGCGAAGGCCTCCTCGAAGCCTGCGAGCGGGAGGCGATCGGTGACGAGCGGCTCGAGGTCGACGACGCCGTGCTCGAGCAGCCAGCGGGTCTTGTACCAGGTCTCCCACACCTGCCGGCCGTTGACCGCGGAGACGGTCAGGTTCTTGAAGATCATCGCCTCGGCGACGTCGATCTCGACCGGATGCGCCGGAATGCCGAACAGGATCACCTGCCCGCCGTTGCGCACGATCCGGAACGCGGTCTCGATCGCGGCCGGCGCGCCCGACATCTCGAAGACGACGTCCACGCCCTTTCCCTCGTTGCGCTCGTGGAACCAACCGGGGACGTCGTCGCAGTCGTCCACGTCGAGGACGTCGGCGCCGAGGCGCGCGGCGAGCCCGAGCCGGAACGGAGTCCGGTCGGACGCGAGGATGCGGCCCGCGCCCGATGCCTCCGCGATCGCGACGGCGAAGAGCCCGACGGGCCCGCAGCCGAGCACCGCGGCCGTCTTGCCCGCGAGCTCTGCGTGGTCGGTTGCGAAGACTGCGTTGCCGAAGGGCTCCTGCAGCGCGGCGATCTCCGGGGAGAGCTTCGTGCGGTCGTTCTGCCAGATCACGGACTCGGGCACGGCGACGTAGCCCGGCCAGGGCGCCGTCCCGGTCGACTCCGAGGATCCGCGTTCGCTCGCACATGTGCGCCCGGCCGGTGCGGCAGAAGAAGCAGGCGCCGCAGGTGACGTGGCTCTCGGCCGAGACGAAGTCCCCGTGCGCGACGTTGCGAACGCCCGCGCCCGCCTCGACCACCGTTCCCGCGAACTCGTGCCCGATCGTCACCGGGGGCTCGAGCCGGTGGGCCGACCAGGGATCCCAGTGGAAGATGTGCAGGTCGGTCCCGCACACGCTGGCCGCCTCGACCCGCACGAGAACCTCGTCCTCGCGAATCGAGGGCACCGGGATCTCGTCCAGGACGAGGCCCGGCTTGCGCGCCACCTTGCGAATGGCCCAGGTCGTGTTCACATCTCCATGATCGCCCGCGCACCGCGGGCCGGCATCCGGGCTGGCCGCTGATTCGGGGCTGCGGATTTCCCGCAGAGCGAGAGGGCTACGGAGGCGTCAGGCTCGTCAGGCGGACCGCGTCGGCGATGATCGGGCCCGCTCGGGACGACCGGCGCAGGACGCTGACCGACCAGCTGTCCCCTGCCTTGAGGGTGACCTTGCCGAGCAGGACCCAACCTCCGCCGCTCGCGCTCTGGTCGACGACGAACGAGCGCGAGCCGCCCAGAATCGTCACTTTCACGGTCGCCGCGGGGTTGTACGACGCCGAGACGGGCCACCAGGCATACAGGCGGTACTTCACGGTCTGCGGCGCCCGCAGGCGGAAGCCGGCCGGATCGACGATCGCAGCAGGCGAGGCATGGTGGGAGCTCTTGCCATAGCGCTCTGGGCTCGAGGTGCTCGTCTTCCACGCGCTCGAGGCGGAGAAGCGCGCGGTTCCGTCGTCGGCGACGTTCGCGTAGCGGGCGGCGTAGCGGTAGACGTTGGCGAAGCCGTAGCCGTGGGCACGGATCGCGTCGATCGCTCCCGCGAGCGCGTCGGCGTCGAGCGTCGTGCCGTCGTTCGCCGCGCCGACGTGCATGAGGACGATCTCGCCGGGCGTGAGCGCCGCGAGGATCCGGCTCTGCACCGTGTCGACCGACTGCCCGCCGCTCAGGCCCTCCCAGCCAAGCGTGTCGACGGTCCAGCGGATGCCGCCGTAGCCGAGGCCGTTCACGATCCCGATCACGTTCGCGTTGCGGTCGCCGTACGGGAAGCGGAAGAGCGGCCGCGTGTCAACGCCCGTCGCAGCTCGAATCGCCTGAGCGCCGCCCTTGACCTCGGAGACAACCCCGGCGTCCGAGAGCGTCGGCAGGTGGGGGTGGCTGTACGTGTGGTTCCCGACCGAATACTTCGAGGCGATCGCCATCGCCTCGTCCGGGAACTTCTCGGCCCACTTTCCGGTGAGGAAGAACGTGGCCGGCACGTTCTTCTCCTCGAGCGTCGCGAGGATCGACGCGACGCCCTCGTCGCCGCTGCCGGCGTCGAAGGTGAGGGCCACGACCTTGCTCGTGGTCGGGAGCGTCTCCCACTCCGTGCCGACGAGCGACGGCGCCATCTTCCACGTCGTCGAGGAGCCGGCCGTCGCCGCCGAGGTCTGCGCCCCGCTCTTGCGCGCGGGCAGGGATGTCGCATCCGCATTGCCGAAGACCGTGCAACCGGCAGCCGAAAGGACGAGTGCGGCAAGCGCACCTGCGGCCAAAGCAAACCAAATGCGCATCGCACTTCTATCGTCTGCTGCGGGAACTCAGGCCGCATCGGGGCGCGTACCGAACGAATCAGTGGAAACCCACACACCGGATCGGCGCGGCTCCCGACGTCCGAAACTGGCCTCGGAGCGAGCATGAAGGCATGGGAAAGCTCCTTACGCTCATGCTCGTCTTCGCCGTCGCCGCGGCCGGCTGCTCCGCGTCCGACGGGGTGCCCGGGCGGGGGCGAGAGGGAAAGGCGCGCGCAACGACGGCCGACTCGTCCAGTGCGGTCGTCGACGTCTCGGTCGCGACGCTCTGGAAGAAACCGCGCCTGCTGCGGCCGGTGGACGCGCCCTCGGCGCAGAACCCCGTCCACATCAGGAGCTGGCTCGCCGGGATGACGACCGACCAGCGGCTCTGGCTGGTCGGCAAGCTCCAGACACAGGCAACGTACGGCACGGAGGTCACCGTTCTCGCACAGAGCGGCAAGTGGACGAAGGTGGCAGTCCACGGGCAGCCGACGCCGCTGAACGCAGAGGGCTATCCGGGCTGGCTCCCGACCCGTCAGCTCACGACGAGCCCCGCCGTTCCCGACCTGCTGGCCAAGGGGCCCGTGGCGATTGTCACGCGCAAGACCGCCTGGCTGCGATCGGCGAACACCCACGAGCGGAGAATCGAGGTCTCCTTCGCCACCCGTCTCGCGGTGGTGGGTGAATCCGGCCCCTTCGACCTCGTGGCGAAGCCCGCCGGCGGCCGGCTCGCCGTTGCGAAGGACTCGGTCGCGGAGTACCCCTCCGTGGGGGCGATCCCGGCGCCGAGCGGGCGGCGCATCGTCGCCACCTCGAAACGGTTCCTGGGGCTCCCCTACCTCTGGGCGGGAACGTCGGGCTTCGGCTTCGACTGCTCGGGCTTCACATACATGGTCTACCGGCGCTTCGGAATCGGGATGCCGCGCGACGCCGATCGCCAAGCCCTGCACGGCACGCCCGTCGCGCGTGAGAACCTGAAGCTCGGCGACCTGGTCTTCTTCGCCGGAAGCGACGGGACGATCCACCACGTCGGCATTTACACCGGCAACGGGACCATGGTCGAGTCACCGCGGACGGGTGAGGCCGTCCGGATCTCCCCGCTGCGCTCGGGCTACGCTGGCGCGCGCCGCTACCTGTGAGCGACGGAAGACGCCGCCTCGGTGCGCTCGATCTCGAGGGGCGACTTCAGCCAGATGCGCTCGGCGCGAGGCACGAGATAGGCGATCTCGTCGACCGGGACGATCACGACGCGCCGCCCGAGCATTCCCACCCGAACGGCGAGCAGCGCGGCGCGGTCGGGATCGGCGCGGTGCCGAACCTCCTCGACGTAGCCGTGCGCACCGCCGGGGAAGTCGACTCGAAAGCCCTCGCAGTGGGTCGCCCAGTAACGGCGCTCGTAGGGCTCCGGGCCGGGCGCCTCGTCCTCGAGCCAGTCCGCCGAGGGCGAGATCTGCTTCTTCGTCAGCATGCTCATATCTGACCTCCACTGGTCGGTGGAGACATGGTTGCGCCGCGGCGCCCGCGCCTCATCGGTGAATTCGCTGAGCGCGAATCCGCCGAATCGCGGATCTTGTGGGTCCGGCGTCAGGCGCATCGGATAGAACGAAGGTCATGAAGTTCCGACTCTGGCCGCGGCGAGAGCCTGCCGAGCCTGTCGCCGAAGAGGAGACCCCTCCGGCCGTCGAAGTCGCAGCGGTCGAGCCCGCGCCGGTCGAGACGGCCCTTCCTCCGCCCCCGCCCGCTCCGACCGCCGAGCCGGCTCCGACCGCCGAGCCGGCTCCGATCGCCGAGGCTCCCGCCAAGGTCACGCTCACGATCGACGAGGCGAAGGGCGCGATCCGCGAGGCGGGCGGCGACGTCATCCAGGTCGGCTTTCTCGCAAGCGCCTACAGACGCCATCTCGAGGAGGACCCGGGGAGCGCCGAGACGGCCGCGTCGCGCAAGCGCCTGCGCGACCTCGTCGGCAAGCGGCTCAAGGATCGCGGCCTTCTGGCCGCCGACGGGACCGTCGAGCTCCGCGACTAGCGCGGGCCGAGCGTCGAGCCCTCGCTCGCGCTTCCGCCGGGCTCCTTCAGCTCGACGAACAGCGCCTGCGTCGGCGTCTCCCCGATGTTCTCGCCGGAATGCGTCTGGGCGTCGAGCCACCGCACCTCGCCCGGCTCGAGATGGACGTCGCGGGCCTCTCCGGAGGCGGCCTCGAGCCGACGGTCGAAGGCGCTCAGCGTGTACATGACGCTCGCGGGGTGGTCGTGCGGGCTTGTCCTCTGGCCGGGCTCGTCCCTGTACTCGAGCACGCGCACGCGCTCGTTCTCGAAGATGACGACGTACTTGTCGGGATCGGTTGCAGTCGGGTCTGCCACCGGCGGCAGTCTAGAGCGGCGCCGAGCCGGAGAGGAGCGCGAGCCGCCACCCCGACCTACCCGGGCTTCGAGGTCGAGGTCGAGGTCGAGGCGCTGAACGCGGATCCCTCGCCGATCGCCTCGCTGACCGTGCCCGAAACGGTCGCCCACCTCGCTGGCGTGATCAACGAGCTCGACTGCCCGCCGATCCTCATGGGGCACTCCTTCGGCGGGACGCTGACGCAGCTCCTCCTCGACCGCGGTTGCGGCGTAGTGGGGGTCGTGACGACCGCTACCACATTCCGGCGCCCGGAAGCTGGGTCTGGGCGTATGGGCTCATCGCCAACATCAAGCCCGGCCATCAGGAGACGTGGGTCAACTACAAGAACGACTCACGGGCTCCTCTGCTCTTCATCGCGGGCAGCGAGGACCACATCATGCCTGCGTCGGTGAACCGCTCGAACGCGAAGCACTACAAGTCGGACACGATCACCGACTTCCACGAGTTCCCGGGCCGGTCGCACTGGACGTGCGGCGAGCCGGGCTGGGAGGAGGTCGCGGACTACGCCCTAGACTGGGCGGTCGCGCGCGCGACCGGTGCAGAGGCGCCCACCGCGCAGCCCGCGTATTCAGTCTGAGCCGCCGGCCGCAGTGGAAGCCCATTCCGGCTCCCAGAGACGGAACCCGCCTTCGAAGGCCTGCTCGTTTTCGCCGCGGCGGCTTCCGGGCGGCAGCTCGTCGAGCTCCTTCGCACCGCCCCCGCCGATCACGACGTAATCGGGCTCCAGTGCGGCCGCGAGGCGCTCGACGACCTCGAAGACTGTCTTGCGCCACTTCTTCTTCCCGTCCCGCTTGAGCGCCTTCTCGCCGACGTAGTCCTCGAACGTCTTCTTCCGGAACGGCAGGTGGGCCAGTTCGAGTGGCTCCACGACCTTGTCGACGATGAGTGCGGATCCGAGCCCGGTGCCCAGGCCGAGAAAGAGCATCCGCCCTCCCTCGTAGCTTCCGACAGCCTGCATCACCGCGTCGTTGACGACCTTCGTCGGCACGCCGAAGGCCGCGTCGAAGTCGAATCCGACCCACCCCTTGCCGAGGTTCACCGGCTCCGCAACCGGCTTCCCGTCGCGGACGGGCATCGGTATTCCGACGCTGACGCGGTCGAACGACCAGCCCTCCGCCAGTTGGAGAACGCCCTCGGCCATCGCCTGCGGCGTCAGGTCCCGGCCCGAGTCGAATCGCCGGCGCTCGCTCTCGCCCTGGAGGAGGGCCTTCACGTGGGAGCCGCCGACGTCGACGGCCAGCACGGACTGGGTCTGACCACTCTCCGCCACACGCCGATTGAAGCACCCGGAAGAGCGGCGGGCGACTCGGGTGCGAACCCGTGCTCGTCCGGAGGCCGAGCTTTACTGGCGCCTGATGACGTCTCGCTACTGGAGACCAGGGACACGCATCGAGCGGCTTCACGCGAGCCACACGTACGGCTACGTTCTGTTGCTCGTCGTAACGACCTACATCTTCCTCGTCGCAGCGCCGGACGAAAGCTGGGCGCGAGCGGTGCTCATTCTCATCGAGAGCGGGACACTCGGATTGGCGTTTTGGACGTCGGGTCTCGGCTCATTCCGCGGGGCTCTCGCGCTCGGAGCGGTGGCGATCTTCGTCGGGATCGTTCAGCTCTTCGTCGGGGGGTCGACGATGAGAGGGCTCGACGCAACCTTGGACGTGCTCCTGGTTGCCGCCACGGTCGTCGTGATCGGACTCGGCGTCGTCGATCAGCGGGAGATCAACCAGAAGTCCGTGACAGGGGCCGTCTGCGTCTATCTGATCCTCGGAATCCTGTTCTCGTTTGTCTACGACGCCGCTGCCGCCTTTGACTCCAGCCCGTTCTTCGCACAGGGGACGGACGGGACGCCTGCGGATCGCATCTACTTCAGCTACGTGACACTCGCCACCCTCGGCTACGGCGACTACACGGCTGCGGCGCAACCCGGTCGCTCTTTCGCGGTCGCCGAATCGCTTCTCGGGCAGCTCTACCTCGTGACGATCGTCGCGCTGCTCGTGGGCCGGTTCGGTCAATCCAAGCAAGAACGGTCCACCTGAAGTCGACACCAAGCGCTCGCGCCTAGTGGGTCTCCGCGGTCGCCCCTGGCTAGGCTGAGCCGATGGCCACTTCGAGCGAATCCAGGAGCAGCTCCGCCCGGTCGAACAGCGTGGTGGCGCTTCTGGTCGCCGCCGCGGTGGCGGTCGCCTTCGCCGACTCCTCGATCGTCGTTCTCGCGTTGCCCCAGTTGTACGGAGAGTTGCGCACCTCGATCGAAGGGGTGGCCTGGGTTGTAACGGCCTACAACGCCGCAGTGGCAGCCGCCGCATTCGCGCTGATCCTGTTCGTGCATCACCTGCGCGCGCGGGTCGTGCTCGCGGGCGGGCTGGTCGTCTTCCTGTCTGCATCGCTCGCCTGCGCGCTCGCGCACAGCCTCTCGTTCCTCGTCGCCGCGCGCACGGTGCAGGGAGTCGGCGCGGCGATGTTGCTCGCCGGGTCGCTGCCCGTGCTCGCCGTGCTGACCGGATCGGCCGGCCGCGGGGCAGCGCTTTGGACTCTCGCCGGCACCTTCGGCGCCGCGCTCGGGCCGGCCCTCGGAGGAGTGCTCACGCAGGCGTTCGACTGGCGGGCGATTTTTGCCTTTCAAGCGCCGGTGGCGGCGCTCGGGCTGCTCGGCGCCGTCCGAGCTCGGGTCGATCCGCTCACCGAGGAGGGCTTCACGCCTCGTAGCGCCCGGAGCCTGCCGGCGAACATCTGCCTCGGCCTCGTCTTCGGCGCCCTCGTCGGCGTCCTCTTTCTTTCCGTCCTGCTCGTGATCAGCGTCTGGGGGCATTCGCCGATCGGCGGCGCTGCGATCGTCAGCGCGCTGCCGGCGGCGACCCTCGCGGTTCGGCCGCTCGGACGAAGGCTGCCCGGCACCACGGCCGTACAAGGCGGAGCGGCGCTCCTGGTCGGCGGCCTGCTCGGGCTCGCCTTGCTCCCCTCGACGAATGTCGCCTTCGTCATCTGGGCGCTCGCGCTTTGCGGTGCCGGGCTCGGGCTGGCGGTGCCGGTGCTCTCGAACGCGGCCCTCGACCTCGGCGCCGGCCTGACCCGGAGCGGAACCCTCACCATCGGCATTCGCCACCTCGGCCTCGTGCTCGCGCTCGCCTTGATCGCGCCGCTGCTCGCCACCACGCTGCCCTCCGCCGGCGACCGGGCGATGCTGAAGGCAACCGCAGCCATGCTCGATGCCCCCGTCGGCCTGAGCAAGAAGATCCCGATCGCGCTCGAGCTGCGTAGCGCCTTCGACCAGGCGCGCGACGGCCAGCGTCCCGACCTACGCAAACCGTTCGACGCCCATGGTGCCGCGACCGACGCGACGCTCGCCAGCGCCCGCGACGACGTGGCCGGCGCGATCGAGAGTACGATCACGCGCGCCTTCCGGCCGGCCTTCCTGCTTTCGGCCGCGTTCGCCGCGCTGGCACTCGCGCTTGCGGTTCTCCTGCGCCGGAGGCTGCTCGCGTGAGCCTTCCGCGCCCCACAGGAGCGATCGCCGTCCTGGCCGCGCTGCTGCTCGCCGCAGCCGCCCTCCTCACCGTCGAGCTCGGGCTGGGCGCGACCGGCTACGGTTCGGGAAAGCTCGCCGACCCGTGCCGTCCACGAACCTTTGCCGGCAGCGGGCTCGATGCGGCAGTCCAACAGGTCGTGCTCGACGGCCTGGACGGAGCCGCATGCCGCCTCGGCACCACCCGCGAGGAGCTCGTTCTCTCGTTTGGCTCCGGCGTCGGCAACTCACCCCGCCGCTGGGACAGGCACACGGTCGAGGTCGCGGTGCGCGCCGGCATGCTCACAGCCGTAAACGACGCTGAGCGACGCGGCGAGATCCCGAGCCTCCTCGCAACGCTGCTCCGGCGTGGGATCGAGGCAGCCCCACTCGACCAGCTCATCCGCGGCGCGATCAGCCTGAGCGACCTGATCGGCTGAGACGGTGAGCTGTCAACCAGCCCCGCCCCGCGCCGCCCAGTCGCGCTTGGCTTCCTCCTCCATCCGCTCCAGCCGCGTGTAGTAGTCGGGGAACTCGGTCAGATGGGCGAGTGCGATCTTCGCCGTGACGTGGGGGTCGTCGTCGCTGACGTTCGTCGCCGGGTCGTGAAGTCCGTGCTCGAGCTCCACGCCCATCCCGGCCCGGAACTGCTCGACGTCGAACGGCACAGCGGCCCAGTCGATCCCGATCTCACTTCCGAACCGTCGTGCCTCCTCGAGGGTGAAGCTCGTCCGCTCGGCCATACACACCTCCTCGCAACGCCCACGGCGAGCGGAGGCCCACCGGCCTCCCCCGCCCTCTACGCCCGGAAACTACTTCGTGAACTTCAAGTTCGCTCGATGAGATGTGCCGTCGTTCGGATTGATTACAAGTTGGCGGCACGTGTTCGCCTACGCCTTATCCGTCTTCCACAAGTAGTTGTACTCTGATGGTTGGCGACGTGGGTCAGAGATCGAGTTTGGCCTGGAGGACCGTGTCTAGCTCGGAATGGGTGTCCGGATCGAGGAGGTTCAGGCACTCGACCCCCGCGAGACGCTCGCACAGGGCGATGCCAGCGCTCGTCGAGGTCGCCCGGCCGGCGACCAGGTCTGGCCGGATGCCGTAGGCGGTGGCAACGCCCACGACAGCGTAGGGATCAGAGGCGCAGAGGATGGTGCAGCGGATGTTGTCTTCGAGCCCGGCGATCGCGCGGTCGACGTTGTACGGCTCGAGCGGGGACGCACCTGCTTCGATGACGACGACGTGCGGCTCGCCCGCCTGCAAGAGCGAGCACATGGTCGCCAGCGCCTCCTCGTACTCGTCCGGCGGGCAGAGCGTCGAGGGCAGGCCCGCGTCGACGAAGTCGACGACAGTGTCCGCGCCGGCATCGGCCAGGCCGAGGATCTCGCGGTACCGAGCCACGCCGGTCACTTTCGCGCCGGCCAGGCGAAGGCCGCGCCGGCGCAACCGGCGGATTACCGTGATCGCCGTGGTCGTCTTGCCCGCGCTCATCGAGGTGCCGATCACGAGCACAACCGGGGCGGTGAGCGGGCGCAGCGGCGCTCGGCGAACGCAATCGCGCATTCGCACCGGCTCGGCGCTGCGGAGGACGTGCCCCTTGTAGCGGAGCGGGATCAGATGCGGTCGGGCAAACGGTGTCGCCGAGGTGGTTCGACCGAACACCCCGCCCCGGGTGAGCGTCTCCATCAGGAAATCGTCGCCGATCTCCCGCCAGTCGCCGACGGCCTCGAGCGTCGCGGAGCGACTCCCCAAGGCGCCCACGACCAGCCCGCCGCCGATGACCTCGACCATGCGACCGGTCGTCGACTCGACCTCGTAGATCCCGCCCGCATGCTCGAGCACCTCCCCGACTGCGTAGTCGCCGGTGGCCCATCGCTCGCGTGGCAGTGGTGCCACGGTCACCTCCTCGCCGGAGAGATCGACGATGCGTGTCACGCTCGAGCGGACGGCGCCACGGGGGAGTGGTTGCGTGTCGGTGAGGCCCCCGGCAGGCGAGGCGGAGGAGACGGCCGCCTCGGTCACGCCGCCTCCCGGCCCGGAGTGAGCAGCAGCGCGGGCAACACTCCCTGCTCCGGCCTCCCCCACACGAGCACTGTCTGCGTCATCGGGTACCTCCTACGAGGGAAGCGTGACCGGCCTGCAGAGTCACGGGCATCAGCGGATACACGGATCCGCGATCAGTGGATGCCGCGAACAGCCGCGCGGAGCGCCTACTGCGCTGGTGCATGTGAGACAGCGAGGCCTGTTACCAGGCCTTTCCAGTGGCGGGGGCTCGTTATGAACGACTTCCTGCGACCCCTTTCGGGATCGAAGAAGTTCGCAGATTAGGCGCTGGGGCCAGCTCTCGAGTCGTCAAGTGCGGGTCTGGGCGGCCTAGAACGGCTCACCCCACGAACAGCCACGCGGTCCGCTCGGCGCAAGAGGGTCGACCTTCCGGCGCGGGCCGCCGCCACTGCTGCGATCTCGTGCGCACGGCGCCTGCCGGGACCTCGGACACGCGCACAGAGTGCCGCTAGAGGCCTTCGCCCCGACTAGGCGTTCAACCTGGCACGGCCCTGACTTTCGGCCAACTACGCACTGGGCAGGGGGCCGACCCTGATGCCGCCGCTACCCCGTCCAGTTAGACCACAGAGTTCACGCGATCTTGAGGAGTCCGACGATGACCAAGAGCGACAGCATCACGGCGGGAGCGGTGATGACTCCCTTCGTCAGCGTCGAGCCGGCCGACACGCTTGGCGAAGCGGCAGAAAGGATGACGAAGGCGACCGCGGGGTCGGCGCTAGTCATTGACTACGGAGAACTCGTGGGCATCTTGACCTCACGCGACCTGCTTCAGGCGATGGCGGAACGGACGCACTCCGCGGAGGCTCGTGTCCGCGAGTGGATGACGCCACATCCACGGGTTGCCCGAGCGGATACGCCAGCAGAGGAAGCGGCGCTGATCATGGTCGAGCAAGGGTGCCACCATCTGCCGGTCGTAGACACGGACGGGCGACCTATCGGAGTCGTCGGAATGCGAGCCGTCGTTTCGGAGACGATCGAGCCCACCCTGTAAGTTCGTTGCCTCCTCGGTCTGAGAGCCGGAACGCTTGCGGAAGGACGGCGACGGGTTACGGTGAACGTGCGATCCGCTCGCGCCGGTAGGTCGCCGACTGGGACTACTGAATTACTGCCAGGGGGCCCCTAAGCGGGCCACTTCGGTACAAGATTGGGACAAGAAAGCGCCGTAACTTCCCAGCCATGAATAAAGAAGGGGCCGGATTTGCAGGGCTTTTCTTAGTAGCGGGAGCCCGCCCTGAACGACTTCCTGCGACCGCCTTCCGCATTGAAGAGGTTCGCCGCATCGGCGGCCAGGAGCGGGCGTGTCGACTCTGATGCGCGGGTCTCGCCGCCCGGAATCAGCGTTCGAAGAGGGCAATCAGCCGCGACCGCCAGGCGCCGCCCAGTCGCGCCTGGGCTCCCTTTCTGTCGCGCTCGTGACTTGCGGCGACTCGGGACAGTCGCCCGCCTGCTCGTAACCGTTGCGAGTCACATCCGGAGACTGATCTCCTGAACCCGGCAAACACTTGAATGGCTACTCGGTACTCGCTGGCTCGACGATGTCTCCGGTCGCTTTCTCGGCTGGGAGGACGTACAGGAACGTGTATGCGGCCGCGGCGGCACCGAGAAAGTCGGCAAGTAGGTAGATCCAGAGGTTGCTCCATTCAAAGAGCCCCGTCACCATCGCGCCGAGCGCGATCGCAGGATTGAACGCACCTCCGGAGATGCCGCCGACTGCGAAGGCACCTGCAACGACGGTGAACCCGATCGCCAAGCCATAGAACGAGTTTCCGTCCGTTCCGCGCGCAGTCGCGACGTGCAGGACGACCCAGGCGAGGGCGAACGTGAAGAGGAACTCCGCGATCAGCATCTTGCCGGCGCTCGCCACTGCAGTGTGGGCCTCACGACCTCCGACGTAGCGCACGAGAAGACCGGCGATTACTGCAGCGACGAACTGGGTCACCAAATAGGAGACGAACTCATTCGCTGCCATTCTCCGGCGCAGGAACACGGCGGTGCTCACCGCCGGGTTGAAGTGGCCGCCGGAAACGTGACCGCCCGAGAACACCATCACCATCAGGATCGACCCGATCGCCAGCGGCGCCAGCGCTCCGGCGCCAGCTTTGTTCGTCGCCATCCCGACCGTGAAGACGAACAGGAACATCCCCACGAACTCCACTACCAGCTTGCGTTCGAGCACGGGATCCACGCGTTCTCCCTCTTTCGACGACCGTGTCGGATTCGACCGACGCTGGGAAAGTTCGTCCAGCGAGATCGAACTCCTTGCTTGCGGGATTCGAGTTGGCCGCCCTTCTCTATCTGGGCCAGGACGTCTGTGAGTCCTGCCAACTTGGCGACAATCCAGATCTACGTCGTCAACCTAGGCGCGCTTGCGCTTGCAGGAACCGGCGGCGGCCCGCGTGGGGCCGAATATCCGTTTGTAGAGGTTCTCCCGTAGCTCGTCGGCAGCCGCTCTCCCTCTACGACTCGGAAGGTCCGCCGCCCATCCGCCCGCCCGTGCCCTGAGGGACGACGACGAGTCCGCTCGTTCCCGATACAGACCATTCGCCAGGTCGAACAGGTGGGTCACGAAGAAGACCCGGATACCGCCGTCCACCAAGGCCCGAATGACCTGACGCCCGATCTCGGAGCCTTCCCTCTCGTTCGTCGAGGCGAAGGACAGGCAAGGTACAACCACCACGGGAAGACGCTCAAGCTTTCCGTGAACGTCTTCCCGGAGCTTGCGACGGCCCTGGAACGCAAACGACCGGCCGATGAGGCCGGTCGCAGCAAATCGTTCATAGCGGGGGCAGGATTTGAACCTGCGACCTCCGGGTTATGAGACATCCCTTGCCAGGTCATGCAACGCGCAAAGCCGGATCGTTGCGTGAGCTGAGATCTGCTGAGGTCACCTCAAGTCCGGTCGGGGGGGGAGAATTCGTGGCAGGCCGCCTTCAGGGGAAAGTGGCGCTCATCTCGGGCGGGGCGCGTGGACAGGGAGCGTCACACGGTGCCCTGTTTGCCGGGGAGGGAGCGAGTGTTGTCCTCGCGGACGTTCGCAAGGAAGAAGGGCAGCGCCAAACCGAGGCGTTGAGAGATGGGGGCCGCAACGTCGTTTTCGCGGCCCTCGACGTCACGAGTAGCACCGACTGGGAGTCTGCGGTAGCGCTCGCCGAGTCCGAATTCGGCCGACTCGACATCCTCGTCAACAACGCCGGCATCGTCGCCTTCTCGAGCGCCGCTGACACATCCGACGAGCAGCTCTGAAAGGGCGTCGGCTGCCCTCGCAGCTGAGCGGCACGCGGGTGGAACAGCGCGAGCGTGCCGGCGCTCGAGCTGAACACAAATCCGTGTTTGGCCGAATGCGCTTGGGACCGTGCGCGCCCGTAGTCGAACCGCGGATCGACTTCGACGCGCAGAGCCAGCTCGCCGCGGATGCCGAGCACCGTGCGCACGAGGTCGAGCGTCATGCCGTTCGCGGTGTTCGTCTCGGGGCGCACAATCAAGATCGACAGGTCGCCGAGATCGAGCCGCTTGATGGCGACAGGCTCTCGCCGAACGGTCGTGAAGTAGAGCTCCCTCTCGTCGGCTGCATAGACGGGGCCCTCGTGCGCGTCCGTCACGGCAAGGAGCGTTAGAACCAGCCTTCGGCTTTGCACCGCGAAGCTCACGCTAAGTAGCCCAGCGAGAGCCGAGTCTGTTAGGTCTACGCCTGCAAAGACTGGAGGGCGATGATCGCGATACTGGGAGGGCTCGGAGCCGCGACCATGTTCGCCACTGCCACGCTCTGCTCGTCGCGGTCGACGCGCATGATCGGGGCCAGCTCCGTGCTGGCGTGGGTCATGATCGTCGGATCCGTCCATTGTCGCGCCGTGGGCGGCCGTCGAAGGAATCCCTGACGGGCTCGATGGCCCGTCGATCGCGTGGCTTCTCGTGGCCGGTCTCGGCAACGTTGCCGGCCTCTTCCTTGCTTACTCGGCTCTCCGCATTGGGAAGGTGGGGCTTGTCGCCCCGATCGTCTCGACCGAGGGTGCGATCGCAGCTGTCATCGCCGCCATCGCCGGGGAGCCAATCGCGCCAGGAGTCGGACTGAGCCTCGCCCTGATTGCCTTCGGATCCTTTTGGCGGCGCGGAGCCAGGAGCCGGAGGCGATTGTGACGACGGCGCCCGCGGCCCTTGTAAGTCTCTACGCGGTTGCCGCCGCGCTCTGCTTCGGCGTCAGCCTTTACGCGACCGCCCGAGTCAGCGCGGATCTTCCGCTCGTTTGGGCGCTCGTCCCGGCTCGCATTGCCGGTCTCATGGTCATTGCGTTGCCGCTCGCTGCGACGGCACGGTTACGGCTGACCCGTCCTGCCGTTCCGCTCGTACTCGCTTCCGGTGCCGCCGAGATTGCCGGCTTCGCGCTCTTCGTGGTCGGCTCGCGCCACAGCGTGGCGGTGAGCGCCGTGCTGGCATCGCTATTCGGTGCCATCGCGGCCGCCGCCGCTTACGTGCTCTTCCGCGAGCGCTTAGGCTCGCTGCAACTGGCTGGCGTCGGGCTCATCGTGGTGGGCGTGTCGGTCCTCAGCTTCTTGCAGGCCTAGCCCCGCCCTGGTTGGCTCAGCAATCCGCGAGCGCCGGCGGACCCGGATACGTCTCGGCTCTCCTTGGGCCCTTTCCAGACGTCGAACTCGTACCCACCGGTGGCGTCACGCTTGAGGATGCTGGTGCCTACCTTGCCAGCGGGGCCGTCGCGGTCGCTCTCGGGGGTGCTTTGGTTAGCTCAGACACAGGGAGGACCCGTGCGGCGGCTGCGCGGATCACCGCTGCGCTCGACCGGAGTCTCACCTCCCTGGAGTCCTAATCCAGCTGGTTAGGAGTCGTTCGTTCCGGTCCTAGCGTCGCGGCTGCATCAGCTGGTTGAGCTAAGGGTCAACCGGCCTTTAGACGGGGGTTTTGGCCCCTGTGTCAACGGAGCGGCAGGGCTGCTTGACTTCAAGGGGATTCGATCCAGTACGAGCACCTATCCCCGAATGGTGAGCCTCATCCTGCGAAAGCGTCCCTCCGCCGCCGCTATTCGAGCGAAATGATTAGCTCGCCACCAGCGGTCGCACGGAGAGAAGAACCGCAGTCGAGATAGGTCGTCGCAGTCGGCTCGAGAACTATCGTCGTCCTCGAGTTCGACCTCGGAAGCTAGAGAGCCGCGGTCAACGACTGAGAACTTTTCGTACTTGCCCGAACGGAACGACCAAACTTCGACATGCGTCGGATCCACACGCCCGCCCTCACGGGCAGGTGCCGGCATTTGCCCGACGAACTGGCCCAGCTCCTGCCTCACGGTCGCTCTCACGGCGACGATCTCGACGGCGTCGTCCAGCTCGTATCCGAACGAATTTCGGTGGGCAACCTCGAACAGCGACTTGATGACCACTGCGTCGGGGAGACCTTGGCCAACGATGCCTGGCACGTCGACGGTCAGCGCGTACTCCTGGCCCGCATAACGGCAGTCGAGGGAGCGTGTGAGTCGCCCGGCACCATCGGAATCTTCGGGCATCAGCCGCTCGAACAGGCGCGCTAGGCACTCAGTCGCGTTCGCGAGGCCTCGAGCGTCTCAACGGGGAAATGGCAGTGACCGACGCCTGGCGCGTCAAGTCCTGGACAAGCAGCCCTGCGGCCGAAAAGGCTCCGGCGTGCGGCGGAATGACGATGGAACCTATGCCGAGCTCGCGTGCCAGGAGAATCGCGAGCATAGGTCCGGCTCCTCCGTATGCAACGAGATGTGCATTCCGTGGGTCGACTCCCTTTCCGATCGTCACGGTGCGAATTGCGCCGGCCATGCTCGCAACAGCGATCGTGATGATTCCCGTCGCCACGCGTTCGAAGCTGAGCGAAAGCCGGTTACCGAGCGTCTCCAGGGAGGATCGAGCCCGCTCAAAGTTGAGGTTTCTGCCACCGGCGAGATGGCCGCCCGCGAGCATCCCGAGGAAGGCGGCCGCATCGGTGACGGTGGGGTCGGTCCCCCAAGGTCGTAGCACGCGGGCCCCGGAACGGCCCCGGCGCTTCCGGGGCCGACGCGCAGTAGGCCGCCAACGTCTAGGTAGGCGATCGAGCCGCCGCCGGCCCCGATCGAATGAACGTCGACCCAAGGAGTCTGCACCGGCAGATCGCCGACTTGACCCTCGTGCAGGACCGGAACCTCGCCCGAGAGAAGTAAGGCGGTGTCGAAGCTCGTGCCGCCGACATCGGCGGCGATTGCCACATCGAGCCCCAGCCGCTGACTGAGTTTGGCGGCTCCGACGACGCCGGCAGCCGGGCCGGAGATGACCGTCTCCACGGGACGAGAGACCGCTTCTGCGAGCTCGAGCACGCCTCCGCCCGATCGACTCACGTACGTCTTGCCCCGAAACCCTTCAGCGTGAAGACCATCGTCCAGGCGTCCGAGATAGTCAGCCATGGCCGGACGGATGAAGGCGTCGACGACGGTCGTCGCCGTCCGCTCGAACTCCCGATATTCGCCTGAGACTTCGTGAGATAGCGCGATCTCCCCCCCGAAACCGGCTTCGAGCAGGAGCTCTCTCGCGTGCTTTTCGTGCTCGGGATTGATGTAGGCGTTGATGAAGCAGATCGCGATGCATTCCACATCGACCATTTGGAATGCTGCGAGCGCATCCTTTACGTCTGCGGGGTCGAGCGGAGTGACGATGGCGCCGTCGGCACGTATTCGTTCGCGGACGCCTAGCCGTAGCGATCGTGGTACGAGCGGCTCCGACGGCCGCCAAAGGACGTCGTACATGGAAGCCCGGTCGCCCGTCGGATCTCGAGGACATCGCGAAAGCCTGCCGTAGTCAGCAGGCCGACCTTGGCGCCCTTTCGCTCAAGGACAGCGTTCAGGCCGGCCGTAGTCGCGTGGATGAAGTGACTTGTCTCCTCCAGGGCCTCACCGGGAAGGCTCCTGGTGACGACCGCGAGCACTCCGGCGGTCGCGTCTTCCGGGTTCGTCGGCCCTTTGCCGAGCAAGACCGCTCCGCTCTCAGGGTCATGCCAAACGAGATCGGTGAACGTTCCCCCGATGTCCACGCCCAGGAACCGGCCCGTCCCATTTCGCTGATCCATCGCGGCCCCCTAGAGCGCGCTCAGGTCGACCTGGGGATAGTCGCGAGCCGCGGCTTCCTCCGAGACGTAGCCGTTCCGCACGTCTTCGAGAACCTTGTCCGGCGTCCGAGCGTGGGGATCGCCGAAGCCGCCACCGCCGCCAGTTCGCACCTCTACGACGGAGCCGGCTGCGATCTCGAGGCCGGTGACTTTGGGGTGCGTGACGAACACCCCGTCGGGATCTCGAACTCCCCAAGAGTTCGGACGCCCTTCCCCTCCGCCGCTCAAGCCCCACGGTGGCGTTCGCGACCGTTCGAACGCAGACGTCAGAGAGAGTCACGCAGGACACGATAGTGCTGGTCGATCCCCAGGCCTCCCCGCCGTTCTCCCGCTCCTCCGGAATCGACCGCGAGCTCGAGCTTTTCCACGAGGAACGGAAACCGCGCCTCCATCGCCTCGGCGGGGATGTTGCGCTCACCCGATGTCGCGATGACGATGAGCGGCGCCCCCCCGTCGGATGCATTCCACGCGCCCTGGCCGACTGTGTGGTCGCAACCTGTGATCCAGAGCTCGCCGCTCTCGTCTTCGCCCCACATCATGAAGGAGCAGATATCCCCGCCACTCCCCGCGGGCACCCTTCCCGGGAGGGCGTCCGCGAGGGCGCGATGAATGACGTCGACTGCCACGATCGCCGTCGCGCCGAAGATGAATACGGGGGCCGGAGGCTCCGGGTGGAACAGCGTCCCGGGAGTGGTGTGGATCGAGAGTGGGCGGAAATGCCCTTCGTTGGCGTCCTCGGCGCCGCCCGCGAGGGCCAGAGAGAGCACAGCGAGCCGCCGAGAGCGTCGTCGGGTACGGGCAGTTGATGGGGCCAGCCTGCTGGGGCGGCGCACCGGTGAAGTCGACGACCATGTCCGATCCGTCGATCTCAACGGCGAGCTCGAATGGCACGAGCTCTCGATCGAGGCCGTTGTCGTCCAGCGCGCAGCCGGCGACGTATCGTCCGTCGGGCACGTCCGCCAGATAGGAGCGAATCAGCGCCTCGCCGTGGTCGTACATCGCCTCGACGGAGCAATCGAAGACGGACTTCCCCTGGCGGTCGATGAGTGCGTTGAGCTCGTCGAGCCCTCGCCTCGCCGCAGCGACCTCGGCATTGAGGTCTCCTTCGAGCGCCTGAGGAAGGCGCGAGTTCGCGACGAGCGTCCGGTAGAGGTCGTCCTGGCGAACGCCTTCCCGCCAGAGCTTCACGCCCGGGAAGATCACGCCCTCCTGGTAGATGTCGACGGTGTCCGTGCAGTACGGCGCCTTGGCGCCGACATCGAGGTGATGAGCCTTGACCGCGGCGTATCCGACGAGCTCGCCTTCGTGGAAGCCCGGTAAGACGACCGCCGCGTCTTGCTGGTGGGAGCCGATCTCGTACCCGTAGGTCGAGAACAGACACGTCTCCCGGACGCAGGTGTTCCTCCCCGCCGACGGCCTCCACGATCGCCGTCACCGATGGGCCCAGCGTGCCCAGGAAGAGCGGCATTCCCCGCCCCTGGCCCAGTACTCGGACATCGCGGTCGAAGAGGGCGCAGGCGAAGTCGTACATCTCGTAGATGACCGGGGAGTACGCGGCGCGGCAGAGGACGACCTTCATGTGCTCGGCCGCGGTCACGAGGCCGTTCCGAATGACCTCAGTGGTGATTGGATCCGCGACCGTCTCGGTCGTCGCGGGGCGATTCATTCCGGCCGCTTCTTGCCGCACCGGGCGTAGACCTCATCGGGAACGGCATCGGCGCTCTTGTAGATCGTGTACCGGCAGGTCGGGGGATCGTCATGACCCACACCCTCCGGATACGTCGGAGGATCCACGACGAGGAACGGGGTGCCTGCCCGGTCCATCGGCCACTGCTCGTACAGGAGTTGGCAGTGGTTGCAGTAGACGCACATTCCCGCCTTGCCGTCCGTCCAGTCGTAGGCGCCCTCGATGTGGGCGAAGCGGTAGGCGGCTCCAGCCGGGAAGGTGTCTGCTCGACGATGTCGCCGCGCAATGCTCGTCCACCCGACCGCAGGGATCGAAAGTCATCTCCCAGCGGTCATCGTGCTCGATCAGCTCGATCGGGGCCCCGTCGCGCCGAACGGTGGAGAGGTGAACGCGCATCGCCTCGACGGTGTCCAGGAGCACGGCCGCTCGCCCTTCCTCGACCCACGCACGCCGCTTGGGATCGGCAAGCGCGAAGAACTCGTCGAAATGCTGGCCGCCGATCTCTTCGTACATTTCCGGGACGGCGGTCTCGCCGAAGCGCTCGACGAAGGCGCTCATCCAGCCGAAGCTCGTGTCGACGACGCGATCGTGGAGAACTCGCCAGGACTCGCACACCGCAGGGACGGTGGCCTCGGCCTTGTCCCACGTGCCCGCCTCGATCCGGCCTTGAAGGCTCCGCTTCGCCTCCTCGAGACGCCGCCAGCCGGCGTCGGGCGATAGGGCTCGCCGTCGGGGTAGGCCAAGAGCACTTTCAAACGCTCGTCGATCTGAACGAGATCGCCCTCCGCGACCCCGCGGCGGGCAAGGAGCGCCCTGATCTCGGTCGCCCATCCAGTGAGGATGTCGTAGACGAAGCGGCACTCCTGCTCGACCGCGAACTCGGCCAGAGCAAGCGCTTCGTCCGCCCGTCGCTCTTCGAGAGCCTCACCGATCTTGTCCCACGTGGAGCGGCATTGATCGACGATGTCGCCGACTCGAACCTGGCGGTTCACCAGGCTCGAGAAGACGAGCGGATCGCCGGAACCGGTGCTCGCCATCGCGCCTCCGGCTAGTCCGAGACCTCGGCGGCCATGCTCGTCGGTCCGCCCGGCTGGAACGGAATGATGTCCTGCGGGCAGGCGGAGAGAACGACGACGCAGTCCATCAGCGCCTTGAACGTCGCCGCGTCGCCGGGCTTCGTGACGCACTCGAGAAGCTCGAAGCCGCCCTCCGGCGTTACGCGGAAGTTGGCGAAGACGTTGATCGGCTGAGGCGCGTGTCGAACTTCGAAGCCGTGTTTGCCGGTCTCCGCCTGCAGGTTCTCCTCACACGAGCCGTGGTCCGACCCGGCACCCAAGAGCTCGTACCGCACCTTGTCGCAGGCGGCGGCCAGGCAGTCGTGGCGGCCGGGCGACGTGTCGTTCACGAACTCCAGGATCGGCCGGCGCTCGTTCGTGTAGAAGGTCAGCCTGCGCGCGGGTAGACCTCGCTGGTCATGGTGCGCGTGTGGTGGGCGCTCAGGAACTCCTCGACGTCCTCGGCGTTGAAGGCCCACAGATCGGCCGCCTGGCCTCCTTCCACGTCGATCACGCTGAACGTTTGACCTTCCTTGAGCGCGGCGCTCCAGCCTGTGCGTGCAGGGATCTCGGTTCTCGTCATGTTGGCTCCTCCTTGATCAGATGCCCTGTCAGTCAGCGAGTACTTCGAGCGCGAGCGGTGAGGGCTCCTTGTTGTTGATCGGAAGCACGTCCTGGGCGCAGGCCGTCAGGACCACATAGCTGTCGAGTTCGACGCGGAGCGTGATCGAATCGCCTGCGTTCGTCAGTGCGGGGTCCCAGCTCGACGACCCGTCCGCGCCCACCGGAAGGTTCGTGAAGATGTTGATGGGCTGCGGGATCTCGATGTCTGGGTGGCCGAAGTCTCCATCACCTTCTCGAGGTTCTCCTGGCAGGAGGCATGCCAGCCCTCGCATCCGAGAAGCGCGAAGCGCGTCGGGTCGCAGGCGGCGATCAGCATGTCGTGCTTTCCTGGAGTGTCGTCGGCGAGAAAGGTGAGGATCGGGCGGCGGCGATTTGTGACGAACTGCTCGCCCACACGCGGAAAGAGGTTGTCGTTCCAGACGCGCGTGTGCTCAGCGCTGTGGTACTCCCGGATGTTGTCCGAGCAGAACGCGAACAAGTCGCCGCACTGCTTCCCCTCGACGTCGATGCAGCGAAACCGCTGACCGGCTTTCAGCTGGACGCCGCGCCCCTCCCGGGCGGGATGTGGATCGACTCTTGGACTTCAACGGTCGACATGGGCTCTCCTCTCCTCTAGGCGTTGGGCGAGCCGGTTGCCGTCTGGGCAATCGGCCCCGAGTAGAAGGGCACCTGATCGACGCGCGGCTCATATTCGCCGGCCTCGGAAAGCGCCCGAATGTGGGCCGCGATTTGCCCAAGCGTCGCGAACCAGACGTCGCCGCGGCCGAGCAAGTCCTCGACCAGCCGACCGACCTCGAGCAGGCGCGAGAGGCGTACCGGAGACGAATGGATGCCAGATCGAGACCCAGAGGCCGCCGCAGGCGTATGCGGCCTCGACCTCGGCCCGGAAGACCTCCATCGCTCGCTGGGGGGCTCGGATGGGCATGAGGTACTCGAACTCGACGTTCTGGACGTACTGCGGCCAATCGTCGGATTGGTAGTCGGCGGGGATCTCGACGAGATCGCCGGATTCGCTGCGGAGCAGGTACGGGACGTCGTCCCCCATGAGCGACGAGTCGAAGGTGAACCCGGCGTCGCACAGGCAGGTCGGCCGTGTTCGGCGAGAAGGCGTAGAAGGGTGCTCGCCATCCATACGGTCGGGCGCCGGCGACGTTCTCGATGATGGAGACGCCGCGCTCGAGGATCGACGCCTCCTCGTCCCGCGTGAGCTCGTTCGAGAGCTCGTGCAGGTGCCCGTGCAGCACCACCTCGTGGCCTCCCTCGGCGATCGTCTCGATCATCGCCGGGTACTGCTCGGCCACCCACGATGGGACACAGAAGCTCTGCTTCAGGCCGTAGTGGCGATAGAACTCGACGATCCGTGGGATCGCGATCTGGTCGTAGCGCGTCCACGAGAGAGCGGTCAGCTTCGTGTGCGCCTTCTCGGGCAGCGAGTAATGGATCATGCTGTCTGTGTCCACGTCGAAGGTGAGCGCGACTGCGCAGCGGGCACCGTTCGGCCAGGCGGGCGCGTTCGCGATCAGGGATCGTTCAAGGTTCGGATCAGGCATCGGTAAGCACCTCGATCGCCATTGATGTGGGGCCCATCGGGCCATAAACGGGAAGTACGTCGTGTGGGCAGGCCGAGAGAACGACGATCGCGTCCATCTCCGCACGGAGGGTCACGTAGTCACCCGGCTTGGTCTGAAGAAGCTCCTGGGTGAACGTTCCGTCCCCGTGAACGGGGAAGTTCGCAAAGAAGTTGATTCGGCTGCGGGATCTCGACGTCCTCGTAGCCGAACTCGGCCATGACTTGCCTAAGGTTCTCGACACAGGAGTCGTGGCCCGGGTAGCCCAATAGCTCGTAACGCTTGGCGTCGCAGGCGGCCACGAGCATGTCGTGCTGGCCCGGGCTGTGGTCTTCCTCGAAGTAGAGGATCGGCTCTCGCCGGTTCGTGACGAAGTACCCGCCCACACGCGGGAAGAGCCGGCAGTTGCGGGCCTCCTCGGGCGTCTTCGCGTAGACACGAGTGTGCTCGGCACTCGCGTACTCGGACGAATCGTTCGCGTTGAAGGCGAAAAGGTCACCGGCCTGCATGCCTTCAAGGTCGACGACGCGGAAGCGCTCGCCCGCGCGCAGGCGGACGCCGCGCCCCTCGCGCGCGGGCACGAACACCCTCTCCTTCAGACCGACCGCTTCTGTCTCGATCTCGATCCCTCCTCTCTTACGCCTCGACCATCTGCCAGCGCTGTATGCCGTGCTCCTTCGAGACCTCGACGAAAGCCCCACGCACAACGCCCTCGTTGTATGCAGAACCCGGGTTGATGCACAGAGATGGACCGATCTCTTGCACGCCCGGCGAGTCGTGCACGTGACCGTGGAGCCCGAGCATGGGCCCGTAGCGTTCGATGATTGAGCGGACGGCGGAGGATCCGACGGAGATCATCTCGACCCCGCCCGCGCTCGCGACCATCCGAAGCTCCGAATCCAGGCGCGGCGCCTGATCGAGGTGAGTCCCTTGGGGCGGACAGTGGACGTTAAAGACCGCGTGCCCAGGGTCCTGCAACCGGCTCGCCAAGGCGTCGAGGCGGCGCTCGATCTCGTCTTCAGGGAGCTCTCGGGGAGTGTCCCACGGAGTGGGAGTCGAAAAGCCGAAGGAGATCATCTCGAGTCCCCCGGAAGCTCAAAGACCTCCTCCTCGGCGTAGCGAAGGTGAGTTCCCTTGCGAAGGGCATCCGCAACTTCCGGGAAGTCGTCGTTACCGAGGATGATGAACCCCGGGACACCCGCCGCTTCAAGACGCTCGTCGGCAAGGGCGACCCAGCGTTCAATCGAGTCGCGAACGGCTCGATGAAAGACGTCGTCGACCGCCTCCGGGTGCTCGTCCAGATCGCGCTTCTCCTCAGCGGAAAGAAGGAGGTCGTAGCTTCCGCCCATCCTGATGCGATGCTGGAGAGCAGAAAGCTCGTCCCCGTCTGTGGCGCGTACTTGCTGCCCGAACAGCTCGCCAGTCCAGGATCCATTGCTCTTCACGAGGGGTACCAGCGCCTTCCCGGTGATGTCGCCACCGAGGATCAGGGCGTCGACCTCGTAGACCCGCGCCGCGTTCAGCCATTTCCGAAAACACTGCTCCGAACCGTGGATGTCGGTCGCGAAGAAGAGCCGCGTCCCTCGCGGTTTGCGCCCAAAGAGAGCCATCGCTTCGAGATCTACTCCGGCGGGAGCTCCTTGAAGGTGATGCCGAGGTCGATTCCTCGCTGGCGGTTGATCACGTACGAGATCGGATAGATCGCGATGCTGATGAGACCGATGCAGACCATTGCCCACTTGCCCGTGCTCGAGTTCGCGCCAAGCGCGTCGGTGGTCAACAGCGAGTAGAAGAAGAACCCATAGACAACCAGTGCCGCCGCTCCGACGAGCGCGATCACCGGCAACCCACCGAGCGAGCGTGCAATGGGGGAATTCTCGTACATCGCCCGCCGTCGCCACGGGAAGGCGATTCCCGCGACCGCCACAACCATGAAGGTCAGGAGCTGACCGGCGATGGTCGTGAAGAGGATAGTCGTGAAGTAGCTCGGCCCGTAGACGATGAAGGCCAGGTATCCCAGGCACACACCCAGAACAATCACGTTGGCGATCAGCGGTGCACGCGTCCGGGGCTCAACCGAGCTCAGCCTGGTCGGCACGATACGGTCGAACGACCAGGCGAAAATATTTCGCGTTGCCGCAAGGAACGAGGGTGGCAAAGTCGCGATCGTCGCCAGGATGAACGAGATGCCGATCAACGCGATCAAGAACGTCGAATGGGTCAGCATCGAGACGAAGAAGAAGAAGAACGAGGGCGCCCGAACGGATAGTCCTGGCTCCCGCCATTGGAGAGGAACGTCGCGGAGCCAAGGAAGTCGTTCCCGAACGTGCGCGCTGCGAGGGCAAACATGATCACAGAGAGCACCGCGGCAATCGCGAGCGAGTAGAGCATTCCCTTGAGACCCGAGATGCGCGACGACCGCACCTCTCCACCGGTGTAGGCCGTGACGATCGCGTAACCAAATGCCGTGAAGATCAACGGCATTGCGAAGAAGGTGTCGCGGAGAGAGAAGCTCGTGTCTCCGAACCCGCCGCTGTGGGCACTCGCAAGCACCTTGTCGTAGTCGCCGCCGAAACGTGCGACGGCTGCGGTGAAGTCGTCACGACCATGGATCGCCATCAGCACAATCGCTGCGATCACGCAGAAGAGCGATGCGACAAAGACGACCTTCATGATCCGCAACGTCTGGCGCATCTGAATGCTGACGGATGCGAAGACGAGCACGAGGACCGCCGCGCCAATGCCGAAGGCCCAGTTCTTTGTCGTCACGTCGGTGGCCCAGCGCGTCAAAGTCGGGCTGTCGGCAGTAACTCCAATGGTCAGGAAGGCTGATGACATTCCCAGAACCGGAACGAGGTACGCAAGGAACGCTGTGTTGACCGTGTACCACGACGTGATGTTGAAGTTGGCGGCGAAGCCTGCCCATGGATGGAGTACGCGACTCACATACACGTAGTCACCGCCTGTGCGAGGCATGGCTGTGAGGAAGAGCCCATAGAGAAGGATCGGAAAGACCGACAGGACGGCGCAAATGACGGCGACCCAGGCTGGGTTTGCACCTGGGAAACCAAACGGGATCGTCGTGCCCGCAAGGGCGACGTACGCGATTCCCATGAACGACACGTTGAGGGCAACCGCAGACCAGAGCGAGATGTCTCGAACTAGTCCCGTCGCCTGGCGCGTGTAGAAGGGCTTCGAAGCTGTCGTCGGTGGGCCGGGAACTGCTTGCTCAGTCATGCCAGCCTCCTCGCTTCCGTGCCGAGCCAACCTGCGGCCGGCCGAGAAGCTCTCGCGGACCGCAACGTGAGAAACCTACAAGACGAGTGTAGAATCTCGTGCCGGCGAAGCTACAAGACGGTTTGAGGATTGTCAATGAGGCGGCGCTATGAGAGTCCACAACGGCACGAGCTACTACACAGTTGGGGAAGTCGCCGACCTAGTCGGGGTGAGCCCGCAGACGTTGCGGGTGTGGGAGCAGAAGGGCCTGCTTGTCCCGAAGCGCAGCAACGGGCGGCAGCGCCTGTACACATCTGAGCAGCTCGAGCGAGCCAACCAAGTCGCCCTTCTGCGGCGACGGCACGGTTGGAACCCGGCAGCGATCAAGAGCTCTCTCGCGAGCGAGACTTCACGCCAGGCCTGGGCCCAGCTGACGCTGGGAGGAAGGCTCCGCGTCGCCCGGCGCTCGCGCGACCTAACGATCCGCGAGGCTGCTCGCCTGGTCGACATCTCTCGCTCGCTCCTCTCGTCGATCGAACGGGGCGAGGCAAGCGCCTCCTCACAGGTCATCGCACGGCTTGCAAACGCCTATCGCATGCCATCGACCGCCTTCGTCGCAGGTGGCGACCCCGACGCGCGCATCGTCCGCGCGGATCAGCGCCCCCAAACCGTGCTCGCCGACGGCGTGACGTGGGAGGAGCTCGCGGGGCCCGGGCACAACCTCGAGCCCGCTGTGCTCCGTGTCCCGCCTGGTGCTGGGAGTGGCGGCGCGTATTCCCGGCCCGGCGAGGTCTTTGTGCACGTGCTCGGTGGCGCGCTCTCCTTCTCGGTCGACGGAGACGAGGAGACACGGCTCAAGCCTGGCGACTCCATCATCCTTCGCCCTCCGTCTACGTGGAGCTGGCGCAACCCTGGGCGGCAAGAGGCGAGGGCCGTCTACGTCGAGCAACTCTCGCCCGAGGATTGGACGTAGGCGCGTGCGAAGCGAGCCGTTGTCGAGGTCGGTAGAGGCGAGTGCGGCCCGCATCGCCCGGGACGTCGAGGTTCTCTCAGGGCCCGACTACACGACGAGCGACGAGGCAATCCGCCGTTACGCCTACACGGACGCCTACAGGAGGACGGTCTCTTACTTCGCGCGCGAGCTGTCGGGCCTCGGCTTCGAGGTCTCGCACGACCCGGTGGGGAACTTCGTCGCCCGCAACAGAGCGCGCGGTGAGCCCGTCTTCGGCATCGGGTCGCATTGCGACTCGAATCGAAACGGAGGACGCTACGACGGGACTCTCGGTGTCGTTTCGGCGCTCGAGCTCTGCCGGCTGAACGCCCAGGATGAGTTAGGGCTCCCCCTCCAGCTGATCTCGTGGCTCGAGGAGGAGGGATCCGGCTACGGGGAGATGCTGCTGGGAAGCCGCATCGCGGCGGGGCGCGTGTCGGACGCCGATCTCGCCGCGATGCGCTCGGTCGACCAAGGGGCCCCTTTTGCGGAGGAAGCCCGAGCCGCTGGCTTCGAGCCGGAAAGGTGGCGAGAGTCGGGCGAGATCCTGGACGACCTGTTGGGCTGGATCGAGATCCACATTGAACAGGGGCGCATACTCCAAGACGCTGAGATCTCGATCGGCCTGGTGACGGCGATCACGGGAGTTATCCACGCCGATCTTGTTGTCACGGGGCGCGCGGACCACGCGGGCGCGACGCCGATGACGGGCCGCGTGGACGCAGGAGCCGTCGCGGCAGAGGCGATCCTCGCGGTCGAGCGCTTCGCGCGTGAAGCGGGCGAGGGCACCGTCGGCACGGTCGGCAAGGTGACCCTCGAGCCAGGCCTGCGAAACGTCATCCCCGGGCTCGCGACGGTCGCGCTCGATATCCGAAGCGTCGACGAGGAGAAGCTGGGGAGCGTCTTCGAATCAAGCGTTGCCGAAGCCCGTTCGGCGGCAGCCGCGCGGGGCGCGACCGTCGAGGTCGTCGAGCATCAGCGCCAGCCTCCGACCCCGATGGACTCCGGACTGGTCGATGCGCTGGCCGCGTCCGCCGCCCATCTAGGCGTCGATACGATGCGCATGCCCTCGGGCGCGGCGCACGACACCATGCTGGTCGCGCAGCGAGTCCCGAGCGCGATGGTTTTCGTTCCTTGCAAGGACGGAATCAGCCATTCACCGGCAGAGGAGGCGAGGCCGAAGACGCGGCCTTCGCGGTGCTGATCGCGCTTGAAGCGATCCTTGCTCAGGTGAAGAGCCGCACAAGCTTGTAGCGGGCATCGTCGTTACCGAGATCGAGCAGTGCGGCGGTCGGCGTGTGCGTGTCGAACACGACGCAGCGATGAGAGAAGGGGCGGGAGGGAGAGCGGGTTGAGACGGTCCGAATCGAACGAGACGACGAGGGAGACCAGCCCCGCCCAACTCGCGAAGGAAGCTTCGCTGACTGATCGGGCTGCGCTGCTTGACCCGCGCCAGGCCGAGCGCGTGGCTGTTTCTTTGCAGGTGCCCCCTGTGACCCACCCCAACCCGCCTTTCGCGTGCGACCGCGAAATCGCGCTCGCTTATCTGTCACTTTCGAGCCACTGCGTCATCGATGCCAACCATGGGACGCCCCTTACGCGACGCCCAACCAGGCCGAACAGGTGCACGGGCTCGCTTCCGAGGAGTGAGCAAGCGAAAGATTGCCGAGATCGTCTTCGGCGATGCCCGCTTCCGCGGCCGAGTCGAGCGCATCGGCCGCCGCCAGATCTCATCCCCGCGGGCGATCTTGCGACCGAGGACCGCACCGTCCAGGCGGCTGAGTCCGAGTTGCCCTCGACCCGCGAGCTGCTCGACCGTCATCGGCGACGGCTGGCGGACGCTGGCGACCTACCCTCGCTCAAAGAGATCGCGCTTCTCCTCAAGCTCGAGCGGCAGCTTGAGGTGCGCGAGACGCTCGAGCGCCTGAACGCACTCACGCGCCAACCGGCCGATACGAACGCTCATCAGCCGTCGGATCGCCCCGACGAAACCTGCCTTCATCGCCTAGGGCGAGGATCGGCCGTAGAGATGGCGGGGAAGCGAAATCCTCCGCGAGGCCGCCTGCGGCGGATGGGCGCAAATCCGGCCGCACCGTGGCGGTGACGGCGGACGCGCGCGGCGGGGCTTCCATGCTGGTCGCAGTAGCGCTGGCGCCCGCTCGCAAGCGCCGGGATCGACTTTTCGCAGTCGGGCTCGGCGCAGCTGCGCACGCCGCGCTCACGTCGCTTCTTCAGGCGGTAGGCGATCGCGGAGTCGGTCAGGTCGCGGCCGAAGAGCTCGATCCGTGCCTGCTTGATCTGCTTTTGCACTTGGATCGGCGAGCGATAGTCGCGCTCGGCCAGCTCACCGACGGTGAGCGCTTCGCGCGAGATCCCCTCCAGCGCCATGCGCGAGCGCTCGGCGGCATCCCTGGCCAGCGCGGCTGCGTAGGCGAGCCCCTTCCGAGCATCGCCTGAGAGCTTGGCGAGCTCCGGATCTCCGGCGCGGAACTGGAGCGCCCAGGAGTAGCGTCGATGCGGTCTTTTCCAGTGCTGATGCGGTTTCCTCGACCGCCGATGAACTTTTTTCGCCGCAGCTGGCGATTGTAACGCTGTCTTTGATTAACGGCTCCGACAAGCGGTGCAAACGACACGAAGGAGCACCGATGTCTGCACCGTCCCCGCCCCAAGCGCGCCCTCCAGCAGCGTCGCGCATCCGCTCTGGTCGCCCACGCCGAGGCGGCTCGCATCCCGGTCATGCCCATCAAAACCACGAGGCCCCGATAGGAGGCCTCGTGGTTTGAACAAACAGGCTTTGGTAGAGCTAGCCGGACTCGAACCGGCGACCTCCTGGGTGCGATCTAGGCGGCCCGCTAGGGCGAGGCAAAAGTGTGGCAAAACTCGCGCCGGACGAACCGCCGTTCGAGACGCGAAAGCCCTGTCTGCAGGGCCTTTCTGAGTAGCGGGGGCAGGATTTGAACCTGCGACCTCCGGGTTATGAGCCCGGCGAGCTACCTGACTGCTCCACCCCGCGTCGCGACCGCAAGGATAGCATCCTCCCCATGCCCTGGTGGACGTGGGTTGCCCTCGGGATCTTCGTCGCCTCGCTCATCGCCGCGAGCGTGATCGGGGTGCTCATGTTGCGCTCCATGAAGGCGCTCCAGGTCACGAGCGAGCGCCTCGCCGCAGCCATGGAAGATCTCGCGGCCAAAGGCGAGGAGCTCGAGCGGCGGGCCGAGCGCGCACAGGCTCGCGTCGAGGCGGCCGAGCCGAACTTCGAGCACATGAAGGTGACGCTCGACCGCTTCTCCGTCCTCACCTGGGCGCTCGGCGACGTCGCGAAGACCATCGGCGAGATCCGAAGCGCAGTGACCGTCCGCAAGTGATCCGCGTCGCGGCGGTCGATATCGGCACGAACTCGACGCGGCTCCTCGTGGCCGACGTGGAGGACGGCGCCGTCCGCGAGCTCGACCGCCGGCTCGAGATCACGCGCCTCGGCGAGGGCGTGGACGAGCGCCGCATCCTCCTCCCCCAGGCGATCGCGCGGGTGCGGAACGTCCTCGCCGAATACCGGCGCGCTGCGGAGGAGCACGGCGCCGAGCGCACCCTCGCCGTGGCGACGAGCGCGGTGCGCGAGGCCGAGAACGGCGAGGCCTTCCTCGGGGAGGTCGAGTGGAGCTACGGCTTCCGCACCCTCCTCCTGAGCGGAGACGACGAAGCGCTCATGACCTTTCGGGGCGTGTCCTCGGGGAGGGAGCTCTCGGCCGAGACGCTCGTCGTCGACGTCGGCGGTGGCTCGACCGAGCTCATCCTCGGCGGCGCGGACGGCGTTTCCTTCCACGTGAGCCTCGACCTCGGCTGCGTGCGCCTGACCGAGCGCTTCGGGACGGAATTCGACGAGACCGCCGCGCACGTGCGAGAGGTGCTCTCGGCGAGGCTCCCCGATCTCCACCCCGAAGCCGCGATCGGCGTTGCGGGCACCATCACGACGCTCGCCACGCTCGCCCTCGGCCTCCCCGAGGAGGAGCCCGAAGTCGTCCACGGGCATCGGCTCTCGGCGGCGACGATCTCCTCCTGGACCGACCGGCTCACGGTGATGAGCGTGGACGAGATCAGGGCGCTCCGAGGCATGCACCCCGACCGGGCGCCCGTGATCGCCGCGGGCACCGTCGTCGTCCGGGAAACGCTCGCCCATTTCGGCCTCGACGAGCTCGAGGTGAGCGAGCACGACATCATGCACGGGGCCGCGCTCGCCGCCGCCGAGCTCCCCGAGGTGACCGCGAGGGCCCCTCGCGGCGCCCACCCCTGTTGCTAGCCGCTCTGGGCGACGGGGCTCCCGCCGGGCGAAGCCCGGCTCTGCCCCGCCTGACGACGACCCAGAGGGGCTAGAGCCCGATCAGAAATGGCTCAGGAGCCAGGCGTGCACGTCGCCGATGCGGTTGATCTGCAGCGTCAGGTGACCGTCCTCGTCGTCGATGTGCACCTCCGCGCCCGGGATCCGCTCGGCAAGCCAGTGTCCGTGCGCGACCGGGACGAACTGATCCTGAGCGCCGTGCCAGACCTGCACGGGGATCGCGATGTCCGCGAGCTCGAATCCCCATGGCTCGAGGAAGGCGAAGTCGTCCTCGAGCCAACCTTCCACACCGGCCTGATGCCGGTATGGACCTGGTCGTAGAGGAAGTCGGCCAGCTCTCCGGTCAGGCAGGCCCGGTCCGGCGGGCAGAGAAGCGACTCCATGGTCTCGGCGATCGTCTGAGGATTGCTGGCGAGCATGTCGTCGCGCTGTCCCAGCAGGTAGCGGCGCAGGACGTCCTCGCCCTCCAGCGTGGCGCCGAACTCGTCCAGGTTGTCCTGCCCCATCCCGTCGAGCCAGTCGAGGCCCTCGGCCCCCCACGGCGCGACCCCCGCGAGCGAGGCGACCGCGACGACCCGATCCGGGAGCTGCGTGCACGCGAGCGCGTGCGGCCCGCCGCCCGATCCTCCCTCCACCGCGAAGCGCTCGAGGCCGAGGGCGTCCGCGATCGCCGCGACGTCGTGCGCCGCGTCGACGACGGTCCGCCCGGGCGCGGAGTCCGACCCGCCGTAACCGGGCCGGTCGTAGCTGACGAGGCGGATTCCTCGGGACTCGGCGTCCTCGACGAGACCACGCCACTGGATCCGTGCACCAGGGGTTCCGTGCAGGACGAACACGGCGCGCCCGTCCGGCACGCCGGATTCCTCGACGCAGAGGGTGCGGCCGTCGACGTCGATCCTGTGCTCGGGCATCAGATCTCTTCCAATGGGGGCGGGGGCTCGTCCTCGGCGAGCCGGCGCGCGATGGCCTCCCGGGCGACGATGCCGAGCAGGCGACCGTCGTCGGTAACCGGCAGCCGCTCGACGTCCAGCTCGGCCATCCGGTGGAGCGCCTCGTCGAGGGGAAGGTCGGGCGAGATCGTCACGACGTCGGAGTCGGCCACGTCCCGCGCGGTCGCGCTGCTCAGGTCGAGCCCTTTCGCGACGGCCGAGACGATCTCCTCGGCGCCGATGCAACCGACGAGGAGGTCGCCGTCGGCAACGAGCACGCTCGAGACCTGCGGGTGCGTGAGGAGCTCGGCAGCCTCGCGCGCGCTCGCGCCGGCCTGCAGGACCAGCGGGTCGGCCATGAGGGCTTCCCGGACGATCACGGGTGGATCCCGCGCGCTTCGAGCGCCTCGGCCACCTCGCGGATGCTGGTGACGAGCGCGGCGCGGCGGAAGGGCAGGCCCTCGGATTCGGAGAGATCCCACACGCGGCTGAGCGCGTCGCCCATGAGGTCGGCGAGGCGGGAGCGGATCTCCTCCGGACCCCAGAAGAGGCGCTGGATGTCCTGCACCCACTCGAAGTAGGAGACGACGACTCCGCCCGCGTTCGTGAGGATGTCGGGGAGGACGGGGATGCCGCGATCGCCGAGGATCTCGTCGGCCTCGAGCGAGGTCGGGCCGTTCGCGCCCTCTGCGACGAGCCCCGTCTGCAGGCTGCCGGCGTTGTTCGCCGTGATCTGGTTCTCGGACGCGGCGAGCACGAGGACGTCGCAGGGAAGCTCGAGCAGCTCGCCGTTCGTCACCTCCTTCGAGCCGGGAAAGCCGGCGAGGCCGTCGTGCTCGTGCCGCCATCCGTCGAGGGCGGCGAGGTCGAGCCCGCGCTCGTCGTACACACCACCGTGGATGTCGGAGACGGCGACGACGCGCGCCCCGCGGAGGACGAGCTCGTGCGAGGCGACGGCTCCGACCTTCCCGAAGCCCTGCACGACACAGCTCGAGCCGTCGAGCGTGCCCTCCATCCGCCGCACGGCCTCCTCGACGACCATGACGACGCCGATGCCGGTCGCCTCCGGCCGCAAGATGCTCCCGCCCACGGAGATGGGCTTGCCCGTGACGATCTCGGGCACCGCGTGACCGACCTGCATCGAGTAGGTGTCCATCATCCAGGCCATCGTCTGCTCGTCCGTGGCCATGTCCGGGGCGGGGATGTCTCGTTGCGGCCCGATGATCGGAAGGAGCTCCGCGGTGAAGCGCCGCGTGAGGCGCTCGAGCTCGCCCCGCGAGAGGTTGCGCGGGTTGCAGCGCACGCCCCCCTTCGCACCGCCGTATGGGAGGCGGAGGAGCGCGGTCTTCCAGGTCATCCACATGGCGAGGGCCGCGCACTCGCCGAGCGTGACCGCCTTGTCGTAGCGGATGCCGCCCTTCGTCGGCCCGAGGACGCTCGAGTGCTGCACCCGGTACCCGGGATAGACGCCGAGGCTCCCGTCGTCGAGCCGCACCGGGATGGACACCGCCAGCGCGCGCTCGGGATAGCGCAGCACCTCCGCGACGAACGGATCGATGCCGGCGTGCGCGAGCGCGCCGTCGAACTGCCCGATCGCCTGCCGGAAGAGCGGGTCGTCGAGCTCGGGAGGGAGCTCGCCGCGCCGGGTCGTGGCGGGCTCGACGGCCATGCACTCAGTCTATTCGGGACTACTGAGCGCTATTCGCCCCCTCTTCCTCTGGCTCGGCCTTGATCCCTTCGGCCTCCGAGAGGCCGATCCCGATCTTCCGCGCCAGGCCCGGATAGAGAAGCGCGATGCCGATCCCCAGCACGAGCCAGCCGCCGACCATGAGCGGGAAGTTGTCGTACGGGTACGGAGGCCGCGGCCAGACGTTCTTGTAGATCGTGTAGACGAGCGCCGTGATGGCGAGAAGCGGGACGATCACGCGCCACACGGCCTCCCGCCGGCCGAGGTGGAGAAAGCGGATCGCGCCGAGGTTCACGACGATGTAGGCGACCAGCATGCTGAGCACGCCGATCGTGCCCATGTAGAAGAAGGCGTTCACGGAGGTCGTGCCGTTGATCCGAAGAGCGACGCCGACGATGTACGCGAAGGCCATCACGCAGGCGAGCGAGATGATCGGCGCGCCCGTGCGGCGTGAGGTGTCCCCGAGCCGCGTCGTGACGAAGCCGTCGCGGCCCATGGCGAAGAGGAGCCGCGCCGCGCCGACCGCACAACCCAGGCCGCTCGCGAATGCGCTCATCATGGCGCCGAAGTTGATCGCGTCGGCCATCCCGTTCCCGACATAGCTCTTCGAGAGGTCGTCGAGCGGCGCAGACGAGCCCGCGAACGCGTCGATGCCGGCCTTGTCGATCCCGAAGCCGAGCGACTGGCCGAACATCACCAAGGTGTAAAAGACGCCGCAGAAGGCCACGGCGACCGCGATCGCGAGCGGGACGTTCCGGCGCGGTTTGTTCGTCTCCTCTCCGAGTGCCGCCGCGCCCTCGAACCCACCGAACGAGAGGAGTCCGAAGACCGATGCGAATGCGACCGCGCCGATCGTCGTCCCGCTCGCGGGCACGAACGGCTTCAGCGTGAAGTCCTGCCCATTCGGCGCGTTCCCGCCGATCACCTTCACGTAGATGATCACGATCAGGATCGTCACGAGCGCGACCGAGATCGCCTCGAAGCCGAGCAGGGAGCGCGTCACGGCCTTGATGTCGTTGTAGGCGAAGAGCCAGATCAGCGCGGCTGCGACGATCGAGATGATCACCCAGTCCGGGTTGTCCCAGATCCCGATGCCGCTGAAGAACGACTCGCCGAAGAGCCCGATCTCGGCGAAGTTCGCCGCGAGAAAGGCGGCGTACGTGCCGAACAGCGCCCAGCAGGCGAAGAAGCCGGCACGCGGCCCGAGCGTCACGCCAGCAAGCGCATAGGCGGAGCCCGCGTGGTTGAAGTAGCTCGTCAGACGGATGAAGGCGTACGAGACGAGCGCGATCGCGATCGACGCGAAGAGGAACGCGAGTGGCACCGCTCTTCCGACCAGCCCGGCCGGCGCCACGCCGTTCAGGGCCATGGCCGCGGTCGGCGCCATGATCCCGATCGAGATCGCAAACGCCTCCCAGACCCGGAGCTCGCGCCGCAGCACTCCGTGCGGCCGCTCGGCCGCCATCGTGGGCTCCGCAACCTCGCTCATCGTCCGCCTCCTTCTTCGAAGATGTCCGCGGGAATGAACGCGCCAACCACCCAGTTGGGCGCGTCGACGACCTCGTGGATGCGCAGGTCGGCCGCGACGCTCGCGACGGCGTAAGCCTCCTCGCGGTCGAGGCCCCGGTGCTCGCCCAGGTAGGCGATCGTGGCGCGGACGGCGTCGCGCGCGGCCTCCATGAGGTCGGGCCCGACCCCCGTGCACACGTGGTAGCCCGAGCCCTCGCTCTCGGCGACCGCACCGGGCGGGACGACGTACTGCGGCGCGAGGATCGAGAGGTCGTTCCGCGCGGTCAGCCGGACGGTCACGTCCATCGCCGTCTCGATCGCCGTCCCGCAGACCTCGCCGTCCCCCTGCGCCGCGTGCGTGTCGCCGAGCGAGAACAGCGCCCCGTCGACGCCCACCGGGAGGAAGAGCTTCACGCCGGTGCGCAGATGCTTGATGTCCATGTTCCCGCCGAAGCGCGAGGGCGGGACGATGGAGTGCTCGCCCGCTTCCGCGGGCGCGACGCCGAGGGTGCCCGGGAACGGCCTGTGCGGCAGCGTGATCCCGTCCGCGAAGCGAACGCGTCCCGCGGAGGCGTCCACCTCGGAGATGCGAAGCCACGGGTCGGGGAACTCTTCCGCGAGGAGCCCGAAGCCGGGGATGATCGCCGTCCAGCCCCAGTCCTTCGCCTTGAACTCGACCAGCTCGACCTCGAGGGCGCCGCCTGCCTTCGCGCCCTTGACGAAGACGGGCCCGCTGACGGGGTTGACGTGCGTGAAGTCGAGCTTGGTGACGTCGTCGACGCCGGACCCCCTGTGGATCTGCTCGTCGGACGCGTCGCGAACGTGGAGCTCGACGGCCTCACCGGACTCGATCTCGAGCGCCGGTTCGATCGAGTTGTCCCAGACGTAGTTGAACGCGTCGGGGCGAAGATCGTGGATGGACTCCATACGAGCCGCTAGACCTCCCGCGCTGGGCGAACCGCGGCAATTATGCACCTCAGGCGGGCTCTACGAGAAGCGTGAGCCCGTCGCGCGAGATGACGAGCACGCGCTCGCCCGGATCGGCGCCCGCCTCGCAGCGCGCGCGCCAGAGCTCGCCGCCGATCCGCACCTGCCCGTTCGGGCGGCACGGCGTCGCGACCTTGGCGACGGAGCCGATCAGCGTCTCCGCGCCGACCCTGATCCGGTGGCGGCGGGAGATCCGCATCCACGCGTAGCTCTCGCCGATCTCCACGATCCCCGCGACGGCGACGAGCACGAGCCCCCAGGGCGCGGGAACGACGAGAAAGGCCAGGATGATGGCTGCGACGAAGAGCACGGCGACCTAGGAGAATGCAGACGTGTTCGTGAGCATGACCACCGTGGCCACCGGGGACGAGCCCGCGGAGAACGCGGCCATCGTGGGCGAGGAGATGCTCGGCTGGCTGCGCGACGTCGAGGGCTTCAAGGGACTCATGATCGTCTACCAGCCCGGGAAGACCGTCGGTCTCACGTTCTGGGAGAGCCGGGAGCTCGCCGACAACCTCCTGCCGCTTCGCATGCAGTTCCTCGAGCGGATGATGTCGGTCGCCAACGTCCGGGTGGAGAGCGTCGAGGGTTTCGACGTCGCGCACGCGGACAAGCCGGGCGGCTGAGCCGCGGGCTGGATGCCGGGGGTGAGATTCGAACTCACACGCCCTTGCGGGCAGGGGATTTTAAGTCCCCCGCGTCTACCGTTCCGCCACCCCGGCGGGTCGGTTCAGCGCGAGTGTAAGGGCAGACGCAAGACGCACCTCATTGCCGGCCAGGGGTCAGCTCGCTGAGCGGGAACTTCTCCGGCGCGTCGCCGCTCGGCCCGCGGTAATCGTCGCGGAAGCGGTCGAACGCGCCCTTGTCGAAGGTCGGGCATGTCATCAGATGCGTCCACGACGTCAGGAAGATCTTCTTGCTCGCGCCGGCGGGCGGCGTCGCCTGGATGTTGGTCGGAAGCGGGGCGACGACGAGACCGTTCGGGCTCAACTGGTACCACTGCGTGATCTGCTGGACGACCGAGGCCGGAACGTCGGAGCCGTACTGGACGACGACCCCTCCATGCTCGAGGTTGTGGACGACCGCGACCTCATCGAGCGGAGTGTCGTAGAGATTCCAGACGACCGGGGCCTTCGGCCCGGGCGGATAGTGCGGGCCGCTCGTCGGCGGGTAGGAGTTGTAGCGGAAGCTCTTGCTCAGCTTCTCGATGTGCTGCCGCCCCATCGGCGGGAAGGTCTGGCGCATGCACGGGCCGTCGGCGCCGCTCGCCTCCGCGCTCCCTCCGCGCGTCGCGAGGGCAATCCCGACCCCGGCAACGGCGACGATGATCGCCACGCCGAGAGCGACGAACCACATGTTGACGCGCCTGCCCCCGCCCGACTCGACGCGCCGCCGCGGCCCTGCGGCCCTTTGCTGTGGACCCTGGCTCGTGCGGGGAGGAGGCGGGACGCGGCTCTTCTTCTTCTTGGCCACGACGTGAACAAAGGTATCAAGCGGCTCGCGCGCGCCTGTGCACCGAAGAAGCGTGCGACGGCGTCGAGCTCGGCCGCGACGGGAGCGGGCGGCAGTGCCTCGAGGAAGCGCCGCCCGTAGGCGCGCGTGTGCAGCCGCGGGTCGAGGATCGCCACGACGCCCTCGTCGCCGTGTCCGCGGATCAGCCGCCCGAATCCCTGCCGCAGCTGGAGCACGGCCGCCGGCAGAGCGTACTCGCCGAACCAGTCTCCTCCGTCCTTCGCGATCCGCTCGCAGCGCGCCTCCACGAGCGGATCGCCGGGCGCCGCGAACGGCAGCTTGTCGATCACGAGCAGCGAGAGCGACTCGCCCTGGACGTCCACTCCCTGCCAGAACGTCGAGGTCGCGAAGAGGATCGAGTCGACGTCCTCCCGGAAGCGCTCGAGCAGCCGCTCACGCGGCGCGTCCCCCTGACGCAGGACGGGGAACGTCAGCCGACCTGCGCAGCGCTCCACGAGCTCGTCCAGGGCGCGGTACGACGAGGTCAGGACGAGCGCGCGACCCGCCGAGAGCCGGCAGAGGGCGACGATCTCCTCCGCGAGCCGGTCGTAGTAGCCGGCCGAGCGGGGCTCGGGCAGGCGCGCGGGCACGTACACCAGCGCCTGGTCCCGGTAGTCGAACGGGGAGGGAAAGACGAGCTCGCGCGCGTCGTCGAGCCCCAGGCGCCGGCGCACGAAGCGGGGGTCGAGGGTGGCGGAGACGAGGATCGCCGTGGTCTCGCTCTCCCACAGGCTCTCCCGTAGGAGCCCGGAGACGTCGACGGGCGCCCAGGCGACGGCGCCGCGCTCCGCCCACGAGACGCGGTCCGGATCGTCGACTGCGAGGCAGCTCTCCACGTCCTCCGCGGCGGCGAGCGCGCGACGCGCGAGCGCGTCGCCGTCCTCCCCGGTCCCGTTCAGGGCGGCCGCCAGCGCGCCGAGCGCTGAAGCGAGAGCGATGCCGTGCTCCTCGAGTCGGTCCTGGTCGGCCGCGGTGAGGCGTCGCCTCCCGTTGCCCGGGTCGAAGGCGGAAACGAAGCGCTCGCCCGCCCGGTCGAGCTCGGCGAGCGGCCGGGCGGGGGGAGTCCGGCTCGCCTCCCGGCAGTGGCGCTCGACGTCGCGCTCGAGCTGGCGGAGGCGGGAGAGCGAGACGCGCCCGCCGAACCACGTGGCCGCCGCCTCCTCGAGGCGATGCGCCTCGTCGAAGACGACGGCGTCGTGCTCGGGGAGGACGGCGGCGCCGTCGGAGCGCGTCCTGAGCGCGAGGTCGGCGAAGTAGAGCGCATGGTTGGCGATCACGAGCTCTGCCTGGCCGGCCAGCTCGCGGGCGCGCTCGGCGAAGCAGCTGCCCACGAGCGGGCAGCGCCGGCCGGCGCAGCGGTCGGCGCCGACCGAGAGCTCGGCCCACAAGGTCTCGGACGGCTCGAACTCGAGCTCGGCCCGGTCGCCCGTCTCCGTCGTCTCGATCCAGTCGCGCAGGCGCTCGAAGTCGGCCGCGTCCTCTGCCGTGCGGAAGAGCCCGCCGAGCTGGTCGACTCCCTGGAGACTCTTGCGGCAGAGGTAGTTCTGGCGCCCCTTGAGGACAGCGACGCGGACTCGCCTGCCGAGCGCCGCGGCCGCCGACGGGACGTCCTTGGTCAGGAGCTGCTCCTGGAGCGCCTTCGTGGCGGTCGCGACGACGACGCGCTGCCCGGAGACGAGCGCGGGCAGAAGGTAGGCGAGGCTCTTCCCCGTTCCCGTGCCGGCCTCCGCCACGAGGTGGTCGCAGCCCTCGAGCGCATTGGCGACCTCGGCCGCAAGCGCCTCCTGCTCGGCGCGCGGCTCGAAGCCGGCGAGCGCGCCGGCCAGACGGCCCTCGGGTCCGAAGAACGCATCCATGGGGGACGACGAGCCTAGTTCAGGCTCCGGTCATCGCAACTGTCCGATCTGTGTACAAACGGCACATTGGCGCGGGGAACGGTCGCGGTTAGATTGCGGCCCGCGTCGGCGAGCACCCCTTCCTCTGAGGGCAGACGACGGCTTGACCAAGGCCGCCTGGCCGCAGGTGGCCTAGCTTTCGGCCATCATAGAACGTCTGTTCGCCTCCCGGGACGATCGAACTGCGTGGCGAGGGCGAGAGGTGTGGAAGAAAGTGCGCTCTTTGCGAACGTTTTCGCGCCGACGCTGCTTGACTGCGGCCGAGGCACCCGAGTAGGCTGCGCGAGCCAGATCCGGTAAGCCCTCGGGCTCGCCGGATTTGGCGTTTAAGGTCACGTATTCTGCGGCGAAGCCAGACGAGCGAGGAGGAGCCCTCATGGGTTGGCTGGACAAGCTGCTGGGCCGCGACAAGGAAGCCCCACCGAGCCTCGACGACGCCGAAGGAGCGATGGACAGTGCCGGCGAGATGGGGGGCGACGCCGGGGACGCTGCCGAGGACATGACACACGGCGAGGCGCCCAGCACCGACGAGACCGGCGAGCAGGGGCCCGACAAGCTCTAGCTCGTGGTCTCCTGAGCCATTGGAGAGGGCGGCTGCGGGCCGCCTTCTCTCTTTGCCGTCCGATGCGACCCCTAACGTTTGTCGGTCCATGGTCGCCTTGGTCGCACTCGTCGTCCTCGCCGCCGTCGCGGTGCTCGCCGTCTGGCTCAAGAAGGAGCTCGGAGAGCTGCGTGCCGCCTCGGGCACGCAGCTCTCCGAGCGCAACGCCGACGTCGACCGGCGCCTCGCCGGGATCGTCGAGACGATGGACCGGCGGCTCGGCGAGCTCGACCGCCGGGTCGACACCCGGCTCGAAAGCGCGGCGCGGACGGCCACGGCGATCCACGAGCAGCTCGGAAAGATCGGCGAGACGAACACGCAGATGCTCGACCGCGCGAAGGACCTGGCGCGCCTCGAACAGGCGCTCCGTCCGCCGAAGGCGCGGGGCGGGTTCGGCGAGCTCCTCCTGGGCAACCTGCTCGCCGACACGTTCCCACGTGACAAGTACGAGCTCCAGTACAGCTTCCGCGGCGGCGAGCGCGTCGATGCCGTCATCCGTCTCGACCGCTCGCTCGTGCCGGTCGACGCCAAGTTCCCGCTCGACAACTTTACCCGCCTGATCGAGGCCGAGGACGAGGGGGAGCGCGAGCTGCACTCGAAGCAGTTCGTGCGCGACGTCAAGGCGCACGTCGACGCGATCGCGAACAAGTACATCCGACCGGACGAGGGCACGTACGAGTTCGCCCTCATGTACCTCCCCGCCGAGGCTGTCTACTACGAGCTCGTCTGCAACCGCCTCGGCGGCGAGACCGGACCGCTCGGCTACGCCCTGGAGCGCAAGGTGATCCCGGTCTCGCCCTCGACGCTCCATGCGTACCTCCTCGTTATCCTGCTCGGCTTCAAGGGGCTGCAGATCGAGGAGCACGCGCGCGAGGTGATGGCGTATTGCGCCCAGCTAGGCAAGGACTTCTCCCGCTTCAAGGACGACTTCGAGCTCGTCGGCACGCACATCGGCCGCGCGCAGTCGAAGTACGCGGAGGCCGAGAAACGGCTCGGGCGCTTCGAGACGCGGCTCGAGCGCGCGGCGGACAGCGAGCTCGAGCGCCCGGAGGGCGAGACCGTCCAGGAGCTTCCGCGCGCGCTCGACGCGGCCTAGTACCTGAGAAGCGCTCCGATTCCCTCGACGGGATCGAGGTCCTGCCGGTGCTGCACCGCCCATACGCGGCCGCCGTGCACGAGCGTCTGGTGGACGGCGAGGTCGAGGCCCTCGTCGGACTCCTCCATGGTCGTGCCGTCGAGCGGGCACTTCCCGCCGGCGACGGCGACGCGCCCGCAGCTGGGGCACCTGAACGCCTTGTGCGCGACTCCGTCCTGGAAGAGGAGGAGTTCGACGCGCGCGTCCGAGGCCGCCTCGAGGGTGTCCGCCCAGCCGGCCGAGGCGCGGCCGCCACGGCCGACCTCCTCGTGCCAGCGGTCGACCAGCTCCGTCTCCCTCTCCACGCGGTAGCGCTCGAGAACAGGTTTTGCCACCTCGAGCAGCTCGGCCGGCGATGCATGGGCTTCGGCGGAGGTCCAGCCGCTGATCGCCGCGCGCGCCTCGTGGCTCAGGAACTCCTCGAACTCGGCCCGCGTGTCCTCGGTGGCGACGACGACGACCTGCACCGCGCCGAGCCGCCGGACGAGGCGGTCGAGCTCGTCGGCGACCTCGCGCAGGTGCTCCTGGACGAGCGTCTCGATGTGCCGCTGGAAGCGCGCCTGCGACCAGCCGCCCTGGTCGTGCTGGCCGGGCTGCTCCTCCGTGCGGTCGACGAAGTCCTCGAGCCGGCCGCCTCGCAGCCTGTAGAAGTGGCCGAGCTCGCGGCCCACAACGACGACGAGCGCCCCCTCCCCGCGCCCCACGAGCGGGACGAGCGGGGCGAGATAAAGCTTCCTCCCCACCCGCACCTCGTCCGGGACCGCCTCTGTCAGAGGGAGCGGACGCCAGATGTTGTCGAGGCCGGAGGAGAAGATCGCGAGCCCGCGGGCGCCGTTGCGAATGAACTCGAGTGCGTAGAAGTCACGAATGCGTTCGAAGTCGGCCTTGAGGCCCGCACGCTGGTCGTGCGTCATGTCGCGGCGGTTTGCCCCGTCCCCCTTCGCCGCCTCGTCGAGGAGCGAATGCAGCCGTGTGGCCGCGTCCGCCGGCGTCGGAGTCAGGTGCGGGTCGAGGTCGAGATAGAGGCTGATCGCGCAGCCTTTCTCCGCCTCGAAGCCCGCCAGGTCGCGAAGCTCGTCCCATGTGATCGTGCGTGCCATCGGCTTGCAACAGTACGTTTACCGCAGGTGCGGAAACAATACGAACCGGAACAATCCGAGTCATGAAAGCGTTTATGACGTAGAAACATGAATTCCGTAGACAGAAAGGACTCCGTGGAGACGAACGACGTGCGCGAGGTGATCATCATCGGCGGCGGTCCCGCCGGTTACACCGCAGCGCTCTATGCTGCGCGGGCGAACCTGAACCCGCTCCTCATCGAAGGCTTCGCCTGGGGCGGGCAGCTCATGATCACGAGCGACGTCGAGAACTACCCCGGCTATCCGGCCGGAATCCTCGGGCCGGAGATGATGCAGGACTTCCGCAAGCAGGCCGAGCGGTTCGGCACGGAGTTCATCACGGACGACGTCACGCGGATCGACTTCTCGGAGCGCCCCTTCGGCGTCTGGGTCGGCGACACGGAGTACCGCGCGGAGTCGGTCATCGTCGCGACCGGCGCGAACGCGCGCCAGCTGGGGCTCGAGTCGGAGAAGACGCTCCAGGGCCGCGGCGTCTCCTACTGCGCGGTCTGCGACGCGGCCTTCTTCAAGGACCGCGAGGTCGTCGTCGTGGGCGGCGGCGACTCGGCCATGGAGGAGGCGAACTTCCTCGCGAAGTTCGCGCCCAAGGTGACGGTCGTCCACCGGCGCGACGCCTTCCGCGCCTCGCCGATCATGGTCGACCGCGCGAGGAGCAACGACCGCATCGAGTTCGTCCTCGACTCCGTCGTCGAGGAGGTGCTCGGGACCGACGACGGTTGCGTCACGGGTGTCATGGTCCGGAATCTGAAGACCGGCGAGGTGACCGAGCTGCCCGCCGATGGGCTCTTCGTCGCCATCGGGCACGACCCCAACACGGCTCTCTTCCGCGGCCAGCTCGAGATGGACGGGGCCGGCTACATCATCACCAAGGGCAAGTCGACGGAGACGAACGTGCCGGGCGTCTTCGCCGCCGGCGACGTCCAGGACCACGTCTACCGGCAGGCGGTCACGGCCGCGGGCTCGGGGACGATGGCCGCGCTCGACGCCGAGCGCTGGCTGGCTGCCCAGCACGGGCAACCGGAAGCAGCGCTCGCGACGCCGCGCAACTGGTAAGCCTTAGCCGACAGCGTGCCGTACTTCATCTGCCCGAACTGCCGAAGGCGCTCGATCGACCACGATCGCCGCGAGGATCTGACCAACGAGGCGGTAGGCTGCGCGCACTGCGGCTTCGGCTTCCTCTTCGAGCTTCTCGACGACTACTACCCCGCGCCGGGGACCGGCTTCGTGGTCTGCGATCAGGAGCGGAGGATCATCGCTGCGGGCCAGGGCGTCTTCGAGCTCACCGGCTACCGCGAAGGCGAGCTCCTCGGCCGCGACGTCACGGAGGTGTTCGCCATCGAGACGCAAAACGGAGATGCGAACCCCGCCGAGGTCGCCGTCGAGTGGGGCGTCCGCCAGCTCGGGAAGAAGATCACGCTGCGCACGCGCGCGGGCGTGACGAAGGAGATCACGGCGGACTACTTCCCCGCCTACGACGAGGACGGCGGGCTCCTCGTCGCCCTCATTCCAAAGTCCTAGGCGACATCTTCGCCCGCCTCGAAGAGGCGGCGCTCGACCCAGGCCTGCAGCTCCTCGACTGCGCCGAGCGAGCGCGCCAGATCGTCGATCTCGGCACGGATCTCGCCGGGCTCGGCGAGCCGGAGGACGCCGAGCGATTCGAGGCGGGCGACCGAGGCCTGGTCGAGCGCCCGCCTCGCGTCACGCTCGATCGCCGCCTGCCGGAGGCGCCCTCGGGCACGCTCGAGCTGGGCCGCGAAGGTGGCGGCCCGGGCGGCCAGCTCGTCGGCGAAGAGGGCGAGATCGACCGAGCGCATTGCTCGACCGTACGGCGCGATCCGCCACGCGTGGCGCGCCGAAGTGGAGAAATTCAGACGCGGCTGGACGGGCAGAGGTCGCTCAGGACGCAGCCCTCGCAGCGAGGCGCGCGGGCGATGCACACGCGCCGGCCGTGCCAGATGAGGAGGTGCGGGAAGCGGGCCCAGTCCGCGCGCGGAACGAGGCGCATGAGGTCGCGCTCGATCTTCACCGGCTCGTCCTGGCGTGTGAATCCGAGGCGCTGCGAGAGACGACGGACGTGCGTGTCCACGACGATTCCCTGCGTCGCGCCGCGCTCCGCCGCGACGACGTTGGCCGTCTTCCGACCGACTCCGGGAAGCCGGACGAGGTCCTCGAGGCGCGTGGGCACCTCGCCGTCGTACTCCTCGAGGAGCATCTGCATCGCGCCGCGCACGTTCTTCGCCTTCTGCCGGAACGTGCCGGTCGGGCGCAGGTCGGCCTCGAGCTCGGCGGGCGGGACGGCGAGGTAGTCCTCAGGCAGGCGGTACTTCTGGAAGAGCCGCTCGGTGACGCGGTTCACCGTCACGTCGGTCGTCTGTGCCGAGAGCATCACGGAGACGAGGAGCTCGACGTCCGAGCGGAAGCGGAGGGCGATGACCGCATCGGGATGCGCCGCCGCGAGGCGCTCGATCACCGGCCGGATGCGCTCCCTCTTCGGGCCGACGCGGCGCCGCGCCTCCCCGACGTAGCTCCGAGCCACTAGGCGCCGAGCACCGCCGGCGCCGTCTCGTAGCCCGGCAGCCGCGGCCCCGCACACACGACGTCGAGCGCGGGGCAGCCGTTGCAGGCGAATTCGCTCGGCGTCGGCCGGAACTCCCCGCTCTGGATCGCGGCGATCGCGTCGGAGAGCCCCGCCTCGAGCCCCCGAACCTCGGCCCGCGCGAACGTGCGGCGCACGACGTCCTCGGGCCGCTCGAGGAAGACGTAGGCGACCTCGACCTCCTCCGCCCCTGCCCGGAAGGCGGCGAGCGCGTACACGAGGCGCTGCAAGGCATAGTCGTCGTCGAGCGCCTCCTCCGGAGTGAGGTCTTCGAGCCGGTTCGTCTTGTAGTCGACGACGAGAGCGCGCCCCTCGGCGAGGCGGAAGACGTCGAAGCGCCCGTGGAGGAGGACGCCGTCGTGCTCGAACGCGAAGGGCAGCTCGGCCTGCGGCTCGATGCCCTCGCGAAGCTCGCGTGCGAGCGGCGAGGAGTGCCACGCGTCGACGAGCGAGGCAACGCGCTCGAGATCCTCCGGCGTCGCCTCCGGATAGCGGGTGAGGACGAGGTCGGGGCTCGCCGCTCCTTCCACCCCGTGCTCGAGGAGGACGTGGACGGCGTCGCCGATCTCCGTCGCGGCCAAGCCCTCCGCGCACGGCACCGGGGGTGTCGCGGCCCCGGAGCGCAAGCCGGCGATCCGCTCCGCGTAGAAGCGGTACGAGCAGCGGCCGAAGAGGGCGAGCGCGCTGTAGGAGAGGCTGCGGATGAGGAAAGCGGGCGGCTCCGGGATCTCCGCGAGCGGGGGGAGCTCGGGGGCGACGCGCGTCGCGGCGCCCTCGACCGCGGCGAAGAGCTCGAGCTGCGCGACGCCGTCCTCCTCGAGCCGCGGCGCGGCATCCTCGCGCCGGTCGACCCTCAGGAGCACGCGCGCGCCGTCGCGCTCCAGCTCGATCGGCTGGGCGGCACCGAGATCGGCCTCGAGGCGGTCGAGGATCCACCGAATCGGCGCCTTCGCGTCGCGGCTCGACGTCGGGTCGACCGCGCCCGAGACGATGAGGCGGTCGATCGCCCGCGTCATCGCGACGTAGTAGAGGCGGCGCGTCTCGGCCTCGTCGGCGACCCGCTCGGCCTCGCGCAGCTCGTCGAAGCCGGTGGCGGCGTGGCGCTTCCCCGTGGCGGGGTCGACGATCTTGAAGCCCACGCGCCCATCGGGCAGGCAGAGGATCTCGTCCCGTGAGGCGTGCTCGGGGTTGCGGCCGGCATCGGCTACCACGACGACCTTGAACTCGAGGCCCTTCGCGGAGTGGATCGTGAGGAGGCGGACGGCGTCGGCGCCTTCCTCCTCCGCGACGGCCTCGCTCTCTCTCGCGCCCGCGGCCTCCTGATCGGCCACGAAGCGGAGGAAGCCCTCGATGTCCGGGCCGCGGAGCTCCTCGTAGGAGCGCGCGAGCCGCGCGAGCTTGCGGAGGTTCGCGTAGCGGCGGCGGCCGTCCCAGCGGGCGAGCACGGCGAGGTCGTAGTCGTGCTCGGAGACGATCCGCTCGCAGAGGCGCTCGAGCCCCGATGTCGCCGAGGCGCGGACTAGCCGGTCGTAGCGCTGGCGGAAAGCCTCGAAGAAGCGGCGGTCACGCGGCCCGAGCTCCGCCGGCAGCTCGCGCTCCATCCCGGTGAAGAGCGGGCGCTTTCCCGCCGCGCGGCGGAGGAGGTAGAGCGCGTCGTTGGAGACGCCGACGAAGGGCGAGGCGAGCACGCTGACGAGCGCCTCGTCGTCGTACCGGTTGAGGACGAGCCGGAGGTACATGGTCAGGTCGGCCACCTGCTGCTGGCCGAAGTAACCGCGTCCAGCCGCCCTGTAGGTCGGGATGTTCTCGCGCCGCAGGGCCTCCTCGTAGCGTTCCGCATCCGTCCCGGCGGCGAAGAGGAGGACGACGTCGCCGGGGGTCGCGTCCCCCGAATCGACGAGCTCACGCACCCGCCGCGCAACGTGCCGCGCCTCGGCGAGGCGCCAGTGGAGGACGCCCTCTCGGTAGCTGTCCTTGTCCGTGACGAGCAGCTCGACCGCCGGCCCGAAGAGGGGATCGGGAAACCGGCCGGCCGCGACGAGCGGCTCGTACTCGGCACCGAACTCGGCCCCGAAGAGGTGGTTGACGACGCTCAGGACCTCCGGGCGCGACCGGTAGTTCTCGGTCAGCGGGAGGACTCCGGCGCTGGCCGCGCGCCGCTCCCGGAAGACCTCGACGTCCGCGTGCCGGAAGCGGTAGATGGACTGGAACTCGTCCCCGACGAAGAAGACCTCCTCGCCGGCGACGAGATCGACGAGCTCGCACTGGAGGCGGTTCGTGTCCTGGAACTCGTCCACGAGGATGGAGCGGAAGCGCCAGCGCGCGTCCTCGCGCACCTTCTCGTTCAGCTGCAGGAGGCTCCGCGCCTGGAGCTGGAGGTCCTCGAAGTCGAGCGCCGACTCGCGCGCCTTGGCCTCCACGTAGGCGACGTCGAAGGCGCGCAGGAGCTCCACGAGGAGCGTCCGGTCCCGCGCCGCGATCTCGTCCAGCGCGGCCTGCTCGACCGCCGCGAGCGACTCGCCGAAGGATGCGAAGCGCTCGCGCTCCTCGCCCCCGACGCGAAGCTCGGAGAGGTCGAGGAGCTCCTCCACCTGCGGTGCGGGGTCGAGGAGCTGGAGGGCGTCCTCGACCTGTGCGCGCCCGGGAAGCGCCTCTTCGGTCGCCCGCAGGGTGAGCTCGGCCACCTCGCGAAGGTCGGCGAGGCGCTCGGCCAGCGACGACACCGGCTCGCCCGGAAGCTCGAGCGGGCGGCCCCCCGAGCGGAGCCGGTCGTAGACGCTCGTGAGCATGCCGCGGAGGCCGTCAGCGCCATACGTTGCGAGGAGCCGCACGCGCTCGGTCTCCCCGTCCTCGACGTACGCGGCCAGCGATTCGACGAGCGCCTCCGACCGCAGCACCGCGGCCTGGCTCTCGTCCAACACCCGGAAGCGCGGGTCGAGCCCCGCCTCGAAGGGATGCGCGCGCAGGAGCCGGTGGCAGAAGCCGTGGATGGTCGAGATCCAGCCGCCGTCGAGGTCGCGCGCGAGGTCGTGGCGCTCGACCTCGATGAGGCGCTCGCGGATGCGGCTGCGGAGCTCGCCCGCGGCGCGCTCCGTGTACGTGATGACGAGGACGTTGTCGATGCCGAGGCCGCGCTCGCACACCGCCTTGACGAAGCGCTCGACCAGGACCGTCGTCTTCCCGGTCCCGGCGCCGGCCGAGACGAAGACGACGCCCGGCTCTTCGATCGCCGCAACCTGCTGGTCGGAGGGCATCGTCCTCATGCGCGGCGCACCCGGCACATCGTCCAGAGGGAGCACCAGCGCGGGCACTCGCCTCCCCGAGGGTCGGTACGGACGTCGCCCTCGTGCACGCGGTCGACCGCCGCGCGGGCGCTTGCCTGGGCTTCGTCCACGAGACGCCAGAAGTCGTCCTCGGAGAGATAATCGGGGCGCTTCAGCCCGGGTACGGCCTCCTCGCGAGCCTCGGCGCGGACGAGCCCGCGCACCTCGCGCGTCCCGGTCAGCCCGCGGTAGAGGCCGCCGAGCGGCTCCATCCCGACGAGGTCGCGCAGGGCAAGGATGTAGAGCGGGATCTGGAGCTTGCGCTCGACCTCGATGTCGCGCGCCCCGTAGGCCCGGCCGAGCTTGTAGTCCTGGACGATCCCCCGGGCGCTGAACGGGTCGGCGTCAATCCGGTCGATCTTCCCCGAGACGGTGAAGCCTCCGAGCTCGAGGCCGCGCTGCAGCTCGACCGGCGCCGAGCTCGTCCCGAACCCGACCTCGAAGCGGCGCGGGACGAGCGGGAGCCCGAGCTCGAGCTCCTGGCGGACGAAGTGCTCGAGATCGCGCGCAAGCGTCTCGGTGAGCTCGAGCCGCTCGAGGTCCGTGAGCTCCATGCGCACGCCGCCCGCGATCGCCTCGGCGAGGCACTCCCGCAGGAACACGAGCGCGTCGTCGAGCCGGTCGGGCTCGACCGCGTCGGTTCCGAGCCGCTTGGGCAGGCCGCTATAGAAGCGGTAGAGCGTCTGGTGCGCGATCCCGCCGCGGATGCGCGCGTCGAGGACGCCGTCGATCTCCTTCGGGTCGACGACGCGCTCGAAGAACCACATCGAGGAGCACTCGAGGAAGCGCTCGAGCTCGGTGACGGAGAAGCGCGCACGCTGTGCGAGCTCCTCGAGCACGAGCGTGTGCGCGAGCGTCGTCTGCCGGTCGAACGCGGCGAGCGCGCGCTCGATGCGCCGTTCCCATCCGTTCGCGAGCGCGAGCGCGCGGGCCTCGTCCTCGTCGGTCGCCGCGATCGCCGCGGCGGCGCGCAGCCGCTCTCGCTCGGTCGGTCCGCGGTCGAGCTCCCAGGAGAGGCTGGAGAGAGGACGCCGCCTCGTCGCGAGCGCCACGTCGGCCGGATCGAAGCGCGAGCGCACCTCCTCGTAGAACGGGCTCGGCTGCTGCGGCCGACCGTCGTCGTCCGCGGCCTCGCGAACGAGGAAGAGCTGCCGCCAGGGGCGAGTGCAGGCGGTGTAGAACAGGTAGCGCTCGCGGGCAAGCGGATCGGGACGCACGAGCCGCCGGTCCCGCCCGGCGGCCTCGAGGTCGCGGCGTGTCTCGTCCGGGAGGAAGGGCGTCTCGGTCGCGCGCCGCGGCAGGACGCCTTCCTCGAGGCCGAGAACGAAGACCGCCTGCCAGCGCCGCGTGCGCGCGCGCAGCAGGTCGACGACGGCGACGCGGCCCGGCTCACCCGGACGGGCCATCCGCACCTGGACGCGCTCGAGCTGAGAGACGATCTGATCCGGCGCCGTCTCACCGCCCAGCTTGCGCCAGCCTTCGAGCTCGCCGAAGAGGGCAAGCGCGGCCTCGTGCGCACGAAGGTCGATCCGCGAGGCCTCGCCGACGGGCGGCGATTCCAGCCCGTACGCGGCTGTGATCATCCCGCGCTCGAGGAGCTCGGCGGCCGCGATCGGATCGCCCTCGGCCTGCAGTTCACGGAGTGCAGGCACCGGATGGCCGAGCAGCTTCTCGGCCTCCTCGACGACGCGCGCAGGGTCGGTGATCGCGCGGCCGCGCAGGCGGCCCTCGACGAAGTCGGCGCGGGAGCGGGCGAGGCCCGAGTACGGCGAGCGCAGGAAGGCGAAGAGGTCGCGCCTCGTTCCGCCGAGCCACGCGAAACGGAGGAGGCCGAGGAGCGCGGCGCCGAAGCCCGTGCGTCGGAGCGACAGGCGTCCCTCGTATGCGTACGGGACGCCCAGCGACCCGAACGTGGTCTCGAGCGGCGAGCGCGCCCGGTCGAGGCCCGGGACGACGACGGCGATCTCCTCCGCCGGGGTGCCGCCGCGGATCAGGCCGAGGATCTCCTCGCCCGCGAGCTCGAGCGCGGCCCGGGAACCCGCAGCCTCGAGGAAGCGCACGGCGCCCTCGAGCGGCGGCGGATCGCTGCGGCGCTCCTCGAAGAGCGAGCGCTCGAGGTACGCGAGCGCGGGGCTCTCGTACCAGTTCTGCGGCGAGAGCGTCTCGATGTCGTCACCCGCGAGGCGGGCGAGATCGTCTGCGGTGCGCTGGAGAGAGACGAAGACCGGGCGGAGCGGCTCGTACGGGAGCGAGACCGTGACGTCGACGCGGCCCGCGAGCGCCTCGAGCAGGCGCCACTGGGCTCCGGTCAGGTCCTCGAACCCGTACGCGAAGACCGGCGTCGATCCCCACGCGGCGAAATCGCCCCCGACGAGCTCGGCCGCGTGGGCCCGTGCGAGCTCGCGATCCCAAAGCTCGAGGCGGTCGAGCTCGGAGCGGTATGCGCCGTAGAGCTCGGCGAGGGGCCCGTCCAGCTCGCCCGGGTCGAGGAGCGCCGCCTCGAGCTCTGCCACGGCCGACCCGAGCGCGTCCGCGAAGCCGGGATACCGGGCGGACGAGCCGAGCCCGTTCAGGCGTGCGCCGGAGACGACGCTCGCGAGGAGGAGCGAGCCCTGGGCGTCGGTGAGCTGCGGGCGCGACCCGGCGCCGGCCTGCTGCCGAATCCGCCGGAAGACGTCGTCGAAGGTGCCGATCGCGCCCCCCATGAGCGCCGGCCGGCGCGCGAGAAGGTCGCGCTCCACCCAGTCGCCGTCCGCCCGGTTCGGGACAATCAGAAAAGGGTCCCGGTCGAGGGCTTCGAGGTAGCGATCGAGCAGACGCGCCACCTTGCCCGCGTTCGCGGGGCCCACCAGGAGAGCGAGCGCCACGACTCGATTCTAGACGTCTGCCCGGCCGGCCCCGGCCGCCGGGCAAGTGCGCTAGCTGTGGCGTTTCCAGCGCAGAATCGGAGCTACGCGGCGGCCTTCGGCCGGCGGCCGCGGCGGGCGGCTGCGCGCCCGGGCATCTTCCCCGCGCAGTCGTCGCAGAGATCCGCCGCCTTTGCGCCCCTGCGGGCGTCGGTATACGTCACGCGCATCCCGGCGCCTTTTCCTTCGCCCACTTCCGTGCCGCAGTTGTCGCATACGAGAATGGTCTTGCGAGCCAATGATCCTCCCGTTGGTCGGTTCTACTGCGGCCGATCCTAACGAAAAATGCAAGCGGATTACTTGGATGAGATTTTCTCTCCAAGAAGACGTCCTTGCATCACCCGCGAAGACGGAAATAGGACCGCGGTATTCGCTACGCCAGCGGTGAAAGCCGAGCGTCGCCGGAATGAGCACTAGACTCCGGCGCCGTGGACATGCGCACGATTGCCATCCTCGAGGGGGACGAGACCGGGCAGGAGCTCCTCGAAGAAGCGGTTCGCGTGCTCGCACCCGACGTCCTCGGCTTCGAGCTCGCGCTACCGCGCTTCGACCTCTCGCTCGAGGCGCGAAGGCAGACTCAGAACCAGGTCGTCCACGAGGCGGCCGCAGCGATCAGCGAGCACGGGCTCGGCCTCAAGGCCGCGACGATCACGCCGGAGGGCAAAGACGACATCGGCAGCCCGAACCGCATCCTCCGCGAGGAGATCGGCGGCCACGTGATCGTCCGCACCGGCCGTCGTATTCCGGGAGTCGTCCCGATCGGGGGCGCGTTCTATCCGATCTCCGTCGTGCGCATGGCCGTCGGCGACGCGTACGGCGCAAAGGAATGGCGCGAGGGCGAGGGCGACGACGAGGTGGCGTTCCGCACCGAGCGGATCGAGCGGCGCATCTGCCGCGCGGTCGCCGAGTTCTCGTTCCGCCACGCGGAGCGCACGCGCGCCAAGGTCTTCGGCGGCCCCAAGTACACGGTGAGCCCGGTCTACGAGGGCATGCTGAAGGAGGAGATGGACGCGGCCGCGACGCGCCATCCCGACGTGCCGTACGAGCCGCAGCTGATCGACGCGACCTTCGCGCTCCTGATCGGCGCCGCCGGCGACGCGCTCGTCATTCCGGCGCTGAACCGGGACGGCGACATCCTCTCCGATCTCGTCCTCCCCCTCTTCGGCTCGATCGCGGGCTCCGAGTCGTTGCTCGTCGCATTCAACGACGATTACACGCCGCGCGCCCTCATGGCGGAGGCGGCGCACGGGACGGCGCCCGCGCTCAAGGGCAAGAACGTTGCGAACCCGCTGGCGATGATCCTCGCCGCTGCGGCGCTCCTCTCCCACATCGACGACGACGAGGCGCGCGCAGCGGGACGCGCGATCCGCGAGGCAGCCCTAGAAGCCGTCTCCGCCGGGACGAGGACGGCCGACCTCGGCGGGCATGCGACGACGACGGAGTTCACCGACGACGTCATTATGCGGATCCGCTCCAAGCTCGAAGTCTGGGCCACCCTGGGCAACGTTTGACCGCGGTCGGGGCCTACCTTCGAAGCCTCGACCCGAGGCTGCCCCGCTCCGTGTGGATCCTCAGCGCCGGCGGGCTCATGAACGCCTTCGGGACGGGCATCGCCTACCCGTTCGTGATCATCTACTTCCACAACGTGCGCGGCTTCTCGCTCGGGATCTCCGGCCTGATCGTGGCCGCCTCGGGCGCAGCCGGGATCCTCTTCGGGCCCGGGATCGGGGTCGTCGTGGACAAGATCGGCGGGCGGCTCACGCTCGCCGGGGCGCTCTGCCTCCAGGCGATCGGCTGGGGCAGCCTCGCGCTCGTCCACAGGCCCTGGCAGGCTGTCCTCGCCGCCATCGTGGGGGGAATCGGGAACGCGGGGTTCTGGCCCAGCCAGTCCTCGCTCCTCGCCGGCTTGAGCCCGCCGGCGCGCCGGCATGGCGCGTTCGCGCTGCAGCGCGTGACGCGGAACCTCGGCATCGGGCTCGGCGGCCTCGTCGGCGGCCTGATCGCCACGACGACGAACGCGTCGAGCTTCACCGTCCTCTTCGTCGTCGACGCGATCACCTTTCTCCTCTTCGTCGGGATGCTCGCCTTCGTGCCCGAGCCCGACCTCGGCGAAGTCGAGCGCGACGTCCCGCGCGGCGGCTACCGGGACGTCTTCGCCGACCGGATCTTCCTCGGCATCGTCGGGCTCAACGTCCTCTTCGTCACCGCCGGCTACGCGCAGATCGAGCTCCTGCCCGTCTTCGCCAAGAACGAGGCAAACGTGACCGAGCGCGGGATCGGGCTGATCTTCTTCCTGAACACGCTCGTCGTGGCGCTCGCGCAGCTTCCCGTGGCGAAGCTCCTCGAGGGGCGGAGCCGGATGCGCTCGCTCGCCATGATGTGCGTGCTCTGGGCGACGGCGTGGATGATCGTCTTCGTCGGCGGCGCGTCGTTCGAGGCGGCCGCGGCGGTGGCGGTCTTCTCCTTCGCCGTCCTGCTCTTCGGGCTCGGCGAGTGCTTCCAGGGACCCGTGCAGGGCGCGCTCGTCGCCGACCTCGCCCCGCCGCTCCTGCGGGGACGCTACATGGCGATCTCGACGAACTCATGGGACGTCGGCTTCCTGCTCGGCCCGGCGATCGGAGGCTTCGTCCTCGCGGCGGAGCCACTCGCGCTTTGGCCGCTCGCAGCGGCGGGCTGTCTCGCCGCCGGAGCGGGCGCGCTTGCCCTCGAGCGGAGGTTGCCCGTCGAGCTGCGGCTGACGCCCGCATGAGGTGGGTCGAGGTTCAGGGGCGCGACGCCCACCTCGAGGCGCTCGACTTCGGCGGCGAGGGCGATGCGGTTCTCCTTCTGCACGGGCTCGCCGGCACCGCGCGCGAATGGATTGGAACCGCATCGTGGCTTACCGAGAACCATCGCGTCGTCGCGCTCGACCAGCGCGGGCATGGGCGCAGCGAGCGAAGGCCCGACGACGTGTCGCGCTCGGCCTTCGTGGACGATGCGGTCGCGACTCTCGAGGAGCTCGGCCTTGCGCCGGCCATCCTCACCGGCCAGTCGCTCGGCGGCCACACGGCGCTCCTCGTTGCAGGGGCACGACCCGACCTCATCCGCACGCTCGTGGTCGCCGAGGCTTCCCCGGCCGCGGCGGAGCCCGATGCGCCCGAGGAGATTCGCACGCTTCTCTCCTCCTGGCCTGCGCCCTTTCGCTCACGAGCGGCGGCCCAGGAATTCTTCGGTGGAAACACACCGCACGCGCGTGCGTGGGCAGACAACCTCGACGAGCGCGAGGACGGGCTCTGGCCGCCTTTCGACGTCGACGTCATGGTCGAGACCATCGCTGCGGCAGGTGCCGCCTGCTGGAACGAGTGGGGTTCGATCCGCGCCCCGACGCTCGTCGTCCGCGGCCAACATGGCGACCTCGGCGCCGAGGTCGCCGATGCGATGGTGCGCGCCCTGCCACGCGCCGAGCTGGTCGCGGTCCCGGGCGGCCACGACGTGCATCTCGACGTGCCCGCGGGGTGGCGCGAGGCGGTAGAGGGGTTTCTCGCCGGGCTCAGCTGAGCGCGCGTTCGAGCGCCGCGCGCCCGTCCTCCAAGACCGGCTCGCCGTGCGAGACGAGCACCATCTCCACGGGCAGGTCGAGCAGAAGCGACCGCAGGGCAACCCGCAGTTCGTCCTGCGTCAGGCCCGGCTTCAGGTAGCGAAGCCAGCCGGGAGGGCAAAGGCGCAACCCACCCTCGTCGCCGCCGAGCAGTCGATCGCCCGGAACGAGCGCGCGCGGGTCCGAGAGCCAGAGCATCGTCTCGCCGGCGCGCCGGATCCAGATCGCCTCGACCCCCTGCGGGAGGTCGGCCGCGCGCCGAACAGCAGTCGCCCCGAAGCGGCGAAGCACCTCGTCCCGGCTTCGCCGGTGGAAGCCGATCGTCGTGTAGACGACGACGGGCTTGCCGTGGTGCTCGATCCGCTCCCCCAGCGGGCCCCAGAGCTCGTCGGGCACGAGGGGGTCGACGAGCAGGAACGCGTCCGCGGCCTCATGGGCGACCGAGCCCACCTCGGCCGGCCAGTCGGCCGGATCTCCTGCTTTCTTCGGCGGGCGCCAGTCCGGATGCCGCGCGGTCCAGCGCAGCAGGCCGGGGCGGAGCTCCGCGAGGCCGGCTATCGCGTCTCGAGCGGCGGGTTCTGGACGTTGTGCTCGGTTGCGTACTCGTCCACGAGCTTGTTGATCACGTCCGCCCCGTCGCCGTAGGCGTAGTTGATCTTGACGAACGGCTCCCACTTCTCAGGGAGCGCGTCCTCCGGGAAGATCGCCTCGACCGGGCACTCGGGCTCGCACGCGCCGCAGTCGATGCACTCCTCCGGGTCGATGATGAGCATGCGGTTGAACTCGTGGATGCAGTCGACAGGACACACGTCCACGCAGGACAGGTCTTTGATGTCGATACAGGGCTCGGCGATGATGTAGGTCATCGGCGGGCAGTTTATTGATCGGGCAGGCCCGGCTTCCTAGGTAACCAGCTCCTCGACGAGCTGCGGCGCCCGCTCGGCGAGGGCGGAACGGGCGACCACCTGGTCGAGCCCGGCCTCGTGCGCGGCCCGCAGGCCGGCCGTGTCGGTGTGGTTCGTGAAGCCGAGGATGGGGATGTCCGGCCACGAATCGGCCACCTCGTAGGGGTCGATCCGCGCGAGGTCGCAGATGACGAGGTCGGGCGGGTCCACGTGGTCGGTCGTGATCAGCTTGTGCGACGCGCCCAGCAGCGCGTCCAGCTTCCCCCGAAAGAAGAGATCGACCCCCGCCAGCAGGATCGTCGCCACGGCAGGAGCGTACCATCGTCCAGGGGCAGAAAACAAAGGCTTTGCTAGGTTTTTCGCGCATGGCGCCCACCGAGTGCTTCGCCCGGAAGGTAGGCCGGTGGTTCGAGCGCGAGGGCGCCGAGCAGGTCTCCGAGCCGGCCCGGCTCCGGCAGATGAACATGGCCATCGCGTTGGCCGCCTCCCGCTGGAACGAGTTCGCCCCCGAGCCCGACGCCGTCGCCCGCATGCAGGCCTGGCTCGACGACGTCGAGCGTCGCGCCCTCGTCCGCCGCGCCGATGCGCGAGCCGAGGCCATCCGCCTCGCGCGCGCCTGGTTCGACGACTGCCTCGACCGGAGGGAGGAGCGCTAGCTTCGGGACGACATGCGAAGAGAGGGCCAAGTAACACAGTGTTACGAGGTCACCGCCGGGAAGAGGCGGAGGCGCCGAACCAAGGTCGAGAGCGCAAGTAACACAGTGTTACGAGGTCATTCGCGACACGCTTTCGCGCTGGACGCGGCGCAGCAGTCAGACATTCACGCCGAACTTCTCGAACAACCGGTTGAAGGCGATGCGGATCCACCAGAACCGGTCGAAGAAGAGCAGCAGCCCGAGGGCGACGAGAAGGGCGCCGCTCACGACGCGGAGGACGTCGTAGCGGTCGCGCAGCCAGCGAGAGGCGCCCGTGACGCGGTCGAAGCCGACGCCGACGAGAAGGAACGGCACCGCGAGCCCGAGCGAGTAGACCAAGAGGAGGAGCGATCCCTGCGCCGCAGTCGAGGCATCCCCCGCGAGCGCGAGGATCGACGCGAGCACCGGCCCGATGCAGGGCGCGGCGCAGACGCCGAAGGCTCCGCCGAGAAGAGCCCGCGAGCCGCGCCGCCTCGCTCCCTCAACGAGTTCGGGCTTGGCCATGCTGTCGAGCCAGGGGAACGGGAGCAGGCCCATGAAGGCGAAGCCGAAAACCACGACGATGACGCCGGCGATCTTGGACAGGAGCTGCTGGTCGTGGAAGAGGCCTCCCGCAGCTCCGGCGAGAGCGCCGAGGGTGACGAAGACGAGCGTGAAGCCCGCGATGAAGGGGATGCTCGCCGCGACGACCCTCCTCCCGCCCATGCCGATCTGCACGCCCGAGACCGCCGAGAGGTACCCGGGCACGAGCGGGAGCACGCAGGGGGTTATGAAGGAGAGGAGACCCGCGACGAACGCGAGCGGGATCTTGGCGTCCATCCTGGGCCCGACCTACGCGTCGTAGCGGGCGAGCTCTTCGTCCACGCGGCGCTCGAGCTCGGGGTCGAGGTGGTAGCGGCCGTTTGCGGAGGGATCAGGGGGCGCGGGCGCCTTGCGCGTTCGGCTCCAGCGATACGCGAGCACGCCGACGATCCCCGCCGCGAGCGCGATCCCGACGAGCGGAAGGACCCACGCGAGGAGATTGAAGCCGCTCTTCGGCGGAGCAGCGAGCACAGCCTCGCCGAACTGGTCGACGAGCTCCGCCTTGATCTCGCTCTTCGTGTCACCAGCCGCGATCCGCGCGCGGATGAAGGTGCGCATGCGATCGGCGATCGGCGAGCTCGACGCGGCGAGGCTCTCGTGACAGGTCGGGCAGATCAGCTCCCGCTCGAGCTCCGGCAGCGTCGGGTTCTGCTCGCTCGCGGCAGCGGGCGCCGCCACGGCGAGCCCGACGACGAGAGCCGCGAGCAGCCGGCGCGTCATGACGCCTCGCCGAGGGCGATCTTGATGTTCTGGTCGAGCGACTCCTGAGTCAGCGGCCCTGCGATGTGCTCGCCGACGAGGCGGCCCTTGGGATCGACGAACCACGTCTCTGGGAAGCCCGTCACACCGTAGTGGCCGAGCGTCGAGCCGTGCTTGTCGCGGACGATCGGGTAGGTGATGCCCGCGTTGTCGACGAACCGCTGCGCGTCGACGTCGAAGTCCTGCGCGTCCACGCCGAGGACGACGACGCCCCTGTTCTTGTAGCGGTTCCAGGCCGACTCGAGGAGCGGCGCCTCGTCCTTGCACGGACCGCACCACGAGGCCCAGAAGTTGAGCACGACGACCTTCCCGCGGTAGGCGGCGAGCGAGATGTCGCTGCTCCCTCCGAGCTCCGGCAGCGTGAAGAGCGGCGCGGCCCGCCCGAGCTCGGGCTTCTTGTCCTTTTGAAACACCTGCCAACCCAGCAGGGCAAGGAGGAGCGCGATCACGAGAACTGCCGCCGCTTGCAGGACGATTTTCAGACGGCCCATGGCCGCTTCGAGTGTACTTACGCGCCGACGATGAAGACCGTCGAGCCGACCTCGACGCGGTTGAAGAGCCACTCCGCGTCCGGAATCCGCATGCGGATGCAGCCGTGTGAGGCCGAGTAGCCGATCGACGCCGCATCCGGAGTCCCGTGGATCCCGACGCCCGGGGCGGACAGGCCCATCCAGCGGGTGCCGAGCGGGTTCCCGGGGCCGGGCGGGATCGGGCTCGCGCCGGCCGCCCACGCCGAGTCGGGGGGATACCACCACGGGTTCCTCTGCATCGTCACGATGTGCCACTTGCCGAGCGGGGTCGGGTAGATCGGCTGCCCGACGGCGATACCGAAGCTCGCCCGGAAGCGCATGTGCGCGCCCTTGTAGACGTAGAGCCGGTGGGAGCCGCGGCGGATGACGATCACCGGCTTGAAGTTCGAGCGCGTGACCGCGGGTGCGACGGTGTGGTACTGGATCGCGATCGGCCCGCGCGCGTTCGCCCGGATCGCCTGCTTGATCAGCACCCTGGTCGGCCGCTGGACCACGTTGTAGCCGGCGTGGGGCTTCGTCAGGTGTGGCCGGAGATGCCTCAGGTGCACCTGGGAGTCGCGCGGTGCGCGCGACAACAGCCGGTCGAGCTTGTCGACGTAGTGGCGGAGCTGGTCGAAGTCGATCGAGACCGTCAGCGGGACGGAGGTGTTGGGAGCGGCCGCGAGGGCCCCTGCCACGGCGATGTTCACGTGGCTCCTCGCGCCCACTTGCCAGGGCGTCGCCTGGATCGACCTCGCCCGGAAGGTCAGCGCGAACGGCGTGCTCGCGAATGCGCGGACGGCCGCCTTGGCCTCGTCCCCGGTCATTCCCTCCACCCCGACGCCTTGGATCGTGACCCCGGCGGCGATGGTGGGAGGCGGCAGAGGTGACGGGTCGTCGGCGAACGCGGGCGCGGCGCCGGCGAGGGCACCGAGAGCGAGAGCGGCTGCTACGACCCCACGCATCGTGGACGGCATCCTACTCGTCGAAGAGGCTGGGATCGTCCGCGATCGCGCCGTCCGCTCCTGCGCCGAGAACGCGCCGGAGGTCGTCCACGCTCTCGACCGTCCAGGCGAAGACAGCGGCCCCGGCAGCGTGGCAGCGCGCGACCACCTCGGCGGACACGAGCGCGTGGTGGAGCATCGCCGCGTCCGCCTCCGCCGCAGCGAGCATCCGCCCGATTCGGAACGGCAGTGCCTGGCGCAGGAGCGCGAGCCCGGGGCGCACGAGCGGCGCGAACGGGCGCATGCCGCTGAGGCCCAGGCCGTCGTTCGGGTAGGCGATCCCCGTCGCGATCCCCGGCTCGAGCCTCCGAACCGCGCGCAGGATTTCCCCGTGGAACGAGGTGACGAGCGTCCGCGCGACGAGCCCCTGCCCGGCGAGAGCGTCCACGAGCCGTGGCCCAACGCCACGCGTCTTGACGTCGAGGTCGAGCAGCGTGGCGGCCGGCGCACGCTCCGCGAAGAGCGCGAGCGCCTCCTCGAGCTTCGGGCTGTCCGGGCGGAGCTGGCCGGGCGAATGCGCGAGCCGCAGCCCGTCCTCGACGGCGACGACGTCGAGCTCGACCATGTCGACGCCGGCTTCGAGCGCGGCCTCGAGCGCGGCGAGCGAGTTCTCCGGCGCGAGCGCGGAGGCCCCACGATGGGCGACCCTCCAGTAGGCACCGGCCGGGCGGCGAAGGTTCACGGGCCGGGGTAGGTCGGCAGCCTGTCGCTCTCGAGCTCGCCACCGCGCGCGACATAGCCGAGGATCATCTTGTCCGTCAGCCACTCGACAGGCGCCCTGTCGTCGGTGAGCGGGTCGCCGGTGGAGGCCATCGGGCCGAGCCGCGCGCGGAAGCCCGGGACGAGCGACGCGGCGGCCGGGCTGATCCCTGCGACCCTCTGCGAGAGCTCGGCCTGCGTCATCGGCTGCCGGAAGGCGAGCACGAGCTGATTGAAGCGGAGCGCGCGCCAGCGCCAGACCGAGGGGAAGTCGGTCAGGAGCGTCGTGCCGAGCGCGTCGGAGAGCCGCTCGTCTCCCGGAACGGCGGCGACGTTGAGGGCGACGACGCCGTCGGGGGTCAGGTGGTCGCGGACGAGCTCGAAGAACTCCTCCGTCGCGAGGTAGAACGGGATGTAGGGCTGGTGGTAGGCGTCGATCGCGATGATGTCGTAGCGCTTGTCCGTGGAGTTCAGGTACGGGCGCCCGTCGGCGGTGATGACATGCAGAAGCGGGTTGTCGCCGAGCCCGAAATAGCGCCTCCCGACCTCGGTCACCTTCGGGTCGATCTCGACGCCGTCGATCCGGACGCCGGGGTAGAGCCTGCCGAACGCCCTCGCCGTCGTCCCGCCCGCGTTGCCGATGATCAGCATCGTCTTCGGCGGATGGCCGAGAAGCGGCGGCACCGTGAGGAACATGTCCCACTCTCCTCCGGTGAGGACGGTGTTCGCGCGCCAGACCGAGTGGTTGACGACGCCCTCGTTCAGCCGCAACACGCGCGAGCCGTCCGGCTCCTGGAGCACCTGGATGTACTGGTAGGCGGACTCGGTCTCGTAGACGAGCCCCGTGGTCGCCTTGATCGTCTCGGCGGGAATGAAGAGGAGCGCGGCCATCCCGAGTGTGAGGATCTGCCAGCGGCTTCCGAGGAGGAGCGCGGCGGCGAGAACGAGCAGCGCGGCCGCGCCGAGCATCGTCCGCTGCGTGCCGATAAGCGGGATCGTGATGAGCGCCGAGACGAAGGTTCCCAGGATGCTCCCCACGGTCGAGAGCGCGTAGAGGCGCCCGGCGACCGCGCCGGCTTCGTTCACGTCCGCGAGCGCGAGCCGGAGCGCGAACGGCGAGACCGCGCCGAGGAGCGTCACCGGGATCGCGAAGAGGAGCAGTGCGGCGAAGAAGGAGCCCACCACGGCACCGACGCTGATCGTGTCCAGTCCCTGCACCGTGAGGTCGAGCAGCGGGCGCGCGATGAAGGGCAGGACGGCGATGACGAGCGCGGCGACGAGGACGATCCAGCCGAGGAGCCGGGGGTCCGGACGGCGGTCGGCTACCTTTCCGCCGATCCAGTAGCCGAGCGAGAGGTAGACGAGGATGAGTCCGATGATGTTCGCCCAGACGATCGTCGAGCTGCCGAAGTAGGGCGCGAGCAGGCGCGAGGCCGAGATCTCCGTCGCAAGCGTGCCGGCGCCCGCGGTGAAGACGACGACGCCGAGCCGGCGCCGGCTGACCGCGGCGACCGGGACGGCGACCGCCGTCAGGGGACGAGCCTGAGACACACCACGGCGCAGTCGTCGGAGAGTTCGCCGCCTGCGAAGCTCCTGCAGTCGGCGAGGACCGTCTCCGCGAGCTCCTGTGGGTCGAGCGCGGCCCGGCGCCGAAGCAGGTCGTCGAGGCGCTCTTCGCCGTAGAGCTCGCCCTCTCGGCGCGCCTCGAGGACGCCGTCCGTGAAGAGGACGACAGTCGTGCCCGGGGCGAGCTCGGTCTCGGCGACGCTGTAGGACTGGTCGGAGTCGATGCCGAGCGCGAGCCCGTGCCCGCCCAGCTGCCCGACCTCCCCGTCCGTCGTGACGACGCGGGCCGGGGGGTGCCCGGCGCTGGCCGAGGAGACCTTCCGGCCCTCCGCGTCGAGGAGGACGTAGAGCATCGTGATGAACTTCCCGGTCTCGATCTCGTCCACGACCACCTCGTTCACGCTCGCGAGGAAGTCGTCGGGCTCCGGGTGCATGCGGGCGAGCGCGCGGAAGCTGAACTTCGCCATCGCCATGTCCGCGGCGGCGTGGATGCCCTTTCCCGTCACGTCGCCGAGGATGACGGCGAGGCGCCCGTCCTCGAGCCGGAGGAAGTCGTAGACGTCGCCGCCGACGTCGACGCGCGCGGCCGATTCGTAGACGTGGCCGACCTCGACACCGCCGACCTCGGGCAGCTCGCTCGGCAGGAGCGACTGCTGCATCGTCTCCGAGAAGTCCTTCTGCTGCTGGTAGAGACGGGCGTTGTCGATGGCGAGCGCAGCCTGTGCGGCGATCGTCATGGCCACGTCGACGGTCTCGCGCTCCAGCGGGCGCCCGGGGTCGAGGGAGAGCAGCGTCAGCGTCCCCAGGATCTCCCCGGGGGTGGCGAGCGGGACCACGGCGGCGGTACCGCCACGGAGGAGGAAGGGCTCCAGCAGCCTGTGCGCGTCGCGCGCACCCGCGACCCCGGGGCGCAGGAGCACCGGCTGGCGGCTGCGAAGCAGCCGGCGCGCGAGCGGCGCGTCCATGGGCTGCGGGACGGAGAGCAGGCGCTCGACCGTCTCCCGCAGGCTCGGGTCGCCGATGTGGATCGCCTTCGCCTCGAGCGCCTCGCCGCGCGCGTCGGGCATGCGGATGGCCGCGGCGTCAAGCCCGAAGAGCTGCACCATCGTCTTCGCGACCGCGTCCAGCGTCGCGTCCAGGGACAGGCTCTCGGAGAAGGACGCGGAGATCTCGTAGAGGCCGCGGAGCTGTTTGGCCGCGCGCCGCTCGGAGTCCAGCGTCTCCTCGAGCACCTCGCCGAGCTCCTTCGCGCGCTCGTGCAGACGGGCGTTCTCGACGGCCACCGCGAGCTGACTCGAGAGCGCGAGCAGCAGGCTCTCCTCCCCCTCGCGGTACGGCCTCGCGCGCGTCTTGTAGACGGCGAGCGCGCCGATCACCTCGTCGTGGACGATGAGCGGGACGACGAGCGCGCGGCGGATCCCGTTGGTCTCCCAGCCCTCCTCGAGGCCTGCGAGTCGCGGATCGCGGCGCATGTCCTCGATGAACAAGAAGCCGCGGCCCCGGAACGGCCCGAGCGCGAGCTCGAGCAGGCGCTCGGCGAGAACGACGTGCGGGCCTTCGAGCCCGCGGGAGGCCGCGGCGGTCAGGCGGCGCCCCTCGCGAAGGTAGACGGCGACGTGGCCGCTGGCGGTGAGCTCCGCGATGCGCTCCACTGCGGTCTCGAGGGTGTGGGCGAGCGAGAGCTGGGCGATCGCCTGGCTGACCACGCCGATGATCGTCTGCGAGCGGCGCAGGGCCGTCGCGATCTGGCCGACGCGGCGGCTGCGCCTGAGAGCGAGGGCCGCGCGGGCCGCAAACGGAAGCAGACGGGCGAGGTCTTCCTCCGTGGGCTCTCCGTCGAAGTAGAGCCGGAGCGCGGCGATCGGCGGCTCGCCGAACGGGATGGTCCCGACGGAGCCGCGTCCGTCCCGTCGCCGGGCGACGAGCGGGCGCTGCCTGTCCGCGACGGCGGCGGCGATGTCCTCCGGGTCCTCCCCGCGGTCAGAGGCGTCCCTGTTGAAGCCGTGGCGCGCGAGGAAGGAAGGTGCCAGGTCCGGCTCGACCCGCCACAACGCGGCCCCGGCCGCGCCGGTCGCCGTCGTCGCGAGGCGGACGACCTGCTCGGCCGTCTCCGCCTCGTCCGCGCCCGCGACCAGCGCCTCGCCGAGGAGCTCGAGCGGGACTGCGCGCCCGTTCCTCCGCCCCTCCGAACGAGGGTCTCCTTCGAGGCGGACGGCGATGCCGACATGCGCTGCCGCGAGGCGCCCGAGCATGCGGTCGCGCTCGTCGAAGGGCTCTGCAGCGGTTCGGAAGAGCTCGAGCGTGGCCACGATGCGGTCGCCATCCCTGACGGAATGAACGGCGACCGTCTTGGCCCGAGCGCGAGCGGCCGCGCTTCGAATCGCACCCGGGAGCGCCGTGTCCGAGCTCGCGTCGGCGGAGTCGATCTCCTCGGCCCCGAGTCCGTCCGGCTCGAGCCGCGAGCTCTCGAGCTCGGCCGCAAGCGCCGGCGAGTCCGCTCGCACGGCGCGCGCGACGAGAGTCTCGCCGTCCGAGGACAGCGTGCGAACGAGGACGAGGTCGCTCGCAGTCGTGTCCCCGACGGCCTCCGCGATGCGTTCGAGGGCCTCCGCGAGCGAGCCGTCCCCGAGCAGCCCGATAGCCGCCCGGCTGAAAGTCGCGAGCAGCGCTTCCTCTCGCTCGTATGCGACCCCCCGCACGAACGCATTATGCGCCCTGGCATCACCTCCGGTTGCGGGTCGGGCCAGGAGCGTTAACATCGTCCCGCTATCGGGTCCCCAGCCCCGCATCGGCGCCCGGCGGACGATCCGCCCATCGACCCCATCGCGGTCGAGCGCGGGCTCGCCCACGCACGGGCCAAACGGCGCGCGCGCATCGAGCACAGGCGCGAGTCGTACCGCGCGCGGATCCGCTTCCTCTTCCTGATGCTCGGCCTCGTCCTGCTCTCGCTCTTCATCGTCGTCTTCACCTGGCAGAAGATCCAGGACGTCTTCGGGCTCTGATGGAACCACGCCGCCAGCGAATGGGATTCTCCCCCGCGGAGTTCCGCAGCCCCGGGGAGGGGCTTGCGTGGCTCGGCGGCCTCGTGCTCGCGCTGAGCTCGTTCATGAGCTGGTACTCGTTCGAGGCCCCCGACCTCGGCTTCACCGCTTCGATCACCGGCTGGCACACTGGCGCGCTGGGCAAGCTTGTGTTCTTCGTCGGGGTCGCCGCCCTCGGCTTCCTCGCCCTGCGGGCAAGCGGGTTCCAGCTGCCGCCGAGCGTCCCCGGGGGAATGGTCATCGCCGGCTTCGGCTTCGTCGGCACGCTCTTCGTCCTGATCCGGATCATCTCGATCCCGGACACGTTCTCGCCGGCCGGCCGCAGCATCGGGATCTGGATCAGCCTGCTGGCGGCCCTGCTCCTGATCGCCGCCGGACTCCTTCGCTCTGCCGAGGAGATGTAAGCGCGAAGACCCACGCGGCGCCGACGGCGGCGCCGAGCGCTGCGCCGACGAGTGCGTCGCCGGGATAGTGGACGCCGACGTAGACGCGGGAGTATGCGATCGCCGCGGCGAGGAGGCAGAAGAGCGGTGCGGCCCGGCGCCAGAGGTAGCTGAGCGCGACCGCGCCGGCGAAGGCGGTCGCCGCGTGGCCCGAGGGCATCGAATACCCGTGCGCGCCCATGAGCGGGTCGGCCTGCGGGATGCCGGCGCCCGGCCGTGGCCGCTCGAACGCGACCTTGAGCGCGAGCGCCAGGAGGTCGGCCGTCCAGACGCAGGCCGCCGTCAGGAGGACCGGGAAAGCCGGGCTGCGCCGCGTCGCGAGCGCGCTTGCGACCGCGAGCGCGATCCAGACCAGCCCGTAGTAGCCGACCACCGACAGGCCGATGAAGACCGGGTCGAGCCAGCCGGCCCGGTGCTCGATGACCCAGACGAAGGCGTCGCGGTCTATAGGTGCCGGAGGAACTGCTTCGTCGACTCGATCAGCTGCTGCGGGTCGAACGGCTTGCCGATGAACGCCTGGGCGCCCTCGCGAGCCGCCTTGGCCGCGGTCTCCTCGTCGACCTTGCCGCTGAACATGATCACTGGGACCGACCCGACGCCGTGCCGCTCCTGCATCCTCCGCAGCATCTCGAAGCCGTCCACGTCGGGCATCATGACGTCGAGGAGGACGAGATCCGGCGGCTGCTCCTCGATCGCCGCGAGCCCGTCCGCCGCGGTTCCGGCCTCGCGCACGGCGCAGCCGTCCAGCTCGAGGTTCACCCGGAGGATTTTGCGCAGTTGGTCGTCGTCGTCGACGATCAGGACGAGCGGCTGGGCGGCGGGCACCCCTCCGCCGCTCGAATAGGTAAGGAACGAGTCGAGGTCGCCGCGGCGGAAGCGCCGATGGCCCCCGGGCGTGTAGAACGCGGGCAGGCGCCCGCCGTCCGACCACTTGCGGACCGTGCTCTGGGCGACACCGAGGTACGCCGCCGCTTGCCCGAGCGTCAACCATTCCAGGTCTCCACTCGCCGGCGTTCCCCCACCCCGGGTCGTTCTTCGCTCTGAGGCCATGTAAGAGAGCTCGCGGAAATCTACCAAGCCTCGTTCTTCCTCCCTGATCACGGGTTCGAAACCGTGACCGTGACGGTTTGCTGCGGCGTCAGGGTCGAGGGAACGAGCGTGCGTACCGAGGTGTTCGTCTCTCCGCTTCCCGCGCCGCCGCCGATCGCCTTGCCGATCGCGAGGCCGGCGAAGAAGATCACCGCGGCCGCAGCGACACGAACGACCCAGACGGCCCAGCGGCGCCTCGGCTTCCCGCGGGGAGCCCGGGCTCGTTCGCGCTCGCGGGCGCGCGCGGCGGGAGGAAGCTCGGTGGACATCTCAGGGACGGTAATCGCTCGCGCCCTGTGCGTAGAGCGCGAACGCGGCGTCCTGCACGAGCGCGGTGTCCTTGATCCCCGCGCGAGAGCGCGGCGGCATCGCCTCGAGGATGACGTCGCGGACCCAGTCCTCGGCACCCTCGTAGACCTCGGCGAGCTCGGCGAGCGTAAAGGTCTGTCCGATGCGTTTCGGGAGCTCCGTCATCACCGCCTCGACGAGGATCGTCAGGTGGCGCGAGCGCGCGGTGTCGAGACCTGTTGCGTCAAGCTGTCGCTTGCCCTCGGCCCACTGGTGCCGTGCGATCGCGAGGCTCGACATGGCTCTTCCCTACCCGGCCGCGGCGCGCTCGCAGCGCCTGTCAGGGCACCAGCGCTCGCCCGCCTCGTCGAGGACTCGCTCGCCGAGCTCGTAGCCGGGTCTCGCGAGCGCGAAGGCGGCGTGCGCGTGCAGGCACTTCAGGTTCTCTCGCTCCTTCGTTCCCGCGATGCCGACCGGAAGCTCGGGCCGCATCCGGCGCTGCTCCGAGTCCGCGCGGGCCAGGCTTTCGGCGAGCACGGCATCCTCGCGCGCAGCCTGCGAGAAGCGCTCGACACCGCCGCCGGCCTCGACGCGGGCGATGCCCGCCACGAGCCAGGGGCAGGTCAGATAGAAGGTGGTCGGGAAGGGCTCGCCTTCGGCGTCATACGGCGCCTGTTCCGTAACCGCCGGAAAGCCGTATGCACAGCGCGCCGCCACCCGAGTGAACGGGCGGGCAGGTCTGCCGAGCTGCCAGGAGACGACTCGCGTGTCGTCCACCAGATCATGGTACCGCCCCCTCATCCGAGCTCTGGACACCCTTGACGATGAAGAGATGCTCGCCCGGACGGACGAGCCCGAGGCGCCGCGCCTCGCGCACGACGAACTGATCCTTGCTCGTCATCGTCAGCTTCGTCGCGAGGTCCTCGTTGCCGCGCTCGAGGCTCGCGATCTCCGCGCGCCGTTGCGCGACCTCGCTCCGCGCGTGGCGGTACGAGGTCAGCGGATGGATGTAGGAGAGAGCGATGACGACCAGGACCGCCGCCCCGGCCCAGCGGAGCGCGAGCTTCGATCGTGACGGCCTGCGGCGGGGCATGGACAGCCCGATTTCGACCGCTCCTGACAGCTTCCTCCTAGGCGCTCTGGGGCCGACGCTCGCAATGGAGGCAAGCGGGCAGCCGCGAGACAGTACCGGACGCGAGACAGTACGACTGGTACGAGGAGCGGCCGCGAGCCCGGCATCCTGCCGCGAGCCGTGTAGTTGAACGCGGATGGGTTGGAGCCAGCCTTCGCCCGGCCGGAGCCCCGCCGCCCAGAGCGGCTAGGCCGTTTCGACCTTGATGACGTTGGTCGTTCCGGGCACGTTCACCGCGGTTCCGGCAGTGATGACGACGCGATCGCCGGCTACGACGACCCCGGCGCTCCGCGCGGCCTCAAGGGTGCGGCTCCAGAGGTGCTCCACGTTTTCGCACTCCTCGATCTCGGCCGGGACGACGCCCCATTCGATCGCCAGCTGCTGGAGGGCGTAGCGCTTGTGCGTCGCGGCGACGATCGGCCGCTGCGGCCGGTGACGGGCGACCGCGGACGCCGTGCGCCCGCTGTACGTGGGCACGAGGATGGCGCCGGCGCCCAGCACCTCCGCGATGTCGCAAGCCGCGTTTGACATCGCCTCGCCCACGGTCGGGAACTGCGAGTCTGCGGCCCGCGCGAGCTCGTGCCGCGGAGGCAGGCTCGGCTCGACCGCGCACGCGATCCTGTCCATGTAGACGACACTCTCGATCGGGAACTCGCCGACCGCGGTCTCGCCCGAGAGCATGAGCGCCGAGGTGCCGTCGAGGACAGCGTTGGCGACATCGCTCGCCTCGGCCCGTGTCGGGTCCGCGTGGTGGATCATGGACTCGAGCATCTGCGTCGCCGTGATGGCCGGCTTCCCGTGCTCGAGCGCGGAGAGGATGATCCGCTTCTGCACAAGCGGCACCGCGGCCGGCCCGATCTCGACGCCGAGGTCGCCGCGCGCGACCATGACCGCGTCCGACGCGCTGATGATCGCGTCGAGCTCCTCGAGCGCCTCCGCCTTCTCGATCTTCGCGATCACGAGCGCCGGTGAGCCTGCGCTCTGCAGGAGCTCGCGCAGCCCACGGATATCGTTGGCCGACCGGACGAACGAGAGCGCGATGTAGTCGACGCCCAGTGTGAGGGCGAACTCGAGGTCGGTGAGGTCTTTGTCGGTCAGCGACGGGATCGGGATCGTCGCGCCGGGGACGTTCACACCCTTGTGCGAATCGATCCGGCCGCCGACCGCGACCCTGCAGCGCGCGCGGCCTGCGGCGACCTCCTCCACCTGCAGGTGGACGAGGCCGTCGTCGATGAGGACGTCCTGCCCAGGCTCGAGGATCTCGGCGAGCACGGGCGGGCTGATCGGGAGGTCGCCGGGCTTCCCCGACCCGTCGCCGGAGAGGACGACCTTGTCGCCACTTGCGAGCGTGACCGCCTCGGTCAGGTCGCCGACGCGGAGCTTCGGGCCCTGGAGGTCGGCTATGAGGGCAAGCGGCCGTCCGGCCCGCGCCTGCGCCTCGCGGATGAGGAGCGCTCGCTCGGCGTGGGTGTCGTGCGTGCCGTGGGAGAAGTTCAGGCGCGCGGCGTCCATCCCCGCGTCTACGAGCTTGTCGAGCATCTCGCGGGTCGAGGTCGCGGGGCCGACCGTGCAGACGATCTTCGTTCGGCGCCTTCCGAGCTTCACGCCCCCACGTTAGCGCGACGGGTGGAGCGTGCCGGGAGGCCAGATCCGCCCGGGGCCACCGCAATCCTCCCTCCGGGTTACAGCCTAGTGCGTAAAGGCGCGCGTGTGGTGCGCAGAATGGCCGAAAGCGAGACGATTAGGGGGCAGCGCGCGGGAATGCGGCCCAGCCCGGATAGGACGCCCGCTCGCCCAGCTCCTCCTCGATCCGCAGGAGCTGGTTGTACTTCGCCACGCGGTCGGTGCGGGACGGCGCGCCGGTCTTGATCTGCCCGGCGCCGGTCGCCACGGCGAGGTCGGCGATCGTCGTGTCCTCGGTCTCGCCCGAGCGGTGGGAGATCACCGTCGCGTACCCCGCCGAGCGCGCGAGCTCCACGGCCTCGAGCGTCTCGGTCAGCGTCCCGATCTGATTGACCTTCAACAGGATCGCGTTGGCCACGCCCTCGTCGATTCCCTCACGAAGCCGGTCCACATTCGTGACGAAGACGTCGTCGCCGACGAGCTGCACGCGATCGCCGAGCCGGTCGGTCAGCGTCCGCCACGCCCCCCACTCGTCCTCGGCCATGCCGTCCTCGATCGAGACGATGGGATAACGGCCGCACAGGCCCCCCCAGTAGTCGATCAGCTCATCCGCCGAGGCAACGCGTCCTTCGAACCGATAGGCGCCGTCGCGCCAGATCTCGGTCGCGGCCGGGTCGAGCGCGATCGCGACTCGCTCGGCGTGACCTGCCCGCTCGGCCGCCTCTAAGACCGCGCGAATCGCGTCTTCGCTCGCGGCGAAGTCGGGCGCAAAGCCGCCCTCGTCGCCGACCGCGGTCGGCAGGCCCCGCTCGTGCAGCAGCGCCTTCAGGGACTGGAAGACCTCCGCACCGACCCGGAGCCCCTCCCCGAAGGTCGAGGCGCCCGCCGGGACGACCATGAACTCCTGCAGGTCGAGGGAGTTCTGCGCATGCGCCCCGCCGTTGACGACGTTCATCATCGGCACCGGGAGCACGTGCGCCTCCACGCCGCCGATCCATGCGTAGAGCGGCTTGCCCGCGTCGGCCGCGGCCGCCTTCGCCGAGGCGAGGGAGCAGCCGAGGATCGCGTTCGCCCCCAGACGGCCCTTGTTTGGCGTGCCGTCCACCTCGACGAGCACCCGGTCGATCCCCGCCTGGTCGGACGCATCGAGCCCGACGAGCGCCGCCGAAAGCTCCCCGTTCACGTTTGCGACGGCCTTCGTCACACCCTTGCCGAGCCACGCATCGCCCCCGTCGCGGAGCTCCACCGCCTCGAAGTGCCCGGTGGACGCCCCGGAGGGAACCGCCGCGCGCCCGAACGCGCCCGACTCGAGCTCGACGTCGACCTCGACGGTCGGGTTCCCGCGCGAGTCGAGGATCTGCCGCCCGTGGACGCGCGCGATCTTGCTCACGCGCCGGCCTTGGCGAGATCGAAGTAGGTGTCCTGCTCGTCGAGCTCCAGGGAGGCGAAGTCCTTGCCCTCGGCCGCAGCCAGCTCGGCGGCCCGCTCTACGCGCTCGACGAAGCGCCGGCTCGCCTGGCGCAGCTCGAGCTCGGGATCGACAGCGAGATGTCGCGCGACGTTGACCGCCGCGAAGAGGACGTCGCCGAGCTCGTCTCCGGACGGCTCGGCGCGCAGCTCCTCGACCTCGTCGTCGAGGTCTCCGAAGGCACCCGGCAGATCCGGGTACTCGAACCCGATCGTCGCCGCGCGGCGCTGCACCTTCTGCGCGTAGAGGAGCGAGGGCAGCGTCTCGGGCATGTGGTGGAAGATGCCCTCGCGCCCCTCCTGCTCGGTCTTCAGCTCCTCCCAGCGCTGCTTGACCGCGCCCGGAGTCTCTGCGGTCGCATCGCCGAACACGTGCGGATGCCGGCGCACGAGCTTCTCGTGAATCGACCGCGCGACCGCGGCGAGGTCGCCCGCGCAGCGCTCTTCGAGGAGCAGCGCGAGGAAGAACGTCTGGAAGAGGAGGTCGCCGAGCTCGTCGACGAGCTTGGCGTCGTCCGCGGCCAGGGCCGCATCGGCCACTTCGTAGGCCTCCTCGACGGTGTGCGGCACGATCGTCTCAGCGGTCTGGGCCCGGTCCCACGGGCACTCGCGCCGCAGTCGCTCCGCCAGCTCCTGCAGATCGACGAGGGCGCCGGCGAGCGCCTCCCGGTCTGCGGCCACGCCGTCAGCCGGTGGCCGTGCCGCCGAGGGTGTCGGTCGTCGAAGCTGCAGGCGCATAGCCCGGAGCGTACGAGATCTCGTCGGCGTACTTCGTCTTCAGGTTCGCGATCCAGGTCTTCATCGCAGTGTTCTGCTTCTGCTGCGTGAGCGTCGTCTTGATCGAATCGTGCACCTGGGAGAGCGGCGTCTCGGACGCGGCCTTGGTCGGGCCGAGCACCTGGATGATGTGCCAGCCGAACTGCGTCTTGATCGGCTTGGAGAGATCACCGGTCTTCGCGGAGAAGACGAACTCGTCGAACGGCGCGACCGTGCGGCCCTTGTAAGCCGTGAACTTGCCCCCGTCGGCCTTCGACGCCTGGTCCTGCGTGTACTTCTTCGCGAGAGTGGCAAAGTCCGCGCCGGCCTTGATCTGGTCGTAGAGATCCTGTGCCTGCGCCTGGGACTTGACGAGGATGTGGCGCACGTCGCGCGACTCCGGCTGCGCATAGTTGCTCGAGTTCTGCTTGTAGTAGTTCGCGATGTCGGTCTCGGAGACGTTCACGGTCTTCGTCACCGCCTCGAAGATCTTGTTGGAGAGGATCCGCGTCCGGAGCTCGTCGCGCACCTGTTGGTCGGTCAGCCCCTGCTTGGCGAGCTCGGCCTGGTACTTCTGCTCGTCCCCCTGGAAGTACTGCTGCTTCAGCTGCTTGAGCTGCGTCTCGATTTCCTGGTCGGTGACCGTGATCCCCATCGCCTGGCCCTGGAGCTCCCACTCCCGCTCCTCGACGAGACCCTTCACGACGGTCGCCTTGACCGCCTCGTACTCGGGCGTGCCGACCGTGGGGAAGGTCTGGTTTTTCGCCTCGGCGCTCTTCTTCTGCTGCGCCATGAACGCGTCGAATTGCGCCTTCGTGATCGGCAAGTCCCCGACGATGGCGATTGCCCCGGGCGGGACGTCGGCGGCGCTCGAGCCTCCGCCGCACGCGACGAGCGAAAGCGCCGCGACGAGCGCGAGCAGGAGCGCAGCGACGTTGAGGCGGATGCGAGAGGACATCGGGAAGCGACTAGGCGGCCAGGCGCAGATCGAGGATAGCATCGACCAGCTCGAGCGCTGACTTGAACCCGTCACCCCTGAGCGTCACCTCGCTCTGAGCGCTCGAATAGACCGCGGTGTCGGCCAGACGGCGCAGCTCCCGAAGCTCTGCCGAGCCGAGCACGAGCGGGCCGATGACCGCGCGGCCCGAGCGGAAGACGAGGTAGTCGGCGCCCAACCGGGCGAGCTTCAGCTTCGCCTCCTGGATCTCGAAGAGGTGATCCACGGGCTCGGGTACCGGCCCGAAGCGGTCCTCGGCGGCGGCACGGAGCTCGCGCAGCTCGTCCTCCGACTCGGCGAGCGCGAGCCGGCGGTGCAGGTCGATCTTCTGCGCCTCGCCGGGGATGTAGTCGGCCGGCACGTAGGCGTCCACCTGCGCCTCCACGCGCACTGGCCGCCCGGCCGCGCGCCGCGTTCCCGTCAGCTCCGCGACGGCCTCCGCAAGGAGCTCGACGTAGAGCTCGAAGCCGATCGCCGCCACGTGACCCGACTGCTCGGCACCGAGGAGATCGCCGGCGCCGCGGATCTCGAGGTCGCGCATGGCGATGGCGAAGCCGGCGCCGAGCTCCGTGTGGTCGGCGAGCGTGGCAAGCCGGGCGCGCGCCTCGGCGGTCAGCTCCTGCCCGTCCGGATAGAAGAGATAGGCGTGCGCGATCACGTCGCTCCGGCCCACGCGCCCGCGGATCTGGTACAGCTGGGCGAGGCCGAGGGTATCGGCGCGCTCGACGATCAGCGTGTTCGCCTGCGGGATGTCGAGGCCCGACTCGATGATCGTCGTCGAGACGAGCACGTCCGCGTCGCCGGCGAGGAACGAGAGCATGTGCTGCTCGAGCTCCCGCTCCGGCATCTGCCCGTGCGCAACGAGCAGGCGAAGGTTCGGCACGAGCTGGCGAAGGTGATCTGCAGCCTCCTCGATGGTCTCCACTCTGTTGTGAAGGTAAAAGGCTTGCCCACCTCTCTCGGCCTCGCGCGTCAGCGCGAGCACGAGAAGTTCCTCGTCGTACTCGCCCACGTGCGTACGGATGGGCTGCCTTCCCTCCGGAGGCGTCTCGATGACGCTGATGTCGCGGAGACCGACGAGCGACATGTGCAGCGTGCGCGGGATCGGCGTCGCGGAGAGCGAGAGGACGTCGACCTCGAGCCGTAGCTGGCGCAGGAGCTCTTTCTGCGCGACGCCGAAGCGCTGCTCCTCGTCCACGATCACGAGCCCGAGCTCCTTCGGCACGACGTCGCGGGAGAGGACGCGGTGCGTTCCGATGAGGACGTCCACCTTGCCCTCGCGGTACGCGGCGAGCACCTTCTTCACGTCGGCCGGCTTGCGGAAGCGGGAGACCAACTCGACGCTCACCGGAAGGTCGCGGTAGCGCTCGCGGAAGGTGTTCCAGTGCTGCTGCGCGAGGATCGTCGTCGGCGCTAGGAGGAGCGTCTGGCGTCCGTTCGCCGCAGCGACGAAGGCGGCGCGCACGCCGACCTCCGTCTTCCCGAAGCCCACGTCGCCGCAGACGAGTCGGTCCATCGGGCGGGGAGCCTCGAGGTCCTCCTTTACCGCCTCGATCGCGGTCAGCTGGTCGGGCGTCTCCTCATAGGGGAAGCTCGCCTCCAGCTGCTCGACGAGCTCGTTGCCGGTGTCGAAGGCCAGGCCCTCGGCGCGCTGGCGGCGCGCGTACAGGGCGATCAGCTCGCCGGCCAGCTCGTGCGCCCCGGCGCGAGCACGGCTCTTGATGTTCTCCCAGGCCTTCCCGCCGAGCTTCGAGAGCGCGGGCGCATGCCCGTCGGCGCCCACGTAGCGCGACACCTTCCCGATCTGCTCGTGCGGGACGTAGAGGCGGTCGTCGCCCTTGAAGCCGAGGAAGAGGTAGTCGCGGGTAACCCCGGCGACGGTCTTCGTCTCGAAGCCGAGGAGCTTCCCGACGCCGTGGTCCTCGTGGACGACGTAGTCGCCCGTGCGCAGGTCGGCGAAGCTCTGCAGGGCGCGCCCGATGCGCGCGTCGGCGCGCGGGGGACGCTTGCGGAAGATCTGCGTGTCCGGAAGGAGGACGATCCCGAGGTCACGCAGACGAAGCCGCGCCGCGCCGGGGCGACGGCGAAGAAGAGACCTTCCTGCGCGGGGAGGTCGTCGCCGGGCTCGAGGACGACGGGCTCGATGCGGCGGAGAAGGCCCTTGGTTCGGAGCGCCTCCCCGCGATGCGCGAAGGTGACGACTACGCGGTTCCCCCCGCGGACGAACGCTGTGAGGTCGCGCTCGGCCTCCGCCAGCCCGCGCGCCGCGATTGCGGGACGCTGCGCCTCGAAGGAGTAGCGCTGCCCGGCCGGGAGCTGGCTCAGCTCCGTGGCCCTTCCGAGACCGAGTGCGGCGCCGAGCTCCTCCTCGGCGGCCCTTCGTGAGTCGTCGGCCTGCCAGACCAGGTCGGGAGCCGGGAGCGGCGCGACGAGGTCGCCGGGAGGAGGCGGCGGCTCGTCCTCGAGCCATGGCTCGACGAGGTCGGCGCGGCGCTCCACGGCGGGATAGATCAGCGCCTCGTCCAGCGGATGCAGCGTCCGCTGTGTGAAGGCGGAGTAGGCACGCAGCGACTCGATCTCGTCGCCGAAGAGCTCGAGACGGACGGGCTCGCGACCGGTGGACGGATAGATGTCGACGATGCCGCCGCGGAGCGCGAACTGCCCGCGCTCCTGCGCCTGCTCGACACGCTCGTAGCCCGCGAGCGCCAGCCGCTCGACGAGCTCCTCGCTCCCGGGCTCGTCGCCCTTGCGCAGGCGGATAATCTCAGGTCGCGCCTCTCTCGGCGGGATGCCCTCCGCGGCCCCGATCGCCGAGGCGCAGACGAGCCCACCGGCTTCCAGGACTGCGAGCGCGCGCGCCCGCTCGCCGACCAGGTGCGGCGGCGGCTCGAGCCCGCTTCCCCAACGGACGCCGCGCGACGCAAAGAGGCCGACGGTCTCCTCGCCCAGGAACCAGCCCGCAGCCTCGGCCGCGTCGCGGGCGTCGGCATCGTCCGGGAAGACGCAGACGAGCGGCCCGCCGCGCTCGTGGAAGACCGCGGCGAGGAAGAGCGGCACAAGCGGCTCGGAGATGCGCGCATCCGCGGGAGCCGCGACAAACTCGCGGAGGCGCTCGCTCTCGGCGAGCTCACGGGCAAGGGTGGCGAGGGTCGGCTGGTCCATGACGAGCGGCGGAACGCGCGGTTCCGCGGGGTCATCGTAGCCGCCGCGTTAGGGTCTACATGTGGCCGGAGAGCTGCTCGATATCGGCACCCGCCCGAAGCTCGTGGCGTCGTTCGACCCCCCCGGCGCCGAGGCGCGCTTCAGGGAGTGGGAGGCGACGCACGCCGAGGCGCTGGCGGCGATCCCGGCGGAAGCGTGGCGCGTCGAGTACGGCCGAACCGGCGCTGGTCTCTACGTGCGGGTGCGAGTCGACGAGGAGCACCTGTCGACCGGCCTGAAAACCGATTAGATATCTGGGGCCACCCCACGCCACCACCCGCTTTCGAGCGTAGCTCCGAAAGTAGCGCCCATGGCGCACGCGATGTGACGAAACTGGCTAGCGCTCGTTGAAGCGCTGCTGGGCCTCCTCCAGCCCGTCCCGCACGAGCACCTCCACGGCATCCGCCGCCCGCGCGACCAGCGCCCCCACGTCCACCGAAGGATCGAACGGCGACAGGACCCAATCCGCCACGGGCCGCGGATCGCCGCGCTCCGGCCGCCCCACCCCCACACGGAGTCGCAGGAACTCCGGCGTCCCCAACGATGCCGCCACCGACCGCAACCCATTGTGCCCCGCCAGACCGCCACCGAGCCGAGCCTGCATCCGCCCGAGCTCCAGGTCGACCTCGTCGTGGACGGCCAGCAAATCCGCGGGATCCACCTTGTAGAAGCGCGTCGCGGCCGCGACCGACCTCCCGGACTCGTTCATGTACGTCTGCGGCTTCAGGAGCGCGAGGCGTGCGTCGTCCAGGCGCACGTCGGCAAGCTCGCCGGAAAACTTCGAGCGCCACGACCCGCCATGCCGCCGCGCGAGCTCGTCCGCGACCATGAAGCCGACGTTGTGCCGCGTCGACCGCGTACTCGCGTCCCGGGTTGCCGAGCCCGACGAGCAGGAGGTGGAGCGTCGAGGCCTGCTCGCCCCGACGAAACAACCGCATGGACTAGCCCTCGGGCTGCTCTTCGCCGGAAGCCTCGGCCCCCGGCTCGCCGCCCTCGGCAGCAGCCTCGGGGGCCTCGCCCTCCGGCGCCTCGCCCTCGATGCCCTCTTCGGCCTCCTCGCCCTCGACCTCTTCTGGCTCGGGCTCTTCGATCTTCGTGGGCGGGCTCACCGTGACGAGCACCATCTCGGGATCGTCGAGGAGCTTGACGCCCTCGGGCACGCGGAGGTCGGAGACGCGCATGCTGTCCCCGATCACCATCCCGGTGACGTCGAGCTCGAGGTGGTCGGGCACCTCCATCGGGAGCGCCTCGACGCGCACCTCGCGATTGATCTGGCTGAGGACGCCGCCTTCCTTCTGGCCGGCCGACTCGCCGACGACCTCGATGACGACGTTCGTCTGGATCGCCTGGTCGAGCCGCACCTCGTGCAGGTCGATGTGGAGGAGCCGCGCGCGGGTCGGGTCGAGCTGGTAGTCCTTGACAACCGCGTGGTGGGCCTTCTGCTGCCCCTCGAGGACGACGTCGAGGATCGCGTGCAGGCCCGAGTCGCCGGTCAGAGCCTTCCGAAGCTCGCGCTCGTGGATCGCGAACGGATGCGCCTTGTCACCGTTCCCGTAGAGGACTCCCGGGATCAGGCCTTGCGCGCGCAGGCGCCGCGAAGCCGCGCTCCCGCGCGACTCCCTTGACAGCACCTGCAGCTTGACTCGCTCTCCTGCCATTTCCGGCGGAGAAGTCTAGCGACGGCGTCTCGACTTCCGCAGGGGTCAGTGCTTGAAGGCCCCGCTCAGGCGGGGCCTTCTCGTTCAACGACTTGAGAGCGAGGCTCCCTCGGGTCAGCCAGAGCGCTCGAAGGTCGCGTCCTCGAGCACCGCGCTGCGACCGCTGCATTCGTCCGCACCGATCAGAGCGAGATGCAGGTGCCCCCTTCGAGCTTCCACCAATAGCGCCGATGCCCTCCTCGGTGGCACCCGCCGCCCTCGTGCCGCCCGCCGACTCGGACGCTGACGACGACTCGCCTCCGCAGGCGGCGTCCGACGCCAGGGCGATCACGGCGACGAGAAAAGACGGAGCATGCACGGAGCGAGACCCAAACCCTGGGCGGCCCGCTCGCCAAGCCGTCGGAATGACGTCGTCAGAAGAGCCGGTTGATGCTTTCGCCGAGCCTCGACACGCTCTCGGTCAGCTACCCCAGATCCCAGTTGAGAGTCCGGTGGCGCACCGTCGACGACAGCCCGCTCAGCAACGTGGCGTTCAGGTGCTTGTTGTTGTACTTGTTGGCGCTCGCGGTGGCGTTTGCGTTCGTATCGTGCAGCTCGGTGTAGAAGAGGAGATAGCGCGTCGACTTCGCTGGGATCGTGACGCGGAACTCGACGCCGACGCAGTCGCTCTTCTTGCCCGGGTTGCAGAGAACCGAGGGACTATGCGCACCCTTGCCGTAGAGCACGTGGGTGTCGACGGCATCGCTGGGAGTCGTCGGGTCGTCGCTCGTCACGACCCAGCGGTCGTGAGACGTGAATGCCTTGTCGCCGCTGCTCGACGAGCGGACTCCCGTATCGACGTCCGAGCCGAGATCGGAGCACCACGAGAGAACGCGCGTGACGTTCTTCCGTGCCGGATTCACGATCTTCACGAGCGAGCGGAGCGCGGGCGGGCCCGACAGCGCCTCGTCCGTTCGGGTGATCTTGACGCCCGAGAGCTTGGTCGGCCCCACTGTGAGAGCCTGGCCGACGAGATCTCCGTTCCCGTCCGCGTCCGCGAAGCCCACGAAGCCCTTCAAGGTCGACGAGTACACGTGCAGGTTCAGGCCCCCGTCGAAGGCGTCGCTCTTGGCGCCGAACGCTCCGTCGTCGACCGGGGAGTACGCTCCGCCGAGGCAGCCGTCGTTGTCCGTCCACGACGTAGGATCCCAGGTCGTGCTGCCCCCGCCGGTCAGCGAAACCGAGTCGATGGGAGTGCTCACAGCGCCCGCGGTGCCCGCCAGCGCCAGCACAACGGCGGCCGCCAAGGTCAGGGGGACGATGCGTGTGGTGAGTCGTCTCATCGAAAATTCGGCCAGGGGAACTGGGCGACCGTAACACAGCCTCGCCCCCCTGGCCAGGGGTCACCCGATCAGAAAAGCTGGTTCTCGCCCGCGAAGATCGCCGAGACGGACTCGTCCGAGAAGACGTTCTTGATCGTGTCCGCGAGGAGGATCGAGACGGTGAGCGGCTCGGGGAAGTTGTCGGGCCGAAGCAGCGGGTTAACGGGCACCGTGTCGGTGACGACGATCTCCTTCAGCTGACTCTGGCCGAGCTTCTCGAAGGCGGGCTCGGGGATGAGCGCGTGCGTCGCGCACGAGTACACCTCGGTCGCGCCCGCGTCCTTGAGCGCCTGGGCACCGGCGATGAGCGTGCCGCCGGTGACGATGATGTCGTCGGTCATGATCGCGATCTTCCCCTCGACGCGGCCGATCACCTCGGTGACGGCGGCCGAGTCCCGGGCCGGTCGGGTCTTGTTCATGATCGCGAGGTCGGCCTCGAGCATCTCCCCGAACTTGCGTGCCATCTTCGCGCGGCCGGGGTCCGGTGAGACGGCGACGACTCCCTCGCCGTGGAGCCCCTTGTCGCGGTAGTACTGCCCGAAGAGCGTGAGCGCGGTCATGTGGTCGACTGGAAGAGGCGCAAAGAAGCCCTGGATCTGGCCGGCGTGGAGGTCCATCGTGAGGACGCGGTCGACGCCGGCCGCGACGAGCATGTCGGCGGTGAGCTTGGCGGTGATGGGCTCGCGCGGCGCGGACTTCTTGTCCTGGCGCGAGTAGGGGTACCAGGGCATGACCGCCGTGATCCGGTTCGCCGAGGCGAGCTTGGCGGACTGGATCATGATCAGGAGCTCCATCAGGTGGTCGTTCGTCTTCAGCCCGTGGCAGGACTGGACGAGGAAGACGTCGGCCCCGCGGATCGACTCGCAGTAGCGGCAGTAGGTCTCGCCGTTGGCGAAGGTCTCGAGCTCGACCTCGCCGAGCTCGATGTTCAGGAGGTCGGCGATACGCTCGGAGAGCTCGGGGTTCGAGCGCCCCGAGAAGAGCATGAGCTTCCCCGAGGGACCGCGCTCGATCCAGCGGCCGCGCTCGCCGCTCGGCTGCGTGGGCGCAATCTCGGGCACTTCGAGGCCAGGCAGCCTGGCCAGCTCAGTCGTTCCGCTTTCCACCGTTGCCTTCCTCGTCGATCCGCCCCGTGACGGTACTCGAAGCATCGCGGCCAACCTCCGCTCGCGCAACTCGAACATTGTCGCTCCGGCACTGGACGTACCCGCCGGTCACGCGTTTCCTCCCGGGCGCAGGTAGGTGAAGGGCGCGACGGCCTCTCCCGCGCCGACCTCGGAGTCGACGACGACGGCGTGCGGGCCGACCTCCGCTCCCCCGCGGACGACGCTGCTCCCGCGCAGGACGCTGAACGGCTGGATCACGGCCCCGGGCTCGATGACGACATCGGGCTCGATCCAGGTCGTGGAGGGGTCGACGACGGTCACGCCGGCGCGCATGTGCTCATCGAGGATGCGGCGGCGGAGCTCCGAGGCGGCCTCCGCCAGCTCGGCTCTCGTGTTCACCCCGAGGCCCATGTCGGCCACAGGCGCACAATAGACCGCAGCGCCGAGCCCAGCGTCGACGAGGTTGCGCACGGCGTCGGTCAGATAGAGCTCGCCCTGGGCATTGGCGGGGGTGAGCGCCTCGAGCGCCGGCCAGAGGCCGGCGGCGCGGAAGACGTAGATGGACGTGTTCAGCTCCCGGATGGCGCGGTCCTCCGGCGAGGCGTCCTTCTCCTCGACGATGGCCTTCAGGGCCCCGCTCTCGTCGCGGAGGATGCGCCCGTAGGGCAGCGGGTCGTCCGGCTCGATGGAGAGGACGGTGACGGCGGCCTCGCTTCGGCGATGCTCTTGGAGGAGGGCCTCCAAGAGCTCGGTGGTGAGCAGCGGGGCGGCGCCGTCGAGGACGAAGACGTCGCCTTCGAAGTTCTCGAGGGCCTCATGGGCGGCGGCGACGGCATCCCCGGTTCCCTTGGGCTCCTGTTGGATCGCGAGCGTCGCGCCAGCGGGAAGAGTGCCGTCGAGCTCGTCCTTCGTCGCCGGCGAGGTGACAACGACGAGCGGATCGGGATGGAGTGGCAGCACCGGCCCGATCGACCAGTCGAGGAGCCGCCGCCCGAGCAGGGGGTGGAGGTGCTTCGGGCGCTCGGAGCGCATCCGCGTCCCGAGGCCCGCAGCCATCACGACCGCGGCGAGCGAGGTGGTCATCGGAGGGTGGTTATGGCTGGGGCGGGAGGATTCGAACCTCCGGTCACGGGACCAAAACCCGCTGCCTTACCGCTTGGCTACGCCCCAACATGGGTGTTCGAGTCTATCTAGCGCCGATCCAGGAGAAGCGCCGCGAGCAGACGAGGCATCCGAGGAGGACGATGACGCGATCGTTCCCAGCCACCAGAGGAACCCCACAGGAGAGGGACGAGCACCGCACAGAGCTGCGAGAAAGCAGCGATCCAGGTGATCTCATAGACGACCCCGCCCCAGCGCCGGCCCGAGGAACCAGTACGCGGGAACTGAGATGAGGCAGCGACCAAGACGTACCGCCAACCGTGGCACTGAAGAATCACAGGCTCTCGACGAACGCGATGAGAAGGGCGATGCGGAGCCGGCGCTCCTCAGCCAGCGGGCGGAGCTGCTCTGGCCGTGCTCGATGACCCGCTGTTCCTCCATCCGCGGCCGAAGCTACCAGACCGGAGCGACCACCCAGGTGCGGGCGACGAGCCGCAGGCAGGCGCGCCACTCGCTTCGCGTCGCTCGGGTGGTGGAAGAGCCCGTAGACCGCCGGCCCGGCGCCGCTCACGTCGGCCCGGAAGGCGCCGTGCTCGCGGAGCTCGTCCACGATGCGCGGCCTGCCCGCGGCCTCGGCGAGGTCGTTGGGCGGGAAGGCAGCGAAGTCGCGCGGGCGGCGCACGGCGGCGAGGGCGTCGCGCGAGGGCTGCGCGGCGCTTCTCGAAGCCCTCCGCGCCGTGGGCTCTGTCGAAGCGGGCGTAGACGTCGGCGGTGGACGTCTTGCGCGCGCGGCGCGGGAGCGCGACGACGACCCAGAAGTCCTGCGGAAGGTCGAGCGGGGTCGAGCCGCTCTCCCCCGCCCTCGGCCAGCTTGGGGCCGGGCTCGAGGAAGAAGGGGACGTCGGCGCCGATTCCCGCCGCGACGTCGTGCAGGTGTCCGGAGTCCAGCGGATGCTCGAGAAGCGGGTTGGCGAGGGCGAGGGCGGCGGCCGCATCGGCGCTCCCACCGCCGAGGCCGGCGGCGAGCGGGATGCGCTTGCGGACCTGGGCGCGCCAGCGCGGTTCGACCCCGGCTGCCGTCGCGAGGGTGGCGAGCGCGGTGCGGACGAGCGTGTCCTCCGTGAAGCCCTCGACCGCGAGCGCGTCGGCGGGCTCGAGCTCGACGGAATCGCAGAGGTCGATCCGCTGCATGACGGTGACGATCTCGTGCAGGCCGTCCTCGCGCGTAGGCCCGACGAGGAGCGCGAGATTGATCTTCGCCGCGCGCCGGGATCCGCCTCACGGAAGCAGCCTCCGCGAGGTCGAGGAGCTGCGCAGGTGACAGCGCCTCGGCGCGCGCACGCCTTCGGGGAGCTCCGAGCTGTTCGAGCGCCGCGTCGACCTCGCGCGCCGGCCGCCGCGGGCGAGCTCGAGGGAGTTCGCGAGCGTCTTGCGCCGGTGGGCGAAGGCGGCCTGGACGACCTCCTTCAGGTGCGCGTACTCCGGGCCCCAGCGCGCGTGCGCCGGAAGGCGACGAGCGCGGAGTCGACGTTGCGGCGGCGGGCGGAAAACGGTTCGGGCGACGGGATGGAAGCCCGCGCGCTCGGCGGTCAGCTGGACGAGCACCGAGACCGCGCCGTAGCCCGCGTCCCGGGCTCGGCGAAGAAGCGGTCGGCCGACCTCGCGCTGAACCATCACGCACCAGAGCTCGACGGCCGGGAGGCCGTCGAGGCTCTCGACGACGAGCGGCGTGGCGATCTGGTAGGGCAGGTTGGCGACGAGCTTCGTCGGCGGCGGATCGAGCGCGTCGAGCGAGAGCGTGAGCGCGTCTCCGAAGACGAGCTCGACGTTGTCGCGACCCGTCGAGCGCATCGCGGAGGTGCGGCTCGAGCGCCGCGGTCGAGCTCGACGGCGTGAACGAGGCGCACGCGCTCGGCGAGCTACGCCGTCAGGACGCCGAGGCCCGGCTCCGACCTCGAGCACGACGTCGTCCGGGCCGAGCTCCGCGAGCCGGCCGAGCGACGCCGAGGATGTTCTCGTCGACCAGGAAGTGCTGGCCGAGCTCGCGGTTGGGTGCGACCGGTAGCGTTCACGGGAGGCCGAAGGCCGCGGTCGCGTTGGCGTCGATCGCGCGCTCGAGCTCGGCGCGCGTCGTCGCCGCGGGCCTCGGCGAGCGTGGCGAGCGTGTGCATGACGTTGGCCGGCTCGTTCGGCCGCCCGCGGACGGCTGGGGCGAGAGGTAGGGGCGTCGGTCTCGGCCAGCATGCGATCGGCCGGGACGCGCGCCGCGCCGGTCGGAGCTCGGTCGCCTTCGGGTAGGTGACGTTGCCCGGCGAAGGACACGTACCAGCCGCGCTCGAGGGCCGGGCCGAGCAGGCGGAGCGACGAGAAGCAGTGCAGGACGACCGTTGTCGCCCTCCGGGAGCGCTGCGAGCACGGCCAGCGGTGTCGTCCTCGGCCGACGCGGGAGTGGACGACGATCGGCTTCGCCCGAGCTCGACGGCCAGCTCGGGCCTGCGCCGCGAAGAGCTCGAGCTGGCGGTCGCGCGGCGCGTAGTCGCGGAAGTAGTCGAGTCCGGTCTCGCCGACCGCGACCGCCTTCGGGTGCGTCGAGCAGCGCCGCGAGCTCGCCCGACGTCGTCGCCGTCCACCGTCGCCCGCCTCGTGGGGATGGAGCCCGAGCGAGACGAAGACGCCGTCCTCGCGCTCCGCGAGCTCGAGCGCCGCTGCGGCACGACTCCAGCGTCGTCGCCGATCGTGATCACGCGCGTCGACCCCGGCCGCGCGCGCGCGCGCGAGCGCGTGCGCCGGGCTCGTCGACACGCGTCCAGGTGCGCGTGCGTGTCGATCACGCGGATCAGAGCGCGGGCGCGTCGACGCGCGGGAACAGCGGCTGCCGCCGGCTCGAGGCCCGTCGCGCCGCCGGGTCTGCCCCGAGCGCGCCCCGTCCCAGGCCAGGTTCTCGTCCTGGCCGAGCGCGGTCGAGGATCCGTCGGCGCCGTCTCCGGGAGGTACGAGGCGAGCGCGATCGCGAGCACGCGGAGCCCGTCCGCGAGGTCGAAGAGGACGCGATCGAGCTCGGCCGCCCGCGCGCTCGTCCTTCGCGAGCTGCCACGGCGCCGTTCGCTCCACGTGGCGGTTGAGGCCGCGGACGACCTCCCAGATCTCGTCGAGGGCGCCCGGTCAGGTCGAGCGCGTCGAGCCGCGCCACGACCTTCGGCCCGAGGCCGTCGAGCTTCGCGGCGCAGGTCCGGCGTCGCCGGCGACGACCGGCACGCGTCCCGTCCCGGTAGCGCGCGACCATCGCCGTCGTGCGCGAGAGGAGATTGCCGAGGTCGTTCCCGAGCTCGCGCTCGTAACGCTCGTGCAGCGCCGTCGACCGAGATGTTGCCGTCCTGGCCGAACGGCACGGCGCGGAAGAGGTAGTAGCGCAGCGCGTCGACCCCGTAGACGTCGATCAGCTCGAGCGGATCGATGACGTTCCCGACCGACTTGGACATCTTGCGGTCGTCCATGAGCAGGTAGCCGTGGACGAAGAGCTGCCGCGGCACGCTCGATCGCCGCGCCGCATGCAGGAGCGCCGGCCAGATCACGCAGTGGAACTTGAGGATGTCCTTCGCCAGCAGGTGGTGAACCTCGGGCCAGAGCGTCGGTCGGAGGTCCTCGCCCGTCGCGCGCGAAGGCCAGCGCGCTCCAGTAGTTGATGAGCGCGTCGACCCAGACGTAGACGACCTGCTCCGGGTCCCAGGGCACCGGGCACGCCCCAGCGCTGGCGTCGCGCGGCTGACGCGATGTCCTCGAGGCCCTGCTCGATGAAGCTCCGCGCCTCGTTCGCCCGGAACTTCGGGCAGGACGAACTCCGGGTTCGAGTCGTAGAGGTCGAGCAGCCGTCTCCTGGTAGGCGGAGAGACGGAAGAACTAGTTCTTCTCCTCGACCCACTCGGGCGGGATGCCGTGCTGCGGGCACGTGCCGTCGACGAGCTCCGCCTCGCTGTAGAAGGACTCGCAGCGACTGCAGTAGAGGCCCGCGTAGACGCCCTCGTAGATCGTCGCCGGCGTCGTAGATCCGCTGCAGGAACTCCTGCACGAGGCGCTCGTGCCGCCCGTCGGTGGTCCGGATGAAGAAGTCGTTCGACGCGTTGACCCGCCGGGTCATCTCGACGGAACTTCGCGGCGTTCTGGTCGACGAACGCCTTCGGGTCGAGTCCGGCCTCCTCCGCGACGCTCGCGCGATCTTCGACCCGTGCTCGTCGGTGCCGGTGAGGAAGAACGTCTCCTCGCCGCGCTGGCGGCGGTGGCGGGCGACGATGTCCGCGGCGATCGTCGTGTACGCGTGCCCGACGTGCGGCGTCGCGTTGACGTAGTAGATGGGAGTCGTGATGTAGAAGCTCACGCACGGCAATCATACGAAGGACGCTCGGCGGCTCCGGACGCCGGACTGATGGTTAGAAATGAGATGGCACGGGGACGTGCCAAGAGTCCGCGGCAAACGAGATACGAGGAAGGAATGGGGTCGAACGGAGGAAGCGAGCGAGTCGTTCCGGTTCGCTCGACCAAAGGGGCAACGAGAACGGGAATCATCCGCCACATCGACGACCTGGGCCGGATCGTCATCCCGATCGAGATCCGCAAGCGCTTCAAGCTCGGGGAGAAGGATCCCCTCGAGATCTCGGTCAAGGACGACGTGATCCTCCTGTCCAAGCCGCAGACCTCCTGCGTCTTCTGCGGGCGCCGCAGCTCGCTGCAGGAGCACCGCGGACGGTCCGTGTGCCGCTCGTGCGTCGCCGAGCTCGCGTCGACGGCGAGCTAGCGCGGCAGCCGCTCCGAAGGCGAAGACGGCCGTAGCCGCGGTGAGCGCCTTGCCGCGCGAGAGCGACGAGGGAGCAGCGCTGCCGCTTCCCGGGGCCGCCACAAGCGCAAGGCCCGCCCCGGCCGCCGGTTCGTGGGCCCAAGCAGCGGCAGGGGCCGTGCGCGGCTTCGACACCGGCCTCCGCTCCTGGACGGAACCGTGATGGCGCGCTGCGTGGGTGGACGCTCTCGGCTGGGCCGCCGTGGGAGCGGCCGGAACGCGGCGGGCCTTCGTCGCATCGGCGTGGGTCCCGGCCGGCGACGGGTGAACTCCCGACGGCGCTGCGTGTCCCCTGCCTCCGCCCGCCGAGGCCGGGGCCGGCGCCGGATCCGGCGCGGGCTCGGGTTGCACGGGCTCGTCCGCGTTCGTGGGCGGAGGAAGGAGGCCGAGCGGATCCACATAGCCGTTCGGGTCGCCGGCGAGGCGGATGCCGAGATAGACGTAGGGCTGATCCTCGCGGGCGTCGCCGCTTGGCCCAACCGAGCCGACGACATCGCCTTCGCCCACCTCGGTTCCGCGCGCGACCGAGTACTCGCCGAGATGGAGGAGCGTGACCGCATGGCCGTCGCGGGTGCGAATTGTGACCGTCTTCCCGCCGGTCGGGACCGTGCCTGCGAAGCTGATCGTGCCTGCGGCGGGCGCGCGCACCGGTGAGCCCGAGGATGCGCCGATGTCGATCCCGCGATGTTGTCCGCGGGCGTAGGGATCGTCACCGAGCACGAAGGGTCGAAGCACCGGCCCGTCGACGGGCCAGGCCCAGGCGAGCGCGGGCTGCACGCCGACCTGGAGCGCGACGAGGACCGGAAGCAGCAAGGCGAGGCTCTTCATCGCCACTCCTCCTCGTTGTCAGTTTTGAGAACTAGACGAGCGTAGCAGGGAACTCGGATCGTTGTCAAGTTCGGCTACAGCGAGCCGCGATAGAGGCGGTTCCGCGCGACACCCGTGAGTCGGGAGACCAGCTCGGCGGCTCGGCGCCGCGGGATGCCCGCCTCGACGAGCTCGGAGACCGCGGTGAGCGCGTCCGCCTCGTCCGTCGGGACGCCGCGTCGATGACCAGGCCCGAGCACGAGCGTGATCTCGCCCTTCGGCGCGTGCTCGAAGCGCCGGGCGAGGTCCTCCGCCCGTCCGCGCACGACCTCCTCGAATCGCTTCGTCAGCTCGCGACAGACCGCGACGGGCCGCTCCGGATCCGCCTCCGCGAGCGAGCGGAGCGACGCGGGGAGCCGTTGCGGCGACTCGAAGGCGACGGCCGGCCAGGCCCACCCCCGAGGTCTCCTCCCACAGCCTGGCGAGGGCCTCTCGCGCGCGCGGGAGATAGCCGACGAAGGCGTAGCGCTCGCCGACGAGCCCGCTCGCGACCAGTGCCGTCTCGACCGCGGACGGGCCGGGGAGCACCGTCACCTCGACGCGCCGCTCGATCGCCGCCGCGATGAGGCGCGCGCCCGGATCGTTCACGCCAGGAAGGCCCGCGTCGCTCGCAAGAGCGACCCTCTCCCCCGCTTCGAGGCGCGGCAGGAGCTCGGCGACGCGCTTGGCCTCGTTGTGGCGGTGGTAGCTGACGAGCCGGGCCTCGACGCCGTAGCGGTCGAGCAGCTTCCGCGTCCTCCGTGTGTCCTCGCAGAGGACGACGTCGGCTTCGCCGAGCTCCCGGAGGACGCGCAGCGTTACGTCCTCGAGGTTCCCGATCGGCGTCGCGCAGACGACGAGGGGCACTACGCGTCCCGCTCGAGGGCGCCGAAGGCGACGAGCCCGGCTCCGATCAGGCCCGCCTCGACGCCGAGCAGCGCGGGGGCGATCTTCACCTGCTCGCGCGCGGGGAGAAGCGCGGTCTCGGCAACGACCTTCCTGGCCGGGTCGAAGAGCAGGTCGCCCGCGCGCGCGAACCCGCCTCCGATGACGACGACCTCAGGGTTGAAGACGTTCACGAGGCTCGCGATGCCGACTCCGAGGTGGAGGCCTACGTGCTCGATGACGTCGCGGGCATCGCCGGGGCCCTGGCCGGCGAGGTCGACCGCGAGATGAGCGTTCACCTCCTTGCCCTCGGCCGCGGCGCGTCCCAGATCCCGGCCGGGTTCCTTGCCGCCCGCTCGCGCGCGAGGACTCCGGCCGCGGTGCCCGAGGCGAGCGCCTCCAGGTGGCCGCGCCCGGGGCAGGTTCCCTGGCAGGGAGGCCCGTCGAGGTCGATGGTGACGTGCCCGAGCTCGCCGGCCGCGCCCGTGGAGCCGCGGTAGAGCCTCCCGTCGAGGATGAGGCCGCCGCCCACGCCCGTCCCGAGGGTGAGCATGACCATGTGCCGCGACCCGCGGCCCGCGCCGTGGCGGTGCTCCGCGACCGCGGCCGCGTTCGCATCGTTCTCGATCGCCGCAGGCATGCCGAAGCGCTCGCGCAAGTGGTCGCGGAACGCGAGGCCGTGCAGCGGGATGTTCACGGACTGGACGGCCTCGCCCTTCCGCTGGTCGATCAGAGAGGGAATACCGATCCCGATCGCGCCGATGTCGTCGGCCATCAGGTCGCCGACAGCAGTGTCGACCTGCTCCAGAAGCGTCTCCTCGCTCGCCGTCTCGGTCGGGCTGACGACCCGGCGCTCGACGACGCCCTCGGCGTTCACGACGCCCGAGAGCAGTTTCGTCCCCCCGAGGTCGAGCGCGATCACACGGGGGGGAGCCATTGGCTCCGGCTACGATACTCGCTCGCGTGGCGCCCAAGGACAAGCCGTACCGTGTGTACCGCGGGGGGAGAGTAAAGGGGCCGATCCGGGCCGGGTCGCCGAAGAGCGACGGCAAACCGGGCAAGGTCAACGGATCAGATTCCCGCGACTACCGCGGCCCGAAGCCCGCCAGGACCCGGCGGCGCTGGGTCCGCCCTGTCCTCTGGACGCTCGTCGGCGTGATCGTCCTCGCGCTCGTCTGGGCGCTCCTCGGCTTCCTCGCCTTCCGAAGCGGGATCAAGCAGGCGAACAAGAAGCTCGACCCCCGCGCCGAGCGCGCCCTCACGCCGCAGAACGGGATGATGATCACGAACCCGAGCGACATCCTCGTGCTCGGTGTCGACAACGGCAGCAAGAGCCGCCAGGGCGACGTGGGGCGCTCGGACTCGATGATGGTCGTCCGTACCGACCCCGACAACCACAAGATCGCTCTCCTCTCCATCCCGCGCGACCTGCGCGTCGAGATCCCCGGCCACGGAGCGGACAAGATCAACGCGGCCTACGCCTACGGCGGCCCGACGCTCGCGATCAAGACCGTGGAGAGCGTCACCGGTCTCCCGATCAACCACGTCGTCGTCGTCGACTTCTCCACCTTCGACGAGGTGATCGACGCGCTCGGCGGGGTGAACATCGACGTCCCCAAGCCGATCCTCTCGAACAAGTTCGAATGCCCGCGCGCGAGCCAGGCTGCCTGCGACCGCTGGAAGGGATGGCGCTTCAAGAAGGGCGAGCAGACGATGAACGGCAAGCGCGCCCTCATCTACGCCCGGATCCGCGAGAACATGCTCGACCCGAAGGAGTCCGACATCACGCGCGGCGAGCGGCAGCAGGCCGTCGTCTCCGCGATCGCGGACGAGATCGTGAGCTTCAAGGAGTACCTCAAGGCGCCGTTCAACGGCGACGACATCGTCAAGCCTGTCGCGACCGACCTCTCCGCCGCACAGATCCTCGAGCTGGCGTGGGTTAAGTTCCGCACGCCCTCGGACGGCCGGCTGCGCTGCCGGCTCGGGGGCACGGCCTCGAACATCGGCGGGATCGACTACATCCTCGGCACCGAGGAGAACGTCTCGGTGATCGCGATGGTGACGGGGAAGACGGCCCCGCAGCCGCCGAAGCCCGCGTCCGGTCCCTACGGGCCCGGCTGCATCGTGGGCAAGTAGCGGTCGCGCCCGTTCGTCCCAAAGACCGCGCTTGGGAGCTCGAGAAGATCCAAGTAACACTGTGTTACTTGGCGTAAGGCGTCACAGCTGGCGAGGTTCGCGGAGCCTGATCGCGCCCCGTTCGCGGCGGCGATTTCGACTTGGCAACACAGTGTTACCAGGCGCCTTGCGACATGCCTATGTGACAGGGCCGCTCGACCCGACCCGGCGGCTGACTAGGCTTCCGCAGCCTTCTGCTCGGACTTCTTCTCGGGCTTCGAGTCGGCCTTCTCCTTCTTCTCGCCGGACTCGGCCTTGTCGGCCTTGTCGCCGTCGCGCTTCCGCGCGCCGCGGCCGTAATCGGTCGTGTAGAAGCCGGAGCCTTTGAAGTGGATCGCCGCCGGATAGAGCACCTTCTCCAGGGGGCTCGCGCCGCAGATCTGGCACTCTGATGGCGACGGATCGGACATCCGCTGGAACAGCTCGAACGTGTGCCCCTTCGGGCACCTGTATTCGTAGATCGGCATCGAAAGAAAGGCCCGGCTTGCGAGAGGAAATGCTAGCAGGGGGGACGGCCTCTTCTGGCACTCGCGCCGAGCGAGCGCCACCCGATTCCTGGCCGGTGCGGGCGCTCGCATGGGCCCGGGCGGACTCCTACCGGCTCGGCGTCGCGCTCATCACCGCGGCGCTCGCGACCTTCCTCCTCTTCCGGATGACGGTGTGGCCGCCGCACGAGGACGAGACCCTCGTGTTCTTCGTCGCGCACCAGCCGTTTGGCGACATGGTCAGCTCCGTCTTCGGCGAGCGGGGAGGCGCGCCCCTCCACTGGCTTCTCGCCTGGCTAGCGGTCTCGATCTCGCCAAACCTGACCGCGCTGCGGATGATCTCCGTGATCTTCGCGGTCGCGAGCATGCCCGTCATCGCGGCGCTCGTCGCGCGGCTCACGGACAAGCGGACCGCGCTCCTCGCCACCGCGCTCGCGGCGGCGAGCTGGATCACGATCTACCACGGGATCTACGCGCGCATGTACAGCCTGTTCCTCTTCCTGAGCGCGCTCTCGTTCCTCACGCTCCTCCGCGCGCTCGGGAGGCGCGACCGGGGCCGCTGGGCCGCATGGATCGCGGCGACCGTGCTCATGATCGCGACGCAGCCGTACGGGACCTTCGTGCTCGCCGCCCAGGCCGTATACGTCCTAGCCCGCAGGTGGAGGCGGGAGCTCTCGCTCCGGCCGGCGGCGATCTCGTTCGCGCTCGTCCTCCTCCTCGTCGCGCCGCTCTGGCTCAGCTACCGCGTGCTCGCCTCTCGCTTCGGGATCAGCGTCACTGGCACGAGCGACTCGAAGCTCGGCTCGCCGGTCGACGTGCTCAAGTATGTGTGGCAGACCTTCGGGGACTTCAGCGCCGGGTGGACGGCGGCGACCGCGGTGGCGTGCGCGCTCGCGCTCCTCGGCGCGGTCGTCCTCGCCCGCACCCGGCCTGGCGCGGTGCTCCTCGCCGCAGCCGTGCTCGTCGTCCCGGCGGTCGCGCTCATGGCCGTGCGCTCACAGACGAGCGTCTTCCTGGAGAGCCGGCACCTGATCTTCGCCCTCCCCTTCTTCCAGATGCTCGTCGCCGCCGGCATCCTCAGGCTCTCGTCGCTGACCGGACGGATGCAGGCGGCCGTCGTCCTCGGCGCGCTCACCCTCCTCCTCGGCGTCGAGTTCGCCTGGGGCTGGCACAAGACGCCGTACATGTACGCAGGCGAGCCCGCATCGCGCGAGCAGGCGCGCAACCGGGCGGCCGCCTGGCTTGCGGCGACCAGCCGGCCGAACGACGTCCTCTTCGGCTACGAGCCGACGTACCTCGACGCGTGGGAGGCGGGAGCGCCCTTCGGGTCTGTGATCGTCCAGCGCGCGGATCCCAGACTCGCGATCGACACCCTGCACGAGACACGGAAGCCGCTCGGCCGTGGCGTCTGGGTGTTCGACGCGTCCGACTCGAGCGTGCCGTCGCGGCGGAAGCTGACCATCCCGGAGGACGTCCCCAGCGCAGCCTACGAGGGCCACGCCTGGGGCCCGTTCCTCGTCATCCGGACGAAGAGGCCCGTGGGCGACGCGAAGACGTTCTTCCGCGACACCGCGGCGGTCGAGCTCCTCGGCCGCATCCTCGGGATCGGGGACGCGAGCATCAACCTCCAGACCGCGATCACGGCGCTCTCGCGCCTCGAGAACGGGGGCTAGCGGCTCTCCTCGCGGGCCTCGCGCTCGATGAGCTCCGCGTAGCAGGGCGCCTGCTCGAAAGCGGCCAGGCCGGCCTGCGTTTCCCGCTTCGCGGGGCGTCGCGGAACGCGCATGCGCCCCGCGGCGACGAGCCCGGCGGCGCTCCCGACGAGCCCTCCGATGACGAAGGAGCGGATCCGCTTCCCGCGCTCGCTCTCCATGACCGCGATTGTAGGCTCATCGCCCGCATGATCTGCACCCTCGGAGACCTGCTCCTCGACGTCGTCGTCCGGCTGGACGGCCCGATCGCGGAAGATACGGACACGTATGGCAGGAGCAGGGTCGGCCCGGGCGGGCAGGCGGCCAACGTGGCCGCCTGGGTGGCCGCGCTCGGCGGGCAGGCGCGGTTCATCGGCAAGCGCGCGGCGGATCCAGCCGGGACGATGCTCGCGGAGGAGCTTCGCCGCCGCGGTGTCGAGCTCGTCGGGCCGGAGGAAGAGGCGGGCACCGGCACCGTCGTCTCGGTCGCGACGCCGGACGGCAAACGGACGATGCTGACCGACCGCGGCATCGCGCCCGACTTCGCCCGGGAGGAGCTCGACGCGCGCTGGCTCGACGGCTGCGAGTGGCTGCACGTGGCCGGTTACAGCCTCGCGCGCCCGCCGATCCGCGAGGCCGCGCTGGCCGCTGCAGCGCTTGCCCCGCGCGTGAGCGTCGACCTCTCCTCCACCGCCGCGATCCGCGCGGCCGGGATGGACGAGTTTCGCGCCACGCTCGAACGGCTGCAGCCGGAGATCGTCTTCGCGAACGAGGACGAGGCCGCACTCGTCGGGAAGGTCGAGGCCGCGACACTCGTCCTCAAGCGGGGCGCCGACGGCATCGCCGTCGGCGAGACCGAGTACGAGGCGCGTCCTGCCGAGGTCGTCGACACGACCGGCGCCGGGGACGCGCTCGCCGCGGGCTTCCTCCTCGGCGGGCCGGAGGCTCGGCCTCGACGCGGCGGCGCGCTGTGTGGCAACCATGGGGGCGTTTCCGCAGTGACCGACCTCCTCCGCATCCATCCCGAAGTCCGCGCGGCGCTCGAGTCGCGGCGCCCCGTGGTTGCCCTGGAGACGACGCTCGTCGCACACGGCTTCCCGGGCGGAGTCGGCGCCGGGGTTGGCTCGGAGGCCGAGCGGCGCGTGCGCGTGGCCTGGGCCGTCCCGGCCACGATCGGCGTGATCGACGGGCGCATCTGCGTCGGACTCGAGGCCGGCGAGCTCGAGCGCTTCGCCACCTCACCGGAGGCGCGCAAGGTCGGACCGCGCGACCTCGCCGCCTGCGCGATGAAGAAGGAGCTCGGCGCGACGACCGTCGGCGCGACCCTTGCGGTCTGCCGGGCCGCGGGCATCGGCTTCATGGGCACCGGCGGAATCGGCGGTGTTCACCGCGGCTGGGCGCAGACCCTCGACGTCTCCGCCGACCTCGGCGAGCTCGGCCGCACCGAGGCGCTCGTCGTCGCCTCGGGCGCGAAGTCCATCCTCGACGTCGACGCGACCGCGGAGGTGCTCGAGACCCTCGGCGTGCCCGTGCTCGGCTGGCGCACGGACGAGATCCCGCTCTTCTACAAGGCCGGTGGCGGCCCATCCGTCTCGCAACGTGTGGAGAACGCGGAGGAGGCCGCGCAGGTCGCCCAGTTCCACTGGCGGCTCGGGCGGCACTCGGGGATCGTCCTCGCGCGACCGCCCGACGAGAGCCTCGACGTCGAGCCGCTCATCGACGACGGCCTCGCGGAGGCGGCGAAGCGCGGCATCCGCGGCCAGGCGGTGACGCCGTTCGTCCTCTCGTACCTGCACGAGCAGAGCGACGGGCGGACCATCGAGGTGAACAAGAAGCTCATCGTCGAGAACGCGGCGCTCGCCGCCCAGATCGCCGCCGCCTACTCGAAGCTCACCTAGTCACTCATCGATGCGTTCGATGGCGACGATGTCGTCGCCGTCGAACTCGACCTCGCCGGCCTGCCCCCAGCCGACGATGTCGCCGCTCGGGAGGATCGCGACAGGGGCGATCACTGTCCCGTCACGGAGGAGAAGGCGCGCCTGATGGGCTCCGAAGGCGTCCTGTGGCCACTCGGCCACCTCGGCCCGCAGCCAGTCCGGCAGCCGGGGCGGCTCGGCCACTACTCCGCGAGGAGATTCAGGAGCTCCTCCACCTCGAGCATCTCGAACGACTCCGTGTGCACGCTCCCGCGCGCGCCGAGGGCAACCGAGACCTTGGCGATCGCGGACGAGTCCGGAGCCTCGACGATGTTCACGAAGTCGTGTGGGCCGAGCAGGAACCACTGGTGCAGGACCTTGACGCCGAGCTCCTCGGCGTCCTTGTTCACTTCGCGCACGCGCTCGGGGTTCGCCCGCAGCGTCTGCAGCCCCTGCTCGCTGAGCGTGGACAGCATCAGGTACTTCGGCATCCGTCCTCCTAGGTCTACTGCTCTGGGGGCGAGGATAACGCCCGCGCCTTCTGCTCGAAATAGAGCAGGCTGAGCCCCAGGAAGAAGAAGGGGCCGAGGACACCGTTCGCGATCAGGCTCGCGGCGAGGGCGCCGTTGTCCGCGAATCCGGTCAGGAGGATCGCGAGCAGTGGGCCGAGCAACAGGTAGACGACCACGAAGGCGGCCATGACGCCGAGGACGTGGAGGTACTCGGCGCGCGCGAGCACGGTCGCGCGGTTGATGGCGAAGCCGATGTTCCCGTACCAGGTTCCCTGCGTCGGGTCGCGCTCGAGCATCGCGACGGGGATGGCGAGGCCGACGAAGGCGAGCCACGCGACGCCGAAGAGAAGAAGCACCGGATCCACCCTGCCGAGGACGAACGGCACCGAGACGACGACGGTGAGCACGAGGAGGACGGGCAGGCGGACCCCGACCTGCGCCCACGCCTCGGCGGCCGGATCGCCGACGACGACGCGGCTCGAGACCGCGTAGGCAGCGGTGAACGCGAGCGCGACGATGACGACGAAGGCGATGACGTGACCGATCACGCTCGCGGCCAGGAGCGAGCCCGCGAGGAAGACGCCGATGCCGACGGTGGACCAGATTCGGCTGCCGTAGACGCGAACGGTCTCTGCAAAGAGGTCGCCCAGCTTGAGGGGTCGGTCGATGGGCACCGCAGAGCCGAACGGTACCCTCGCCGAATCGAGGTCCGGCGGGACAGCTATGCGAGCCCGGCCGTCCAGGCCCTCGCCAGGGCGCTCGCGGCCGAGCTCCTCGAGAACCACGGCCGGCCGGGGTCGGGCGGCGAGCCTCCGGCCTCCGACTTCGAGCCTCCGGACGGCGCCTTCCTCGTCGGCTCGGTCGACGGCGTCGATGTCGCTTGCGGCGGGATCTGCCGCTACGACGCCGAAACCGGCGAGATCCGCAGGATGTACGTCGTCCCAGAGACCCGCGGCTGCGGCTACTCGCGGCTCCTGCTCGGCGCGCTCGAGGACGAGGCCCGCTCGCTCGGCTACAGGCGCGTTCGGCTAGAGACCGGCTTACGGCAGGCTGCCGCGATCGGGCTCTACCGCTCGACCGGCTTCGAGCCCATCGAGCGGTACGGGCCTTACGTCGACGACGAGCTCAGCCTCTGCTTCGAGAAGCGGCTCTAGCGCTCTTCAGTCGCGAGCCGCAGGCCGAGCGCGACGAGCACCGCGCCCGTCAGCGCATCGATGGCGCGGCGGACGCGGGAGCGGAGGAGCACGTCCCTTGCCCTCGCGACGGCGAACGCGTAGCCGGTGAGCCAGGCGGCAGTCATGGCGCAGAAGCAGAGGCCGAGGGCGAGCAAGGCGGCGAAGCGCGGCCCCGACGGCGCGAACTGCGGCAGGAGGCTCGTGAAGACCATCGCCATCTTCGGGTTGCCGAGGTTCGAGACGACGCCCTGGCGGAAGGCGGTCCGCGAGCCGAGCCCGTCCCTGGCGAGCTTCAGGTCGGCGGGCTGGGCGGAGCGGCGCGCTGCACGCATGAGCATCTGCCCGCCGAGGAAGACGAGATATGCAGCTCCCGCGAGCTTTACCGCCAGGAAGGCGGGCTCGGAGGCGAGGAGGAGCGCGGTGATCCCGGCGCTCGCGGCCAGCGTCCACACGGCCTGGCCGGTCGCCACGCCGAAGGCGGTCAGGACCCCCCGCGACCTCCCGCCGAGCAGCGTGCTCCGGATCGTGAGGGCCGTGTCCTGCCCGGGGGTGACGATGACGAGCGCGGACACGCCGAGGAACGCGACGAGGTCCTCCATGCGCCCCTCAGTGTCGCACCTCGCCAGGAAGCCTTGTGTTCCACGAATACATGAGAAAGGCCATGGCCTTTCGCTGCCAAGAATCAAGGAAGAGCGCGAGGGAAGACTTTGTGCACGTGAAACACAAAGTCGGTTTCGTCAGGCGCGCGCAGGCTCGGCGGCGGCGGCCTTCTCGAAGACGAGCTCGCCGTTCTGGGCGTCCACGCGCACCGTGTCGCCCTCGGAGAACTCCCCTTCGAGGAGTCTCATCGCTAGCGGGTTCTCGACCATCCGCTGGAGCGCGCGCTTGAGCGGGCGGGCGCCGTAGGTGGGATCCCAGCCGGCTTCCGCGATCGCCTCCTTCGCCGCGTCCGTGAGCTCGAGGGTGATCCCCCGGTCGGCGAGCCGGGCGCGGAGGCGCGCGAGCTGGAGCTCGACGATCTCGCCGAGCTGCTCCCGCGTGAGCGCCTCGAAGACGACGATCTCGTCCACCCGGTTCAGGAACTCCGGCCGGAAGAACTCGTTGAGCGCCTCGGCCGAGCGGATGTTGGAGGTCATGATGATGACGGTGTTGCGGAAGTCGACCGTGCGGCCCTGGCCGTCGGTGAGGCGGCCGTCGTCGAGGATCTGCAGGAGGACGTCGAAGACCTCTGCGTGCGCCTTCTCGATCTCGTCGAGGAGGACGACGGAGTAGGGACGGCGCCGTACTGCTTCAGTCAGCTGGCCGCCCTCGTCGTAGCCGACGTAGCCGGGCGGAGCGCCCACGAGCCGCGACACGGTGTGCCGCTCCTGGTACTCCGACATGTCCAGCCGGACGAGCGCCCGCTCGTCGTCGAACATGAACTCGGCGAGGGCGCGGGCGAGCTCGGTCTTCCCCACGCCGGTCGGCCCGAGGAAGATGAACGACCCGATCGGCCGGTTGGGATCCTGGAGGCCCGTTCGCGCGCGGCGGAGCGCGTTGGCCACGGCCTCGACGGCCGTCTCCTGGCCCACGACGCGCTGGTGGAGCCGCTCCTCCATGTGGATGAGCTTCTCGGTCTCGCCCTCGAGGAGCCGTGAGACGGGAATGCCCGTCCAGCGGGCCACGACCTCGGCGACATCGTTCTCGTCTACCTCCTCCTTCACCATCGGCTCGAACTCGGCCTCCTCGCGCTCGGCCAGCTCGGTCTCCAGCGCGGGCAGCTCGCCGTAGCGGATCTCGGCGACGCGCTGAAGGTCGCCCTGCCGCTCGGCGCGCTCGGCCTCCATCCGGAGGTCGTCGATTCGCTGCGTGATCTCCTTGACGCGGTCGAGCGCCTCCTTCTCCTTCGCCCAACGCGCGGCCAGCTCGTCTCGGTGCGCCTTCGCGTCGGCGAGCTCGCGCTCGACCGGCTCGCGCACCTCCTTGGATTCCTTCCCCATCGCCGCGAGCTCGATCTCGAGCTGCCGTACGCGGCGCTCGGCCTCGTCGAGCTCGAGCGGCGAGGAGTCGATCTCCATGCGCAGGCGCGAGGCGGCCTCGTCCACGAGGTCGATGGCCTTGTCGGGAAGCTGGCGGTCGGAGATGTAGCGGTCGGAGAGCACCGCCGCCGCGACGAGCGCGGCGTCGCGGATGCGGACGCCGTGGTGGGCCTCGTAGCGCTCCTTCAGGCCGCGGAGGATCGCGATCGTGTCCGCGACGGACGGCTCGCCGACGAAGACCGGCTGGAAGCGGCGCTCGAGCGCGGCGTCCTTCTCGATGTGCTTTCGGTACTCGTCCAGAGTCGTGGCGCCGACCGCGCGAAGCTCGCCGCGGGCGAGCATCGGCTTCAGCATGTTGGCCGCGTCGACCGCGCCCTCGGCCGCACCGGCGCCTACGATCGTGTGCAGCTCGTCGATGAAGAGGACGATCTGGCCCTCGGCCTCCTTGATCTCCTCGAGGACGGCCTTCAGGCGCTCCTCGAACTCTCCCCGGTACTTCGAGCCGGCGAGGAGGGAGCCGATGTCGAGCGCCCAGACGCGCTTGCCCTTGAGACCCTCGGGCACGTCGCCGGCGACGATCCGCTGGGCGAGCCCTTCGACGATCGCCGTCTTGCCGACGCCGGGGTCGCCGATGAGGACGGGGTTGTTCTTCGTGCGCCGCGAGAGCACCTGGATGACGCGGCGGATCTCCTCGTCGCGACCGATGACCGGGTCGAGCTTCCCCGACTCGGCCAGCTCGGTCAGGTCCCGGCCGAACTTCTCCAGCGCCTGGTAGGAGCCCTCGGGATCCTGGGAGGTGACGCGCTGGGATCCGCGCACCTCCTTCAGGGCGGCGATCAGCTTGTCGCGCGGAGCAACGTCGAGCGCGAGGAGCAGGTGTTCCGTCGAGACGTACTCGTCCTCGAGCTTGCGCATGTCCTCCTCGGCACGGTCGAGCACGCGCGCGAAGTCCGCGGAAGCGTGCGGCTGCTGCGAGGAGCCCTGGACGGCCGGCTTCTGGGCCAACTGCGCCTCGCACTCGGCACGCAGCGAATCAACGGACTCGCCCGCGCGCTCGACAAGCGTGCGCGGGAGCTCCTGGTCGAGGAGCGCGATGCAGAGGTGCTCAGGATAGACCTCGGGATTGCCGCGGCGGCGCGCCAGCTCCTGGGCGGCGGCGACCGCCTCCCCGGACTTGATGGTCAGCTTCTGGAAGTCCATGGGCTCCTCTCCGGAAGGTTCTCCCCGTTCGTGTAGAGGACGACCTCCCGCTTGTACTGCCTGTGCACGTCGCGGATCTCCTCGCGCATCTGGCGCTCGAAGCGCTCGAGCCGCCGGCGCACCTGCTCCAGCTCGTCCTCGAGTCGGATGACCGTCTCGACGCCGGCGAGGTTGAGCCCGAGCTCGGTCGTGAGGCGTTGGATCAAGCGGAGCCGCTCGAGATCGGCCTCGGAGTAGAGGCGCGTGTTCCCCGGGGTGCGCTTGGGCCGCACGAGTCCCTTCGACTCGTAGATGCGAAGCGTCTGCGGGTGCATGCCGACGAGCTCGGCGGCGACCGAGATCATGTAGCGGGGACGCTCGTGCTCAGTCACCGCACATCCTCCCGTGCAGACGTGAAGAGCGTCCACGTGAGGACGAGCGTGCTCGCCACGACGAGAACGATCGCCGCCCACTGGAGCACCTGCACGGTGCTCACGAAGAAGACGATCGCCACGACGAGCCCGACCATCGCACAGATGCGAAGGCGTCGGGTCGTCACGAGAACACCTTCTCGCGCGGGTCGTCGTGGGAGACCTTCTGCAGGTTCTCGATCGCCTCGCGCTCGGCCTTCGAGAGCTTCGTCGGGACGGCGACGCGCAGACGCGCGAGCAGGTCGCCCTTCCCGCCGCCCTTGAGCTTGGGCGCGCCGCGGCCCTTGACCTTGAGGAGCTTTCCGTCCTGAGAGCCCGCGGGCACCTTGAGCGCGACGCGGCCCTCCGGAGTCGGGATCTCGACGGTCGCGCCGAGCGCGGCCTCGGCGTAGGTGACCGGCACCTCGAGGACGAGGTCGCTGCCGCGGCGCTCGTACAGCAGCGACGTGGCGACGCGAGTCGTGACGATGAGGTCGCCCGGCGGCCCGCCGTTCGTGCCGGCCTCGCCCTTGCCCTTGAGGCGGATCTGCGTGCCGTCCTTGACGCCGGCCGGGATCTTCACCGTGTAGCGCTTCGTGCGCCGCTCGCGGGCCGTGCCCTTGCAGCGGCGGCACGGCTGCTCGATGACTGTGCCGTTCCCGTGACAGCGCCGGCACGGACGGGAGAAGGCGAAGAAGCCCTCATCCTCGGAGACGACCCCGCGGCCGCGGCACTCGGGACAGATCACGGGCGAGGTGCCGGGCTCGGCTCCGGTGCCGTGGCAGGCGGAGCAGGTGACCTCGAGGTCGACAGGGATCTTCGCCGTCAGGCCCTTCAGGGAGTCCTCGAAGGAGACGTTGATCGCGACCTCGACGTCGCGCCCGCGCTCGCCTCGCTGCGAGCGCCGCGTCGAGCCGCGGGCGGAGCCGGCGTTCCCGAAGATGCCGCCGAAGAGATCGCCGAGATCCCCGAGGTCGGAGAAGTTCCCCGACCGCTGGAAGCCGCCCTGACCCGGGCCGCCGCCCGCACCGCTGAAGATTCGCGGGCCGACCTGGTCGTACTGCTTGCGCTTCTCGGGATCGGAAAGGACGTCGTACGCGGCCTGCACCTCCTTGAAGCGCTCCTCGGCGGCCTCGTCGCCGGGGTTCTTGTCCGGATGGTGCTCGCGGGCGAGCTTGCGGTAGGCCTTCTTGATCTCGTCCGCCGACGCGCCCTTCTTGACCCCGAGGACTTCGTACAGGTCCCTCATTCGCTCTGCGACACCACGACGCGGGCCGGGCGCAGCACGCGGTCGCCCAGGCGGTAGCCCTTCTGCAGGACCTCGATCACCGCGCCGTCGTCCAGCTCGGACGGCTGGGAGAGAAGCGCCTCGTGGACGTGCGGGTCGAACTGCCCGTCGGTCTCGACCTCGATTAGGCCCTCGCGCGCGAGTGCCTCGACGAGCTCGCGGTGGACGAGCCGGACGCCTTCCTCCAGCTTGGCCTCCTCATGCTCGGCCGCCGCCTCGAGCGCGCGCTCGAGGTCGTCCAGTACGGGCAGGAGCTCCTTCACCAGCCGCTCGTGGGCACGCGCGGCCAGGCCCTCCTGGTCGCGCGCGACCCGCTTGCGGTAGTTCTCGAAGTCGGCGGCTACGCGCTTGAGATCGTTCAGATACTCGTCGCGCTCGCGCTCGACCTCGGCGAGCCTCTCCTCGAGCTCGGCCTTCGTGGGGACCCTGTCCGTCATTACGACTGCTTGGCCTCTTCGTCGATGACCTCGTAGTCCGCCTCCTCGACGACCTCGTCGTCGCTCGCCGCCTCGCCGTTTCCGGCCGAGGCCGAGGCGGCCTGCTCGGACTGCACCTTCTGGTAGACGGCCTGCGCGAGCTGGTGCGAGGCCTCCGTGAGGGCGTCGGACTTCGCCCGGATCTCGGCGGCGTCCGAGCCGTCGAGTGCGGTGCGGAGCTCCTCCATCCGCGACTCGATCGTGGAGATCGTCTCCGCTTCGAGCGCGTCGCGGTGATCCTTGACGCTCTTCTCCGTCGAGTAGAGCAGGTTCTCGGCCTGGTTGCGGGCCTCCGCGGCCTCGCGCAGCTTGTGCGCCTCCTCCGCGTGGGACTCGGCATCGCGGATCATCCGCTCGACCTCGTCCTCGGCGAGGCCGGACCCGCTCTCGATCTGGATCTGCTGCTCGTTGCCGGTGCCGAGGTCCTTCGCCGACACGTTGATGATGCGGTTCGCATCGATGTCGAAGGTGACCTCGATCTGCGGCATGCCGCGCGGCGCCGGCGGGATGCCGACGAGCTGGAACTTGCCGAGCGTCTTGTTGAACGCGGCCATCTCCGACTCGCCCTGGAGCACGTGAATCTCGACCGAGGGCTGGTTGTCCTCGGCGGTCGAGAACGTCTCCGACTTCTTCGTCGGGATGGTCGTGTTGCGGTCGATCAGCTTCGTGAAGACGCCGCCCTTGGTCTCGATTCCGAGGGAGAGCGGGGTCACGTCGAGCAGGAGGACGTCCTTGACCTCCCCCTTGAGGACGCCGGCCTGGATGGCCGCGCCGACGGCGACGACCTCGTCCGGATTGACGCCCTTGTGCGGCTCCTTGCCGATGATCTCCTTGACCTTGTCCTGCACGGCCGGCATGCGGGTCATGCCGCCGACGAGGATCACGTGGTCGATCTTGTCCGGCGTGAGGCCGGCGTCGGAGAGTGCCTGCTTCGTCGGCGCGACGATGCGCTCGAGAAGGTCGGCGGTCAGCTCCGTGAGCTTCGCGCGCGTGAGCTGAAGGTCGAGGTGCTTCGGGCCCTCGGGGGTCGCCGTGACGTACGGCAGGTTGATCTGCGTCGACATCGTCGACGAGAGCTCGATCTTCGCCTTCTCGGCTGCCTCGTAGAGACGCTGAAGCGCCATGCGGTCGCCGACGAGGTCGATGCCCTGGTCGCGCTTGAACTCGGCGACCATCCAGTCGACGATGGCCTTGTCGAAGTTGTCGCCCCCGAGGTGGTTGTCACCGTTCACGGCCTTCACCTCGAAGACGCCCTCGCCGAGGTCGAGGATCGAGACGTCGAACGTCCCGCCCCCGAGGTCGAAGACGAGGATGGTCTGGTCGTGCTCCTTCTCGAGCCCGTACGCGAGCGAGGCCGCGGTGGGCTCGCTGATGATGCGCAGGACGTTGAGGCCGGCGATCTTGCCGGCGTCGCGGGTCGCCTCGATCTGCGCGTCGGCGAAGTAGGCGGGCACCGTGATGACGGCGTCCGTGACCGGCTCGCCGAGGAATGCCTCGGCGTCCGTCTTCAGCTTCTGCAGGATCATGGCGCTGATCTCCGGCGGCACGTACTCCTTGTCGCCCGCCTTCACGCGGACGTCACCGTTCGGGCCGGCGACGACCTCGTACGGAACGATCTTCATCTCCTCCGAGACTTCGTCGAACTTGCGGCCCATGAAGCGCTTGATGGAGAAGATGGTGTTCTGCGGGTTCGTGACCTGCTGGCGCTTCGCGGGCGCCCCGACGAGCCGGTGGCCGTCCCGCGTGAACGCGACGACGGACGGAGTCGTGCGCCCGCCCTCGGCGTTCGGGATGACTGTTGGCTCGCCGCCCTCGAGCACGGCCATCGCGGAGTTGGTCGTACCGAGGTCGATTCCGATTGTCTTTGGCATGGTTGGTGGTTCCTCCGTAGCTTGTGTGCTCAGAAAATCTAAGCCACGTTATAGCAACTTTCTGCAACGATCGCTGGGAGAAGGTATGCCCGCCAAGCCTTGTGTTCCACGCGCACAAAGCCCTCGCCCGGGACGAGCAGCGGGCAGACCACGCGGAGGTCGCCCACCGTGGACATGGCCGTTCCTTGTGCCGTGAAACACAAGGCCATTTCGTCTGATCGGCGCCCCGGCCGGGGCGCCGATCAGACGAGCTCGGAGACGGCGCCGGCGAAGTCGAGCGCTTCGTGGACGCTGACGGCGCTCAGGGCCGCAAATCCCAGAACCGTCGGCACCCTCTTGCGGAAGAACGAAGGGACGTAGGAGTCCCACCGGTCGACGAGGAGTGCGAGCGAGACGCCGAAGGCGAACGGCAGGAGGCCGAAGAGCGCGATGCCGAGCCCGGCCGGGCGGAAGACGCGAAAGTCGACGTTGTCGGCGTCGATCGAGCCGCCCCCGAAGGCGACCAGCAGGAAGGCGCCGTAGAGCACCCCCCGCGCGACCGACCCTCCCGGGAGCCAGCGCCGCATGAGGACGTACAGGACTCCGGCCGTCGCCCCGGCGAAGGCGGTGAAGGCGATCAACGAGAGGGTTCCCCCCGAGGTGATCACGCCGACCTCGTTCCCGTTCTCGGTGATGCCGCCCTTCGTGGCCTCGTTCTCCAGGAAGAGGATCCGCATGACGATGCGCCCGCCGATCCCGCCGACGACCGCGCCGACGAGGATGCCCGTCCCGAGCCCGATCGCGCCCGCGCGGACGGCGCGCACGACGCCCAAGGGAGCCGTCCAGGAGACCGCTGAAGAGTGGCCGTCGGCCATCGGGGGTGGCCGAGCATAACGCTTCAGACTCCGGGAGTTACCTCGGCGGGAGCAGCGCGACGGCGCCGCAGTCCGCGGCCGGGCTCGAGCGCCTCGCCGCTCCTACGCACGATGAGCGCCACCGACCCGACGATCACCGCGCCCGCGACCAGCATCCTCGGCGTGACGTCCTCCCCGAGCAGGGTCGCGCCGAGGGTGACGGCGATGACAGGGTTCACGTAGGCGTACGTCGCCACGAGCGAGGTCGGAGCGTTCCGGAGGAGCCACACGTAGGCGACGAAGCCGACGAGCGTTCCGATGACGATGAGGTAGGCGATCGCGCCGAACGCGTCAGCAGTCGGTTGGATCTCGCCGAGCTCCCCGCTCGCCGCGCCGGCGACGAGTAGGAGCACACCGCCGCAGAGGGCGGCGAGCCCGGCCGAGACGAGCGGCCGTTGCGGAAGTGGCGCGCCCCGTGAGTACAGAGAGCCGGCGGCCCAGGCGAGCGCCGAGAGCACGCAGACGACGGCGCCTGTGCGGTCGAAGCTGCCGGCGCCGAGCGGGTCGAAGAGGATCGCGAGCCCGACGAAGCCGGCCACGAGCCCGATCGTCGCGCTCGGATGCAGCCGCTTGCCGAAGAAGACCCGGTCGAGCAGCGCCATCCAGAGGGGGATCGTGCCGATGAGGAGCGAGGCGACCCCAGAGGGGACCGTCTGCTGCGCCCACGCGAGGCCCCCGTGCCCGAGGAGGAAGAGCGCACCCCCGAAGATGAACCCGGCGCGGAGCTGCGTCCAGCCGATGCGGTCGCCGGTCCGGTCTCCGCGAGGCAAGGCCCACGCCAGGAGCAGGGTGCCGGCCGTCACATGCCGGATGCCCATGGCGGCGAGCGGCGGCACGTCTCGCACGGCGATCGTCACCGCCATGAACGTCGAGCCCCAGACAACGTAGATCGTCGCGAGGGCAAGCCAGACCCGCGGCCCGTAGCTTCCCGCCATCCCCCGAGGATGCCGACGGCGGTCGATCCGCTCCATTCGGATTCGCGGCGAAATCCATTACGTCCGCTAATCGCCCCGCGGGAGCAGGCTAGGGTATGTGCGTGCCCGTCGAAGACACCCTGCGCCGGCCTCTTCGCGACCTGCGCGTCTCGATCACCGACCGCTGCAATTTCCGATGCGTCTATTGCATGCCGAAGGAGGTCTACGGCCGCGACTACGAGTTCATGCCACGCGCCGACCTGCTCACCTTCGAGGAGATCGCGCGGCTCGCGCGGATCTTCGCCGGGCTCGGCGTCGAGAAGATCAGGCTGACCGGCGGCGAGCCGCTCGTCCGCCGGGACGTCGAGCGGCTGGTCGAGATGCTGGCGGCGATCCCCGGCCTCGACCTCACGCTGACCACGAACGGCGCTGTCCTGGCGCAGAAGGCCCAGTCCCTCAAGGACGCCGGCCTGAAGCGCATCACGGTCAGCCTCGACTCCCTGGACGACGATGTCTTCCGCGCCATGAACGACGTCGACTTCCCGGTGGGACGGGTTCTCGACGGGATCGAGGCAGCGGCCGCGGCCGGACTCCCCGTCAAGGTGAACGTCGTCGTCAAGCGCGGCGTGAACGACGAAAGCGTCCTGCCGATGGCGAGGCACTTCCGCGGGAGCGGCCGCGTCCTGCGCTTCATCGAGTACATGGACGTCGGGCACACGAACGGCTGGCGCCTGGACGACGTTGTCCCGGCCGCCGAGATCCTCTCCACGATCCAGTCCGAGCTCCCGCTCGAGCCCCTGCCCCCGCGCTATCCGGGCGAGGTCGCGGAGCGTTACCGCTATCTTGACGGCTCGGGCGAGATCGGCGTCATTGCCTCCGTCACGCGCCCCTTCTGCGGAGCCTGCACGCGGGCGCGGCTCTCGGCCGACGGCTCCCTCTACACCTGCCTTTTCGCCACGACCGGCCACGACCTGCGCGAGCTCGTCCGCCGTCCTGCCGACGACGAGGAGATCGCGGCGGCGGTCAGCGCGGTCTGGCGCGTCCGCGAAGATCGCTACTCCGAGCTTCGCTCCGCCGCGACGCGGGACCTGCCGAAGGTCGAGATGTCCTACATCGGCGGGTAGCGATAGCCTCTCCCGCGTCGTGAGAAGTCCCAAGCTCGAGCGCGCGAAGCAGGCCTACACCGACGAAGCGCGCCGCCTCGCCGCGCAGTCGATGGCCCAGCTCGAGGAGGCGAAGGTCACCCCCGACGCGCTCACACTCTCGGGAGTGAGCCTCTGCATTGCCGGGTCGGTCGCCGTCTGGTTCGAGTACCTCGGCTGGGGCTTCTACTGGCTCGGCGCTGTGCTCTTCGTCGTCGGCTCGATCCTCGACGTCCTCGACGGCGCGCTCGCGCGGAGCCGGGGAATCGGGAGCCCGTTCGGCGCCTTCCTCGACTCGACTGTCGACCGCGTCGGCGAGGGCTTCATGATCGGCTCGATCGGCCTCGTCCTTATGCGCCACGACCGGATGTGGGGCGTCGCGCTCGCGTTCGCGGCGATCGCCGGCTCCTTCCTCGTCAGCTACGCACGGGCGCGAGCGGAGGCACTCGGCCTGCGCGGCGACGTCGGCCTCGGCAGCCGGGCAGAGCGGGTGATCGTGATCACGGGCGGTCTCGTGCTCGCCCCGCTCAGCGACCTCGTCCTCCCGATCACGATGGCGCTCCTCGCGACGACCGCTTGGATCACGGTCGTCCAGCGGATCCTCTTCGTCCGCAAGCAGCTCCGCGGCAGTTGATAGCACCAATGGGCTATCATTCTGTGTGATGACTCGAGAACGCAAGAACGTCCTCGTCCGCATGCCTGCGGAGCTCAAGCGTGACCTCGCCCGAGAGGTGGAGGCGACCGAGGGCAACCTCAACGACCTCGCGGTCGGGATCCTCGCGTCCCGCTTCGCCGTCCCCTTCGAGAGCTCCGGCCGCAAGAGCGGCCGTCCGAGCGAGAAGGGCGACGTCCTCCTGCGCATGCCGCTCGAGCTGAAGGAGAAGCTCTCCAGGCGCGCGCGCGAGCGCAAGCGGACGGTCAACCAACTCATCGTCGAGACCCTCTCCGAAGGCCTCGGCACTGACGGAAAGGAAGCCATGGCCCCGAGCAACGGCTCCAAGAACGGCCGCGCGCGCGGCAACGGCAAGGTGCGCGTCGCGATCATCGGTGTGGGCAACTGCGCCAACTCCCTCCTGCAGGGAGTCGAGTACTACAAGGATGCGGATCCCGGCGAGTTCGTCCCGGGGCTCATGCACGTCGACCTCGGCGGCTACCACGTCCGCGACGTCGAGTTCACCGCCGCGTTCGACGTCACGAAGGACAAGGTCGGCAAGGACCTCGCCGACGCGATGTGGGCTCATCCCAACGACACGTACAAGTTCGCGGACGTCACGAAGACCGGCATCAAGGTCTCCCGCGGGATGACACACGACGGGATCGGCAAATACCTCTCCGAGGTCGTCGAGAAGGCGCCCGGCGAGACCGACGACGTCGTCGGGATCCTCAAGGAGACCGGCACGGACGTCGTCGTCAACTACCTCCCGGTCGGCTCCGAGGAGGCGACCAAGTGGTACACCGAGCAGATCCTCACCGCGGGCTGCGCGATGGTGAACTGCATGCCGGTCTTCATCGCCCGCGAGGCCTACTGGCAGCGGCGCTTCGAGCAGGCGGGCCTCCCGATCATCGGCGACGACATCAAGTCCCAGGTCGGCGCCACGATCACGCACCGCGTGCTCACGAGCCTCTTCCGCGAGCGCGGCGTGCACCTCGACAAGACGATGCAGCTGAACGTCGGCGGGAACTCAGACTTCCTCAACATGCTCGAGCGCGAGCGCCTGGAGTCGAAGAAGATCTCGAAGACGAACGCTGTCACGTCGATGCTCGACTACGACCTCGGCGCGAAGAACGTCCACGTCGGCCCGTCCGACTACGTGCCCTGGCTGACCGACCGCAAGTGGGCGTACATCCGTATGGAGGGCACCTCCTTCGGCGACGTGCCGCTCAATCTGGAGCTCAAGCTCGAGGTCTGGGACTCGCCCAACTCCGCGGGGATCGTCATCGACGCCGTGCGCCTCGCGAAGCTGGCGATGAACGACGGCGTCTCGGGCGCGCTCGAAGGGCCGAGCTCGTACCTGATGAAGTCGCCGCCCAAGCAGATCCACGACGACGAAGCGCACGAGCTCGTCGAGCAGTTCATCAAGAAGCATGCACTGAAGACGGCGAAGACCGCCGCTACCGCCTAGACACGCGCGAAAACCGGGCGTGGATGGGTTGACCCTGACCGCGGCCGGTGTCACGATCGATCCTCCCTACTGGAAACACCTGGGAACCGGCAGGCGGGAGGCCTTCGGCCGGAACGGACATCAGCGGAGCCTCGAACCCGAAGGCCGACGGGGCCATCACCGGCACGTTCAATCCCGGGGGTGTCGCACTGCTCTCGGCGTTCGACGGCGAGGACGCGTCCGGGGTCTGGCGGTTGACGATCACCGACGACAGCGGCGGAGACTCCGGAACGCTGTTCGGCTGGAGTCTCTTCGTGACGTACTAGCAGCGACGGGGAGGGTCGGCACCGCGCCAGCCCTCCCTTCCCATTTCGCGGTTTCCCGGCGCTAGACTCGAACCGTGGGCCTTCGGATCTGCATGGTCACGCCGTTCGCGTGGTCACAGCCGCATCCGGTCAACGAGCACGTGCACGCCGCCTCGGAGGAGCTCCGCCGCCGCGGGCACGAGGTCGTCGTCCTCGCGCCGTCCAATCGGGCGGGCGACCTCGCGCGAGGCCGGCGCGCGCTGAGGCGCCTGGGTCCGAGGGGGCGCCGCTCGAGGGCATCGTCGCGCTCGGCCCGGCGGTGCCCGTGTCGAGGAAGAGCAGCCTGGGCGTCCCGATCGGCGTCCGCGCCAACCTCGAGCTCGCGCTGCAGGCGGACTTCTTCGACGTCCTGCACGCGCACGAGCCGGGGGTCCCGAGCCTCTCCTACCTCGCCCTGCGCGACTCGCGCGCGCTCTCGGTGGCGACGTTCCACTCCCCGGAGCGGCTCGGCTATCCACCCGGAAAGAAGCAGCGCGAGCGCCTGCTCTCCCGCATCGACGCCCTCACGGCGGTCGGCGCGGAGACGCTCGTCGCAGCGTCCGAGCGCTTCCCCGGCGACTACCGCGCGCTTCCGTTCGGAGTCGACCCAGCCCTCTTCCCCAAGGCCGCGCCGGCGAAGCGCTTCCTCTTCGAGTGGCGCGGCGAGGAGCTCGCCCGGGCGCGGGCGGCGCTCCGCGCTCTGCGCACGCTGCCGAACTGGGAGCTCGTCTTCGTCCGGACGAGCCCGCTCTCCGGCCGCCCCTACGTGCCGCGCGCGCTCCGCGACCTCGTCTCCGTCCGAACCGCGCTCGACGGCGAGAGCCGGGCGGCGCTGCTCGCCGGCGCGGCGGGTCTCGTCCCCGCCCATCGCGGGCTGCGCCGTCTTCCGGCCGAGGCGGCCGCCGCCGGCGTGCCGATCGTCGACCCACCCGCCGCGACCGAGCAGCCAGAGCTGATCGGAGCAGCGCTGGGGCGCCTCGCCGACGACCCGCGATGGCGGCGCGAGCAGTCCGCCGAGGCGGGCAAGCGCGCGGCCGCAGACAGCATCCAGGCCCTCGGGGACGAGCTGGAGAAGCTGTACAGATCGGTGCTCGGCCGCCGCCGCACCGTCCTCCAGCCCCCCACCGAGCCCCTCGCGGACCGGCAGTTCATCCTCGCTGACCTGCACATGCATACGGATCACTCGCACGACTGCTCGGTGCCCGTGACCGACCTCCTCGACTATGCCGAGGCGCAGGGGTTGGGAGCGATCGCGATCACCGACCACAACGTCTTCGGAGGCGCGAAGGAGGGCGTCGAGCTCGCGCGCGGCCGCAAGCTCAAGGTCATTCCGGGCGAGGAGATCAAGACCGACGCCGGCGAGGTCATCGGGCTCTTCCTGGAAGAGGAGATCGAGCGCGGCATGCCGATGGCGGACACGATCGCCGCGATCAGGGAGCAGGGCGGCGTCGTCTACGTCCCCCACCCGTTCGATCGCCTGCACACGATCCCGGATGCGCCGACGCTGCACCGGCACCTTCCCGAGATCGACGTCTTCGAGGTCTACAACGCGCGGCTCCTCTTCGAAGGGTTCAACGAGGAGGCGCTTCGCTTCGCGCGCAAGTACAACCTGACGATGGGCGCCGGCTCAGACGCGCACGTTCTCCAGGGCGTCGGCACCGGGCTCGTCCGCATGCGCGCCTTCGAGACTCCGGCCGAGTTCCTCATCAGCCTCCGGTCGGCCGAAATCGTGCGGCGGCCGAAGTCGCTCGTGTACCTGCAGGGCCTCAAGTGGGTGGCGCAGTCGCGCGCCCGCAGGTCGAAGGCAGCCGTGTAGGAAGAGGGGCGCCTCGCCCCGAATACGCTTGCAGCCCCTTGCCCGTGCCCACGGACGACATCTCCCAGCGCTACCTCGAGAAGGCGATCGCCGAGATCAACGATCTCGGCCGCGAGATCGCCCAGGTGGCTGGCGCGGACCGGGCGCCGGTGCTCGGCTCCGGCCATCCGCAAGCCGACGTCTTTCTCCTGAAGTACGGCCCCCAGACGGCCGAGCAGCACGAGGGCGTCGCCTTCTTCGGTCGCGCCGGGCAGGCCGTGCTCAAGTCGCTGCAGCGCCTACACGTCGACCCGACGGCGATCTACGGGACGAACTGCCTCAAGTTCCCGGGGGCGGATGAGGAGCAGGCGCGCGAATGGCTCTCGCGCGAGATCCACATCGTGCAGCCCAAGCTCATCGTGGTCATGGGGCAAGATGCTCTCTCGTGTCTGAACGCGCTCCACTTCCCCCTGGCAGCCGAGGTGGCGAGCGAGCCGGGGACGATCCAGAAGTTCACGCCGACGATCGAGGCGCTGGTGACTCCGGACCTGGACGCCTCGCTCGACGAGGCGCCGGCGAAGAAGGAGTTCTGGGAGGCCTTCAAGGCAATCGGCCCCTGGTGGTCCGAGCTGCCGCCGTACTAGCGTCCCGGCCGGTCGCGTTGCCCAACCGCAGACGCGCGAAAGGCAAGGCTCGCGAGGACGCAAGGAGCGTTCTTATCTGAAGATACGGACGCGACCGAGGATGCTGCGAGGCGCGGCCTTGCAGCTGCATGCGCCGTGGTGGACGCGGCTCGTCGGGGTGTTGGTCGTAATCGCGATTCTCGGCTGGTACTACGCGGTCTCCGAGGATCTGCCCAGGCTCGGTCTCTGGGCGGACGTCGCCTTCCTCTCCTTCGGACTGATCCCGCTCACGTTCTCGCTCGTCTGGCTCGCGCTGCCGCTGCGCCGCTACGGGATGACGCAGATCGGCTGGACGGCGATCACGCTCATCGGCGTCAGCGCCGTCCTCGAACTCGCGAGTCTCGACATCGCGGCGAACTTCGTGAAGATCGCCGCGGTCGTCGCGGTCGCATGGTGGTTCCTCTCCTTCTTCGAGGCGCTCTCGTGGGTGCTTCTGATCGCGGTCATGATCGTCCCCGTGGACATCTTCTCGGTGGCGCGGGGCCCGACGAAGGAGATCGTCGAGAACCAGCCGCAGGTCTTCAACGCGCTCTCGATCTCCTTCCCCCTTCCCGGAGAGCACAACTCCGCGCAGCTCGGCCTCCCCGACGTCCTCTTCTTCTCGCTCTTCCTCGCCGCGGCCGACCGCTTCGGCCTGCGCATCTGGTTGACGTGGCTCCTGATGGCGCTTTCCTTCGGGGCGACGCTTGCCCTAGCCGTCGGCTTCGACATCTCCGGCCTCCCGGCCCTACCCCTGCTCTCCGTCGCCTTCGTCCTCGCGAACGCCGACTACTTCTGGCGGGACTACAGGGCCTGGCGCTCGGCGAGAGCTTCGAAGTGAGCAGTGACCTCCTCCGCGGAGGGCGGATGGAGAAGCGACTCCTCGGCCAACTCGTCCGCGCCCGGCAGACCCGTCTCGCGCACCAGCCTGGCCGCCTCCTCGACGTCGTACGGCGTGCGCCGCAGCTCAACCGCGGGACCGAGGAGCGCCCAGGCCGCGATGCCCGGCTCGCCCTCGTAGGCCATGCCGACGCTGCCGGCGTTCACGAGCCGGCGGTCGCCCACGAGCCGGTCGAACTGGGCGTGCGTGTGCCCGCAGACGACCACGTCCTCCTGCACGCCGTCCAGGATCGGATCGAGCCGCTTCGGCGGCGTGATCGCCGTGAGGATCTCTTCGTCGCTCCGCGGCGAGCCGTGGCAGAAGAGGACGGGGCCGAGCCCTTCCACCTCGAGCGAGAGGGGATGCGGAAGCCCGTGGAGGAAGGCGAGTTCCTCGTCGTCGAGCTGCTGATGCACCCAGCGTGCGCGCGAAGCCCACAGCTCGTCGCCCGCCGCGACGGGGGCCACGACCTCCCGGTCGCAGTTCCCGCGGATGAAGGTCGCGCCGCGCGCGCGCAGAAGGCGTAGCGTCTCCTTCGGCATCGGCCCGAGGACAGCGTCGCCTCCGACGAGGATCGTGACGTCGCCTTCGACCTCGGCGAGCACGGCCTCGAGCGCGGGCAGGTTCCCGTGCACGTCGTAGAGGGCAGCGACTCTCATTAGAAGCGCCCCCCTTCGCAAGCAACGTTGTCCGCCCCGCCGCCTGCAAACCAACGCAGGTCTGCGTCCTCAGTCGGCCACATACCTGAGAACGGTATGCGGCCTCCCTGCGTCCTTGACCTGCTCGGTTTTCGCCGGCGAGCCGGGAACATGCTCACGAAGGTGGCCGCCGTGTGAAGAGGGCCACCGACTCGACATGCGGCGTGTGCGGGAACATGTCCACCGGGCGCACGCGCTCGAGCGTATAGCCGAACCCGGAGACGAGCTCCTTCGCGTTGCCGGCGAGCGTCGTAGGGTTGCACGAGACGTAGACGAGGCGCGGCGCTTGGAGCGCGCCGACACGGCCCAGTGCCTTACCTGTGAGCCCGGCGCGCGGCGGGTCGACCACGACGACATCCGGAGCGCCCGCGCGCTCGCGCAACTCCTCGACGTCGGCGCCCACCTCGCCGGCGAAGAACGCCGCGTTGGCGAGCCCGTTCAGCTCCGCGTTCTCGACGGCGCAGGCGACCGACTCCTCGGAGGCCTCGATCCCCCACACCGTCAGCGCCTCGCGCGCCATCGAGAGGCCGATCGTGCCCGTGCCGCAGTAGAGGTCGTAAACCGTCTCCTCGCCGCTCAGTTCCGCGTAATCGATCGCGAGGGAGTAGAGCTTCTCGCACATCTCGGTGTTCGTCTGCAGGAACGCGTTCGGACGCACGCGTAACCGCAGCCCGAGGATCTCCTCCTCGATCGCCTCGTCGCCCCACAGGAGCCGGGACGGCACGTTGGTCACCTCGGCAGGCGTGTCGTTCACCGCCCAGTGCACCGAGCGAACCTCCGGGAATCGCCGCACCACCTCGACGAAGCCCTCCTCGTCCAGCTCGCCGGGCGCGGTCACGAGGACGACGAGCGCCTGGCCCGTGTTGCGGCCCTCGCGGACGACGAGGTGGCGGAGGTAGCCCTCCCGGGCCTCCTGGTCGTACGCCTGGAGGCCCGACTCGCACGCCCAGGCCTTGACCGCCTCGCGGATCCCGTTGCCGAGCTCGGTCGTGAGCCAGCAGCGCTCGATGTCGAGCACCTCGTCCCAGCGCCCTGCCGCGTGGAAGCCGAGCGCAACGCCGTTCCCCGCCGCCCCCGTGAAGGAGTACTCCAGCTTGTTGCGGTAGTGGAAGATCGATTCCGCCGGGACGATCGGCTCGAGCTCGAACCCCTCGAGGTGCCCGATGCGCGCGAGCGCGTCCGCGACCTGCGCATGCTTCGCCGCGGTCTGCGCCTCGTAGGCGAGGTCCTGGAAGCGGCAACCGCCGCAGGCGGGGTAGTGGGCGCACGGCGCCTCGACGCGGGGCGCTCCGGCCTCGACGACTTCGAGCGCGATCGCCTCGGCGTGGTTTCGCTTCACCTTCGTCACGCGGGCGCGCACGGTGTCGCCGGGGAGGCCGCGGCGGACGAAGACGACGAAGCCGTTCATCCGCGCGACGCCGTTCCCGCCGTAGGCGAGCGAGTCGATCCGGAGCTCGAGCTCCTGGTCCTTCTTGAGTGGCGCAGCCACCCAGCCAGACTAGCGAGGCGCCTAGTGGAGAGTCGTCACGTAGACCTTGCGCGTCCGGGGCCCGTCGAACTCGCAGAAGAAGATCCCCTGGTAGGCGCCGAGAGCGAGCTCACCGTCTGAAAGGGGAACCATGATCTGGGGCCCGACGAGCGTCGAGCGTGCATGGGAAGGCGCGTTGGGCCCGTCCGCGTCGTCGTGACGCCAGTCCCAGTCCTCCCCGACGACGCGGCCGAACGCGCGCTCGAGGTCGTCGACGAGGTCCGGGTCGACGTTCTCGTTGATGGTCACCGCGGCCGTCGTATGCGGGACGTAGACGAGCGCCGCCGAACCTCCACCGCCGTTGCGAACGGCCTCCCGGACCTGCTCGGTGATGTTCACGAGCTGCATCTTCCGCTCGGTTTGAACGGCGAACTCCCTCACGGCAGTTATCCTATGGCACGTCATGGCGACGGCCCCGGTGGCAGAGCTCGAGGCGTACCGGGACGAAGCCGACCGGTTCATCGCCGCGCTCGACGAGGAGTACTACCTCCATTTTGCGGGGCTGAAGGACGAGTTCGAGCTCTCGCCGATCTACGAGCGCTTCGCCGATTTGACGACGCTCGACGCCTGCCGGCGCCTCGCCGCGCCGCCGAGACCGAGGGCCGCGGCGCCGTCGAGCTCTGGCGCTTCGGCTGCGAGGGCTACATCGGCGACCTCACCCGCGCTGACGCCGAGGAGATCGCCGGGCTGGAGGCCTCGCTCACGGCCACCGTGGACGGCGAGGAGATCGGCTTCCGGCTTCTTCGCCCGTCGATTGCCAACGAGCCCAACCGCGGGCGGCGCGAGAGCCTCGACCGCGCGCGCGTGGCGCTCACGCGGGAGCATCTGAACGAGCGCTACCTCCGCATCGCCGAGGCCCGCCGCAGCACAACCGTCGAGCTCGGCTCGCCGACCTACCTCGACCTCTACAAGCGCTTCGGCTTCCCGCTCGAGGCGCTCGGCGCCCAGTGCGAGCGCTTCCTGGCGGACACGGAGGACATGTACGTGCGCGCGCTCGACGGCCTATTCCGCCGCAGGGTCGGGATCCCGCTCGAGGAGGCGCGGCGCTGGGACGTCCCCCGCCTATTCCGCGCGAGCGAGTGGGACGCGGGCTTCCCGGTCCAGTCCATGCTCCCTGCACTCGAAGGCACACTCGCCGGCCTCGGGATCGACCTGCGCGCACAGGAGAACGTCCACCTCGACATCGAGTCGCGGCCGACGAAGTCGCCGCGCGCCTTCTGCGCTCCGATCGAGGTGCCCGGCCGCGTCATGCTCGTCATCCAGCCGATCGGCGGCCCCGACGACTGGCACGCGCTCTTCCACGAGGCCGGGCACACCGAGCACTACGCGCACACGTCGGCAGACCTGCCCGTCGAAGCGCGCCGGCTCGGCGACAACGCGGTCACGGAGGGTTGGGCGATGCTCCTCGAGCTCCTCGTCAACGAGCCCGCCTGGCTCGAGCGCCGGCTCGACTTCGCGCGGCCCGAGGACTTCGCCGCCGAGGCATCCGCCGGCCAGCTCTACTTCGTCCGCCGCTACGCGGCCAAGTTCCTCTACGAACTCGAGCTCCACGCGGACACCGAGCTCGAGTCCATGGGTGCCCGCTACGTCGAGCGCATGCACAACGCGCTCAAGATCGAGTTCGCCGACGTGGACTTCCTCGCCGACGTCGACGGCGGCTTCTACTCCTCCAGCTACCTCCGCGCCTGGGCCTTCGAGGCCTTCCTGCGCTCCTTCCTGCGCGAGGAGTTCGGAACCGCATGGTTCACGCGGCGCGAGGCGGGCTCGCTGCTGCAGGAGCTCTGGGCCGAGGGCCAGAAGCCGACCGCGGACGAGCTCCTCGGCGAGGTCGCCCGGGCCGAGCTCGACCTCGGCGCAGTCGCGGACCGGATCGGGGAGACTGTCGCGTCGTGAGAAGGGTTCTGATCGCCGGGGCGGCCGGACGCGACTTCCACAACTTCAACGTCGCGTTCCGCGGGCACGACGACATCCGCGTCGTCGCCTTCACCGCGACGCAGATCCCCGACATCGAAGGCCGGGTCTACCCGGCCGAGCTCGCCGGTCCGGGCTATTCCGACGGGATTCCGATCCTCGCCGAGGAGGAGCTCGCCGACGTCGTGCGCCGCGAGGAGGTCGACGACGTCGTCTTCGCCTACTCGGATGTGACGCACGAGCACGTGATGCACATCGGCTCGATCGCCATGGCCGCCGGCGCCGACTTCCGCCTCATGGGCCCGCGCTCGACCGAGCTGCGATCCTCGAAGCCCGTCGTCGCCATCTGCGCGGTACGCACGGGCTCCGGGAAGAGCCAGACCACGCGCCACGTCGCCTCTGTGCTGCGCGGCGCGGGCAAGCGCGTCGCCGTCCTCCGTCATCCGATGCCGTACGGGGACCTAACCAGGCAGGCTGTCCAGCGCTTCGAGCGGTACGAGGACCTCGACGCCGCCGACGCGACGATCGAGGAGCGCGAGGAGTACGAGCCTCACATCGCGGAAGGCAACATCGTCTTCGCCGGGATCGACTACGGCGCGATCCTCGAGCGGGCCGAGCAGGAGGCGGACGTGGTCGTCTGGGACGGAGGCAACAACGACACGCCCTTCATCCGCCCCAACCTCCACCTCGTCGTCGTCGACCCGCACCGGCCGGGCCACGAGCTCCGCTACCACCCGGGAGAGACGAACCTGCGCATGGCCGATGCTTGCGTCGTGAACAAGATCGACACGGCTCCCGAGGAGGGCGTCGAGGCCGTCCTCGAGTCCATCCGCAAGGTGAATCCGGGCGCGGCGATCGTGCGAGCGGCATCGCCCTTCGAGGTCGAGCAGAACACCCACGAGATCCGCGGGAAGCGCGTGCTCGCCATCGAGGACGGGCCGACCCTCACGCACGGTGAGATGAGCTACGGGGCGGCCGTGCTCGCGGCGAAGGAGGGCGGCGCCTCCGAGCTCGTCGATCCGCGCCCCTTCGCGGTCGGGTCGATCAAGGACACTTTCGCCAAGTACCCGCACGTGACCCAGCTCCTCCCGGCGATGGGCTACGGGCGCCGGCAGATGGAGGAGCTTCGCGAGACGATCGCCCGCTCAGACGCCGATCTCGTCCTCATCGGGACGCCGATCGACCTCCGCCGCATCATCGAGCTCGACAAGCCCGCGCTGCGCGTCACCTACCGCCTGCAGGAGCTCGGCGAGCCGACGATCGCCCAGCTCCTCGCCGAGCGCGGCGTCATCGACTCCGCCTAGCCGCATCCGCGGGGCCTGTCTCCTCTTCCTCTTAGTCGCGAACGACTTTGTGTTCCACACGCACAAAGTTCCGCAGGGCTCGAAAGGACAAGGAGCGCGGCTCAAACGGCGCGAATAGAGCACGCGCGATGTTTGTGAGGGTGAAACACAAGGCCGGTTCGGGGTGCTGACCGTCGTCGCGCTCGGTGGGAACGCGCTGCTCGCTCCCGGCGAGCGCGGGACGGCAGTGGAGCAGCGCGCGAACCTGGCGAAGACGTTCGCGGCCGCGAAGTCGATCCTCCACGACGGGCCGGTCGTCATCACGCACGGGAACGGCCCGCAGGTCGGGAACGAGCTGCTGCGCCAGGAGCTCGGGAGCGCAGAGGCGCCTCCCCTCCCGCTCTACGTCGCCGTCGCCCAGACGCAGGCCGAGATCGGAGCGCTCGCGGCCGCCGAGCTCGAGCCGGTCTCGGGGCACCGCGTGGTCGTCGTCCTCACGCGCGTCGTCGTGGCCGAGGACGACCCCGCCTTCGCCAACCCGACGAAACCCGTTGGCCCTTTCTACGACGCCGAACGTGCGCAGGCGCTCGAAGAGGAGCGGGGCTGGACGGTGCGCGAAGACGCCAACCGCGGCTGGCGGCGCGTCGTCCCCTCGCCGAAGCCGATCGAGGTGCTCGAGCTGCAGGCGATCAAGACGCTGCTCGAGACCGGTGCGCTCGTGATCGCCGTCGGCGGCGGCGGCATCCCAGTGGTCGAGCGGGAGGGACGCTACGACGGCGTCGACGCGGTGATCGACAAGGATCACGCGTCGGCGCTCCTGGCCGTCGGGCTCGGCGCCGAGCGGCTCGTCATCCTCACGCAGGTGCCCGTGGTCTATACGGACTTCGGAACGCCTGACCAGCGCGCGCTCGAAGAGCTCGTGGCAGGGCGTGACGACGGTCTGATCGACTCGCTGCCGGCGGGAAGCATGCGCCCGAAGGTGGAGGCCACCTTCCGCTTCGTCACGGAGACCGGCGGGGAGGCGCTGATCACCAGCGCCGAAGCGCTCGCTGCGGGAGAGCCCGGCACCCGCGTCGCTGCGTCTGCCTAGGATTCGCGCGTGATTCGAGGGCCGCTCACCGCGCGCTAGCAGAGGCGTGCTTCCGCTCAAGGACAACGTCCCGACCCGGCAGTTCCCAGTCGTGACGGTGACGATCATCGCGATCAACTTCGCGGTCTGGATCTTCTACGAGCTCCCGAACCTGAACCGCGCGATCCTCGACTCGGGCTACTTCCCGTGCGAGCCCGTCCACCGGTGCGTCGCGCCTGGGAACCCCTGGTGGACCGACGTCTTCACGTCCATGTTCATGCACGGAGGCTGGGCGCACATCCTCGGGAACATGCTCTTCCTCTGGATCTTCGGGAACAACGTCGAGGACACGGTGGGGCGTTTCCGCTTCGTCGCCTTCTACCTCCTCGGCGGCCTGGTCGCGACTGCGCTGCAGACCGCGGTGACCGTCGAGATGGGGTCGCGCGCCGCCGCCGAGGTACCGAACGTCGGGGCGAGCGGGGCGATTGCGGCCGTCCTCGGCGCCTACATCGTCCTCCTCCCGCGCGGCCGGGTCCTGACCTGGGTGATCCCGTTCTTCCTCTTCGAGCTTCCGGCGATCGCATTCCTCGGCATCTGGTTCCTCCTGCAACTCTTCCTCGGCTCGCAGTCGTTCGTCCAGCCGCAGCAGGGCGGGGGCGTCGCCTTCTTCGCCCACATCGGCGGCTTCGTCTTCGGGCTCCTCGCCATCCGTCTCTTCTCGACCGGCCGTCCACGCCCGCTGCAACCGGTCTATTGACCTTCGAGGAGCACGTGGAGGAGGCCCTCGCCTCCCTGCCGGCCGAGCTACGGCAGGCGATGTCCAACGTCGAGATCGTCGTCGAGGACGAGAACGCCGAGGACCCTGGACCTTTTCGGCCTCTACTTCGGCATCCCCCTGACCGAGCGCGGCAACTATGCGGGCGCCCTCCCGGACAAGATCGCCATCTACCGCGTGCCGCTCGAGGAGGAGTTCGGGGACGACCCCGCCGTCCTCCAGGAGGAGATTCGCGTCACCGTCCTCCACGAGATCGCGCACCACTTCGGGATCGGCGAAGACCGCCTCGAAGAACTGGGGTGGTCCTGAAACACAAAAACGCCCCGGCCGAAGCCGGGGCGTTCGATTCGGATCAGAGTTACGAGCCGGTCTGCGCGAGCCTCGACGGTGCAGCTCGAGCGGCCGCGCTTCTCCAGGTACTGCTGGTGGTAGTCCTCGGCCTCGTAGAACTCGACCGACGGAACGATCTCCGTCACGATCTTCTTGGGCCAGTGCAGCTTCGCCTGCAGCTCTTCGCGGGTGCGAATCGCGGCAGCCTCCTGCTCCGGCGAGTGGAAGAAGATCGCCGACCGGTACTGCGAGCCGATGTCCAGACCCTGCCGGTTCTTCGTCGTCGGGTTGTGCTTCGTCCAGAAGACCTCGAGCAGGTCGTCGTACGAGACCCGCTCCGGGTCGTACGTGACCTCGACCGCCTCCGCGTGGCCCGTGGTATGCGAACACACGAGTTCGTAGCTCGGGTTCTCGACGTGCCCGCCGGTGTAGCCCACGCGCGTCGCGACGACGCCGGGGATCTGGCGGAACGCCGCCTCGACACCCCAGAAGCAGCCTGCTCCGAACGTTGCCTCTCCAAGCTCATCTCCTTCTCGTTCGACATGTTCACCTATTCGAACGCTGGAGGCTCCGAACCTGTTCCTCGGCTTTCGTGACCGCCTTGCGGGCCTTCTCCGCCTCCCGCTCGGCCGCTCGCGCCCGGCTCTGCGCATCCTGGAGGGCGGCGCGCGCCTCCGCGAGCTCGCGCTTGCGGCGCTCGGCGGCGGGGTCGGGCTTCGCAATCTTCGCAGGAGCACGGCGGCGCTTCGGCGGCGCCGGCATGCCCGCGAGCCCGAAGCCGGAAGGCGCCATCTCCTTCGTCAGCCGGCCGCGCTCGAGGAGGTCTCGTGCCTCCGGGTCGACCGCAGCCGCGCGAAGCGTCGCCTCGAGCTTGCGCAGAGTCGCCTCGCCGTCCACGATCCCCCGCCCCGCGTCGACGAGCGCGGAGAGGGCGCGGCGCTCGCTCTCCTGCGCACGCCGCAGACCGTCCGGCTTGCCGCCGCGCATGGCTCTGCCTGCCCCTCGCGGAGCTGGTCGCCCGCGGTCAGGAGCGCACGGACGTTCATTCGCTCGGTGCGTGCGAGCTGGTTCGCGGCCCACGCGGGGGCGGTCGGCTTGCGCGCCTTCTTCACGTGGTCGGCCGCCTCGCGCTCGCCACCGCTTCGGAGCTCCTTCACCCGCGTGTCGCGCGCCTGCGTGAACGCGTCCAGAGGAAGCCCGTAGAGGCGGTCGATCTCCTTGTCGACGTTGACCGGCAGAGCCGAAACGTAGCGCTTCAGACGCGTGAGGTCACCAGCGCCGCCTCGGCCTCACTCCTCCGCGATGGCGAACCGCGGGGTCGGTGGCCGCGACGCAGGCCTCGGGGAGCGCCGCGCAGCCGAGCCAGGCGATCTGTGGCCGCACGGGAGGACGGCCAGCCGCCGACGAGGGCGGCGATGCCGTCGATGGTCACCGCCCCGCCCGCGACCGGCCAGCGCGGCCAGGCCCGCGGTGATGAGCGCCCCGAGCGGGAGCACGCCGACGAAGCGGCGGCCCAGATCGCCATGGCACGCGGCCCGGAGCTCGTTCGGCGCCATCGACTGGACGACCACCGTCGACAGGCCCATGAAGACGACTCCCGGGAGCCCCCCGACGAACGCCAGGACGAGCGAGAGCGCACCCTCGTCGAGACCCCGATGCCGCGCGATCGCAGCGCCGCAGACGAAGAAGCCGACAGCACGGGCTCGCCCTTGTTCGGCCGGCGAGAGAGGCGAGCAGGGCGGCCGCCCCGAACAGCGAGCCGAGCCCGACGGCCGCCATGACAGCCCGAGCGTCCCCGCGCCCGCGTCGAGCTGGTAGCGGACGAGCGCCGGGATCATGAACGCGACGGGCGGCGTGGCGAAGAGGCCCGCGAAACCATCAGCGCCATCAGCGCGGCGAGGCTCCGCTGGCCGAAGACATACCGTACCCCCTCCCTATCGCGCCGCGGCCCTCGACCCCTGCGGGGCGAGCCCGGTCGAGCCCGGCAACAGCGCGAGAGCGCCGAGCACGGCGAGGAAGCTGACCGCGTTGACGCCGAACACCCACGTAGGCCCGGCCGAAGCCAGCAGCAAGCCCGCCATCGCCGGACCGACGAAGCGCGCGACCTGGAGCGAGAGGCTGTTGATGGCGACCGCGCTCTCGAGATCCCGCTGCGGCACGGTGGAGGCGAGCATCCACTGGAAGGCGGGGAAGCTGAGGGTGCCGAGCGTGCCGCCGACGAACGCCAGGAGGCCCATGAGGAAGACCGTCAGCTCGCCCGAGGCCCAGAGCGCGGTGAGCACGATCGCGACGCCCATGTTTCGCGCCCTGGAAGACGAGCAGCATCTTGCGCCGGTCGAAGTGGTCGGCGAGCACGCCGGCCGGAAGCGCGAAGACGAGGTTCGGGATCGTGTTCAGGAAGCCGATCACCCCGAGGGTGGCGGCCGAGCCGCCGAGCACGAGGACGACGTAGCCGAACGCGGCCGCCTCGACCCAGCTCCCCGTGAGCGAGAGCGAGAACGCCGGCGAAGTAGATCTGGAAGCGACGGTGCCGAAGCGCGGATGCGCCCGCCCTCCAGTCCCGCTTCCGGTCGCCCGCGCGCGGCCCGACCTCCGGGAGCGGCGCGCCCAGGAGGGCGGGGACCCCGCCGGTGACCGCGTATGCGTCGAAACCCCTGTCTCTCAGCCAGTGCGCCACACGGACGCTCGTCGCCTCGCGCAGTCAGGTGCAGGCGAGGACGATGGCACCATCGCGCGGCAGCTCGTCCAGGCGGGACGGGATCTCGTCCGGGGGGATCCGGCGCGCGTTCGCAAGCTGCGCCGAGTCGTCCTCGTGGCGGCGGACGTCAACGAGGAGGGCGCCGTCCGCGAGGAGACGGTGCGCCTCGGCCGGCGAGATGCGAAGCGACGAGCGCCGGACGGCGGACGGGATGTGGTACCGCCGGCTCGGCGCCGACATCAGCCGGAGCCTACGGCCAGAGCGGCGCGCGGTCGAACCGCTCGAGCGGCTTCCAGTCCTCCCGCACCGGGGAGAAGACGTCGATCATGACCGCCCCCTCGGGCCCGGTGTGCACCTCGTGCGGCGTGTTCGCGGGGATGCACCACGTGTCGCCGGGGCCGAGCTCGCGCGTCTCGTCGCCCACGCGGAACTGGACGGAGCCGGAGATCAGGATCCCGAGCTGCTCGTTCTCGTGGCTGTGCTCGGGGACGACGCTGTCCGGCTCGAGCTCGACGAGCCCGAGCGTCAGGCGCTCGCCGTGCACGACGCGGCCGGCGACGCCCTCCCAGATCCTCTGGGGCTGAAGCCTGCTGGTGTCCTCGAAAGCGCTCAGGAGCGCGATCGTACCGTAGAAGCGGAAAGGCCTCCTCTAGACCTCGACGCCGTATGCCTCGGTGAAGGCCTCCTGGGCGTAGGCGAGCGAGGCGTAGCCGAAGCCCTTGTCGCCCCACCCCGTGCCCCAGCTGTTGCGGACGATGAAGCGGTCGCCCGTGTAGCCGACGAGGGCGACCGCGTGGCCGCCGCGCGTCGAGTTCGGGTTGTACGTGTCGAGGTTCCCGGCCGTGAAGGTCGCGTCGTCCCAGGTCGAGTCCACGTCCAGGCGCACCATGATCGGCCCGTTGTTCGCGAGCCAGGAGCGCCAGTTCGAGAGGTTCGTCCCCAGGTTGAAGTAGGCGAGGATCTTGCGCAGCGCCGCGATGGCGTAGAACGTCTTCGCCTGGCCGGCGTAGAGCGTCCCGCTCGCGAACGGGAGCGTCGAGTCCCGCACGACCCCGAACTTGCGCGCGACGTCGAGCGCCGTCTTGAGGCTCGTCCCCTCGGTCTCGATGAACGTGGTGGGCCGCGTCACGAAGGGATCCGTCTCCTTCGAGGCCATCCACATGAAGCGAGGCGAGAGAAGCTGGCTCGTCGTCAGCTTGCCCGCCTTGACGAAGTGCCAGCGGAGCAGCGAGTCGGCGCTCGCCCACCCCACGCAGGAGCCCGTCGATCCCTGGTCGTTGATCGTCCACCAGGTCGTGCGCAGGTCCTTCGAGGTCGGAATCGTCGCCGCGGCCGCGGCGACCTCCGCCTTGGCCGCGTCCTCGAACGTCCAGTCGTCCTCGGTCTTCGGGGAGGGCTTGCAGTTCAGGATCCGCTTCTGACGGCGCGGCCGGGGCGTCCGGCGGCTCGTGCTCTTCCGTGGTCGGGCCATGACAACCTCCTCAGCTGTAGATCCAGATGGCCGGGTCGCGGACGCTCGACTTCGTCGTGTTGGGACCGACATGGCGGACGTCGACATGGCGGACAAGCCCCGTGGCGCCCTGGTAGCCGATCCCGGAGAAGCGCCCGAGCGCCTTGACCGCGTTCGTCGGCTTGACGGGGACGAGGTCGGCGGCGTTTCCGTACAGATGCTGCGAGCTCTTCGCGGCCCCGGGAATGCTCGCGTTCTTCTGAGGATCCCGGTAGCCGGAGACGATGGTGACCGGCTTGCCGACGAGCTCGCGGTAGTCCTCGAGGCCGAGCACGAGCTCCCGGCTCACCTTGATCCAGCCGTTGCCGCTGGACTTGAACTCGGCGAACGAGAAGTTCGGCGAGCACTTCCCATCCTGCTCGACGGACGCCTTCAGCGCCTCCTGCGTCTTCGGGCCGGCGTGCCCGTCGATGAGCAGCTTCCAGAACGCGAACCCGCGCTGGAAGGCCTCGGCGGCCGCGAAGGTGTCCCCTCCCCACGCGCCGTCGACCTTCAGGGGCCAGCCGATCTGAACGAGCGCCTGCTGCACCTCCCGCGTCGTCATGGCTCCGTCGTTGTCGGGCTGCACGGTTCCGCTCGCAAAGAGCTCTCCCTCGGCCTTGCGGCGGGCGACGAGGCCGGGGAGGGTGCGCGAGCCCGCCTTGACCCAGCGGTTGAGCTGGTCCGGCACCTCCTCGTACTTGCCCTGGTTGAGGAGCTCGAGCAGCGTCGAGTCGCGGAAGGCGCCCGAGCCGACGTTGAAGACGAAGCTCGTGAGCGCGTCGAACTGGCTCTGGTCGAGAGGCACCTCGACCGCGTCGTTGACGGCCGCGGCAGCCGAGGCGGCGTCGTCGGCGAGGAGCTCGAGCGCGCGCTCCCGCGTCACCCCCTTGCGGAACTCGGCCGTTTCCGACCCGTCGCAGCGCCCCTGGTGGACGAGGTGGCCGTAGCCGATCGTGCAGTGGCCTGCAGCGTCGTCGTAGAGGTCGGACCGGAAGCCCTCGAACCCGGCGATCACCCGCACTCCCGCGCTGCTCAGCTTGCGCTTCCGCCGCCGCGGCGCCGCGCTCCCTGCCCGTGAGCGTCGCCCAGTCCTCGTGGTCGTCATCGTTGCCTCCTCGTCCGCAGCCTGACTCGACCCGCCTGGCCGCAGGAGGCGAGGACAGCAGCCTCGTACTCCGCGAGGCGCTTGTCAAGCCGCGCCGAGAGGCCTAGCCTCGGTGGCGGCAAGCACAGTCTGTCTGCGGCGGGGAAGGAGAGGGCACCCGTGTCCCGGGCAGAACTGAGCGCCGCTTAGGTGCGCACCGCTTCGTCGGCGGCCTGCTGCATCTGCTCGGCGACCTCGGCGCGGCGGTGCTGCTCCTTGCCCTTGCGAAACGCCTCGATGTAGCCCTCGAAGTCCCAGGTCTCGAGAAACGCGGTCGCGGCGTCGCGGCCCGACTGGAAGAGCGCCTCCTTGCGCGCATCCGTGATCCCGAACTCGGTCGTGCCGATGCCGAGCGTCTGGATCGGGATGGTGCGCGCGAAGTTCGCCTTTTCGATGTAGAGGCGGTCGTGTGCCTCCATCATCGTGTCCGCCATCGCCTTCACGTACTTGAAGAGCCCGCCCAGGCCGTGCGGCGTGCGTTCCGGGTCGGGCAGCCGTTCGCCGATGGGCGTCTCCGGATGCGGCTCGACGAGGAGCAGCCCGAAGGTCGGCCATGACGGCTCCTCGTCCGCCGGGCTGTCGAAGAGCCAGACCGGGAAGTTGGAGAGCATGCCGCCGTCGACGATCACGTGCTCGCGGTTCTCCTTCTTGTTCGTGACGCAGACGGGCTCGAAGAAGATCGGGATGCTCATGCTCATCCGCACCGCACGCGCCACCCCGAGCTCGTCGGGCTCGATGCCGAGCTGCCCCGCATCGCGCGGGAGGACGAGCAGGCGGTGCGAGGTCGTGTCGGACGCGATCACCTGCAGGCGGTAGCGGTAGCGCGGGTCGTCGCCGTACTCGTCTGTGGCGAGGTCGGCGAAGGTCGTCGACCCCCTTCGCCTCGAGGAGGCCGCCGATCCACGTCTCGAAGAAGGCGCCCTCGTAGATACCGAGGTCCTTCATGATCGAGACGCCCTTGCCGACGAGCGGGATCCTGTCCTCCCAGGCCACGTCCTTGAACTTGAGGAAGTCCATGCCGAAGACGACCTCTTTGAGCTCGGCGGCGGTGTAGCCGGCGGCGATCAGCGCGGCCGTGATCGCTCCGGCGGATGTGCCCGCCACGTTCTGCGGGCGGAAGCTTTGCTCCTCGAGCACCGAATAGGCGCCTGCGAGGCCGATGCCCTTGACTCCGCCGCCCTCGCAGACGAGATCGCAGTGGTTCCGGTGGAGCTCATGTGCAGCCACGACGCACCTCCCAGGCGCGAAGCCGTCGGCCGCAGAGCAACGACTAGTCGGTCAGTCCCACACCACTCTGGCACAGGACTATGCTGGACACAAGCAACGGGAGGTCGGTCATGACGCTGAAGCTGAACATGCTCCCGCCGAGCGTGAACAACATGTCCGTTCGCGTCTTCGTGCGGGCCGCGGGGCTCCCCTTCGAGGAGGAGAACGTCTGGGGCCAGACTGGCTCGGACGAATACAAGGCGAAGGTCCCGTCGGGGCTGACGCCGTCGATCGAGGCGGAGGGGCTGCCCAAGGGAGCGATGTGGGAGAGCTGCGCGGTGATGATGTACCTCTCGAGTCGCGAGGGACTCTCCAACCTCTACCCCACGGACCTCGACCGCCGCGCGATGGTGGACAGCGCGAACTTCTACACGCTCAGCATCCTCTACCCGCTCGTCGCGCGGGCCACCTATCCGCGCCTGAGCTTCTCCGGCTACCCCGGGGAGGTCTCCTCGTCCGAGGCCTCCGACGAGGACAAGGAGGCGGCGCGCAAGGCGGCCGAGGACGCCATCCCCGCGATCCTCGAGGTCTACAACAAGTTCTTCCTCGCCGACAGCCCGTTCATCGGCGGAGACGAGCCCTCCATCGCGGACATCCGCCTCGCGAGCACGCTCGAGTTCCTCGCCATCACCGACCTCGAGCTTCCGGGGTGGCTGAAGGACTACATGGAGCGCGTCGAGTCGGCCCTCGGCGAGGCCTACACCGAGCCCGCCGGAGACGTCCGCGGCTACATCGCGCAGGCCACGGGCCAGGCGGTCGCGAGCTGAAGGATCGAACGGGGCGCCGCCGGCTACGGCGCCCCGTTCTCGGTACGGCTAAGCCGGCTGCTGCGCGTACATCAGCGAGCCCGGCGTGGTCAGCTCCTCGCCGGTCTCGAGCAGCGTCTTCAGGCCGGAGAGGATCATCGGCCAGCCGCCGTAGAGCTCGTCGTTCGCCCCCTCACGGAGCTGGTCGTGGATCACCCGGAGCCTGCAGGAGTCCGCAATCGGATCGATCTCCCACGTGACCCGCGAGGTGCTCTCGGCCTTCACGTCGTCGCTCCAGAGCGCGTTGAAGCTCTGGACGAGGCGCCGGGGTGGGTCGACCTCCATGTTCTCGCCCTCGGCGAGAGGGCCGTCAGCCCGCTCGTGCACGCTCGTGTACGGGGAACCGGTCGTCCAGTCGGAGCTCACCCGGACGCCGAAGTTGTACTTCGAGCGCAGCTCGGGATCGATGATCGCCTCCCAGAGCTTCTCCGGGGTCGTCTTGATGTAGATCTCGAACACCTTTTCCATCAGTCCTCCTCGAGTTGTCGTTTGAGGCCCGTGAGCGTCGCCGCCCATGGCTCTGCGTACTTGCTCACCCAGCGGTCGTGGACGAGCCGGATCGGGACGGGGTTCAGGAAGTGGAGCTTCTCGCGGCCGCGCCGCAGGGTCGTGACGAGCCCTGCCTCCTCGAGCACGCGCAGGTGCTTCATGACACCGATCCGCGTCATGGGCAGCCCCCGCTCGAGCGCGCTCAGCGTCTGCCCGTCCTCCTCGAAGAGCGCGTCGAGGAGGCTCCGGCGAGTCGGGTCGGCGAGGGCCTTGAACACCGCGTCCATGCCGCGATGATATGTAACCTTTTGGTTACCTGTCAAGTCGGCGCGGTTCCTGTTTGACAGGCGTTCCTGGATCGGAACGGTAGGCCGCGACCCACGACAGAGGGGAGAACATGGGACGAAAGTGGACAGCCTTAGGGGTAGCGGCGCTCGCCGCGCTCGTCGCAGCGGTGCCGTCGCTGGCCGGAGGAACGAGGACGACCTCCTGCACGGACGTGCTCGCACCGGGCACGTATCAGCGTGTGGTCATACCCGAAGGCGGCGTCTGCCTCAGCGACGGGCCGGTGACGATCAAGGCCGGCCTGTACGTCAAGTCCGGAGCGACATTCGTCCTCGGGAGCGAGGAGAACCCGGTCCACACGGGGACGATCTCCGGCGGCATACACGCGACGGACGCGGCCTCCGTTCAGATCCACTTCAGCACGATCAACGGCGGCGTCAACATCGTGGGCGGCTCCGGGCCCTTCGGGGATCCGTTCGGAGTCACCTGGAACACGATCGAGGACAGCGTCGTGAACGGGATGGTCAATATCGACGGCTACAACGGGTTCTGGCAGGGGTTCTTCCGGAACACCGTCAACGGATCGGTTTCTCTCACCGACAACACGGTCGTCGATCCCGACGGCAACGAAGTGCAGACGAACTCGATCCATGGGACGCTCAGCTGCTCCGGGAACGACCCGGCGCCGCAGCAGGGCGACTCCGGAGGCAGCCCCAACCTGGTCACCGGCGGCGCAAGCGGCCAGTGCGCCGGGATCTGAGCCTCCGCAGGTAGAGAGACTCGGCGAGAGGAGGGGCGCGCGAGCGCCCCTCTCTCGCCTCTAGAGGCTCGCCTTGAGCGCGAGGATGCGGGTGTAGGAGGCGGCCAAGCGCGAGTGCGAGATCTTGCCGTCCGTGGCCGCCGCGAGCAGCGATTGGTAGACGCTGCGCGAGGCCGCCTCAGACCCGGTGAGGAGGAGCATGTCCGTTCCGGCCCTCGCCGCCTTGACCGCCAGCGGGTTCGTCGCGATCCCGCGCGCGTGCGCCGCGCCGTCCAGCGAATCGGTGATCGTCACGCCCTTGAACCCGAGCCCGCGGCGGAGGAGCGTCGTCCCGATCGCGCGCGACCAGCCGGCGGCGTGGATCTTGTCGTAAGCCTTGTAGAGCGCGTTGGAGAGCATGACGAGGGGTACGCCGTTCGCGACCGCGTGTCGGTACGGGATGAGGCCCGGGCGCAGCTCGGACTTCGTGGCGCCGATGTGGACGACGAAGTCGTCCGTGTTCCGCGTGGCGTACCCGAGCCCCGGGAAGTGCTTCATCGTCGCGAGCGCGCCGCCGTCGCCGAGCCCGATCGCGAACGCGTTGGCGAGGCGGGAGGTCTTGCGCGCACCGAACGACCACGTACGGCCCTGCTGGTACATGAAGGACGCGGTCGAAGCGGGCACGTCCGCGACCGGCGCGAAGTCTGTGTTGACGCCGAGATCGAGAAGCGCCGAGCCTGTCTTCCGTCCCTGCCTGCGCGCGGTGTCGCTCGACCCGATGTCGCCCATCTGGGGAGGGGAGAGCTTCGGCGGGATCCAGGAGATCGTCTTCACGGAGCCGCCCTCCTGGTCGACGGCGATGAGAAGCTTCGGCCCGCCCCCATTGGCCGCCGCCTGCTGGAGCTTCGCGGCGATGCTCCGGAGCCGCGCGGCCGTCGAGAAGTTGGACCCGTGGATGATCACGCCGCCGACCCGTCCGCTCCGCACGCGGTCGAGCAGGGAGGCGGACGGCGTCGTCCCGTCCATCGAGACGACGAGCTTCTGGCCGATCAGGTGCTGGAGGGACGGGGCGGCCGCGGCCGGCTCCTGTGTGACCACCACGAGGCCCGCAGACGCGAGAATGCCGGCCAGGAGCTTCAACGGGCGCATACACAGGAAGGTAGCGCGCCGACGACGACATTCGGGAGGTTCGATGAGCACGTACTCGGCGGTGCGCCTCGACGACATCGAGGAGATCAGCGACGGTCGCTGCCCCTGGCGGCCGGTTCGCCATCACTTCGGGATCACGTCCTTCGGCATCAACACGTGGACGGGCCGCAACGCGGGCGACCGGATCTTCAACGAGCACGACGAGGCCGATATCGAGGACCAGCAGGAAGAGCTCTACTTCGTCCACTCGGGCCGCGCCAGGTTCGAGCTCGACGGCGAAGCGGTGGACGCGCCGGCCGGTACGTTCGTCTACGTCCTGCCTGAGGTGACGCGGACCGCGTTCGCCGAGGAGCCGGGGACGACGATCGTCTCGGTGGGCGCCACGCCCGGCAAGGCTTACGAGCCGAGCGGCTGGGAGCTCTGGGCGCAGCTCCGCCCGCTCTTCGAGGCGGGCGAGTACGACGAGGTCGTCGAGCGCGGCCGCGAGCTGGTCGCCGCGAATCCCGTGCCGACCCTCCTCTACAACCTCGCGTGCGCCGAGAGTCTGACGGGGCGGAAGGAGGACGCGCTCGAGCACCTCCGCCTCGCCATCGACGGCTGGGAGGCGTTCCGCACGTATGCCGCCGACGATTCGGACTTCGACGCCATCCGCGAAGAGCCCGGGTTCAAGGGGCTGGTGGGCTAGTCACGAGGCGCGGAATGCGGCGATCGCGTCCTCGATGTCGTCGAAGTACCGGTCCTCGCCGATCTTCTCCGTGAGGCCGAAGCGATCGAGCTCGAGGCGGACAGCCTTCGCCGGCTTCGGCGACCGCGAACACCATCCCGCGCTGCTCGAGCTGCTCGGCGGTCTCGACGATGGTCTCGCCCCCCGTGAAGTCGACGTCGTCCATCGCGTCGGCGAGCAGGACGAGCCACCTGGGAGGCTCGGGAAGGTCGACGAGGCCGAGGACCTCCTCCGAGAACCGGATGCGTTCGCGTAGAAGAGGCCGACCGCGAACCGGTAGACGATCAGGCCTGGCTCTGAAACGCGTTCCGGGCCTCGGCTTCGGAGCGTGATCGTGCCCCTGCTCGTCGCGCTGGACGACCGCGTCGTTCGGCTCGTAGTGGCGCTTCACATGCAGGATGACGGACAGGACGATCGCGAGGATGACGCCCTGCTCGACACCGATGCCCACCACGGCGGCAGCTGTGACCGCGGCGATCCAGAACTCGTTCCGGCGCAGCCGCCAGATCTCGGCCATGTGCACGTTGTCGATGAGCTTGACGCCGATCACGAACACGACTGCCGCGAGCGTCGCGTTCGGCATGTACTGGAGGGGCTTGGTCAGGAAGAGAAGCACGATCGCGACCGTCACCGCCATCGCGAGCATGCGACCTGGTCTGCGCCTTCGCCTCCTCCGCCATCTTCGTCTTCGTGGGGCTGCCGTTGACGACGAACGAGCTGCTCAGACCCGCCGCGACGTTCGCCGCGGCTCAGGCCCGACGAGGTCGGTGTTCTCGACGAAGTGCTCCTTGTACTTGACCGCGTAGGCGCGCGAGGTCGCGGCGCTCTGGGCGAGGATCACGAGGAACATCGCGCCGCACGTCGCCAGGAGCGGCACCGACGTCGTCCCAGCCGACGCCGCTCGGGAAGCCGACGTGCGGCAGCCCGCCGGGCACGGGGCCGAGGACGGAGACGCCGTGCGCCTCCAGGTCGAACCCCCAGCTTACGGCGATCGTCCCGACGACCGCGACGAGCCCGCCCGGGATCATCGGGATCCACCTCTCGAAGACGACGAGGATCGCGATCACCGCGAGCGAGACCGCGACCGTCGCGCCTGATGCGTCGGGGATCGCCTTCAGCGTATCCCAGGCCTTGATCACGGTGCCGCTCAGGTGGTCGAGCGACGACCGTCGACTTCGGTACGCCGAGCATCCCGGCGAGCTGCCCGAGCGCTACCTGGATCCCCACTCCGGTCAGGAAGCCGACGAGGACCGTTCGGGAGATGAAGTCGGCGAGGAAACCGAGCCGCGCGATCCGAGCGAGCAGCAGGATCCCGGCGGTGATGAGCGCGGCGAAGCTCGCGAAGGCGAGCCACTGGTCGGTTCCCGGCTGGAGCCCGGCCACGCCCAGCTCGCGATACCGGCGTACAGGATTGCGGCCGTCGCCGAGTCTCCGCCCACCACGAGGTGCCGCGAGGATCCGAGCAGCGCGAACACGATCGCCGGGAAGAGGATCGTGTAGAGCCCCGAATCACCGGCGTCCCGGCGATCTTCGTGTAGCCCATCACCTCCGGGATCGCGAGCGCCGCGAGCGCCACCCCTGCGACGACGTCCTTCGAGAGCAGCGAGCGATCGATCGGCCGGATGCCCTCGAGCAACGTCACCCAGGTCCGGGATGCAGGTGTCCTCGTGCGAGCGAGACTCACCGATGAGGTCGCAACCATCTCACGCCCGCAGGCGTAAAAGGCCCGTTGGTAGCTAGAGCAAGCGGGAGCAATCGGCGGCAATCGCTGGCGGCCATGCGGCTCGGAGCGTTTGGCATCGCTCGCCCGCAAGGCTCCGGAGAGCCTCTTCTGACCTGTTCGGGCCCGGATCAGGCCCTGAGCCAAGACCGGGATTGGCGTGGATCGCGGCTACGCCGTGCGTGTCAAGGTGACGACGCACGAGAAGCCGCTGCCCCAATTGCCTTCCGGAATGGGGTCGTTGATGCCGAGGAAGAGCATTCCTCCGTCGTTTCGAACCACCATGCTGTTGACCGGCCCGATGTAGAAGGGATTCCCGCTCCCCCCGATCCGCCCTATCAGGCTGTAGGGCGGCGCGTCGGCGGGCCCCCATCCGATCGGGGCTGGCTATATGCTCGTACCGTCTGGCCCGGTGCTCCTCTCGAGGCCAGGGGATGTCCAGACTTGGCCGGAAGCGGCGAACGAGAGAAGGTCGGCCTCCTCGACCGTAATCCCCGTCTCCATGAACGTGGTGGTGGCTGGAACCAGAAACGGAGTAACAGTCGTTGACGTCGTTCGGGGGGTTGTCGTCGGCATCGTCGGATGCGAACCGCCCCCGCCTGAAAAGGCCGGAAACGTGCTGAACCTGTCCACATACTGGCCGGACGGGTTCTTGATCCAGGCGATGTCTCCCGCGTTGTTCCAGACGGGTGAGCCTCTGTTCAAGTCAATCTGCTCGAACGACGCATCCGCCGGGACGCCGGCGCCGGTGTAAATCCGCAGCTTCTTGGGAGTACCTGCGCCGCCCACGGGGGCAAGCGTGAACGTGTTTGTGAATCGGAGCAGGTCTCGCTCTCCGCCGTGTTGTACGCCGATGACCATGTCCCCGACGCGGCAACCGTTAAGGTTGAGCTGCGAGCCGGAGATGTTGATGATCTCGACGAACTCCTGCTCGGGACCGGGCCCCAGATCGGGCCCAAGGGGATTCGCGTTGACGTCCGTGATCTTGAGCATCCCTGGGCCGACGCCCCCGACGTTTCCCCGGAGCGGCACGCTGAGGGGGAAGTTTGGAATCGGCGTGCGAGCCGCGTCATTCATGGTCGCATTTACGGTGAGCGTGCCATGCACCTCGTTCGGTGACGAGGGTTTGAAACGCACGCGAATGGCCAACGACGGAGGGGTCAGCGCTTCGGGGGGCACTACTCCGCCTGCTACTCCGCCTGATAGTTCCCGCTTTCGCAGCTCCCACCCGGCAGCTGGCGACGGATCCCAGCTGAAATCGCCCGCAGGCGCTGGGGGCACCGAGATGATGACGTTTTCGCCAGTCACCGTGACCCCGAGAAACTGCTCGGCGTCGGTCAGGCCTTTAAAGAAATCGAGTTTGCCAGGAATAACGGTCACTGCCATCGAGTTCGCTCCCTTCAGCCGCCCTGGTCGGGCTTCACCTTCTCCCGTCAATCTTCAGCTGCCGGCACCGCGGTGTCTGGAAAGTGGCACAAGTTCTCAGGTTCGCCTCAACGACCGCTGTCGGAGACGTTCGCAGCGCCGCAGCAACGATTTTCACCCCACTACTCGTTGCCCACCACCCCGTAGCTGTGGGCCGAACCTACGACTTTCCTCAGCCGCCGTCAAGATTGCGGGAAGGGATTCGGCCTCCTATGAGCGTACCGGGATCGAACCCGTGGCGTCCGGCTTGCAAAGCCCCGAGAGCGGGACGACGGCGGACGACGACTGACGACGCAAGGCGACGGAGTCCGCATGGCTTATGGCATCGCGCTCTCGCGGGCTGTTGTCAAGCGATTTGCGGAAACCCGGAGCGCGAGACGTTCTGGCGTTGAGGTGGCGTGGCGCCGTCGCCGATGAGGACAACAACGGCTAGCGAGATGGGGTGCGAGCGCCGAGGGGACGCTTGAGCTGACTCAACTGCGAAATGCAGATACGCGTACTCGATCGAGCAGTCGCGCAGTCGCCGGTCGAGAGGACGTGCCCTCGCCGATCTCTCGAGGCGGGCGACTGCGGCCGACGGAGCGTTTCAGGGGCGCCTATCCCCTCTCTGCGATGTCGGGGGTCGGTGCAAGAACGCAGTAGTGCGTACGAAGGAGCCTGTGTCAGGCATGGGTTGACCGCTGTACCACGCTCGCAGCATCTGTCCCTCAGGTCACCTCCGGCAAGACACCTGCTCGCTGCATAGGCGGAGACGTGGCCGAACGGCTCTAGCGGGGCGCCTGCGGCGATCGCGCTGGCTCGGATGCCTCGTCGGCCCCCACTGATTGCACATCCTCGAGAACGTCTTCGATCATCTCTTCGAGCTCGAAGCTTCCGTGCGCCTCGGCGATGTGCCTCTGCGCGCCCTCGATCGCCGCCACAACGTCTGGCGCGACGAGCTCGAAGTCGCAGCCCGCCTCTACACAGGTCCAGCGCTTGGCCATAACCGTCAGCTAACCGGCCTCCACGCCCACCACGAAGTCAATCGACGGGGTCGAGGATCTGCTCGATGAGGGTCTCGTCTGGCGTGATTCCCATCTCACGGCAGCGGTTTCGATAATGGTGGACCTTCATGACCTGATACTTGTTGAGATCGAGTCCGGGCACCGCCTTTTGATATTCGACCAGGCCGACGATGTTCCCGCGGTACTTGTCGAACACGCGGTGAACCTCTTCTTCGTAGGAGGGGTCCTTCTCGATTAGGAGCTTGCACGCGTACGTTCCAAACGTGATGTGACGTCCCTCGTCCATGAGGATGAGCCGGAAGCCCTGCCGCAGGGCCGGGAAGGCGTCCCAGCTCACGGTCGTGTCGATCACGATCTCGTACGAGGGCATCGTCAGGACGCCTTCCACGAAGGCGTTGTAGGCCGCGGAGAACGCGACGAAGGCACGCTCGATCTCGGCCTCGACGCCGGCCATCGTCGCCTCCATCAGTCGCCTGCCGTAGTACGGGAGCGCCTCGTGGAGGACGTCGCGAACCTCGAAGCGTCCGCTCGGGTCGATCGTCTTGCCCCTGACGAGAAAGTGCCGCGCCACCTCCTCCGGCTCCAGCACGCCGACGACCGTGTCGTGCCAGCGCATGAAGAACTCGGCGTGTTTCGCCTCCTCCATCAGGAACGTCGAGAGGTACACCGTCCAGTCGAACCGCTTGAGCGCGTGCGAGGCTGAGAGCATCGGAACGAGCTCGTCCGTGACGTTCTGCTCCCCTGCCAGGAAGCGAACCGTGACCCCGAGCAGCCCGCGCTTCTGTTCGTCGTCGATCCGGTTCCAGTCCTCGGCGTCCTGTGTGAAGTCGAGGTCCTCGACGCTCCACATCTTCCGGATCGCTTTCTCATACTTCCGGTAGATCGGCCCCTCGATCATCTCGCGCGTGAAGTGGAACTTGCGTACGACGTTCGGATCCAGCTGGGGGTGATCAATAGCCGTCATGGCGCTCTGCCTTCCGTAGCTCGATGACTCGGCACATTCCAACGAGCTTGTCGGCCCCCGGCGACGCTCTCGGATCGCGGAGGCTGCCCAGCCCGAGGTGGCGGCAAGCCGTGAAGCCGACAGTCTTGTTTGTTTGCGTCCAGTGGTCCCTCCTGTCCCAGGGGGGTCGAGCCGCTTGATGTCGTCGGCCCCCATCTGCTCGTAGTCGAGAGAGGCATCGACATGGGGGCACTCTAGGCGCGCGAGGCACCGGCATGAGCGCCTGCCGCTTCGATGAAACGCCTTGAGAGAACTATAGAATTTGCGCAAGAGACAACATGCTCCAGAAGAGCTTCAACTGCTGACCGTCCGCGAGACGGCCGAGGTCTTGCGCCAGAGCGAATGGAGCGCGCCCCAGAAGATCGGGCGCGGGGAGACTCCGGTTATCCGGCGCTGAGTTGGTCAAGTGGCCCCGCGACCATCAAAGACGGCCGGCACGCGGCTACGGGCACGCTCACCAGCTGCTTCGCAAGCGCTGGGCTGGTCTCGTCGAGACCGGCCAGGTCGCCTGCGGCCGCTGCCGGCGCCCCATCCTTCCGTGGCAATTGTGGGATCTCGGCCACGTCGACAGCTCGAAGACCGAGTACGCCGGCCCGGAGCACCGAGCATGTAACCGGGCGACGGAGCTCCACGGTGTCAAGCGACGGCGGCGGGCAAGGCACTGGCGCCCGGGCACCTCGCGCGTGTGGTGAGGGAGGGGGCGGCATGGCCTCGAAGAAACGGGCTATCGCTGACCGCCAGCCCAGTCAGGAAATTTCCTCTGTGCCCCAGAAGAAAAGTGACGGCGAGCTAACCGCTGCGGTCGAGCGCTTCCTCGCCGGAGGAGATTGTGAGTCGGGCCGTTAGGGTCTTCAGCATGTCCCGGGTCAGCGAAGTAGACGCGAGGGACATCGGGTTTCTCGTGTCTACGACGACGGAACGGGCCAAGGAGATTGTCGAGGAGAGCGGCGCCTTGCCCAGCGTTGAGCGAGCGCTGAGACGCGCCTATGCTGCTTCGGCGACTGACGAACGCCCCCTTGCGAAAAGCAACGTCATCGAGCGTGAGTTGTCATACGAAGGATGGCGGAAGGCAGTTGTTTGGTATCCCGCCGACTTGCCACGCCCGGCCAATGACTCATTCGACGGCTGGCGCGTATTTGGCGACGAGTCGCGGTTCGGCATCGCTGTCGAGGTTGAGTTCAGTTGGAACCGCGTCTTCTTCGACCTCCTGAAGCTCTGGCGCGGCCAGCACGGCGGCCAAATCGCCGCAGGGATCATCCTCTTGCGAAGCAGAAGCTCATGGCACTACGCACGGCATCACCAATTCGCCCTCTACAGCGGCCTCTTTTCCAGCAGATTTCGACGTTGTCTTTTGCGCGTTGGACGCGCCGGAGCTGAGTGACCCGAAGTACCTCGAGAAGAAGGCACACAAGGGAAACTTCCCGATGCCCTGAGACCCTGCTGAGACCCTGCGACCCTAGCTAGACCCTGGCGTAAGGGTCTGTAGAGGGGTCCTATGGTGCCTAGAAGGGCAACTCAGGCGAGACGCCGATTTGGCCGATTTGCGGGCAGTTTCGGCGACTTCGGCTTAGGGAATGGAATGGAGCGTGCGGGATTTGAACCCGCGACCTCCGGCTTGCAAAGTCAGTCGGAGAGCGGGCTGGAGGCGCTGGACGGGGTCTAAGGCCGCATGTTTCTTCGATCCGGCTTCCCGCGTTGGGGCACACTACGTCGGCGTGGGTCACGGGGAATCTGACCCAAGGGACTGACCCCGATCGTCACCCACACACCGCGCGTCGTCAGGGTGATCGTCGCAGTCGCGGGCGCGGCGGCGGCTTGTCAACAGCGGACTACGGGGGGCTCGAACGTGGAGTCGGAAGTCTCCGTGCGGGAGCTCGCCCTCGGCTCGTGCCGGATCGGCGTGCGGCGATCATCAGAATACGGGGCGCCGATCACCTTGACCGCCGCTGAGTTGTTTGGCTCGAAGATCAACGACGCGCTTCGTCGAGGCGCCGATCGGCAGGAAGGCATCCAGGTCGAGGGTGCCCACAATGCAGAGGTCTTCGTTTTTCCGGCGACCGGGCTCGGCTCATGCCAGACCCGCCAACGGACGCCGAGCCGCGCTTTGGGCTCTCGCAGCCGGGCACCACGCAGCGTGTAATGACCTCCCCGGTTGGTCGTCCGTGCGTCGAACGCCTCGGAGTCTTCTGGCGCTTCGGCAGATAGGCAGCGCTCCGCGGCGGACCCATGGCGGCGATCATCTTCGCTGCCCGGCGACCCCTCGACGCCACCATGGACGCCATCGTCGTTTGCTTCGGGCGCCTGCCTCCGACCCGGTGCAAGGGCTTCGGCTAGCGTTGTCGCCGGTGGTGTTGTCTCCTGATGCGTACCGTCGGCGTCCTCGGCCGCATCTGGCACGACCGCGGGCTCCTCCTCGCAGCGAACCGGCCTGCCGTCTGCTTCGCCCAGGTCGTCGTTTAGTGCGACGGACTGCAGATCCAGTTGCGGTGTCCAACAGCGGCGGGAATACCGGCACCAGCTCCTCGAATCCGGGGCTCCGTCCGGAACCGGCCTGCTCGACTGACGCCGTTGTCGGCGCTGGCGGCTGTCCCTACGCGGTCGCCGTGATCGGTTGCCGAACCGCCCGCCGCTCGCGCCGGCCGCTCCTCGACAACCCGCTCCGGGCGTGTTCGGCAATCCAGTAGCTCCTGGCCGCCAACGAAGGCGTGGACGCTCCTTTCGCCGAGGTCGAACTCGAGCACCAAGGCGTCGCCCTCAGCGCCGTAACGCTTCAACAGCCGGCTCAGTCCCCAAAGGTTGGCGCCGTCGGTTGCCAGCTGGCCGAGCTTTCGTTCGGCGCGGCAAAGTCGATCGCCCTTCGAGCTCGTCCTTGACCGACGACGGCACGCCGACGACGTTCGAGTCGACCACGGCCTGCGAAAGCGTGTAACCGACCCACAGACGTCCATTGGTCGTCCAGCCGTAGCCGCGCTGCACACGCGTGCGCAACGACGTTCCCGCGCATCGCCTCCAGGGTCCCGGCCGGGATGTCGGTTCCGCGCAATGAGTAGCGGTTGGTCACGACACGTTCGATCACGGGTGACCATCCGAGGTACAGACCGCCGGTCGTCCGATCAAGTCCGCGCGCCTCAGCGAGATCGATCGCGGTCGCGCGATCGAGCACCGGGCCGTGCTCGCGGAAGATTCGACCAGGGTCTCCTCGGTGTGCTCAAGCACGGCGCGGTAGTCGAGTGGCATGGCAGGCGGCGAGACGCTATCGCCGTCGACGCGCACCCAGTCGAAGCACCTACAGAGCTCGCGTACGACTTGCGCGGCAAGTTCACCTCGCGGCCGTCGTAGCGGCGGAACCCTTCGCGAATTCGCTGACCGACAGCGACGAGGCGACGGCGAGCATCTTGCGCAGTGGTTCGCGGCGCGATTTCGTGCGGTCGGAGAAGAGCCATTCGTGCTCGGCGTCGAGCCAACGCGCTCCGGATCGAGCGCGAGGACGCGGCGCACGACTTCGTCGTCGAGTGCGGCCATCCCTTGACGAAATCGACGATCGCGACGACGCTCGAGGCGCCGTTACGACTGACGAGTTTGCGGGCCGCCTCGGCGACGCGGCCGCCGCTTCCGCTGCTCACCCGCGTAGAGCAGCCGCCGGCGAACGAGACCGGCTTGTCCATCCGCGAACCTCGCCGCGTTGATGAGCCCGACCGGATCAAACGGGCCCGGGCAAGCCCCGTCGGCGAGCAGCTCGGCGGCATCGGCGCTCGTGATCGGCGCCGCCTCGGCGATCAGCTCCAGCGCGGCCTCGAGCGCCGGCAGCCACTCGCCGAGCCGCGCACGCCGCACTCCTCTTCGAGCTGGCGCACCCGCTCTCTCGTCATCTCGCCTTTGCCCGCGGCCTCGAGGGTCATTCCGCCGTGCCGTCCCACCGAGCCGCCGGGCGACGATGGCGCGGCGGCCCCGCTTAACCCGCTTCGATCGAGCAGACCGTGAAGCTCGTCCTCGACGGTCGTGCCGGCAGGGGAGGAGGAGACGTGTCAGCTCTCCAGTTGGCGGCGAATCGTCAGTCGGCATAGAGCGGCGCGGCGAGCTTTGCGACGCGATCGATCGTGTCGCGGATCTCGAACAGCGCGTCGCCGGTGTCGCTGAACCACTGCCGTGCGTCGAGCTCCGGCCAAAGCGAGCGCATACTCGGTCAGCGCGACCTCGTAGGCCAGCCGTCGGAAGACCGGATCCGATGGCTCGCGCTCGGCCAGCGCGGTCGCCACCTGCGCGTGATCGAGATTGACCCAGATCGCGCGGTGTTCAGGCACGTACTTGGCGCGGTAGTCGGTCTCACCGAAGTGCTCGAACTCGACGCTGAAGCCGCCGCGCGAACTCTTCGCCCCGTTCGCGCCACCAGCAGGCGCGCCGATCTTCTCGCCGCTCAGCGAGGGGTTCGAGATCGCCCCGGCAGTCGGCATTTCACCTCCGCCGCCGGCGCCGCCACCGTGGCCAACGTCGCCCTGGCCAACGATCACCGCCGGCAGGTCGCCGCCGAGCTTCAGTTCGGTGGGTTCGGCACCACCCCGTGACCGCCGACCCGGCGTCGGCGCCGGCGCGGGCCTTCGCCAACACCTTCGACAAGCGCGCCCGCCAACCCTGGAAGTCCTGGTTGATGATGTCCTCGATCCGCGCCGCCTCGCGTGCGAGCCGCTTGGCCTGCTCCGACTCCTTCTGCTTCTTGCCTCCTCGGCCAGCTCGCCGCGCACTTCGTCCAGGCAGCGGCCGATGAAGGCGACCAGGCGACGGACGAGGGCGTTCTCACGGTTGAGCTGTTGACGCCGGGTCGCGTCGAACGCCGGCGAGCTCCTGTTCTTCGTCGAGTCGCGGCACGTCGACCTGGCCGAACAGGTATTCGGCATATTCCTTGCGATCGAGGCCGGCGAGCGTGGTCTCGTGCCAGACGCCGTTCGCGAAGATTGCGATCCCGCGCATCTCCTCGTCGAGCGGCGCTTTGGCGACTTTGACGGTCAGCTCGACGTCACCGATCAGCTCCGCCTCATCGGCGTTCGGCATGAACGAGCGCTCGAAGCGAATCGGCGGCTCGTTGTACTCGCACGGATGGCCGTTGACGGTGACGACTGCGTCCTTGTTGGGCCAAACCGCCAAGTGCCGTTCGACGAAGCTGACAATCGCCTGCGGGTCAAGCTTGGTCAGCTTGATCCCTTCGATCTCGACGACCGTCCCGTTCAGCTCATCCACTGGTTCTTCGGCGACGAGCACTCGAACCGGCACGCTCTCGACCGGCCCCTCGCTGGTGCGCGCGGCGAGGATGTCGGCGCGCGTCAGCTCGACGACCGAGCGTTTTCCCTCGCGCGTCGTCGTGATCCGCAGGCTGTCGCGATTCCGAACGCCGCCGCCTTGCCCGTTCCGAAGCGGCCCCGGCCGGCGCTTTCCTGCTTGCGATCGACGTTCTCGCCGTGCATGACGAATAAGTTCTTCAGACCGTCGAGCGTCATTCCGCGTCCGTTGTCGCTGACGACCATCCGCTTCTGTTTGGTGTCGACGACCACATCGACGTTGGGCGACGTTCCGTGGTCGACGTACTGCAACCCGTTGGCGATGTACTCCCAGGCGACAAGCTTCTCGTTCGAGAAGAAGTCCGCGGACTGGAGCAGATCTCGGGCCGAGTCGGTTACGACACTCAGTGTTTGCTCAACTGCCATCGTTGCTCTCCTTGATTATCTCGGCCAACTTCTCGATTACGGACCGAGCTCCGGGTCATCGCCGTGGGAGTTGGCGATCGTTGCGATACGGCTGCGTCTGCCTCGCCCTGCACGTACGAGTCGATCCGGAAGAACGACTCGGCATCGCGCTGGGTCACCTCGTTGGCGCGGCCGGTCGCGATCTTCGCATAGGCCTCCGTCGCCATCAGCCTTGCGCGCTCGCGCTGTTTTCGTACGCGATCCTGGCCGACGTTTCGCCGGGGCTCGGCGGCCTCCAGGCCCTCGACGGCGGCGGCATGTCGACGAGCGAATTGCAGGCCCGCCTCCGATAGCGACCAGCCGGTGTTGCCGGAGCCGATCAGGTACTGGCCTTTGGCTTTCTTCTTCGCATCGGAGAGGTAGACGCGGATGATCTCGAGGTTGATCTGATCCTTGTACTTCGCCACGTGAAGCGGCCGGGCGCGATCTCGTCCGCTTCTTGGCGACGTCCTCGGTGTCGACCGGCTCCCGTTCGCCGCCAAGCAGGTAGACGGCGACAGTGTTACAACCTCGTGGTTGGCTAGTTCGCGAGTCACGGCCCTCGGCAAGATCCTCGCCGTGGCTCCAGTCTCATCTCAGACGCCTGGAGCACTTTCAACCGCCGTTCACGGTCCGACCGGAGGCGGTCGCAGCCCCTGCTCGCTGATCTCCCAGACGCCGCGCGGCGAACCTTTGCCATGTCCCCTGCTCGATCAAGTTCAGCCGCGCGAACTGGGCCCGATTTCGCCACCGGATCTCGCCTGGACGAAAGGGGTTCGCGATCGGCATCGGACAAGCGGCCGTCGAGCCGCTTGCCGAGCGCATCGATCACCTCGCGGGTCGGCGCGCGGCCGCCGCTTTCGGCAGAATCTCTAGGATCGGCACTTCGTACGCCGCGTCGGGAAGGGTCGTTCCGGCTTGCTCGAGAGGGACGCGGCTCCGCCTCCGCCGGGACGACGACGAGCGCGGGCGTGCGGTACATGCGTGTCCCGCGGGCGGGGCCGGCGCATTTGCGCGGCATTCGATCACCCTGGTCTTCGCGCCCGGCGCTAGCTCGAGGATCCGCCGCAGAGACGCTGTTCGGCGTGTCGACGAACGGCTCCGCGTGCTCCTTGACCGGTCGAGAACCTCGCTGTCGATCCGAATCGTTGGAGACATCGCAACCTTCTTTGGTTTTGAGTAAGTTACCAACAAGGTAACATTGTTGCAAGGCCTTTGTCTTGTAAGGGGCCGGGCGGAAGCCGACGTCCGCGCGCTGCCGACTGCTCTGACCGTATGGCTCCGCACCGTGAAAGCCAGATCGCCGACCGGGCTTCGACCTGGCCAGTGCTAGATGGCGATCAGAGGCTGGCGGTTCGTGCTCGGCAGTTCAGACCAATTTCGGCCTTCGAGCTCCCGACCGCCTGCCCTGGGGGTTCGTCCACCCCACTGCTTGAAGAAGAAGGCGACGCCTTCGGCTAGCAGCGGTCGCGCAACTCGCAGCACCCACTCCTCGCGCACTGGCCGATGTCGCGCGCCCGACTCACCCGCCGGCGATGAGCCAGTCGATGCCGGTCGAGGTCGAGATCCTCAAGCGGCCCGAGCAGCGGCTCAGCGCGAGATGAACCGGACGGCCGCGGTCACCTCGCGCAGCCGGTCGGCGCGCTCGCACCAAGCGGCGGTTCTCGATGGTGACGCCCATCCATACGTTGCGGCGGCCACTGGCAGCGACGGCGCCAGTTCGCGCGAGTCGCTCGTGCCGTTTCGTCAACACCTGGAACGTGTGCTGCTCGGCGCGGTCCATCACAGCGAAGACCGTCGCGCGATGAATGTCGACGCGGGATGAGCTCGTGGAAGAGGTCGCTCATCGAGTTCACGAAGATCATGCGAGGGCGGCGCCAGCGGAGCGGCGTACCCGAGCCGCTCGGGCCGACGCAGGACGACGCCCTGGCATCCGCGTTAGCGGTTGTCCATGGAGCTTCGCGTCCAGCGACCATCGCAGACTGAGCGTCTCGGCGTAGCAATGCGCGCAACCCGGGCAGACCTTGGAGCAACCGTCACGGGATTCCAGGTCGCCTCGGTCCACTCGATTCGAGCTCTTGTCAGCGGCCATTTCGTATGCGCGGCGAGGCTATCGGGGCAGACGAACTGTGTCCAAGTCGGCATTGATCGAACATATGGTTCGATAGTACGCACCCCGCCGGACTGGAAACGTCCGCTGCCGGCTCTACCGTCTTGCATCGTCCGGAGTCTCGCCGGTATGGTTCGCCGTCCCTGCGTGCCGAGGGCCGTCGGTGTCATGTCGACGACGACACACAGAACCGCATGGCTGCCCTTCTGGGCGTATCCCGCGCGACCTCCCACCGCCCTTGGCGGACGGATTGCCCACACGCTCCGTCCACGGCTACAGCTTCGAGAAGGTCTTCTACTGGGGGGATATGAACGCCGCGGCGCGGGTGACGAAGACGAGGTTCTCGGGCCGCCGCACCTGCATCGACATCTTCTCCTCGTTCGGCGTGAACGAGGACGACAAGACGGCCGAGCTGAGCTGGGGAACGGCCCTCCTCTCGCTCCACGCTGACGACAAGTACGACCGCTACATCTTCTGCGACATCGAGGCCGTCGCCACGAACGTCCTCAGCCAGCGCGTCGAGACGCTCTTCGGCGGCGCGGGCGCGGTCGTCTACCCGATGGCGCTCGGGAGCGAAACGCTGGGGAGCGAGATCGCGAAGATGGCGGCCGAGCACCCGACCGGGCCCGAGGTGCTCGACCACCCTGACGGGTGACCTGAACGAAGCCGTCAAGATCGTTCCTCCGCTCCTGCCGGCGTTCGCGGGCGTGCGCTACTCCATCGCCCTGATCGACCCGCCCTCGGCCTCCATCGGCATGGACCTCTCTCGAGACCCTGACGCTTCGGGAGCAGCGCATGCACATCGTGCCGCTCTTCCCCGAGGACATGGACATCGAGCGGAACCTCCGCGGGTACCTCGGCGAACTGGCCCGGCGAGGGCAACTCGACATCGACGACGCGAACGCGAAGAGTGGCGCGCCATCGCCACCGACCAGCACACCACACGGCGGGGCCCGCGCTCCGCGAGCTATACAAGAAGCGCATGGGCTCCATGCTGGGATACACGCATATCGCCAACCGCGATCGCGCCGTCCGCAACAGCGCCGATCTAGACGATCTATAAGTTGATCTTCGCGAGCAAGCACAAGCTCGGGCTCAAACTTTGGGACTCCGTCAACAAGGACGGGCCGTTCGGCCAGCTTGAGTTCCCCGATCTTCTGCTAGGCGGCCGTAAGCGGGCCCGGGGTGTTAAACCGCAGTAGTTCGGCGAATGCCGTCAAGCGGCTTCCGTGAGGACGACACGGGCCGGATTCAGCGCGATTACGACATCGGGAACGTGTGATTATGTCCCACCGACCTGGAATACATTCCGGGTATGACGAAGTCCGAGAACGGAGCCGAACGTCCAATCGTCGGTCTTGCTTGCACCGATTCCCGCTGCATCCCGATCCACGAGCTACCGTTCGCCGAGTCGTTCTTCGATGAGGTGTCCGCGCTCCGTAGAGCATGAGGAGGCGACGACTGAACGCTCGCGGCATACTCCGATCGATTGAGCACGCGGCGCGGTTACCACCAAGCGAATCCGTAAAGGAGGACGCGATCCTCGCGGCACTTCTCGAGCGTAGCGGCCCGATGCGCGAAAGCGAAATCGCAAGGCGGGCCGGAGTCACCGTAGGCGAAGCCCTCCGATCCTTAGCGACCCTTCGGCTCCGCGGTCAGGCCCAAGCTCATCCGCCGGGCCCTAACTCAAATTCACTTTGTAACCCGTCGGAGACCGAGATAATCGACGCATGTCGAGTGTGAGCGAGCAATGGCAACTCGAACCAGGGCGACGAGATCCTGCGGACGGAACTGCACAAAAATCTATGGCGGAGTCGCCAGGAGGCACCACCCCTTCGGGCATCCACCCCGAACAATCTTGCTTTTCCTGAGACCGCCAGGTAGGCGCCCCTCATGGTTATTTCGACGGCTGTTGGTGACCGGTTGGCTACTACACCGGGCATGGCCAGTAGGGCGATCAGCAGTTCCGAGCAGGGAACGCAGCGGTCATGCGCCATCGGGCTGATGGCCGAGCCATCCGCGTCTTTCGAGGCGCGGGCGGCCAAGTCACGTACCTGGGGGAATTTGCTCTCGATGAAGACCAGCCGTACTTCCGGATGGAGGCGCCCGAGTCAGAAACGGGATTACCGCGCCAAGTGATCGTTTTCCGCCTGGCACCAATCGGGCCAGTCATTCCAGACGTGCGGGATGAGCTCGACCTCCCCGACGAGATCACTGCCCCCGAGCTCGACGCGATCATCTCCGGCGAGGCAAATGAGGCCGTTGTCATTCGCGTGCCGGTGGAGCAGCAGAACGTCGAGCAGGTTGAGGTCCCCTCTCCGAACGACGGACTCGTATACGGCCAAGCGCGCAGAGAGACCCTAGTGCTCGCCTACTCGCGATTCCTCGAGGGCAAGGGTCTAGTCGTCTAGCAGCGTTCCGCCGTGTTCGGCCGCCTGGCGAGGCCCGCGCGATCGTCTGTGATGTCTTCGACGAGACAAGAAACAATTTGCTCGAGGCAAAGGGATCGGGCACCCGGGGCGAGCTGCGCATGGCGATCGGCCAGCTGATGGACTACGCCCGGTTCCAGACACCGAGCCCAGCCCTCGGCGTTCTTATGCCGGCGCGCCCCCGCGAAGACCTCGAAGAACTCCTAAGGGCCGCCGACGTGTCTGCGGTCTGGCCGGATGGGAAGAGCTTTGCTGATAACGCGGGTGGAAGGTTCAGCTAGCTGACAGTGCGGGCTCCGTGGCCGCCCCTTCTCGATCCAGGCATGCCGGCTCGGCCGCCTTTTCGCTACGGCTCGAGAATCTCTAGGTTCAGGACATCAACTCCGGCAAAGGTCGATTCCCTAAGGATTGAAGATCGCCTCGAATTCGACGAAAACTCGACGATCCAAGTAACCCTCGACGAAGGACTCGTTGTAGTCATAGTCGCTAATCCTGAAGTCGTCTCCCTCATATGAATACGCGTCGTACTTCCAGACGTAGAGCTGCAGGCTCACCGCCACGTCAGCCGCCATCTCCAGTGCAACCGTTCCATCATCGAGCTCGCGCGCGGCCGTGATGTCGAGGTCTTGGGGGCTCTCCCACCCAATCCACGAAGAGCTGGTCAACTTCGAGCGGAAACCCCGGGATCCTCGGCGTGCCCTCTTCGTACGCAACGACCTCTTCGGTGAGTGCTTCAACAATGTGGCCTGCCACGCTGGTGAGCCAGCGCGTGCTCAATGTCCACTTGGAGCTGCGGCACCAACGGCAGCTGCGAGGTGAGCTCTGCGATTTGTTTGATGCGTTGAACTGCCTCCCGAGGGAGCCACGAGCCTCGAGCTCGTCTTGGAGTTCCGTTAGGAGACCAGGCCCCTTGTTTGGCGAAGAAGCAGCGTTGTCGCCAGAGACGAGAACGATGGGCTCCTGGTCGTTCGCTGCCGCGACAAGGGTTTCCCACAGGAGGGTGTCACGGTAGCCGTCCTGTCCGGCAGCATCGAAGGGACGCTCGTCTATCCATGGCCCGTCGTGCGACAACTTCATGGCTAACTTCGGGATACGGTAGATTTCGGCGCCTGCCGAATCCAGAATCTCCCGTAACTCCTCCTCTGTACGCGACAGCTGCGTCGACAGTGAAATTGAGAGTCTGATATGACCGTCGCGAAGTGCTCCTAGGTGGCCGAGCTTCCTCCGGGCATCGATCCACCTCACTAGATTGCTCAGACACTTCTTCGCGCAACAAGTTCACGGCTTCGTCAAGAGCGACCTGCGGCACGATGAGCTTGATCCGTCTCGCTCGAGCCTCCCGAAGAAGGAGTCGTGCGGGGACTCGTTGGAAGCGGAAATCCTGTCGGATGGCGTTCGCGTCGAGCGCATACCTATCCATGTTGCGAGCCGACCTGCTGGGCCACCCGCGCGCATGGAACCCGTCGTTTTTGGGGGGAGGTGTCGGCGTTTCGCCAGCCCTCCCCTCTTCGCGGTGTCGGGGGTCACGCCTCGAGCCGAGTCGCCATGCCGCCGGTGATGCGCGGGGTCAGTCGTGGGTCACGTGATTTGCGAGAGCCATCGTTCTGAAACAGGCCGCTCGCTCGACTCTTACACTCGTCGCTTTGACGCGCTCTTGACGCACGTGGGCCGGTTCGGCTCTGCATCGAGGCTCGCGCTCGGATCGCTTCATCAGCCCTGAAGTCGCTCAATGGTAGATCTGAGGCCTCTGAGTCAGCTCGAGCCGCCGGGCGACAGCTTCGTGGGGATGTAGGGCGCTCTTGACTTCGCGCGCGAGGCTGTTAGGTTCGCAATAAGTTCGTACTATTGATTTGAGGAGCGGTGCCGTGGCTCGGGAAGCCGACATTGTCCTCGAGGTAGGCGCCCTCTTGCCGCTGACGAGCGATGAGGTGATTTACGACGCGCTCGTCGCAATTGACGATGGGCGCATCGCCTACGCCGGCACGAAGGCCGGGGCGGAGGAGTTCAATGCCGCCGAAATCATTCGAGACCCCGATGGGGTCGTCATGCCTGGATTCGTTGACACGCACACGCACGTCGGTGCCCACTTCTGGGGAACCCTGTGCGACGACGAAAACATCATCACGGCGCTGTACGAGCTTTGGTTTCCGATGGAGGCGGCCTACGACTCCGAGCTGAGCTACGTCGCATGTCTGCTCGGCTATTGGGATGCCGTGAAGGCGGGCGTGACCACGCTCGGCAACGATGAGTATTTCCCGCATGCGACAGCTCAGGCGGCGGCGACGATCGGTGTTCGATCGCTGGTCGCCAACAGGATCAACGAGTTCGCCCTTGACGCGCCCCCCTCGCTACAACCGCGCCGAACGGCGATTCGAGCTCGACTACGTCCGCGAGAAGGCAGAAGCGAGTCTGAGGGAGAACGTTGAATTCATCGAGCAGTGGCAGGGTCATCACCTCGTCGTGCCCGTCTTGGACCGCACGCGCCCGATCTTCTGTCGACCGACATGCTGCTCGCTTGCGCGGAAGCCGCAGAAACCTACGACGTGAAGATGCTCATCCATGTCGGCAGAGCGAGGCGGAGGTCGAGCGGGTGCGCGAAAAGGGGTACCGCGGGTCAATCCACTACCTCCAGGAGATCGGTTTCCTGTCTCCGCGTGTGCAGGCCGCACACATGGTGTGGCTCGACGACGAGGAGATCGAGATCGCCGCCTCGAGCGGCATGGGCATGAGCTGGACCCCGACGATCATGATGGCGTGTCAGTCCTACGCCAGGATCGACAAGCTGATGAAGAGCGGGATCAGATGGGCTTCGGAACGGACTGCTTCTCCATGGACGTGGTCGAGGAGCTGCGCTACGCCCTCTACAGCGCCAACTACGTGATCAAGGCCAATGGGTTCAGGTTGACGGCCTTCGACCTCATCCGCCGAGCGACAGTCGGTGGCGCCGAGTGCCTCGGCCTCGCTGATGAAATCGGGACCCTCGAGGCGGAAGAAGGCCGACATGGTGGTGCTCAATATGCGCGACGCCCAGCTTCTGCCGAACACGAACTACTTCGAGAACATCGCTTATCGCGGAAAGTCGCGCGACGTAACCCACACGATCATCGACGGTCGCATCGTCTATGCCGACGGCGAACTGAAGCTCGTCGATCAGGATCAGATCTTTGACGAGGCCCGCGAGGCATCGCGCGTCTGGGTGGCGCGATCGAAAGACGTCCTCGAAGAAACGGGGGTCATCGCCCGCATCCAGCCGCACTTCTTCAAGGACGGGGACGATGACTCGTTCGCGTCTTCACTGCGGGCGAACATGGTTGGCAGCAAGTGACCCTTTCAAGCGGTGAGGAGGCAGAAATGGCGGGAGATGGACCCGGGGGGGCAGGAGCTTGCACTCCCGCTCGCACTCAGCGAAAGCCGCGCGCTTACAAGGCGTGAGCTCGTGCGGCGCGGCGGTGCCGCCGCACTGTTGCTCAGTGGGGGGCCGGCGCTGCTCGCGGCCTGCGGCGGAGGGGGCGGTGGAGAGGCTGCGGCAACGACTGGGGGGACGCAGACGGGCGAAAGCATCGCCGGGACGATCGACTTCTTCTCGTGGGAGGGTTACGACCTCCCGGACAAGTACTTCCCAACGATGAAGGCTTGGAAGGCGGCCAACGACGTTCACATCCGCGCCAGCTACATCGGCTCGCACGACGATATCCAGGCGAAGATCAAGAGCGGTGGCGGTGACGGCATCGATCTCATCACCTACGGCCAGCATTACAAGCCGCTCTACAGCAAAGACCAGCTCAACATCCTCTCGCCCATCGATCCGGGCAAGATTCCCAATCTGAAGAATCTGTTCCCGTTCTTTGCCTCCGACGAGGGGAACTTCTGGGTCGATCCTGATGGAACGCGGACAGGAGTCCCGATGTTCTGGCTCGCCCTGGCGCTGACCTACGACTCGGCGGAGTTTCCGTCCGCTCCGACGACCTATGACGTTCTCTTCGATCCGAAATACAAGGGCAAGGTGCCCGTGGTCGACGCGGCGACCGACGTCATGGGCACCGCGTCTGTCGTCGTCGGGGTTGACTTTTCGAAAATGAGCGAGGCTGACTTCGCCAAGCCGTGGACTGGACCAAGCAGCTCGTCGCACAGAGCAACGGCATTTCGACGGCCTACGGCGACATGGCAACGCGGCTCGCGTCAGGGGATGCTGTGCTCGCATTCCCCGGATGGGCGGCGATGAACGCGTTGCTGCCGACGCCGGGAAGAAGACGATCAGTGGACGCTCCCTGAGAGGCGCTGGCTTTGTCGATGCCTACGCGATCCCAGTCACGGCGGACAATCCCGTCACCGCGCACGCGTGGATCAACGAAGGCCTCGATCCGAAGGTGAACGCCGAAGCGGCGAACTACCTCTTCGGTGGCACAGTTTGCTTGGGCTCTGTCCCGCTCCTGACCAAAGAGGTCGCCGCGATTTATCCATACGGCGACCTCGAAAGCTTCTTCCAAAAGGCGGAGCTGATCCGACTTCCTCCGGTGACCTCTGATACGACGTCATGTTGGACAAGGTGCAGTCTGCCTGGCAAGAGGTGAAAGCGGCCGCCTAGCACACACATGCCTGCGGTCGCGCACGAAGCTCTCCTCAGCGCCGCGCCTGGAACGGCGGATCACGGTCGGGCCGCTGGCTCTCAGCCTGCCGGCCGCTTTGACGATGCTGATTCTCTTCGCCACGCCATTGGCTGTGTTCGCTGCCTACAGCTTCCTGAGCGGAACGCTCTTTCAGGTTTCTCGACCCTGGACACTCGAGAACTACCGGGAGGCTCTCAACTCCAACTTGAACCACGTTCTGGCGAAGAACTCGCTCGTCGTGGGCCTTCTCTCAGCGTCCGTGACACTCGCGGTTGGTCTCCCGATCGCCTATTGGCTTCGCTACGCGGCCGGCCGCTGGCGGACGCTCGTTCTCTTCCTCATCACAGCCACCCTCTTTGCCAGCTATCTCGTACGCATCTACGCCTGGCGCTCGATTCTGGGGCAGAGCGGCTTGCTTAATTCGGGCTTCTCCGGCTCGGGGTCATCGACCACCCGCTTGGCTTCCTGCTCTAAACAAGTTCTCCGTCACGGTCGCGCTCGTGCACATCTTCCTGCCGTACGTTGTGCTCGTTCTCTACGCGGGATTTGCGCCGCTCGCGCCAGCCCTCCTCGAATCGGCACAGGATCTCGGGGCGAACGCCTTTCTTCGCTGGCGGTGGGTTGGTTACCCCTGATCGCCGCCCCCGCGGCGAGCGCATTCCTCTTCGTGTTTGTCCTGTCGGCCGGTGATTACGTCACGCCCCAGCTGATCGGTGGGACGAACGGTGTTCTCCTCGGCGTCGAAGTGCAAGCCCAATTCAAGGCCGTCGGCGACTTTCCGCTTGGTGCGGCGACGTCGCTCCTCATGCTCGCGGCCTTCGTCGTCTGTTATGCGCTCATGGCCCTGGCGCTGCGCGTGACGCGTCTCGATCGTATTCGGTGGTCGAACTAGATGGAGTCACGCCAACGCAGCCCGCTCACGGCCGCGATCACCTTCGGCGCGCTCATCTTTCTCTTCCTGCCCCTCGTCGTCGTTGTCCTGTTCTCGTTTCACAAGACCGCCGGCCTCTCGTTTCCCTTTCGCGGCTTCTCACTTCGCTGGTATCGCGCCGTCTGGGACTCCGATGATTTTCGCTCTGCGGCTCTCAACAGCCTTTGGGTCGCGCTCCCCACCGCTGGACTGACCCTCATTCTTGGCACGCTCGCCGCGTACGGCCTATCCCGCACGTCGTCACGCTTGCGGGCGCCGCTCGCCCTGCTCTTCTTCCTCCCGATCACCCTCCCGGGGCTCTTTCTTGGTTCTCGCTCGTCTTCTTCGCCCGCGTCCACCTCGACCTATCGCTCAAGACGGTTGTTCTGGCCCATCTGGTCTACGTCTTCCCCTACTTCCTCCTCATGGCGGTGGCGGCGCTCGACCGTCTCGATCTTGCCCTCGAGGAGGCGGCTGCCGACCTTGGTGCGAGCCCGGTGAAAGTCTTCCGGCGTGTCACCCTGCCGCAGATATGGCCAGTCTTGGTTGGCGCGACGTGCCTCGCCTTCGCACTCTCGTTCGACGAGTTCATCATCACCTTCTTCGTCGTCGGCTCGAACCCCACTCTGCCGCTCTTCATTTGGTCGCGCCTTCGCCGGACCATCGATCCCTCGATCAACGTCATCTCGACCTGGTTGCTTCTTATCTCGTTGACCCTGTGGGTGGTCGCATTTCTGCTCACGCTTCGAGCCGAGCGGCGGCGCGCTCGCGCACTCGGATCGGCTGTCGCCGAGCTCTGAAATTGCCTGATCAGACCACCCCCTACGCCTGGAGAACGTAACGCACCGCTACGGAAGCGTGACTGCGCTCGACGACATCTCGCTCGGAATCGAAGACGGAGAGCTGATCACGTTGCTCGGCCCGTCGGGCTGTGGGAAGACGACCCTCCTTCGCATCATCGCCGGCTTTATCCGCCCGACGAGTGGCAGGGTGATCGTCGGCGGTCGCGACGTCACGAGGGTTCCCCCCCACAAGCGACCGGTCAACCTCGTCTTCCAGCGACCGACGCTCTTTCCTCACCTGAGCGTCTTCGAGAACGTCGCCTTTGGTCTGCGTATCGCGGGCGTGGCCAAAGCGGAGATGACGAGTCGCGTCGAGGAGGTGCTCCGGCTGGTTCGCCTCGAGGGCTTCGGCCCTCGGCGAAGCTATGAGCTCTCTGGCGCGAGAATGCAACGAGTTGCGCTGGCCCGCGACTTGTCAACCATCCGCGCGTCCTTCTCCTTGATGAGCCTTTAGCCGCACTCGATCTCAAGATCCGCCTGGAGATGGAAGTTGAGCTCCGGCGCGTGCACCGTGACACAGGCGCCACGTTCGTTTACGTACGCACGACCAGCGGGAGGCCCTTGCTCTCTCAGATCGGATCGTCGTCTTCAAGGATGGTCGCATCGAGCAAGTCGGGACTGCCGATGTCAGATTATCCCGCGCCGGCCCCGGTCTTCAGTGCGCTCTTTGTCGGGAATGGCGACGTCATCCCCGTCGAAGTCGTGAGGACGAACGGGGCGCGGGCGACGGTAACGGTGAAGCGGCGTGAGCCTATGGTGCCGTCGGAGTCGGTCTCGGTCGGACCAGCCTGGCTCGTCCTGCGGCCAGAAGTCGTTCGCCTGGCAACCGATCGACGGATGAGCGCGCCCTGACAGGCACTGTTCGCGACGTGGCCTTCCGCGGCTCGGCCTTCACCTACCAGGTCGAGGTCGCTGGACTCGACGACCGCTGAAGGCGGTAGTACCAGCGGACGTGGGTGGACCAATCGCGCTCGGCACTCACGTGCAGGTTCTCTGGAGCTGGATGCCTGTCGGCTCCTGCGCGGAGACGTCGTGACGACGAAGGGGAGGAACACGGGCAGCTCATCCGGCGGTCGATTCTGCGGTCACCGCGACTGATACCGGCTTCTTCGCGCGGGAAGCGAGGAACCGAACCAACGCTCGCCGGACGCAGATCCTCGAGGCAGCTGTCCGAGTGATCAGCGAGCGGGGCGCCGACCGAACTCGGCTGAGCGACGTTGCTCGCACGGCGAGGACTCGATCGGACTCATCCGAGCACTATTTCGAGACCAGGGACGAGCTCCTTGTTTCTCATTCGACTTCTTCGAACGATCTTTGGATTCGTGACTGGGAGACAGCTTCGCGCACCGAGCGGACCCGCCGCAGAAGCTCATGACGCTGCTCCGCTTCAGCGCTTTCGAGTTCGAGGGCTGGCACGAGGTGCAATGGCGGATCTGGGTCGAGTCTGGTCCCTTGTAACCGCAATCCGAAGTTCCGAGCTAGACTACGCGCCAGATCTACGACACCTTTCGTCGGCCCTTCCGTGACGTCATCGCAGAGGGCGTCGCGCGGGCGACTTCTCCCGCGTGACTCGATCGAGGACGTCGTCGATCGCCTGACTGCTCAGATCGAAGGTCTTCGCGTTCATGCACTCCTTCAGCCGCAGCGTGTCTCACGCGAGCGGATATTCAAGCTCCTCATCGCCCAAGTCGAGCAGGACTTCCGCTTCTTTTCCCCGTCAGGGGGGAACAGCGATGAGACGACCGGTACGGGTGTCTCTGAGCGCGTAGCCATCGTCGCTGGCGCTGGCCACGGGATGGGGAAGTCGCACTCGGCCGAGCTTGCCCGAAACGGCGCGAAGGTCGCCGTGCTCGAGATCGAGGGCCCAGGCCGGTGAGGCAGCGGCGAAGGAGATCAACCATGCGGCGGCGCAGCCGTGGCCCATATCGTCGATGTCGCCGGCCGAGCCGCGGTCGAGAGGACCGTTACGGCCATCGCCGACCAGTGGGCGAAATCGACATCGTCGTGAGCAATGCAGGGACGATCCACTCGGCGACTGGCCTTCTCGAAACGGACGACGACGACTGGCACCGCGCCTTCGCAGTCCACGTCGACGGCTGTCTCACGTCACCCGTGCCGCGATGCCCTGGCTCGTGAAGAGTCCGGCCGGCCGCGTGATCATCGTCGGCTCGATGTGGGGTCAGCGCGGTGACGACCATTCCGACGCCTACGCGGCCGCGAAGGGGCGCTGATGGCCTTTGGCAGTAACCTGGCGGCCGAGTTCGGCCCGCAGGGAGTTGTACAACACCATTTCCCCGGAAGTGCGCCGACCCGCATGGCCGCCGACTATACGGACGAAGACATCGCCAAGGACAGTAAGACGATCCCCCTCGGTCGTTGGGCGGAGGCCCAGGAGATCTCAGATCTCGTCGCCTTCCTGGCCTCGGATCAGTCCTCGTACCTCACCGGACAGACGATCGCCATCAACGGCGGCCAAGTGATCTGCGGATACTGAGCAGCGCGAGAGTGAGAAACGGCTACTGCGAGAGATAGCCGCCGTTGATGACCAGTTCAGTACCTGTAACGAACGATGACTCGTCTGAGGCCAGGTAAGAGCGCCGAGCGATCTCGAGTGGAGTGCCGCTCCGGCGCAGGGGTGTCAGGGCGATGTGGCCTTCCACCGCGTCTTCAGGTTCGTCCTTCGTCATCTCGGTCTCGATGAGGCCCGGGAGAATCGAGTTGACCCGTATCGCGCCTCGGCGTATTCAATGGCCGCCGCGCGGGTCATCATGACGATCGCCGCCTTCGAAGCCTGGTAAGCGAAGTATCCGCGAATGGCGCCAACGGCCAAGGTGGAAGAAATGTTGATGATCGACCCGCCCCCCGCCCGGCGCAGGGCCGGGATTGCCGCCCGCATCCCGTAGAACATGCCCGTCTGATTGACGGCTAGGACGCGCTGCCATTCCTCGTCGGATGTGTCAGCGGCGCTCGAGAAGGCGACGATGCCGGCGTTGTTGACGAGGATGTCGAGTCGGCCGAATTCGGACTCGGCGAGTGCTCACCCCAGACTCCCAGTCGGTGCTACTCGTGACGTCGAGGGCCGCGAAAACGACATTGCGGCCCCCATCTCTCAAAACAGCTTGGCTTGGCGACTGCCCTTCTTCCTTGCGCAGCACGTCTGCGAGGACAACACTCGCTCCCTCCC
>CAVUAR010000007.1:0-95369 GCA_963739525.1 uncultured Actinomycetes bacterium | reverse complement strand
TTGCCGGTGGGCCAAATCGCTTGAGTGTCTTCCGGTGGAAGACGCGGTGGCCTACTCGGCCCGGGCATCCTCGAGCTCCTCGCCGGCGACCATGGTGCTGCTCGCGCAACAGCACGGCAGAACGCCGTCGTCAGATCGCGCCTCTTCCATGGCCACCTTGCGCCGCCCCCCGGCCCTCGGCTGAGATCGTCTAGCGACGCGCTCTCGCCACCCGCACGTGGCGAGGCCACGAACGGCTTCCGACGAGACCCTCCTCAGCTCGAGGCGGCCGAAGGCGCTTGATCGCCCCGGGTGTCGGAGGGTCGGAGGGGCTCGCTGCCGCCATCTCGGTCGCGTCTTGTCCGGCGCCGTCGTCGTCGGGGTCGCCGTCGCCTGGCGTACAGGCACATCGCTGGCCCCGACCTGGACGCGGTGTCCTTGAGATCGCGCCCCGCTTCAGCCCTGAGGGGTGGGCGCTGTCGGCGGTGCGGCTGAGGGTCACCAGAGGATCCAGCGGGCGGCGCGGCGCGCGATGCGGCGCTCGCGGCGGCTGAGCCTGCGAGCGAGCGAGCGCCCCCCCCGGGGCATGAAGAAGAACGCGGCGCCGAGCTGGGCCAGCGCGAGGTACGTGGCGACCATGACGGCCAGCACGGCGAGGAACGACAGCGGCAGAGCGCGGAACCCGAAGAGGCGAGCCACCGCGGGGATGTACGGGATCGCGACGCCGGCCGCGGCGCAGGCGAGCGTCGTAACCAGCAGCGGCCGGCTCGGGTGGCTCTTGAAGAACGGGACGCGGCGGGTGCGGATGACGAAGATGACGAGTGTCTGGGTGATCAGTGATTCGACGAACCAGCCGGACTGAAAGAGCGACGGGCCCGCGTGGAAGACCTGGAGCATGACGGCGAAGGTGATGAAGTCATAGAGGCTCGAGATCGGGCCGAAGAAGGTCATGAACCGCCGGATCAGGCCGATGTCCCACTGCGACGGACGGGCGACCAGCTCGACGTCGACGTTGTCGGTCGGGATGGTCATCTCGCTGACGTCGTACAGCAGGTTGTTGAGCAGGATCTGGGTCGGAAGCATCGGCAGGAAGCTCAGGAACAGCGAGGCGCCGGCGGCGGAGAACATGTTGCCGAAGTTCGACGAGGTGCCCATCAGGACGTACTTGATCGTGTTGGCGAAGATCCTCCGGCCCTCGACGACGCCGTCGGCGAGGATGCCGAGGTTTTTCGTCGAGCAGCACGACGTCGGCGGCGTCCTTGGCGACGTCGGCTGCCGATTCGACGGAGATGCCGACGTCGGCGGCGTGCAGCGCGAGGGCGTCGTTGACGCCGTCGCCGAGGAAGCCGACGTCCTCGCGGAGCGCTGCGCTGAGCGAGGATGATGCGCGACTTCTGCTCCGGGGTGACGCGGGCGAAGATCGTCGTCTCCGGCAGCGCTTCGCGCAGCTCGTCGTCGTCCATCGCCGCCAGCTCGGAGCCGGTGATGACCTGGCCCGGCTCCAGCCCCAGCTGCCGGCAGACTCGCGCGGCGACCTGGCCGTTGTCTCCGGTGATGATCTTGACGATCGACGCCGAGCCGCGCGAGCCGCTTGAGCGACTGCCCGACCTCGGCTTTGGCCGGGTCGGAGAAGCAGAGGAAGCCGCGAGCGCAAGCTGCTGCTCGTCCGTCGTGACTGAGCTGCTCGAGCGTGACGGCGCGGCTGGCGACCGCCACGACACGCGTGCCCGCGGCAAACAGCCCTTCCAGCTCGGCCGTCGCGGCGGCGGCACCGTCGGCGCAGCGGGCGATCATCGCTTCGGGGGCGCCCTTTGCGACCAGCAGCCGCCCGCGCCGGCGACTCGGCCAGGACGGATGCGAGCTGGCGATCGTGGTCGAACGGTAGGCGGTCGAGCACCCGCCACGTGGCTCCCTCGCTTCGCGCGGCCTCCGCTGCCGCGCAGAGCGCACGATCGAGCTCGTTCCCCGCCTTGTCGCTGCACGCGACACCCAGCGCGAGCACGTGGTCGTCCGGCCGCGCCCGTGCACTCGAGCGGCTGCAGGAAGGAGATGTGGCCCTTCGGTCAGCGTGCCCGTCTTGTCGGTGAACAGGACCTCGACGTTGCCGAGGTCCTCGATGCAGACGAGCCGCTTGACGATCACCTGCCGCTGCGCAAGCCGGCGGGCGCCGGTGGCGAGGCTGACGGTGACGATCGCGGGCAGCAGCTGCGGCGTCAGCCCGACCGCGATGGCGAGGGCAAACAGCGCCGACTCCAGAATCGAGCGGCCGAGGGCCACGTTGATGAGGAAGATGGAGCCGGCCAGGACGCCGGTGATGATCACCAGCATCCGCGAGAATCCTGCAGCCCGCGCTGGAACGCCGTCTGCTCGTGCCGCTCCCCCAGCCGCAGCGCAATCGCGCCGAACGCGGTGCCGACGCCGGTCGCACGACCAGCCCCCGCCCGTCGCCGCCGCGAACCACCGTCCCCATGAACGCGCACGAGGGCAGATCGAGCGGCGAGTCTCCGGGTGGCTGCGCCTCGGACGTCTTGGCGGCCGCCTGCGACTCCCCGGTCAACACCGACTCGTCGCACTCCAGCTCGCGCGACTCCAGCAGGCGCAGGTCGGCCGGCACCACGTCACCGACGCGCAGATGAACCACGTCGCCGGGGACGAGCTCGCTGACCTCGACCTCGGTCGACGCCCGTCGCGATCGACGATCACGAGATGGCGGATCTGCGCGTGGAGCGCCTCCACCGCCTTCTCCGACCGGTACTCGTTGAGGAAGCTCAAGCCGACGCTCAGCGCGATGATGACGCTGATGATCAGCGCCTCCGTCCATCGCCGACGACCGCCGACACGACCGCCGCCCCCACCAGCAACAACAACAGATAGCTGCGCAGCTGACGCACGAGCACCGCCACCGGCTCACTCCGTGCGCGCGCAGCACATTCGGCCCGTAGACCGCAAGCCGCCTGGCGACCTCGACGCTCGAAAGGCCCGCCCCGTCCGCGCCCAGCCGGCCGAGCACCTCCGCGGGTGCAAGTGCGGCAGCCGCTGACAACTCGAGCTCGACGGGGCTGGTCGCCGCAGGAATGCCGGGCCGCCCAACCCGGTCGGCTCGAGCCTGCTCGACGCTCACTGGTCTATCACCGCGATCCGCCCGTCGAAGCGTACGTAGGCCGGTACGCCTTGCGCACATGCGCTTGCGTGGCTTCTTCGAGCGCCTCCGCGTCCGGCGACGACCGCCGACCGGTCCGTTGACCACTGCGGAAACGACGGCTGCCGAGGAATTGCGTCAGGAGACGCTGGTGAAGGACACCGAGCGAGGTGAACGCAAGCAAGGAGAAGGAAGCTAGCGCTGCGACCGCGCGGTGGAGCCACCACCAGTTCCGGCGGCTCTAGTGCCGCGGCTGCAAGGCGAGCCGTGGCTGTGGGCACACATGAGGCTCGCGGCGGTAAGGATACTCCGCGCCTGAGGTCGACCCGGGCTTCACGCATCCCGCCGTAGCCGCTTGGCCGCCGCGGCTTCGGGCGAGGCTGTTTGGCGAGTGGGAAGAGCCGCGTTGAGCGGTGTGCCGTTTCCGGCTGTGCTTTCGATCGTGATCGGGCGAGCGCGATGCGCGCGCATGCCGACCACCTCGGGAGCTGCAGCCTTCTGCGCGAGAACACGATCTTGTGCACCCCACGCGCAATCCACTCACCGTTGGGTGTTTTAAGAACAGGCAACGCTCCGCGGGTACGAGACGGGTACGTCAGACTGAGCACGAGCGGCAACGGGCGGACACTTTGTCCGATTTGCAGGGCTTTTCGAGCCCCGCGCGGCTACCCGTCTTTTCCAGCGATGCCCGCCACGCCGAAGACGAAGACCGCGTGCGCGTCGTCAGCGACACGGGCTGGGGGTAGGGGCCGAGAGGGGCCGGCACCGGCTCAAGATCGATGAGAGCCAGAGCTTCGGGTGGGAGCTTGGTCCGGACGCTCCCGTCGAGCGTGGTCTGTGGCACTTGCATCCGAACGGGTCCGAACAGAGGACTCTGACGTGTTCAGGAAGCCGGGACGCCTGCGTAAGGATGGCCGCTGAGATCTTGTCCGCTGGTCGCGGGCGGCGTAGATCTCCCGCACCTGACGTCCGCACGAGCCTCCTGCTCTGAAAGTGGGTCGCGCCTAGGCTTCTCGAGGTGTTGTGTTCGTCTCACTAGCGGTGCCGGCACCTTCTTCTGTGTCTGCCGCGGTTGCCCCAGACGGAATGTCCATCGTCGGCGAGGCGACAAGATGCGTATCGCTTCCAACCGCCGTAGGCAGCTGCTGCGGCGGCGCTGGTTCCGACCACGGCCAGCGTCGTATTCCTCACGCGGTGACTCGGCCTCGGATGGATCGCAAACCTCGCGGCGCGGGCGGCGTGGCTGGCTGACTTGCGGAGGTTGCGGGTGACGCGCTTGTCGGTGAGGGCCTTGGCGATGCCGATCCGCCGGGCGCGATGTGACGCACAGAATGCGTGCGCCTTTGCCCGCCGGGTTTCGCGGCGCACTCTGCGATCAGTGACTGCGCGCCGCGCCGGCTGCGCGATCTGGGCCACCTGTTCACGAGCCCTCGCCGCACGAAGCCGCACCACCTCTTCGAGCGAGCTTGCGAAATGGGCCACCCGCAGTGCACCGCGCGGGTGGAGTCGCACCTCCCGCATCCCGTATTGCCTGACGAAGTTCTGCAAGGGTGCCTCCCATAGTGATGTCCGACGGTGGCGCTGGGTCGACTCGGCGCGTGTCGGCCAAGCACCTTATCTGTCATCGGCCTGAGGAAGTCTTAGGGCTTGTAGGTACTGAATGCGCCTCCGACCCGGTCGTAGGTGTTTCCCAACTCGTCCTGGGTGATCAGGGCGTTCCCGTCGTCCGGCGTAAGCACGAGGTCGCGCTCGAGCACCGTGGTCCGGAACCTCCAGCCCGGTGGCGGCTTCAGGCGGGCGCCGAGGTCTTTGAGGCTCTCGTAGGTCTGGTTCGGATCCACGATCAGACTGGCCGACTTCATGCACCAGGAGTTTCCATCCGGGTCGTCGAGCAGGAAGACGGGCGAGCCGGCGTCGATGCCGAACTGCGTGTCGCGCTTGACGCTGATCGACTTGTAGGCGACGCTCTCGTGCTTTCGCATCTCCTTGGGCACGTCGAGCCAGGTGACCCAACGCGCCTTCAGGCCGTTGAAGTCGCGCTCCGCTCCGGCCATTACCTCGACCCAGTCCAGAGTCCACAGCCGAGGACCGTTCTTGAACGCGCTGATCGCGTCGTACTCCTTCTTCAAGGCCTCGACATCGACCTTGTCCAGCACCTCCTGAGGGCACGAATCCCCTGTTCCGTTGGACTCGTTCAGCCCGATCGTGTTGTAGACCCCACCGACCAGGTGCATGACGTTGCCCCCGATGAGAAAGATCTCCGTGTAGCGCTGGCCGCGGACGCCCTCGAAGCGCATGAGCCGCGCCCGGCATCATCCTGCGGCAGCTTGGCGTGAAGCTTCATCTGAACTCCTCCTTGTGTCGATTCATTGGATGTTCCGGATCGGTGGAACTTCGTAGGTGCCGTCGCGCACCTCATCGGTCGTCGCGACCGAGCCGTGGCTTCTATCGTGACGAGCGGGTAGCCGAAGAGGTACGCGTCTCTGACCGTCCTGTCCTTCTCTAAACGACCTCTCTTTCAGAGAGAACTGAGCTTCGGCTTGCTCATGTCGTCCGCCCTCGCTGAATCCCACGCGTCCTCAGCATGCGAGGTCAACCGTAGAGCTGAGGTGCCTCGCGGGCATCATCCAGCTCCGTCGATGATCCGACCGTGCTGAGCCGGGCGGGCTTGTGCGGCTAGCCCCGGTTACACGGCTCCTGTACGTGAGGAGCGGCAGCAGGCGCAGCTCCGCGGTCGCGAGCGATGCGGCCCCAAGCGTCGATCGGCGCGAGCGCGTCGGTGAGCGCCCGATGTCGCGCTGGAGCACGCGTGGTGAAGCGCAGGCGGCTCGCGTTACGAAGCGCGACCGTTCAGTGCCGGGCCGACCAGGGCGACCTCGAGCTCAACCCAGGCGATCACGCGCTCATCCCCCCGGAGCGGTCGAGCCGTCGTAGCCCGATCGCATCGAGAAGGAGGAGATGTCCCGTCAAGAGACCCCAAACGCCAAGCGCGAGCCGAACGGTGGACACCGACACCGTCTCCTCGGACACCGCGATCAGCGCCACTCCGAGGCCGAGGTCGAGCGTGCCGACGACGAAACGGTAGCGGCCCCGGGGGTTCTCGCTCGAAGTTGGTCGTCGCGAAAGCCACCGGCAAGACGCAGCAGGCCCGTTGCGATCGCGCACAGCCCTAGAAGATCGAGGAGATACCCTTGCCCGACCAACCCGTCGAGCGGCGCACGCAGGAGCACGAGGATCCCAGCGACGATTCCGATCAGGCCGGCGATAGCTCCGAGCCGGCGACCCGTCGGCGCACGATTGCCGACGGCCCAGCGAAGCGTCAGCACCGCACCGACGATCCAGTACACGGCCAGGAAGTTGCCGAGCCGGGATAGGCCAGAGCCCGACGCCAGGAGTGTCACGCCGAGAACGAGGGCGAAGCACCCTCTGGCGAGGAATATCCAGTACGTCAACCGGGGGAGCGCGCCCGAGGCCATGGGCCCTAAGCCAACGGTCGTCCGAGCGATGTTCCGCGAGAGCGCTGCGACCTCACCCTGCAATTGTCGCGAGAGCGCGAGTTTGAGATCAAGGAGAGCCCAGTGTGCCGCTCGTGCTGCACCCGACGCCGGTGACCAGGAGCAACGACGCAGTCCCGATGACAACGACGCGCGCGACGAGGACGAGCCAGTTCAAGAATCGGTGCACGCTGATATCACCCGATGCGGATGATGTGCGTCAGGCCGGATCCCTGAATGCTTCAGACCGGTACCAGACGTGCCTGCACGTAAACAAAAAGGACCCACCGATGGCTGATCGACAACTCGTACTCGGCGTCTTCCCAGATGAATTCGCCGCCGACAACGCCGCAGTGGCGCTGAAGGACTGGGATCACCAAGGGCGACGCCGTCGGGATCCTGGTGCTCGATTCCGAGGGCAAGCTCAAGCAGGACAAGGTGGGCGCACGAAGCACCGGCAAGGGCGCCGCGGTCGGTGGCGTCCTCGTTCTCCTCGGCCCGGCGGCCCTGGGGGTCGGTGTTCTCGGCGGCGCGGCGGCTGGGGCACTCCACCACAAGAGCTTGGGGCTGACCGATGCCGACAAGGCACGCCTCAGCGGTGAGCTGACCGCGGGCAAGGCAGCAGTCGGTGTGCTGGCCGACTTCGAAAACGCACCCGCGGTCTCCGAGCAACTCACCCAGCTCGGCGGTACGCCCGAGGCCCACGAGCTCAGCGACGAAGCTCTTCAGGCTGCGTCTTAGCCGACCAACAACAAGAGTGCTGCGTGGAGCGCGGACAAACGGACGAAACGTCGTCATCGGTTTGGTCGTGACGACGGGCCGGATCGGGGCGACGACGAGCCGGCTGGTGCTTTTCCCTGCGCGGGTGGTTGCACGCTCACCACTCGCCGGACCGTTTCGACGTGGCGCCGAGGGTCTCGCTCAGACCGGGCGAAGCGCCGAGGTCGACGCGCGCCGGCGGCTCGAGACTGTGGCCGGGGAGGTGCTCGCGGCCCCCGAGGCGGAGCAGGTCGTCGACGGTGTCCTCGCGGGCGCTCTGCCGGAAGCGGTCGCGCGGTCGCTCATTGAGCATCGGGTCGTCGAGCGGGTCGTGGCCGAGGCGCTCTCGAGCGTCGAGCTCGATGGGGAGGCAGTGTCGGCACGCGAAACCGAGCGAACGGAGCGGCTTGTCGAGCAGGTTCTGGCGAGCCCTGCCCTCGAGCGGCTTCTGGCCGAGGCGTTGGAGAGCCGGCTGACCCTGCGACCTCACTGACCGAATGGTGCGCAGCGAAGCGTTCCGGCATGCGCTCACGCAGCGTCCTCTCGAGCAACGAGGTTCGCGCGGCGCTCAAGGGTCAGTCGATGTCGCTTGCCGAAGAAATGGCGGCCGGCCTGCGCCGCCGCTTGTTCCGACTCGACGATGCTGCCGAGCGCGCGCCCCGCCGCTGGTTCCGACGGCCGCCGCGGCCGCAAGTCGCGCCGAGTGGGGCGCTGCCGGTCCCCTACGGGGGCATTGCGACCCGGGGGTTGGCGCTCGCCGTCGACGCTGCGCTCGTGGCGATGATCTTCCTGACCGGTACCGCCGTGGTCGGGCTCGTCGCATCGCTCGTGTGGAATCCGCGGCCGGCTTGGCTCGTCGGGACGCTCATCGCCGTCGCGGGGCTGCTCGTGAAGGTGGTCTACTTCGCCGGGTTCTGGTCGACGGCGGGCAGACGCCAGGGATGCGGCTGATGCACCTGCGCGTCGTCGACGCTTCCGGCTCCGCACCCGGTCTCGGACGCTCCCTGCTGCGCCTGGTCGGGCTCGCCCTGGCAATCCTTCTCCTGTTCACGGGCTTCCTGCCGGCGCTGGTCGACAACCGGCGGCCGCCTTGCAGGACTTCCTCGCCGACACGGTCGTCGTCTACGACCAGGATGATCCCCTTTCAGCCGGGGAATCGGTCGCGGAGGATGCGCACCCGGAGGATCCTCTCCCGGCCTAGGCGGGCGAGTCTTAGAGATCTTCCAACTTCTCCACGTTTCGAGTTATCGCCCAAATGACCCAGATGTCGAGCGCGATGATGAGTATCGCCCAGAAGGGGTAGTAGGGAATGAAGAAGAAGTTGGCGATCGCGCTCAGCGTCGCGAAGGTGACGCCGACGACGCGCGCCCAGGTCGCAGCGGAGAACAGGGCAAACCCGGCGGCGGCGACGATGAGACCGGCGATGAGCTGGATCCAGCCGAAGGCGGTCGTGTCGAGATTGAAGGTGTAATTCGCCGACACCACATAGAACCCGTTGTCGAAGATCGCCACGAGACCCTCGATCGCGTGGAAGATGCCGACCACGATCAAGATCACGCCCGCGAACACGTAGCCTCCGACAGCCTCGCTACGGGGCTGACGACTTGGCGTTTCGTACTGAGTCATTTCATCTCTCCTTCCGTGGTCTCTCAATTTCGACCCCTCACGGCCTGGCGCCGTTGGGATCCTTCCCCGCTGCGAAGCTCGACTTCGCTCGGGTCAGTGCTTACCGCGAGGCGTGGGAGAGTCGTACTCTCCGGATGCGGCTGGGGACGAGGTCTGGGCCCGGCTCGTGCCGACGCCAATTGCCGAGGGTTGGCCGCGGTCCTGCGCGCCTCTCGGCGTCGCTACCGCTCTCGCGGACTTGCCGATGCAGAAAGCCCAGGTGGGTTGGCTGCATGTCTGCCCGGCCCTCCCCGACGAGCAGCTCTCGAACGACCCTTGCGACGAGATCTGGCTGGGTGTAATGCACCGCGTGCGGTTCCTGGGGAACGACCACGAGCCGACCGTCCGGTAACAGGCTCACTGCCTGCTCGGCCCATTTCTGGTCTACGAACCCGTCGTATTGTCCGCGCAGGACCACCGTCGGCTGCTCGATCAGCGGCAGTCGCTGTTCGATTCGGTCGGCGAGCGCCGACCGAGCCGTGGCTAGGAGCGCGCGGACGCCGAGGACAGCATCGTCGCGTGCCGCCAACGCAAGGAGCGACCGTGGTTCCCGCGCGGAATCTCGCAGCCCCCCGACCAGCTGGTGGCGTGCCGCCCGCCGCCGCGGATCGACCGTCGGACCGACGAGCACCATCGGTCCCACTCGCTCCGGCCGGCGCACGGCGAGCTCGGTGACGACCTGACAGCCCATTGAGTTCGCAATGAAGGCTGGACAGTCGAGCCCGACCGCGTCCAACCAGTCGGCAAGCGCGGCGGCGAGGTCCGCGATGCCAAGCGGGACGCGCGGTTGCTGACTGCGACCGTATCCAGGCATGTCCGGCGCGAACACCCAAAACCGCGAGGCGAGCGACTGCGCAAGCGGGAGCATGTAGCTACTCGAGACGCCATACCCGTGCACGAGCACGACAGGCGCTCCTTCCCCACCCGTCCGCGCGTGGATGCGCGGAGTCCGCCTACTTCGGCCCAATGACTCTCAATTCGCGAACGCAAGCACTCACGCGACTCGCCGCCAGCTATTTCGGACATCGGCATCTGCGAAGAGAATCAGCGAGCGCCGGCGAGAGCATCATCCCGTCCGGATGATGCCGGGGCCGGCGCTTGCTGGTTCCCTTGCAGAATTCGGTGCCACCCTCATCTGGACTGATACTTGCTGGCCCATTGTCGGTGAAGCGCGTGATCATCGCCTCACCCCGAGGCTATTGCGCAGGGGTCGAGCGGGCCGTCGAGACAGTCGGCCGCGCGCTCAGAATCTATGGGCCACCGGTCTATGTGCGCAAGCACATCGTCCACAATGGGCATGTCGTCCGAGACCTTGAGGCGCGTGGGGCGATCTTCGTTGAGTCGGAGGAGGATGTTCCCGAGGGGAAACGCTCGTGCTCGCCGCGCACGGCGTCGCACCCGAGGTCTACCGCAACGCAGCCGCACGCGATCTGACGACGATCGATGCAACGTGTCCGCTCGTGCAGAAGGTGCACGCGGAAGCGCGGCGCTTTGCGGACGCGGGCTACCGCATAATCCTCGTTGGGCATGCCGGCCACGACGAGGTCATTGGGACGATGGCGGAGGCTCCCGAGGCGATCGTGCTCGTCGAGACGCTCGAGCAGGCGCACGCGGTCGAGTTTCCTGGCGCGGAGCGCATCGCGTACGTGACCCAGACGACCCTCTCTGTCCACGAGACCGCGGAGATCATCTCGGTCCTGCGCGACCGCTTCCCGGCGATCGTCGGCCCCCGCAAGGACGACATCTGCTACGCGACGACGAACCGCCAGCGCGCAGTCCAAGAATGCTAGGCGAGATCGATGTGCTGCTCGTGATCGGCTCCCGCGACAGCTCGAATTCGAACCGCCTGGCTGAGACAGCGCGCGCCGCCCGTGTCCCGGGTTACCTGATCGACGACGAAAGCGAAATCGACGAGCGCTGGCTCGACGGCTGCGAGACGGTCGGCATCACGTCCGGGGCCTCAGTGCCGGAGAAGCTCGTGGTGCGCGTCTGCGACTGGTTTCGCGCCCGCGGCGTGGTTGACATCGCTCCCCTAACCTCGTGCTCCGAGGGCGTCTTCTTCAAGCTACCGGTCGAGCTGCGCCGGACCAGGGCGCGCTAGCGGGCTGAGCTTTCCACCAAAGTGTGGGGCTCCCTCGCAGCGCGCCGACCGAAAGCGACATGCAGAGTCGCTCCTCGGAGCCTTCTGCGTGCAGTCGACCTGGATCCGCCGACGGCCGGAGCAGATCTGAGCGATTTAGCACTACCACGGTACGCGAGGGCCGCAGAGAACGCTCCGTGTCGCGGGAGCTCAAGACTGTCCTTTCCCAGGGACATTCGTAAGCGTCTCTCAAGATTCGGGATTTCGCCATTCCTTCGGTGCACGTGACATCACCCGATACGGATGATGTGCGTCAGGCCGGATCCCTGAATGCTTCAGACCGGTACCAGACGTGCCTGCACGTAAACAGAAGGGACCCACCGATGGCTGATCGACAACTCGTACTCGGCGTCTTCCCAGATGAATTCGCCGCCGACAACGCCGCAGTGGCGCTCAAGGACTCGGGGATCACCAAGGGCGACGCCGTCGGGATCCTGGTGCTCGATTCCGAGGGCAAGCTCAAGCAGGACAAGGTGGGCGCACGAAGCACCGGCAAGGGCGCCGCGGTCGGTGGCGTCCTCGTTCTCCTCGGCCCGGCGGCCCTGGGGGTCGGTGTTCTCGGCGGCGCGGCGGCTGGGGCACTCCACCACAAGAGCTTGGGGCTGACCGATGCCGACAAGGCACGCCTCAGCGGTGAGCTGACCGCGGGCAAGGCAGCAGTCGGTGTGCTGGCCGACTTCGAAACCGCACCCGCGGTCTCCGAGCAACTCACCCAGCTCGGCGGCACGCCCGAGGCCCACGAGCTCAGCGACGAAGCTCTCCAGGCTGCGGCGGCGGACACCTCGACAGCCTGATCGGCAAGGCGCGTCCGCGCGGCGACAAGGGCCGCGGAGGGGGGACAGCGGCGCTGACGCGAAGAGAGGGCCGTGGAAACGCGGCCCTCTTCGTCTCTTGCACACCGCCGGCGCAGGCCAACGTTCTCTACGCCGAACCGGTGTCCGGGCCCGCCTAGACAGGCGCGACCCTCTCCGGCGGTGACATGAAGGCGCCGAAGATCCAGAGAATCGGGAGGAAGATCCCGATGAAGAACATCCACCCATGGCCGTTCCTAATGGTCATGTACCCAAGCGTGAACGCCAGGATCAGGTAGAAGAGCCCGCCAAATCCGATTGCCCACCACATAATGCCTCCCTTCAGTAGCTCGTCGATGGCTGTTTCTCCGACAACTCTTCCACCTCGGTGTCGACCCGCAATCGTGGGGCACCCTGATTGCGTTTGCGGAAAGACCCTCAGAGGTCAGAGCCAATATCTTGGCGTCCCGCAACACGACGGCGTGGGGTGAGCCATCGGGTCCACTGCTTGCCCCCGACCAAGCGGCCGCCAGGGCAGCATCCTATGCAGACGACTTGCTCTTGACGTTTAGCGCTGTAGCTGCGCGGATGAGCTGCTTGAGGGCAGGTTCGTTTATCTCGTCCCCTTCACGAATATCGATGGCACGCCTGACGTTCCCGTCGAGGCTCGAGTTGAACAAACGTGACGGGTCGTCCAGAGAAGCCCCTTTGGCGAAGGTGAGCTTTACGACGTTCTTGTAGGTCTCACCCGTGCAGACGATGCCGTTGTGAGACCAGACGGGCGTCCCGGGAGACGTGGACTTCGCCCATTTCCACTCCTCGACTATTTCCGGGTCAGCTTCCTTGATGAGCTCCCGCACTCTCGAAAGGGTCCTCCCGCGCCAGTCGCCCAGCCCCGTGATCCGCTCGCTGATCAGCTCGGAGGCCGACTTCGCTTCACTGGAGGCTGAACGCTTCATGGTCGTGCCTCGGTGAGCAGCCGCTGGAGGAGTGCGTCGACCCGGGAGAAGCCGCTCTTCGCGCCCTCCTCGACGCCGTACTGCATCGTCGTGTCGCGCTCCTCGGTTGTCGCGAAGAGCATCGTCTGCGTCAGCTTCGTCTGCTCGCCGAGATCCTCGAACTCGAGCGTCTGCAGGTGGTTCTGAAACGTCTGCACGAGGCGCTCGGGTGGCTCGACCTCGCGGAACACGCCCTCGACGACGCCAAATGCCGTGCGGAAGCGGTACGTGCCGCCCGGGCGGACGTCCATCTCCTCGACGACCGTGCCGTCGCCCCACCATTCGGGGATCAGCTGCGGATCCGTCCAGACGGAGAAGACGTGCGCGCGCGGCGCATCGAAGACCCGCTCGACCCGGATCTCGAGCTCGTTCGGGGTGGTGACGGTGGTGGAGTTCATCGTTCTCCTTTCGTTCGTTCGACGACCTGCGCGAAGCGGTCGAGCCGCTGCAGCCACGTGCTGATGCCCTCGAAGGCGTAGGGCACGAGCATGCACCTGCGGACACGGCCGAGCTTCTCCGTCGTGACGAGCTCCGCCTCCTCCAGCAGCCGGACGTGCTTCTTCATTCCGGTCAGCGACATGCCGAAGGGCTCGGCGAGCTCACTGATCGTCGCGCTGCCGGCGCCGAGCCGTTCGAGGACGGCACGACGGGTCGGGTCGGCGAGGGCTGCAAAGGCGCGGTCGACGGTCGTAGGATACTGAACCATTGGGTTCACTATAGCGCCTCCGGGTTGCCATGCAAATACCGCCGCGTCGGCATGTGGGGGCTGAAGCTCCCGGAGATCTCGCTCGGCCTCTTCCAGAACCTCGGCGGGAGGGCCCCGCTCTAGTTCGGGACATCCGGGTTCGCGGCGCGGGCGGCCGTCAAAGCGCCTGAAACCCGTAGAATTACGCCGCGCTTTCGACAGTTAACCCGGGTTCAGGCGGGACTGCAATCTCCAGAGCCTGCGCGAGATCGCCCCAGAGGTCCTCGACGTCTTCGAGACCGACCGAGTTCGCAGCAGCCCATCCGTGATCCCGTACTCACGACGCGTCTCCGCGTCGACGAGCATGTGCGTGAGGCCGGCGAGATGCTGGATCAGCGTGTCCGTCGAGCCGAGACTGACAGCGGACGTGACGATCCGCAGCGCACCCAGCAGCCGCGCCGGGGTCGAGAGACCGCCAGCGACTCGAAGGAGAGGAGCGCGCCCGGGCGCGGAGCTGGCGAGAACCGCCGCGTGCACGCTGTACTCGCGTTCTCGGCGCTGGCGGCAACAGCGTTCGCGCGTAGTCGCCGCCTACGGCACGAGCACGATCTTTCCCACGGACGCAGACTCCTCCAAGAGCTCGTGCGCGTGGCGCGCATCCGCGAACGGCAGGCGCTCGGCCACGACCGGGTGGATCTTGCCTTCGCGCAAGAGCTCGACCAGCGCGAGCAGATCTTCGCCGAACCACTCCGGGTAGCGCGGCCCGCCTCCGACTCCGTCGATTCCCGAGGGATGCTCGTGGATCTTCTGGATCCGGTAGGCCGACACCTTCTTACTGGGAGAGAGCAGCCCCATGAGCGCGACGGTCGCGATCGACGCGTACCACTCCATCCACCCGCGCCAGCTCTTGCGTCCGTGCGAGAGCGTCGAGTAGTGGCCGAAGACGACGAGCCGTCCGCCCCGCCGAAGCGCCCGGAAGGAGCGAACCGAGATCCAGCCTCCGAGGCTGTCGGCCACGACGTCGACGCCGTCGTCGGTCAGCTCCCGATCCGGGCGAGGAAGTCCTCGCTCCGGTAGTCGATCGCCACCGCGCCGTGCGCCTCGACCAGCTCGCGGTCGCGCGCGGAAGCCGTCCCGTAAAGCCGGTAACCGGCCACGACCCGAGCTCGAGGAGCGCGGTGCCGACCCGGCCGGCCGCCCCGTGCACGAGCACGGACTCCCCGGGCTTCGCCTTCGCCGTGCGGTGGAGCACCTGATAGGCCGTCATGTACGGGAAGAGGAGGCTCACCACCTCCGCCGGGTCGAGGTCGTCGGGAACCTCGAACGCCTCCCGCTCGGGAACGAGGACGCGCTCGGCGTCGGCGCCCCACACGGTCAGGGCGCCGATCCGGTCGCCCACCTGCAGCTTCTCGCACCCGGGGCCGAGCTCCTCGACGATGCCGACGAGCTCGTAGCCGGGCGTGAAGGGCGGCTTGGGCACATGGATGTACGTGCCGGCGCGGAGCTGGGAGTCGGTGAACGACACCCCCGCTGCCAGCACCCTGACCCGGACCTCGCCCGCGCGCGGCCGAGGACTGGGCTCCTCGACCACCTTCAGCACCTCAGGGCCCCCGTAGTGATCCACGATGACGCGCTTCATCTCGATCCTCTCCTTGGGACGTTGCGCGCTACGGTCCCACCCAGTTCGGAGCCGAACATCGGGGTTTCATGCCGATGCATGTTCGGGGTTTTCTACGGATCTGCCGCTGTTAGCATCGCCGCTGCCCGGATCGAGGAGGTGCGTGGGCGAGGCGATCGGACAGGTGCTCCCGCTGGGGGTGGTCGTCGGGCTCAGCCCGATCCCGATCATCGCGGTGATCCTCATGCTCGTGACGCCGCGGGCGGAGGTCAACGGGCCCGCGTTCCTGGTCGGCTGGCTGGCCGGACTGACGACGGTCGGCGTCGTGGTGTTCCTGATCGCGAGCCGGGCAGGCGCCAGCGGCGGGGACGAGCCGGCTCTCTGGGTCGACGTGCTGCTGCTCATGCTCGGCCTGCTCATGCTGCTCATCGCACTAAAGCAGTGGCGAGGACGACCCCGGGCGAGCGAGGAGCCGAAGACGCCCACGTGGATGGAGTCGGTCGACGACTTCACGTCCGCGAAGTCCGCCGGCGCGGGCGTGGTGCTCTCGGCAGCGAATCCGAAGAACCTGGCGATGGCCGTGGCGGCCGCCGCGGAGATCGCGCAGCTCGGCGTGTCGGCCGGCGACGAGGCTGTGGCCTACGCTGTCTTCGTGCTCGTCGGGACAATCGGCGTAGCCGTCCCCGTGGCGATGTACTTCGTGCTGGGAGAGCGCGCGCGCCCCATCCTCGACGGGACCAAGGGCTGGATGGAGCGCAACAACGCGGTGGTCATGTCCGTGCTCCTGCTCGTGATCGGCGCCAAGCTCGTCGGCGACGCGATCTCCGGCTTCAGCGCGTAACCGCCACGCGAGGCTCATGCCTTTCGGTCCGGGTCGTCCCACCGACCAGTCGCCGCCACCAGGGCGTCGCCTGCGCCGGTCGTCCCCAAGCCTCACGAAGCGAGCGCTCCTCCCGGGCGAACAGCTCGACCGTCTCGAACTGCGTCACGTCGGGATACATGTCGAAGCTCTCTTCGTCGTCAACCTTGCGACGAAGGCACGTCCGGCGGCCGCGCAGCGAAATCCGCGGAGGCGCCGGACTTCGACAAGCCGACTTACGGACGAACCGGCGGTTCGGCCGGGGTTTGCCCGGAAACCGTGGATTCATCGGCATCCGAGGCGAGCCTGGCGGCGAGCTCCGCTTGCGGTAGATCTTCGTGCGCGGCGCCCGAAACGTGACCGAGCGCCTGCTCGCGTTCTCCCAGGTTGCCCGCCTCTCGCGGTCCGCGCTCGTGAACGAGGCCGCCGGGCTCGTCACCGCGCCCGGCGCCGACCTCTACTCCGTCATGGGCCTCACGATCAAGGGCGGGAGAATCGTCGAGATGGACATCCTCGCCGACCCCGAACGGCTCGCCCGGACCGACCTCGTGCTGCTCGACTGACCGCCGAGGCGACGTTCAGTACTCGTCGTGCCGACGCACCCAGTACTGCGGGAACTGGCCGTCCTCACCACGGCCCATAGGCACGGCGTCAAGGTAGTTGTAAGCCGTGTTGAAGAGGTCGATCCCGCGCGCGTAGGCCGAGTAGGTGCGGAAGATCGCGCCCGAATCGTCCTTGGAGAAGACGCTCATGCCCTCGCGGTCGGAAAGGCCCGGCACGATCGTGCCGAAGTTGTAGACCGGGTCTTCGACCTCCTCGGGCCGAAACGAGACGCCGAAGTCGAAGTTGAAGTCGGAGTCGTACGAGGAGAGCCACTTGAACGTCCAGCCCATCCGCTCCCGGTAGCGCGCGATCTTCTCGAGCTGCGCCCGCGAGACCGCGACCATGCTCACGTCGCGCGCGTTCAGGTGGACGATCACGGGGCTGAAGTTGTCGGCCCAGAAGGAGCAGGACTTGCAGGCCTCGTTCCACTCGTCTTCGGGGTCGAACATGAAGTGGTAGACGATGAGCTGGCTGCGCCCGTCGAAGAGATCGGCGAGCGTCTCCTTCCGTCGGGGCCTTCGAAGACGTACTCCTTCTCGACGCGCTCCCAGGGCAGCGCGCGCCGCTCGCCGGAGAGCTCGTCGCGAAGGCGCGTGAACTCCTTCTCCTTCTGCATCAACTGCTTCCGCGCCTCGATCCAGTCTTCGTGCGCTATGACGTCATGTTCGGTCAAGAGACCTCCTCAAGAGCTCGATTCTGCTCGGCCAACCTCCGCTGATCTCCGCGCCGGCGGCGTCGCTGATCTCGCCGACGTGCGTTAGCCGAAGCCGTGTGCCGCCCCGTTCCGCCGCGAGCTCGAACGTGACCGTCGAGGGCCCGAGCCCGTCGGCAACCGACCACGACCAGACCATCCTTCTCGGCGGCTCGAGCTCCAGCACCTCCGCCTTCACCCAGCCGTCGGCCGACAGGCGATCGGTCTTCAGTCGGAAGGCGGTGCCGACCCGCGGCTCGAAGTCACTGGTCGCCATGAGCCAGCCGGAGATCCCGCCGGGATCGGTGATCGCCTCCCACACATCCTGGACGGAATGGGGAAGCACCTCCTCGAGCAGAACGTCGAGGATCACGATTCGAGCCGTTCTCGCAGCACGGCGAGCCGCTCGGACCAGAAGCGCTCGTACTCCGCCGTCCAGTCGTGCACGGCCCGGAGCGGCTCGGCGTCAAGTCGGTAGATGCGCTGGCGTCCTTCCGGGCGCCGCGCCACCACGCCGGCTTCGACGAGCACCCGGAGGTGCTGCGAGACGAGCGGGTACGAGAGCCCAGTCGTCTCGACGAGCCCGCCGACGGGCTGCTCGCCCTCCCGGAGGATGTCCAGGAGGACGCGGCGGTTTCCCTCCGCGATCGCGTGGAACGCGTCCGAGCTGGCGAGTGCTCGCGGCATCGGCGGCAATCTTATTTACGTAATTACTTAAATGTCAAGCGGTGGCCGCTCGTCGTGGCGCGGCAAGCCGTCGTCCGGGATGGGCTCCCAGGCCGCGGCGTAGGCGACGAACTGGCGGTACTCGGGCCGGATGCCTGGATCGGCGTCGAAGGCGCCCAGGCGGACGCTGATCACCTCGGGGTCTTCCGGGCTCCGGCTCCAGAGCTGGGATCCGCAGACCGAGCAGAACTCCTTGGCGAAGCCGCCCTCGGGCTGCCACGCGCGAACCAGATCTTCCCCCGCGACGACGCGCAAGGAGCCCGGCACGACGCGCCCCTGCGCCGAAGCCGCTGTCCCGGAGCGGCGCTGGCAGCGCGTGCAGTGGCAGTAGCTCGCGAAGGCAAGCGGCTCCGTCACCTCGAAGCGAACGCCGCCGCACAGGCATCCTCCGGTCAGAGGAAGATCGGCCACGCCGTGAGCGTATCCGTCCGGGGCCAGGTCAGTCGCGCCACCAGCCGGGCGCCATCTCGGCGTCCGTGGCGTCGTCGCCGGCGCTGAACGCGAGGTACTCGATGCCCTCGGGGCCCGCCTCCACGTTCCGCATCGCATCCTTGTCGAAGCGGATCGCGTCCCATTCGCGTAACTCGACGACCTCGCCGTCCACCTTCACGCGCCCAGAGCCGCGCACGACGACGTAGACCTCTTCCTGCATCGAGTGCTTGTGGCCGAAGGGCATCCGGAAACCCGGGGCGAGCTTGATCACGCTCAGGCCCAGCTTCTTGCCCCCGAGCGACGAGCGCGCGAAGCGGGCGTCGATCTCCTCTGGCATGCCGAACTTCGGCGCCTGGTTCTCGACCTCGCCGAGATTCGTCTTCGTGTAGCTGCCGATGCCCTATTCTTGCCGGAGCGGGGCCGGGAGCAAACCTCGACTAGGACGTGCCGTTTTCGGAAGGAAGCGCGAGCGACTCGTCGAGGAAGACCTTGTCGATTCGGTCAGAGGCCTCGACGAGCCCTTCCTTGGCCCACTCGATGCGCTCCTCGATCAGGCGTGCCTCCTCGCGGAGGCGCTCCTTGCGGATGCGGGCGTCGTCCTCGACCTGCTGCGCCCGGGTTCTCGATTCGGCCTCGATCGCGTCAGCCTTCGTGCGGGCCTCGGCGAAGATCTTCTCGACCTCTTTGTCCGCCTCGAGTCTCCGCTCGCGCAGATAAGCCTCGGCCTCCGCCCTCGCCTCGCGCTTGATGTCCTCCGCCTCCTCGCGCGCGAGGGTGACGATGTGCTGGCCGGCCTTCTCGGCTGCCGTGAAGACGGCGGTAACCCGAGCTCCGATGCCCTGGTCGTCCTCTGTTACCGCCTCCGGAGCCTCCGCCCCGGCCACCGGCTCCAGCTCGGGGGTCGGCTCCTCCTCGTCCTGTTCGAGCACCTGCTCTTCGGCGATCACGTCGTCGGCGACCGCTTCTTCCTCGGCGGCTCCGGGCCGCGCTCGCTTGACGTTCATCATGACGAGAGTATCGGTCGGTCCGGACGCCGGACTTTAGCCCTACCCGCGTTTCGCGGGCCCGGCGGGGGGAACAACGATTCCGTGGACACCGAGCACACCCAGGAGCAGGCCGAGAGCGAGCCGGCGCCCGATCCACCGAGGCGGGCCGCGATCGACGAGAACGTCCAGGGCGAGATCAACGCAGCGCTCCCCGACGAACTCCCGGAGGCGGACAGTCAGGAGGGCGACGGCTCGCGCTGACGGACGAGCGCGCCGAGCACGGCGCCGAAGAGCGCGTGCGCGGCGACCTCGTAGGCGAAGACGCGGCCGCTCGCGAGTAGAGGCGGCCAGGCGCCGCTTCGCCGTTCCGGGTGGGCGCGGTCGACCACGGCCAGCACCGGCCAGAGCGCAAGGTTCTCCGCCTGGGCGGCGAGCACACCGCGGAGAGGCCCTCCTCTCCCGCTCCGCTCGAAGACCTCACCGAAGAGGGCGCCGTTGGCGAGATGCACGGCGAGCCCGCCTCCCGGGCCGACGCCCAAGAGGCCGCCGAGGAGGCGGCGATCGGAGTACCAGGGGATGCCGAACACGCGGCCAAGCGCCGGCTCTGCGGCCGCCCAGGCCGCCGCAGCGGCGATGCCCGCCACCATTCCCCTCATCCTCTCGCGAGCATATCCTCACCATCGTGGCGCGTTTCACCCTGGAGCAGCGGCGGACGCTGACGCTCGCGGCCACGGTGGTCGGCTCCTCGCTCGCCTTCATCGACGCGACCGTGGTCTTCGTCGCCCTTCCGACGATGGCGGAGGACCTCGACCTCGGGCTGACGGGACAGCAGTGGATCGTCCTCTCCTACTCCCTGGCTCTCGCCGCGCTCTATCTCGTCGGAGGCGCGATCGGCGACCGCTTCGGCCGCCGGCCGACCTTCATCGCGGGCGCGCTCGGCTTCGCGCTCGCCTCGGCGTTTGCGGGCTTCGCGCCGAGCGGCGGCCTCCTCATCCTCGCGCGCACCCTCCAGGGCGTCGCGGGCGCCTTCCTGACGACGAACTCGCTCGCGCTCCTGCGCGGCGTCTACGGCGACGAAGCCGGGCGGGCAATCGGCCTTTGGACGGCGTTCACGAGTGTCGCGACGATCGCAGGCCCGCCCGTCGGCGGGGCGCTCATCGAATGGGTGTCGTGGCGCTGGATCTTCTTCATCAACCTCCCGCTCGCGGTGCTGACCGTCGTCCTCGCCAAGGCCGGGGAGTGCAACGAGCAGAGGATGCTCCGAGTCGGCCGGCTGGACATTCCCGGCGCGACGCTCGCCGCGCTCGGGTTCGGGACGCTGACGTACGGCCTCGTCGAGGGGGCCGACAAGGGCTTCGGGAATGTCTCGTGGGCATTCGCCATCGCCGCCCCCGCCCTCGTCGCGTTCTGCATCGTCGAGTGGCGCTCGAAGAGCGCGATGCTGCCCCTCGGGCTCTTCCGCCGGCGCAACTTCGCCATGGCGAACCTCGAGACGTTCGTCGTATACGGCGCGCTCTACGGTCCAGCTCATCTTCACGCAGCTCTACCTGCAGTTCATCGGCTTCACGCCGTTCGAGGCGTCGCTGTCACCATCCCGGGAAGCGTGGCCATGATCGCCCTCGCGGCGCGCTTCGGGAAGCTCGCCGACCACACGGGCCGCGGTTCTACCTGACCGCGGCGCCGTTCCTCGTCGGCATCGGCATCCTGCTCATCCTCCCGGTCACGTCGAAGAGCGACTTCTGGACGCTGGGGCATCGCCTCGGTCTCGTCTTCGCCTTCGGCCTCGCCATGCTCGTCGCTCCGATCACGTCGACGGCGCTCAAGTCCGCGCCGCCGAGTACGCGGGGATCGCGTCGGGCGTGAACTCGACCGTGTCGCGCCTCGGCAACCTGATCGCGGTTGCGAGCATCGGCGCTGTCGTCACGCTTGCCTTTCATTCGCGAGTCGCAGACGACTCGCTCGTGCCGCTCGCGAAGGATCAGGTCGGCGACGCGGCCAGAGACGCGTCGATCTACGCCTTCCGGATCGCGATGGTCGTCGCGGCGGGCCTCGCCTTCGCGGCGCCGCCATCGGGGCGCTCGGCATCGTGAACCAGGAGGACGCGCTCGGCGAGGTCAGCGAACAGGCACCGGCGCCAGCCGGAAATTGAGCCCGGCCGCCCGCTCGCGCGCCTTGCGACCGCTTCCTCGCTCGTCTCGCCCGACTCGTAGAGGATCGCGAGCCGGTAGCTCTGCGCGTCGTTCGTCCCCTGGGCGGAGAGCGAGAGCCCGGCCGGACGAGCACCTCGAGGTTCTCGCTCCGGCTCCGGGACGGCCTCGACGTAGGCGTCCTCGAAGACGCGCATGACGTAGCTGACCGCGACGCCCTCGGGGAGGCCGAGCTCCCAGTGCGGGATCGTCGCCGCACGCGAGCTCGAAGAGCGCGTCGTAGGTCGAACGCCCGTGCACGCTCTGGACGAGCGGCGCGAACTGCGAGGCGATGCGCCCGTTCACCTCGATGATCTGCGCGGGCCGTCCTCGGGGACGAAGAACTCGACGTTGAAGAAGCCGCCGTCGAAGCCGAGCGCCGGGAGGAGCCGGCCGCGATGCGGAGAGCTCGGCCTGGCGGTCCTCCGGGAGCGCGCGAGGGGTACTCGAAGCGCTCGAAGCTGAACGTGCCCTCGTACTTGACGGAGTCGGTGACGCCGATCGTCGTCACCTTCCCGCCGTAGACGAAACCCTCGAGCGTGACCTCCTCGCCGGAGAGGAGCTCCTCGCCGATGAAGCCGTGCGCGTGAGAGGGATCCCCGCCGGCAAGCGAGGCGATCTCCGCGTAGCGGTTCGTGTAGCGATCGACCTCGTGGAGCCTCGCGAGCTCGGAGAGCTCGTCGATGCGATGCGCGTTCTGGGACAGGCGGCCCACGACCGGCTTCGCGAAGAAGGGCGGGTCGCAGGGCGTCGAGCCGTTGAGCAAGCAGAACCTCGGCGTCGACTCGGGCGCGACGAGCTGCTGCACCTCCCGGGAGGTGGGCTTGTGCTGGAGGGCGAGGAGCGCGGCGGGGCTCGGCCCGGGCAGCCCACGCCGCTCGGCGAGGATTGCTGCGAGGAGCGCCGAGAGGTCCTTCGTGCCGATGACGCCGTCCGCGGGCAGCGACTCGCAGGCCTCCAGGAACGCCTCCGGGTCGAAGTCCTCGAGCTGGTCGAGGTCCGAGCCCTCGTAGTGCACGTCGTATCGGCCCTCCAGGCCCGCGGCGCGGATGGCAACGATGTCCCGCTCCTGCGGGCAGAGGACGAGGATGTCTCTCATGCGCGCGACCCGCGCCTCGGCGCGATTGGGGGATGGTACCCGTCGGGTTCTAAAGTGGTCCGGTGCTCCTGGCCAGGACGGACGTCGTCGGCAGCCTGCTGCGCCCCGCGTCGCTGCTCGAGGCGCGAAACCAGCTCGAGAGCGGCGCGATCACGGAATCCGCGTTCGCACAGGCCGAGGACGCCGCCGTGGACGAGGCGCTCGCGCTCCAGGAGGAGGCCGGGCTCGATGTCGTCACGGACGGCGAGATGCGACGGCTCTCCTTCCAAAGCCAGATGCCCGCCGCTGTCGAGGGGTTCGGCGAGTGGGACATCGACGCGTTTCTCTGGGGCGCGTGGCACAGCGACGAGCTCGGCGACATGGCCGTCGACCGCCCGCCGCTCGCCGTGACCGGGAAGCTTCATCGCAGGCGCTTTCTTTCGGCGGATGAGTTCACGTACGCGCGGGGTCGAACCGACCGGTTGGTGAAGGTAACGCTCCCGAGCCCTTCCCTATTCGCGAACTTCTGGGATCCGGATCGGCCGCCCGAGGCGTACGCCGGGCTGGAGGACTACCTCGCCGACGTCGCGGAGATCCTCCGGGACGAGGTCGACGAGCTCGTACGCCTCGGAGCCCGGTACATCCAGCTCGACGCCCCGCATTACCCCCTCCTCCTCGACCCCGGCTACCGTGACTTCTACGCGAGCCGCGGCTGGCCGGCCGACCGCTGGCTCGATCTCGGCCTCGAGCTCGACAACCACGTGATCGGTCACCATCCCGGCGTGACGTTCGGCGTGCACCTCTGCCGTGGGAACCAGGCGAGCCGCTGGCTCGTCTCGGGCGGCTACGACTGGCTCGCGACGCGCCTCTTCTCCCGCGTCAACGCGGAGCGGCTCCTGCTCGAGTACGACGACGAGCGCTCGGGCTCCTTCGAGCCGCTCGCGGAGCTCCCCGAGGACAAGGTCGCCGTGCTCGGGCTCGTGACGACGAAGAGCGGCCGGCGGGAGACCGTGGACGAGCTCGCCGCCCGCCTTCACCAGGCGGCCGCGCACGTCCCGCTCGAGCGCCTCGCCCTCTCGCCCCAGTGCGGCTTCTCCACATCCGTGCTCGGCAACGCGCTCACCCTCGAGGACGAGAAGGCCAAGCTGCGGACGATCGTCGAGACGGCCGAGGTCGTCTGGGGATGACCGTCGTCCTGAGGGGAAGCGGGCTGACCGTCGAGGAGGTCGTGCGTGTGGCGCGCGACGGCGAGCAGGTCGAGCTCGCGCCCGAGGCGGTCGAGCGGATGCGGGAGACGCGCGCGCTCGTCGAGCGCGTGGTCGCGCGCGGGGACGAGGTCTACGGCGTGACGACGGGGGTCGGCGCGCGCAAGAAGATTCGAGTGCCGCCGGAGGAGATCCCCCACTTCAACCGCCGGCTGATCGAGAACCATCGCGTCGGCACGGGCCCGGCCGCGCCGCCGGAGCTCGTCCGCGCGACGATGGTGCGGCACGCGAACGCCCTCGCGAAGGGCACTTCGGGCGTGCGCCCCGAGATCGCGGAGCGCATCGTGCGGGCGCTCAACGGCGGGGAGCAGCCGCATGTCCGCATGCTCGGCTCGCTCGGCCAGGGAGACCTCGCGCCGATGGCCGATCTCGCGGCCGCTCTCTTCGGCGACGTCGAGCTGCTCGCCAAGGAGGGCATCGCGCTCGTCAACTCGAACGCGTTCTCGACGGGCCTCGCGGCGCTGGCGCTCTCGGACGCCGAGAGGCTCGTGGACGCGCTCGACGTGACGGGGGCGATGGACCTCGAGGCGTTCGCCGCCAACCTGACGATGCTCCACCCGGCGATCGCCGAGGTGCGTCCGTACCCGGGCCTCCGCTTTGCGCTCGAGAGGCTGCGCAGCCTCCTTGACGGGAGCTACCTCTGGGAGCCCGGCGCGGCCCGGAACCTCCAGGACCCGCTCACGTTCAGGTGCCTGCCCCAGATCCACGGCGCCACCCGCGACGCGCTCGCGTTCGCCAAGGCCCAGCTGGTGATCGAGCTGAACGCGTCACAGGAGAACCCGCTCGTCATCCCGGGGGAAGACCGCATCGTCTCGGTCGCGAACTTCGACATCCTCCCGCTCGCGGCCGCGCTCGACTTTCTCCGCGCCGCCCTCGCCTCCGCGCTGACGAGCGCCTGCGAGCGCCTGATCAAGCTCCTCCAAGGCCCGCTGACCGGCCTACCCGACGGCCTCGCGCCGCGTCAGGGCATGGCGGAGAACTCGCTCGGGGAGTTCGGCGTGGCGGCGCAGGCACTCACGGCCGAGGCGCGCCTCCTGGCGCAGCCGGTCTCCTTCGAGGTGGTGACGTCCACGCACGCCGAGGGGATCGAGGACCGCATCACGATGGCGCCGCTGGCCGCCCGCCGGCTCGCGGAGATGGCTGGGCTCGGCGAGCGGCTGGCGGCGATCGGTTTCACCGTCGCTGCGCAGGCGATCGACCTCCGCGAGCCGCCGGCGCTCGGCGCCGGGACGAAGCGGGCGCTCGACCTCGTCCGTGAGCGCATCCCTTTCATGGACGAGGGCGATCCGCTGCCCGCCGACCTCGAGCCCGTGCGGGAGCTGATCGTGGCGGGCGCATTCGTCGCATAGACTCGGCGCATGGCCGGAGCGGGACTTCTGGAGCGCCTTGCCGAGGGGCACGTCATCTGCGCGGAGGGCTACCTCTTCGAGCTCGAGCGCCGCGGTTACATCCAGGCGGGCGCGTTCGTTCCGGAGGCGGTCCTCGACCACCCGGAGAAGGTCACGGAGCTCCACAAGGAGTTCGTGCACGCCGGCTCGGACGTCGTCGAGGCGTTCACCTACTACGCCCACCGCGAGAAGATGCGGATCGTCGGCAAGGAAGGCCTCCTCGAGGAGCTGAACCGAAACGCCCTCTCGCTCGCCAAGGAGGTCGCGGACGAGACGGGCGCGCTCTTCGCCGGCGACATCTGCAACACCAACGTCTTCGACCCCGACGACGCCGAGTCGAGGAAGGCCGTGCAGGCGATGTTCGACGAGCAGGTCGCGTGGGCGGCCGAGGCGGGGGTGGACTACGTCATCGCGGAGACCTACTCCTACGCCGAGGAAGCGCGGATGGCGCTCGAGACGATCAAGGAGGCCGGGCTTCCCGCCGTCGTGACGATGTGCATCCACCAGGAGCCTCTGACGCGTGACGGCTACACGCCCGCGGACGCGTGCGCGATGCTCGAGCAGGCGGGCGCGGACGTCGTCGGCCTCAACTGCATCCGCGGCCTGCCGACGACGATGAGCCTCCTCCCGAGCATCCGCGAGCAGGTCTCCGGCTACGTCGCCGCGCTGCCCGTCCCGTACATGACCACCGAGGAGATGCCGACCTTTCAGAGCTTCCGCCACCCCAGGCACGCCGGCATGCTCTTCCCCACTGCGCTCGAGCCCTTCGAGGCGACGCGGTACGAGGTCGCCGACTTCGCGCGGGAGGCGGACGCGCTCGGCATCGAGTACCTCGGCCTGTGCTGCGGCAACTCCTCGTACCTGACGCGCTCGCTCGCCGAAGCGCTCGGCCGCACGCCGGCGGCGAGCCGGTACTCCCCGGACATGTCCAAGCACGCCTACTACGGGACCGACCCGCTGCTCAAGCCGGTCAGCGTCGACTTCGCCGACCAGCTCTGACGCGCACCGAGTGATCCCGGTCCTCATCGACTGCGATCCGGGCCAGGACGACGCGCTCGCCCTTCTCCTCGCGCTCGCGAGCCCCGAGCTCGAGGTGCTCGGCGTGACCACCGTCGCCGGGAACCAGACCGTGGACAAGACGACGGCGAACGCGCTCCGCGTGCTCGAGCTCGCCGGCAGGACCGACATCCGCGTGGCGGCCGGGGCCGACAGGCCGCTCGTCGGAGAGCTCGTCGTCGCAGCCGACGCCCACGGCGAGACCGGCCTCGACGGGGTCGATCTCCCTCCGGCGAGCACCGAGCCCGTCGACGAACCGGCGGTCGACTTCCTCGCGGCGCGCCTCAGGGAGTCGGAGCGCCCGGTGACGCTCGTTCCGCTCGGCCCGCTCACGAACGTCGCGCTCCTCCTCGCCGCCCAACCGGAGGCCGCGAAGCGGGTCGAGCGGATCGTCCTCATGGGCGGCGCGATCCAGGAGGGAAACCAGACGCCGTCGGCCGAGTTCAACATCTGGATCGACCCCGAGGCCGCGGCACGCGTCTTCGAGTCGGGGCTCGACGTCACCATGGTCGGCCTCGACGTGACGAACAAGGCCGTGCTCACGAACGCCGATGCCGACAGCTTGCGCGGCACGGGGCCCGTGGGCGATGCGGCTGCCGCGATGCTCGACTTCTACCTCGGCTTCTACAACCAGGCCTACGAGCATGGAGGCGCGCCGATCCACGACGCGGTCGCCGTCGCACACGTCTTCCGTGCGGATCTCCTTACCGTCGTCGACCGCCACGTCGACGATCGACGACTCGGAAGGGCCCTGCCGCGGGCGTACGATCGTGGACATGCGCAGGCGCCGGGAAGGCCCCGTGCCGAACGCCCACGTCGCGCTCGACATCGACGCAGAGGCCTTTCGGACGCTGGTCGTCGAGCGCCTGCGCGCCTTTTCGCCAACTTCGCACGAGGCCTCCCGTCTGACTTCCTGAGAGCTGTGGCGTCCGTTGATAATGGCCGTGGGATGAGCTATAAGCGGGCGTTCCGGGCGAAACCGAAGGCCGCACCCTGGCGGAAGGAGACGGGCCGTAATGGATGAGACGCAGCGTCGAGTCGACGCGATCCGTAAGGACAGCACAGAGCTCGAGAACCACCTGATCGACCAGCTGAACGAGGGGAAGATCACGCGGAAGGAATTCGTCCGGCGCGGCACCGTCGTCGGCATGTCCATCCCCGCTCCTCTCGTTCATCGCGGCCGCCTGCGGCGGTGGTTCCAGCGGAACCCAGGCGACGAGCGGCGGCACGACCGCCGGGGGCGCCGTCAAGCCGGGCGGCAACATCCGCGTCGCGATCATCCAGCCGACCACGGCGCCGAACCCTCTACTCGTCCAGGACGAGGGCGGCGCCGGCCTGCTCGGCTCGACCGGCGAGTTCCTCTCCTTCTCGAACGCGAAGCTCGAGCTCGAGCCGCGGATCGCCGAGAGCTGGTCGCCGAACTCGGACGGCTCCGAATGGACCTTCAAGATCCGCCAGGGCGTCCAGTTTCACAGCGGCGCAACGCTGACCGCGAACGACATCGTCCAGACCTTCGAGAAGCTCATCAACCCGAAGCACGGCTCCGCGAACGCGCAGTCGGCGCTGGGCGGCGTGCTCTCGCCCGGGAACACGGAGGCGCCGGACGACGCGACCCGTCGTCTTCCACCTCGACGCACCGAACGGCAACTTCCCCACGCTCGTCAGCTCGGCGAACTACAACGCGATCATCATCCCGGCCGATCTCGACCCGGCCGACTGGGGCAAGACCATGGACGGCACGGGCCCCTTCAAGCTCGACAGCTTCACGCCCAAGCAGGGAGCGACGTTCTCGCGCTTCGACGGCTACTGGGGCACGAAGGCGAACCCTGACTCGATGGAGCTCAAGTTCTACGACGACGAGGGGCCGATGGTCCTCGCCATCCAGGGCGGCGACGTCGACTTCGTCGAGCACTTCTCGGTCTCGGGCGGCAAGGCGCTGCTCGACAACCCGCAGGTCCAGGTGATCTCCATCCGCACGTCGACGCACCGTCAGATGCACATGCGCACCGACATGGAGCCGTTCACGGACAAGCGCGTGCGCCAGGCGATCGGTCTCTCGATCGACCGGAACGCCCTCGTGCAGGGGCTCTGGGAGGGGAAGGCAGACATCGGCAACGACAGCCCGTTCGCCCCCGTCTACCCTTCCACCGACCCGAGCGTCCCGCAGCGCGAGCAGAACATCGACCAGGCGAAGCAGCTCCTCGCCGACGCGGGCAAGGGAAGCGGCTTCACGGTCACGCTCAACACGTGGAACGGCTTCGAGATCCCCGATCTCGCGCAGCTCGTCAAGCAGTACGCATCGCAGATCGGGGTCACGATCAACCTGAAGATCACGGACGCGGGCACGTACTACGGGGACGGCGTCTTCGGGAAGTCCACGTGGCTCGACTCCACCATGGGCATCACGGACTACGGTCACAGGCCGGTGCCGAACGTCTACCTGACGGCATCCCTCTCGGGCGACCCGAAGATCGGCGTCTGGAACTCCGCGCACTTCAAGAACGACCAGTACGACTCGCTCGTCAAGCAGTACGTGGCGGCGCTCGACCTCCAGAGCCAGAAGGGCGTCGCGAAGCAGATCCAGGAGCTCCTGCTCGACGAAACCCCGATCGTCTTCCCGTACTTCTACAACTTCCTCTCGGCAGCAGTGCCGACGCTGAAGAACGCGGTCTCCGCCGCGACGGGCCAGTTCGACCTGTCAAAGGCGGGCTTCACGGCATAGAGTCGCAGGCGCAATCGGCCGGGGCCTCCGGGCCCCGGCTCCCGCGCTCGGGAGGGTGATGGCTCGGTTCCTGCTCAAACGACTCGGCCTCGCCCTCATCACGCTTTTTCTCCTGAGCGTGCTCGTCTTCATCGGCGCCCAGATGCTCCCGGGCAACGTCGCCAGGCGCATCCTCGGCCCCTTCGCCGACCAGGCCGCGGTCGAGAACCTGAACCACCAGCTCGGCACCGACCGCCCGATCCTCACGCAGTACTGGGACTGGCTCACGGGGCTTTTCCACGGAGACCTCGGAGACTCGCTCGCCTACCACGTGCCCGTCAGCCAGCTGCTCGGCGACGCCCTCGTCAACTCGATGAAGCTCGCCGCGGTCGCGTTCGTCATCGTCGTCCCGCTCGCGATCCTCGGCGGCATCGTCGCCGCGCTGCGACGCGACACCACTGTCGACCGGGTCATCACCGCTCGGAGGTCTCTCGCTCACGGTCGTCCCGGAGTTCGTGACCGGGATCATCCTCATCCTCATCTTCGGTCTCTGGCTGGGCATCCTCCCGGTGAGCGCGAACGCCCCGCCCGGGTCGGACCCGCTCACGCAGCTGAAGTACCTCCTCCTCCCCGCGCTCACGCTCGTGATCCTCCTGTTCGGGTACATCGCGCGGATCACGAGGGCGGGGACGATCGAGTCCCTCGACTCCGACTACACCCGCACCGCCTTCCTCAAGGGCCTGCCGCGGCAGGACGGTCGTACGCCGCCACGTCCTGCGCAACTCGCTGCTGCCGACGATCGCGGTCATCGCGACGCAGACCGGCTATCTGATCGGCGGGCTCGTCGTCATCGAGACGCTCTTCAACTACCCGGGGATGGGCCGGCTCATCTTCACGGCCGCGCAGCAGAAGGACTTCCCGCTCCTCGAAGCGAGCGTCCTCGTCGTCGGGATCGTCTATTTGACCGCAACGCTGCTCGCGGACATCGCCTACTCGCTCCTCAACCCGCGCATCCGCTACGCGTCGGCCGAATGACGATCATCGAAGACCCAGGCGCCCCGATCGTCGTCCCCTCCCGGCCGGACGAGGCGGCGATCGCCCGACGCGAGCGCCTCCGCCTCCTCATGCACTCGCCGACGTTCCTGATCGGGAACATCCTCGCCGGCATCTGGATCGTCTGCGCGATCTTCGGCCCGCTCATCGCCCCCCACGACCCGGAATTCCCCGATGTGCTGAACAAGCTGACCGGACCCTCCGCCGACCACCTCTTCGGCACCGACCGGCTCGGGCGGGACGTCCTCTCCCGCGTGATCGTCGGCGCGCGGACGATCCTCGTGATCGCGCCGCTCGCGACGCTGCTCGGCACGGTACTCGGAACGACGATCGGCCTCGTCACGGGGTACTACCGCGGCTTCCTCGACGAGGCGATCATGCGGGTCGTCGACGCCGTCCTCGCCGTGCCGGTGATCATCCTGACGCTCCTCGCCGTCGTGGCGCTCGGGCCCTCGCGGATCACGCTCATCCTCGTGATCGGGTTCGTCTTCACGCCGATCATCGCGAAGACGGTCCGGGCCGCCGTCCTCGGCGAGGGCCAGCTCGAATACGTCCAGGCGGCGCGCCTGCGCAACGAGCGCTCGCCCTACGTCATGTTCGCGGAGATCCTCCCGAACGTGATGGGGCCGGTGGTCGTCGAGTTCACCGTCCGCCTCGGGTACGCGATTTTCACCGTCGCGACGCTCTCCTTCCTCGGCTTCGGCGCCGACCCGTCCATCCCCGACTGGGGGCAGGACATCTACCAGAGCTACACGTTCATCAGCGCAGGCGTGTGGTGGGCCGTCCTCTTCCCCGCTCTCGCGATCGCGACCCTCATCATCGGCATCAACCTGATCGCCGACGCGATCGCGGCCACGTTCGAGCGATGAGCACGCCTGCGATCGAGCTCGAGGAGTTGGAGGTTGTCTACCGCGTCAGGGGAGTCGACCGCCGCGTGCTGCGCGGGGTCGACCTGACCATCGGTCAGGGCGAGTCCTACGGGCTCGTCGGGGAATCCGGATGCGGGAAGACCACCGCAGCGTTCGCGCTCATGCGCGCTCTGCCGTGGAACGGCCGGGTCGTGGGCGGCTCCGTGCGCGTCAACGGCCAGGCCCTGCTCGGGATGAGCGGCGCGGAGGTGCGGCGCCTGCGCTCGGCCGAGATCTCGATGGTCTACCAGAACCCCGCGACCGCGCTGAACCCGTCCATCCGCGTCGGGCCTCAGGTGACGGAGGCCTTCGAGCTCCTCGGGGCGACGAGCTCCGAGGCCGAGCGCAGAACGCGGGAGATCCTCGCCAAGGTGCAGATCTCGGACCCCGAGCGCGTCATGCGCCGCTACCCGCACCAGCTCTCGGGCGGCATGCAGCAGCGCGTCGTGATCGCGATGGCGCTCGCGAAGGACCCGACGCTCCTCATCCTCGACGAGCCGACCACCGGCCTCGACGCGACCGTCGAGGCGGAGGTGCTCGACCTCGTGAACGCGCTGCGGCAGGAGTTCCAGACGAGCGTCCTCTTCATCAGCCACAACCTCGGCGTGATCGCGCGCATGTGCGAGCGCGTGGGGATCCTCTACGCGGGGCGGCTCGTCGAGCAGGGCCCCGCGCGGGAGGTCTTCGAGGACCCGCGCCACCCGTACACCGTCGGGCTGCTGCGCAGCATCCCGAGGGCCGGAGTGCGCAAGGACGTCCAGCGACTGGACACGATTCCCGGCTACCTCCCCCAGCTCGGCGCGGACCTCCCTGCGTGCGTGTTCGTCGACCGCTGCGGCCTTGCGAAAGACGTCTGTCGGCAGGAGGAGCCCGAGTTCCACGAGCTCGGCGGCGGCCGCGCGAGCCGCTGCTACTTCCACGACCGGGCGCACGAGCTTCCGCGCACGGCGGCGCCGAAGCCGGCGCCGGCCTCGGGAAACAGCGGGCCTGTCGTCCTCGAGGCCGAGCACGTGCGCAAGACCTTCCGCCAAGAGGGACACGCCGTGCACGCGCTCGAGGACGTCTCCCTCGTCATCCGCCAGGGCGAGACGCTCGGGCTCGTCGGCGAGTCGGGCAGCGGCAAGACGACGCTCGCACGGCTCCTCCTGGGCCTCAGCGAGCCGGACCCGGGCTCGACGGTCGAGCTCGACGGGCAGCCGCTCGCCGGCAGGATCGCGAAACGCGGCAAGGAGCAGGTGCGCGCGATCCAGATCGTCTTCCAGAACCCGGACTCGGCGCTCAACCGCCGCTTCGCAGTGCGTCGCATCATCGGCCGCGCGCTCCACAAGCTGCTCGGCTTGAGGGGCAAGGCGAACGATGCGCGAGTCAGGGAGCTCGCCGAGTCCGTGCGCTTCGACGAGCGCCTCCTCGGCGCGCGGCCCGTGCAGCTCTCCGGGGGGCTGAAGCAGCGCGTGGCGATCGCGCGCGCCTTCGCGGGCGAGCCGCGCGTGGTCGTCTGCGACGAGCCGACCTCCGCCCTCGACGTCTCAGTGCAGGCCGCCATTCTCAATCTCCTCGCCGACCTGCAGAGCGAGAAGGGCGTCACGTACCTCTTCATCTCGCACGACCTCGGCGTCGTCCGCTACCTCTCCGACCGGATCGCCGTCCTCTACCTCGGCCGGCTCATGGAGCTCGGCGAGGCGGCGACGGTCTTCGACCCGCCGCACCACCCCTACACGGAGGCGCTCCTCTCCGCGGTGCCGACCGTCTCCGGGGAGGAGCGGACGCGGATCCGGCTCGAGGGCGAGATCCCGAGCGCCGCCGACCCGCCCTCCGGCTGCGTCTTCCACACGCGCTGCCCGCGCTTCCTCGGCGATGTCTGCGTGCAGGAGGAGCCGCCGCTCGCGGAGGTCGAGCCCGGGCACTTCATGCGCTGCCACATCCCCATCGAAGAGCTCCGCCGCCTGCAGGCGGAGATTCCTCAGTCGAAAACGACGACCTGACGGACTGCGTCGCCGGCGCGGAGCCGGTCGAACGCGTCCGGAAGCTCCGCGAGCCGGAGCTTCCGGCTGACGAGCCGGTCGAGCTCGAGCTCGCCCGAGGCATAGAGGTCGACGAGACGCGCGACGTCCTCCTGGATGCGCGCCGAGCCGAGGAAGGAGCCCTTGAGCGTCTTCTCGGAGATGAACTGCCACGGGTCGATGGTGAGCGTGCTCCCGCGGGGCATCATCCCGACGACGACGACCGTTCCTCCAGCGCGGGCCGACTGCCACGCCTGCTGGATCGCGCGCTCGGAGCCGATCGCCTCGAAGGCGTAATCGGGGCCACCGCGCGTGAGCTCCTTCACCGAGGCGACGACGTCCACGCCCTCCTCCGCCAGCACGGTGTCGGTGGCGCCGAGCGAGCGGGCGAGCTCGAGCTTCTCGGCACGCGTGTCGACGGCGACGATCCGGGAGGCGCCCGCGAGCCGCGCGCCTTGCACGACGTTCGCCCCGACGCCGCCGCAGCCCCAGATGGCGACGGCCGCCCCTTCCTCCACCCCGGCCGTGTTGGCGACCGCGCCGAACCCGGTCAGGACGGCACAGCCGATGAGGGCGGCGGCCTCCAGCGGGACGTCGTCACGGATCTTCACCGCCGCCGATTCCGGGACGACGGCGTGCGCGGCAAAGGACGAGATCGAGTTGAAGTGGTGCAGCTGCGTCCCGTTCAGGCTCAGGCGGCTCGTGCCGTCCGCGAGCGTGCCCTCGGCGGCCATGCGGGCGCCGAGCTCGCAAAAGTTCGGGCGGCCGCGCCGACATTCGGCGCACTCCCCGCAGGACGGCACGAGCGCGAGCACGACGTGGTCTCCCGGAGCGACCGACTCGACGCCCGGCCCAGTCTCGACCACGACCCCGGCCGCCTCGTGGCCGAGCACGAGCGGCATCGGCTCGGGCAGCTCACCGTCCACGACGTGGAGGTCGCTCGCGCAGACCCCGCACGCCGCGATCCCCACGAGCACCTCGCCTGCCTTCGGCGGGGCGAGGTCGATCTCGAAGATCTTCACTGGCTCGCCCGGCTGCCAGAGGACGGCTGCCTGCGTCTTCATGGCCCGAGCGTACCTTCGGCACCGGCGCAAGCGGGCCATACAATCGGGTCGTGCGCGCCGCGGTCCTCCGAGAGCTGAACCAGCCCATGACGGTGGAGGAGGTCGAGCTCGGTGAGCCCGGCCCCGGCGAGGTCGAGGTGGGGCTCGCGGCGAGCGGCGTCTGCCACAGCGACTGGAACGTCGTCACGGGCGCGACGGCGAACCCGCTCCCCGCCGTGCTCGGCCACGAGGGGGCCGGCGTGATCGGCGCGGTCGGCGAGGGCGTTGAGTCCGTATCCGAGGGCGACCACGTCATCCTCTCCTGGCTCCCCGCCTGCGGGCGGTGCTTCTACTGCTCGCGCGGCCGCCAGGTGCTCTGCGACGTGGCCATGAAGGACATGTTCCGCGGCACGCTGCCAGGCGGGACACTCCGGCTCTCCCAGAACGGAGACCACCTCTACCACTACTCGTACCTCTCGGCTTTCGCCGAGCGCTGCATCGTGCCCGAGGGCTGCTGCGTCCGCATCCGCGACGACGCGTCGCTCGACGTGGCGGCGCTCGTCGGCTGCGCGGTCATGACGGGGTACGGCGCCGCCGTCACGCGCGCGGGGATCCGGCCGGGAGAGGCGATCGCAATCTTCGGTGCCGGTGGCGTCGGGCTCTCGGCGATCATGGGCGCCCGCCTCGCGGGCGCGGGCGCGATCGTCGCCGTCGATCCGTTCCGCTTCCGGCGCGAGACCGCCATGGAGCTCGGCGCGACGCACGCGCTCGACCCTGGATCCGACGACGTAACCGCCGCGCTGCGCGACCTGACCGACGGGCGCGGAGCCGACGCGGCCATCGACTCCGCGGGGGCGCCGGGCGTCCTTGCCCAGGCCTACGGAGCGGTGCGCCGCGGTGGCACCGTCGTCGCGGTCGGCCTGCCGCCCGAAGGCGTGGTCGCCGAGCTCCCGGCTTCTGACCTGGCCAGGGAGGAGAAGGTGATCACCGGAAGCTTCTACGGCTCCTGCAGCCCCCAGGTCGACATGCCCAGGGTGCTCGACCTCTACATGGACGGCCTCCTGCCGCTCGACCGTCTGATCTCCCGCACGTACCCGCTGGAGGAGATCAACGACGCCTTCGCCGCCATGAACGCGGGCGAGGTCGCGCGGGCGGTGATCAGGCCCTGAGCCGCATGCTGATCGGAGAGGGGTTCGCAGGCTCGGGCCCCAACGCCGCGCACGTGAACACGGTGCTCGGCGCACGCGAGGGCCCTGTGGGGACCGCCTGGGCGACCGCGCTCGCCACCCCGCGCGCCGGGCACGCCTCCTTCATGGTCGTCGCGCGCCCGAACATGCCGGTCAAGCCGCCGACGCTCTTCGTCAACAAGGCGGAGATCCGCGGCGAGGAGCACGGCTTCCTCCACTGGGGCGCGGCCCAGGCGGCGGTTGCCCGCGGCGTGCTCGAGTCGGTGGCGGACGGCACGATCCCGCAGGGCGACGTGGACGCCCTCGCCCTCATCGCAGCGGTCTGGGTGGACTGGGCCGCCGCGGACGAGGAGGAGGTCTACGCGAACAACGTCGAGGCGACCAGGGCGGCGTTGGCCTCGGCGGCGACTGGACGCCCGCGGCTGGAGGAGCTGCTCGCGGTCCGCGGCGAGCCGCAGAACCCGTTCTTCCGCCGCACGTGAAGATCGAGCGCGTTCGTCTCGAGCGCCGCTCGATCGATCTCGACCCGCCGTTTCTCGCCGCGTGGGATCCCGAGCCGCGCCGCTCCTTCGAGGCGACGATCGTCCTCGTCGAGACGGACGAGGGCCTCACCGGAATCGGCTCGGGCGACACGATGGACGGCTTCGAGCGCTACGAGCACCTCTTCCTCGGACAGGATCCGCTGGCGATCGAGCGCCACGTGGCGGTGCTCGAAACGATCACCTTCCACGCGGGCCGCTACTGGCCGCTCGAGGCAGCGCTCTGGGATCTCGCCGGAAAGGTGGCAGGGACGACGGTCGCCCAGCTCCTCGGCGGCCGCCTCGAGCGAATACCCGCCTACGCTTCGACGGGCGAGCGGCGCTCGCCGGAGGATCGCGCCGAGTCCGCCCTGCGCCTCCGCGAAGAGGGCTTCAAGGCGCTCAAGGTGCGCATCGACCGCGCTGAGCTCGACGAAGGGGTCGCGGCGGTGGCGGCGGTTCGCGACGCAGTCGGCGACTCGATGGAGATCATGGTCGACCTCAACCAGGGCTGGCGCATGCCGGGCGACGTGGGCGCGGGGCTGGACTCGGCGGCCGTCGGCGAGCTCGCCGCGCGGCTTCGCGAGCTCGGCGTCTTCTGGCTCGAAGAGCCGCTGCCGCGGGACAACGTCAAGGGCTACGCGGCTCTGCGGGGGGAGGCGGGGCTCCGCATCGCCGGCGGCGAGATGGCCCGGACGACGCAGGAGCTCGAGGCCTTCGAGGCCGCGGACGCCCTCGATGTCTACCAGCCGGACGCCGTTCTGTCCGTCGGCCTTCTGCGCGAGCGGGAGCTCGCGGAGCGCGTGACCGCGCGGGAGCACTTCTTCACCCCGCACACGTGGACGAACGGCATCGGGCTTCTCGCCAACCTGCACCTCACTGCGGGAGTCGGAGGTGGCCCGTACCTCGAATACCCGTACGACCCGCCCGGCTGGACGCCCGAACGCCGTGACTTCATGCTCGCGGAGCCTCTGCGCGTCGATTCCGAAGGCTTTCTTGCGATCCCCGACCGCCCCGGACTGGGGTTCGAGCTCAGCGATGACCTCCTTTGATGTCCATCAGCACCTCTGGCCCGAGCAGCTCGTCGCGGTCCTGAGGCGCCGCAATCGGCCTCCCTGCATCGACGGCGACGAGCTCGTCCTCGGCGAAGGCAGGTTCCCAGCCGGGCTCGAGGCGCACGATCTGGACGCACGCCTCGCGCTTTTGGACGCTGCCGGAATCGACGTGGCTGTCGTCTCCCTCCAGCCGACCCTCGCCTGCGACGGGATCCCAGAGCTCGTCGACGCCTACCACGAAGGCATCCTCGATCTCGTCGAGGCAGCCGGTGGAAGGCTCCGCGCCTTCGCGGTCGCCGAGTGCCGGGACGGCTTCGCCGGCGCCTGCGTCCCCGCCCCGGCGGTCGTGGCAGGGATCGGGGAGCTCGCCGCCGGGCTTGTCTCCGCCGGCCAGGCCCTCTTCATCCACCCCGGACCCGTGCTGCCGCCGCCGCCCGGCTCGCCCGCGTGGTGGTCCGCGCTCGTGGACTATCCGGCCCAGATGCAGGCCGCCTACGCGTCCTGGCTCGTGAACGGGAATCCCGACCTCGGCGTCGTCTTCGCGTTCCTCGCGGGCGGCGGGCCGTTCCAGCTCGAGCGGCTCCGTGCCCGCGGAGGCGAGGTGCCTCGGATGTCCGTCTACTTCGACACGGCCTCGTACGGCCCGCTCGCGCTCCGCCTCACCGGCGAGGCCTGCGGCGCGGGGTGCCTCGTCTTCGGCAGCGACGCCCCGGTGATGGACGTGGAGGCGGCGGCGGCAGCAGTGGCCGCGGCAGGCGTGGTGGACGCCGCGATGCGCGTCAACCCGGCGGGTCTCTTCGCATGATGCCAGTGACGCCCACGCCGCTCGAAAAGGCATCACTCGCGGGCAGGCGGCTTCTCCTCAAACGCGAGGACACCCATGAGCTCGGCGCGTTCAAGTGGCGCGGGGCGCTGCCCGTTCTGGAGTGCTACGCCGCCGACGGCGCTCGCACGGTCGTGACCGCCTCGACCGGAAACCACGGGGCGGCGACAGCGTGGGCAGCCGCCCGCCTCGGGCTCGAGGCGATCGTCTACGCCCCGGCCACAGCGAGCCGCGCGAAGCTGACGCTTGTTCGTGATCTAGGTGCCGAGATCAGGCGGACGGGAGCCGATCTCGACGAGGCCAAGGAGGAGGGGCGCGCTCACGCGTCACAGCACGGCCTCCCGTTCTTCGAAGACGGTGCCGAGCGGGCGCAGTACCAGGGCTATGCGGCGATCGGTGACGAGATCCTCGCGCAGGCGCCCGAGCCGCCCGCCGCGATCGTCGTCCCGCTCGGAAACGGGGCGCTGCTCGGCGGCATCGGAGTCGCCGTCTGCCGGGCTGCGCCGGAGGTCGAGCGGATCGGTGTGGCCGCCAAGGAGGCCCCCGTGATGGTCGACTCCTGGAACGCCGGCGAACCCGTCCCCGGCGACCGCTCTGCCACCTTCGCGGACGGTCTGGCGGTTCGCGTCGCCATCCCGCTCGCGGTCGAGGTGCTCCGAGACGTCGCGAGCAGGATGCTGACCGTCTCCGAGCGGCGGCTGGCGCAAGCGGTCGCCGACTTCGCCGGAGCGGGTATTCGCACGGAGGGCGCCGCGGCTGCCTCCCTCGCGGCGGTTCCCGAGCTGGACGATGTCGGCGATCCACTCGTGCTGATCGTGACCGGGCGAAACATCGACGACGAGCTCTTCACGCGCGCCCGGGACCAACCCGACTCCTTCCCGGACTGAAGGCGCGGTAGACGCCGTCCGCCTGCGCCGCGAAGCCGGCGAGCTCCAACTCCACGAGAGCCGCTGCGACCTCGCCCGCCGGCAACCCGGCTGCGCGGGTCAGCTCGTCCACCGGGCGCGCACCGTCGGCCAGGAGCGTGAGGAGTGCCGCGGCGCCGTCGGACAGGGATGAGGAGCGCCCCACGGGCGCCGAGTCGATCCCGAGCGCGTCGAGCACGTCTCGCACCGACGTGAGCGGCGCAGCGCCCTGGCGGAGCAGGTCGTTGGTGCCCGCAGACAGGGACGACGTGATTTCCCCAGGGACCGCGAAGACGTCACGGCCCAGCTCGAGCGCGAAGTCGGCGGTGATGAGCGCACCAGACCGCTCGCGCGCCTCCACGACGACTGTTGCCAAGGAAAGCCCGGCGATGATCCGGTTGCGGGCCGGGAAGCGCCAGGGCGCGGGCTCGATTCCCGCCGGATACTCCGAGACGACCGCTCCCGAGGCAAGGATCCGCCGCGCCAGCTCGGCGTGGTTGCGCGGATAGTCGCGGTCGATGCCGCAGCCGAGAACTGCGATCGTACGCCCTCCTCCCTCGAGCGCGCCGCGATGCGCCTCGCCATCCACACCGCGCGCGAGACCACTGACGACGACCACGCCTGCCGCCGCGAGCTCGCGCGCGAGCGAGCGCGCCACCTGTGCCCCATAGGCCGAGCAGCTTCGGGCTCCGACCACGGCCACTCCGGGAGCGGAGAGAGCCTCCGACTCTCCGCGGACGAAGAGCGAGGAGGGCGGATCGTGGAGCTCGGCGAGCAGGGGCGGGTAGCCCGCGTCACGACGGGCGACCTCCTCGAAGGTGGTCACGTCCACGAGCCGAACTCCGTCGGCGACCGGTACGAGAGCGCCTCGGCCACATGCTCGCCCGCGACCGTACGGGCTCCCGCAAGGGCAGCGATCGTCCCCGCCACTCGGGCGACCCGCGCGCGACCGCGCCCCGAAAGCGGAAGCGAGTCCACCGCTCGCGTTAGCAGAGCGGAAGCCGGCTCGGAGAAGGACGGCGGATCGCGCAGGCGCAGCGCAGCCGCCTCGACGCGCGCGCGCACCACCGCCGACAGCTCTCCGGGAGCGCCGTTCAGCTCGGTCGCGCGCGCCCGTGGCACCTGGACGACGAGGTCGAAGCGGTCGAGGAGCGCGCGCGAGAGCTTGTCGCGGTACGCGGCGAGCCGCTGGGGCGAGCAGGAGCACTCCGCGGCCGGATCGCCTCGTCCTCCGCACGGGCAGAGGTTCATCGTCCCCACGAGTACGAAACGGGCCGGAAACACAGCACGTCCGTGGACGCGCGCGATCGCGATCGTCCCGTCCTCGAGCGGCTGCCGCAACGCCTCGAGCACGGGTCTGTAGAACTCAGCCAGCTCGTCAAGGAACAGCACTCCCTGGTGCGCGAGGCTTGCTTCCCCCGGCCGCGGCCCGTGCCCGCCGCCGACGACTGCCGCAGTCGACGCCGTGTGGTGCGGGGCTCGAAACGGAGGACGGTCGACGAGCGGCTGGTCGGGAGGCAGCAGGCCGACCACCGAGTGGATGCGTGTCACCTCGAGCGCCTGCTCGAGGGTCAGCTCGGGCAGGATCCCGGGCAGCCGCCTGGCCAGCATCGTCTTCCCAGTGCCCGGCGGCCCGGCGAGCAAGAGATTGTGGCGTCCGGCTGCCGCGAGCTCGAGCGCCCGGCGCGCCCGCTCCTGCCCGCGGACGTCGGCCAGGTCGGGGCCGCCGCCGGCCCCATGGCACTCGGGCGGATCGACGTGCCGCGGCTCGGCGACCCCTCGTAGATAGGCTCCGGCCTCGGCCAGATGCTCGACAGGAACCGGCTCGATGCCGGCGAGCGCAGCCTCGCGGGCGGATTCCGAAGGACAGATGAGCCGCTCGAGCCCGGCTCGTCGCGCGGCCTCGGCCGCAACGAGCGCGCCTGGCACCGGCCGAACACGGCCATCTAAGGCGAGCTCGCCCAGCGCGGCGTGCCGTGCGAGCCGCTCGGCGGGGATCTGATGGGACGCGGCCAAGACTGCGAGCGCGATTGGGAGGTCGAAGCCCGATCCCTCCTTGCGCAGTCCGGCCGGGGCGAGATTGACGGTCAGCCGGCGCAGCGGCCATTCGAGCTCGGCGCTCGTGATTCCGCTCCGCACGCGCTCCTTCGCCTCCTGGCACGCCTTGTCGGGAAGACCGACGATCGAGAACGCGGGCACGCCGCGCTGGAGGTGGGCTTCCACCTCCACCGGACGAGCTTCGAGGCCGACGAGAGCATGGGTCGTGGCGCGTGCGAGCACATCTCCACGCTAGGCGTCGAAGACGCGCAGAACAGGGGCGCTTCGGACAGAAAGTGACAAGGGTTCGCGCTCGGAGTATCTTCCCGGCCCCGCCGTCGGAAGGGAGAGCAATGCGCAGGGGGGCTCCTCGCTGTCGCAGGCATCGCCGCCCTCGTCTTCGCAACAGCGGCGTACGCGCTTCTGAGCCAGCACGGGTCAAGACGACCAAGCTCCACGAGGACCTCCCCGCCGCAGCCACCGAAGGCGCCGCCAACTATCTCGCCTGGACGCAGAACTCGCGCGCCCACCCGAACCACTACGACGCCTTCCTCACACGGACGGGCGACCCGCTCGTGAAGCTGAACACGAGGGGCCAGGGGTTCATGGGCGGGATCGACCCGCCGATCGTGGCCTACCAGCAGGTGGCCAACGGCCAGTCCGACATCAGGGTGTACGACGCGGACACGAAGAGGCCGTCGACCCCGCCGGGCGTGAACACCGCCCAGTGGGAGTGGGAGCCGAGCATCTCTGGGAGCTGGATCCTCTTCGGCCGCCAGAACACGAAGACGAACAACCAGTCGGTCGTGCTGCACAACATCGACACGAGCGAAGACCGCACGCTCGACAGCGGCCTCGGACCGCGCGCGGCCGGCCAGGTGAACCGCGACTACGCCGTCTGGACGCTGCGACGGCTCTTGCGACGTCATCCGGCAGGCGATCACGTCTGCAGTCGACGCGACTCTCAAGAAGCCGTCCGCGAAGACGTACCAGTATGGCCCGAGCGTGACCTCGACGGGCATCGTCTACGTCGCCCGCAGTGGCCGAGCCTGCGGCTCGAACGTCCGGATCGTGAGCTTCTACGGCGCGTCGGATCCGCAAGGAGGAACGGTGGTCGCGTCGCTCGGCAGCGGACGCGACATGTTCGGCACGTACGCGCGCGAGAACGCGGACGGCAGCGTGGACGTCTTCTACGACCGCTACAGCTGCTCGAACACGAAGCTCTCCGACATCTACCGAATCCACGACCCCCACCCGGGCCCCTAGCCGAGCGGCACGCGGTCGATCCGCTTCCCGCGCACGCCGACGACCTCGAAGGCGACGTCCAGCTCGAGGAGCGAGGGGTTGCGCGCGAGCCAGATTTCGGCCGCGCGGCGCAGGCGCCGCTCCTTCTCGGGCCCAACCGCCTCGCGAGGATCGCCGTAGCCGCCTCCACTTCGCGCCTTGACCTCGCAGAAGACGAGCCTGCGCCCGCGCCGGAGGACGATGTCGAGCTCATTTCGTCCCGCGCGCGCGTTCGCCTCGAGGACGCGGTAGCCGCGCAGACGGTAATAGAGGCGGACGCGCCGCTCTGCGCTAGGCCCGAGCGCCCGCGCCGACGGTCTGCTCGGCATAGCAGCGGGCCTCGAAGGAGAGCCGGTGGATCTCGCTCGGCCCACGCTCGCGGACGACCGCGGAGTGCCCCGGCGTGATGTAGCCCACGTGCGACGCGAAGCCGTATGCGGGGTAGAGCGCGTCCATCCGGTGCATGGCGCGGTCACGGACGACCTTCGCGACGATGGAGGCTGCCGCGATGGCGGCGCTCCGCGTGTCGCCGTCGACGACGGCTGTGTGCTCGGGCGCGAGCGGCCCGAGGCGGAAACCGTCCACGAGACAGACCTCGGCGGGCGGGCAGAGGTCGGCCAGCGTCTCGCGGAGCCCCCGCAGGTTGGAGCGATGGAGGCCGTCGGAGTCGATCACGCCGGGTGGGATGATCCGCACCGCGATCCGCGACGCGCAGCCGGCGACGGCGCGGAAGAGCGTCGCGCGCTCATCCGTGCTGAGCTGCTTGGAGTCGTTCAGGAGCGCGAGCGGACGCACCTTGTGGTCGCGCAGGACTTCGTAGTCGAAGAGGACGGCCGCGGTGACGAGCGGCCCGGCGAGGCTGCCACGCCCTGCCTCGTCGGCCCCGGCGACGAAGCGCGCTCCGAGCCTACGGTCGAAGTTCAGAAGCTTCCGGCCCGTCTTGCGCACGGCCCGAGGATAGCGACTGGCTCCGCTGCTTCTCGCGGACGCGCGCCTTCTTCCCCACCTTGGAGCGAAGGTAGTAGAGCTTCGCGCGGTTCACGTCGCCGATCGCCTGCACCTCGATCCTCTCGATCTTCGGCGAGTGGACGGGAAACGTGCGCTCGACGCCGACGCCGAAGGAGTTCTTGCGCACGGTGAACGTCTCGCGGACACCGGCGCCCTGGCGCTTGATGACGATGCCCTCGAAAACCTGGACGCGGCGCCGCTGACCCTCGATCACCTGGAAGTGCACGCGCACGGTGTCTCCCGCCTTGAACTGCGGGATGCCATCGCGCAGCTGCTTGCGCTCGAGGATGTCGATGGGCGTGCTCATAGGAGGGAAGGCGGCGCGGGCCGACGCACCATGCTAGCGAAACGAGATTCTCTGTGGAGGCCAGTAGACCGCGAAGACCGGGCCGATGAGGTCGCTGCGCGGCACCGATCCCCACTCGCGGCTGTCGCAGGACTGGGCGCGGTTGTCGCCCATCATGAAATAGCTCCCCACGGGCACCTTCCAGGTGCCGCTGCGCTGGTCGCGCTCCGGCTGCGGGACATAGGGCTCGTTCAAGGCCTTCCCGTTGATGAGGACGGTGCCGCGCCGCTCGCTGACCGTGTCGCCCGGGAGCCCGATGATCCGCTTGACGAAGGTGCCGCCGGCACCGCAGGCTTCGAGGGTCTTCTCCGGGGTCTTGAAGACGACGATGTCGCCGCGGTGCGGATCGCGGAAGTGGTAGATGAACCGGTTCGCGAGCACACGGTCGGAGTAGTTCGCCAGGCAGCCCGGCTGCGGCTTCGCGCAGTGCAGCGTCGGCTCCATCGACGACGAGGGGATGCGGTACGGGTTCACGATCCACGCCTTGATGGCGAGGACGGCGCCGACCGCGACGACGATGGTCACGACCCAGTCCACGACGGTGGGCCACGGGGCCGGCAGGCCGGCCGTCATGCGGTCGATCGGGCCTCTCACGAAAGCGTTCGCTCTCTGCTTTGCTCCCTGCGCCACGATTCGATGCGCCCGTGGTCTCCGGAGAGGAGGACCTCCGGCACCGTCCAACCCTTGAACTCAGGCGGCCGCGTGTACTGGGGGAACTCGAACCCGCCCTCGAGCGCGGCGGAGAACGTCTCGACGGCGCTGCTCTCCTCCCGCATCGCGCCGGGCAGGCGGCGCGCGACCGCGTCGAGAAGCACCATCGCCGGCAGCTCGCCGCCCGAGAGGACGTAGGGCCCGATCGAGACCGCGTCCGTGGCGATGTGCTCGAAGATCCGCTCGTCGAAGCCCTCGAAGCGCGAGGAGAGAAGAGTGAGCGCCTCCTCCGCGGCCAGCTCCTCGACGAGCTCCTGGTCGAGCTGGCCGACCCTGCGGAGTGAGCGCGGCGATGCGCCGGGCCGAGAAGTCGCCGTAGACCGCCTCGAGAGCAGCGTTGACGACGTCGACGCGTAACACCATTCCGGCCCCGCCTCCGTAGGGCTCGTCGTCGACCTGGCCGCCGCCGAGCGGCGTGAAGTCGCGGTAGTTCCAGAGCCGCAGCTCGAGCTCCGAGCCGAGCACGGCGGCGATCGGGCGCTGCTCCGTCATCCACGAGAAGGCATGCGGGAGCGGTGTGAAGACGTCGATCTGCACGGGGGAAAACTAGTCGGGCTCGGTGAAGCCACGCGCCACCAGGATGCGGCGGCGCTCGAGGTCGACGTCGAGCACGCACTCCGCGACGAGGGAAGCGCGTGGCCGGTGTCGAGCTCGAGGACGTCGTTCGCCACGCCCGGCGCGACGTCCTGCACGAGGCCGAGGACGCGGCCTCCTTCCTCCTCGACCTCGACGCCGACGAGCTGGAAGACGTAGTAGCCGTCCTCACCGGGAGGAGGAAGCTCGGCCCGCGGCACGGCGAGCGTCGTGCCGCGCTCGACGGGGCGGTCGAGCCTGACGACGACCCGGCCGCCGGCGCGCTTCGACGCGGCCACCGTGACGGCCGCACCGCCGGCCACGAGCCGCGCTCCGACGGCGAAGCGCTCGGGGTCCTCGCTCGCGTCCTCGACGACGAAGGAGCCGTCGAGCCCGTGCGGGCGGCCGACGCGGCCCACCGGGACGAGATCCTCCACTACTCGTTGACGATCTCGAGCTGGACGCGCTCGTTCTGGTGCGCGCCGCCTGCGCGGACGATCGTGCGAAGCGCCCGGGCGATCCGGCCCTGCCGCCCGATCACCTTGCCCACGTCTCCCTCGGCGACCCGCAGCTCGAGCACGGTCGCCCCGTCGCGCTCCGTGCGGGTCACCGTCACCTCGTCGGGGTTGTCGACGAGGCTCCTCGCGAGGTAGGAGACGAGCTCTTCCACCTAGGAAATGCCCTTCGCCTTCATCAGCTTCTGGACGGAGTCCGTCGGCTGGGCGCCCTTCGAGATCCAGTCCTTCACCTTGGCCTCGTCGAGCTCGATCGTCGAGGGCTGGGTCTGCGGGTTGTAGCGGCCGACGATCTCGATGAACTTGCCGTCGCGCGGCGAGCGCGAGTCGGCCACGACGACCCGGTAGATCGGGTTCTTCTTCGACCCGACGCGGGCCAGTCTGATCTTTGCTCCATCTGTCCCTTCCTAGCGCCTCTGCTGGGCGACTATCGACTGCAGGTTCGGCGTCTTGCCCCTCCCCATCTGCTTCATCATCTTCTCCATCTGCTTGCGCATCTGCAGGAGCTGGTTCACCTGCTGCACGGTGGTGCCGCTTCCCGCGGCGATGCGGGCACGGCGCGAGCCCTTGATGATCTCGGGATCGCGCCGCTCCTCGGCCGTCATCGAGAGCACCATCGCCTCGACACGGCCGAGCTGGCGCTCGTCCACGTCCACTCCCTGGAGCTGCTTCCCCATCCCGGGATCATCCCGAGGAGGCTCTTCATCGGCCCCATCTTGCGCATCATCTTGTAAGCCTGCAGGAAATCCTCGAAGGTGAAGCGGCCCTGCATGAGCCGCTTCTCGAGCGCGGCCTGCTCGTCTTCCTCCGCCGCCGCCTCGGCCCTCTCGATCAGCGTGAGCACGTCGCCCATCCCGAGGATGCGGGAGGCCATACGGTCGGGATGGAAGTACTCGAGCTGGTCGAGCTTCTCACCGGTCGAGGCGAGCTTGACCGGCTTGTCCGTGACCGCCTTGACGGAGAGCGCAGCTCCGCCGCGCGCGTCGCCGTCGAGCTTCGTGAGGACGATGCCGTCGAAGTCGATGCGGTCGGCGAAGGCCTCGGCGACGGAGACGGCGTCCTGGCCGGTCATGGAGTCGAGGACGAGGAGGATGTTGTGCGGCTTCAGCTCCTTGCGCACTGCCGCGAGCTCGTCCATCAGCTCCTCGTCGATGTGGAGCCGGCCGGCGGTGTCGACGATGAGGACGTCGCGCCCCTGCGCGCGGGCCTGGTCGAGTCCCTCCTTGGCGACCTTTACCGCGTCTTTCGTCGAGCGGTCGAGGTACACCGGGATCTGGATCTGCTTCCCGAGCTGCTCGAGCTGGTCGATCGCCGCCGGGCGCTGGAGGTCTGCAGCGACGAGCGCGGGCGCCTTCCCCTCCTTGCGCAGGAGCAGCGCGAGCTTGGCGGACGCCGTCGTCTTCCCCGAGCCCTGGAGACCGGCGATAAGGATGACCGTCGGCGGGCGCCCGGAAAACGCGAGCTTCGAGCTTCCCTGGCCCATGATCGCCGTCAGCTCCTCGTGGACGATCTTCACGACCTCCTGGCCCGGCGTGAGGCTCTTCGTCACCTCGACGCCGGCCGCGCGCTCCTTCACGCGCGCGACGAAGTCCTTGACGACCTGGAAGTTGACGTCGGCCTCGAGGAGTGCGAGCCGAATTTCCCGCATCGCCTTGGATTGGTCGTCTCCTCGGACAGCGTCCCATGGCCCCGGAGGTCGCCGAGAGTCGCTTGCAGCTTGTCGGAAAGCGTGTCAAACATGCCGGTCGAGAAGTGTAGCTGCGGCTATTTCAAGCGACCTTATCGGAAGGAGAGAGGCATGGCTGAGATCGCGAAGGTCATCCGGGTGATCGGGCAGATCGCCGACGAGCTTCGCCGAGGCGACGAAGGTGGCGGTTCAGGAAGCGGGCAAGACCGTGCGCGACATCCACGGCGCGCACGTCGTCGAGATGAGCGCCCTCGTCGAGAACGAAGAGATCACGATGTTCCGCACGACGGTGGATATTGCGTTTGGAGTAGAGCGCTAAGGGGTCGCGCGGGTCGGCAGCTCGGCGAAAACGACCTCGAAGCTCTCCACGGTCGCCCTGATGCCGGTCATCTCCTCCCAGGCGTCGATGTGCTGCTGCACGGCCGCTCCGCTCGCGGCCTCGGTCTCGGCGTCGGTCCAGAGGGTGACGCTCACCGTGCACATGTGCTCGTCGTCGTGGAGGAGGTAGGCGCCCGAGAACCCCTCTGTCTGGAACGCGACAGGGAGGTAGTCCTCGACGAACCAGTTGCGCCCGATCTCCCAGTTGCCCGGCGAGACATCCTCGTAGCGCACGAGGCGCGCGTACATGGCGTAGAGGGTAAGCCGCGCGCGGCGCGGAGTCTAGTTCTCTTGCTCGGTCGGCCTGATCAGGACCTCGTTGACGTCGACGTGCGGCGGCTGTGAGACGACGTAGAGGATCGCCCGGGCGATGTCGTCGGGCTCCAGCGCTCCGGCGGGCGGGTTGTCGAAGAACGGCGTGTCCACGCTTCCCGGCTCGATCAGCGTGACGCGGACGCCGGTGCCGTTGAGCTCGAGGCGGGCCGCTTCCCCCATCGCCGTCACGGCCCACTTCGTCGCGGAGTACAGAGAGCCCGGGAGCGCGCGCCGGCCGGCGACCGATCCGGTCAGGAGAAGGTGGCCCTTGGACTCCTTGAGCGCCGGCAGCGTCGCGCGGATCGTCAGCGCGGCTCCGTAGACGTTCGTGAGCACCATGCTCCTCCAGAACTCCGGGGTCTCCTCGAGGAAGCCGCGCTTGGCGCCGAAGCCGGCGTTGGCCAGCGCCACGTCCAACCGGCCGAATCGGCCGAGCGCCGTCTGGACGAGCGCGTCCTGGTCGGCCCACTCGGTGACGTCGCACCTGACGGCGATCGCCCGACCTTCTCCGCCCAGCTCATCCGCCAGCGCCTCGAGTTTGTCGATGCTCCGCGCGCCCAGCACGACCCGGTACCCGGCCCCGACAGCCCGCCGCGCGGTCGCCTCGCCGATCCCGCTCGAGGCGCCCGTGATGAGGAAGACGGGTCCGGCCATGCGGGCACCCTAGTGCCTTGTGTTCCACGCGGGCCGTCTCTTTGGGCCAAGGGCTCCCTTCCCTCCAGGCCGAATCAAACTTCGTGCCGTGAAACACAAGGCTTCGATTCGTGACCGAGGGTCAGCCGACGGGAGCCACGAGAGCGCGCGCGAACTCGGCCGCGTCGAACGGCTGCAGATCGTCCAGCGACTCCCCCACGCCGACGAGCTTCACGGGCATGCCGAGCTCGTGAGCGATCGCGACGGCGATCCCACCCTTCGCGCTCCCGTCGAGCTTGGTCAGCGCGACCCCGGACACCTGCACGGCCTCGCCGAAAAGCCGCGCCTGCTGGAGGCCGTTCTGGCCCGTGGTCGCGTCGACGACGAGCAGCGTCTCGTGCGGCGCGCCGGCGAGCCGCTGCGCGATGACGCGGCGGATCTTCGCCAGCTCCTCCATGAGGTTCGTCTGCGTGTGCAGGCGGCCGGCCGTATCGACGATGACGACGTCGCGCCCGCGGGCCTGGGCTGCCTCGATGGCGTCGAATGCGACCGCGGCAGGATCGGCCCCTTTCGAGGAGCCGACGAAGTCCGCGCCGGCCCGGTGGGCCCAGATCTCGAGCTGCTCGTCGGCCGCGGCGCGAAAGGTATCGGCGGCGGCCACGACGACGGAGTGCCCGTGGTCGCGGAGGCGCGAGGCGAGCTTGCCGATCGTGGTTGTCTTGCCCGTCCCGTTGACCCCGACCACGAGGATGACCGCGGGGTCGGCGCCGAGCGCGAGCCGGCCGCCCGACTCGGCCTTCATCATCTCCTCGACGAGCTCCTGCAGGCCCTGGACGAGCTCGCCCTCGGTCGCGGGGTCTCGCGCCTCGAGCTGCTGGACGAGCTCGACCGTCGCGGGCACGCCCACGTCCGCGCGGATCAGCGCCTCCTCGACGCGCTCCCACGACTCCGCGTCGGCCGGGTTGAAGAAGAGCTCCTGCGTGAGCGCCTTGCGGCTCCCGGCGAGCGAGTCGCGCAGGCGCCCGAGCCAGCCGCGGCGGCCCTCCGCCTCGTCTCCCTCTTCCGGCTCTGCCTCGTCGCCGAGGAACTCGGCCCAGCTCGTCACGCGGAGAGCGCGTGCAAAGCCTCGCCGACCCCGGCCAGCCGCTTCGACACGATCTGGGAGACCCCGTCCGCGCCCATCGTCACGCCGTAGAGGATATCCGCGGCCTCCATCGTCCTCTTCTGATGCGTCACGACGATGAACTGCGCCCGCTCGGAGAACTGCCGCAGGAGCTCGACGAAGCGACCGATGTTCGTGTCGTCGAGCGCTGCCTCGACTTCGTCCAGGAGGTAGAAGGGGCACGGGCGCGCGAGGAAGAGCGCGAAGAGGAACGAGATCGCGCCGAGCGCCTTCTCGCCTCCCGAGAGGAGCGAGAGACGCGTGACGCGCTTACCGGCCGGCTGGAGCTCGACCTCGATGCCGGGCTCCTCGCCATCCTCGTCCCCGTCGCGGCGGACGAGCCGGCCCTTGCCGCCCGGGAAGAGGGTGCTCGCGACCTCGGCGAAGTGGCGCTCGACGGAGGCGTACGTCTCCTCGAAGAGGCGCTCGACGGTCTTGGTCAGGTCGTCCCGGAGCTTCGCGAGCTCCTCGAGGGAGCGCTCGAGATCCTCGCGCTGAATCGTCAGCTCTTCCAGACGCTCCTTCTCGAGGGCGTGCTCCTCGGCGGCGAGCGGGTTGACCTGGCCGAGCGCCTCACGGCGACGCGCCAGGCGCTCGATCTGCGCGCGGAGCTCCTCGACCTCCTCGTCGGAGAGCGCCTCGGCCTCCCCGCCCTCGGGCAGGCGGGCGAGGACGTCCTCGCGCTCGCGCGTGAGGCCCGCCGCCTCGACAGCGACCCCGGAGAGCCGCTCGCCGGCCTCGGTCGCCGCACGCCGCAGCTCCGCCTCGCGGGCTCCCAGTGCGCGAAGCTCCTCCCCGAGCACGCCGGAGCGGCTCCCGCCCGCGTCCATGCGGGCCCTGAGCGGAGGCTCGAAGCGAAGCGCGCTCTGCGCAGCCGCGTCGAGGAGCGCGGCGACCGCGTCCGCCTGCCTCGGCGAGATGGAGCAGGAACGCCGAGTCGGCGCGCGGCTCCGGCTTCGCCTTGGCCCGCGCTCCGGAGGAGAACCAGAGCTGGTCGCCGGCGAGCACCGCGACCGCGTCGAGGCCCGCGGCCCGGGCGAGCTCGAGCCGCACGCCGGCCTCGGATGCCTCGGCGAGCTCGGAGCGCTCCCAGCCGGAGGCCGCGGCCAGCGTCTTCTCGAAGGTCGACGTGGGAGGCGGTGCGACCGGGCGCGCAGCGTCCGCGCGGAGGGCGCGCGCGGTTTCCTCCGCGCGCTCCCGCCGGAGCTCGATGCGCTCGATCGCGCTCCGGAGCCGGAAGAGGCCGGCCGTCGCCTCCTCGTGGCGGCCCGCCGCCTCGGCGAGCTCCTCCTCGGCGCGGTGGCGCTCCTCGAGGAGACCGTTCAGCGTCTCGTCGCGGCGCTTGCGCTCGAGCTCCGCCTCGGCCTTCCGCTCCTCGACCTCGGCGAGTCGGCTCTCGATCCGCTCGAGCTCGGCCGCCGCGATGCGCCTGCCCAAGCTCGTCGAGCTCGTGCCCGAGCTTCTCGGCGCGCTGCGCGGCGGACGCCTGGAGCGCGAGGGGGCGCAGTCGTTTCCGCACCTCGTCCTCGAGATCTCGAGCGCGCTCCGCCTGGATCTGGACGCGGGCGAGCTTCAGCTCCGCCCGGTGGCGGCGCCGCTTGAACTTGCCGAGGCCCGCTGCCTCCTCGACGAGCGCGCGCCGCTCCGCCGGCTTCGAGGAGAGGATCTGCTCGACGCGGCCCTGCCCGATGATGGAGTGCATCTCCCCGCCGAGCCCGATGTCGGCGAGCATCTCGACGACGTCGGTGCGGCGCACGTGCGCGCGGTTGACGAGGTACTCGCCCTCGCCGCCGCGGTGAAGCCGGCCTGCGATCGAGAGCTCCGAGAACTCCAGCGGCCCGTCGCCGTCCTCGTTGTCGAAGAGGAGCTCCACCTCGGCGAACGAGGCGCGGATCGCGGTTGCTCCCGCCCGCGAAGAGGACGTCGTCGGGCTTCTCGGCGCGAAGCTCGCTCGGGCTCAGGCTGCCGGCGGCCCAGACGATCGCGTCGCAGACGTTCGACTTGCCCGACCCGTTCGGCCCGACGACGACGGCGACACCGGGCTCGAGGCGCACCTCGACCGGATCCGGAAACGACTTGAAGCCACGCAGCTTGATCGCACGCAGATGCACGCGCTGCGCAGTCTGACGACCAGGACGGACGGGCCGCAGGTCAGTAGGTGAGCGTGGTCTCCGCCCAGGCAGCAGGCTCGACGAGCTTCTGCGGAGGCGCGAGCTCGAGCCCCGCCGCCCTCGATTCCGCGCGCCTTGCTCGACATTCCGGAAAGGAACACCGTGAGGCCCGCGCCCGCAGAGCGGCGAGGTGCTCCGCCACCGAGCCCGTGCCGAGACCATTCGTCGCGTCGGCGGTCTCCGGGTCTCGCCAGATTACACCGTCGCCCGCGAGGAACACCTGCACCTCGTGCCCTTCCTCGGCAGCCGTCTTGGCTATCAGAAGTGCGAGGGCTGCTCGTGGGGTCGTCCGGGCCCGTCGCCGAATGGACGAGAATCCGCGCCATGTCGTTTTCCTCCGTCTCGTGGTGACCGCATGATTCTCCCGACATGAGCACGGAGGACGAAAAACGCATTGCAGCAGAGTCGGCGGCCCTCCTGGTCGAGGACGGCATGACGGTCGGCCTCGGCACCGGCTCGACCGTCGCTTACCTCCTTCCCTCCCTCGCGACGCGAGCCTGACGCTTCGCTGTGTTGCGACCTCGGTGCGCACGGAGGAACAGGCGCTCTCGCTCGGTCTCCCCGTCGAGCCTTTCGAGGGCATCGCGCGACTCGATATCGCGATCGACGGCGCCGACCAGATCGCGCCTGACGGCTGGCTGGTGAAGGGCGGAGGCGCGCGCACACGCGGGAGAAGATCGTCGCCGCCTCCTCCGACCGCTTCGTCGTCATCGCGTCCTCCGACAAGCTCGTCGAGGCGATCGCGGCCCCGATGCCGCTCGAGCTCCTGGCCTACGGCCTGGACGCGACGCTCGCCCGCCTCGGCGAAGTCGAGCTGCGCGACGTGCCCCTGAGCCCGGACGGCGGCGTCATCGCTGACTTCCTCGGTCCCGTGGAGGATCCGGCCGCGGTCGCGGCCTGGCTCGCCGCAACGTCCGGGGTCGTCGAGCACGGGCTCTTCCCACCCGACCTCGTGAGCGAGGTCCTCGTCGGGCGCGACGACGCGGTCGAGCGCCTCGCGCTCTAGTCGACGCCGAGCTTCTCGAGCGCCTCGCGCGCCGCAGCCTGCTCGGCCGCCTTCTTCGACGAGCCCGGTGCCCACGCCGATCTGCTCCTCGTCGATCACGGCCGCGCAGGTGAACCTGCGGTCGTGCGGAGGCCCTTCGACCTCGAGCACCGAGTAGGAGACCGTCCTCCCGCGCCGCGCGAGCTCCTCCTGCAGCTCCGTCTTGAAGTCCACGTGGCCCTGGAGCGCGTACTCGATCCGGTCGGCGAAGGCGGAGACGATCGGCGTGCGGATCGGCTCGAAGCCGTGCTCGAGGTAGAGCGCCCCGAGACACGCTTCGACGAGCGCGGCAAGGACGTTGCGGTTGACCGCAAGGCGCTTGCAGCTCCTCCGCGTCGCCCTCGCTAGCCCGCCTGCTCGAGCAGGCGCTTCCCGAGATCGAGGCGCCGGCCCACGACGGCGCAGCTCTGCCGGCGAGACCACGTGCGCCCGGATCTTCGCGAGCCTTCCCTCCTGAGAGTCGGGAAAGCGTTCGTAGAGCTCCTGGGCGATCGCCAGCCCGAGCACGCTGTCTCCGAGGAACTCGAGTCGCTCGTAGGAATCCGCCCGGTCGGGCGCCCACGACGCGTGGGTGAAGGCGTGGCGGAGGCGCTCCGCGGGCAGGGAGTCGATCAGTTGGAGCAGGGCGGCATCGGAGCTCGCCGCCCCACCCTCGCTACTGGTGGGACGAGATGTAGTCGACGGCCTGTCCGACGGTGGTGATCTGCTGGGCGTCCTCGTCCGAGATCTTGATCCCGAACTGATCTTCGAGTTCCATGATCAGCTCGACGAGATCGAGCGAGTCGGCATCGAGATCCTCCTGGAACGAAGCCTCCTCGGTGATCTGCCCTTCGTCGACACCGAGTTGCTCGACCAGCACTTCTTTGACCCTTTCGGCGATCTCCTCGCGCGAAGCTGCCATCTCGTTCTCGTACCTGCCTTTCTCTCAGGGGGCCCGGCGGGACGGCGGATGCTACCACGCTAACCCGGGGTTCGCCGCAACCCTTTCGGACAGGTGCGCGGCCACGCGCTCGACGACGTTTCCTGCGGCTCCCTGCGCGCCGAGCGTGATCGCGTTCGCGATCGCCGTGCGCGAGCTGTTCCCGTGCGCGATGACGGAGAGGCCGCGCAAACCGAGCAGGTACGCGCCGCCGTAGGTCTCGGGGTCGAGTCGCTTCCGCAAGCCCCGCGCGGCAGGCCGGATGAGGAGGCCTCCGAGCCTTCCGCGCGCGCTTGCCTCGATCTCGCCTCGCAGCTCGTCGAGGAGCGCCTTGACCGTCCCCTCCATCAGCTTGAGCGCCATGTTCCCAGTGAAGCCGTCGGAGACGACGACGTCCGCCGCATGGGCGAGGAGCTGGCGGCTCTCGACGTTGCCGACGAAGCGCGAGGCTGCTCTCCTCGAAGAGCGGATGGGTCTCGCGGACGAGTCGGTTGCCCTTCTCCGGCTCCTCCCCGATGGAGAGCAGCGCGACCGTGGGCTCGGCGATGCCGAGGATCTCCTGTGCGAAGACCGCGCCCATGTGCCCGAACTGGACGAGGTGCTCGGGCCGCGCGTCCGCGTTCGCTCCCGCGTCGATCAGGACGGAGGTGCCGCCGATGGACGGAAGCGGCACGGCGATCGCGGGCCGGTGGACATCGGGGAGCCTGCGGATCTCGAGGAGGCCGGCGGCCAGCATCGCGCCGGTGTTCCCGGCGGACACGACCGCGGCCGCGTCCCCCTCGCCGACCGCGCGGCAGGCGGCGAACATCGAGCTTCCGCGCTTCTCGCGCGCGGCATCGGCGGGCTTCTCGTCCATCTCGACGATGTCGGCGGCGTGGACGATCTCCAGGCCATGCGCCAGCGGCTCGAGCGCGTCGCGGCGCCCGAAAAGGACCGGCTCGACGGTGTCGGAAGCTGCCGCGTGCGCGCCCGCGATGACCTCCTCCGGGGCCCGATCGCCGCCCATCGCGTCGACCGCGACCCGGATTCTCGTCATGCGCTACGGAGCAGGAGTCTCGAGCGGCTCGACTTCACGCCCGCGATAGGTGCCGCAGGTCGGGCAGACGTGATGTGGCCGCTTCGGCCGATGGCACTGCGGGCACTCGACGACGGAGGGTGTCGAGAGCTTGTGCGTCGCGCGCCGCTTGTCGCGCCGCGCCTTCGAGGTCTTTCGCTTGGGGACTGCCATGGCCGCGCCGGAGTATAGCTACGAGGAGAGCTTGTCCCGCAGCTCGGCGAGCTTGGCCCAGCGTCGTCGCCGCCCGCGTCCTCGTGCTCGTGTGGCTCCGCGTTCAGGTCGCGGCCGCAGACCGGGCAGAGGCCGGCGCAGTCGGGTCGGCAGAGGATCTTGTCCGGAAGCGCGAGGGCGATCGCGTCGCGCGCCCAGGCGGAGAGGTCGAGCCGGTCGTCCACGAGGTACGGCGTCCTGAGCTCCTCGTCGCCGTCCGGGCTCGTCGCCTGGTACTGGCGGTCCTGCACGCAGACGTCCAACCCCGCGTCGGCGAGACAGCGGACGCACGGGCCGACGAGGCGCACGTCGAGCTCGAGCTCGAGCAGGAGGCCCGAGGACATACGAGTCAGCGTCAGCGCAGCCTCGGGCGACTCCGGGATCGGGACGTAGCGCTGGCCGCCGAGCTCGAGCGGCTCGAGGTCGACCTGCTTGACGTCCCGGAACTGCTCCCCGGATTGCTGCCGGACCGTGCGGATGTTGAACGTGGTCATCACGTCCAGCGTAGCGAAGCGGATCCTGGGCTCTAGACGGCCTGCTGCTCGTCCGTGATGCCGGCCACCACGGACTCCTGAGACCGCTCGTGGAGCCGTTCGCGGCCGCGGCGCACGGCACCGAGGAACTTGTCCAGGTTGACCTCGAGCGTCGAGAGGATCGAGTCGGCCCAGTCCTCCATCTCGAGCCGCGTCTCGCGCGCCTGCCGCCGCGCGTCCTCGACGATCTCCTGCGCCTGGCGCTCGGCGAGCTTGACGATCTCGGTCTGCGACGCCTCGCGGACGGCCTGCTCCCGCGCCTCGCCGAGGATCCGGTCGCTCTCCCGCTTCGCCTCCGCGAGCATCTCCTGCCGCTCCTTGACGATCCAGCGGGCCTGCTTGATCTCCTCGGGGATCGTCGCGCGCATCTGGTCGAGGATGTCGTAGATCTCCTCGCGGTCGATGCGCACCTGGTCGGTGAGCGGCACGGCCTTCGCGTTGTGCACGAGGTCGTCGAGCTTGTCGATGAGAACGAGTACGTCCATGTTGTCCCCGGAGTTTACTCTTGCGGCGAGACGGGCGCGCCACCCTTGGGCCGGGGGAACATCTCGCGAAACCGCTTGGCGACTGGCTCCGGCACGAGGTCGGCCACGTCGCCGCCGAACGAGGCGACCTCCTTGACCCCGCTCGAGGAGAGGAAGCTGTACTGCGGGCTCGACATCAGGTACATCGTCTCGACCTCGGGAGCGAGGTTCCGGTTGAGGTTGTGCATCTGGAACTCCCACTCGAAGTCGGAGATCGCGCGCAGGCCTTTCACCATCGTCTTCGCGCCCCACTCGCGGGCGAACTCGACGACGAGCTGCGCGAACACCTCCACCTCGACGTTGTCGCAGCCTGCGAGCGCGTCGCGGAGGAACTGCGACGCGCTCCTCGACCGGGAACATCGCCTTCTTGTGCTGCGGGTCGCGGACGACGCCGACGACGACGCGGTCGAAGATCCCCGCGGCGCGGGCGATGATGTCGAGGTGGCCGTTCGTGACCGGGTCGTAGCTGCCTGGGCAAATGGCGGTCACGGGGCTCGAGTCGCTCATGTGCGGCCTTCGAAGAGCGTCACGCGCGTCGAGCCGTAGCGGCGGCTCGTCCGAAGCGGCAGCGGCAGCTCGGGCTCCTCCTTCGCCTCCCACTCGACGACGACGAGGCCGTCGGGCGAGAGGACGGAGGGAGATGGGCCGCGAGCGTGGGCAGAAACCTCATGAGCATGCGGTACGGAGGGTCGACCAGCACGAGATCGTAGCGCCTCCCCGCCGCCGCATCGCTCGCCAGCCTGCGAGCAGCGTCCTCACGGTAGACATGCGGCGCCTTCGAGACCGAGCCTGTCGAGATTGCGAACGATCGGTCTCGGCGGCGGCCGCGATCCGACTCCACGAAGGTGGCGCTCGCGGCACCGCGCGAGAGCGCCTCGAGCCCCAGCGCGCCCGAGCCCGCGAAGAGGTCGAGCACGTCGGCGCCGTCCACCGGCCCGATCAGGTTGAAGACCGCCTCGCGGACGCGATCGCCCGTGGGCCTCACGTCGAGCCCCTTGGGGGCGAATATCCTGGCGCCCTTACGCGAACCCGCGATGATCCGCACTGCGCTCGGCCTCCTCGAGGAGCGGGGCGACCGCCTCGCCGCCCTCCTCCACGCAGGCGCTCGGCCCATTCCCGTGCCTTGACGATCAGGGCCGGTCGCGCGCCGAGGCGGACGAACTTCAGGTCGGTGAGGCCCGACTGCCGCGTGCCGAGGAGCTGCCCCTCGCCGCGGAGCTCGAGGTCGACCTCCGCGAGCGCGAAGCCGTCGTTCGTGTCCATGAGCGCCTGCAGCCGCTTCTGCGCCTCTTCCGTCAGCTCGCTCCTTCGGGCGCGAGACGAGCAAGCAGTAGGACTGCTCGCCGCCCCGGCCCACCCGGCCGCGCAGCTGGTGCAGCTGGGCGAGGCCGAAGCGGTCGGCCTCCTGGACGATCATGATCGTCGCGTTCGGGACGTCGACGCCGACCTCGATCACCGTGGTCGCCACGAGGACGTCGAGCTCACCGCGCTTGAACTCGTCCATCAGCGCGCGGCGATCCGCCGGGCCGGAGCCGCCCGTGCAGCGAGCCGACGCGATAGCCGGCGAGCTCATCGGCGCCGAAGGCGCTCGGCCTCCTGCTCGGCTGCGCGCGCCTCGATCGTCTCCGACTCCGAGACGAGCGGGCAGACGACGTACGCCTGGCGGCCGTCGTCGAGGTGGCGGCACAGACGCGTATAGGCCTCGGCGCTCCGCTCGTGGGAGATCCAGCTCGTGATCGACCGGCTTGCGACCGCGCGGCGGGCGGGCGATCTCCGTCACGTCGAGGTCGCCGTACACCGTCTGGGCGAGCGTGCGCGGGATCGGCGTCGCCGTCATGTGCAGCACATGGGCGGAGCGCCCCTCCGCGAGCGCGCGCCGCTGCTCGACTCCGAAGCGGTGCTGCTCGTCGATCACCGCCACGGCCAGGTCGTCCAGCTTCGACGCCCTCCTGGATGAGCGCGTGCGTCCCGACGAGGATCTGCGCGCCTTCCAGCTCGTGCTTGACGGAGCCGGTCTGCAGCGAGACGCGCACGCCGAGCTCGGCGCAGATCGGCTCGAGCGTGAGGAAGTGCTGTTCGGCGAGCGTCTCGGTCGGCGCCATCAGGGCGCGCCCTGCCGGCCGCGCTCGACGGCGCGCAGGAGCGCGTAGAGCGCGACGACGGTCTTCCCGGAGCCGACGTCGCCCTGCAGCAGCCGCTGCATGGGCCGTGATTCGCGCGAGATCCCGGCGTCGATCGCGCGATGGCAGCCTCCTGTTCCTCGGGCGTGAGCGCGAACGGAAGGACGCGCCGATACCGGGCGATCAGCTCGCCGGCCTCGCCGAGGGCCGTCGCGCTCGACGCCTGCTCGACCGCCTCGCGGCGGCGGACGAAGCCGAGCTGCAGGATGAGGAGCTCCTCGAGCCCGAGCCGCTCGCCGGGCGGCCTCGGCGTCCTCGCATGCTCGCGGGCCGGTGCACGGCCGCGATGCGCGTCGGCCCGGAGCGGCAGTCCTCTCGCGCACCCGCAGCTCGGCGGGAAGCGCGTCGCGAAACGCGGCGGGCGAGCGGCAGCGCTGCCTCGACGAGCGAACGGATGCGGTACGAGGGCAGCGCCTCCGTCGCGGGGTACTCGGGGACGAGCCCGAGCGTGTGCACGCCAGCGCCGCCGAGCTCGTGCCGCGCGACCTTGAAGCCGCCAGGTCGCGCGTCCCGTGGAGGAGGAGCTCGGTGCCGGGCGCGAGCTTCGCGAGGTGGGCCTGGTTGAACCAGACGACCTTTTCCTCGACCCCGGCCGCGTCGACGACGACGCCCTCGACGACCTTGAGATTCCGCCGGCGCGTCGGCCGCACGCGGATCCGCTCAAGCTTGCAGCGAACGGTCGCCTCCTCCCCGACGGCGAGGTCCGGCGAAGCTCGCTGCCTCGTCCCAGTCCAGATAGGCGCGCGGGATGTGCTCGACGAGGTCGCGCAGGTCTCGATGCCAAGCGAGGCCAGGCGCTCCGCGATCTTTGGCCCGACCCCGGGCAGGGACTGCACCGGCCGCTTCCCCGACTCCCCCTCCTCGGTCTTCGGCGCGCCTTGGTCCATGCCAGCAAAGCCGGCCAGCGCAGGGCGCGAACTCACAGAGAGGGCCAGGACCCGAGGAGCATACGCCCCGGTCCGGACGTCAACGCCTGCCTGCGGGGAGCGTCACGCCGACCCCGCGAAACCTGATCTCGTCCGTACGCGGTAGTAGACGACGTCGTTCGGCTCCCGCGTCCCGTAGGCGAGATAGACGAGCCCGTCGTCCCCCGCCAGAAACGAGTGCGCGACGCGAGTGCCCGGCGGGCCGCGAGACGACGCTACCTCGCCGCACCTCGGCCGCTCTCGTCCCCGAGCGTGACGGTTCCCGCTTCCGTCGAGGACGACGAAGAGTTCTTCCTCCGCGGATGGCAGTGAGGCGGATAGCCCTCGGCTCCCGGCGGAATGACATGTGGCTGAGGCCGGTCTCGACTGAGCCCGACCACGTCGCCGAGGTTCAGGTCGACCGCGCCCGTCTCGAGCTCCCACCGGATCCCTTGGTGATGTTGGCGATCCGGCCGGGACGCGGCGAGAACTCGCCTACCTCGGGCTCCCCGATCGCGGCCTCGCGCTCCCAGGGATGCGGGCCGCCCACGTCCACCCAGCTCGGGCTGCATCCAGGCGACGCCCGCGCGCGGAAGCACAGTGTTCCCCTGCGGCTTGCGCTGCCCGTACGCGAGCACGTCGAGCCCGTCGGGCCCGGCGCGCAGAGTGTGGACATGCTCCTCCGGCAGGTGGACCAGCACGTCGTCCTCCCGGACCTCGAAGGCCTCGCCGTCCTGCCACGAGATCCCGGCGCCGCCGAGGACGAAGAAGATCTCCTCCTCCGCACCCTCGGCAGTGCGCGGGCGTCGACCACTTGCCGGCGTCGACCTGGATGCGCTTGAGGCCGACCGTCACGCTCTCCGCCGCGCTGCCGAGGTCGAACCAGTTGCCGCGCGAGGTGCCCGTTGTCGCGCCGGCGCGGCTCGACCTCGTCCCAGTGCGCGACGTGATTCACGAGGACGTCTTCAGGCCGACTTGGCAGGCTCGGCGGCCGTCAGGCCGCGCGCCTGCTTCGCCCGTTCTTCAGCGAGCAGGTCGACGCGTGGCGGAGGAGCTTCCACGCCGTCTGAGGGCTGGATTGACGAGCTCTTCCAGGTCCCAGGTCGCCATGACCAGGCAGGTGAGCGGAGTCAACGCGGTGACCGTCGCCATGCGGGCACGATTGCCGATGAGGCCGAGCTCCCCGAAGTAATCGCCCTTTCCGAGGCGGGCGACCGGGTCGCCGTCCACGCTCACCTCCGCCTCGCCTTCGGCGATGAGGAAGAAACCGATGCCGCTCATCTTCCCCTCTCGCACGACGGTCGTCCCGGGGCGAAGTGTCTGCTCGCGGACGTTCGCGCGAGCGCTTTAGCTCTCGCTGGTTGAGGCAGCTGAGGAGCGGGACTTCCCTGAGGCTGCGCCAGGCCGCGCCATGCAGGCGAGTCTAACGCGGCTGATGAGCCCGACACCGGATCCCAGAGCCAGAAGAGGCCGAGCGTCCCAGGGCCGCCGTGCGTCCCGATCACGGGGCCGAGCGTCGTGACGATGTCGAGGGATGCGTTCGGCCGCGCGGCACTAACCCTGCGGACGAGCTCGTCGCAGTCCTCGGGCGCCTCCGCGTGCCCGACCCCGACGTGGAGCTCGGGCGAGTCCTGGCCCTCGGTCGAGTCGCGGAAGATCTCCTCCAGCTCGGCGAGCGCCTTGGCACGGCCGCGCACGCGCTTGAGCGGCGCGACCTCGCCGTCGTCGAAGGCGAGGATCGGCTTCACGGAGAGGAGCTGCCCGGCGAGGCCGGCCGCCTTCCCGATTCGCCCGCCGCGCACGAGGTACTCGAGCGTGTCCACGGTGAAGAGCAGCCCACGCTCGCGGTGGAAGCGCTCCACGAGCGCGTCGATCTCGTCGTCGTCGGTGCCGCGGTCGAGCCGGCGCTGGATGGCGTCGGCGAGGATGACCGTCCCGCCCGAGGTCACGCGCGAGTCGATGACACGTACGCGGCCGCCGAGCCCCTGCGCCGCCAGCTCGGCGCTCGCGAAGGTCCCCGAGAGCTTCTCCGAGAGGACGAGGCAGAGGATCCGCTCGTAGCCTGCGAGCTCCTCGAAGACCGCAGCGAAGTCGGCAGGCGAAGGTTGCGCGCTCTTCGGCGGCGTGTCGCTCGCGCGCAGGCGCCGGTAGAACTCGGCGGTCGAGATGTCGTCGTACTCGCGCTGCGCTTCCCCATCGCCGAAGCGCACATAGAGCGGCACGACGCGCCAGGTCGGACGCCCATGCCCCTCAGGCAGGTCGGACGTCGAGTCGAGGACGATCGCCGTCGACTCAGCCGATAGGCGCACCGCGCCCCGCTGCCTCGCGGATCGCCCCGACGATCTCGTCCAGTCCCCGGTCCTTGGTCAGGCACGCCACCGCCCCCGCGTCGTAGAGCGCCTGGATCTCCTCGTGCTCGGCCGCCGCCGTCAGGACGACGACCGCTGTCTCCGGCAGGGCCACGCGGAGCGCGCTAGTCGTCTCCACCCCGTCGAGGCCGGGAAGCCGGTAGTCGAGGAGGACGACGTCGGGCCGCAGGCGCGGGCAGGACTCGAGGGCCGACTCCCCGTTCGGGACGGCGGCGACCACGCGCACATCGGGCGTGACGCCGAGCATCAGCTCGAGCGCCTCGCGGAAGATGTCGTTGTCCTCGACGAGGACGACCTCGATGGGCTGGCCGACCATCCCCAGCAGTATCGGGTCATTCGACCGCGAAAAGAAGGGGGTAGTGGGGCTGGCCGCCCTCGTGCACCTCGACCTCGAGGCTTGGGGTGCTCGCTTCGAATCGTGTCCACCACTGCCTCCGCGCCGTTCGTCCCGTCTCCCGACGAGCACGGTGAGGACGTCTGCAGACTCGCCGACGAGCTGCCGGACGACGGTCACCGCGACGGGCGTGAGCTCGTCTCCGGAGGCAACCGGCTCGCCGTCCACGAGCCCGAGGAACTGGCCCTCCGCCACGTCGACCGAGCCGATGCTCGCCGAGCGCGAGGCGAGCGCGACGGAACCGGCACGGACCGCGGCGGCCGCCTCCTCCATTGCCTCGACGTTCTCGTCGAGGCCCGTGCGGGCGTCGAAGGCGATGACGGCGCCGAGCCCAGCCTGCAGGCTCCTCGTCGGGATCGACCCGCACGTCCTTCCCGCTTTGCCCGCCGCCTGCTCCGCCGAGAGGACGACGTTCTTCGAGTTCGGCAGGAGCACGACTCCCGCCTCGGCCATGGCCTCCACTGCTGCGAGGAGATCGGCGGTCGAGGGGTTCATCGTCTCGCCACCCTCGACGGTCGCAGCTCCGAAGCTCTCGAACAGCCGCCGGTTGCCGTTGCCGAGCACGACGGCGACGGCGCCTGTCACGCCGATCTCTCGCTCGAGCCGCTCGGTTCGGTCGACCGTCTGGACGTGCATGTTCTTGATGTCGACCTCCTCGACGATCCCGCCGCGCTCGTGGCGAGCGCGAGCGCGGCGCCGGGATCGTCCGTGTGCACGTGAACCTTGACCGCGCCCGGCCCGCCGACGACGAGGAGCGAGTCGCCGAGCTTCGCCGAGCTCGCCCTCGAGCTCGTCCGGATCGACCGTCCTCTGCCTTCGACGAAGAAGGACGTGCAGTAGCGGTAGCGAGAGAGCTCCAGATGCACGGCCTCGAGCGGGATGCCCGCCCGGTCACGGCCTCGAGCTCGGGGAGCGGCTCGCCGGCGCACGTGCGCCGCGATCCCGCGCAGCACCTCGAGGACTCCGGCGCCGCCCGCATCGACGACTCCCGCCTCCTTCAGGATCGTCGAGCTGTTCGGTGTGTCGCTGGCAAGGGCGCGCCTCACCGTGCGCGACGAGTTCGGCGAGCGCCTCGGCGACCGGAGGATCGCCGAGGCGCGAGACTGACTCCGCCGCTCCGCAAGCGTCCGGGCGACGGTGAGCATCGTCCCCTCCTGCGGGTTGCGCACGGCGGCGTAGCCAGTGTCGCTGGCCGCGCGCAGCGCCCGTGCGACCGCCGCGGCGTCGATCCCCTTGGCCACCGCCCAGCGCCTCGACCGCGCCGCGGACGAGCTGCGAGAGGATGACCCCGGAATTCCCCGCGCGCCCATGAGAGCGGCGCGGACGACGTCAGCGTCAGGTCGCGCTCGAGCGCGGTTACTGCCGCGCGCACGGTCTCGGTCATGTTCGTTCCCGTGTCCCCGTCCGGGACCGGGTACACGTTCAGGTCGTCGATCCGGGCCCGGCTCGCCTCGAGCGCCGCGAAAGCGGCGCGCGCGACGCCTAAAGGGCCTTCTGAACCTTGCCCGCCTTGAGACACCGGGCGCAGACGTAGGTCCGGCGCGGAACCCCGTTCACGAGAATGCGGACGCGCTGGAGGTTCGGGTTGAACCGCCGCTTCGTGGCCACCATCGAGTGGCTTCTGTTGTGTCCGAACGCGGGAGCCTTCCCGCAGACTGCGCAGACCTTCGACATCTCAGCGACGGGATTATAGCCAGGCTGTGACTGGCTGGCCGAAGGCGAGTCAGCAGATCGGCCATCTCGAGCGCCGAGAGCGCTGCCTCCGAGCCCTTGTTCCCTTGCGGGCCGCCGGCCCGTTCCTCCGCCTGCCTGCGGCTGTCGCACGTGAGGACGCCGAAGGAGACCGGGACGCCCGTCTCGAGCCCGGCGAGCTGGAGCCCGCTCGCAGCCTCGCCCGCCACGTACTCGAAGTGCGGCGTGTCGCCACGGATGACGCAGCCGAGGGCGACGATGCAGGCGTAGCGGCGCGTCTTCGCGAGCGCCATGGCGCCGAGCGGAAGCTCGAAGGCGCCCGGCACCGGCATCGACGTCGATCCGCTCGCCGCGGCACGCCCGCCTCGGTAGCGTCTGGAGCGCACCCTCGAGGAGGCGCGTCGTGATGTCGCCGTTGAAGCGGCTGACGACGACGCCGATCCGCGCGCGCGCGCCGTTCGGCGACCCGTCACGACTCCCACGCCCTTCGGGGATGCGGAGCTCGCCCGGTACGCTGCTGAATCTCAGCCATCCGATTCCTCGAACCGAAGACCCTGGTGGTGGAGCTGGTGGCCGAGCTTCTCGCGCTTCGTCTCCAGATAGCGGCGGTTCTCGGCGTTCGGGGAGACCTCGATCGGCACCTGCTCGACCACGGTCAGCCCGAAGCCCTCGATGCCGGTCATCTTCTTCGGGTTGTTCGTGAGGATGCGGATGGTCGTCAGGCCCAGGTCGGCCAGGATCTGGCTCCCGATCCCGTACTCGCGCAGGTCGGCGGCGAAGCCGAGCTCGAGGTTGGCCTCGACGGTGTCGAGCCCGGCCTCCTGCAGCTCGTAGGCCTTGAGCTTGTTGAGGAGGCCGATGCCCCTCCCCTCCTGCGCCATGTAGAGGAGGACGCCGCGCGGCTCGGCGGCGATGCGCTCGAGCGCGAGCTCGAGCTGCTCGCCGCAGTCGCAGCGAAGCGAGTGGAAGACGTCGCCGGTCAGGCACTCGGAGTGGACGCGGACGAGCACGTTCTCCTCGCCCTCGACGTCGCCCTTGACGAGCGCGACGTGGTGCTTGCCCGTCGAGTGTCTCGCGGAAAGCGACGGCAATGAAGTCTCCGTACGCGGTCGGGAGCGCGTACCGAGGTCATCCGCTCGACGAGCTTCTCCGTCTGACGGCGGTACTCGATCAGGTCCTCGACCGTGATCATCTTGATCCCGTGCTGCTCGCAGTAAGGGATCAGGTCGGGCACGCGGGCCATCGTCCCGTCCTCGCGCATGATCTCGCAAACCACTCCGGCCGGGTTCAGGCCGGCGAGACGGGCGAGATCGACGCGCGGCCTCGGTCTGGCCGGCGCGCTGGAGGACGCCCCCGCGCCGAGCACGCAGCGGGAAGACGTGGCCGGGCTGGACGAGGTCGCGCGGGCCCCTTGCTCGGGTCGATGGCGACCTGGATCGTGCGCGCGCGGTCGGGCGCCGAGATGCCCGTCGTGACACCCTCGCGCGCCTCGATGGAGATCGTGAACGCGGTGCCGAACGGCGTCTCGTTCCGGTCGGTCATCTGGCGCAGGCCGAGATCCTCGCAGCGCTCCTCGGTCAGGCAGAGGCAGACGAGGCCGCGCCCGTGCGTCGCCATGAAGTTGATCGCGTCGGGTGTCGCGAACTGCGCGGCGATCGTGAGGTCGCCCTCGTTCTCGCGGTCGGCCGCGTCGACGACGACGACGAACTTCCCCTCGCGGATGTCCTCGAGCGCGGCCTCGATGGTTGCGAACGGTGTGGTCTCGACCTTCACGGACAAATCGTAACGCTCAGGCCCCAGTCCGTCTCGGAGGCGCCTCAGCCCGGCGAGGTGCGGTGGCCGCCGCGGCTGGCGACGCTACGTAGGGAGCGCGCGTATCGAATGAGATCCGCGCGCGTACCGAGACGCCGCATCGCGTCGGCCGCCGGGGTTCGCGGGCTCCGGTGTCTCACCTCAGAGGCAGGCTCTCCAAATGTTCCCAGACTAGATCTCCGCGACCTCGAGGCGGATGTCGTTACGACGGGCCTCGCCGGCGAGCACGCAGACCGCGTCGTTCAGCCGCGCGTAACGCTCGGAGCCGGTCGTGTGGACGATCGTTCCCGTCACCTCGCGCCCGTATTCGCTCTTGCGCGCGAGCCCCTGAGGTGGAACGCGAGGAGCGCGCCGTCGTCGGTCTCGATGACCCCGTGGAAGTCGGGCACATAGACGTCGTCGCTCCGGAGCTGCGCGCGTGGTTGAGGCCGCGGAACCGCCCGGTCACCTGTCCCTCGACCCGCCCTTCCGCGAAGAAAAGCCCGAGGGTGTCGGGCCCGCGGGAGAGGTAGTGCTCCGGGTAGGCGAAGTCGACCCGGTACAGCGGCTCGAGCCTCACCTCGCTGCGAGCCTCTCGACGTACTTCGCGACGACGTCCACCTCGAGATTCACCTCGTCGCCTTCGGCCGCATCGCTGCCGAGTGTGGTCACATCGCGGGTGTGCGGGATGAGTGCCGACGGTGAAGGAGCTCTCTGCCGAGGCCGGCGATCGTCAGGCTCACGCCTTCGACCGCAATCGAGCCCTTCTCGACGCAATAGCGAAGGACGTCCTGCGGGCGCGCCGACCTCGATCCCCTCGTCGCTCACCCGCGGATCCGGCCGACCCCGTCGACGTGGCCCTGGACGATGTGCCCGCCGAGCGGCTCGCCTGCCCGAAGCGCGGGCTCGACGTTGACGCCGCCGCCGGCTCGAGTCGGCCGAGCGTCGAGCGGCGAAGCGTCTCGGGGACCGCGTCGAACGCCACCGTCCCGTCCGCGACCTCGACTGCGGTGAGGCAGACCCCGGCGAGCGAGACGGAGTCCCCAACCGCTGCGGCGGCCGCGGTCTCCGGCGCGCGGACGATGAGGCGAACGGATTCGCCGCGTTCTCCTCGACGGCCTCGACGCGACCGACCTCCCGCACGATCCCGGTGAACACGGCCTGAACTCTAGGGCTCGTGGATGTATCCGGTCAGAAGGAGGTCGCCTGCCGATCCGCTCGGCCTGAGCCCGTGACGGGAAGTGAGGCGCCCAGCTCGTCCGACCCAGCGCGGGCCCGAGCCGGCGAGCGTCGGCGCGACAAAGAGGAGCAGCTTGTCGATGAACCCGCCGCGCAGGAAAGAGCCGTCGCGAGGGTCGGACCGCCCTCGAGGAGGAGCGACTGGACTCCTTCGCCACCAGTCGCTTCAGCTCTTCCTCCAGGGGCCCGTTGACGAGCTCGAGCTCGGAGCCCTCCGGGAGCGGCCCGCCCCCGAAGGCGAGGCGGCGCGGCTGGCGTTCCGCCTCGACGTCGCGTGCATCGAGCCGGGGCGAGTCGGCGCGCACGGTGCCCATGCCGACGGCGACCGCATCCGAGGCGGCGCGCAGCTCGTGCACGCGGCGACGGCTCTCCTCCCCGGTCATCCAGCGCTCGCCCGGCACGGTCACGCGCCCGTCGAGCGTCACCGCGGCCTTGTAGGTGACGAAGGGCGCCCCTCGGCGATCCACGTGCGCCACGCCTCGTTCTGCCGCCGCGCCCGCACAGCAAGCTCTCCTTCGGCGACCTCGACGTCCACGCCACCGGCCTCGAGGCCGGCAAAGCCCTGCCTGTCCGTCTTCGGATTGGGATCCGGCGCACCCACGACGACGCGGGCGATGCCCGCGGCGAGGATCGCGTCCACGCAGGGGGCGTTCGCCCGTGGTGGGCGCAGGGCTCGAGCGTCACATAGAGGTCGGCACCGCGCGCTCGCTCGCCCGCAGCTTCGAGCGCGACGACCTCTGCGTGCGGCCCGCCCGCACGCTCGTGCCACCCCTCTCCCACGACCTCGTCGTCCGGCTGACCACCACGGCCCCGACGACGGGATTCGGGTGCGTCGTGTCCTCGTCCGCGCTCCGCCAGCTCGAGCGCGCGCTCAAACGGCTTCGGCAAAGGCCTTCACGAGCTGCCGGTAAGCCCGCGGGTAGTCCTCCCGGCCGAAGATCGCGCTACCCGCGACCGCGGCCTGCGCGCCGGCGCGCCTGATGTCGGCGATGTTCTGCTCACTGACGCCTCCGTCCACCTGCACGAAGAGGTTCTTGTGGAGCTGGCTCCCGGAGCTCGGCGATGCGCTCCGAGGCTCTCCGGCATGAACTCCTGGCCCGAGTATCCGGGATGGATGCTCATGCAGAGCACGAGGTCGGCGCCGATCGACGCGCCGACGGCGTCGGAGACGCTCGTCTCGGGATTGAATGCGACGCCGACTCCGAGCCCTAGGTCGCGCGCGAGCTTGATCGCCTTCCACGGCTCCTCGCATGCCTCGACATGGAACGTCACGCTGTCCCCGCCCGCGTTCTTGACCATCTCGAAGTGATGCTCGGGGTTGTCGACCATGAGATGGCAGTCGATCACGCCCTCGAAGCGATGGACAAGAGGTGCGATCGACTGGATGACGATCGGCCCGATCGTCACGGGCTCGACGAAGTGGCCGTCCCCGATGTCGAAATGGAAGACCCTGGCGCCCGCGCCGATCAGGTGGTCGATCTGCTCGCCGAGCCGGAGGAAGTCGGCCGCATAGAGCGAGGGCTCGATCTCGATCTCGCGCACCCATCGTTGCCAGGACATGACGAAATCCTACGGGCGCCGCAGGCGGGCAACGAAGAACCCCGACGTGCCGTGCACGTGGGGGAGCGTGAGCAGGAAGTCCGGCCTCAGCGGGTGGCGGAGCTCTGCGAACTCCGCACCGAGGTCATCGACGGGCAGGCCGAGCGCGTCCACGACGTCCCCGTTCTCCGGCCGGTGGATCGTGCAGACCGCATACGTGATCGAGCCGCCCGGCCGCACTCGCTCGGCGGCGACGCGCAGGAGATCGAGCTGGAGCTCGGGAAGAGGACTTGCCCGCCAGCGGAGGTCCGGGCGCGAGTTGAGAACCCCGAGGCCCGAGCAGGGAGCGTCGACGAGCACCCGGTCGAACCCGGTGAGATCGCCGGGAAGCTCGAGCGCGTCTGCGTTCACGACCCGTGAGAGCGCCCCGAGCCGAGCCGCATTCTCCTCCAGCTCCCGAGCGCGACCGGGGTGCTTCTCGACGGCGACGACCTCGGCGCCTGCCGCAACGAGCTGCGTCGCCTTGCCGCCGGGCGCCGCGCAGAGGTCGAGGATCCGCTCGCCGGGCTGCGCGCCGACGGCCGCGCCGGCTAGCTGCGACCCGCGACTCTGCGGCCATGGCGCGAGGAGCCCGCCGGTCGGCTCGCGGAGGATGCGCTCCGGTGCCTCGTTCTGCGCGCGCATGAGCGAGAGCGCATCCCCGCTCCCCAGCTCGCGCCACCAGGCCTCTGCGACCCAGTCCGGATAGGAGTGCTTCAGCGCGGCCGCCGCGGGCGTGTCTTCCGTCAGGCTTGCGAGCAGCTCGGAGATGCCTTCGCCGAGCCGGCGCATGACGGCGTTCGTGAACGCGACAGCGCGCTCGAGCCCGGCGGCGCGGACGAGCTCGACGCTTTCGTTGGCCGCCGCGTGGGCCGGCACCGACTCCAGGTACGCGAGCTGGTACGCGCCCAGCCGGAGCGCGGCGCGAACCGGTGGATCGAGCTTGCGCACGGGCCGACGGCCGAGAGTCTCGATCGCGTGGTCGAGCGGACGCACGCGCTGCACCGTCCCGTACGCGAGCTGCATCGCGAACGCGCGGTCGCGCTCGTCGAGTCCCTCGGCGAGGGAGCGGAACGCCCGGTCGGCGTAGGCGCCCTCCTCGAAGACGCGGCGCACGACCTCGTACGCGACGCCGCGGGCGCTCACCGTCTGCCGCGTAGGTATTCCTCCGCGGTCATGCGCTTGCCGCCCTCGCGCTGCACCTCGAGCAGCTCGAGCCCGTCGGCCACGAGGAGGGAGTCCTCACGCACGAGCCGCGCCTTCCAGACGAGGAGCCTGCGGCCGTCGACGAGCCCTCGCGCCCCGACGTGCGGGGAGAGCGCGCGGATCTGGTTCAGGAGCTCGTCGGCCGGGCGCTCCCAGTCGAGCTCGCGGTCGGCGGCGGTCAGCTTCTCCGCGTAGGTCGCGCCGTCGGGCTGCGGGACGAACGTCGGCTCGGCGAAGACCTCGCCGAGAAGGTCGACGGCGAGCGCGGCCGCGCGCTCGACGACGACCGCGGAGTCGTCCTCGGGACCGATCGGGAAGCGCCGCTGGGCCGCAATCGGACCGGCGTCGAGATCCGGAGTCGTCTTGTGGATGGTGACGCCGGTCTCGCGATCGCCCGCCATGATCGCCCGCTCGACCGGAGCGGCCCCGCGCCAGCGCGGCAGGAGCGATGGGTGGACGTTGAGCCAGAGCCGCTCGCCGAGGAGCTTCTCCGGAACGAGCACGCCGTAGGCAGCAATGACGACCACGCGCGCCTCCCCAGGGAACACGGTCAGCTTCTCCGGCTGCTCCACCGGGATCTCCAGGCGCTTCGCGACTTCCTTCGCCGGCGGGGCCGCCTTCTTGCGACCGCGACCCTGCGGCTTGTCCGGGCGCGTGAGGAGGAACTCGATGTCGTAGCCCCGGTTGGCCATCCCTTCGAGCACGGCCGCTCCAAACGGCGCGGTGGCCGCAACGGCGATCTTCATGGCTAGTGCCTCTTCAGGTGATGGCGCCCCGGCTCACGCGCGCGAAAAGCGTGCCGACCAAAGACGCAGGGAGCCCGCGTATGGGGAATACGCGGGCGACCGAGGATGGAGGGCGGCGCTGCTTTGCAGCCGCCCGAGGCGTTGGCAGTCATTGCCTGGAGAGGCACTTAGCTCGGGCCGAGGACGGGCTGTGGCCGCAGCTTGGCCAGGGCCTCCCGCCGCTGCTCAGGAGACGTTCGGTCGATGATGAGGACGCCGTCGAGATGGTCGATCTCGTGCTGGATCACGCGTGCTTCGAGCCCCTCGGCCTCGATGCGGAGCTTCTCCCCCTCCGGCGACGTCGCTTCGACGACGACCGTGGCCGGGCGCTCGACCCCGACGATCACGGTCGCCGCGGCGAGCGACAGGCAGCCTTCGTCGTCGGCGACCAGCTCCTCGCCGGTCTCGATCACCAGCGGGTTGACGAGCGCGACGAACGGCTTCTCCTCCCCGGCCTGGTAGACGAGCACACGGCGGAGGATTCCCAGCTGAGGTGCTGCAAGGCCGACGCCGCGCGCCTCTGACATGAGGCCGCGCATGCGCTCGACGAGGCCGGTGACCGACTCGTCGATCTCCTCGACCTCGCGCGCCTCCATGCGCAGCACGGGGTCGGGATACTGCCGCACCTGGGCGAGCGCGAGCCGACGCCGAGCCTCACGCTCGGCGTCGAGCTCTTCGCTTCGTACCTGACCCTCGACTTCGCCCATTTCAAGGCAATTCTATCGAGGGCGAACCGGTGTTCGAAGTGCCTGCCTGTTCTTCGTGGTTCTTCTAGATGCCGCGCGTAGCCGTCCGTCTCGGCCCGGCCATGCGCGACCAGAGGGCAACCAGGACGACCGCCACGATGACCGCGAGCGCGAAGCCGAGGATGCCGCCGCCGACGAGCCAGCCGACGAGCAGCGCGGACGCGATGCCGATTGCGATCGTCATGAGGATCCCCATCGGGTCCGTGCCCGGGTGGAAGAGCCGCCCGAGCGCGCCGACGATGAGCCCCACGATGATCAGTCCGATGATTTCTCCGATTCCCATGCTCTGGTGGTCTCCGCGGGCGGCGAACCGCAAACTCAGGAGAGACCCTGCGGGTCGACGTCCACGGAGGCCGAGAGCCCGTCGCGCCGCATAGCCGGAGCGGCCGCCGTCAGGAGCCGCGCCGTACGCGTGGCGATCGGCCGCGGATTCGCGGTCTTGACGAGGACCTGCGCCCGGCTCCGGCCGCGCAGCCGGAGCAGCGGTGCCGGCCCGAGCGGGTCTCCCTCGTAGCCGTCGAGCCCCGCGCGGAGCTCGGCGAGGAGGGCCGCCGGCCGGTCGGCGTCCCTCCCCGAGACGACGATGCGCACGAGGTGGCGGAAGGGCGGATAGCCGAGCTCGCGGCGGCGGTCCAGCTCTTCCGCGAGGAACTCGTCGACGGCGTGGCGCGCCGCGAGGGCGATCGGCCGCGCATCGGGCTGGTAGGTCTGGACGATGACGCGGCCCGGCGCGTCGCGCCCGCTTCGGCCGGCGAGCTGCGTGACGAGCTGGAACGTCCGCTCCTCGGCGCGGAAGTCCGGCAGGGCCATCCCCGTGTCCGCGTCCACGACCGCCGCGAGCGAGACGCCCTCGAAGTGGTGCCCCTTTGCGACCATCTGCGTCCCGAGGAGAACGGCCCGGTCGGCCCCGGCGAACGCTGCCAGGCGCTCGGAGAGCTCCGCCGGGTCGGAGGCCACGTCCGCGTCGAGCCGGATGAGCCGCAGGCCGGGAAGACGCTCCGCGAGCTCGTCCTCCAGCCGCTCGGTCCCCGCCCCGAGCCGGGCGAGCTCCGTGGCGCCGCACGACGGGCAAAGCGTGGGGCTCGCCTCGCGCCGCCCGCAGTGGTGGCAGTGGAGCGCGCCGTCGCCGTGCAGCGTGAGGGCGACGTCGCAGCTCGGGCACCGGATCGTCACGCCGCAGGCACGGCAGTGGAGCGCAGGCGCGATCCCGCGTCTGTTGAGGAGGAGGATCGCCTTGCCGCCCCGGTCGGAGATCTCCCCCAGGCTCTCGAGCAGCGGCGCAGAGAGCGGATAGCCCGCCTCGCGGCGCATGTCGACGACCTTCACAGGCGGAAGGGCGCGCGCGAGGCGCCCGCCGAGCTCGAGCCGCTCAAGCCGCTTCCAGCTCTCGGGGCGCGGCGTGGCGCTTCCGTACACGGCGACCGCGCCTTCGAGCGCAGCCCGCTTCGCCGCGACGGTGCGCGCGTCGTAGCGCGGGTCGGATTCCTGCTTGTAGGAAGCGTCCTGCTCCTCGTCCACGCAGATGAGCCCCAGATTCGCAACCGAAGCGAAGATCGCAGAGCGCGCACCGACGACGACGCGCGCCTCGCCGGAGCCGATCCGCTCGCGCTCGTCGCGCCGCTCGGCCTCCGTCATCCCCGAGTGGAGGACGGCCACCTTCCCCGGGAAGCGGGCAGTGAAGCGGCCGAGCGCCTGCGGCGTGAGCGCGATCTCCGGGACGAGGACGATCGCCCCCAGGCCGCGGTCGAGCGCCTCGCCGCAGGCGCGGAGGTAGACCTCCGTCTTCCCGCTTCCGGTCGCCCCGTGGAGGAGGAACGAGCTGCCGCTGCCGAGCGCGCCGACGATCTGGGCGAGGGCGCGCTCCTGTTCCTCGGTGAGGGTCTCGGGCGGCGCCTCCGCGGGAATGGCCTTCGGCCCCTCGCGACGGCGCGCGCCCCTTCGCCGGGCTCGCGCCTCCGGTGCGACGAGCGCGAGCGCGCGAGCCGGCGTCGAGCCGTAGTAGTCGGCGATCCACAGCGCAAGGTCGACGAGCGCGGGCGAGACAAAGCCGAGAACCCGCTCGACGGCGACCGGCTCGACCTCCGGAGGCGCCACGTCCTCGAGTCCGACGACCACGCCGCGGCGCCGCGCGCGGCCGAAGGGAACGGAGACCACCGAGCCCTTCTCGAGCCCGTCCGCGAGGTACGTGAAGGGTCGCGCGAGGGCGCGCGCGGTCACGAGCGGGTAGACCGAGGCGAAGCGGGACACCGCTAGGATTGTCCCTGAGATGGCGGCGGGACATTCGGTCGACGACTACCTCGAGACGATCTATTTCCTCGCTTTCCCCATTGGGGAGTACCGGCCGGACACGAAGGGATCGCCGACGCTCGCCGTCCGCGTGGCCGACATGCTGGGCGTCTCGCGCGCGTCCGCCGGCGAGATGCTGAAGCGCCTCGAGGCGGAGGGCCTCGTGGAGCGCGGCGAGCACAAGGAGGCGATCCTGACGGCGCAAGGACGCGCCCAGGCAGAGCGTGTCGTCCGCCGCCACCGGATCATCGAGCGCCTCCTCACGGACTTCATGGGCTACACACCCGCCGAGGCGCACGAGCAGGCCGATCTCCTCGGCAACACGTTCACGGACGAGATGGTCGAGCGGATCGAAGCCCAGCTCGGGAACCCCGACCGCTGTCCGCACGGCTGGCCGGTGGACACGGACTTCGAGCAGGCCGAGAACCACGAGCTGCAGCCCCTTTCCGACCTCGCGCCCGGCTCGAAGGCCGAGATCGTCCGCCTCGCCGAGCACGACGGCGACCTCCTCCACTGGTACTACGAAGAGGGGCTCGTGCCCGGAACGCGGATCGAGGTGCGGGACGCCGAAGGCGGCGAGCTCACGCTCGCGGTCGGCGGCGGCGAGCGCCCGCTCGACGAGAAGCAGGCCGCCGGCCTCTTCGTACGGGCGGGCTAGGGCGTCGCCGAAACTTCGGTGGGGAGCCCGGCCGCGGCCCGGAGCGCGTCGGCGCGGTCGGTGCGCTCCCACGTGAAGTCGTGCTCCTCGCGCCCGAAGTGGCCGTACGCGGCCGTCCTCGAATAGATCGGGCGCCAGAGGTCGAGGTCGCGCAGGATCGCCCCCGGCCGGAGGTCGAAGTGCTCGCGGACGAGCGACTCGATCCGGCTGAGCGGGATGCGCTCGGTGCCGAAGCAGTCGACCTCGATCGAGACCGGGTGCGCGACGCCGATCGCGTACGCGACCTGAAGCTCGCAGCGGTCGGCGATGCCCGCGGCGACGACGTTCTTCGCCGCGTGGCGGGCCGCGTATGCAGCCGAGCGGTCGACCTTCGTCGGGTCCTTGCCGGAGAACGCGCCGCCGCCGTGCCTGGCCGCGCCGCCGTAGGTGTCGACGATGATCTTCCTCCCGGTGAGCCCCGTGTCCCCTATCGGGCCGCCGACGACGAACTTCCCGGTCGGGTTGACGAGGACGAAGTCGCGTTCGTCGAAGCGCCGCTCGTCGTAGAGGTCGCGCGGGAGAATCGGATGGAGGACGTGCTCGATCAGGTCGGGCTTCACGAGCGCCTCCATGTCGAGCCCGTCGCGGTGCTGCGTGGAGACGAGAACGCGCACGACCTCGACCGGGCGCTGGTGCCCGTGCTCGTCGATCTCGTAGCGGATCGTCACCTGCGTCTTCCCGTCCGGGCGCAGGTACGGGAGGATCTGCGCCTTCCGCACCTCGGAGAGGCGTTTGGCGATCTTGTGCGCGAGCATGATCGGGAGCGGCATGAGCTCCTCGGTCTCGACGCACGCATAGCCGAACATCATCCCCTGGTCGCCGGCCCCGAGCCGGTCGAGCGGGTCGTCGTCCCCGTGCTGCATCTCATAGGAGCTCTCGACCCCGAGCGCGATGTCGGGGGACTGCTCGTCGAGGGCGACCATGACGCCGCACGTGTCCGCGTCGAACCCGTACTTGGCGCGGTCGTAGCCGATGCCCTTGACCGCCTCGCGCACGAGCCGCGGGATGTCCACGTATGTCTCGGTCGTGATCTCCCCGGCGACGACGACGAGGCCGGTCGTCACGAGCGTCTCGCAGGCGACGCGCCCGTTCGGGTCGTCGCGGAGGACGGCGTCGAGGATCGTGTCCGAGACCTGGTCCGCGACCTTGTCCGGGTGACCCTCGGTCACCGACTCCGACGTGAAGAGGAAGTCTCGCGCCATGAGCTCGAAAGGCTACTGAATCGAAAGCACGCCGACGAGCTTCGCCACGTCCCCGTCCTTCGTGCCGTAGACGACGAGCGACTGCAGCGGCTCGAGGTTCGCCCGCACCCAGTCGGGGACGTTCGTCCCGCCGGCGCCCGCCAGGCCGAGCAGCGCCGGCAGCGCCTTGGAGAGGTCGACGTAGACGAAGCCCGTCGTCTCGGACGGCATCCCCGCCGCGCTCGTCGCGGCCTTGAAGGCCTCGTCGTCGGCGAGCCTCTCCGTGCCCGACCTGAGGTCGGCGATCCCCTGGGCCGACGTCGTGATCACGAGCTTGCCGTCGAAGGCTCCGTAGTAGACGGAGAGGAACCGGTTGACGGAGAGGCGCCTCGCCTGCACCCCCGTCGTGTCGAAGGAGTCGAGCCGCGCGCCGCTCAAGTACTCGGTGACGCCCTTCGCGAGCTTGTCGAGCGTCGCGACGGCGGCCTGCTCGTCGTTCACCTGGGTGACGATCGTCACCTCGGGAATCGGGATGCCCGAGCGGACGTAGAGCGCCGACTCGGCGGAGAAGAGCGGGAAGACGTCGGAGTCGAGCGAGACGCCGAGCTCGGCCTCCACACGCGCCAGATCGCGGTCGAACCCCGGCGCGGCCTCGGCGACCATGTTGCGGAGCACGCCGAGCTGGCGCCCGAGATCGCTTGTGCCCGCGTAGAGCAAGACGCCGCCCGGGACCTGGCTGGGAAGCTCCGCCTTGAACGGGTCGGAGAAGAGGTCGCCCGTGGCCGGGCTCGCCGCGCCCTCCACGTGTATTCCGTCGTCCTCCGGCTTGAGCGAGACCGCGAACGACGGTGGGTCGGAGCCGAAGACCCCGGCGAGCGGGGTCGAGGCGAGCGCCGAAGGCGCGACGTAGACGTGGACGAAGGCGTCGCGCGCCACCTGGCCGCTCACCTTCTGGTAGGCGTCGACGCCGTCGAGCGTCCCGTCCTTCTGCATGCTCTCGAACTCGTCGAGGTTGGCCTGCGAGTCCGAGAACGCGACCCAGCCGTCGATCTCGCGCGAGACCAGCGGCGGGTTCGCCTTGGCGAGAAGCGCGTCGAACTTCGCCTTGTCCTCCGGCTGGGTCAACCCGACGAACTTCTCACCGGAGACATCGAGACCCACGAGGTCGGTCTCGGGGCCGAACGCCGGCTTCACGTCCTGGTTGAAGTCGATGCCCTGGCCGCCCAGCTGCTGCACGACCCAGTCGACGGCCTTGTTTCCGTCCGGGAACTTGGTCAGGAGGGCGCGGCCTGCCGCCCAGTTCGAGGAGTCGAAGCTCGTGTCGACGCTGACGAAGACCTGCGCCCCGGCCGGCGCGATGCTCGCGCCTGCGGCGCCCGGCGTCGAACCTTGTCCGCAACCGGCTACCGGGAGGACGAGCGCTGCTGCGGCGGCGAGCGCGAGGACGACGGAGGCCGAGACGGGGTGGGCCCTCGTCGCCACCTTGCGCCGGGCGGTTGCGAGGCAAGGACGCAGGGAGCGCGCGTATCGGCGAGACCCGCGCGAATAAGGACGATGCCTCGCGCCGTCCGGTGTGAGCTGGCGGCTCAGGGTCTCATCCCGTTTCGGCCTCTCATTCATCGGTCGGCCTCCGACCCATCAACCCTGAGACTAGCTCGTTCAGACTCGCGCCACCGAGGACCTGACATACCGCCTCTGTTATCGGCAGCTCGACGCCGGTCCTGCGCGCGAGGTCGCGCAGCGCCGGCGCCGTCGTGAGGCCCTCGACGACCTGCCCGATCTCGGCGGCTGCCGCCTCCGGAGACGCTCCGCGCGCGATCAGCTCGCCCGCGCGGCGGTTGCGGCCGTGGCGGCTCCAGCACGTGACCATGAGGTCCCCCATGCCCGCGAGGCCCGAGAAGGTCTCCGGCCGCGCCCCGCACGCCTCCCCCAACCGCGCCATCTCGGCGAGGCCGCGCGTGATGAGCGCCGCCTTTGCGTTGTCGCCCGCCTCGAGCCCGTCGACGGCTCCCGCGGCGAGCGCCATCACGTTCTTCGCCGCGGCGCAGAGCTCGACGCCGATGAGGTCCGTGTTCACGTACACGCGGAAGCGAAGCGAGTGGATCTCGTGCTGCAGGGCCGAGGCGAGCGCTTCGTTCGCGCTCGCAAGCACAGTAGCCGCGGGCAGGCCCAGCTCGATCTCCTCGGCGTGGTTCGGCCCGGAGAGCACGACGGCCTCGCGCCCCTCGACGACCTGCGAAAGCCGCTTGCCGCTCGCGGGGTCGAGGCCCTTGGTGAGGATGAGAATGGGCGCAGTCCCCGGAAGGGACGCGGTCACCTCCCGGAAGACGCGGCTCGGCACCGCGACTGAGACGAGCTCGGCGGCGGTCACCTCGTCGCGCTCCGGCGCGTCGCGCCCGATGAGAACGACGTCGTGGCCACGCTCGCGCAGGACTCCGGTGAACGCCGTGCCCCACGAGCCCGCGCCGACGACCGCGATCCTCATCCGCGCCGCACGAAGTTGATGATCACGGGCACGCCCTCGAGCTCGAAGCGCTCGCGGAGACGGTTTTCCACCCAGTAGCCGTAGTCGCGTGTGAGCAAACCGGGATCGTTGACGAAAAAGCGGAAGCGCGGCGGGCGCGTCGCAACCTGCGTCCCGTACAGGAGATTGAGCCGCCGGCCGCCTTTGGACGGCCCCGGGCGCTGCCCGCGGAGCTCGGCGAGGAAGCGGTTGAGCTCGCCCGTGGCGATGCGGCTCGTGTGCTTCTCGTAGAGCGCGAGGGCGCGCTCGAGCAGCTTGCCCACGCCGCGCCGGGTCTTCGCGGAGACGGCGACCATGGGCGGGCGCTGGCGCAGCCGCCCGGCGAGCCGTTCCCGCACGTCCTCGATTCCCACCTCGGCAATGTCCCACTTCGAGAGCACGACGAGCGTCGAGCACCCGGCCGTGCGGGCGACATCGGCCACGGCGAGATCCTGCTCGACGACGCCCTCGCTCGAATCGACGAGGACGAGGGCCACGTCGGCCCGCTCTGCCGCACGGATCGCCCGCAGTTCCGAGTAGTACTCGACCCCTTGGCGCTGGCGCCGCTTGCGCCGCATCCCGGCGGTGTCGACGAGGACGACGGTCGTCCCCCCGTGCTCGAGCAGGGTGTCGACGGTGTCGCGCGTCGTCCCCGGCTCCCCCGAGACGATCACGCGCTCCTCACCGAGGAGCGCGTTCAGCAGGCTCGACTTGCCGACGTTGGGCCGGCCGAGAATGGCGACCCGGACTGCATCTTCCGGCGCCTCGGCGCGGCCTTCGCCGGGAAGCGCCGCGACGATCGAGTCGAGAAGGTCGCCGGTGCCGTGGCCGTGCATCGCCGAGATGGCAACCGGCTCGCCCAGCCCGAGTCGGTGAAACTCGACTGCCAGGCTCTCGCCCTGCGGGTCGTCCACCTTGTTCGCGACGACGATGACGGGCTTCCGCGCGCGGCGCAGGATCTCGGCGATCTCCTCGTCCCCGGGCGTGACGCCCACGCGCGCGTCGGTGACGAAGAGGACGAGGTCGGCCTCCTCGACCGCGCGCCGAGCCTGCTCGGCGACCTCGCGCGTGATTGGCGAGGGGTCGGCGACGTCAACGCCGCCGGTGTCGACGAGCACGAGGCGCTTGCCGGCCCATTCGCAGACGACCTCCTTGCGGTCGCGCGTCACTCCCGGGGTCTCGAAGACGACGGCCTCGCGCGTGGCGGAGAGGCGGTTGACGAGGGTCGACTTGCCGACGTTGGGGAAGCCGACGACGGCCACCGTCCCCAGGAGGGGCGCCGTCATCCGACCTTGGCGGGAACCGCAGCGCGGCGCGGCGGGACGGCGTCCGGCCGGCCGAGCTCGTGCATCTCGACGAGGAAGCGCCAGAGGCGCAGGATCTCCTCCTGCACCTCTGCGGTCGCCTGCTTGTAGCCGCGCCCGTTCCGCGGGTACTCGTCGAAACGAATCGGCTCGCCGAAGGCGACCGAGACCGGGGCGCGGTTCCAGCGCCAGTACTGCGAACCATGGATCGCGGCGGGAACGATCGGCACACCCTCCTGGATCGCGACCATCGCCGCTCCGGACTTGGCCTCGCCCGGCACACCCGTCTTCTGGCGCGTGCCCTCTACGAACAGGCCGAGCAGGTCGTTGTTCCGCACGGTCTCCCGCATGAGCCGAAGTGCGTCGCGGTCGGACTCCCCGCGGCGGACGGCGAGCGCGCCGTGGGCCCGCATGAGCTGGCCGAAACCGTAGACCCCGTGCAGCTCGACCTTGGCGACGAAGACGATTCGGCGCGGGCAGGCTGCGCCGACGACCGGCGGATCCGCGTACGAGAAGTGATTGGCGGCCAGAACCGCACCGCCCTCGCGCGGCACGCGCTCTCGCCCGTAGGCCTTGATCGGGATCATGGCGCGCGTGAACTGAGCGATCAGCCCCTTTCCGATCCCCCAGTAGACCGTCGAGTGCACGGGATGGAAGCTCACGCTTCGACCCTCGCGTGCACGAGCGCCTCGATCCGGTCGACGACCTCCTCGATCGTCAGGTCGGTCGTGTCGATCTGCTCGGCGTCGGGTGCGGCCCTCATCTGCGCAGCGTCGCTCTCGTCGCGGAGGCGGAGGTCGGTGGCGAGCGCCTCCTCGCCGATCTCGGGCCGGTCGGCGACGCGGCGCCGCGCGCGCTCGGACTCGTCGGCGACGAGAAAGACCTTCACGTCGGCGTCCGGACAGACGACGGTGCCGATGTCCCGGCCCTCGATCACTGCGTCCCTGCGCGAGCCGAGCTCGCGCTGGCGCTCGCGCATCACCGCGCGCACTTCGGGGTGCCGGGCGACGGAGGAGACGACGCGGTCGATCCCCGGCTGCCGGATCCTCTCAGTGACGTCCTCACCGTGGATGGAGACGCGGTCGCCGTCGAAGGAGACCGGCTCCCGGCGGGCGAGTTCGCCGAGGCTTTCGCCGTCGTCGAGGGACATGTCCTGCTCGAGAGCGAGCCAGGTGAGGGCGCGGTACATGGCGCCGGTGTCGAGGTAGCGGAAGCCGAGGCGCGCGGCGAGGCTGCGCGCGACGGTGCTCTTGCCGGCTCCGGCCGGTCCGTCGATGGCGACGATCATCCGTGAGCCTCGCTTACCTGACCGCGAGGGAGTCGAGCATCGGGAAGAAGTCGGGGAAGCTTACAGCGACCGCCTCGGCGCCATCGATGCGCACGCCCTCGCGAGAGACGAGTCCGGCGATCGCGGCGAGCATTGCGATTCGGTGATCGGAGGCGGTTTCCACCGTGCCCCCACCCTTAGGGCGGGAGGGAACCCCACGAACCCGGAAGCCATCATGCGCCGTTTCGATCCGGATTCCTAGTGGCCGAAGAACGTTTTTCACGGTTTCGATGCGGTCCGACTCCTTGACGCGCAACTCCTCGGCGCCGCGCACCACGCTCTCGCCTCTGGCCATCCCGGCCACAAGCGCGAAGAGCGGCAGCTCGTCGACGAGCCTCGGCACCTCGTCCGGGCCGACCTCCGTCGCGACGAGGTCGGCGTGCCCGACCTCGAGGTCGGCGACCGGCTCCCCGCCCTCCATCCGCCGATTGAAATGGGCGATCCGCGCGCCCATCCGCTCGAGCACGTCGAGGAGCCCAGTCCGTGTCGGGTTCAGGCCGACGCCGTGGATGCGAACGGTCGAGCTCGAAAGCAGCGTCGCCGCGACCACGAAAGGCGCCGCCGAAGAGAAGTCGCCCGGGATCGCGACCTCGAGCGGCTGCAGCCTCTCGGCCGGCCACACCGCCGGCTCCCCTGCCTTGCGGCGCACGCGTGCGCCCGCGGCTTCGAGCATCCGCTCCGTGTGATCCCGGCTCGGATGCTTCTCGACGACGGAAGTCCTCCCGCTCTCGGCGAAGAGCCCCGCGAGCAGGACGCAGGACTTCACCTGCGCGCTCGCGACGGGCAGCTCGTATCGGATCGAGCGGATCGGAGCGCCGCCCTCGACGACGAGCGGCGCATGGCCGTCGTCCGTCTCCACGCGCGCACCCATCTCCCCAAGCGGTTGGGCGATCCGACCGAGAGGCCGCCGCGTGAGCGACTCGTCGCCGACGAGCTCGAACCTGCCCTCCTGGCCGACGAGCAGCCCGGGAAGGAGCCGCATGAGCGTTCCCGCGTTGGCGCAGTTGATCGGCACGCCCGGTGGACGCAGACCGCGCAGCCCGACCCCGGCCACCCGGACGGCGTCTCCGTCCACCTCGACGTCTGCGCCGAGCGACCTCATCGCCTCCGCGTTCGTGAGCGTGTCGGCGGAGGCGCCGAAGCCCGTGAAGCGGCTCTCGCCGTCCGCGACGGCCCCGAACAGGAGCGCTCGGTGCGAGATCGACTTGTCCCCCGGCACGGCGATATCGCCGCGCAGCAAGACGGCAGGCTCCACCTCGACCGGCACTACTCGTCCTCGAAGGCCGGCGAGACGATCACGGAGTAGCCCTGCGCCTCGAGGAGCTCGGCGGCGCGTCGCGCCTCGTCCTCCCCCGCGACGAGGACGGAGAGCGTGCCGCCGCGGTCGGGCGACATGTGCTGGAGCTCGAAGTCCTCGATGTTTATCTGCTCGGCGCCGAGTGCCTGCGTGATCCCCGAGAGGACCCCGGGGCGGTCGGGCACGTGCACCCGCACCCGTTGCAGCGCTCCCACGTCGCGGTAGGCCTCGTCGAGGAGGGTGCGCCGGTTCACCGCCGCCTCGCCGATCCAGCGCGCGAGCCAGCCCGCGTCGCCCGAGGCGAGCGCCCGTTCGAGGCCCTCGACCCTGCGGCGGTGCTCGGCAAGCGAGGCGCGAAGCTCCTCGGCGTTGTCCAGGAAGATGTCGATCCAGATCCGCGGGTTCGCGCCGGCCACGCGGGTCATGTCGCGGAGCGACCCGCCCGCGGTGGCGAGCGGTTCGTGCCCGTCCACGCGCACGGAGCCTGCGTGGTTGAGGATGAGGTTCGCGAGCGCGTGCGGGAGGTGGCTCGTGACCGCCATGAGCCGGTCGTGCGCCGCCGGATCGATCGCGACCGGGACGGCGCCGAGCGAGGCGACAAAGCCGTGGAGGAGCTTGTAGCGCTCGGGCTCGGTCTCGGCGACCGGCGTGAGGAACCAGGTCGCGCCCTCGAAGAGCTCGGCGTTCGCGTGGCCCGGCCCACGCGCCTCCGAGCCGCACACGGGATGGCCGCCGATGAAGCGCCCGCGCTCGGAGACCGACTCGCAGAGGCCGCTCTTCGTCGATCCGACGTCTGTGACCGTGGCCCCCGAGCCGGCCGCGAGCGTCGCCGCGACCTCGTCCTTGAGCGTCGCCACCGGAGTCGCGACGATGGCGAGCTCGGCGCTCGAGACCGCGGCCGCGAGCGACTCGGCCGGCTCGTCCACTGCGCCGCGCTCGGCCGCAAGCGCGAGCGACTCGCCGTCCGCGTCCCAGCCGACCACGTGCTCGGCTCCCTCCCGTTTCGCGGCCAGGCCGACGGAAGCCCCGATCAGCCCGGTGCCGACGATCGCGAGCCGCACGTCAGGCGCGCGGATCGGGCTGGCGCATGAGCTCGGCGAGCCGGAAGGCGAGGTCGAGGGACTGGCGCGCGTTCAGGCGCGGGTCGCAGAGCGTCATGTAACGGGACGAGAGCTGGTCCTCGAGCACCGCCTCGGAGCCGCCTAGGCACTCGGTCACGTCCTCGCCCGTGAACTCGAGGTGGATCCCTCCCGGCCACACGCGCTCGCCTCGGCAGGCGGCGAAGAAGCCCTCGATCTCCGCCATGATCGCGTCGAAGCGCCGCGTCTTCACGCCGGACTCGGTCTTGAAGACGTTCGCGTGCATGGGATCGCAGGCCCAAACGACCGGATGCTCGGACTCCCTCACTGCTCGGATGAGCGGTGGCAGGAGCTCGAAGACGTGCTCGGCGCCCATGCGCGAGACGAGCGTGAGCCGGCCGGGCATACGCGCCGGGTCGAGTCGCTCGCAGATCTCGATCAGCTCGTCCGGGGTCGCCGTCGGCCCGACCTTGACGCCGAGCGGGTTGTGCACGCCGGAGAAGAACTCGACGTGGGCGCCGTCCGCCTTGCGCGTGCGCTCGCCGATCCAGAGCATGTGCGCGGAGCAGTCGTACCAGTCGCCCGTGAGCGAGTCGCGCCGCGTGAGCGACTCCTCGTAGTCGAGCACGAGGCCCTCGTGGCTCGTCCACACGTCCACTTGGTGGAGCTTCTGCTCGGCGACGACGTCGATCCCGCAGGCGGCCATGAAGAGGAGCGCACGCTCGATCTCGGCCGCGAGCTGCTCGTAACGGCGCCCTTCGACCGATGAGGCGACGAACTCCTGGTTCCACTCGTGCACGCGCAGGAGGTCTGCGAAGCCGCCCTTCGTGAAAGCGCGGACGAGGTTGAGGGTCGAGGTCGCGTGGTAGTACGCCTCGACCATGCGCTCGGGGTCGGGGATGCGCGCCTCGATCGTGGGCGCGCCGTCGTGGACCATGTGCCCGCGAAACGAAGGGATCTCCCCGTCCTCGCCCGGCTCCGTCGGCGACGTCCGGGCCTTCGCGTACTGACCTGCGATCCGCCCCACCTTCACGACCGGGAGCGTGGCGCCGTACGTGAGCACGGCCGCCATCTGCAGGAGGATCTTGAGCTTCTCGCGGATGTGGATCGCCGAGACGTCATGGAACGATTCGGCGCAGTCGCCGGCCTGGAGGAGGAATGCGCGGCCCGCCGCGATCTCCGCGAGCGCGGAGCGGAGCTGGCGCGCCTCGCCCGCGAAGACGAGCGGCGGCACGCCCGCGAGCTTCGCGCGCGCGGCCTCGGCCCGTTCCTCGCTCGGCCACTCGGGCTGATGCAGCGCCGGGTACGAGCGCCAGGACGAGGGCGACCAGACGGATCCCGTGACAGCCATTGCCTCCAGTCTAGTTAGCCATAATCCTTGACCAGATGCGCGTGCTCTCAGGGATCCAGCCGACGGGCGAGAAGCACCTCGGCAACTACGTCGGCGCCATCCGTCGCTGGGTGGCCGAGCAACACGAGGTGGACGCCTTCCACCCGATCGTCGACCTGCATGCCATCACCCTCCCCCAGGAGCCCGAGAACCTGCGCGAATCGACCCTGGACCTGGCCGCACTTCTCATCGCCGCGGGCCTCGACCCCGACGTCTGCACGCTCTTCGTCCAGAGCCACGTGCCCGAGCATCCACGCCTCTCCTGGGTGCTCGAGTGCATGGCGCCGTACGGCGAGCTGCGCCGCATGCCGCAGTTCCGGGAGAAGTCGGCCAGGAGCGAGAGCTTCGGCATCGGCCTCATGACGTATCCGGTCCTGCAGGCCGCCGACATCCTCCTGTACAAGGCCGACGTGGTCCCGGTCGGCGAGGACCAGCGCCAGCATCTCGAGCTCGCGCGCGACCTCGCACAGCGCTTCAACGCGCGCTTCGGCGAGACCTTCGTCGTCCCGGAGGGCACGTACGGCGAGGTCGGCGCCAAGATCATGGACCTGCAGGAGCCGACGAACCGCATGTCCACCTCGCTCAGCGCGGAGCTCGGGCTCGTGAAGGTGCTCGACCCGCCCGACGCGATCCGCCGAAAGCTCCGCTCCGCGGTCACCGACTCGGGCCGCGAGGTCGTCCGAAGTGAGGACAAACCGGGCGTCACCAATCTGATCGAGATCATGGCCGTCGCGACCGGCGAGCCTCCGGACGCGATCGAGGCGCGTTACGACGGCGCCGGCTACGGGAAGTTCAAGGAAGACGTGGGAGAGGCCGTCGTCGAACTGCTCGACCCGATTCGCCTCAGGTACGGCGATCTGCGCGGCCACCCCGAGGAGCTGAGGGCGATCCTCGCGCGCGGCGCGGAGAAGGCGCACGCCATCGCAGCGGAGACCCTCGCGCGGGTGCACGAACGTGTGGGGTTCGTCACTCCTTAAGCGCCCGCGGCCCGAGTTCCACCCGCTGGACGGGAGCTACCGGGCAACCGCCGCGCCCTTCACTCGGCGTGTCGTCGCGGGCATCGTCGACTGGGCGATCGTCTCGGTCTGCTACCTGGTCGCGAACATCCCGCTCGGCGTCCTCCAGGCCACCGCGAACGAGGTCGGAGGCGTCGTGTACCTGACCGTCGTCATCATGACCCAGGCTGCCGCGCTCGCCGTCGTCGCCGGCTACTTCGCCTTCTTCCTGTCGACGGGGCACACGCTCGGAATGCGCGCCGCCGACATCCACGTGGTCGACGCCCAGGGCCGGAAGCCCGCGCTCGCCCGCGCGGCGGCACGCAGCGTCCTCTCGGTTCTCTTCTTCATCGCCTCTTTCACGGCCTACACCTATGTGCTCGGCCACTACGACACGCCGCTCTCCACCTTCCACGAGGCAGCGCGCGCGGTCTCGATCGCGATCGCCTCGATCGCGTTCTTCGGGCAGCTGTGGCAGCTCAGGGACCGGGAGGCGCGCTCCGTCTGGGACCGGCTCGCGGGGCTCGCGGTCATCGAGGAGAGGATCCCAGCTTCGATGCCTGACCGGCTATGGAGCCCCTGGGGCCCGTAGCCGTGCAACTTCGTCGGCGCTGAGCTCCCGCCACTCCCCCGGGCCGAGGCCGCCGGCGATCAGTCCTGCGTAGGAGCTCCTGTGCAGGCGGACGACCGGATGGCCGACAGCCGCCAGCATCCGCTTCACCTGGTGCTTCCGGCCCTCGTGGATGGTCAGCTCGAGCCTCCCCGGGCCGAGCCGCCGGATCTCTGCCGGAGAGGTGACGCCGTCGCCCAGCTCGACGCCGTTGGCGAGCCGATCGAGCTCCTCGTCCGTCGGCTCGCCCTCGACCTCGGCCTCGTACACCTTGTCCACCTCGTAGCGCGGGTGCATGAGCCGGTGGGCGAGCTGTCCGTCGTTCGTGAGGAGGAGGACGCCGGTGGTGTCCGCGTCGAGACGCCCCACGGGAACGACGCGGCGCTCGTGGCCGACGAGCCCGACCACCGTCGGGCGGCCCTGCGGGTCGCGCGCGGTCGTGACGACGCCGGCCGGCTTGTTCAGAAGGACGTAGGTGAGCGGCTCGGGAGCGACCTCCGTGCCGTCCACCTCCACGCGGTCGCCGCGCTCGACGAACGTCGCGAGCTCGGCCGGCTCGCCGTTCACCGTGACGCGGCCGGTCCGGATCAGCTCCTCGGAGCGGCGCCGCGAGGCGATTCCCGCGCGCGCGAGGTAGGCGTTCAGGCGCACGGCGCGATTGTGCCGCGTCCGCGACCGGCGTAGGGTCGCGCCGCCCCCTCGGGAACGAGGACCAGATGAAACGCTTGTTGGTCCTGGCAGGCGTCGTCGCGACAGTCGGGCTGACGATCGCAGTCGTGACCGGAGGCGCCAGCACGACCCCGGGCCAGACGATCCACGTCATCGAGCACGCGAACTCGAACACGACCGCCGACGTCGATCCGCCAGGCGACTCGTCCGGTGACGTGCTCACCTTCCACAACCCGGTCTTCAACGCCGCCGACTCGAAGCAGGTCGGTCGCGACTCCGGCTATTGCATCCGGATCAGGGCTCCAGGCTCGTACGAGTGCAACTGGACGACGTTCCTGGTGAACGGCCATATCGTCGTCGAAGGCCCCTTCTTCGACACGAAGGACTCCGTGCTCGCCATCACCGGCGGGACGGGCGCCTACAGGGACGCGCGCGGCGTCATGGAGCTCCGGTCGAAGGCGGGCGGCACGAAGTGCGACCTCATCTTCCACTTCGCCGGCTAGGAACCGAGGGGGCCGCCGGTCTGGCGGCCCCTTCTGGCCTCGCCCCTGGCATGATCCCGCCGTGCCCGTCTACATCTCCCTGATGCACTGGACATCGCAGGGGATCGGTGGGCTGCCGGCCTGGCGCGACCGTGTCGAGGAGAGCGACGACGTCATCGCCGAGCACGGCGGCAGGCTGATCGACGTCTACGTCACGCTCGGCCGCTACGACGTCGTCGAGATCTTCGAGGCGCCGAACGACGAGACCGCGTACAGCATCGTCCTCGAGCTCGCCCGGCACGGAAACGTGCGCACGGAGACTCTCCGGGCGTTCACCCGGGCAGAAGCCGAGGCGATCGTCCGCGCCTCCTAGGCGCCGCGGCGGCCGGCGACTTCTTCCAAACGCTCGCGGAGCCCTTCGTCCGAGTCGGCGATGTCGTCGAGCCGCGGAAGCTCGGAGAGGCCGGTCAGCCCGAAGACGCGCTCGAAGAGCGGCGTAGCCTCGTAGCGGATCGCCCCTCCCTCCTTCTCGCGCCCGGACTCGGCGATGAGACCGCGCTCGACGAGGCCCGCCACTGCGGAGTCGGCGGCCACCCCGCGGATCCGGGCGATCTCGGGACGGGAGACCGGCCCGAGGTAGGCGACGATCGCGAGCGTCTCGAGGGCGGCCTGGGAGAGGCCGCGCTGCGCGGGCCGCTCCACGAGGCGTGCGCAGGCGGCGGCCGCCTCGCGCGCGGCGCGAAACGCGTAGCCGCTGGCGACCCGCTCGAGGACGATCCCGCTCCGCCCCTCGCGGTAGCGCGAGGCGAGGAGGCCGAGCGCGGTCTCGACACGCTCCGGCTCGTCCTCCGTGGCGGCGGCGAGCTCCTCGACCGAGAGCGCGGCGGGCGCGATGACGAGGAGCGCCTCGATCGTCCGCGCCAGGCGGTCCACGGGGTTCTCGATCAGGGTCAGCGTTCCGCTCATGCTGCGTTGTTCCATACGGTGATCTCCTCGAAGGGGGCAGCTTGTCCGATGGCGATCTCACCTGCCTTGCGGAGCTCCAGGAGCGCGAGGAACGCGACCGCCTGCTCGACCCGTGAGAGCGCATCGACCTCCTTGTCGAAGACGAAGCGGCTCCGATGGCGCAGGAGCGAGCGGAAGCGTTCGAGGAAGAGCGAGACGGGTGGGAAGGTGAGTGTGATGTGACGGAGCGAAGGCGCCGGGGGCTCGGCTGCGAGGGTCCTCAGCGCGGCCGCGAGCGAGGCCGGCTCCTGCGGGGCGAGGGGGCGCTCGGGGAGGGGCGCGAGCGGCGCGGGGCCAAGCCGGAAGTAGCGGTCGGACTCGGAGTCGAGCTTCTCCTCGAGCCAGCCCGCCGCGGCGCGGAAGCGCCGGTACTGGGCGAGCCGCTCGGCGAGCTCCCCGGCTGCGTCGTCGGGGTCGAGGCCCTCGAACGGCACCTCCATTTCGTCAGGGAAGAGACTTCTGGCTTTGAGCTCGAGCAGCGAGGCAACCAGAACCAAGAACTCGCCAGAGACTTCAAGGTCGTTTCCCTCCCGTGAAGAGTGCGCAGCACTCTTCACGGCTAAGAAGGTCAGGACGACCTCGACGATCTCGACGTCCGCGAGCTCCAGCTCCTCCTTGAGGACGAGCGTGAGCAAGAGGTCGAACGGGCCCTCGAAGGCGTCGAGGTCGAGCGGCAGCTCTGCGACGGCGCTCACGGGCCAATCGTATTTTCAGCGGCGGACGCGACCCTTCGGCACGGTCATCTTCGGGCCCTTGGGCGGCGCAGTCGGGCGCGGGCGCGCGGCGTTCTCGGTTCTCCGCTGCGACCAGACGAACGCCGCGATCGAGAGGGCGAAGAGGATCACGGACACGTAGAAGTTCAGGCGCAGCCCGAAGTACATGTGGGACGGGTCGACGCGGAGCGTCTCCTCGAAGGTGCGAAACGCCGTGTACCAGGCGACGTAGAGCGCGAACAGCCCCGGCGGCTTGATCTTGAAGCGCCGGTCGACGAGGAGGAGGAACCCGACCCCGAGGAGGTTCCAGATCGACTCATAGAGGAAGAGCGGATGGAAGGTCGGGTCGCTGATGTACTTCTCCGGCCGGTTCTGGACGCTGATCTCGAGCCCCCACGGCAGGTCGGTCGGCTTGCCAAAGAGCTCCTGGTTGAAGTAGTTGCCCCAGCGTCCGATCGCCTGGGCGAGGAGCAGGCCGGGCGCGGCCGCGTCCATGAAGCGGTAGATCGAGTTTCCCGAGCGGCGGACGACGATGGCGCCGGCGATGACGCCGCCGAGGATGGCGCCCCAGATTCCGAGACCGCCTTTCCAGATCTCGAAGACGCCCTGCCACTTGGGGTCGGGCACCTCGCTCCAGCTCGTGATCACGTGGTAGAGCCGCGCGCCGATGATCCCGCCGGCGACGCCCCACATGGCGACGCGGAAGACGAGATCCCAGTCGCCGCCGCGCCGCGTCCAGCGCACGCCGGTCAGGCAGGTGGCGGCGACGATGCCGAGCAGCAGCATCACCCCGTAGGCGTGCAGCTGCAGGGGGCCGACGTCGATGGCGCCGCTGGAGGGGCTCGGTATGGACGCGAGCAGGGGGCTCACGCCGCAGAGTTTGGCGAATCCGCGGTGGAGGCGGCGCGCTTAGCGCGCGCTAGAGCAGGATTGCGACAGCCGTGCTTTCCGGGCAGCCCCGGCGCAGAAGCTCGGTGGCGCTGTGCAGGTCGACGGACGAGCACCCCGCGAGCTGTCGCGCTGCGTCCCGTCCGTAGCCTGCGCGCTCGAGCTCCTCTTCACGCCACAGGAGCACGCGTTCGGCTTCGGTGTCGAAATCGAGGTCTTGGAGTTCCGCCGCAGTCATGGTGCTCTTGGATTCGGTCGTGATCGGCACTCGGTTGTCCCCCTGGTGAGTGATTTGAACGCTCGGTCGGCGTCTCTTAATGCACGGACTCGGCGCTTCGAAGCGCTTCGTCCCTGGAGAGGTCCGCTTCGAGGCGAAGTGTCAGCGGCCCGCGCTCCCAGAGAAGCACGTTCCCGGCCAGCCGCACCTGCTCCGTGCGCATCTCTCCCTGCCGGTCGACGTACTGGAAGTAGTGCGCGCCCTGGATCCAGTATCCGGGCCGGCCGTCGATCGTGACGGGCTCGACGGAGGTGCCCGGCGCAACCTTCTTGAAGATCGTCTCGTCCACCGTGGCCGCGAACTGCGTGAAGAGGGCGGTCGGATGCTCGCGGGAGCCGTAGAGGAACGAAACCATCCCGCCCGGCGGGCTCCGCTGGATGTAGACGCCGTCGGGCTCGCCGAGTCGCTCGGGGACGACGACGTCGAACCCCGCCCGGCGACGGGCCTCGTCGAGGGTGACCCGCTCACCGAGGAAGGTGCCGAGGCCGCTGTTCACGGGCACGGTCGGAAGCTCCTGAACGCGCTCGATCGTGACGCCGCGCAGGTGAAAGAACTCGAGGATCGCCGCGCGCGTCTGCGGCACGGCGAACACCGCTGCGATCGCGACGGCCACGACGGCCAGCGCGACGACGAGCGCGCGGCGCGGCATACGGCGGCGGCGCTCCGGCTCGCGTCCGATCTCGGCGAGGACGCGCTGTCCGAGCTCGGGCTCGGCCGGCCAGTCAAGGCCGCTGCCGAGGTCGCGCAAAGCGAGCTCGAGCTCAGGCATGCTCCTCCTCCCCCATCCGTTCCCGCAGACGCCCGAGCGCGCGAGAGAGCCGCGACTTGACCGTGCCCCGCCGCCAGCCGAGCGCCGCCGCGGTCTCCTCCTCCGAGAGCTCGAGGAAGTAGCGGCAGGCGATCACGAGGCGGTCTTCTTCGCGAAGCTCGTTGACGGCGGCGAGCAGCTTCTCGCGCTGCTCGGCGCCGATGGCGGTCGCCTCGGGGGAGGGGGCCGCCTCCCCCGGAGGCGTCGCCGCAACCGTCCGCAGCGTCAGGTGGGCGCGGCGGCCCGCCGCCCGGCGGCGGTTGCGGGCTTCGTTTGCGACGATCTGCAGGATCCAGGGACGAAACGGCGCCCCCGCTCTGAAGCGGTGGAGCGCCGACCACGCCTTCACGAACCCCTCCTGCGCGGCGTCCTCCGCGTCCGCGGCGCTACCGGCGATGAGGTACGCCGTGCGAAACGCGATCCCCTGATATGCCTGCACGAGGTCTCCATAGGCGGCTTCATCGCCCTGCTTCGCGCGCGCGACGAGCTCGGATTCCGCTAGTGGACGGCCCTCCACTGCCTCCTTCTACACCTCCTGCCGTCTGCGGGTTCCAGATCCGGCTCGTCTACCCTGGCGAGGCCGAGTCGTCCCCGTTAGGCTCGTATCTTCGAGCCGCTCTCGTCGGAGGTGTCGCCAATGCGCAACCGTTCCCAGCTCCCGCTCTTCGTTTCGGCTGCGCTCGGAGGCGCGGCGCTCGCCTACGTCCTCGACCCTCAGAACGGGCGCCGGCGGCGCCATCAGATGCGCGACCGGCTGCGCTCGTTCACGCGGCACGGATCGAAGCGCGGCCGCAAGCTCGTCAACCACGTGACCTCTGACGCGCGCGGGACGGCCCTTCGTGCGGCACACGCCTTCCGGCAGCCGACCGAGGTCGAGCTCGACGACGCGACGCTCGTCGACAAGGTCGAGTCGATCGTCTTTCGCAAGCACGATGTCGCCAAGGGCCAGATCAACGTCAACGCGGAGAACGGCGTCGTCTTCCTCCGGGGGCAGGTGGAGCGGCCCGAGCTCGTGGAGACCCTGGAGGCGCGCGTGCGCAAGGTGCGCGGCGTGAAGGGCGTCGAGAACCTGCTGCACGCCCCCGAGGCGCCCGCTAGCTGAACGCGGGGGACGTCGTCGAGATTCTCGGCCGCCTCGAGCGGTCGAGCGTCGACGTCTGGGTGGACGGGGGCTGGGGCATCGACGCGCTCCTGGGAGAGAAGACACGGTCTCACACCGACCTCGACGTCGCGCTCTCCCGTACAGACCTCGAGGCCGCGGCGGCGGCGCTCGCAGAGGCGGGCTTCGCCCACGACGAGGAAGCGGAGCCGGGGCTCCCGGCGCGGCTCGTCCTCCGGGACGCAGCGGGCCGGCAGGCCGACCTCCACCCGCTCGTCTTCGACGAACAGGGGAACGGCTGGCAAGCGCTCGGCGACGACTCGTGGGGCCTCTATCCCGCTGACGGTCTGGCGGGCGCGGGGACGATCGGCGGCCTGCCCGTGCGCTGTCTCACCGCGGAGCTGCAACTCCGCCATCACCTCGGGTGGGCGTGGACGCCCAGGACCGCGCCGACATGGAGCGCCTGGCCGAGCGGTTCGGCCTTCCTCTGCCGCCGCGCTGAGGGAAGAAAACCGCTTCGCTGCCCGTCCAGAAGGCATGGACGGCTTCAACGAGCTTCTGTACCTCCATCCGCTGAGCGTCACCGGGCGCCTCGCGGAGACACCGAGGCCGCGGCCCCGGGAAGTGCGCAAGCCGAAGCGCGCGCTCCCCGAGCGGCGCCTCCTGCTCAGGCGATTGCAGACTCTCCGAGCAGCGATTTGACCTCGGCGAAGAAGTCGGGCTCGGGGCGCACTCGGTAGTCCGGACCGAAGGCGAGCATCACCGGGCCCGCCGATGTCTCGATCGAGGCGAGCACCTTCGCATCGCCTGGGTACTCGCGAAGGAGCTCGGCCAGCTCGCGGACGAGCCCGGCGGGCGCCTTCCGCGCGTCGACGCGCAGGCACACCTCCGAGCGGTCCGGCGTCGCCTCGAAGGGGACGACTTCGATGGCGATCAGCTTCGTCTCGCCCTCCTTGTGGTCGACGCGGCCCTTGAGGACGAGGACGCGGTCGGCTTCCAGGAAGTCGCGCGCAGCGGCGTAGACGGAGTTGAAGACGACGGTCTCGACCGACCCGGAGAGGTCGTCGAGGCGCATGAAGACCATCGGCTCGCCCTTCTTCGTCGTCAGGCTCTTGAGCGCGCCGACGATGCCGCCGACCGTGACGATCTCGCCGTCCCGCCGCCGCTCGAGCTCGGCGATCGGGCAGTCGGTCTTCTTGCGGAGGGACGCTTTCGACGCCGTCGAGCGGGTGCTCGGAGACGTAGAGGCCGAGCGACTCCTTCTCGAAGGCGAGCCGCTCGTTCTTCTCCCACTCCTCGTTCGCGAAGCGGGGCGTGGTGCCGCGCGGCGCGCCTCTTCGGGCTCGTCGAGCCGAGGTCGAAGATGGAGCCTTGGCCGGCGAGCCGGTCGGCCTGCTGCTGGCCGCCCCAGGAGAGCGCCGGCTCGAGCGCCTCCCACATCCCGCGCCTCGTCGCGCCCGTCGAGTCGAGCGCGCCGCACTTGACGAGCGACTCGAGCGCGCGCTTGTTCACGAGCTGCGGGTCGACGCGCTCGCAGAAGTCCCAGATGGACGCGAACGGTCCGCCCTCCTCGCGTGCGGCGATGATCGAGCGCACCGCGCCCTCGCCGACGTTCTTCACGGCGTTCAGGCCGAAGCGGATCTTGCCCTCGACGACGGCGAAGTCGGAGCGCGGAGGAGTTCACGTCGGGCGGCAGCACCTCGATCCCGAGCTCGTCGCAGGCGGCGACGTAGAACGGCACCTTGTCCTTCGTATTCATCACGGAGGAGATGAGGGCGGCCATGTACTCGGCCGGCCAGTTCGCGCGCAGGTAGGCGGTGCGGTAGGCGATCAGCGCCGTAGCAGGCGGCGTGCGACTTGTTGAAGGAGTAGTCCTGCGCCTGCTCCATGTCCTTCCAGAGCTGGTTCGCCACCGCGGGCGTTACGCCGTTCGCCGCGCAGCCCTCGAGGAACTTGTCCTTGAGGGACGCCATGAGCGAGTGGATCTTCTTGCCGATCGCCTTGCGGAGGTCGTCCGCCTCGGCCGGCGAGAAGCCCGGCGAGCTGCTTGGCGATCTCCATGTACTGCTCCTGGTAGATGCAGATCCCGTAGGTCGGGCCGGTGATCGGCTCGAGGCGCGGGTCGAGGAACGCTGACCGTCTCCCCGCCGGCCTTTCGGCGTCCGTAGACGGGGATGTAGCCCATCGGGCCCGGGCCGGTAGAGCGCGACGAGCGCGATGAGATCCTCGAACTCGGTCGGCTTCACCTGCCGCAGCGCCTCGCGCATGCCCGACGACTCGAACTGGAAGACGCCGGTCGACTCGCCGCGCTGGAGCATCTCGTAGGTCTTCTCGTCGTCGAGCGGGATCTTCGTGATATCGGTCCCGCCGACCAGCCCGACCGCCTTGTCGATCACGTCGAGGTTGCGGAGGCCGAGGAAGTCCATCTTCAGCAGCCCGAGCGCCTCGACGTCCTCCATCGCGAACTGGGTCACGACCTCCTGGTCGGCGCCCTTCTGCTGCAGCGGCACGTAGTCGGTCAGCGGGCGGTCGCCGATGACGACGCCGGCGGCGTGGATGGAGTCCTGGCGGACGAGGCCCTCGAGCGGGCGCGCGAGATCGACCACCTGGCGCGCGATCTCGTCCTCGTCGTAGGCCTTCTTCAGCTCGGCGCCCGGCTTCATGCAGTCCTCGAGGTAGACCTTCGGGCCCTCGGGGATGAGCTTCGCGATCTTGTCGACGGTGCCGTACGGGATGTCGAGCACCCGGCCCGCGTCGCGAACCGCCGCGCGCGCCATCATCGTCCCGAAGGTGATGATCTGCGCGACGCGGTCGCGCCCGTACTTCTCGGCCACGTAGTTGATGACCTGGTCGCGCCCGTGGACGGAGAAGTCGATGTCGATGTCGGGCATCGACTTGCGCCCCGGGTTGAGGAAGCGCTCGAAGAGGAGGTCGTACTTGATCGGGTCGATGTCCGTGATCTCGAGGCAGTAGGCGACGAGCGAGCCGGCCGCCGAGCCGCGGCCGGGGCCGACGCCGATCCCGTTTCGCTTCGCGAACGAGATGAAGTCCCAGACGATCAGGAAGTAGTCCGCGAAGCCCATCTCGCGGATCGTCCTGAGCTCGAACTTGAGCCGCTCGGAGAGCTCGGGCGTCACCGATCCGTAGCGCTTTTGCAGACCCTTTTCGCAGAGTTCGACGAGGTAGTCGAAGGCCTCGCGGTCGTCGGGCACCGGGTACTTGGGGAGCAGGATCCGCCCGAGCTCCATCGTCACGTCGCAGCGCTCGGCGATCTCGAGCGTGCGTGCCACGGCCTCGGGGTAGGCGGCGAAGTCCTTCGCTATCTCGGCCGGGGTCTTGAAGTAGAACTGATCGGTGTCGAAGCGCCAGTGGTTCGGGTTGGCGAGCGAATCCCCTGACTGGATGCAGAGGAGCGCCTCGTGAGCGCGCGCGTCCTCGTGGCGGAGGTAGTGGACGTCGCCCGTCGCCACGAGCGGGAGGCCGGTCGCCTCGGAGAGCGTCGCGAGGTCGGCGTTGATCTGCTTCTGGATCTCGATCCCCGCGTCCTGGATCTCGAGGTAGGTCGAGTCCGCGCCCGAAGATGTCACGGAGGCGCGCGATCTCCTTTTCGGCTTCGGCACGATTGCCGTTCTCGAGCGCCTTGCAGACGCGGCCGGAGAGGCAGCCCGAGAGTGCGATGAGCCCCTTCGCGTGGCTCGAGCAGAAGCTCCCAGTCGACGCGCGGCTTGTAGTAGTAGCCCTCGAGGTAGCCGGTCGAGGCGAGCTTGATCAGGTTGGCGTAGCCGTCGTTCGACTCGGCCAGAAGGGTTAGGTGCGCGTAGCCCTTCTGCTGCGCCAGGCGATCGTCCGCGACGTAGACCTCGCAGCCGAGATCGGCTTCACTCCTGCCTTTCCGGCCTCCTTGTAGAGCTCGACCGCGCCGGCGAGCGAGCCGTGGTCGGTGAGCGCGACGGCGGGCATCTCGAGCTCGGCGGCCCGCGCAGCGAGGTCGGGAATCCGGCAGGCCCCGTCCAGGATCGAGTACTCGGAATGGAC
>CAVUAR010000006.1:0-294949 GCA_963739525.1 uncultured Actinomycetes bacterium | reverse complement strand
CGACCGAGAGGAACGGGTGGATCTCGACGGTCTCCTTGAAGACCTTCGGCGTGATCAGGTTGTTCTCCACCTGCTGGTAGAGGATGAGCACGATAGCCCCGTTCGACCACGCCCTTCCAAGGCTCCTCCAGGAGCCCGACGATGACGATGGGGATGGTGCCGAGCGTCGCGCCGATGTTCGGGATCAGGTCCACGGTGATCGCGACGAAGAGGGAGAGGGGCGCCGCGTAGGGGAGCCCGAGGAGCTTCATCGTCCACGAGAGGGCGACGAGGCCGGCGATGATGCCGATCAGGAACTTGCCGTACCAGTAGCCAGTGTTCATGTGGTAGATGCGCCGCGTCGCGTCGAGGAACGGCGCTCGGTAGGGCTCCGGGAAAAGGCCCGTGAACTTCGTGAGGAGGTCCTCTTCCGTACACGAGGAAGTACAGCGTGAACGTGAAGATCATGAAGATGGCAAAGCCCGCGCTCGCGAGGCCGCCGACAAGCTCGATCACCTTGTTCCTCGAGGCGAAGAAGCTCGACGCGCCCTGCGCAGCGTTGCCCGCCGTCTGGATGGCCTGATCGGCGTTCAGGGAGTTCGCGGCGCCGGTGTTCTGGAGCTGGTCGACATTCGGAGGGGATCTTCTCCTTGAGCGCCTCGGCGCCGTTCTTGATCGCCGGGAGCAGGGCGATCGCGAAAAAGAGGATGGCGCCGCCGATGATGAGGAACGCGAACGTCGTCGCCACGCCGCGGCTGAAGCCCCGGCGCGTGAAGATCCTGATCAGCGGCTCGATCGAGAAGGCGAGAAACCCTTCTGCGACGAGCCACACGATCGTCTCCCGGACGAGCCAGATGCCGATGAGGAGCGCGATCACCCCGAGGACGACGGCGACAACCAGCAGCGTCGTCGTCACGAAGAACCGGCGGTTGGGCCGGCCGGTGGGAATGTCGAGGAACTCCCCCATCGAGGCCATTGCGGACTAGGGTTTCCGCGAGAGGAGTCGAGTTCCTGCCGACCGTCGACCAGCCCCAGACCGGGACACCCCCGACCGAAGAGCCGCCCAAGCGGAAGCTGCGCGAGCGCCGCGAGGCCGCGAGGCTGCGCGGTCAGGAGCTCTATCGCGGACTCGAGGCCAGGCGGCCCCGACCACGCGTCCATCGAGGTCGGCTTCCGCTGGATCGTCCGCGACAAGGAGATCGCGGGCGGCGTCCTCGGCGGCGGGCTCGCCTACCGCTTCTTCTTCTGGGTCATGTCACTCGCAGTGGTCGCCGCGGGCGGCCTCGGCTTCGTCTCCGCGTCTGGTGGGGACGTGCGGAGCGAGGCGAGCTCGACCGGCCTGACGAATGCCCTCGCCGGGACGGTGGCGCACGCGGCGGAGCAGTCGGAGAGCGGCCGCTGGTGGCTCCTCCTCTCCGGATGGTCCTCTTCATCTGGTTCAGCTTCGGGCTCCTGCGCGCGCTGCGCCTCGTGCACGCCGCGGCGTGGCGCGTTCCCCTCCCACCCCTCCGGAACCTGCCCAAGGCGGTCGGCGCCGTCGCCCTTACGCCCGTGATCTTCTTCGTCGTCACGGCCGCCGCCGGCTGGATCCGCGCCCACAGCGCCCAGCCTCTGGGGCTCCTCGCCTCGCTCGCGATCGGAGCGCTCTTCGGGGCGACCTGGCTCTGGGTCTCGATGCGGCTCCCCGCGGCCGAGGGCATCCACTGGACGGCGTTCCTGCCGGGCGCCGTCCTCCTCGGCGCGGGTCCTCGAGGCGCTGCACGTCTTCACGGTCTTCTATCTGCAGACGAAGCTCGCGAATGCCTCCGAGCTCTACGGCGTGCTCGGCCTCGCCACGACGGCTCTCTTCTATCTCTTCCTCGTCGGCCGGGGGGTGGTCTGGGCGGCCGAGGCCAACGCGGTCGTCTGGGACGTCCGCACCGAGCGGCGCGCGGGCTCGTAGCGCAGGCGTGCAATCATCACTCCGATGCGCAGATTTCTCGTCGTGATCGAAGGCCGGAACTGGAACGACTTCCAGGACATCGAGCTCCCGGACCCGCCCGCGGAAGGAGAGGCGATCGAGACGCGGTACGGAACCTGCCTCGTGACGAAGGTCGAGCTCGGGGCGGACGGCAGCGGCCGCGACGGCGAGTCGTCTGCCGCTTCCCCTCGACGGAGACGATCGCGCGTTGAAAGCCCAGACCGACGGAAGTTAGACTCGCCAGGCCGTTTCAGGCCTTACCAAGGGAGAGACATGAGCACGCAACGCACGGCGGCCCCGTCCGGGTGGTATCCGTTCGCGGGGACGATCTTCATCCTCGTGGGCTCCATCAACGTCCTCCAGGGCCTGATCGGGATCTTCAAGGACGACTTCTTCGCAGTTACGAAGGGCGGCCTGCTCTTCGGCGATTTCAAGTACTGGGGCATCTTCTGGCTGGTCGTCGGAATCCTCGACATCTTCGTCGGCCTCGGGATCCTCGCCGTGCGCACGTGGGCGCGCGTCGTCGGGATCATCCTCCTGATGCTGAACGTGATCGTGCAGTTCGCGTTCATCGCCGCCTTCCCGATCTGGACCATCGCCGCGATCGCCCTGAACATCACCGTCATCTTCGCGCTCATGAAGCCGCTCGATGACTACACGGGCTCCCCGCATCCTCGAGTGAGCGGGAGGCAAGGGGTCGTCCACCACTACCGGACTGGAGGTGAAAACCGTGCTCTTCGCATCTGACTATCCGTTCCTGAGCGTCCTCTGGACGATGTTGGTCTTCTTCGCGTCGGTGATCTGGTTCTGGCTTCTGATCACCGTGTTCGCCGACCTCTTCCGCCGCCACGACGTCCTCGGGCTTCGGGAAGGTCTTGTGGTGCATCTTCGTGATCTTGGTGCCGTTCCTCGGCGTCCTGATCTACCTGGGCACGCAGCACACGGAGATGGCCGAGCGCAACACGGAAGCAGGCGCAAGCGGCGCAGACCCAGATGGACGACTACGTCTGCTCAGTCACCAGCCGCGGCGGGGCCGCGTCCGAGATCGAGAGCGCCGAGGAGCTTGTCGACAGCGGCGCGAAATCCGAGGCGGAGATCGAGCGCTCTAGCAGAAGGCGCTCTCCTAGGAACGCTGGTCGGGGCCTCCTCCTGGTGCGCCCTTCCTTCACCGGTCCGTTGCCACGGCCTCGCGCAGTGAGACGACGCTGGAGCCGGAAGAGAGACGCCGAGGAGAGAGGCCTCGACTTTCCGTTCGCCCTGGGGCCGGCCCGTCGGGACACGGGCCGGCCTTTTCTCGCAATCTCCTTGGCGTCCCCGCGAGGAGGGAATAGATCGCCTCGTCAGATCCGGTGGGCCTTCGGGTCCCCCGGATCTGGCGTTTAAGCGACGCTCTCGGAGCCGAAATTTGCCGCTCCGAGCGGAACAGGCGCTTGGCCCTCCCGTCCCGAGCAGTTGGCCTCGCGCCATTGCTCGTGTGCATCGAGTATATGCCGAGGCCGACCGCTTGAGCCGGGTCGCGAACCCTTCTCAGCTTGATCCCGAGCAGGACAGCTTCGACAGCGCCCGATCTACTGCCCCGATCTTCCGTGCGCGGGTTCGACTTCCCGAGCCGCGTCTGCCCGCGCGACTAGCTGCCCTAGCGCCTTCAGAGCAGGCGGTGCACAGGCCTCGACCCGCCCGAGCGGGAGCTCTATTCGCCCGTCGACTCACTCAGCCGGTCACCCCGCCTCGGAGCTAGAGCCGTCCTGATGTGGGTCGCCTCGTCGCGCGCGGACATCGGCGTGACGGGGGGCGCCTCGCTGCCGGATCGAGTCGGAGCGGCTGTCATAGGGGACCTCCTCGGGCGCGTGATCTGGTACGCGAGCGCGCCGATCAGCGGGACACGATGATGGGCGGCGTCCACGCCCCTTTGGCGCCGCCGGAGAAGTCAGGCCGGCGGAAGTTGTCGATCGGGCACATGATCACGAACCCGACGCCGTCCCAGGGCGAAGAAGTGAAGATCGTCCACGGCACCTGGAGGAACGGATAGTCGACTGCAAGGGGCATGTCTCTCCTTTTTCCGGCACCCAGGCCGGGCCACGGTGACGCGACGGGATCGCCGCGCTGACGTTTGGCGTCCTGCGTCAGTCCCGAGGATCTGCTTCTTCTTCGCCTCGAACTCGGCGTCGTTGATGATGCCCTGCTCCTTGAGGCCGGCGAGCTTCTGCAGCTCCTCGGTGTATCGGGCCCTGCGGAACAGCGGCGGCGGCGGCGCCTGGTACCTGGGCTCCGGCTCGTCATAGCCGCCTTGCGTGTCGTTGTACGTCGCCATCTGTCGGCGCGAGGTGCGCCGGGCAGTGCGCCGGGCAACCCTGGGCTTGGTCGGAAATGACGTCCTTCCTTTCTCCTTGGATTGTCAGATCGAGAGGGCCGCCGCCTCCTCGGCCGATGGGGCCGATGGCGACGAGGTCCTGGGGTCCGCCCGACCATCAACGATCGGGAATCCGCCCTGCTCCTGAGGGCGTCGCTGACGGAATGGCCCAGCGGTGTTCGAGGACGAGACGGCCGCCGCGCTGTCGTTCGCAAGATCTTCGGCGATCTCGAACGTCGTCGTGGTCGACGAGCTGGATCCGTCCGCTCCTGCCTCGGCCCCCGCCTCCGCTCGTGCTTGGCTCCTCGGGGCCAGCGGCCCCGAAGCCGATGAGGGCACCGACCATCGCGCCGAGCTCGGCGGCCTCCTCGTCGCTCAGGTCGCTCGCCGCAACGTTGTCATCTCGCCGTTCGCATCCTTGTCGACGGCGAGGCCGTCGATCACGCGTACGGCGTCGCCCTCCTTAGCTTGTCGAGCTCAGCCATGATCTCGCCCTGGAAGTCGGGTGGTCAGAGCCGACGACGAGCAGCTGGACCGGTCCAATCGCCCTGGCGCTCTCCTTGTCAGGTCGTCAAGACCAATGATGTCACCGCACGGCGCGGGCGGCCCGCCATCGCGCCGCCGGCCGACCACCCCTTTAGTTTTTGGGGTGAGTTCCGCCGAGCGCCCCCGGCGTGGGTTCGGCAAAGGCACCAGCCGGCTCCAGACACGCATCGCGAACGCCATGGCCACGCGCCGCATCTTTCCGTGGCTCGCCGGCGTGACCACGTTCATCGCCGTCACACGGGCCTCATCGTCCACCTCATCGACAAGAAGGACTTCCACGCCTCGGTGAGGTATCTGTGGGCGACGTCCCGCTCGCGACGGTCGGCTAGGCGACATCGTCCCGACGACGCCCTGGGCCGCGTGATCAGGAGCATCGTGGTCCTCTTCGGGGTCACCTTCCTCGCCTTCCTGGCCGCGACCGTGACGTCACTCTTCGTCTCCTCCGAGCGGCGGGAGGCCGCGGCGAAGGAGCGCGAGCTGATGTCGCGCGGCGAGGAGGAGATCCTCGACCGGCTCAAGACGCTCGACACCCGCATTGCGTCCATCGAGGAGAAACTCGACCTCGGCTGGTGGACGCGCGAGGATGCCCGCGTGACCGCGACCACGGCAACCGGAGCGTCCACCGCGGCCAAGGGCTCGACCCTCGTCCTCCTCACGCTCGCGGCGGGGCGAGTTCCTCATGACCCTGGACAGCTCGGTCATGAACATCTCCATCGCCACCGTCGCTCGCCGTTCAGGTCGCTTTTTGCTGCGCTGGTGTGGGCCTGGTGAGCCTCGGCGGACAGAGCCGCCCGGCGCCCCGGACGCTGCTCGTTCTCTCTTGGGCCGTGCGGGGGAAGCAAGAACCGGCAGTGTTGCCACGCACTGCCTACGTGGTTGAGGCTTATAGCGGCGCGCGATCCGACGGACGCTGAGCGGGGGCCCGGCCAGCCGCGGGGAGCCGAGCCGTGCTCGTGTCGAGAATCTCTCCTCCTCCAGCCTGCGGAATCGCTCGCATGGTTTCGCCCCTCTTCCTCATAAGTCTGTTCCTGTGACCACCGCACCGACCACGTCTTCGAGCGCCGCCAAGGCCTCGGGCATCGTCCTGCTCACGCTGGCGACGGGCCAGTTCGTCATGGCCCTCGACACGACGGTGATGAACACGGCGATCGCGACGGTCGCCAACGACCTCGGACACGACCGTGACCGGGATCCAGACGGCGATCACGCTCTACACGCTCGTGATGGCGTCGCTGATGATCACCGGCGGGAAGGTCGGGGAGATCATCGGCCGGAAGCGCGCGTTCTCGATCGGCTGCGTCATCTACGCGTGCGGGTCGCTCACCACCGCGCTGTCCCAGAACCTGACGGTGCTGATCATCGGCTGGTCGTTCCTCGAGGGCTTCGGCGCGGTGCTGATCATGCCGGCGATCGTGGCGCTCGTCGCCTCGAACTTCGGACGGTCGGAGCGGCCGCGCGCCTACGGGCTCGTCGCCGCCGCCGGCGCGATCGCGTGCGCGGTCGGGCCGGTGATCGGCGGCGTGTTCACGACCTACTGGTCGTGGCGGTGGGTGTTCGCCGGCGAGGTCCTGATCGTGCTCGTGATCCTTCTCCTGGCGCGGCGGATGAACGACACTCCGCCGGAGAAGGGCGTCAAGCTCGACCTGGTCGGCACGGCGCTGTCGGCGGCCGGCCTCGGCCTGATCGTGTTCGGCATCCTGCGCTCGGGCTCGTGGGGGTTCGTGCAGCCCAAGCCGGCGCTCCCGAGTGGCTCGGGCTCTCGCCGGTGATCTGGCTCATGCTCGGCGGCGGCGTGCTGCTCGTCCTGTTCGCTGCGTGGGAGAACCGGCGCTTCGCCCGCGGCGAGGGCGCGCTCATCGACCCGGCCATGCTGCGCAACCTCCAGCTGCGCAACGGCGTCACCTGTTCCTCTTCCTGTTCCTCGTCCAGGCCGGGATCTTCTTCGTCGTCCCGCTGTTCCTGTCGGTCGCGCTCGGGCATGTCGGCGGTCGCGACGGGCGTTCGGCTGCTGCCGCTCTCGCTGATGCTGCTGCTCTTCGCCGTCGGAGTGCCCAAGCTGTTGCCGGACGTGTCGCCGCGGCGGGTCATCCGCCTCGGATTCATCGCGCTGTTCGGCGGCCTCGTGCTCCTGGTCGCCCTGCTCGACTACGGCGCCGGTGCGGAGATCGTCACCTGGCCGCTGCTGCTCGCCGGCGCCGGGATCGGCTCGATCGCCTCCCAGCTCGGGAGCGTGACGGTGTCGGCGGTGCCCGACGAGCAGAGCGGCGAGGTCGGCGGGCTCCAGAACACGGGCACACAGCTCGGCGCGTCGATCGGCACCGCACTGGCGGGCGCGGTGCTCATCTCCGCGCTGACGGCGTCGTTCCTCACCGGCATCGCGAACAACCCTGCCGTTCCCGACCGCGTCGTCGCCAAGGCGGCAGACGAGCCTCGCCGCGGAGTCCCAGTTCATGTCCGACGCCGACCTCGAGGCTGCACTCAAGGACGCGCACGTCCCCCCGCGCGACGGTAACGCGATCGTGGACGAAAACGAGAAGAGCCGCATCGACGCCCTGCGCATCGCCGTGTCCCTCCTGGCGCTGATCGCGCTGCTCGCGTTGCCGTTCACCTGCGGCATCCCGAAAGTGCAACCCGGCGCCCAGGCTGCGTCCGGCTCACCACCGACATAGCCCGCCCCTTACGACCTCAAGCAGCAGCTTTAGGCGTCGTCGTAGCGCAGGAAGACCCGCCGCCCCGCTAGTCGCCCTCAGCCGGCGTGTCAGGTGCCATCGCAGGGCGTCGCCGACCGGTTCGCTGGCGAATCGCCCGCGAGCTCGCCCACATCGAGGGAACGGTTTGAGGCGACCCAGCTACAGCAGATCTTGCTAGTCAGAACTCGTAGTGGCTCGAACGGTCCGCCGCCAGGATGCGAATGACGGCCTTTGCCACCGCTGAGCGCAGTGCTGCTCGAGGTAGCCGCCTGACCTCTCAGGCGCCGGGGACGACCAGACCCGACTCGTAGGCGACGACCACCGCCTGTGCCCGGTCTCGCAGCCCGAGCTTACGGAGCACGTGGCTCACGACTCGCGAAGCACCGAGGTCGGCGACCTCCAGAACACGGCCACCAACCCCGGGGCCTCGATCGGCACCGCCCTGGCGGGCTCGATCCTGATCTGACGCTGACGAGCTCGTTCCTCGCCAACGTCGAGCAGAGCCCGGCGATCCCCCAGTCGGTGAAGGACCAGGCCCAGACGGAGCTCGTCGGCGGGGTCCTGTTCGTCTCCGACGCCGACCTCGAGCAGGCGCTCGACGAGGCCGGCGCGAGCTCGGCCGTTACCGACGCGGCGATCGAGGCCAACGCCGAGGCCCGCATCGACGGCCTCAAGTCCGCGCTCCTGATCCTCGCCCTGCTCGCGCTGATCGCGCTCTTCTTCACGCAAGATCCCGCGGAGCCCACCGGGCTCGCCGGCGCCTGCGTAGGCCGGGGTCGCGGGCCCGAGTCCAGAGGACGTCGAGCACGACCGCGAGCGCCGCGACGGCGAGGATTGCGTATCGATGAGCAACAGTGCCGTACTAGGTCGGTGGCTCGTCGGCGGGGGGCGGCTGGAGCAAGTCTTGAAGCTGTGTCACCTGCTCGCGGATGAGAGCGGTCGAGTACGAAAGCTGCTCCTCGCTCGGGGGCGGTGAGCTGAGCCGTAAGGCTCTGTCAGCTTCGAGCGCCCCTGCCAGCTCGTCCAGGCGCTCCCGCAAGCGGGCCGCGGATGTTCTCGACCGATCGTCGGCCGCGCGCCCCTCGAGCGACCGCGCCTCGGCGGCGAGAGCCTGGATGTGGCCGGTCACGACGGAGCCTTCCCTCACGACGTCGTCCATCGCGACGAGGGAGCGCCGAGCGAGATCGTCCAGCTGACTCGACCAAGAGGCACTTGCGGCCCGTCGCCGTCTCCATACGACGAGCCCGACGACCAAGGCCGCGAGAGCGAGTCCGAGGGCAAGGGCGATCCAGCCCCACGGCGTTCCGCTCTCGGACGACGTCGCCTCGGGCGCCACCGCCTCTGTTGGGCTCGTGTCGGCGTCTGTCGTGGGAGCCTCGGCAGTCGCCCCTGGCACGGTCTCCGTTCGCGTCGAAAGTGTCGGCACCGTCAAGCTTGGCCGCGTGCCGGTAGGCAGCTCCGTCACGCCCGACAAGCCCGTCACGCTGCTCAGGCCTCCTCCCCCGCAGCCCCCAAGGAGGTAGCCGGTGACCGCCGCGAAGGCGAGAACCAAGCCGATGCGCAGAGCCCGACGCAACGCTTTCCGGCGATCTGACCTCGTCATCGGAAGGGCACCGGAGCCGGGCTCAGGGACACCATCGGGCGAGCGTAGCGAAGGACCCTTGTCATTTGAAATGTCGACCGGGGTCGACGTGCCGCCCGCGGGCGGATTCTGCGGTCGACATGACGGCGCGACCCTAAACAGTCGCTTTCAACGATCAGCCCGCCCGAGCTCGGGTAGCGAATTCCGAGCTTGACGCAGACGTAGCCGAGCAGGGAGGCGAACACGCCGCCGATGAGGAATGAGATCCACACGGCTGCGCCGGCGATCGCCCCCGCCTCTCCGAGCAGCACGAAGCGCCTGGGCTCCTTCAGCTCGCTCCGCCATCTACGCCTCAATTGTCCTCAGTGGAAGATCATCACCTTCAGGCCGACGACGAGAAGCCCGAGGGCGAGGTTGGCTGCAACGGCAAGCGCCGTCCCGGAACGGCCCAAGCCCTCGACGCGCGCGTAGCGAACTCCCTGGACGACGAGCACGACGAGCCCGATCCCGAACGCGAGCCAGATGGCGGTGCGCTCCCGCAGGAGCCCGACGGCGCCGAGCAGGAGCGCCGTTATCGGGAGGGCCGCCGCGAGCAGGATCCCCAGCTCACGTTGGCCGATCCGCTTCAGATCGGCGAATGTGGCCCGCTGCCCGCGCTCGATGCTCTCCGACAGCGCGTGCGAGTAGAGGTGCGCCACCCAGACCGCCGAGACGACGGTCGCGACGAGCACCGCGAGGCTCCACGGGTGTGAGTCGTCGCCGGAGGCAGCCGCGAGCGTCGCCATGACGAGGACGGTGCCGTAGACGCTGCTGGCGATCCTGCCCTCGACGCCGAAGACGACGCTCGCAATCGTGCGGGATCGTGGTCTTTCTGCCTCCAAGAGCTGCGCTCGTGTCGCGCCGCGCCTAGACCGGCTCCTCGATTGGCCTGCTCAGGGCCCAGATGATCCAGACGTCGAGCGCGATGATGACGATGGCCCAGAACGGGTAGTACGGGATGAAGAAGAAGTTGGCGATCGCGCTCAGGGCGGCGAGCGTCATGCCGACGATCCTCGCCCACGTGGCGCCTGAGAAGACGTATGCGCCGGCGAAGACGACGAGGATCCCGACCAGGAGGTGGATCCAGCCCCAAGCGGTCGTGTCGATCTTGAACGTGTAGTTGCTCGCCACGACGAAGAACTGGTCGTCGAAGATCGCGACGAGGCCGGCGATCGCGTGGAAACAGCCGACCAGGATCATGATCACGCCCGCGAAGACGGTGCCTCCGATCGTCCACCCGCTCACGGGCTTGCCACCCGATCCGTAGTCCTGTTGCGCCATCTCGTTGCTCCTCTCGTAATCGGGGTCCATAACGGGTGCGGGCCAGGCAACCGCGCCGCCTTCATTCTCTCAGTTCGTCCCGGACCTCAGAGGGCGGTGGCCAGCCGAGCACCGCCGGTAGATACTTGCTCCGTGAGCGACGCTTACGCGCAGCCGGTCGGCTGGCAGCCGCAGCGGCCGAAGTTCAAGCCCGTCCGGCTCGTCATCGCCGGCTTCATCGCCGCGCTCTCGATCGTCATCGCGGCCTACATCGTCCCCGGCGTCTGGGTGACCGACTTCTTGGCGGCGGTCGGCGTCGCGTTGATCGTGGCGCTCCTGAACGCGCTCGTGCCGCCGGTCCTTGCGTCGCTCCGCCTTCCGTTCACGCTCATCCTCGGATTCCTCGTCGTCCTCTTCGCCGACGCCGCGATGCTCTGGATCGCCTCCGAGGTGATCCAGGGAGGCTTCCACGTCGACGGGTTCGGCTGGGCGCTCCTCGCCGCGCTCGTCGCCTCGGCGGTCGGCCTCGCGCTCGAGGTCGCCTTCGGAGCGGACGACGATGACGCGTACACGATCAGGGTCACGCAGAGGATCGCGCGGCGCTCCGGCGAGCGCGTCGAGACGGACGTGCCGGGGATCGTCTTCCTCGAGATCGACGGGCTCGCGCTGCCGGTGCTCCAACGCGCGATGAGGGATGGGAGCGCGCCCGCGATGGCGCGGCTCCTCGCGAACGGATCGCACCGGCTCACCGAGTGGGAGACGGACCTCTCCTCCCAGACGGGCGCGAGCCAGGCCGGGATCCTGCTCGGCTCGAACGAGGACATCCCCGCCTTCCGCTGGGTCGAGAAGGAGACCGGCACCCTCATGACCTGCTCGGCGCCGGCCGACTGCGCCGAGCTCGAGCGCCGGCACGGGACCGGAAACGGACTCCTGACGAACGGTGGGGCCAGCCGCGGCAACCTCCTCTCCGGCGAGGCGGAGCACGTCATCCTCACGGTGAGCCGCATGGAGGAAGAGAAGAGCGCCAACCCCGGCTACCGCGCGTTCTTCTCGAACGGGTTCAACGTCACGCGGACGCTCGTCCTCTTCACCTGGGAGATCGTCCTCGAGGTCGTCGCCTCCGGCCGCCAGCGCCGGCGCAAGGTCGTGCCGCGCGGGCACCGGGGCGGCATCTACCCGTTAATGCGGGCAGCGCTCTGCGTCGTCGTCCGCGACCTGATCGTCTACGGCGTCCTCACCGACATGATGAAAGGGCGCCCGGCCGTGTACGCGACCTTCTCGAGCTACGACGAGGTCGCGCACCACTCGGGGCTCGAGCGCGCCGACACGTTCGAGGCTCTGCGGAAGCTCGACGAGCAGATCGGCCGGATCGAGCGCGCCCGCCGCTACGCGCCGAGGCCGTACGAGGTGGTCGTCCTCTCCGACCACGGCCAGACCCAGGGAGCGACGTTCAAGCAGCGGAACGACTTCACCCTCGAGGAGCTCGTCCGGCGGAACGTCGAGACGGGCGAGATCGGCGCGTTCGCCGGCGGTGACGAGCAGCATGCTCTCGTCGGTCTCGCCTTGAGCGAGGCGACCGGGCCCTCCAAGAAGGAGAAGGAGAAGGAGAAGCCCAAGAACGACGTGAGCGACCGCGACGTCGTCGTCCTCGGGTCGGGCAACCTCGGGCTCATCTACCTCATGGACGAACCGCGCCGTCTGTTGCAGGAGGAGATCGACGAGCGCTACCCGAGCCTCCTCCCCGCGCTGCGCTCGCACCCGCACGTGGGCTGGCTCCTCGTCCACTCGCAGCGCCACGGGCCGGTCGTGCTCGGTGCCCGCGGAGTCAACTACCTCGCGACCGGGAGCATCGAGGGCGAGGACCCGCTCGCACCCTTCTCGACGCGCGCGCCGCAGCACCTCCTGCGGACCGACGGGTTCAAGCACGTAGCGGACATCATGGTCGGCAGCTTCTACGACGCGACACTCGAGGAGGGCTGCGCGTTCGAGGAGCTCATCTCGTTCCACGGCGGGATCGGCGGCCCACAGACGCGGCCGTTCATCCTCCACCCGGCAGCCCTCCCACTGCCCGACGAGCCGATCGTGGGGGCCGCGTCGGTGCACGGGCTCCTCATGGGGTGGAGAGACCACCTCGACGCGCCGGCGGCCGAGGTCGTCGAGCTCTCCTCGCGGCAGGTGATTCCCGACTGAAAGAAGGCACGAGATGTGCCCCCGCTGGCTTGCGTACTACGGCGAGCCGGTTCCGATCGAGGCGCTGGTCCTCCAACGCGACCACTCGCTGATCGACCAGAGCCTCCACTCCCGCCAGGGTGCGACGACGACGAACGGCGACGGCTTCGGCGTCGGCTGGTACGACGAGCTCGGCGGGCTGCCGGGCCTCTACAAGAGAGTCCATCCCGCCTGGAACGACCGCAACCTGCGCGAGCTCGCAGCGCACGTCCACTCGCCGCTCTTCTTCGCGCACATCCGCGCCTCCACGGGCACCGCCGTGCAGGAGACGAACGCTCACCCCTTCCGCTATGGCCGCTGGCTCTTCATGCACAACGGCCTCGTGCGCGACTTCGCGAAGGTTCGTCGCGATTTCCTGGTCGCGGTCGACCCCGAGCTCATCCCGTTCATCGAGGGCTCGGCCGACTCCGAGCTCCTCTTCTACCTCGCGCTCACGTTCGGGCTTCAGGACGACCCGATCACGGCGCTCGAGCTGATGGCCGGCTTCGTCGAAGAGGTCGGCGAGAGCCACGGCATCGAGAACCCGCTGATGATGACCGTCGCCGCGACCGACGGAACGCGGATCATGGCGGCCCGCTACTCGAGCGAGCACGACTCGCGGACGCTCTACTTCAGCACCGACATGCGCAAGCTCAAGAAGCTGCACCCCGAGATCCCCGCGCTGCAGGCGCTCTCCGACGAGGCCCGCGCGGTCGTCTCCGAGCCGCTAGGCGACGTCTTCGGCGCCTGGAATGCCGTACCGGACTCGGCGATCGGAGTCGTCCAGGCGGGCCAGGACGAGCTCTACGAGTTCACTCCGCGCAGGCCCGGGTCGAGCAGCGCGGCGGTCGAGCGGGTGAGCCTCGTCCAAGGCCTGCGGGAGAGCTAGGAACGGGCGAGCGCGGAGCGGGCCCCGTTCGCGAACACGCTGTCCAGCGACGAGCGCAGCCCGAAGGCCAGGGCGCCCGTGAGCACGGCGCCCTCCCCGAGTGTCGACACCTCGACCCGCGGCGGATACGCGACCCAGCGCTCGAGACTCGCCCGCACGCGCGTGAGGAGAAGGTCGCCGTTCGAGCCGATGCCGCCGCCGAGCACGACGAGCCCGACGTCGGCGACCGCCGCGATCGGCGCGATGTGCTGTGCGATCCGGCGGCTCGCCTCGTCCACGATCTCGAGCGCGACGGGATCGCCCGCGCGCGCGGCGGCGAAAGTCGCGCGAACGTCGTAGGGCGGCCTGAGCGTCGTCGAGCCCGCGCTCTCGGCCAGTTGGTGGGCGAGCGCGGAGAGCGCGGTCGCCGACGGGTCGAGCTCCTCGCCGAGCCCGCCGAGCGCGAAGTCGATCTCGCCTGCCGCCCCGTGAAAGCCGCGCCGAACCTCGCCCCCGAGGACGAGCCCCATACCCATTCCGGTGCCGATGGAGAGGAAGGCGAAGTCGGACACCCCGCGCGCGACCCCGAGCCACTGCTCGCCGAGCGCCGCGAGGTTGATGTCGTTCTCGAGCGTCACCGGAAGGTCGAGGTGCGCGGCGAGGTCGTCTGCCAGCCGCCGTCCCTCGAGCCCCTCGAGATTCGCAGCCAGCCGCAGCTTGCCCGTCGCCGCCTCCACGACTCCCGGCACGCCGACGACCACGCTGTCGACGAGGTCGCCCGCGAGATCTGCTGTCGCGAGCAGCGAGTCGCGAAGGCCGCCGAGGAGCGCGAGCGCATCGTCCACGTTCGCCTCACGGAGCTTCACGTCCTGGCGCGCCCGGACCGCGCCGCTCAGATCGCAGAGCGCGCCGCGCAGGAAGCGGGCGCCGAGGTCGAGGCCGAGCACGAGGGCGGCCTCGGGGATCGGCTCGAAGTAGACCGCGCCGTAGCTCGGGCCCTCCGGCGCCGGAGCCTCGCGGACGAGCCCCGCCTCGAGAAGGGACCGGAGCGCGAGGGACACCGTCGGCTTCGAGATCCCCGCCCTCCGGGAGATCTCGGCACGGGAGATCGGCGCGCCCTCGCGCATCGTCTCGAGCACGGTGCGCTCGTTCAGGCGGCGCAGGAGCGGAGGGGTTGCGCGATCCATCTCGTCAATGACTCTAACGTAAAGTTACGAGATATGGCCTTGACAGATGGGCGCAAAGCGCGATATGAAGCTTTCCGTAAGGGTTCCTTACACAGCTGGCTCGTGATCCCGACCTGGGAGGGCTTTCGGATGAGACGCGCGGCGACACTTCTTCTCGTACTGGGGACGCTCCTCGCCTGCATCGCGGCCGCGGGCTGCGGAGGCTCGTCGAGCTCGTCCTCCGGCGGGGCGAATCTCACGTTCTGGACCGGTTTCACCGGGCGCGAGCTCGGCGTGATGAAGTCCGTCATCGCCGACTTCGAGCAGTCGCATCCGAACATCCACGTCAAGGTCGTCGGCGGGATCTCGGACGACAAGATCGTCGCGGCCATCCGGGGTGGCAACGCACCGGACGTCGCCCACTCCTTCGACGCCGGCGCCTACACCGGCGCCTACTGCTCGAACGGCGCGTGGATCGACCTCGCGAACTACATGAAGCAGGACGGGATCAGCGACACGATCTTCCCCGAGGTCCCGCGCCAGTACTCGCAGTACAACGGGATCCGCTGCGCGCTCCCGATGCTGGCCGACGTCTACGGCCTCTACTACAACAAGGACCTGTTTGCGAAGGCCGGGATCAAGTCGCCGCCCAAGACCGTCTCCGAGCTCGCCGCCGACGCGAAGACGCTCACCCAGCGCAACGCCGACGGCTCGCTCGACGTGGTCGGCCTCGATCCGTTCAACGGCTTCTACGAGAACATCGCCGCCCACTGGGCGCCGCAGTGGGGACTCGACTGGGTCGACGACCAGGGCCACTCGAACCTCTCCAAGCAGCCGGGCTGGGCGCAGATGCTGCAGTGGAAGAAGGCGCTGATCGACTCGTACGGCTACGAGGATCTCGTCAAGTTCCAGGCGAGCGCCGGCGACGAGTTCTCGCCGCAGCAGGCCTTCGAGCGCGGGAAACTCGCAATGAACCTCGACGGCGAGTGGCGCGTCGCGTTCATCCGGGCGGAGCACCCGGAGCTGAACTTCGGCACCGTTCCGCTTCCGGTCGACGACGCGCAGCCCGACCTCTACGGCTCGGGCTACACGAGCGGCAGCATCATCGGCATCCCGAAGACGTCGAGCCACAAGGACCAGGCCTGGGAGCTCGTCAAGTACCTGGCGACCGACACGGGTGCGCTGGTGAAGATGACGAACGGCATCCGCAACGTGCCGACGACCTCGGAGGCGTTGAACTCGCCCGACGTCAAGCCCGACCCGCAGTTCAACGTCTTCCTCGACATCTTCGCGAACCCGAACACGAGGACGACGCCGATCACGCTCGTCGGCAGCGCCAACCAGGACCTCGTCGACGCCTTCATCGAGAAGTACGAGGCCGGCAAGGTCGACGACCTCGAGGCGGGGCTCGCCGGACTCGACAAACAGATCGACGCCCAACTCCAGGCCGCAGGCGGCTCACAGGTGCCCTGATATGGCGCGGGCCGCCGAGGCCGATCGGCTCACCGCCGTCCGGACGCCCGACCGCCGCGCCGCGCGGCGGCGGGCGGCCTGGCGGCGGCGCGGCCTCGTGCTCGCGTTCATGAGCCCGTGGATCCTCGGGTTCACGATCTTCTTCGGCTACCCGCTCGTCATGACGGCGTACTACTCGTTCACGCACTACGACCTCCTGTCGTCCCCGCGCTGGATCGGGCTTGCGAACTACAAGTACCTCTTCAACGGCGATCAGCGCATCTGGCCGGCCGTCTCGAACACGCTCTGGCTGATCGCGGTCGCGGTCCCCTTGAACGTCCTCTTCGCGTTCGGGATCGCGCTCATGTTGTCGCGCGCCCGCCGGGGAGTCGGGTTCTTCCGCACGGTCTTCTACCTCCCCGCCCTCGTCCCGCCCGTCGCCGCCACGCTCGGGTTCGTCTACCTCCTCAACCCGGGCACGGGCCCCGTGAACACGCTTCTGGGCCACCTCGGCCTCCCCCAGCCGCTCTGGTTCGACTCGCCCTCCTGGTCGAAGCCCTCTCTCGTGCTCCTCGGGATCTGGGGCGTCGGGAACATGATGATCATCTTCCTCGCGGCGGTCATCGACGTCCCGCGGCACCTCTACGAGTCGGCCGAGCTCGACGGCGCCGGCGCCTTCCAGCGCATGCGCTGGGTGACACTCCCGACGATCAGCCCGGTGATCCTCTTCGCCGTCGTCATCGGCGTGATCGAGGGCATGCAGTACTTCACGCAGGCCTACGTCGCGAGCACGATCGCCGCGGGCTCGGCGGCCTCCGCGGCCGAAGGGGCGAACTCGCTCGGCTATCCGCTCGATTCGACTCTCTTCTACCCAGTGCTCCTCTACCAGCAGGGCTTCCGCTACTTCAACATGGGCTACGCCTCGGCGATGGCGATGCTCCTTCTCGCCGTCGCCTTCGCGGTCACGTTCCTCATCGTGAGCAACTCGCGCCGCTGGGTGCACTACCAGGGGCCGGCCCTGCGATGACGACCGCCTCCACGCCAGCGCCCTCGACGGAGTTCGTCCGCAGGAAGCCCCCCGCCGCGGTCCGGCGCAAGCGCTTCCTCGTCACGATCGCCGATCACAGCCTGCTGATCGCGGCCGCGATCGCCTTTCTCGCGCCGTTCATGTTCATCTTCCTGACGGCGTTCATGACGAACGCGCAGGCGCTCTCGCCGGAGCTCTGGCCGCAGCCCTTCCGCTTCCAGAACTTCGTGGACATCTTCCACCAGGCGCCGCTCTGGCGTTATGCACTGAACTCGTTCATCTACGGCGGGCTCGCCACGCTCTTCCTCCTCGCGTCGAGCATCCCGGTCGCCTACGCACTCGCCAAGCTGCGCTGGCGCGGCCGCGAGGCGGCTTTTCTCGTCGTCCTCGTCGCGATGATGCTGCCGCCGCAGGTGACCGTGATCCCGGTCTACGTCATGTGGGCGAAGCTCCACCTCGTCGGGAGCCTCTGGCCGCTCATCCTCCCGAACCTGCTCGGCGACGCGTTCTCGATCTTCCTCCTGCGCCAGTTCTTCCTCACGATCCCCGACGAGTACCTGGATGCGGCGCGCGTGGACGGGTGCGGCGAGTTCCGGATCCTGACGACGGTCGTCCTGCGCCTGGCCAAGCCCGCGATCGCGGCCGTGGCGCTCTTCTCCTTCCTCTTCTGCTTCAACGACTTCTTCGGGCCGCTCCTGTACACGGGCGAGAGCCCGGACAACTGGCCGCTCGCGGTCGGCCTCGCCGAGTTTCGCACGGTCCACCAGGTGCAATGGAACCTGACGATGGCCGCGACGCTCGTCGTCATCGCGCCGGTCGTCATCCTCTTCTTCCTCGCGCAGCGCGCCTTCGTCGAGGGCGTGACGCTCACGGGGGTGAAGGGATGAAGGTCGCGGTCGTCGGCGGCGGCTCCACCTATACGCCCGAGCTCGTCAGCGGTCTCGCGCGCGAGCGCGAGCGGCTACCCTTGCGCGAGCTCGTCCTCCAGGACATCGACGCGGAGCGGCGCGAGGTCGTCGGGAGCCTCGCAGGCCGGATGCTCGACCATGCGGGCTTCGACGGCGATCTCGTCGTCACGGACGACCTCGAGCGGGCGGTCGACGGCGCGGACTTCGTCCTCGTCCAGATCCGCGTCGGCGGCCAGGAGGCGCGGCTCTCGGACGAGACCGTGCCGCTCGCCTGCGGCTGCATCGGCCAGGAGACGACGGGCGCGGGCGGGTTCGCAAAGGCGATGCGCACCGTCCCGGTCGTGCTCGAGATCGCCGAGCGCGTGCGGGAGCGTGCGGCTGACGGTGCCTGGATCGTCGACTTCACGAACCCGGTCGGGATCGTGACCCGGGCGCTCCTCGACGCCGGTCACCGGGCCGTCGGCCTCTGCAACGTGGCCATCGGCTTCCAACGCCGGTTCGCCGGCCTGCTCGGCGTCGAGCCCGAGCGGGTGCTCGTCGACCAGGTCGGGCTCAACCACCTCACGTGGGTGCGCGCAGTGCACGTCGACGGCGAGGACGTCCTCCCACGGCTCCTCGCCGAGCACGGGGCGACCCTCGCCGCCGAGAACGAGCTGCCCGCGCGGCTGGTCGAGGAGCTCGGCGTCATGCCCTCTTACTACCTCCACTACTTCTACGAGCACGACGCCGTCCTCGCGCAGCAGATCGAGGGGACGCCGCGGGCGCAGACGGTGATGGAGATCGAGCGCGGTCTCCTCGAGCTCTACCGCGACCCGGCCCTGAACGAGAAGCCGGCGCTCCTCGAGCAGCGCGGCGGTGCCTACTACAGCGAGGCGGCCACGGGGCTCGCGGCCTCGCTCGCGGAGGGCTCCGGCGAGGTCCACGTCGTCGACATCGCGAACGATGGCACCCTGGCCGGGCTCGCCGATGACGACGCCGTCGAGGTGCCGGCGCGCGTGGTGAGCGGCGGGCCCGTCCCTCTCCCCCAACCCCCGCTCGCCCCGGAGCTCCTCGGCCTCGTCCAGCATGTGGCCGCCTACGAGCGGCTCACCGCCGAAGCCGCCGTCACGCGCGACCTCGAGACCGCGCGGAAAGCGCTCCTCGCACACCCGCTGATCGGCCAGTGGAGCATGAGCGTGAGCCTGCTCGAGCGGCTCATCGCGGCCGGCCACCTGCCCTCGCTCGTGGAGGCCGCGGCATGAAGCGCGCGCTCTCGGTGGACGGCGGCAACTCGAAGACCGACCTCGTCCTGGTGGCCGAGGACGGAGCGGTAGCTCGGCTTCGCGCGCGGGCCGGCAAGCTCGCCGCACCACCTCGGCCTCGAGGGCACCGTGGACGTCCTCGCCGGGCTCCTCGAGGACGCGTTGGGAGAGCCTGTCGGCGGGGCGGTCGCCGACGTCGCAGAGCTGCTCATGGCCGGAGTGGACTTCCCGGCCGAGGAGGCGGAGCTCCGGGAGGCCGTCGAGAAGCGCGGCTGGGCGAAGGAGGTCTTCGTCGGGAACGACACCTTTGCCGTCCTCCGCGCGGGAACCGAGCGCGGCTGGGGCGTCGCCGTCGTCTGCGGCGCGGGGATCAACTGCGTCGGCGTCGCCCCCGACGGGCGTCACGCGCGCTTCCCCGCGCTCGGCCCGACCACGGGCGACTGGGGCGGCGGCTACGACGTCGGCCTCGCCGCCACCTCCGCCGCGGCGCGAAGCGAGGACGGGCGCGGGCCGCGCACGTCCCTGGAGCGGCTGGTTCCCGCCCACTTCGGGTTGGAGACGCCGAGCGCGCTCGCCGAGGCGATCCACCGGGGGACGATCCCCATGCGCCGGCTCGAAGAGCTCCCGCCGGTCGTCTTCGCGGCCGCGGCAGACGACGCGGTCGCGGCGGAGATCGTCGACCGGCTCGCCTCGGAGGTCGTCGCGCTCGGCCGCGTGGCAATCGAGCGACTCGACCTCGCGCAGGAGCCCGTAGAGGTCCTTCTGGGCGGCGGACTGCTCCAGGGAGGCGACGGCCGCCTCCTCGGCGCGATCGGCGAGGGCATGCGCCGCGTTGGCCCGGCGATCGCGGTCAGCCGCGCGGCCTCTCCTCCGATCGTCGGAGCCGCCCTCCTCGGGCTCGAGGCGATCGGAGCCTCGCCCCAGGCACTCGAACGGGCGCGCGGAGAGGTCGGGGACGCTGCGCGCGGCGCGGAAAGGACACCCGTTGGCTGACGTCCGCTTCGACCAAGCGACGAAGATCTACCCCGGCTCCGATACCCCGGCCGTCGACGCGCTCGACCTCCACATCGAGAACAGCGAGTTCGTCGTCCTCGTCGGGCCCTCGGGGTCGGGGAAGACGACGGCGCTCCGCATGCTCGCAGGGCTCGAGGACGTGGACGCGGGCGCGATCTACATCGGCGACCGCGACGTCACCGACCTCGCGCCGAAGAAGCGCGACGTCGCGATGGTCTTCCAGAACTACGCGCTCTACCCGTACCTGACCGTCGAGGCCAACATCGGCTTCCCGCTCAAGATCGCGCGCGTGAACAAGGAGGAGCGGGGGCAGCGCGTCCTCGAGGCCGCCCGCCTGCTCGGCCTGGAAGAGTACCTCCAGCGCAAGCCCGGGCAGCTCTCGGGCGGCCAGCGCCAGCGCGTCGCGATGGGCCGGGCGATCGTGCGCAAGCCGGCCGTCTTCCTCATGGACGAGCCGCTCTCGAACCTCGACGCGAAGCTCCGGGTCCAGATGCGCGCCGACATCGCGGCGCTCCAGGACCGCCTCGGAGTGACCACCGTCTACGTCACGCACGACCAGGCGGAGGCCATGACCCTCGGCGACCGCGTCGCCGTCATGTCCGATGGGCGCCTGCAGCAGTGCGGCCCTCCGCGGGAGCTCTACCAGGCGCCGGTGAACACCTTCGTCGCGGGCTTCATCGGCTCGCCCGCCATGAACCTCCTGACGGTGAGCGTCGAAGGCGGCGCGCTCCGGCTCGGCGGCGAGACGCTCCCGATTCCCGCGCAGGCTGCGGCGAACGGCCACGGCAGCCTCGTCCTCGGCTTTCGGCCCGAGGCGTTCGAGCTCGCCCCGGACGGCATCTCCGCCGAGGTCGAGCTCGTGGAGGAGATCGGAGCCGACGCCTACGTCTTCTGCGTGACCGAGGTCGGCGGGGAGGCGACGAAGCTCGTCGCCCGCACGGAGAGCCGCCATGCGCCCCGGCGCGGCGACCGTGTCAGCCTCAGGCCGAGGACGGAGGAGGCGCACTTCTTCGACCCGGAGTCCGGACTTCGAATCGGCCCCGTATGAGCCGCCCCGGGGCCATCTTCCTCTCCGAGATCCGCGGCCAGCCGCACGCGCTCGCGCGCCTGCTCGAGCACGCGGACGCCTACGAGAGGGTGGCGGCCGAGATCGCGCGCCGCTCCCCCTCGGTGATCAGGCTCGTCGGGCACGGATCCTCGGACGCGGCCGCCTCGTACGGCGTCTACGCCTTCGGGGTCATCTCCGGTCTGACCGCCGTCCGCGACTCGATCTCGCTCACGGTCTACTACAAGGCGGGAATCGACGTCTCGAGCTCCGTGGTCATCGCCCTCTCGCAGTCCGGGCAGACGCAGGACGTCGTCGAGTACGTCGAGCGGATGCGCGCCCGTGGCGCCTACACCGTCGCCGTCACGAACGACGCCCGCTCCGCGCTCGCGCGCGCCTCCGACGCGACGCTGCCGCTCCTCGCGGGGCCCGAGCGCGCCGTCGCCGCTTCGAAGACGTACATGAACCAGCTCGCCTCCCTGGCGCTCCTCGCCGGCGGCGCCGCGGGCAAGGGCGCCAAGGTCGCGGACGACCTGCGCCGGGTGGCGGAGCAGATGGCCGAGATGCTCGACCCGCTCGTTCTTCGCGCGGGCGAGATCGCCCCGGCGTTCACCTACGTCGAGCGTATGTTCGTGATCGGGCGCGGCTTCGAGCTCGCCACCGCGCGGGAGGTCGCGCTCAAGCTGACGGAGACCTGTCGCCTCTCGGCCGAGCCGCTCACCGCCACCGACCTTGCGCACGGCCCGGTGGCCGCGATCGAGGCGCTCTTCCCCGTCTGGGCGATCGCCTCCCACGACGAGACGCTCGGAGCGGTCGTCGAGGCAGCGAAGAGGGCACGTGCGGCCGGCGCGACCATCGTGGCGAGCGGGAACGCCGCGACCAAGATCTCAGGCGCCTCGTTCGCCCTCCCCGTGCCGAAGCCTCCGCGGCCGGCCTACGCGCCGCTCCTCTCCGTCGTCGCCGGCCAGCTCTTCGCGGCCGCGCTCGCCCGCGCCAAGGGCCTCGACGCGGACAAGCCCGCCCAGCTCACGAAGGTGACCCTGGCGCAGTAGCGGGCCCGTGCGCGTTGCCCTCACCATCGATGTCGAGCACCCGGACCGCCCCTGCTCCGGCGGGACCCTCCCTCGCATCCTCGCCGCGTTGAGCGACGCGGACGCCCGAGCGACCTTCTTCGTCCAGGGACGGTGGGCGCAGTCGGCACCGGCCGAGGCCCGCGCGATCGCCGGGGCCGGGCACCTGCTCGGGAACCACTCCCATTACCACGCCCCGATGGACGCCCTCACGGAGCAGGCGTTCGCCGACGACCTCCGGCTCGCCCAGGATGCCATCCTCGAGATCACCGGAGTGGACCCGCGGCCGTGGTTCCGCTGCCCATTCGGCTCGGGAATGAACGACCCGGTCCTCCTCGACCGGCTCGACGCCCTCGGCTACCGGCACGCCGGCTGGGATGTCGACCCGAACGATTGGAGCGAGACGCAGGACGCGGCCGCGGTCGAGGCCGCTGTCCTGGACGGGATCGACGGCGACGCGATCGTCCTCCTCCACAGCTGGCCGGACGCGACCGCAGGGGCCTTCCCGCGCATCGTCGAGCAGCTCACCGCCCGGGGCGCCGACCTCGTCACCGTCGACGCGCTGGCGCGCTAACGGCGTCTACTGCTCGTAGCGCTCGACGATCTCGGGCGCTCGGGACTCCGCCCCGCCCGGATTCTTTCCCGCATCGCGAAGCGCCCTTCGCTGCCTGAGGAGATCCAAACACCGGTCGAGCGAGTCGCGGATCTACTTCAATCGGCGTCGATCGTCCTCGCTCGCGGATCGTCCATCACGACTCTCCTTTCAGCAGGTCCTCGAGCACCGCCGGCTGGGGACACCACGACGACGTCAGCGCCTCGCGGTCCCACTCGGCGAGGTCGGACCCCCCGCTGTACGCGCTTTCGAGGAAGGCGAGCAGCGCGGCGCGCGGATCGGTGGCCTTGCGGACGCGCTCGTACGGAAGGAGCGCGAGCGCGCTTCCCTCCCCCGCCCAATGCGCGTCGTCCGGGCGGAGCGGCTGCTCCTTCAAACCCGGCGGCTCGGGCGCGGTGTAGGAGTAATAGGTCGGCTCGCGCACTTTCTGGTCGCCCGGCCAGAACCCGAAGGAGACGACCTCGTGCGAATAGGCCTCGCGCGTGACGAGGCCCGCATTCGGGATCTCCGGGGCGCGCCGGCCGCTGAACCGCGTCACCGCGAGGTCCATGGAATGCCAGAAGAGGTGCACCGGGCTCGTCTTGGCGCACGACCAGCCAGCGAACTCCTCGAAGACCGCGTCGCTCCAGTCGAGGATCTGCCAGAAGCGCACGACGGCGTCGCGGTCGTACGAGGCGTGCTCGTGGTCTTCGGGGAAGGGCGTGGTCATCGGCACGCCATAGGGGGTCTCGCGGATCGCCACGTCGGCGCCGATCCGCGCGAGCAGATCGTGCAGGCTCGCGTCGAACTCGGCCACCGAGAGACCGGCGGCGAGCGGGAACGACTCGTCCGCGCCCTCGGAGGTGCGAACGACGAGCCGGTGGTCGACGAAGTCGAAATCGATCTGGAAGGCGAGCCCGTTCGGCGCGTGCATTCGGTGAGTGGTGAGACCGCGAACGTCGACGTACAGGGGGACGTGCCACCAGTGGTTGCGGGGCGGCGCCGTCGCGAGACGGATCTTGCCGACGACCTGCAGCCACAGGTGGAGCGTGTCGAGCGTCGGCTCCCACTCGTCGAGCGGAAGCGCGGGAAGTTCTCGTACCGAAGCGGACGCGGCGCGCACCGTCGCCGTCACTGTAGCCAGCCTCGCACGTTCACCATTTCGTTTCGAGACCTCAACCAGGCGCCTGTTCTTTCTTGCCTAGCCCCCGCGAGAGGTGTAAGAACAGTTGGTATGGCGAGCGCGACGAGGGCCCAATCCAAGCCTCGCGAGCGCCTGCTCAACCGCGAGCTCTCCTGGCTCGACTTCAACGCGCGCGTCCTCGAGCTCACCGCGGACGAGAGCATCCCGCTTCTCGAGCGGGTCAAGTTCGTCGCCATCTTCTCGACCAACCTGGACGAGTTCTTCATGGTCCGTGTCGCCGGCCTCATGGGGCAGACCGCGTCAGGGCTGAACGTGCGCTCGCCCGACGGGAGGCTCCCCAACGAGGCGCTGGCCGCGATCCGAGCGCAGGTTCGGGACCTCGTCGCCGAGCAGTCGCGGATCTGGAACCGCGAGCTCCGCCCCGCCCTCGACGCGGAGGGCATCTACATCCGCCGCGTCGCCGAGTGCGACCGCGACGAGATCGATGAGCTCGCCCGCCGGTTCGAGAGCGACATCTACCCGATGCTGACCCCGCTCGCGGTCGGGCCGGGCCAGCCGTTCCCCTACATCTCGGGCCTCTCGCTCAGCCTCGGTGTGTTCGTGCGCGACCCCGAGAGCGGCGAGGAGCGGTTTGCGCGCGTCAAGGTGCCGGAGGCGCTGCCGCGCTTCATCCGCCTGCCCGAGCGGGACTACCTCGTGCCACTCGAAGCGACGATCGCCCACCACCTGACAGCGCTCTTCCCCCAGATGGACATCGTCGAGACGGCGGCGTTTCGGGTGACGAGAGACGCCGACTTCTCCGTCTCCGACGAGGCAGACGACCTCCTCGAGGCGGTCGAACTCGAGCTGTCTCGCCGGCGCTTCGGCGACGTCGTCCGCCTCGAGGTGTCCGAATCGATGTCGGACCGGATGCTGGAGAGGCTCATCGGCGGGCTCAGCATCAACGCGAATGAGGTGTTCCGCATCCAGGGCCTCCTCGACCTCGCCGAGCTTGCCCAGCTCGCCTCACTCGACCGGCCCGACCTCCAGGACGAACCGTGGGTGCCGCGCACCCCGGCGGCCTTCCTGCCCCAGGAACGTCCAGACCTCTTCCAGGCGATCGCTTCCGCCGACCGGCTCGTGCAGCACCCGTACGACTCCTTCGAGACGACCTTCGAGGCCTTCCTCGACGCCGCTGCCGAGGACGACCAGGTGACCGCGCTCAAGACGGCCGTGTACCGGACGAGCGACGAGTCGCCGCTCGTCCCTGCGCTCATCACGGCGGCCGAATCCGGTAAGCAGAGCGTCTGTCTTGTCGAGCTCAAGGCCCGCTTCGACGAGTCGAAGAACATCGCCTGGTCGCGCGCGCTCGAGCAGGCCGGTGTGCACGTCGTCTACGGGTTCCCGAACGTCAAGATCCACGCGAAGATGACCCTCGTCGTCAGGCGCGAGGGCCGTGGCCTCAAGCGCTACGTCCACATCGGGACGGGCAACTACCACGCCCGCAACGCGCGGACCTACGAGGACTTCGGCCTCTTCACGGCCGACAACGAGATTGCGGCGGACGTCGCCGACCTCTTCAACTACATCACGGGCTTCGGCCGCCCACTCCAGTTCCGAAAGCTCCTCGTCGCCCCGTTCAACCTGAGAGACCGGTTGATCGCCGAGATCCGCACCGTGGCCCAGGCCGCTGCGGCCGGGAAGCCCGCGTGGATCGGCATCAAGGTGAACGCGCTCACCGACGAGAAGATCGTCAACGAGCTCTACCGCGCCTCCCAGGAGGGCGCGCGAATCGATATCTTCGCGCGGAGCATCTGCACTCTCCGTCCCGGCGTCCCTGGCCTGAGCGACAACATCTCCGTGCGTTCAGTCGTCGGGCGCTTCCTCGAGCACAGCCGCGTCTTCGTCTTCCAGGCCGGCAAGAAGATCTCGTACTTCATGGGCAGCGCCGACCTCATGCCGCGCAATCTCGACCATCGACTCGAGGTGGTCGTCCCGGTCGAGAGCCCCGTCCTGCAGCAGCGGCTGCGCTCCGTGTTCGACGTGCTGCTGGCGGACAACAGCTCCGCGTGGGAACTCGATGCAGACGGCAGCTGGAAGCGGTTGAGGCCGAAGAAGGACGAGCCCGATCGCTCCACGCACGGGGTGCTCATGAAGAGCGTCCGCCCCCGTGCCCGCCGGCGCGCGGCTGCGTTGCGTCGCACGCGATAGCGCTTTTTCACCAGATCGTCACTACTGGTTTTCCCATTCCGACCGATGAGGGAGTGACAATCCGATTGGGATGAACGTCGCCGTCATCGACGTAGGGTCTCAGACCGTGCGCCTGCTCGTCGCGTGCCGCGACGGCGACTCGCTGCGGGCGGTTCGTGAGGAGAAGGGCTTCCTCGGTCTCGGCTTCGAGGTGGAGCGCCTCGGCCGCCTCTCCGACGACAAGCTGCGCGAGACGGCTCAGCATGTCCGCAGCCTCGCGCGCACGGCCCGCAAGGAAGGAGCCGTGAGGACCGAGACCCTCGTGACAGCGCCGGGCCGCCAGAGCGAGAACGGCGCGGAGCTCGTCGAACTCCTCGCAGAGGCGACCGGTGGGCCGGTGCGCGTCCTCTCGCCCGACGAAGAGGGCAAGCTCGCGTACGGCGGTGCCGTCGCGGCAGCCGACCTGGACGCCGAGACGGTTGCAGTCGTCGACGTCGGCGGCGGATCGACCGAGGTCGTCGTGGGCACCCCGTCCGGTGGGCCGGCCTGGATCAGGTCACTCGACATCGGTGCGCTTCGGCTGACCGGACGCGCGTTCGCGGACGATCCTCCCCGACGGAACGCTCTTGCCGCCGCTCGCGACGAGGTGGAGGCCGAGCTCACAGCGGTGACCGCACCGCTCCCCAAGGCCGCGCTTGCGGCCGGCGGCACCGCCCGATCGCTCCGCAAGCTCGTGGGCCCGACACTCGGCCCCGCCCAGCTGGACGAGGCACTCGAGATCCTGACCGCCCAGAGGTCGGCACGGATCGCCAAGCGGTTCGGCGTCGAGCCCGGCCGGGCGCGCACGCTCGCAGCCGGGGCCATCATTCTCAAGGCCGTCCAGAACCGCCTCGGCGTGCCGCTCGTGGTCTCACGAGCCGGGCTGCGCGAAGGTGCTGTCCTGGCGCTGCTCGACGAGCTCCGCGTCGCGGCCTAGCCGACCGTTCGGATCCGGTCGCCCGTACGCTCGGCGACCCGGACCTCGCCCTTCTTCATCTCCTCCCCCAGCAGCTCGTAGACGACGTCGCCATGGGTGCAGAGGAGGAAGCCGCTGTCCTCGAGCTCGTCCAGGAGCGCGAAGATCGCACCGCGGCTCGCGCCCTCGGCGAGCTCCTCACGCTCCTCGAGGTCCAGGCCACGCGCCTCCGCAAGCAGGCGCACGGTGTCGACACAGCGCACGGCCGGGCTGGAGACGATCCGATCGAGCGTCCGGCCCGCCAATACATCGACAAGCCGCTTCGCCTGCTTGCTCCCCTTGGCACTGAGCGGGCGCAGATCGTCGTCGCCGTTCCATTCCTCGCGCGAGAGGGCGACCGCATGGCGCACGAGGACGAAGCAGCTCACAACGCCTCGCGGACTACGTCCAGGAGCTCCTGGTCGTGCTCGTACGAGAGCCTGTCGCGGGCCTCGCCCAGCGGCAGCCACTCGCAGGCATCGACCTCGTTGCTCGGCGCGAGCGCACCGGTCCCCAGCGTCATGAACCAGTAGCGCACCCGCTTCGGCCGGCCGCGCGAGACGTATCTGGTCTCGGGCAGCTCCTTGCCCAGGTCGCAGAGGAGCCCGGTCTCCTCCTCGACCTCCCGCACCGCGCACTCCTCGTCCGTCTCGCCGTCGAGCGCCTTCCCTTTCGGAAAGCTCCAGTCATCGTAGTGCGGGCGATGGACGAGGAGGACCTCGGGGTCTCCCTCCCGGTCGCGGACGAGGACGCCCCCGGCCGCCCGGACGACGCTCAGGCCCAGGCCTTCCTGCCTGCCCGCTCGAGCTTGCCCCAGGCCTTCGGAAGCTCGGCTCGGGCGGCGCGCCGGCGCTCACGCTCCCTCTCGGCGAGTCGGCCCGCCGCGAAAGCGGTCATCGTCCCGTTGACTCGTGCCGCCAGGTCGCGGAGCCGCTCCTCGGCGACGACGGCATCCTGATGCTCACCGGCAACGTCCTGGAACCGCTTCGCCCGACTCACGAACCGCGTCGTCGCCTTCCCGTTCCCCGCTGCGACGAACTCGGCCGCATAGCGGGCCCGCTTGCCCTTGATGCGGGCGCGATGAACGAGCTCATCCGAGGGATCCGGACCGAGCTCGCGCATGTGCTTGCGCAGCTTGTCGAACTGCTTCGCCGCCAGCTCACGCACCTCGACCTCGACGGGAAGAAGAGGCGGCCTTTCGATGCCTTCCGCGAGGGTGCGCAGGAGCCCCAGGTAACGCTCCGACGACAACGCATCCAGGAGGGCTTCTCGTGCCGCGTCGCGCTCCGTTTGCACCGCCTGGACCAGCTTCCGTGCGGCGCGTCTGTCGCTGGTGTCGAGCGCCGCCACTTCGGCGTGCAGGCGCTGGACGAAGACGTCGAGATCGCGCACCGCTCCGAGAGCGCCGCCGAGCCACGCGAGCTCCCCGCGAAGCGATTCCGTCCAGGCCGGATCGAGCAGGGGTCGCGCCGTCCTCAGGAGCGCACGGGCCCGCCGGGTGGCGACGCGCATGTCGTGCAGCTCCTCGGGGTCGGCGCCGAGTCGGGTTCCCGGATCGTGGGCGAGGATCTCCTGGAGCTGCTGCCCGAGGACCGCCGCGAAGAGGACGGGGGGCGCCGATCCTCTCAGATCGCGTTTCTCGGCCGTGAGCCCGATCACCTCGGCCAAGCGCGGGACCTCCCCCACGGAGAATGCTCCTGCGTCGTGCAGCGACGTCTCCAGCCGACCGACGAGATCCTCGTCGTCGACGAGGATCTGGACACGGAGCTCCTTGAAGCGCTCGACTACGCGACGCCCTTCGAGCACGGTGACGTCGTCGACCACGATGACGGCCACCTCGGAGCGGCCTTCGCGGACGCCGAGACCCGAGCGTCGCACGCGTACCTTGGCCACCTGCTCCAGGGTGCGCCCCGCGACGACGCCGACCAGGAGCGCGGACAGCTCGTCAGGCGGCCGACCCGGCCCTCCCGCGACCTCGAGGTCGAGGCCGGACCCCGCGCTCGAGCGCAGCCGCCACACGCTCTTCCCGTTCTCGACCCGCCGTCGGAGACTCACCTGCGATCCGGCGAGAGCCCGGTCGGCCGAATCGAAATACGTCGAGGTGAAGACTCTGGGCTCGAGCTCGCGTCCCGGCAGATCGGGCAACCGAAACCCAGGCTCGAACGAGAGCCTCAGCTTCGGCCGGCCGTTCGTCTCGCGGGCCAGGGGCACCAACCGATCATAGGGGAGGGCTCCCGAGCCCGGGCACCCTCAATCGGGCGACAATGTTCAGGGAGCGGTTCGCTCCAGTTCACCTGCCGTTCACGCACCACCTCCATCCTCTGGTGAGCCGTTTCGATCGGAGGAGGAATCGCGACCGCACCGGCGGCCTAGTGCGCGGACGGTGCAGCACGCAGCCACCGCATCGGTGCCGGACACACAGACCGATAGCCCGAAGGCCTGCGCGCTGAACCGGCGCCCTCGGATCGGATCTTCCGGGCCGTCTCCTTTGCCGCCCGGATGACGACGCTCGCCATCCTCTTCCTGATCGGCCTCTTCCTCCTCCTGCGCGCTATGCCCGCGTTCAAAGGCGGCGCATGCACCGGTGAGTGTGCTGCTTTGCTAGGGGCAAGACGGCTTCGGAGTGGTGAACGCCCTGAACCGGATTGGTGAAGCGCTCTCAGCCGTCGAGCGCCTGGTCTCGCTGTCCGCGACGACCCGGACGGCAATCCGCGCAAACACCGATGCCGATCGCCACGCCTGAGCGGATGCTCTGTCTGGAAGGAGGCAACCATGACGCTAACGCGCAAGGATCTCGGCGCAACGGTTCTGGCGGCGCTCGTCGTCCTCGTGTACGTCGCGAACGTCCAGGGATGGTGGTACCTGGGCAGCAACCGGTGGGCCGCGGTCACGATGCTCGCGATCGGCGCGATCAGCTGCCCGCTCGGCGCGAGAGTCGACGAGATCGAGAGAGGCGTGACGACTCCGATCGTCGTGCTCGCCGTCCTCGGCGTCACGGCGCTCGTTCTCGGCATCATCGCCATCGTCTCCGCCGCGCAGTGGGCGCTGCTCACGCTCGCGATCGTCCTGATCGTGCTCTGGGCAGGAGCCACGATGCGGCACATGGCGGTGCCGCCGCAACCCGCCGCGGTGCACTGAGACCTCAAGACCAGCCGTGATTGACGTGCAATCGACCGACGCACCGATCCGGAAGCTCAACACGGTCGTGTTCGTCGACATCGTGGGGTCCACCGAGCTTGCGGCCGCGCTCGGCGACGAGCGGTGGGCCGAGCTCCTCGAGCGGTTCCAGGCGCTCGTCCGCGGCGCCCTGGCGGACGCGGGCGGAGAGGAGATGGACACGGCGGGTGACGGCTTCTTCGTCGTCTTCGCGGACCCGGGCGCTGCCGTCTCGTTCGGCTGCGTCGTCGGCAGGGTCGTCGAGCCGCTCGGGGTGCGGGTTCGCGTCGGCATTCACACGGGCACTTGCTGGGTGGCCGGCGAGAAGTGCAGCGGCGTGACGGTCAGCATCGGCGCGCGCATCATGGCTGCGGCCGAGCCCGGTGACGTCCTCGTCTCGGCCGAGGTGCAGAAGCGGCTGGCCGACGATGCGCGCTTCGACTTTCGGGAGCGCGGCGAGACCGAGCTCAAGGGCGTCCTCGGAGTCTGGGCGCTCTACTCGGTCGTCACTTCACAGCCCGAGCTCTCGCCGTCCTCCGGCCACTAGCCGAAGGACGCAGGCTGCGACGACTCTCCCCGGACGAACTGGTAGACGAGCGCCCCGATCGCGGCGCCGAGAATCGGGGCGGCGATGTACAGCCAGAGCGACTGGAGGTCGCCGCTCACGAAGGCGGGCCCGATCGAGCGGGCCGGGTTCATCGAGGCCCCGGAGATCGGCCCGCCGAACATCGCGTCCAGGCCGACGGTTCCTCCGATCGCGATCGCCGCCGCCTCCCCCACCGCGCGCGTGTCGGTGGCGACGGCCATGATCACGAACATCAGGAAGAACGTGAGCACGAGCTCCCAGAGAAACGACTGCCCCTGCGAGCCCGAGGGGAGCGTCGCGCCGACGTGGGCGACGTCGCCGAGCGAGCCACGGAGGATCGCCGCCGCGGCCAGCGCTCCCAGGATCTGCGCGGCCCAGTAGCCGGCGAGGCGTGGCCAGGGGAAGTGCCGCGTGAGCGCAAATGCGAACGTGACGGCCGGGTTGAAGTGCGCGCCGGACACGTGGCCGACAGCGTAGATCATCACCATGATCACGAGGCCGAACGAGATGGAGACACCGACGTGGCCGAGCGCGCCCGTTTTGGCGTCGACCATGATCGCGCCGGCGCCCGCGAAGACGAGCGCGAACGTGCCGATGAACTCGGCCATCAGAAGGCGGAGCAACATCCGGCTCGGCACAAACGTCTCGGTCGAATCAGCTCGCCGAACCGGCGTCTTCGGGGAGAAGCTCGTCGACGAGCCGACGCACCTTGCCGTCGATCTCGTCCCTGATCCGGCGCACCGTCTCCAGGTCCTGATCGGCCGGATCGTCGAGGACCCAGTCCTCGTACTTCTTGCCGGGGTACACGGGACATGCGTCGCCGCAGCCCATCGTGATCACGACGTCGGCGGCCCGAACGACCTCGTCGGTCAACGGCTTCGGGAACTCCTCGGCCATGTCCACGCCGAGCTCGCCCATGGCCTCGAGCACCGCCGGGTTGATCTGGTCTGCGGGATCGCTACCGGCCGAGCGGACGTGAATCCTTCCTCCCGACCGCAGCTTGACGAGCCCGGCGGCCATCTGGCTTCGGCCCGCGTTGTGCACGCAGACGAACAGAACCTCCGGTTGGGCCTTCGTCATCAATCCCTCCGTTTGTGCCAACGCCTTCAAGCGCTCGCGCGCGAAGCGATGTGCGAGCACCGCGATGAAGTCCGGAACCTTCGACTCGCCGAGGAGGTCGACCGATTCCGCGATGTACCGCGCGATCGTCTCGCGCGAAAACGTTCCGGCGAACTCGGCTTCCAACGCCTCCGCGGCGCGCTCGACATGGATTCTGGTGACTGGATCGAGAGTCTCGAGCATCGAATCCCCTTTTGAAGAAGCGATCAGCCCACCACCTCGCTGCGGCGCTCGAGGAGCAGCACGTCGCGCCACTCGCCGTTGCGCCTGCCGAGGCGCTTCCGGCGCCCGACGACCTCGAAGCCGGCGCGCTCGTGCAGGCGCACGCTCACGTCGTTCTCCGGGAAGATCCCGGTCTGGATCGTCCAGAACCCCGCCGCCTCCGTCGAGGCTGCAAGCTGTTCCAGGAGACGGAGGCCGATGCCCTGCCCGCGCGCGTCCTCGGCGACGTAGACGCTGTTCTCGACCACGCCGCCGTAGACGCAGCGATCGGAGACCGGGCTGACGGCAACCCACCCGACGACCTCGTCGTCCCGGAGCGCGACGAAGCGATGCTCGGGCAGGTGACCCGCGTCCCAAGCCTCCCAGGACGGCACCTCGGTCTCGAAGGTGGCGTTCCCGGTCGCGATCCCCTCCGCGTAAACGCGCGCGGCTCCGGGCCAGTGCTCGGGCCGGAGCTCCACGATCGCGATCGCAGGCGCGACCGCCATCAGCAGCAACCGGCGCTCGCCGCCGGGACGACCACAGGAAGTCCCTTCGCCTCGGGATCGGACGTCTTCACAGCTTTGACGATCGCGCCGTGGATCCCGTCCGCGACCTCGTGGGTGAACTCGACCGAGATCTGCTCGAAGCCGACCGCATCGAGCCCGGCCTCGTATTCCTCCTTCGAGAGCGCGCCGGCGATGCAGCCGACGTACGAGCCGCGCTCTGCCTGATCTTCCTCGGACAGCCTGTCCTCGGCGACGATGTCCGAGACGCCGAGCCGACCACCTGGTCGGAGAACGCGCGCGATCTCCAACAGGACGGCCGCTTTGTCCGTCGAGAGGTTGATGACACAGTTCGAGATGACGACGTCGACCGACTCAGCGGGAAGCGGGATCTGCTCGATCAGGCCCTTGAGGAAGACGACGTTCTCGACGCCCGCCTCGGCGGCATTCTTGCGCGCGAGCGCCAGCATCTCGTCGGTCATGTCGAGGCCGTAGGCGCGGCCGGTCGCGCCGACGCGCCTCGCGGAGAGGATGACGTCGATGCCGCCGCCCGAGCCGAGGTCGAGGACGGTGTCGCCCTCGCGGAGCTCGGCGACGGCGGTCGGGTTGCCGCAGCCGAGCGAGGCGAGCGCGGCGGCATCGGGAAGCTCGCCGCGCTGCTCGAACGTGTAGCGCGACTCGCCGAAATCTTCGCTTGCGCAGCACGAACCGCTGCCGCAGCCGCAGCCGGTGCCTTCGTCGACCGCACGCGCCGCCTCGGCGTACTTCTGCCGCACCTCCTCGCGCAGTTCCTCAGCAGTGGTCGTCATGGGATCAGCACCTCCTCGGGACTTCGCGTGAGGTCGACGAGGCCGGCCAGCCGCTCGGCCGCCTCCGGGGCGAGCGAGAAGTACGCCCACCTCCCGCGCTGCGCGCGCTCGAGCAGACCCGCGTCGACCAGGCGCTTCAGATGATGCGAGACCGTCGGCTGCGAGAGCCCGAGCGGCTCGATGAGATGACACGCGCAGACCGGCTCGCCACTCGTCGCAATGCGGTTGACGATGCGCACTCGGGCCGGATCGGCCAGAGCGGCGAAGAGCGCCGCGTTCGCGCTGGCCTCCTCATCGGACAGCGCGGACGCCGCCAGCGGCGCACAGCACTCGAGCGGGCGTTCGCTCTCGATGACGGCCAGCTCATGCATCGATCAACTTCAATGTATCGAAGATGAACGATATGTGTCAAGCGCGGATCTTTCGCTAGCCTCGAAGGACATCGAGACGAGGAGGTCGAGAACATGAGCACAGTCGCGACCAGGGTGGGAACCTTCGTCTGGCACGAGCAGGTCTCGCCCGATCCGGAGAAGGCGAAGGCCTTCTACACGCAGCTCTTCGGCTGGGGGACGGAGGTCTTCAAGCCGGGTGAGATCGACTACGCGATGATCGCTGCCGGCGGCCGGACGCACGGCGGTTTCAGCACGGCGATGCAGGGCGCTCCGCCCCCGCACTGGCTCGGCCACGTGCGCGTCGAGAACGTGGACGAGACCGTCGAGAAGGCGAAGAGCGCGGGCGGCAAGCTCGCCGCCGGCCCCTTCGACATGGAGGAGGTCGGGAAGATGGCGGTCATCGCCGACCCGCAGGGCGCCTACCTCGGCATCTACCAGCCGTATGGCGAGGGCGGCGACGCCGAAGGCGTCTTCGTCTGGGACGAGCTCGGCACGAAGGACGTGGACGGCGCCCAGCGCTTCTACGAGGAGGTCTTCGGCTGGACGACCAACGACATGGGCGAGGACTTCGGCGGTTACCGAATCTTCGACCGGGTCGGCGGCACCGGCCAGGGCCACGCCGGGCTCATGCAGATGCAGGACGCGGCGATCCCGTCGATGTGGACGCCCTACGTCGGCGTCGACGACACGGACGCCACCGTCGCCAAGGCGCAGGAGCTCGGCGCCGCGGTGATCGTGGAGCCGATGGACGTGCCGACCGTCGGGCGCTTCGCGATCCTCAAGGATCCGCAGGGCGCCGTGTTCGCGGTGATCACGACCGAGCCGAGGTCCCAGCTCCCAGGCTTCGGGGCCGGTCCCGCCCGGGGCCGGCCCCGGGCGCTTTGTCGACGGGGCCGCTGAGGACGCGGACGTCGCTGCCGATACATTGGTCATGGGCCGGCGCGACCGCGAGAAGAGCCTGAACGCGACGCTGCTCGAGCAAGGACCGCGCGAGGCGGAGCAACCTGACGGAGCGGACGAGCAGAACTCCGGCCGCATGCGCATGTCGAGCCGGCTCGGCATCCTCATCCCGCTCGGCTTTGTCGCGGGCAAGTTCGCAGTCGACTACGGCCCCTCCTGGCTCTCCTACCCCTTCGCCCTCTGCCTCCTGGGGCTATTCGCCTATTTCGCCCTCCGCGCTCGCGCGGTGCGCTCGCACTGAGCACAGATGAGCGTGGCGAGCTAAGCCTGAAGGCCGTCCCAGCCCCAGCGCGGCATGCGCAGGTCTTGCGGGACGACGGCGCCGACGGGCGAATACGAGAGCACGTTGTCCACCGCCCAGCGCATGTAGGCGCGCATGGCCTCACGGAAGGCCGGGTCGTCGGGGAGTCCCGCGTCGTCGAGAGCGTGGACGAAGCAATCGAGGAAGCGATTGCCGAGGTCGCCCATGTCCCCGTTACCCGCGTGCAGAGTGAGGACGACCGACTCGTCTCCGCACGAGTCGGAGTAGGTCGGCGGCCCGCCCGTCACCTCCGCCCAGTACGCGGCCAGGCGCTCGACGTGCTTCGGATGCTGATCCTCGTGGGAGAACGGATGGTTCAACTCGGGATCCGCCAGACATCGCTCATGGTGGGCTCGTGCCAGTGCGAGGAACGCGGCCTCCCCGCCGGCGAACTCGAAGAGCGTGGGGCGCACGACCCAACTATCGCACCTGCGCAAACTGCCGAGCGGCCAGTCGGCAGCTAGATGTAGCGGCGGAACTCGAGGACGTCGGGTCGATAGTTGTACGGGAGGAGGAACGGCCCGTCCTCGCTGCCGTGGCTCACGACCATCGGCACCCCCTCTTGGCGCCCGACCACGATGGCCACGTGATGGCCTGGCCACTCGGTTCCGTAGAGGACGCAGTCACCTTGCCTCAGCTTCTCGACGCGCCGCACCTGCTTCCCGTTCTGCAGCATGGTGCCCGTGTAACCGGCGGTCCAGTCGAGGCCGTTGACGACGTCGCCGAGTTCGAAGCCGACGCTGAGGCCGTTCCAGAGGCACCAGGTCGCGAAAGAGGAGCAGTCCGAATGGTGCGGGAACTTCCCCTTTTTGGCATCGCGGCGGTTGCCGATGCCATCCCAGCGCAGGGCCGCCTCCTGGGTGTAGTGGACGCCGGAAGGATTGTTCAAGCCCGTGAGCGCGGCGCGCACGACAGCTTGCCGCGCCTGGGCGCGCTGCTCCGCGTCCAGTCCCGAGACCGCGGGCATCAGTGATCCTCCACAGATGCTCGCCCGGCGTCACCCTGGTCCGGGGAACGCTCGCCGGATCGGCCACCGCGAGGCCGGCGATCATGGCGTCGTCATCGGCGTCCGCGTCGTACTCAGGGTCGTCGTCGACGTATTCCTCGTCGGACATGGGTCACTTTTCCTGTTCGTCCAGGCTCACGTCGTTTCGGATATCGCCGAGGCTCGCAGCGAGCGTCTTCTCGGCCTTCCCGAGCAGCACGTTCGTCCACCGCTCGTTGAAGCCGGCGAGAAACGCGAGGATGCCGAAGAAAAAGAACGACGTGCCCGCGTCGCTCGGCACCGATGTGTGAAGCAGCTCGCTCTTGAACAGGAAATAGAGGGCCATGCCGAAAACCGCTCCGATGAACGGACGGAAGCTCCCGAGGCGCCTGACCGTCGCCCTGCCGACCTCGTAGTCGACTCCGAACCTGTTCGAGCTCATCCTCATGAGAACGCTGACGATCGCTCCGAGGCCGCCCGCGGCGTAGCACACGATAAAGGTCTGCGCTCCGAGCGTATGCGGCGCGTCGAACCAGCCGCCGTTCTTCAGGATGCCCGCGATCCCGAGGCCGATCAGGCCCGACAGGACTGCACCGACCATCATGCCCCAGAAGTAGACGATCCTCGAGGCCTTCTCCGCGGCTTGCGCGTAGTAGCGCTCGATCTGGATCAGCTCGTTGGCCTGCGATCTGATGACCGCGTTGAGCTCCTTCTTCTTGTTTGGAGTGAGCTCTCGATGGTCGCCGTTCTCCTTCCGCCCGTGGTCGTTTCGCTCCAGGTAGCCGACGAGATGGCTCTGGACGGCGTAGATCCACTGCATGGCGATTCGCTCGCTCGTCCCGCGCAAGACCTGTGAGACCTTGATCGCCAGCGTGTCGCAGTGGTGGAGCAGCTCGGCGATCCGATACTCCGGCTCGAGCCAATCGGTCACCCGGTGGAGGCGAATCACGGCGTCGTCGTCGAGCACCCACTGAACGAGCCGACCGCGCCGCTTGACGGTCAACGCGACGGCGGACGCTCGCTTCGTCGACCAGTAGACATGTGTGATCTCGCCCTCGAACGCTTCGAACTGCTCGAGCGTGTGCTGATAGCGCTCGATGGCGTCACTTTCGTTCGGATGTCGTTCCCAGTCGTGGTGCGTCCGGACGAGCTCGGCGAACATTCCGGCGGCGGACCTTCGGTCGACGGCGCCGTTGCCGTTCTCGGAGCCGATCACGCCCTCTTCGAGGCCGCCCTCCACGTCCTTGCTCTCCTCGACCTCGGAGCGATCCTCGAGCGCCACTCCTTGCCGGCCTTCCGACCGAGCCTGAGGCTGACGGGCCTCGCTTCCCTCGTCCGATGAAACCGGATCTCCCGTTTCCGGCATGGCGACCTCCTCGAAACCTCGGGCCGCAAGCCGAGGGTTGGGCGCGACTGACGATACGCCTGCCGCAGTGAGAATTCAACAGCTTTGCCCAGGGTCGCCTGCGAAGAGGGGGACGAGGCCGTGACCGAGCAGCTCATACCTGCCCTGAGTGGTGCCCCACGCCGACTCGCCCTCGCCGTGACCGGGGCCGCCGAAGCGCTCGGGGTGCCGGCCGACTTCTTCGCCGAGCACATCGGGCCGGAGCTGCGCGTCAGACGCCGTTGGTCGGAAGAAGCTGATCGCCGTCCGCGAGTTCGAGCAGTGGCTCGAACGGTCGGCCGCGAGGACGCTGGAATGACTGAATCGACCATGAGCCTCCGTCGAATCGTGGCGCGTCACAAAATCCCCACGGAGGGGGATCGTCCCAGGTGCTGATTGCGACCATGCTCCGACAAGTTTCCAGAGCCCAGACGCATCCCGGGGATGTGGGAGTGCCTCGGAAGGCAGGCGCACTTTCATTGGTCACGACGATGAAACCTCCGCTTTCTCAGGCATGACCCCGCTGCCGTCTCGTATGACGGAGGGAGGTGACTTCGCAAAAATGACCTACCTCACCGAGCTGTTCGCCGCCATTCGCAGGCGGGAAGAGGGTCAGACGATGGCCGAGTACGGCGTGATTCTCGCCGTCATCACGGTTCTCATCATCGGGGCACTCCTCCTGCTCTCCTCCGGCATCGAGAGAAACATCATGTCGGTGGTCAACGTCCTCTAGTCGTTTGAGGACTTGGCGAGGGGCGGGCACGGGGAAAGACGCCCGCCCCTCGCATTCCTCCCGCCCTGATGCTCCCGCCCTCCGCGACTGCCTCAGAATCTCGCCGGCGGGCGGTCGAGCAGGCGAGCACGTGACTTCAAGCTCTGGCGCACGACTGGCGCCGCAAATCTCCGACGTGTCCGGGCGCCCGGACATCTCGATTCGCGAGACACGCCCCGGGATACGGCGCTCTCGTACGGCAGTTCTACAAGTGCGAAAACCCGCCGTTTCCAGTGGTTCTCAGAGCGGACGACGGGGTTCGAACCCGCGACCCTCAGCTTGGGAAGCTGATGCTCTACCGACTGAGCTACGTCCGCGTGAGCCCAGGATAGCTCAGGTTCGGCGAGACACGGTCGCCCGGCGGGAGTAGAGTTGCGCAGACTCATGCGCCTCTTCGTCGCCGGCACCTTCCTCACCGCAATCCTCGCCCTCGCCGCCGGATGCGGCGGGAGCAGCTCCGCCTCCCCGACCGAGCAATGGGCCGGCGACGTCTGCAGCACCATGGACACCTGGGCGACCCAGATCCAGGGCTACGTCAACGACGTCAAAACTGCGGTCAGCTCGCCGAGCGCCGACTCCGTCACGACCGTGCAGTCCACGATCGCGAAGGGCGCGGATGCGACCAACACGATGGTGAAGGACATCAAGGCGCTCGGCCCGCCGCCGAGCACCAACGGCCAGTCCACGAGCGCGACGCTCGATTCCTTCACCTCGAAGGTCGAGCAGTCTGCGAACCAGCTGCAGGCTCAGGCGCAGTCGATCCAGGGCAGCTCGAACCTGACCGAGATCGCCTCGACTCTCGGGACGATGGCCACAGAGGTCTCGACGCTTGCGTCCGAAGGGAAGACCACCTTCCAGTCCCTGCAGAACTCCAACAGCGAGCTGAAGGACGCGTTCTCGAACACGGACTCCTGCAAGCAGCTGCAGAAGGACTTCGGCAGCTAGCCGAATCGGCTCCAACCTGGGTTCGGCCCGAAAAAAGGTGAGCGTGCGCTCGCTCCATCAGGGGATTGCGGAAATCCCGCCTTGCACCGACTATTCGTGTGTGAGAGCTCTTCTCTCGACGCGGCATGACGCGGGCCAGACCTTCGCCGAGTATTCGGTGATCCTCGCGGTCATCACACCCGCGATCGTTCTCGTCATCTCGCTGCTCTCGGGGAAGATCGCGAACTTCTTCAGCGCGTTCGCCTCGATCATCCCGTAGCTCCCAGCGCAAAGGCCGAGGGACGGCCGCCGCAGCGCCGCCCCTCAAGCGCCACATGCTACTAGTTTCGTGCTTGGGAGGAAAGATATCCTCGGATTGATTTCGACGAAGGAGAGGGCCATGGCCGAGCACGAGCTCGAGACGATCGCCCGGGCGCTCGTCGCGCCGGGCAAGGGAATTCTCGCCGCCGACGAGAGCGACGGCACGATCAAGAAGCGCTTCAACTCGATCGACGTCGAGTCGACCGAGGAGAACAGGCGCGCGTACCGCGACATGCTCTTCACCACGCCGGGGATGGAGGAGCACATCAGCGGCGTCATCCTCTTCGACGAGACGATCCGCCAGAGCTCCGCGGACGGCACGCCGTTCCCGGAGCTCCTCGCGGACAAGGGCGTCATCCCGGGCATCAAGGTGGACAAGGGCGCCAAGGCGCTCGCGCTCGCCGAGGGCGAGACGGTCACCGAGGGCCTCGACGGCCTCCGCGACCGGCTCGCGGAGTACCGCGAGCTCGGCGCGAAGTTCGCCAAGTGGCGTGCGACCTACTCGATCGCCGACGGGCTCCCGAGCGAGTACTGCGTCTGGACGAATGCCCATGCGCTCGCCCGCTACGCGGCGCTCTGCCAGGAGGCCGGGCTCGTCCCGATCGTCGAGCCGGAGGTGCTCCAGGACGGGACGCACACCATCGAAGAGAGCGCAAAGGCGACCGGCCGCGTGCTCCAGGCCGTCTACACGGAGCTCCACGACCAGCGCATCGACCTCCGCGGGACGCTGCTCAAGCCGAACATGGTGCTCTCCGGCTACTCGGCGTCCTCGCGCGCGGGCGCAGACGAGGTCGCGGACGCGACGCTCGAGGTCTTCTACAAGCACGTGCCCGCGGCAGTGCCGGGGATCGTCTTCCTCTCCGGCGGCCAGTCGGACGAGGACGCGACCGCGCACCTGAACGCGATGAACGAGCGCGGCTCCCACCCGTGGGAGCTCTCGTTTTCCTACGGGCGCGCGCTGCAGGCGCCGGCGCTCAAGGCGTGGCACGGCGAGGGGGCGAATGTAGGAGCCGGCCAGGATGCGTTCGCGCACCGCGCGAGGATGAACGGGCTCGCGCGCTCCGGCGACTACTCGGCAGAGCGCGAGAAGGAGTTCGCGGGCGTCGCCTAGCGGCGGCTAGTCGAGCCCGAGCTTCTCGCGCAGCCAGGCCAGGCGGTCGGCGCGGGCCTTCGCGTCGAGCTCGTGGCCGCCGTTGTAGTCGGAGACCTTCGCGTCGGGCGCGGCCTCCGCGAACTTGTCCGTGATGTAGCCGGGCACGTAGGGGTCCGACTTCCCGAACTGGAAGAAGACGCTTCCGGGCGCCGAGTCGCCGACGTTCGACACGGGATCGAGGGGCGCGAGCTGCTGCTGATACTCGGTCGCGCTCCCTCGCCCGCCGAGGAGGTACTTCACGAACCAGTTGGCAAAGGTCGCATCCGGCGTCATGAGGACGTAGGCGTCCGGGCGGCCGTCCGTGACGAGGAGGGAGCCGAACATCGCGCCGTAGTCGTGGCCGACGAAGCCGACCGGCACGTCGCCGCCCTCCTTCTGCAAGACGTCGAGGCCGGCGCGGAGGTCGACGACCTGGCCGATGGCGCTCTGCAAGTCCTTGTCCACCTCGCCGCTCAGGCCTCCTCCCCAGGGGAACGTGCCCTGCGGGAGCAGCGAGAGGACCCCGTCCTTCGCCAGTGCGGCCGCGTCGGGAAGGAACTCGGTGCGGTTCGTGTTCGGCTCCTCGCCGAACCAGTGCATCCAGAGGACGACGGCGCGCGCCTTGCCGTCGGGCTGGACAAGGTACGCGCGCACGTCGCCGTTCGGAGCGCTGTAGGTGACGTCCTCCACCTGCGCACCGTGCAGCGTCTTCTTCCCTTTGACGGCGACCTTCGGCGCCGCCGAGTCGTCGTAGGCGAAGAGCTTGGCGCGCTCTTCCAGCGGCAGAACCGCGGCGGCGGTCGTCGCCGGGAGAGCGGCGAGCGGTCTCGGCGGCGGTCCCGGCGGAGGACCCCGCCGCCGCAGGCCGCGAGCGACAGGGAAAGAGGAAGGAGCACCCATGCCATCGTCAGTCTCATAACGCCATTTACTACTGACGGCGGAAGCGCGAAAAAGTTGGCGCCCTAGCGTCTCGCGGCGCCCCTCGCAAAGGAGGCAAGCGAGCGGACGCGAGACGGTACGAACGGTACGGCGAGCGGCCGCGAGCGCAGCATCCTGCCGCGAGCGGAGTCGGGCGGCGGGCGAAGCCGTGCTTCGCACGGCGAAAGTCGCCGCCGCCCGAGGTGCTAGCGGAACTCCCTCCCGGAGAAGCGGGTCAGTTTCTCCAAGTGGTGGTACGCCTCGACGCGCCGCACGGTCCCGGAGCGCGAGCGCATGACGATCGAGTCGGTGACCGCGCCGTCGCGCGAGAGCTGGACGCCGTTGAGGAGCGCGCCGTCCGTCACTCCTGTCGCGGCGACGAAGACGTCGTCTCCGGCCACGAGGTCGTCGGTGGTCAGCACGCGCTCGAGGTCGTAGCCGCCGTCGAGGAGCGAGCGGCGCTCGTCGTCGTTGCGGGGCCAGAGCTTTCCCTGCACGGCACCGCCGAGGCACTTGACGGCGGCTGCGGCGATGACGCCCTCCGGCGTGCCGCCGATCCCCATCATCAGGTCGACGACGGAGCCCTGCCGCGCGGCGGCGATGGCGGGGGCCACGTCGCCGTCGGTGATCAGGTTCACCTTCGCCCCCGCGTCGCGGAGGCCCGCGATGAGGTCGGCGTTCCGCTCGCGGTCGAGGACGACGACAGTGATGTCGGTCGCCTTGACGCCCTTGGCCTCGGCCGCGCGCGCAACGTTCTCCTGCGGCGAGGCCGTGATGTCGATCGCCTCGGCGATCTCCGCCCCGGCCGCGATCTTGTCCATGTAGACGGCGGCTCCGGGGAAGAACATCGTGCCGCGCTCGGCGACGGCGATGACGGCGATCGCGTTCGGCTGGCCGACGGAGGTGAGCCGCGTGCCCTCGAGCGGGTCGACGGCGACGTCCACGTCGGGCGGATTGCCGTTGCCGACCTCCTCGCCGTTGAAGAGCATCGGCGCCTCGTCCTTCTCCCCCTCGCCGATCACGACGACGCCGTTCATGGCGACGGTGTCGAGCATCGCACGCATCGCGTCGACCGCGGCCCGGTCCGCGGCCTCCTTGTCGCCGCGGCCGACCCAGCGCGCGCAGCTCAGCGCCGCGGACTCGGTCACGCGGACGAGCTCGAGCGCGAGGTTCGCGGTCCGGCGCGACTCCGTTCCCTGCCATCGCGGGGACCCTACATCCGCTCGGGTGCCTCGACCCCGATGAGGTCGAGCGCGCGGGCGATCACCGACGCCGTGGCCCGGCAGACCGCGAGGCGAAAAGGCTCCTCCTCGCTCTCGAGGACGCGGTGGTGGTGGTAGAAGCGGTGGAAGTCGTCGGCGACGCGGATCGCATAGGTCGGAAGCGCGTGCGGACCGCGGCGCTCGGTCGCCTCGGCGACGACCCCGGGGAACTCGGCGAGGCGCTTGAGGAGCTCACGCTCCTCCGGTTCAAGGGCGGCCCTCGGCTCCGGCGATGCCTCGCGCCCCTCTGCGTTGCGGAGGATCCCCGCGATGCGCGCGTGAGCGTACTGGACGTAGTAGACGGGGTTCTTCTCAGTCCGCTCGCGCGCGAGCTCGACGTCGATCTCCATCGCCTGCTCGTGACCACGGGAGAGGAGGTGCCAGCGCGCCGCGTCGACGCCGATCTCATCCAGGAGCTCGTCGAGGAAGACGACGTCGCCGCGCCGCTTGGACACCTTGCGCGCCTCGCCTCCCTCGGTCAGCTGGACGAGCTGGTAGATGAGCACCTCGACGGCCTCGGGATCGTGACCGAGCGCGCCCGCAACCGCCTTGAGCCGGTCGATGTACCCGTGGTGGTCGGCACCGAGGACGTAGATCAGACGCTCGTGCCCCCGGTTCCACTTGAGCCGCATGTGCGGGATGTCGCCGGCGAGGTATGTGGGCCGGCCATCGGCGCGCACGACGACGCGGTCCTTGTCGTCTCCCCACTTGGTCGTCGCGAGCCAGCGTGCGCCGTCCTCCTCGTACAGCTCGATCTCCGCCAGCGCGTCGTCGAGGACAGCCTCCATCTCGCTCTGGCGCACCCAGAGGTCCATGTGCACGCGGAAGCGTTCGAGCGTCTCGCGGATCTGCTCGAGCATCGGCTCGACGGGGTCGCCCTCGATCTTCGCGAGCTCGGCGACGTAGTCGCCCTGATAGCCGTCCGCCGGAGGCTCCTCCCCGCGCCGGCGCGCCTCGACGGAAGCGCGGAAGAGATCGATCTGCGCGCCGGCGTCGTTCACGTAGAACTCGCGCTCGACGGTGTGCCCGGCGAAGCCGAGGAGGCGGGCGACGGAGTCGCCGTAACCGGCGTTCCGCGCCGAGGCGACGGTGAGCGGTCCCGTCGGGTTCGCGGACACGAACTCCACCTGCACGCGCTCGGGGCTCTCGGCCGAGCCTGCGCCATAGTCGGAGCCCGCGGCGAGGATCTCCGCGAGCGCCTCCGCGTACCAGTCCGGGTCGAGCCGGATGTTCACGAAGCCCGGAGGCGCGACGGCCGCGTCCTTCACCCCCGGGAGGCCGCTCGCGACCGCGCGCAGCTCCTCCGCGATCTCCATCGGCGGCCTCCGCTTCACCGGCGCGGCGCGGAGCGCGGCGTTGGTCGCGTAATCCCCGTGCTCAGGGTTGGACGGGCGCTCGAGCTCCACGGCGACGCCCAGCCCGTCCTCCAGCCCCCGCTCCAGCCTCTCGATCGCCTTGGCCGCCATGCGGCTATATCGTAGAGCCGTGGACGAAGAGCCCCAGGAGCGCCAGCTCAACATCCACCTCGACCCCGAGAACCTGGCGGGCGTCTACGCGAACTTCGCCAACGTCAGCTTCTCCGACTACGAGTTCACGCTCACGTTCGCCCGCATCGACCACGAGGTCGAGGAGGGAGACGTTCCCGGCGTGGTCGTCAGCCGCATCAACATGTCGCCGCGCTTCATGCGCGAGCTGATCGACGCGATGAACGACAGCTGGTCGAAGTGGTCGACGCGCGAGGGGATCAGGAACCTGCCGGAGCAGGGCTCTCCCGATTCCTGAAGGCCTCGGCCATCCCGATGCGCTTCATCGGCGTCGGGTGCGTGCCGAAGAGGACGCTCGACCATCCGGGCGGGCTCGGGTCGCCGAGCGACGTCGTCGTCAGGGTCCTCTCCAGCCCGATGAACGCCTGCGGGTCGTTCGTGGCGGTGAGCGCCAGCCAGTCCGCCTCGGCCTCGTAGCGGCGCGAGACGAGGTTCCCGAACGGCATGACGAGGAAGGAGAAGACGAGCGCAACCGCGATCCCGAGCGGAACGAGCGCGGGATCGGGCAGGCCGCCGCGGCGGTCCGTCACCCAGGCGACGAGGAAGACGCCCGGGATCACCATGAGCGCGAACCAGCCGAGCCCCTTCCAGATGTGGCTCCTGGCCACGTGGCCGAGCTCGTGCGCGGCGACGGACTCGAGCTCGGGCTGGGCGAAGCGCCCGTCGAGGATCGTGTCGTAGAAGACGACTCGCTTCGTCGGGCCGAGCCCGGAGACATAGGCGTTCGCCGCGGTCGTCCTCCTGCTCGCGTCGGCGACGAGCACCTTGCCGACGGTCACGCCCTCCTTCTGGCCGAGCGCCTTGATGTCCTGGGTCAGCTGTGGGTTGTCGAGCGGGTGGAACGTGTTGAAGAGCGGCTGGATGAGAAGTGGCTGCGCGACGAAGTAGACGACTCCGGCGAGGACGAAGAGCGGCGCGCCGACGAGCCACCACGAGCGCCCGAGCCACGCGGCAAGACCGAGCGCGACCGCGACCGCGCCGGCGAGCAACAGGCACTCGACGCCGAGCCCGACCATCTGGTCCCTCAGCCAGCTCAGCCCGCCCTGGTTCGAGAGCCCGTGGTGGCGGCGCCACCAGAGTCCGACCGCTCCAAAGGGAATCGCCGCGAGCCAGAGCGCGATCGCCACTGCGAGCGCGACGAGCACGCCCGTTCGGACGCGTCCCCGGCCGAGGCCGTCGAGCGCGTCCGCGAGCGGGCGCGCCTTCCAGACGACGAGGGCCAGCACCGCGAACTGCACGGCGATCGTGCTCAGGAGGAGAATGCGGCTCACGCGCCGGAAGTCGTGCTCCCTGGCCAGGTAGTCCGCGCTGAAGTAGTCGCGCGGGTCGAGGTTGGGGATCGAGAAACGCGGAACGCTCGTCCTCCAGAGGAAGAATCCCGAGACGACCCAGACGACCGCGAGCGCGACCAGCGCGGCGCCCTTCGCTAACGTCCGCCTGCTGTGCGAGTGGCCGTTCTCTCTGACGTTCACGGGAATCTCCATGCGCTCGAGGCCGTGCTCCGCTCGGTGGACGCAGAGGCGCCCGACGAACTCTGGTGCCTCGGCGACCTCGTCGGCTACGGCCCGCAGCCGAACCGCTGCTGCGAGCTCGTCGCCGAGCGGGCCGACGTCTGCCTGGTAGGAAACCACGACCTGGGCGTCCTCGGTCGCATCGACCTGGAGGACTTCTCGCCCGATGCAGCCGCGGCCGCGCGCTGGACGATCGCGGTGCTGGAGGACGGGCCGCGACGTTACATGGAGTCCCTTTCGCCGCAGGCGGCGCTCGAGCAGGCGGAGCTCTTCCATGCGAGCCCCCGCGATCCCGTGTGGGAGTACGTGCTCGCGCCCGAGGTCGCCTTCCTCTCGCTCGAGGCGAGCGTGAAGCCGCTGGTCCTCGTCGGTCACAGCCACATCGCGCTCCGCTTCGGCGCCGAGGAGCTCGCCCTCGCGCTCAGCCCGGAGGGAACCGAGATCGACCTCGGCCGCGAGCGTTGGCTGCTCAACCCCGGCTCGGTGGGCCAGCCGCGAGACACGGACCCGCGGGCGGCGTGGCTCCTCCTCGACCTCGACGCCGGACACGCTGTCTACCGCCGCGTTCCCTACGCGGTCGAGAAGACGCAGGCGGAGATCCGGGAGCGCGGCCTTCCGGAAGCCCTCGCTGAGCGGCTCTCGTCAGGCGTCTGAGGAGACCGCGCGGTCGCCGAACTCTACGGCCACGCCCTCGCGCACGAGGGCGAGCTGCACCTCTTCGCGAGCCTTGAAGATCCGCCACTTGACGGTCGCGAGCGTGATCTCGAGCGAGTCCGCGATCTCGGTGTAGGAGAGGCCGACGATGTCGCGCAGGAGCAGGGCCATCTTCAGGTCGGGGTTGAGCGCGGCGACGGCGCGCCAGACCGCGTCGATCGCCTCCACGCGCTCCGGCGGAGCGTCCACGACCTCAAGCGGCGGCATGTCGTCCAGCGTCAGGAAGCTCTGCGGCTTGCGCTCCCGCGCTCGAAGCTCGTCCAGCACGCGGTTCTTCGCCACCTGGAAGAGCCACGTCGTGAAGCGGCAGCGCAGCGAGAAGCCCGCGAGGCCCTGGTAGATCCGCAGGAAGATCTCCTGGGTCAGGTCCTCGGCGAGGGCGCGGTCTCCGACCATGCGAAAGACGTAGTTGTAGACGGGCGTCTCGTAGGTCTGGACGAGGATCCGAAACGCCCGCTCGTCGCCACGCTGCGCTTTGCGCAGGACGTCGAAGTCGGGCTGTGACAGAGGCACTGAAGGGTGTCCGGAGGCCGCTGAGTGGCGGCAAGTATAGCCGCCCTTTACACGTTAGTAACGAGGTTCCTGCCGGTCATTCCCGCACTTGGGGGAATTCCGAGCAGCCCGAGGCAGGTCGGGACGAGATCGGCGAGCGCCCCTCCGTCGGCGACCTTGGCGCCCTCGATCGTCACCAGGAGCGGAACCGGGTTCGTCGTGTGCGCCGTGTGCGGGCTCGTCCCGTCCAGCTCGAGCATCTCCTCCGCATTCCCGTGGTCGGCGGTGATCAGGCAGACGCCGCCGGCCGCGGCGACCGCGCCGGTGACGCGCCCGAGGCACTCGTCCACGGTCTCGACCGCCTTGACGACGGCGGGAATCACCGCGGAATGGCCGACCATGTCCGCGTTGGCGAAGTTCACCACCGCGAATCCGTAGCCCTTGCCGATCTCCTGCTCGAAGCGCCCGGTGACCCCGGCCGCGGACATCTCCGGCTTCTGATCGTAGGTGGCCACGTCCTGCGGGGAGGGAACGAGGATGCGCGTCTCCCCCGGCCACTCGCGCTCGCGGCCGCCGTTGAAGAAGTACGTCACGTGGGCGTACTTCTCCGTCTCGGCGACGTGCAGCTGGCGCACGCCGTGCTCGGCCAGCACCTCGGCCATCGTGTCGGCGACCACCTGCTCGGCGAACGCGATCGGACAGTCGAAGTCGCCCCGGTAGCGGGTCATCGTCATCAGGTCGTAACCGCCCTCGAGGAGGAGCTGCGTGAGCTGGCGCGCTCGATCGGGCCGGAAGTTGAAGTAGATCGCGGCGTCGCCCTGGCCGAGCCGCGGTCCAGGCAGAACCACCGGAACGACGAACTCGTCGGTCACGCCCTCCTCATAGCTCGCCTCGATCGCCGCGACGGGATCGTCCGCTTGCGTGCCTTCACCGTCGACGATCGCCGCGAGCGCGGTCTTCGTCCGCTCCCAGCGCTTGTCGCGATCCATCGCGTAGTAGCGGCCGGAGACCGTGACGATCCGCGTTCCGGCGTGGACGAGCTCGGCCAGGTCGCTCTTGGCCGAGTGCGGCGAGACGTCGCGGCCGTCGGTGAAGGCGTGGACGAACGTACGCTCGGCCATCCCCTCCCGGCGGGCGAGCTCGAGGAGCGCGCGCAGGTGGTCGATGTGGCTGTGCACGCCACCGTAGGAGACGAGCCCGAGCAGGTGGACGTTCGTGCCTCGCTCCTTCGCGCGCTGGAATGCCCCGGTGAGCGCCTCGTTCTCGAAGAAGTCGCCACGCTCGATCGAGCGGTTGATGCGCATGAAGTCCTGGTCGATGACGCGCCCCGAGCCGATCGTGAGGTGGCCCACCTCGGAGTTCCCCATCTGGCCGGGGGGCAGGCCGACGGCCTCGCCGGAGGCGTCGATCGTCGAGTGCGGATAGCGGCGCCAGAGCTCGTCGAAGACGGGTGTCGAGGCGAGCTCGACCGCGTTCCCCGGGCCTGGCGGTGCGCACCCCCAGCCGTCGAGGATGACGAGCGCTACGAGCGGATACGCGCGGCGATCTGGCAAATCGTGGTGAACGAGTCGACGTCGAGTGAGGCGCCGCCGACGAGCGCGCCGTCGACGTCTGGCTTGGACAGGAGCTCCTCCGCGTTGTCCGGCTTGACAGAGCCGCCGTAGAGCACGGGCACGCCGAGGAGCGACTTGACGAATGCGTGTGCCTCCTGGGCCTGGTCCGGCGTGGCCGTCTTGCCGGTGCCGATCGCCCACACCGGCTCGTAGGCGACGACGAGGCGCTCGTGAGCGCCCACGGCCTCGCGAATGGCCTCGACCTGCACGCGGAGGACGAGCTCGGTCTGGCCCGACTCACGCTCCTCCTCGGACTCGCCGACGCAGGCGATCACGCCGAGGCCGGCCTCGAGTGCGGCGGCGGCGCGGCGCGCGGCGCTCTCGTCGGTCTCGCCGAAGTGCTGGCGGCGCTCGGAATGTCCGACGATGGACCCCTGGACGCCGAGCTCGAGGAGCATGGGCGCCGAGATCTCGCCGGTATAGGCCCCTTCGTCGGCCCAGTGGACGTTCTGGGCGTAGGTCGTGAGGCCAGTCTGGGCGACGGCGGCGAGCGCCGGGTACGCGGGGCAGATAACGACGTCGACGCCCTCGGGCGCGTCGAAGGCGTCCGCGAAGGCGCGCGCTTCGCGCGGCCCTTTGTACATCTTCCAATTGCCGGCGATCAGCATCTCCGCCGGGGCCGCCGCGGGCCTCCCTCCAATTTCAGCCTATTGAAAAGAGGCCGACGTGTGGTGCGCGAAAGCGGGCCGAAAGTGTGCATCTCAGGCCTCCGGGATGGCCACGACGCCCGGGAGCTCCTTGCCCTCCAGGAGCTCGAGCGAGGCGCCGCCGCCCGTCGACACCCAGTCGATTCGATCCTCGAGCCCTAGATCGTCCACCGCCCGCACCGAGTCGCCCCCACCGACCACCGTGTGCGCATCCGCCGCCGCCACCGCCCGCGCAACCGCCTCCGTCCCGGCCGCGAACCGCGGCCACTCGAAGACCCCCATAGGCCCGTTCCAGAAGACCGTCTTCGCCTCCGCGATCCTCGCCGCGAACGCGTCCCGCGTGTCCGGCCCGATGTCAAGTCCTAGCCAGCCCTCCGGAACCGCATCCGCAGCGACCACCCGCGACTCCGCGTCCTGCTCGAACGCGGCCGCCGCGACCACGTCCGTCGGGAGCGCGACCTTGTCGCGAGGCTGAACCTCCTCCGCCATCTTCCCGCCGACGAGCACGGCGTCCGCGCGCTCGGCCAGCGACTCGAGCACGCCGATCTTGTCCTCCACCTTCGCGCCGCCGAGCACGGCCACGAACGGCCGGGCGGGCGACTCGAGCAGCGCGCCCAGCTCCTCCAGCTCTCGCTCCATGAGCAGCCCCGCGTACGCGGGCAGCAGGTGCGCCACGGCCTCCGTGGACGAATGCGCGCGGTGCGCCGACCCGAACGCGTCGTTGACGTAGACGTCGCATCCGTCGGCGAGCTCTCGCGCGAGCTCGAGGTCGTTCTTCGTCTCCCCCGGATGGAAGCGCGTGTTCTCGAGGACGCTCACGCGCGGGTCGTCGAGCAAGCCGCGCAGGTGCTCCTCCACCGGCTTCAGCGAGAAGGCCGGATCCTCGCCCTTCGGCCGCCCGAGATGCGAGCAGAGCCGCACCTTCTCCGCCCCGTTGTCGAGCAGGAGTCGGATCGTCGGCAGGGCAGCGCGGATTCGCGTGTCGTCGGCAACGCGCCCGTCCTCGAGCGGGACGTTGAAGTCGACCCTGACGAGCACGCGCTTGCCGGCGACGTCGGCGTCCCGTACGGAGCGCGGCCGGTGCACTAGAGGAGGCGCTGCGACAGATCCACGAGCCGGCAGCTGTAGCCCCACTCGTTGTCGTACCACGCGAAGACCTTGACCTCGTCGCCGTGCGTCATCGTCAGGCCGCTGTCGAAGATGGACGAGTAGGAGCTGCCGATGATGTCGGTCGAGACGAGCGGCTCGTCGGAGTAATGGAGGATGCCGTCGAACACGTCCGTGTCGGCGACCTCCTCGAATCGCGCGTTGACCTCCTCGGCGGTCACCTCGCGCCCCACATGCACCGTCAGGTCGACGATCGAGCCATCGGGCACCGGAGCGCGGATGGCGACGCCGTCCACCTTTCCGGCGAGCTCGGGGATGACGAGACCGATCGCGCGAGCCGCGCCGGTCGAGGTCGGGATGAGGTTGATCGCAGCCGAGCGCGCGCGCCGCAGGTCGGAGTGCGGGAAATCGAGGATGCGCTGGTCGTTCGTGTACGCGTGGATCGTCGTCATGAAGCCGGCCTCGATCCCGAACGAGTCGTTCAGCACCTTCGCCACGGGCGCGACGCAGTTCGTCGTGCACGAGGCGTTCGAGACGATGTGGTGGCTGTCCTTGTCGTAGGCGTCGTCGTTCACGCCCAGGACGAGAGTGACGTCGGGCTCCTTGGCCGGCGCGGAGATGACGACCTTCTTCGCCCCCGCGTCGAGATGCTTCTGCGCGTCGTCGCGCTTCGTGAAGAGCCCGGTGGACTCGATCACGACCTCCACGCCCAGGTCGCCCCATGGGAGCTCGGCGGGGTCGCGCTCGCTCAGAAGCTTGAGCTCCTTCCCGTCGACGCTGATCGAGCCGTCGCCTGGGAGGACGTCCGCGTCGAGCGTCCCGAGCACCGAGTCGTGTTTGAGAAGGTGAGCCATCGTCTTCGCGTCGCCGATGTCGTTGACGGCGACGATCTCGAGGTCCGCGTTTCGCTCTCTCGCCGCGCGGAAGAAGTTCCGCCCGATCCGCCCGAACCCGTTGATGCCGACACGCAGAGCCATTGAGCCTCTCCCAGTTCGCTTCCCCAGCGACGCGATTCTAACGGTGCGCGAGCGTCAGCCCGCCGGACAGCTTCACGAGCGAGCGGGCCGGAGGGGAAGCTCCGAGGACGACCTCCCCCTCCGGTTGAACCGCACTCCGGACCGTGATGCCGGACGGGGTCTGAATCCGACACCCGACGAGCGCGGACCCGCTCCGGCCCAACATAGCCCTGGAAGCGAGGGGAAGGCAACCTGCATCCATCCAGAAACTGGCAGGACTAATGTCAGCGCTCCGCGAGCCTCTGCAGCTTTGCGAGCCGGCGGTGCGCGGCGGCCTTCGTCGCCGGAGGCTTGAGTCGGCGCGCGAGCTCGCGCAGCGAGAGCGTGGGGTTCCGGGCCCGGAGCTCGGCCATCTCCCTGAGCTCGGGCGGGAGCTCGTCGAGGCGGCCGTCGGTCTCGAGCCGCCGGATGGCGCGCAGCTGCGACTCGGACGCACGGCTTGCCCGAACGATGTTGGCGTGGTCGGCGTTGGCGAGGCGGTTCGCCCGCGCGCGGGTGGAGGCGACGACGGCGCTCTCCTCGAGTCGCAGAGCGGCCTCGTGCGCGCCGAGGAAGGCGAGCAGCTCGGCGATCGTCTCCGTCGCCTTTGCGTAGGCAACGGCATGGCGGCCGCGGTCGTGCACGGCCAGCCGGAAACCTTCTTCTCCCGAAAGCGAGGCGAGGAGCTCGGCGCCGTCGACGTCGGCGCTCCGGAGCTCCAGGTGCGCGTTGCGCGGACCGCTCACCGAGCCAGCGGCGAGGAAGGCCCCGCGCAGATAGGCGGCGCGGCAGCAGGAGCGCCCGACGACCCGGGCCGGCGGGCGCTCCAGCGGCGCGAGCCTCGAGTCGAGCACGCCCGCCTCGTTGAGGACCTGGAGCGCGCGGGCGTCGCCGTCGATGTGGATCTGAAAGCGCGTCGCCTGCTCGAACGACTGGCTCCGAAAGGTGCGGATCTCGCCGGGGACGTCGTAGGAGCGCAGGAGTGCGAACGCACGTCGGGCGACCGCGGGACTCGACACCTCCAGGTGGAGCGAGATGCGGCCGCCGCCTCTGAAATGGACGCTCCCTGCCGAGCGCACGAGCGCCGAGAGCTCGGCGAGGCGGCAGCACGGCTTGCGCGGGTCGATCCCGGCGAGCTCGGAGCGGACGTCCTCAGAGAGCAAACTCGAGCTCCAGAAGGCGCCGCTTGTACTCCCCGCCGAGCGACCCGTAGCCGCCAAGGCCGCCCGCTGCAACGACCCGATGACAAGGAACGACGAGCGGGAAGCGGTTGCCGGCGCAGAACGCCCCTGCTGCGCGCTGCGCGTTGGGACGCCCGGCCAGCGCCGCGAGCTCTCCGTAGGTGACGGTCTCTCCGTAAGGAACCGCGCGCAGAGCCTCGCCGAGGGCGAGCTGGAATTCCGTTCCCCACGAGAGATCGAGCTCGACGTCGCCGAAATCGACCCGCTCGCCCTGGAAGTAGCGCTGCACCCGTTCGGCCAGCGGATGCGCGCGGCGCGCGGCACGGCTCTCCCGCGCCGAGGGCAGCTCGTGGTAGAGGAGCCGCTCGCCGTCGAGGTAGAGCTCTCCCACGCCCCAGCCCGGAACCTCGTACGAGAGCACCTGCACCTCCATAGAATGCCCGCGCATGAGCGCACCAGGAATTTTCACCCCGATCCCACCGCCGAACGAGCCCGTCCGCGACTACGCGCCCGGATCGCCGGAGCGCGCGAGCCTCCAGCTCCGCCTCGAGCGGATGAAGGCCGAGCAGCCCGAGATCCCCTGCATCATCGGCGGCAAGGAGGTCACGACCGGAAACCTCAAGCCGGCAGTCATGCCGCACAACAAGGAGCACGTCCTCGCCAACGTCCACCAGGGCGGCGCGAAGGAAGTCGAGCTGGCGATCGAGGCGGCAGCCGAGGCCTGGCACGACTGGCACCGCCTGCCGTGGGAGGAGCGCGCCGCGGTCTTCTACCGCGCGGCCGAGCTCCTCGCCGGCCCGTGGCGAGACACCTTGAACGCGGCCACGATGCTAGGTCAGTCGAAGACCGTCCACCAGGCGGAAATCGACGCGGCCTGTGAGCTCGTCGACTTCTGGCGCTTCAACCCGTACTTCATGCACCGTGTCTACCAGGAGCAGCCGTTCTCCGGCCCGGGCTCCTGGAACCGGATGGAGTACCGGCCGCTCGAGGGCTTTGTCCTTGCCGTCACGCCGTTCAACTTCACGGCGATCGGCGGGAACCTACCCACCGCGCCCGCGCTCATGGGCAACACGGCTGTGTGGAAGCCGGCCGGGACGGCAATGCTCTCCGCCTACTACACGATGAGGCTGCTCCAGGAGGCGGGCCTCCCGGACGGCGTCGTCAACCTCGTCTACGGCTCCGGCAAGGAGATCGGAGGCGCGGCGCTCGCGAGCCCCGAGCTCGCCGGCGTCCACTTCACCGGCTCCACCCCCGTCTTCCAGTCCATGTGGGAGACCATCGGCGCCAACATCGCCAAGTACCGCAACTACCCGCGGATCGTCGGCGAGACCGGCGGCAAGGACTTCATCGTCGCGCACCCGACCGCCGACGTCGAGGAGCTCGCCACGGCGATCGTCCGCGGCTCCTTCGAGTACCAGGGGCAGAAGTGCTCGGCCGCCTCGCGCGTCTACGCGCCCTCGAACCTCTGGCCCGAGCTCCGCGAGCGCCTCGTCGAACAGGTCGGCCAGCTCAAGGTCGGCGACGTCTCCGACTTCTCCAACTTCATGGGCGCCGTCATCGACTCGAGCTCGTTCAAGACGCAGAAGGAGGCGATCGAGGAGGCGAAGTCGCACGCGAAGTCGAAGGTGGTCGTCGGCGGAGGGGTCGACGACAGCGAGGGCTACTTCGTCGAGCCGACGGTCATCGAGACCGGAGGACCCGGGCTTCCGCCTCCTCCGCGACGAGCTCTTCGGCCCCGTGGTCACCGCCTACGTCTACCCGGAGAAGAAGTGGGACGAGACCCTTGACCTCGTCGACAAGACGGCGCCGTACGGCCTCACCGGGGCGATCTTCTCCGACGACCGGCTCGCGCTCGTCGACGCCGAGGAGAAGCTCCGCTACGCCGCGGGCAACCTCTACCTGAACGACAAGCCGACCGGTGCGGTCGTCGCGCAGCAGCCATTCGGCGGCTCGAGGGCGTCCGGCACGAACGACAAGGCCGGCTCGATGTGGAACCTCATCCGCTGGGTCAGCCCGCGCACGATCAAGGAGACCTTCCTGCCTCCGACGGACTACCGCTATCCGTTCCTGGGGCCGGACGGCACCGAAGGCTAGGCGCCTAACTCCTCCGGGGGATGACGGCAGGGCTCCCGCGCGCCGACAGTCGCGGTAGGGGCCAAAGTGACGGAGCCGCTGAACGAGGACGAACACGACGACGCGTACTGGCGTCCGCTTGGCCAGCTCCTGGTGCAGCGCGGCCTGCTCACCACCGAAGAGCTCGAGGCCGCACTCGACGAGCAGGAGCGGACGGGCGGCAGGCTCGGCGAGATCCTCCTCCGGCGGGGCCTCCTCTCGAAGCTCGCACTCGCGAGCAGCCTGCACGAGCAGTCGCTCGGAGAGCCCGGTGAGGCGGGATTCGGCTCGGGGCTTCGAAGCGCTCTGGGCTCAGGCGAGGCACAGCACGCGGATCCCGACGACGAGTCGGAGATGGAAGGCGGCTTCGGCTCCGGACTACGGGACGCCCTCGCCCGCCACGACGACGACTAACCGCCCAGATCGGCTAGCGCTAGGCGCCCCCTGCGCGGTGGAGCGCCGCGTAGATCTCCCGCCCCGTCTTCGCCGGCACACCGGGCACCCCCTCGAACTCCTCGGGGCCCGCGGCGAGGATCCGCTCGGGCGAGCCGAAGTGCTGGATGAGCGCGCGCCTCCGTGCCGGTCCCACTCCCGGGAGCGCGTCCAGGATCGACTCCCGTGAACGCGAATCGCGCCGTTGGCGGTGGAAGCCGAGCGCAAAGCGGTGCGCTTCGTCGCGAATCCGCTGCAGGAGCTGCAGCCCCGGCGAGGACGGATCGAGCACGATCGGGTCGGACCGGCCGGGGACGAAGACCTCCTCCTCCCTCTTCGCCAGCGAGATGACGGCCACGCGCGGGAGGTCGTAGGCCTGCATCGCCTTGAGCGCCGCCGAGAGCTGGCCCTTGCCGCCGTCGACGACGACGAGGTTCGGGATCGAGGCGAAGCCCTCGTCGTAGGACTGCGTCGTCGTCGCGGGCCGGGCGCGCGCGAAGCGGCGGGAGATCACCTCCGCCATCATCGCGAAGTCGTCCTGCCCGCCCTCGCGCTTGATCCCGAACTTGCGGTAGTGCGCCTTCTTCGGCAGCGCGTCCTGAAAGACGACCATCGAGCCGACGGGCGATGAGTCCTGGATGTTGGAGATGTCGAAGCACTCGATGCGGAGCGGGAGGCTCTCGAGGTTGAGGGACTCGCGGAGCTCCTCGAGCGCCTCGATCCGGCGCAGGCGCTTGCGCTCGCTCTGCAGCGGTGTCGTGCTCGAGCGCGAGCTCGGCGTTCTGTTGCGCGAGATCCTGGAGCCGGCGCTTCTCGCCGCGTTGGGCCGGGCGAACCTCGACGCGTGAGCCGCGCTGCTCCGACAGGAACTCCGAGAGCGCCCCGCTCGGGCGCGTCTCCGGCGGCACGATGATCTGCGGCGGGATGCTCGGCGCGCTCCCGTAGTACTCGAGCGCGAAGGCCTCGAGCAGCGAGTCGAGATCCTGGCCGGCGACGTTCTCCAGGAAGAAGCTGTGCCGGTCGGAGAGCCGCCCGCCGCGCAGTGGGAAGACCTGCACCGCCGCGTGGTCCCCGCCCACCGCGATCCCGATCACGTCGACGGTGCCGATCGCGCGCTTGTCCGCCGCCTGCCGCTCGGCGAGGTGGCGCACCGAGAAGAGCCGGTTCCGGTAGCGGGCCGCCGCCTCGAAGTCCTGGGCCTCGGCGGCCTCGCGCATCTTCGCCTCGAGCTCGCGCAGGATCGGCCTCGTCTCGCCGGACAGGAACTCGATCACGCGCTCGACGATCTCCCGGTAGTCCTCCTTGGACACGTAGCCGACGCACGGGGCCAGACAGCGGTCGATGTGGTAGTCGAGGCACGGGATCCCGGAGTGGCGCCCCGGCTGCGGCCCCTCGCAGGGCCGGTACGGAAAGACGCGGTTGAGGACGTCGAGCGTCTCGCGCACTTTCTTCGCGTTGGCGTACGGGCCGAAGTAGACGACTCCGCGTCGATGCCGCTCGCGCGTGAACATGACGCGTGGGAAGTCGTCCTCAACGGTGACCGCGATGTACGGGTACGACTTGTCGTCCCGCAGGCGCACGTTGAACGGGGGCCTGTGGCGGCGGATGAGGTTCTGCTCGAGATGAAAGGCCTCCGCCTCGCTCGACGTCACGATCACCTCGATTCGCTCGACCCGCTCGATAAGGTTCTCCAGGCCCGCTCGCGAGTCGCCGCCACGGAAGTACGAGCGCACGCGCGAGCGCAAGGACTTCGCCTTGCCCACGTAGAGGATCTCGTCCTTCGCCCCGCGGAAGAGGTAGACGCCCGGCTTCGCGGGCATGCTCTTGAGCTGCGCCTCGATGCGGTCGGTGCGGCTGTCCACGGTTGCGCTCATCGCTCCCAGCCTAGCCGGGGGGAATACGGATGCCCGTCCGCCGTTGTAGCGAGAGCATGGCCGCCAACGCCCAGCCCGAGTTCCTCGAGGCCACGTACGGTTCCGTCTGCCGCAGCACACGCTGCACGGAGAAGCGCCGCCGGACCCTCGAGAGCGTCGTCCACCTCGCCGTCGAGCTCGCCCGCGAGGGGCGCGAGGGCCGGAAGATCGGCACCCTCTTCGTGATCGGCGACGTCGACAGCGTCCTCGACCAGTCGCGCTCGCTCCTCCTCGACCCGCTCTATGGGCACTCCGAGGACCTCCTCGACGTCGAGCGTCCGGAGTTCCGCGAGACCGTGAAGGAGCTCGCACAGCTCGACGGCGCCTTCGTCGTCCGCGACGACGGCGTATTCGTCTCGGCGGGCCGCTACGTGGACGTCGACGTGAGCGCGCCGGAGAACTTCCTCCCCGGCCTCGGGACGAGGCACGCGGCCGCGGCCTCCGTGAGCCGGCAGACGAACGCGATCGCCGTCGTCGTCTCGCAGAGCTCGGTCGTCCGCGTCTTTGCGAACGGCGAGGTGCGGGCGGAGATCATCCCGGAGCTCTTCCTCATGTCGAAGGAAGGTCTCTTCGCCTCGGCCACCGGCGTGCGTCAGGTGCCCGAAGCCGGCGTGACGCTCGCCGTCGCCGACTAGCCACAAGTCGGATTGCCTGCGCGCGCCAACGGGGCGGGCCCGCTCCGCTGCCCGCGTGCGAGCGGGCCCGCCCCTCCGAAGGTAGGGCGAAAGGCGTGACGTGAGAGGCTACGATTGCGCCGTGGCCGGGGAAACCTCGACGCAATACGTCGCGTACACGCTGTACAAGGCGGATCCCGCCTGGCTGCGCCTTCCGATCGAGGAGCGAGCCGCCGGGAAGGACGCCTTTGCCGAGGTCGTCGCCGCATGGCAGGAGCGCATGGATGTTCGCTCCTACAGCCTCGTCGGCGTCCGCCCCGAGGTCGACTTCATGCTCTGGAAGCTGACGGAGCGCTACGACGACCTCCGCGAGCTGACAACGGACCTCAACGGGACGCCGCTGGCTCCCTTCCTCTTCACGCCCTACTCCTACCTCGCCGCGGCCGAGCCGTCGCAGTACTTCGAGCAGAAGAGCAAGCGCCCGCGCAGGGTCGTCCCACGCGGCGCGCCGTACCTCGTCGTCTACCCCTTCGTGAAGAAGCGCGAGTGGTACTCGCTCCCGATGGACGACAGACGCCGCGCGATGCAGGAGCACGCCGCCGTCGGGAGCCGCTTCGTCACGATCACGAACCATACGACGTACTCCTTCGGGATCGACGACCAAGAGTTCATGACGGCGTTCGAATGCGAGGAGCCGTCGGACTTCCTCCAGCTGATGAAGACGCTGCGCGAGACCGAGGCGTCGCGCTACACGGAGCGCGACACGCCGATCTTCGTCGGCACCGCGCAGGACCTCCGCGAGATCCTCGATTCGCTCGACGGCGCCGCCGCCCGCGTCGTCTCCTGAGAGACCAGCTCCGGATCGACGGCTGGCAGACGGCTTCACCGTCGTCGCCTGGGACGCGCCCGGGTGCGACGGGTCGTCCGATCCGCCCGACGGGTTCGGGATCGCCGACTACGCAGCTTGCCTGTCCGCCTTCGTGCGCGAGTTCGGCCTCGATCGCCCGCACGTCGTCGGGCTCTCGTTCGGGTCGACGCTCGCACTCGAGCTGTACCGGCTCGACCCGGAGCTCCCGCGCACGCTCGTCCTTGCCTCGGCGTATGCGGGCTGGGCGGGATCGCTTCCTCCGCAAGAGGTAAGCGACCGGCTGGAAGCGGCGCTGCGCAGCCTGGAGCTGCCCCATGAGGAGCTCGTTTGCGAGTGGGCGGATTCCCTCGCCCCATCCACACCCGAGGTGCTGGCCGTGATCATCCGTGACGTCCATCCGGCCGACGCCCGGACGATGGCGCGCGCCATGGCTGAAGCCGACCTTCGCGATGTCCTCGGCCGGATCGCCGTTCCGACTCTGCTGCTCTACGACGACGCCGACGGTCGCGCCGCGCGGCCGGTCGCCGAGACACTCCACGCCGCGATTCACGGATCGTCCCTCGTCTTTCTTTCGGGGGTCGGGCACCAGGCGAACCTCGCGGCGCCGGACGGGTTCAACGCCGAGCTCCGGCGGTTTCTCGCCGCCCACTAGCCTCGTGACGAGACGTAGGCGAACAATTCCCTGGGTCGCGGAAGGCCCTTCAGCTCCCGGGCACCGCGCGCCTCGAACGCAAGTCCGGCGGCCGCGGCGAAGTTCTTCGCCTCCTCGGATACGAGGATCTCATCGGGCTCGGCCTGGTCGAGGATCCGTGCAGCCTCGTGCACCGCGATCCCCCGGACGCCCTCCGCGACGACCTCGACCTCCCCGACGTGCACGGCACCGCGAATACGCAGGCCGTCTCGAGCAGCAGCCCGGCGAAGCTCCGCGACGGCGTGGATCGCGCTCGCCGGTGCGGCGAACGTCGCCAGGATCCCGTCACCGGTCGTGGCGACCTCCCGGCCTCCGAAACGCTCGAGCACCGACCTGGTCGACTCGTAGTGCCGAGAGAGAATGTCTCGCCAAGCGGCGTCGCCAAGCCTGGCGAGCGCCTCCGTCGATCCGACCAGGTCGGTGAAGGCGAGCGTGGTGAGAATCCTGCTCTGCGCCCGGGTCCGCAGCCCGCCAAACGTTCGCGGGCCGGACCATTCGATGGCCACGACCGGCTCGTCTCCGACCGTGAAGCCGTCATGGCCCGGAGCGATGTCATACACCTCGCCCGGGCCGATCTCCAGGCTCGTGCCGTCGCGCAGTCGGAATCCCTGGCGGCCGGAGAGATTCACCCCGACGTGGTGAGCTTCACACCATTCGCCCTCGACGACGGAACGCATGTCGTTGGACCACCGCCAGCCCGGCTGTTGCACGATTCTCGCCACGGTCAGATCCCCGAGCTCGACGATCTCCTCGACGATCCCAGGGAACTCGACCGTCTCGTCAGGCGAATCAAATCGCTTCGAGCGCTCTCCCACAGCACGCCGATCATCACCCACCGACGCTCGACTTGCACGAAATGGCCCGGCGAGAGCCGGGCTCAGTAGCCGTACGTGTGCTCGCGGCGCCAGACTCGGAAAACCGCGTAGCCGCAGGCCGCGAGCACGAGGATGAACACGAGCACCTCGAGGCTTCCGCTCGGATACGAGCTGAGGATCGCCGCGCCGACGTTCGCGACGGCAAGGGCGACCGCGCCGTAGAAGGCCACCTGCGAGCTTCGCTGCCACATCGCGATGTCACCGCGCCGCTCGCGCCAGACGAGGTAAAGGAAGAACGCGATCGCGAGGAAGAACGCGATCCGTGCGATCAGGAGGAGGCTGACGAGGGCCGTCTGGAGCTGGAGGATCCAGATGACGACCGCGATCAGGATGATGATCGCGAAGCCGCGGATGGTCGGGTTGATCCGGCTCATGTCGCCGTGGTGTAGGCGCGGACGGCGAGCGCCGTCGCCAGAAAGGTAGCTCCGACGAACCACGCCAGGCGACGGGCGGGGACGGGCGGGGCGTACAGCCAAGGCGAGAGGGCGGCTAGCAGCGCGAAGGTTCCGTAGGCGTAGTGGAGCTTGTCGGGCGCGCGCCGTCCGTCGGAGAGGAGGAGCAAGCCGAGCGCGACCTGCGCGATGAGGAGCGACTGGCCGAGCGCGAGCGCATGGGCGTAGAGGCGGCCCGGATAGCGCTTCCGCAGCAGGTAGATCCCGCCCCAAGCGAAGGCGAGCAGGTTGACGGCGATCACAAGCGCCGCATTGAGCTCATGCAGTCCGAGCACCGGCGGGAGCCTAGCGCTGCAACGACACGGGACCGCATCCATGCGGGCCGTCGGTACCCCCGGCTGCGCACGAGAGCATCGCGTTACCATCCGCCGCGTGAGGGTCGGATTCATCGTTTCCCCTCCGTACCAGGGTGCGACGCTTCTCGCGCTGCTCCTGAACAACCATTCGCTGATCTCGGCGCTGGGCGAGTGCTCGTTTCCCTCTCGCTCGTTCGGCATGGCGTGCGCATGCGGACAGCTCGTGACCGACTGCGACTTCTGGCAGTCCGTGCGCCTCCGGCTCGATCCCACGGGGTCGTTCAACCTCTCGACTCTCCTCCCCGTGCTTCCGTGGCCGCTCAAGCGGTGGCAATTCGAGTGGAGCCGAATCCGCCTCTCGCCGAGCCCCCGGTTCAACCGGGCCGTCGGACGAACCGCCGCGAAGACCGCCGATCTCACAGCGCCGGCAGCCTGGCACCTCCGCCCACAGCTCGTCGACGACTTCGTCCGAACCAATCGCTCCCTCTACGAGCTCGTGCTCGACTTGCAAGGGACGTCGGTCTTCGTGGACGGCCACAAGAGCTGGCGGAAGGCTGCCCTCCTGGGACGCGAGCTCCGCCATTCGGACGACGTCAGGATCATCCATCTCGTGCGCGACCCGCGTGGCTTCGCGCTCTCTCAACGGCGACATGGACGGGCGAGCGATCTCCTCGAGTCGGCCTGGGTCTGGAACGACCTTCATCGTCGGATGCAGTCGTTGAGCGCGGTCGCTCCGTATCACCTCCTCCGCTACGAGGACCTCGCCCTGAACCCGCACTCCGAGGTGCAGAGGCTGTTCGAGTTCCTCGGGGTCGACCCGGAGAACGTCGTCGAGGGTCCCCGGTTTCCGTCGAAGCACCACATCATCGGGAACGCCATGGTCAGGGATTTCGCGGGAGACGTCAGGCTCGACACGCGCTGGCGCACGGAGTTGAAGCCGACGGAACAGCGGGCGGTCCTGGCCGCCGCGGGGTCGTTCGCCGCCCAGCTCGGGTACGCCGACCTCTCGGTCCCGCGCGCCGAGCCTCGCCTTGCGTAGACTCGGAGCGTGGTCGAAGAAGGCAAGCCCGCGCCGGACTTCGAGCTCGCGAGCGACTCCGGGGAGCGCGTGCGCCTCTCGGAGCTGCGCGGGAGCCCCGTCGTCTACTTCTAACCCAAAGACAAAGACGAACCTAACTGTTTAGCAGTAGGGTCGTGCCGCCTTTGGAGTGGTGCCTAGACGGTGCCGCTCCGACCGAGAACGCCTGCGAGAGCCTCCCCCGTGGAAGGCGACGTCGACCAAACTGGAAGGCGTCCGAGCTCCGAAGGTCTGCACGGGCAAGGTCTTCACCGACCGGTGCGTGACTCGAGAACGGGCGGAACCCCGAGCGGCGTCCCAGATCCGGCGGGGGATCGGTGAAGTGTGACGGACGCAGAGCGCGAGATTTGCCGAGAGGCTGCCTCCAGCGTTCGTCTCTCGGTCGGGCCTCGAGATACGGGGCGCTCACCCCTTCCAGGGGGAGGAGGAATCTATGGGGCAGCTCGCCTCCGTGGAAGACGAACGCCCCTGGTTCCGTCTAGTGCGCATCAGTAGGGGTCATCGGAAGGAGCAGGGAGATGCGCAGCAATCGGAGAAGGAACTGGCTGATCAAGCGGATCGCACTCGGGTTCGCCGTCGCAGCCGTCGCCGCGCCGGTCGCGCAGGCGAAGGTCGACGAGGGCATCCAGAGCCAGGCAAACGCCCCCCAAATCGGCCCGCACGATGCGACGCCGTCCGCGGTGCCGCGCGCGCTGCTGAGCTACTACGCGCAGCTTCGCAACGACCAGATCGAGGTCGTCCGCTCGCTGCACCGCACGACCGGCAGCGACGTCGTCGCCGCCGACTACGGCATGCCCCGCGCGCTGCCGAGCGACTACGCGCTCTCGAAGGGCGACCAGATCGAAGTCGTCCGGGCGCAGCCGAGGGCAACCTCGAGCGACAAGATCGAGTTCGTCCGCACGCAGCCCCGCGTGACCAGCGAGCCTCAGGTCGTCTCCGCCGGCTTCGACTGGAAGGATGCCGGGATCGGGGCGGGCCTCGCTCTCGCGCTCGTCCTCCTCGGCGGCGGTGCAGTCCTCGCTTCCCGCCACAGCAATCGCGAGCAGACCGCCTAAGAACACTGCGGCGCTGCGCACGGAAGAGCGGGCCTTCGGGCCCGTTCTTCATGTCTACTATGGGAACATGCGTTCGTGACCGCTCAGGGCTCGGCCTGTATGCGCTTCCGCCGTGCGCTCGATCGCGGGAACGCCACCGAGGCCCTGTCGGCCGCCTCCGAGCTCTCGTTCGTCGGGCTTGCCGAGGCGCTCGAACTGACGCTCCTCCTTGCTGACAAGGAGCCGGAGAAGTACGACCGCGCCGCCGCCCGCTGGCACATGCGCTTCCTCCACGAGGTGCCGAATGTCGACCTGCGTGAGAACCAGGCTGTGCTCGCCCTCTTGGCAGCCATTCCTGCCAACCGGCTCGCTGCGGCGGCGTTGGCGGACCTCCTGAGCCGCCGGCGCTCGTGCGAACGTGCCTGCGAGGCGCTTGTCCGCTGGGCGCGGGCATAGAGTTGTCGAGAGCCGGGCTAGCCATTTACTTCTCCCCTCGAATGGCGAAGGGCCGGCGGGCTTGGCCGCAGGCTCGTCGGCTGGCCCGGCTCTCATTCTCCGAATCGCCCGAATGGGCTCTCGTGTTACACCGACCGGCCAGGCGATACCCCCTTTGGATTACCGCCATCGGCGAATCCGATGGACTATGCTGCCGCCTGCGCCGGGGGGATCGGGGCAGCCAGCTGGCGGCCCAGCTGTTTGCGAAGGGCGCGAAAGCCTCCGACCGGGAGTCCACTCTCGCTCGATCTCCCGGGCGCCCCCAAGCTCTTAAATCGCCGCCAATCCCCGCCGAAGGTCCTGTGGCCTTGACGAGGTCTGCGTGCCAACCTAGGTCCGCCATGCTGAAGTGCGTTGAGTGTGGCGCGACGGCGGACGAGTACACGCCCGACTGGCGGGCCTACATCGCAGAACCCGACAGAGACGACGGAGGGTTCGTCGTCGTCTACTGCCCGGCCTGCGCCGAGCGCGAGTTCGGACCCGTCTGACCGAGGGAAGCGGCCGCACTGTTAGCGCGGGCGTCGCTCGGCTGCTCGCGCGGGCCCTGGGCGCGCGGTACGTACGAGTCGCAGTTCTTGCGCCGTATGCTGAGCGGTATGAAGCTTCCCAAGTTCGTCCACCGCAAAAGGCTTAGCGACGAAGAGATGCGCGAGCAGGAGGCGAATCGTATTCGCGCCGTTCAGGAGCTGCGAGCTGCCGAGCAAGACTCAGAGCGGTCACGCGGTCAGAGCAAGGTCCCGGGTCCGATGCGAAACACCGGTCTCGGCGGCGGCTTGTAGCTCAGCATGGAACAGCAGTTTCTCGGCCGCTTCGCCCTCGACAACGGCCGCCGCTCGCCTAGGAAGCTCCTCCGCGCCGTCGTCGCCCGTCTCATAGGCCGGAGCACGAGCACGCCGAAATGAACACCAAACCCGACGGGCTGACAGACGCTGAACTCGCCGAGCGGGCGGGCGTGAGTCTCGAACGACTGAAGCGGCTGGTTGAAGTCGGCGTTGTGCAGCCAAGCGATGCGGACAGGTTCCGCCCGATTGATGTCCAGCGGATTCGAATCGCCGACGCGTTCGTCGACTCCGGGCTGGCGGTCGAGGATCTTGGGCGACTCGTCGCCGAGGGACATGTCACCTTCCCGAACCTCGAAGCTGCGTTCGGCGAACCTGTTTCTGCCTCGGACACGACGTTCGCCGAATTTGCCGCCGAGCTCGGCCGAGACCCCGACCTCCTCCGCCGTGTTTACACGCAGCTGAATCTGCCGCAGCCCGATGACGACGATCGACTGCGAGCAGACGACCTCGAGTTCCTGCGCGAGTTCCTTCTCGTGTTCGATGCGCGCGACCTCGGCCTTGGTGACGATTTTCTCCTCCGCGCTGCCCGTCTTTGCGGCGATGGAATCCGGCGGCTGGTCGAGTCGGTGAACTTCCTGATGCGGGAGGAGCTACTGCCGGCAATGATCCGGTCCTCGACCGGACCCGGACCGCTTCAGATGCGAGGGGGCGGACCCTTTGTCGCGACGAACCGGATGGCCGGCTGGCTTATTCGTCGACATCTAGAGGCGGTGATGCACCGCAACATAGTCGAGAGCATCGAACGCGTAATGGAGGAGACGGGGATCGGCCGTCGCCGCGATCTCCTTCCTCCCGCGATTGCGTTCCTCGATCTCTCCGGGTTCACAAGGCTCGCGGGAGCGAAGGGTGACGAGGAGGCCGCCAAGATCGCAGTGCGGCTTTCCGATCTGGTGCAAGGGTCTGCGGCATCGCGCCATGGGCGGGCGGTGAAATCGCTTGGCGATGGCGTGATGCTCCACTTCCGCGAGCCGGGTGAAGCGGTTACGGCGGCGCTTGACCTTGTCGACGCGACCCCTATGGCCGGCCTACCACCCGCCCGAGTCGGAATCACGTCCGGACCTGTTGTCTTCCGCGACGGCGACTACTTCGGCCGCGCCGTGAACATGGCGTCCCGGATCACCGACTATGCGCGTCCGAGCGAGGTGCTTCTCAGCGAGGCGGTTGCCGAATTGGGGGCGCCCGCCGGGACCGCATTCGAAGAACTCGGAGTCGTAGAGCTGAAGGGAATACCCGAGCCGGTACGGCTGTTCCGCGCTGTTCGGGCGACCTAGCCAAAAGCCGTGCATCGCGCACAAGGAGCTCAACGCTCCCCGCGGACGCTCCTACGCGCCGTCGTCGCTCGGCTGCTCGGCCGGAAGGCGCAGTAGGGTCGCACCGTGCCTGAGCTCGCAACGTCTCTCGTGAGCGCCGGAGCGGCGCTCGTCGGCGCTGGCATCGGAGCGTACGCGACGATCAAGGCTCGAAGACCATTTGAGCAGGAGCTTGCCCTCTCCCGTGCCGGCGCACTCCTCGAACGCCAGCTCTTGGCTTTCGGGCAGCTCCTGCCTCTGACGGAGTATGGATCAGAGGAAGCGCCGTTGGACTTGCCACTCGGGGAGCGCCAGCAGCGCGCGCGAAAACTGACTGCCTGGTACTACGAGGAAGGCTCGGGCCTCCTCCTCTCCCGCAAGAGCATGGGCCAGTACCAAGCTGCGCGGAAGGCGCTCCAGAATCCAGAGGCGGAGCCCGCTGAGATCCGTACGGCGCTTTCACTCTTCAGGACGGCCCTGAAGATCGAGATTGGGATTCGTGACGAGTCCGAACGCGACGAACCGGACGCGCAGCCCGAACAGCGTCGGGGTCTGCATCGTCTGCCCGGGCGAAAGCCCTAACGCTTCCCGGCCGCGATCCGCTCGCGCCGGTAGGCAGCTTTGCGCCGCTCGCGCTCCCGCTGCTTCTCGGGATTGAGCCGGCGCCAGCGTACGCGGTTGCAGCGATCGGAGCAGGTGAGCTTGTTGGGCTGGGCGAAGAACTCAGCGCCGCACTCGGAGCACTCGTGGCGCACCGGCGGCTTTCGGCGACTGATGTTGTACGCCTCGACCTGATCGCGGTGACGCTCCCGCCATTCGCGGTCGTAGGATGCGCTGCAGCGCCGACACCAAGAGTGGAGCCCGTAGTAGGCATTCCGTGGCTGTGGGCGGAAGTCGGCGAACGGGAGGTACCCGCCACAACGAGCACAGTGCTTTCGCTCGGGCTGTCGATAGCGATAACGCTCACGCTCGCTCATCTACCCCCGCTCTTTTCGCGCAGTGGACTTTTCTCACAGAGCGTTGGCGTGGTACACGCTCGTCTTCGCCTTGCCCGTAACCCGCCCCCCTGTGCTGAGGCGCAAGGGCCAGACGGACTGTTCGCTCCCGTTACCATCCACCCCGATGGCCAATCCAGAACTCGGCGCTCCGACAGTCGTCCTCATCGACGATCATGAGCTCTCCAGGAAGGCGCTCGGAGTCATGCTCAGGGAGCGAGGGATCAATGTGGTCGGCGAGGCGGAATCGGGCGGAGCGGCGCGCCAGCTTCTCGAGGCTCTTCGCCCCGATGTCGTTGTCACGGACGCGCAGCTGCCGGATGTTGACGGGGTCGAGTTGACGCGGGAGATCGTCGAATCTGATGTATCGACGCGTGTCGTCGTCCTCGGTCCCGCCTCGAGCGAAGAGAACCGTGTGGACGTCGATCGAGCACTCGCCGCAGGAGCAAACGCATACGTCTTCAGGGACGCGAGTCCGAATGACCTCATCGAGGCCGTTCGCGTGAGTGCGGACCCGCCCTTCGTCGCATACCCGGCCAAGGACGCCAGTGAGCTTTCCGAGCGCCAACTCGAGTTTCTTCGCGGTCGACTTCCAAGGGTTGAGAATCAAGGCATCTTTCACCGCATGCTCGCCTGGCGCCGAGAGCACACTCGCGGGCGGCCGTAGACTCGGCCTCGATTCATCGCCCCGCGCCTCGCTTCGCGGCCTCGAGGCGGGCCTTGTGCTCGCGCTCGAGCCGCTCTCGTTCCTCCTTGAGCATGCGGTCGCGCTCGGCTTCGAAGATCTCTTTCGACGCCTTGATCTGGGCGGCGTGGCGCTCGTTCTTCGGCACTTCGTGCTCGAGGCCGCTGAGGACGGGAGCGGGTCGCATGAGGGAGAGCGTCGCCGAAAAGGCTCTACGCCTGCTCGCCACGGGCACCGTCCACGTTCAGCGGGCCGACGGGGCGAAGGTCGCCGCGATTGTTCAGGGGGACAGCGGCCGTTGGGTCGTCGCCTGCGATGCCGAAGGGCGCTGGGCCTGTAGTTGCCCAGCGTGGCGCAGTTGTAGCCACATCGCCGCCGTCGAGCTCGTCACCACGCCGACCAGAGCGGCGGTCGCTGCATGACGCCCGCCGCACGCTCAGAGGTTCAGCGGATCCTTGACCGCGCCGCGCGGCGACTACTGGACGCGCGCCTCAAACGTCAGGCGCTCGAGGCCGCGACCGGGCGCGACAGTGACGCTCGAAAGCACGGCCTTGAGGAGAGCGCGGCGCTCGTCCAGGTTCATGAGGTCCCAGTCCCGATCGGCGTCGATGACGAGGGAGGCGTAGAACGTGTCTAGTTCTTCCGCCTTCTCGGCCGCGGCGTCTCGAGCCTCCCTGAGCTCCTGCAGCCTCTCGATAGCCGCCGCTTCGTTTTCGAGGCCTGCGCCGATGAGAGTGCGGGTGGCTGAGTCGAGCTCGGCCTGCGCTCGCTCGGCCGCTCGTGCCGCTTCCCTGGCCCCGGTGCGCGCGCTTGCCTTCCCCTTCATACCCGCAAGGAGTCGCCGCGTCTCCCGCTCGACGGCCTGCTCGACCATGTCGGCGGCGACAGTCACGCGCTGCGGACAGTCACCGACGGGAGGACAGCGGTAGTGCTCGTATCGCTTTCCAGCTCGCGTCGTTCGGAAGCCAACAACCATCCGACTGCCGCAGGTAGCGCAGCGGAGAACGCCCAGGCGCGCGAGCAGCCGCTCGGACTTCGGCCGGCGACCGCGCGGGACGCTGAGATGCTGCAGGCGGTTGTACGTCGCCGCGTCGATGAGCTCGGGAAAGGCGTCGAGATTCGATTGCGCACCGAAATGAAGCTCGCCGAGGAGGAGGCGCGACGTGAGGAACGTTCGGACGCCGTTGAACGAGAGCTCGACGCCGCGCTCAGCGAGGAAGGCGCGCACACCCATGATGGTCGCGCCCGAGAGCCGAAGCTCGATTGCGTCACGCGCGATCAGGGCTCCGGCGGGATCGTGCTCGATCGCCGCGTCGTCACGGCGTCCCAGCCAGAAAGGGAGATTCGGGAAGGGCGCGACTCCGCGAGCGACAGCGCGCTCCTTCGCTTCCCGCGTCCGTTCCGCCGTGGCGCGGCGGTGGTATTCGGCAACGGCGCCAAGCATGGTGCCGCTGAGCCACTGACCGGCGCTTCCATTCGTGAGTTGACCGACATCGACGGCGAGAATCGAACCTCCCGCCCGCTCGACCCGCTCCACGACCTCGGCCTGGACGCTAAGGCCGCGAAAGAACCGATCGAAGTAGGCAGCAACGACCACGTCTGCCTTGTGCGCCTCGATGAGTCCCACGGCGCGACTGAGGCCCGGCCGGCGCTCGAGCGGCGCTCCACCCGAGACGTCCTCCTCCGGCAAGATGGCGAGCAGCCTCAGGCCCTCCCGCTTGCAGGCGGCACGGATACGCTCCTCCTGTTCAGTGGGAGAGACGTAGCTCTGGCCCGCGCGGCCGCCACGGCGACTGACGCGGACGATGCCTACGGCGCGACGCTTGGAGGTTGCCTTGCCGCTTCGAGAAGGGGACCGAGCCCCAGACTTCACCTTGACCGCCGATTCGGGAGAGCCCATCACGCTCTCCTCCTTGAGGGGTTCTCCGATTGTACTGTATTTTTATCCCAAAGATGACACGCCCGGCTGTACGACGGAGGCGTGTGAGTTCCGCGACGAGTACTCGCGCTTCCGCCAGCGCGGGGCGGTCGTCCTCGGGGTGAGCCCGGACGACAAGACCTCGCACGTTCGCTTCAAGGAGAAGTACTCGCTCCCGTTCACGCTGCTCGCCGATCCCGAGCACGGCGTCGCCGAGGACTACGGAGTCTGGGTCGAGAAGAACATGTACGGCAAGAAGCGGATGGGCATCAAGCGCTCCACCTTCGTCATCGACGCAGAGGGGAACGTTGCGCGCGCGATGTACGGCGTGAAGCCCGAGGGCCACGCCGAAGAGGTTCTCGAGGCGCTGCCCGGCTAGACGGCGCGGGTCAGGCGGGGGCGGAGACGCTGGGCCGTTCCCCATACCGCGGCGGTGACGAGCACGACGGCTGCGACGGCGAGCAGGATCGCCTGGGCTGCAACAGCGAAGGCGACCGCCTGCGACGTGCCGATGCCGCTCGCGACGAGAATCGCGGCCCCCGCGCCGGCCTGGGTGGCCGCGCCGGCCGGAGCGATCGGAAGAGCGGCGGAGGCAGCCGCGGCGACGAGGAACGCCACGGCGAGCGGGAACGAGACGCTCACGCCGAGCGCCGCGAGCAGGAAGAAGAGGCCGACCGCCCGGGCGACCCACGAGGCGAGGACGAAGACCCATGCCTTCCACGCCTCACGCGGGGACGTCGTCCGCTCCGCGAGCCAGCGGGCGACACGGAAGCGGATGAACCGGCCGCTCGCGACGAGGCGCGGAAGGACGGAGATGATGATCGCGGCGGCGAGGCCCGCGGCGGCGACGACGCCCATGCCCGCGCGAACGGCGATGGAGCCGTCCGACGTCGCCGCAGCCGAGGAAGCGAGCGGAGTGAGGGCGGCCGTGTCGATCAGGCCGAGCATGAAGAGTGAGAGGCAGACGGTGCCGACGCAGGAATCGCTTGCCCCGAAGCGGCGGACAACGGCGACGCGGACGACGTCATCGAAGCGACCAGGGAGCGCGGCGCCCCCGACGGCCGCGGCCCCGCCCGCGGCCGCGAGCGCCATCTTGTGCGGGCGCTGCGAGGGCGCGAAGAGACGATGCCAGCCGAAGGTCTTGAACGCGTACGAGAGGAGGAAGAAGCCGCCCGCGGCACCCACGAGCTGAAAGTCCGCGTTTGCGAGGGGCCAGCCGGTCGCGGCGAAATGCCGCGCGGCCAGGACGGCGACCGCGGTGCAGAGCACGGCAGACGCGACGTTGAGCGCGATCTTGCCGTTCCTGGACCGGCACAGGTCGATGAACCCTCGCATGCTTTGCACCATCGTCCCGTTAGCCAGCCGCCTCAACCCGCAAAAGGGTACGAATGCGTGACCGAATCGAGGTAATAGACGTGATGACCGGGGCGGCGGTCGACTGGGGGGCCGAGTTAGCCGCTCCCCCAGGGTAGAGAACCGGGTCAGACGGCGTCGCAGTCGAACGCGACAATCAGCATTTCGCCGAAGGCCGGATCAGAAGACGCTCCGATTCGCTCGACGCCGCCCGGCGGGAGAATCGTTCCGAAGGGAGGTCCCATGAGCACGCCAACCACAGGCCACTCCCCCGGGGCGCTGCATCGGCTCCACCTACCCGGCGTCCTGCAGCACTCGGAGGTCCGGGTCGCTCTGATCGCCGCCGCCTGCCTGCTCGCAGAGGCGGTCATCGCAAAGAACGTGCTGGACGTTCACCTCGACGTCCTGAGCCAGCTCGCGGCGATGTGGGTGTGGCTTGCATACACGCTGATCGGTCGCCGAGACCGGACCGCCGAGCTCGCTGCGATGTGTGCGGCCGTCCTCGCGACCGCTGCCGTCCTCCTCGTCTACGCGTTCTGATCGACCTTCCATCGAGGTCCAGGACCGCGGAAGGAGGCGCATGGCACCCCGGGTCCGCGTCCGCGGATGCCCTGAGCTGCGAGCCGGGACATTCACGGATGCCCCCATCTTGCGCAGGTGGAAGCATCGACAGCGGAGCAGAAACACTCCGCTGCGCGAGGAAGCATGCAGGTTCTAACTTGGCCGCGGCGCTTTCATAAGCGGCTGCGCCGCGAGCGCGAGAGTGCGCAAGCGTTTGAGCTCCACGCAGGGTCACTCCGGGATGACTCAGTCGCCGGATTTCCCTCCCCGTTTCAACATCTTCACCACTCGGACTCCCTAATCGGGTCGTAGAAGGGAAGACTCAGTGGCAGCCCGTGGAAGGACAATTGACCTACGACATGATGCTCGAGGTCGAGGGCATTTTTCGTTCTCAAGACCTGCGCGTCAGTCTGTCCCGTGAGTTCGCGCCCGGTGAGACGATCACGGTGCATGGTCGAGAGTGGGTTGTCACCGAGGTGGGTGCGGCGAAGCCGCAAGAAGGACTTGACCGTCGGCTTGTCGCACGCGAGGTAAGAGGCCAACCCTGAGGCTCAGGCCCGAAGCGCGCACGGATCTCGCACTCGAGCTGCTTGGACTTGCGCTGATTGCGCTCGCCTTCCTTCTCGGCTGAAGGGCTTCCGCCCGAGCAGCCGAGCGACGACGGCGCTGGCTCCGCGGTCGCGCGCATTGCAGCTTGACGCTCCGCGACCATCACGGGATAGTGGCCGCCCGAACTCCGTCGAGGAAAGGAAGGCTATGCCCGCAATGGCGGTACCACTCGCGGCAGACAAGCTCGCTGCCTGGGAGAACTGGGCGGAGCAGTTGAAGGGGCCGCGCAAGGCAGAGTTCGACGACATGAACGATCGGCTCGGACTGACGGAGCACCAGGCCTACTTGCAACCGACCCCCGACGGCAACTTCCTCGTGGTCGTCGTCCAGGAGGGGCCCGGCAGTGACAGCTTCACTGCGGACGTGGTCTCGTCCGACCACGAATTCGATCGGTGGTTCGTGGAGAACGTCGCCGACCTGCACGGGATCGACCCTGCTGGCCCGCTGCCGCCGGTGCCCACCCGCTACCTCTAGCGCCGGTGCCGGGCTCGGGCCGGCCAGTTCGCCACCGAGCTTTCTAGGCTTCCGCCCCAGCGGCCGAATGGCGACGGGACTCGCGGGAGCTTCTGGGGAGTGACGGGAGCTACGGAGAAGTACGGATCGAGAAACGGTGATGTTCCCGATGGATCCGTTTCGCTGTTCGCGCTCTCGCGGCGGATGGGCACGTCGCTCCAGATGATCGACCTGACCTACGGGCATCTCGCGCCCGATGCGGAGGAGCAGGAACGGATCCTGCTCGACGCCTACGAGGCCCGCCCCGCCGTGGGAAGCCTGAACGTTTAGGCCATGTTCGGGCCACGCCGCCCGACCCGCTGAAAGACGAAAACCCCCTCTGCGCAGGGGGTTTTCTCTTCATGCGGATGAGAGGACTTGAACCTCCACGGGCTTGCGCCCACACGGACCTGAACCGTGCGCGTCTACCAATTCCGCCACATCCGCGCGGTGCGGCGATTGTACCGAGGCGGCTTCGGGCCTACTGACGGGACGAGCGGTCGTCGCCGTGCTCTTCGAGCACGGGCAGGCTCGCCAGGTCGCGCTCGACGCTCGCCTGGAAGTCGTCGTCGGGCGCCTCGGCCTCGCCGTCGATCAGCGTCAGCGCCTCCTTGCGCCGCGCGCGCTTGCGACCGGCGCGAGCGTCACGCCCGACCTTGGAAGAGATCCTCGGCCATTCCACCCCCGCGACGAGAACGAAGGCGCAAGCGAGTAGCACGATGGCGACCACGCCCATGAGGCTCATTGTAGCCCCGGACGCTAAGGGATCAGACGGCTTCTTCCGATACGGAGGACATGCTGCCCCGGGACGTCCCGCTCGCGCTTCTCCTCATCACACTCAGCTGGATGACGATCGCGCGCGCGGTCCTCGTGTTCGCCCAGAAGCTCCCGCCCACATGCCGGGACTGCGGGCTGAAGCTCGAGCGCCGCCATCTCGGCGAGCCCGTCTGCCACTGCCACCACTAGGGCGCCAGCCCTAGGCGATCACCGGATAAAGGCCCCGCGCGGCGCGTTCGCCGCGCACGATCTTTCGCGCATAGAGCCGCTCGTCGGCCGCCCGGTAGAGCGAGAGCGCGTTCTCACCGTCGCTCGGGAAGATTGCCCAGCCGAAGGTGATCGGGCCGCCCTGGTGCGCCATGACCCCTTCGAGCTTCGCCGCGAGCGCAGCGGCCTCGTCCGTCCGGCCGAGCACGGTCAGCACGGCGAACTCGTCGCCGCCGACCCGGGCGACCTCGTCCTCGGGACGAAGGCTGCTGCCGAGCATGAGCGCGAGCCGCCGAAGAGCGTCGTTTCCCTCCGCGTGGCCTTGCGAGTCGTTGATCGCCTTGAGGCCGTCCATGTCGCCGAGGAGCAGGGCGAACGGTGTGCCGGCCTCGAGGCGGCGGGCGATCGCGGCCTCGAAGGCGCGCGTGTTGGGAAGGCCTGTGAGGAAGTCGCGCTCGGCGAGGACGCGCAGCCGCTCGACCAGCTCACGGTCGCGCGCCGCGAACCACCCGAGCAGTCCGCCCATGGTCGCGTACGTGAGGAAGCGAAGCGGGGTCGAGAGCGTCAGGAGTTCCGACGGCGAGATGTTCGGGTTCACGATGACCCCGGCCGTGAAGAGCGTGACGGCGAGGGCGCCCGCGAGGACCCCGCGCCGAACCCCGCCGGTCAGTGCGAGCGCGGCGACCGGAAGGTAGAAGAGGTGCGCGATCCCGAGGCCCGGAACCTCGAAGAGGACGAACGCTGCGAACACGAGCGCGAAGCCCGCGATCGCGCAGCCCAGGACAAGCGACCGGTGCTGATATGCGGCGTTCACCCTCTCCGACGGAGCCTAGGACGGCGAGCGTGGGCCCGGCTTCACTCGTTCGAGTGATTCTCAGGCGACGAGGGAGCGCACCGCACGGGTGAGCACACGTGCGCCGAGCTCGCACTGCTCCGGCGGCGTGTACTCGTCCGGGGAGTGGCTGATGCCGCCCCGGCTGGGAACGAAGAGCATCGCGGCAGGGACGTGGTGGGCCAGCACCATCGCGTCGTGCCCGGCTCCGCTCGCCATGCGGCGGTAGGACGCACCCTCCTCCTGCGCTGCGGCGGCGAGGGCGTCCTGAAGATCTTGGTCGAGGGCGACGGGCGGCTTGCGGTGAGTGGCGGAGACCTCGACGCCGAGCTCCTCCTCGTCCGCGACCCGCTTCACGGTCTCGCGTACGAATGCCTCGACCCGCTCGAACCCTTCCGGGGTCGGGGAGCGCACGTCCACGGTGAACTCCGCCAGGGCGGGGACGACGTTGAAGCCGCCGGGCTCCACGAGGAGCTTGCCGACGTTCGCGGTCATCCCAGTGCGCATGCGTGCCTCTTCCCTGAGCGCGAGGACGACCCGAGCCGCACCGGCGAGCGCGTCGCGCCGAGACTCCATCGGCGTCGTGCCCGCATGGTTGGCCGCTCCGAGGAACCGGATGCGGAACCCGAGCAATCCGGTGATCGCCGTCACGACCCCGAGATCCTCCTCGCTCTCCTCAAGCACGGGCCCCTGCTCGATGTGGAGCTCGAGATAGGCCCCGACGCCTTCGACGCCGCGCGCCTCGGGCAGGCGCTCGAAGTCGAAGCCGGCGCGTGACATCGCGTCGGCGACGCCGCGCCGCCGCCAATCCTCCAGGTCGAGCTCGCCGCAGAAAGCGCGGCTCCCGAGCATCCCGGTCTGGAACGCGCTGCCCTCCTCGTCATTGAAGGAGACCACCCAGAGCGGCCGTCTTGGCTCGACCCCGTCGGAGCGGAGCGCCCGCACAGCGTCGACCGCGGCGAGGACGCCGAGCGCGCCGTCGTAGCGTCCGCCCCGGGGCACGGTGTCGAGGTGGGAGCCGACCAGAACGGCCTTCCCCTCCCCGGCATTCCAGCGGCCGAGCACGTTGCCGGCCGGGTCGAGCTCTGCCTCGAGACCGAGCTCCTCGAGCCGGGACATGAGCCAGGCGTTCGCCTCCGCGAGTTCGGGTGTCCAGGCGAAACGAGAGACGCCTCCACCCTCGGCGCCGATCAGCGCGGCCGCTTCGAGCTCAGCCGCGAGCGAGGACACCGCGCTTCCTCAACCAGCGGTAAAGCTCGACCAGGCCCGTGATGGCGAGCGCGATCCCGAATGCGACCAGGAAGCCCTTGAACGGCTGCTCCTCGAACGCCTTCCCGCCGAAGTAGCCGAGCAGAGCGGCGTAGCACGCCCACAACACTCCCGCGGCGATGTCGTAGCGGATGAAGCGGTGCCAGCGCATCTCGAGGAGCCCGCAGGAGAGCGTAACCGCGGTGCGCCCAGCAGGAATGAAGCGCGCGATCAGGATGAGGTATCCGCCGCGCCGCTGGATCTGGTCCTCGGCCCACTCGATGCGCTTGTGCCGCTCACCCTTGAAGAAGCGCTCCTCGATCCAGGGGCCCGCGCTCCGCCCGATGAAGAAGACGATGTTGTCGCCGACGATCGCTCCCGCAGCGGCGCAGAGGATAACCAGCCAGATCATCAGGTCCCCGCTCGCCGAGAGGACTCCCGCCAGGATCACCGAGGTCTCGCTGGGAACGAGCGGGATGATCACGTCGAGCGCCGCGACCGCGAAGATGAAGGCATACGTCCAGGGCGAGCCCGAGACGTACTGCGTGAGTGAGTTGAACACGGAGCCGCGCTAGTGGCGGTGCTCCGCGGGAAGGCCGAAGCGGCGCGCCGTGCCCTCCTCCGAGTCGAACTGGATCAGGACCGCCGCCTCGTCTCCGACGACCCAGGCGTCGTGGCCGGGCTCGATCGTCACGACCTGCGGAGCGACGAACTCGAACTGGCAGCCGTCGCTGTACTCGCCCGCGATGTGCCCGCGCGCGAGGAAGCCCACGTGCGCGTGCATGCAGAGATCGGTCTCGACGTTGGGCCGCATGTGCGTCGACCAGCGAAATCCTGGCGGGTAGACGACGCGCTTGACCCGGCCGTTGCCGGCCCGTGCGCTGTCGATCTCGGCGCCGCCCACCTCCCTGTGGTCTGCGCCCTCGATGGGCGCGATGAGAGGATCCATGCGGTCTAGCTTAGTCGGCGGCGAACCGCGTGGGCTCGAAGAGCGCGGTGTCGCCTGCGGCGAGGCGCTTGCACGCGGCCGGGGCGGTGACCATCCCGATCGACGAGAAGCCGCCGGCGACGACGAGCCCCTCGATCCCGGGCAACGCGCCGACGACCGGCAGGCCGTCGGGGGTGTGGGCACGGCGGCCCGACCAGGCTGCGACCACGGGCACGTCCCTGAGAACGGGCGACACGCGCGCCGCGCGCTCGGCGAGGCGCCGGACGGTCTCGGGCCCCTCGGGCTCGTCCAGGAGGGAGCGGCGGAGCGACGTACCGACGAGGCAGTGACCGGCCGGCCGGCCGCCGAGGAGGAGCGACACGATCCCCGGCTCTTCCGCGGCCCCTGCGGCGACGTCGCGCATCGTCGGCGAGCCGGCGACAGAAGACATCTCGTCCTGCACGGGCCAGAGCGCCTGCTCGATCGCGTACGGCGGCTGCTCGACGCGGCCGGTCTCCAGGAGCCAGCCGCGCGAGGCGGTGAGCGGCAGGTCGGCGCGTGCGGTCCGCAGGAGCCAGCGCATTCGCGGCCCGGTCGCGATCACGACGCGCTCGCAGCGGAGCACGCCCTCGTCGGTGGCGAGGCCGGTGACCCGGCCGTCCGACACGAGGACACGCTTCGCCTCGCAACCAAGACGAAACTCGACAGCCTCCCTGCGCGCGGCCTCCGCGAGCGCGGTCGTGACGCCCATCGCGTCCAGCGTCCGCCCGCCTTCGACGACGAACCCGCCCGCGAGATCGTCGGCGAACCACGGATCCTCGCGCAGGTCCACCTCCTTACCGCCGACGGCCTCGGCATAGGCACGCGCCGCCTCGAGCTCCTCCTCCTCGACGGCGAGGACGAGCATCGGCCACGGTCGCAAGTCGAACGGGACCGGTCCAGTCCTCGGCGAGCTCGTCGTAGATCGCGAGCGACTCGGCGAGGAGGTCGTTGACCCACCCGAGCGGCTGACGGAAGAGGAAGCCGCCGTTTCGCCCGGACGCGCCGCCCCCGATCCCGCCGGCGTCCACCACGGTGACGCGCGCGCCGGAGCGCGCGAGAAACGTGGCCGCCGAGCACCCGGCGACCCCGGCCCCGACGACAAGGGTGTCGGAGGTCAGCTCTCGGAGGGGGTTTCGTCCGTGTCGTCCGAGTGGCGCTTCTTCCAGAACATGAGGCCAGCTGCAGTCGCCCCGGCGGCTGCGAGCGACGCGGCGACGATGCCGCCTCGCTTGCTCGTCGTCCGACGCGCTGCCATCGCAGCCTTCTGCTTCGCCAGCGGCTTGGCCATCGCGATCACGAGCCAGCCGACGAAGGCGTTGCGCTTGTTGAACACCACCATCTCGCTCCTCCCTTCTCAGGCCTGCGCCGCAGCGCGTCTGCGGGTCGCAACGTGGATCGGACGCCCGAGCGCGACCAGGCCGGCCTCCTTGATCGCCTCGGACAGCGTCGGATGCGCAGTCATCCCGTCGGCGACGGTCTCAATCGTCGCCTCCGCGTCGAGAGCGACCACGCCGGCCTCGATCAGGTCGGTCACATGCGCTCCGACCATGACCATGCCGAGCAGTTCGCCGTAGCGCGACTCGTGAATGGTCTTCACCCAGCCGGTGGTCTCGTTCTGCATGAGCGCTCGGCCGTTCGCGACCCACGGGAACGAGCCCGTGACGACGTCGTCGCCGTATTGCTCGCGGGCTTCCTGCTCGGTAAGGCCCACACTCGCGATCTCGGGATCCGTGAAGATCGGGCGCGGCACGCCCCGGTTGTCGACGACGGCCTCGTGGCCCATCGCGTTCTCGGCGGCGACCTCGGCCTCCCTGAACGCCGTGTGCGCGAGCTGCCAGTAGCCGGCGCAATCGCCGGTCGCATAGATGTGGGGGACTGTGGTCCGTCGGTGCTCGTCGGCGGCGATGCCCTTCTTGCGGTCGAACTCGACGCCGATCTCCTCCAGGCCGAGACCTTCGACGTTGGGCCCACGGCCGGTCGCGACCAGCATGAGATCGCAGTCCTTCGTTTCGCCGCCGAAGTGCACGCGGAGCCCGTCACCGGTCTCCTCGACCTTGTCGCATTGCGTCTCCAGGTAGAGCTCGATACCGCGCTTCTTGAACTGCTTCGCGAGCTCCTTGGAGGCGTCCTCATCCTCCATCGGGATCAGCTTGGACAGCATCTCGACGATCGAAACCTCGCTCCCGAAGCGCTCCAGCGCCGAGGCGAACTCGCAGCCGATGATCCCTCCGCCGAGGACGACGATTCGCCTCGGCACCTCTGCCTGGGCGAGGAGCCCGGTCGAATCGACACAGCGCTCTGAGTCGAGGCCTTCGATCGGCGGCCAAAGAGGTGAGGAGCCCGTCGCCACGACGGCGCTCTTGAACGTGATCTCCTCCCCACCTTCGACCGCGAGCGTGTTCGCGTCCTTGAAGCGGCCGGTGCCTTTGACCCACTCGATGCCGTTCGCCTTGAAGAGCATCGCCACGCCGCCGGTCAGCTGCTTGACGATGCCCTCCTTCCACTGCTGCGCGGCGCCGAAGTCGAGCTCCGGCGGTCCGACCTTCACGCCCAGCTTCTCGAAGGTCTCGTTGGCCTCTTTGAGTGCAAAGGCCGTCTGCACCCAGGCCTTGGTCGGGATGCAGCCCACCCGGAGACAGGTGCCTCCGAGCTCGGGCTCCCGCTCGACGCAGACGACGCTTGCACCGAGCTGGGCCGCCCGGATCGCGGCCGGATAGCCACCCGACCCACCGCCGAGGACGGCGACGTCACATTCCATCTCTCCTGCCCTTTCGCTCGCTTTTCCTCGATCCTACCCGCGAGCGCGTGATCTCAGAGCCGTGCAGCTTTCCCTCGTTTCAGGGATCGCCCGGGCGGCACCTTCTGCCGTTTCCTCGCCTGACCGGATTAACCCCGGGTCACGGCGAGGGCGGCATTTCCAAGGGAAGCCGCCCTCCCGCTTTAAGCGGGCGATAGCCAGTCCGGAGGCGGGCTCGTGCCGAGCAGCGAGAAGTCGCCGCGGTCGCGGATCGCAGTCGCCGCCTCGACGAGGGCATGCACAGCCGCCCACGTGAGCGACCCACCGACGCTGACGCGCGCCGCTCCGGCGCCGGCGATCTCCTGAAACGTCAGGCTCGGCCGGGCGAGCACGTTCACCGGCTTCTCGACGGCGCCGCAGAGGGCCCGGATGTCCTCGATGCCTTGGAGGCCTGGGGCGTAGAGGACGTCCGCGCCAGCCCCGGCGAATGCCTGCAGGCGGACGATCGTGTCGTCGAGGTCGGGATTGCCCCGGATGTGGTTCTCGGCGCGCGCGGTGAGCGTGAAGGGGAAACCGACGGAGCGCGCTGCGGCGACTGCGGCCGCGACGCGCTCGACCGCCTCGCCGTGGTCGTAGAGGCGGCCGTCTCCCCAATCCTCGATCGACGCGCCGACCGCTCCCGCCGCCGCGACGCGCGCGATCGCGACCCCCGGATCGTCGCCGTGCCCGTCCTCGAGGTCGACCGACACCGGAAGCTCGGTGGCATTCGCGAGGGCGGCGACATGGTCGACCACCTCGTCGAGCGTCGCAGCGCCGTCGAGCCGGCCGAGCGTGAACGCAAAGCCCGAACTGGTCGTCGCGAGGGCCTGGAACCCGAGCGCGGCGAGCACGCGCGCGGAGCCGGCGTCCCAGGGATTGGGGATCACGAACGGCTCCCCGGCGTGGAGCGCCCGGAAGGCCTCCGCTTTCTGCTCAGTCGTCGACGACACGAAGGACCACCTTGCCGTGCTTGCCTCGCTCGGCAACGCGGGCGAACGCCGCGTCCGCATCCTCGAGGCTGAAGACCGAGTCGATCGCCGGGACGATCTCCCCGGTCTCGGCAAGACGGGCCAGCTCGGCGAGCTGTTCGCGGTTCGGCTCGACGACAAAGAACGCAGCGCCCTCGGCCTCCTCCGCGACCGAGACGACTCTGCCCGCGGACTCGATAGCGCTCGCGAGCGCGTCGCCGCCGACGGTGTCCAACGCCAGGTCACTCCTGTCGCCCTCGACGGCGAGCTGCTCGCGCGCGAGCTGGACTGCGAGATGACCGACGCCGCCGTTCGCTCCGAGTACGGTAACCCTCTCGCCCTCGCGCAGGGCGCCGTGCTCGAACAGGCCCTGCCACGCGGTCAGCCCTGGCATTGGGAGCGCCGCGCTCTCCACGTGCGTGAGATTGCGTGGCCTGAGCGCGAGCAGAGAGGCCGGTACGACGGCGTACTCGGCGGCGACGCCGTCGCGGTCGAACGGCGTGAGCGCGAAGACCTCGTCGCCCGCCCCGACGTCGCCGACGGCCGGTGCAACTTCGGCGACGACGCCCGAAAGTTCGTACGACGGGATCGCGGGCAGGCGGTCTTCCGGCCACGTCAGCTCGTCGCGCGTGATCGCAGCCGCATGCACGCGAACGAGCGCCTCGCCCGCCTGCGGACGCGGGACCTCGAGCTCCTCGAGCTCGAGCCCTTCGGGATGCAGGCGAACGGCGCGCATCGCGCTCATCCGGTCACACGTCTTCGGAGAGCTGGATCCGGTTCCCGTCGGGGTCGAAGACGTCGAGCAGCCGGATCGTTCCGGGTATTTCGAGGACGACGCCGACGTTGACGCCGGCCTCGCGCAACCGCTCCGCCTCGGCCTTCAGATCGGAGACCTCGAGCGTCGCGATAACGTCGTCCTCGCCCCTGTCGCCGCCTGAGAACTCGCCCTCGGCGAGGGCGATCTCGATTCCGTCGCGCACGAGGCGCGCCCAGCGATCCTCCTCGTCCACGTAGACCTGCTCGAAACCGAAGGTGCCCGTGTAGAAGTCGCGCGCGGCCTCGAGGTCGGCAACGCGGTACCAGACGTTCACAGCGCGAGGCCTGGCTCTTCGAGGAAGGACTTCACCGTGGCGAGAAACTCGGCCGCCGTCGCACCGTCCACCGAGCGGTGGTCGACGGTGAGCGTCATGTCCATGCGCGGCTGGATCTCCAGGTCGCCGTCGACCACCACTGCGCGCTCCTCGATCGCACCGACGGCGAGGATGCCGGCCTGCGGCGGGTTGAGGACGGCCGTGAAGCGCTCGACGCCGTACATGCCGAGGTTCGAGATCGTGAAAGTTCCGCCCTCGAGGTCCTCCGCGCGCAGCTTCCCGTCGCGCGTCCGCGAGACGACGTCCGCGCGGGCAGCGGCGATCTCGGGGATCGAGAGCCGCTCGCAGCCCGCGATCACAGGCACCACGAGACCGTGCGGGACGGCGACGGCGATGCCGATGTCCGCGCTCGGGAACAGCGTGACCGAGTCGCCGGTGAAGTGGGCGTTGACGTCGCGGTGGCGCATGAGCGCGAGGGCGACGACCTTCGTGAGGATGTCGGAGTAGGTCGGCCGCACACCGCCCTCCTCGACGCGCTCGAGCAGCGCCTCACGGAGGCGGATGGATGCGGTCATGTCCGCCGACATGGCGATCTGGAACGCGGGAGCCTCCCAGGCCTCCGTCATGCGGCGCGCGATCGTCTTCCGCATCTGGTTCAACCTGACAACGGTTTCGCGTTCAGTCACACGCTCAGTCGGCGATGGTTCAACCACTCCACGGCCGGAAGCGGCCGCGCGCTCGACGTCCTCGGCGACGATGCGGCCCTCGGGGCCGGTGCCGCGCAGGCCGGAGAGCTCGACGCCGCGCTCCCGCGCGATCCGGCGCGCGAGCGGCGAGGCCTTGATGCGCCCTCCGTTCGCCGTGCCCACGGATGCAGTTGGCGCAGGCTCGGGCATCGCAGCGGGCGCCGCCTCGGCCCGCGGCTCCTCCTCTTGATCAGGCCGTGCAGGCGCGGCCTCCGGAACCCTCACCTCCTCGCCCGCCTCGCCGATGACGGCGATCGTCTTGCCGACCTCGATCTCCTCGCCTTCGCCGGCGAGGATCTTCAGGAGAACTCCGGAGGACTCCGCCTCGACCTCCTGGGTCACCTTCTCCGTGTCGAGCTCGTAGAGCGGCTCGCCCTTCTCGACGGTCTCGCCCTCCGACTTGAGCCAGCGGACGATGGTGCCGGTCTCCATCCCCTGGCCCAGGCGCGGAAGCGTGACCTGGCTGCTCATTCGCGCCCCACCGTCTTCCTGATCGCCGCGAGCACGTCCTCGGCGTGGGGCACGACCCACTCCTCCATCACCGGCGCGAACGGGATCGGCGTGAACTTGGCGCCGATGCGTGCGATCGGCGCGTCGAGGTAGTCGAACGCCTGCTCCTGGATCACCGCGGCGACCTCGGCGCCCCAGCCCATGCGCGTGACGGCCTCGTGGGCGACGACGGCACGGTTCGTCTTCTGCACCGACGCAATGAGGGCGCCCTCGTCGAGCGGCTGCAGCGTCCGCGGGTCGAAGACCTCGACGGAGATTCCCTCCGCCTCGGCCTGTTCGGCCGCCTTCAGCGACTCGTGCACGAGCCGGCCGGTCGCGACCACGGTGACATCCTCGCCCTCGCGGTGGATCCGCGCCTTGCCGATCTCGGTCGGCTCGATCTCGTCCGGCACGGCGCCCTTGATCCCGTAGAGCGTGCGGTGCTCGAAGAAGATGGTCGGGTTGTCGTCGTAGATCGAGCTCCAGAGGAGGCCGCGCACGTCCTCCGGCGTGGACGGGAAGACGACCTTGAGCCCGGGCACGTGGACAAACCAGGCCTCGAGCTGCTGTGCATGCTGGGCACCCGGCGACCAGCCGGCGCCGCCCTGGGTACGGATCGTGAGGGGGACCTTGATCTGGCCGCCCGACATGTAACGGTGCTTCGCCGCCTGGCTCACGATCTGCTCCATCGCGAGCGTCGTGAAGTCCTGGTACATGATCTCGACGATCGGGCGCATGCCCCCGATGGCCGCGCCGACCCCCGCCCCGACGATCGCCATCTCCGAGATCGGGGTGTTGCGAACGCGCTCGGGCCCGAATTCCTCGAGCATGCCCTGCGTGACCCCCATCGAGCCGCCCATCTCGGCGATGTCTTCGCCCATGATGAAGACGTCGTCGTCCTGCCTCATGGCGGTCGACATGGCATCGCGCACGGCTTCCCGGTAGGAAAGCTCAGGCATAGACGTTCTTGAGGGCGTCCTCGGGCTTCGGGTCGGTGCCGTTCTTGGAGAACTCCACGGAGGCCTCGACGATCTTGACGATCTCGGCGTCCATCTCCGCCCAGTCGGCATCGGAGAGCTCGAGCCTCTCGCGCGCCTTCGTGATCGGGTCCTGCGTCTGGCGAAGCTCGCGCACCTCCTCCCTCGGCCGGTAGACCTGCGGGTCGCCGATGTAATGGCCGGTCAGGCGGTAGGTCTCGGCGAGGAGAAAGACGGGGCCCTTGCCTTCGCGCGCGTGCTTGAGCGCCTTCTTCGCCACGTCGTAGACGGCCTCGACGTCCTGGCCGTCGACCTTCATGGCGGTCATGCCGAATGCCTCGGCGCGCTTCGACAGGTCCTCGATCGGGAGCTGCTGCCTGGCGGGCGTGGACTCGGCGTAGTGGTTGTTCTCGCACACGAAGACCGCCGGCACCTTCCACAGCTGTGCGAGGTTGAGGGACTCATGGAACGTGCCGATGTTCGTCGCCCCATCGCCGAAGAAAGCGACGGCGACGCGGGGCTCTCCGCGAAGCTTGAAGGCGAGTGCGGCCCCGACGATTCCGGGCAGACCACCGCCGACGACCGCGTTGGCGCCGAGATTGCCCCGCTCGACGTCGTAGAGGTGCATCGAGCCGCCGTAGCCGTGGCTCATGCCTTCGACCTTGCCGTAGAGCTCCGCCATGACCTCGTTCGGGTGCGTACCCTTGGCGAGCGTGTGCCCGTGCGCGCGGTGCGTGGAGGCGATGACGTCGTTTTCCTCGAGCGCCTGGCAGACGCCGACCGCAACGGCCTCCTGGCCGATGGCGACATGCAGGAAGCCCGGCAGCTCGCCGGCGCGAAAGCGCTCCTCGACCTTCTCCTCGAAGCGGCGGATGAGCAGCATCTCGCGCAGGAACTCCTTCAGGCGCCCGCTGGACGAGACCTGCCCCTTTTCCTCAAGCGTGGCCACGCGCCGACAAGCTAGCAGCGCACCACTAGACTTGCCCCCGTGCGCCTGGTGGAGCAATGGAAGGAGATCGAAAGCGGCCTGCCGGAGGATTGGACCTCTGCCCGGCTCTCGCTCACCTTTGCCGAGGACGCGGATGCCGGCCGCGCCGCGCTGATCCTCGCCTCCTTCGCTCCCGGCCGGACCGGCCCGAGCTTTCGCTTCGACGTGCGGCCCGACAGGAGCCCCGAGCGCATCTTCGAGCGCCTCGACCGCGAGGGCTTTCGCGGTCTGGTCGACCTCCTCGGAGCGGACGCCGGGCGGATTGAGGCTCCCGTCGCGGCGCCGCGCGCGCGCGAGCGAGAGACGCCGCTAGCGCAGCAGTGGGACGAACTGGCCGCCGACCTCCCGCCCGACTGGTCCGACGTCTACGCTGAGATCGAGCTCTCCTCGTCGGACTTCGTCTCACGGGGCGCGCTCCTCGCCGCGCCGCTCAACCCCGCCCGCTTCGGGGGCCCCACGACGCTGCGCTTCCGCAGCGCGAGACGCAGCGGCTACGGCACCGCCCCGCAGATGGTGCATCGCTGCTTCGAACGGCTCGACGCAGACGGGATTACGGGCACCGTGCGCGTGCTGAAAGTCCTCTCGCACACGAGCCACGCGTTCACGCAGGGCCCGGTCTGGCGCGTCGGGAGCCGCTCCGTTTGAGCGACGACGAGCCCCAGGTCTCCTGGAAGGTCGTCGAGCCCGGCACTCCAATTGTCACGGAGGACGGCGAGAAGGACGGCAGCGTGCGCCGGCTGGTAGGCGACCCCGAGGCGGACGTCTTCACGGGGTTCACGGTCCGGGCCGGCCTGCTGGGCAGCGAGCGCCTCGTCCCCTCGGAGCGCGTCAAAGGCATCTGGCCGGACCGCATCCTCGTCGACATGACGAAGACCGACCTCGAGGCGCTGCCGGAGTATCACGATCAGCCGGTCGTGCGGGTCGAGCCCGAGGAGCCCGGCTTCTTCGCCCGCCTCTTCGGCAGGCGCTAAACACGCGCACGGCGCAGCTGGAGAGGAAGCAGCGCGAAGGCCGCGGCCTCGCGCAGCAGCAGGTGCAGCGTCCAGGACGGCGCGCCGACGGTGCGGACGGCGATCCCACTCCCCTGCAACGCCCGACGAAAGAGAAAGCGGGTGCGTCGGCAGTGCCACCACGAGGTCACGGCGACCACCTCCGACGCCTCGAGCTCCCGCGCCAGGCGCGCGACGTGGGCGGCGCTCTCGGCGGTGACGCGTGCGCCGTCGTCGCAGAGCACGCGCTCTGCGGGGCCCGGCCAGGCCTCCCGCATCAGATTGGCTTCCGGTCGCCCGCTGAGGAGGACCGTATCCTCCTCCAAGGCAAGCCTTGCCGCCGCGGCCACCCTCGCCGCACAGACGGGATGAAGCTCGTCGCCCCACAGGGCGGAGTAGCCGAGCACGACGACGAGCCTCACGACCGCCTCGTCTTCCGGAAGAGCAGGATCGTCCCCGCGACCGTGAGCACGAGCGCGACCGCCTTCTTCCCGGTGATCCGCGACTCGCCGCTCGTTCGCTCGCGCATATTCACCGGCACCTCCTCGACGACGAGGCCAGCCTCGGCGAGGCGCAGGAGACCCTGAACCTCGGGCGCGCCCGTCGTGTACGGCGTGGCGAGGAGCGGAAAGGCCTTGGCGCTCGCGGCATACATCCCGCTCGTGGCATCGGCGAACGGGCGCCCGAGCCTGAAGGCCAGCGCACGCCTGAGCACTGCCGTCCCGAAGCGGCGTGCCGGGCTCGGTTTGTAGCGGTACGCCTCGTATCCGTCCCCGGCGACGAAGCGGGAGCCGACGGCGACGTCGCACTCTCCCGAGCGCACGAGGTCGAGCAGGCGGCGGAGTTCCGCGACGGGGTGCTGCCCGTCGGCATCCACGCGGCCGCAGTAGCCGTAATGCTTGCGCGCCGCGTACTCGTACCCCGCAGCGACCGCGATGGGCAGGCCGCGGTTCTCCGGGAACGTGAGCACCTCCGCACCGAGCTCCCGGGCGAGCGCGGCCGTCCCGTCGGTCGAGCCGTCGTCGACGACGAGGACGTCCACGGCGGGGAGCTCCTGGCGCAGCTCGCCGAGCACGGCCGGGAGACTCTCCTCCTCGTTCAGAGCCGGGACGAAGACGACCGTGTCCGCGCCCTCGCTCATGCGCGCAGCTCCGCTGCGAACTGTTCGCCGAGCGCGGCGACGATCTTCTCGCGCAGGGCACGCGCGTCCTCGTCGGAGAGGGTCTTCTCGGGGGAGCGGAACTCTGCATGGAAGGCGATCGACTTCTTCCCCGCTCCGATGCCCTCGCCGCGGTAGACGTCGAAGACATGCAGCTCGCGGAGCTCGGGGCCGGCCGCTTCCTGGGCAGCGGCGACGAGGTCGCCGGCGGCAACGCCCTCGTCCACGACGAAGGCGAGATCCTGGCGGAGCGCGGGGAAGGTGATGACGTCCTCGTACACGATGCGCTCGGGCAGCAGCCGCGAGCAGGGCGTCGAGGTCGAGCTCGAAGACCCCCCACTCGCCTTCGAGCAGCGTCGGGTGGAGCTCGCCGACCCAGCCCGCCGCTGCACGCGCGCGCCCTTGCCCGGGATGGAGGAACGGCTCCTCGGCCCGCTCGAAGTTCGGCTCGACCTTGAGCGCCGCGAAGAGCGTCTCGACGCACCGCTGGCGACGGAGAAGCCGCCCTCGACGATCGCGGCCAACGCGCCAGCGCTCCTCCGGCAGCTCCTCCCCGCACGGGAGGTAGACGCGCGCGATCTCGAAGAGGCGCGACGTCCTCGTTCCCCGTGTCGACGTTGTGCCGGGCCGCGTCGACGAGGCCGTGCAGCGAGCGTCGTCCGCAGCACGGCGTGCTCCGAGGAGAGCGGGTCGGGAAGCGCGGAGTGCCTTCGCCGTCGGCGTCGGATGAGCGACGAGGCTCGGCGTGTAGGCCTCGGAGAAGCCCGGCGCCGACGAGCACGTCCTCGACAGAGCCGGCGCAGGCGCTGGTCGGGCGCGAGCCGGCCGAACATCGCGCTCCGCAGCGGCGAGTGTGAACGGGATCTTCGTCGAGCCCGGAAGCGCGCGCGACCTCCTCGACGAGGTCGATCTCGCGCGTGACGTCGCGCGCGCGCCAGGTCGGCACGCGTCACGTCCAGTCGGGCGCACCTCGAAGCCGAGCCGCTCGAGCGCGCCGCGCTGCTCGTCCGGCCGGGATCGTCGAGCCCGACGAGCGCGCTCGCGCGGTCGGTGCGGAGCGAGACCGACGGGCCGCTCGGGCAGCTCGCCGTGCACGTCGACGTCGCCCGCCCACCGCGCGCTCGGCGAGCTCGACGATGAGCTGGGTCGCGAGCGCGGCGGCGCGCGCGGCGAGGTGCGGGTCGACGCCCTTCTCCCAGCGGTTCGAGCCCTCCGTGCGAAGCGCGTGCCGCTCGGAGCTCCGCAGGATCCCGACCGGCTCGAAGTTGGCCGCCTCGAGCAGGACGTTCGTCGTCCCCTCGCGCGACCTCCGTCTCCTCGCCGCCCATGATCCCCGCGAAGGCGATCGCGCCGCTCGGCGTCGGCGATGACGAGGTCGCTCGGGATCGAGCTTGCGAGGCGTGCCGTCGAGCGTCGTGCACCTCCTCGCCCTGGCTGCGCCCGGCGGACGACGACCTTCCCGCCCCGCGAGCGTGTCGAAGTCGAAGGCGTGCAGCGGGTTGCCGAGGGCGAGCATGACGTAGTTCGTCACGTCGACGACGTTGGAGATCGGGCGCATCCCGGCCGCCGTGAGGCGCGCCTTGAGCCACAGCGGGCGACGGCGCGATCGCGACGTCGCGGAAGAGCCGCCCGATGTAGCGCGGGCAGCCCTCCCAGTCCTCGATCGCGACGTCCGACCGTCTCCTCGGCCCGGCTTGCCCGGGTCCCGCCCAGGCGGCGGCGCGAGCTCCCCGTGCGAAGAGCGCGGCGACCTCGCGCGCGATCCCGTAGACCGACAGGCAGTCGGGCCGGTTCCGCGTCATCTCGATCTCGAGCACCTCCTCGCCGAGCGGGAGGACGTCGGCCAGCGGCGTGCCGGGCTCGACGGGCTCGGGGAGGACGAGGATGCCGCTGTGGTCGCGTGCCGAGCTCGAGCTCGCGCTCGGAGAGGATCATCCCGTCGGAGACGCTCGCCCCGGAGCTTCGCCTGCTCGAGGCGTTCGTCCGTCCGGCAGGCACCGCGCCGGGGAGCGCGACCGCGACCGTCGCCCCCGCGCCGAAGTTCCACGCGCCGCAGACGATCTGGCGCGGCTCCGCCTCGCCGACGTCCACGCGGCAGAGCTGGAGCCGGTCGGCGTTCGGATGCTTGCCCGCCTCGAGCACGCGGCCGACCCGGAAGAGGCCGAGTTGCCGTCCACGTCGGCGACCCCGCGGCGCGTGATCCGCTCCACCTCGCCGGTCGCGATGGCGAGGCCGCGTCGGCGAGCTCCTGCGTCGTGGCACGGGACGTCGACGTACTCGCGCAGCCAGGAGACGGGAACCTTCATCTCAGAACTGGCTCAGGAGGCGGAGGTCGTTCTGCCAGAGCGGGCCGGATCTCCGGCACGCCGTGGCGGAGCATGGCGATGCGCTCGAGCCCGAGCCCGAAGGCGAAGCCCGTCCACTCCTCCGGGTCGTAGCCGACGAACTCGAGCACGTTCGGGTCGACCATCCCCGAGCCGCCCATCTCGATCCAGCCGGAGAACCGGCAGACGCGGCAGCCCTCGCCGCCGCAGAGGAAGCAGGAGACGTCGGGCTCGAGCGACGGCTCGGTGAAGGGGAAGTAGTGCGTGCGGAAGCGCATCTCGCGCTCCGTCGCCGAAGAGCGCGCGCATCGAGGTGGAGCAGCGTGCCCTTGAGGTCGGCCAGCGTGATCCCCGGTCGACCGCGAGGCCCTCGACCTGGTGGAAGATCGGCAAGTGCGTGGCGTCGGGGGTGTCGCGCCGGTAGACCCGGCCGAGCGAGACCATGTAGACCGGCGGCTCGCCGCTCCTCCATCACGTGGATCTGCGAGGGCGAGGTCTCGGTGCGCAGCACGACGTGTCTCGTCGAGGAAGAGCGAGTGCAGCTGCGAGCGCGCCGGATGCGCCGTCGGGCAGGTCGAGCGCGTCGAAGTTGTAGTGCGTGGTCTCGACCTCGCGGCCGTCGACGACCCGTAGCCGAGCCCGAGGAAGACGTCCTCGACCTCGCGGCGGATCTGCGTGACGAGGTGGAGCTGCCCGCGCGGCGGTCGCTCGCCCGGGAAGCGTGACGTCGACCTGCTCCTCGCGCGAGTCGCCGCTCGAGCTCGGCCCGCTGCGAGCGCCGCTCGCGCTCGGCGACCGCCGCGCTCCAGGCGCTCGCGCACGGCGTTCAGGACGCGGCCCGTCTCCGCGGTCGCGCACCTCGCGCAGGGCCTGCTTGAGCTCGCTCTTGCGGCCGAGGTAGCGGACGCGCACCTCGTCGAGCTCGCGAGCGTCGCGCCGATGCGGCAGGGCCTCGAAGCGCCTCCGCTTCATCGCCGGCGTCCATCGCGGCGCTGCAGCCTCGTCGTCCGACGTCCAGCCGCTTCGCCGCCGTCCACTTCACGGCCGGAGCGTATGCATGCCGGCGCTGGCAGTGAGCAGCTCCTACGACGCGATCGCGCGCCTCTACGACCCGTGGAGCCGCAGCGTCACCGAGGACGTCGACTTCTACGTCGCCCAGGCGAGGAAGTCGGGCGGGCCCGTCGTCGAGCTCGGCGTCGGCACCGGCCGGATCGCCGTGCCGGTCGCGGCCGCCGGCGTGCAGCGTGATCGGGGTCGACGACTCCGAGGGGATGCTCGCCGTCTGCGGCGCGCCGCGCCGACGAGGCCGGTGTCACCGAGCCCCTCGACCTTGCGTGCTCGGCGACCTCCGACGCCCGCCGGTCGCGGAGCGCGTCCCGCTCGTCACCTGCCCGTTTCGCGCGCTCCTCCACCTGGAATCCGACGCCGAGCGCCTCGAACCCTCCGCGCCCGTGCGACCTCCTCGTGCGCCCGGGCGGCCGCTTCGTCTTCGACGTCTTCGCGCCCGAGCATGGAGGACGTCGAGGAGACGCACGGGCGCTGGATCGAGCGCGAGCCGGGGATCTGGGAGCGCGCCGACTGGGACCACGAGCGGCGCGTGCTCACGCTCGCCGTCCGCGGGACAGTCAGGCGAGACGGCGATGCGGCTTGCCTGGCGCTCACCCGAGGAGTGGCGCCTGCTGCTCGAGCAGGCCGGGTTCGACGTCGAGGCGATGTACGGCTGGTTCGACCGCGCGCCCGTACGACGGCGGCGAGGACACGGTCTGGATCGCCCGCCGCCCCGCCGTTTAGGGTTGGCCCGTGGTCTGGGTGATCGTCCTCGTCGTGGTCGCGGTCGTCCTCGTGGCGATCCTCGTCGCGATCTACAACAGGCTCGTCCGGCTGCGGAACCGCTGCGAGAACGCGTGGGCCCAGGTGGACGTACAGCTGCGGCGCCGCTACGACCTCATCCCGAACCTCGTCGAGGCGGTCAAGGGCTACGCGGCGCACGAGCGCGAGACGTTCGAAGAGGTGACAAAGGCGCGCACGGCGGCTCAGCAGGCTCAGGGAGTGCAGGAGCAGGCGCAGGCGGAGAACCTGCTCACACAGGCGATCGGCAGGCTCTTCGCGGTCGCGGAGGCAGTACCCGCAGCTGCGGGCGACGGAGAACTTCCAGCAGCTCCAGGCGCAGCTCTCCGAGACGGAGACGAAGATCGCCGTCGCGCGCCAGATCTACAACGACACCGTCCTCACGTACGACAACGCGTTGGAGACGGTCCCGACGAACGTCGTCGCCGGGATCTTCAACTTCGAGCCGCGGGAGTACTTCGAGGTCGAGGAGCCGGTCGCGCGCGAGGCGCCACGGGTCGCCTTCTGAGGACTGCGGCCCTCGCGGCCGCGGTCCTGCTCGCGCTCTTCGCGCCCGGCCAGGCGGCCGCGAAGTCGTTCACGCTCCCCGCAGCGAACGTCGAGGTCCGCGTCCAGGACGACGGCTCCCTCGCGATCGACGAGGCGATCACGTTCGCCTTCGGCGGGCCCTTCTCGGGCGCTTATCGCGACATCCCGCTGCGCGACGGAGAGCGGATCAGCGGCGTCTCCGTGTCGGAGAACGGCCTCCGCTATGCGCCGGGTGCGTCGGCCGAGCTCGGCTCGAGCGGGGCGCCGAACACGTTCGGCACGGCGCCGATCGACGGCGGGTACCGGATCGTTTGGCACTACGACGCGATCTCGGACTTGCGCACCTTCACGGTCAGCTACACGCTCAGCAACCTCGCGGTCGCCTACGACGACGTCGTGGACGTGAACCTGAAGGTCTGGGGAGACGAGTGGGGCCAGTCCCTGGGACGGCTGACGGCCGAGCTCACGCTGCCGGCACCGGCGAGCGGCCCCTCGTGGCGGGTCTGGGGCCACCCGGTCTCGGTGCGTGGCGACGTCACGCGCGAGCCCCAGCAGGCGTTCCTGCGCGCCGTGGACGTCCCTTCGCACCAGTTCGTCGAGCTGCGTGCGGTTTTCCCGCGTAGCCTGCTCAGCTCTACCGGAGGGACGCGCGTGCGAGGCGGCGACGCGCTGCCCGGGATCGTCGCCGAGGAGGCATCCGCTGCGGCCGCGTTCGAGCGCGACCAGGAGAGGATCCACGACGCCCTGGATCACCTTCCGCGCACGATTCTGATACTCCTCGCCGCGGCTCTCCTCCCCGCGCTCGCCGTCCTCATGGGGACGTACTGGCTCTACGGGCGGGAGCGAAAGACCACGTACGACCGCGAGTACGAGCAGGAGCCGCCTTCCGTCCTCGAGCCGGCGCTCGTCCCGCCGCTCCTGCGCCAGAGCCCTACTGTCGGCTCGCTCGAGTTCACCGCGACGCTCTTCGACCTCATCCGCAGGGGCCGGTACAAGGCGACGCCGGTCACGACCCGGAAGGACACCTGGGGCGGCGTCCGCCACGAGGACATCGCCGACCTGGAGATCTCGATGAGCAAGGACGGCGAGCTCACGGAGGTCGAGGGCCCGGTCGCGAAGGTGGTCGACGACGTTCTCGCCGGAGGGACGGAGCGCCTCTCCAACTTCCGCGAGAGGATCGAGGAGCACCGCACCGAGAACAGCAAGCGCTTCACGGCGTTCAAGAAAGGCGTCGCCGACATCGTGCGTGAGCGCAAGTGGTTCCGGGCGGACGGGCTCATGCCGCTGCTCGCCGCCGGCATCCCGTTCGCGATCGCCGGCGCGCTCCTCCTCTGGATCGGAATCCACCGTTTCCAGTCGTTCGCCCCGCGCTGGCAGGACATCCTCTTCATCGCCTTCGGCGCGTGCCTCCTCGTGAACCTCGCGGTGCTGTTCGTCGGTGGGCGCAACGTGCGTCTGTGGCGCCGCCGCTCGCCCGAAGCGGAGAAGGAGGCGGAGCGCTGGGAGGCCTTCCGCCGTTACCTCACCGACTTCCCCCGTCTCCAGGATGCCCCGCCCGCGAGCCTCGAGCTCTGGGAGAGCTATCTCGTCTACGGCATCGCGTTCGGGATCGCCGAGCGCGTCCTCCAGGGCGCGCAGCTCTACATGCCGGAGGCGATGCACCAGGCGTCCTCGATCTACTGGATCAGCCCGACCGGCGACCTCGGCTCGGGCCCGTCCGCGCTCGGGATCGGCGACCTCTCCTCCGGCTTCGGCAGCGCTCTCGCTCCGCCCTCGAGCGGCTCGGGCGGCTTCGGCGGCGGCTTCTCCGGCGGGGGCGGATTGGGCGGTGGCGGTGGCGGCGGCGGGGCCTGGTAGCTAGCGACGCTTGAGCTCGTAGAGCGCGATCGCGCCGGCCGCCGCGACGTTCAGCGACTCGGCTCCCTCCGCGAGCGGGATCGAGGCGAGCGCGTCGCACGACGCGGCCACGTCCTCGGCAAGGCCGCCCCGCTCGGCGCCGAGCACGAAGCGTCGTCCGCTGGCCGAGCTCGAGCTCGGCCAGCGGCTCGCCACCGCGCGGCACGAGCCCGACCCACGGGCGAGGCGCCTCGTCGAAGCGGCCGACCGGGACCCGGAAGATCGCGCCCATGGAAGCCCGAAGCGCCTTCGGCGAGGTCGGGTCGGCGCACCCTTCCGAGAGCGCCACGAACGCGGGCCCGAGCGCGTCCGCCGTGCGCACGAGCGTGCCGACGTTCCCAGGGTCGCCCACTCGCCAGAGCGCGAGGCCCTCCTCTGCAGTCAGCTCGTTCGGCAGGTCGGCGCGGCGGAAGACAGCGATCACCCGCGGCGGATGCGCCAGGGTCGAAAGCTCGGCGAGGAGCTTCGGCTCGACGGCCTCAGCGCGCGCAAGCCCGTCCAGCTGGGCCGGCCGCTCCCCGTCCACGAGCGCCTCGACGGGCTCGAGGCCGGCGGCGAGGCCAGCTGCGACGAGGTCCTCCCCCTCGCACGCGAAGAGCCCGAGCTTCGCCCGTTGACGGCCGGAGGCGAGCTTGCGCACGAGCTTCAGTCGCGGGTTGGAGGCAGAGGTGATCACGCAACCCATTCCAATGAGTTCGCGTGCCCGTCCAGCCGCGCGAGCCGCGTCTGCCCGCCCGGCCAGAGATCGAGGTCGAGGGCGAACCCGTGGAAGGTCGGCGTGTCCCGGTCGACCTCGTAGGAGATCCGCGCGAGCGATCCCCGGCGGCCCTCCTCCTCCAGGATCTCCTCGAGCCGCTCGCGCTCCTCCGCGCGGAGGTAGACGGTCGAGACCGAGTGGTAGACGACCGTGAGTCGGCCGAGGTCGCGCTCGGCGAGAAGCGCAGGCAGGACCTCGACGTAGTCGCCGTCGAGGAGCCGTGGCGGGTCCCGCCGGGCGATCTCGACGGCACGCCGCACGCGCTCGAGCCGTTCGGTCTGATCCGCCCAGACGAACGCCTCGAGGAGACGGGCGCCGTGGTCGGTCGTCACGTCCACGGGCCGACGGTCGATGCCGATCCGCCGCCCGACCTCCACGTCCGTGCCGAAGAGTTGAGCCGGAGGCCCGCCTTCCGCATGCCCGGCCAGCTCGAGACCCGCGGCGGGATCGCCCCAGGTCTCGTCCCCGTAGCGGTAGAAATAGCGATCCCAGAAGAGGTTGAGCCCGCCGCTCGGGCCGAGCTCGACGAGGTCCATGGGTCGCCCCTCCGCAGCTGCCAGGAACGCGGGCAGGAGGCCCCAGCAGCGCTGCACTTCGTTCGTCTGGATCGGCTGCTCGGCGACGAAGCGCACGAGCCAGTCGCGGTTCGCCTCGAGGACGCCGCGGAGCTTGGCCCACGGGTTCGTGACCATGCCCGCGAGCTCCAGGTAGTGCACGCCTCCGAAGAGTCGCAGCGGCGCCTCCCAGCGGGAGTCCCGCCCGACGATCTCAGCCACGAGTGGGTCGTCGGCGAGCGAGCGCGCGAGCGACGCGTACAGCTTCGAGCCCCCCTGCTCGAAATCATCGGCCATCCGCCGGAAAACCTCGGCGGTCGACTCAGACAATGCTCTTCACCGGCCTGAAACGCGCCGCAGGCGGTGTTTCAGGCCGGATTGTCGAGTGCGGCCTTCGCCTGGGCGGCGATCGCCGAGAAGGCCGCCGGGTCGTTGACGGCGATGTCGGCGAGCACCTTCCGGTCGAGGTCGATGTTCGCCTTGCGGATGCCGGAGAGGAACTGGTTGTAGGACAGCCCTTCCTTCCGGGCCGCCGCGTTGATGCGGATGATCCAGAGGCGGCGGAACACGCGCTTCTTGTTCTTCCGGTCACGGTACGCGTGGACGTCCGCCTTCATGACCTGCTCCTTCGCCTTCCGGTAGGAGACCCGCGGCTGCCCGCTGAATCCCTTCGCCTCGGCGAGGAGCTTCCGCCGCTTCTTGCGCCCGTGGACCGATCGCTTGACGCGAGGCATGTCTGCCCGTTACCTCCCGAGCAGCCGCTTCACCTCGCGGGTATCCCGCTCGGAGACCGGCTGGTCGTTGGAGAACAAGCGCTTGCGCTTCGCGCTTTTCTTCTCGAGGTTGTGGCTCTTCATCGCGTGCCGGCGCAGCACCTTGCCGCTGCCGGTCACCTTGAAGCGCTTCTTGGCTGCTTTGTTCGTCTTCTGCTTAGGCACTTGCTGTCTCCACCGGTTGCTGTCCTGCGGCCTTCGTCGGCCCGAGCAACATGACCATGTTGCGCCCGTCCTGGAGCGGGGGCGACTCGATCTGCCCGATGTCCTTGACGTCCTCAGCGAGCCGCATCAGGAGGTCTCGACCCCGCTCGGGATGCGCTCTGCTCGCGCCCCCGGAACATGATCGTGACCTTCACCTTCGCCCGCGAGTTGAGGAAGCGGACCACGTGCCCTTTCTTCGTCTCGTAGTCGTGGACGCCGATCTTCGGCCGCATCTTGATTTCCTTGACGTGAATCTGTGACTGGTGCTTGCGGGCCGTCTTCGCCTTCTGCTCCTGCTCGTACCGGTACTTCCCGTAATCCATGATCCGGGCGACCGGCGGATCCGCGCTGGAAGCCACCTCGACGAGGTCGAGGTCTTTCGAATAGGCGTACTCGAGCGCCTCGTCTCGCGACTTCACGCCCACCTGCGAGCCGTCTTCGTCGACCAGGCGCACCTTCGAGGCACGAATCGCCTCGTTGATCCGGGTCTGATCCTGGACCGGCCGGGCCTGGTCGAATCTGCGCCGCGGCCTCACTGAAACGTCACCAAGTTGTGCTGCTTCCTCCTCTTAGACAAAACAAAAAGCTGCGCGCAGCAGCTTCGTCGACTCACCGTTTTCGGTTGAACCTCCGCGAAGCCGGCGGCTTGGGAGGTGAGGAAACGACGCTCCTGCTTGCAGGCTTACACCTTAGCAGCAGCCTGGAGCTCGCTCAGAAGCGCCTCCCAGCCGACCGTTGCCTGATCGCCTCCGCGGCGCCGGACCGCGAGCGCGTCGAGCGACTCGCGCTCGCCCCAGACGACCACGTACGGGATCTTTGCGAGCTCCGCGTCGCGGATCTTCCGCCCCAGGGTCTCCTCGCGCTCGTCCACGGAGACCCGGAAGCCGTGCACGCGCAGGTCGTCGGCCAGCGACTCGGCGTCGGCCGCGAAGCGCTCCGAGATCGGGAGGACCCGCACCTGCTCCGGCGCGAGCCAGACGGGGAGGTCGCCACCGGTGTGCTCGAGGTAGATCCCGACGAAGCGCTCGAGCGAGCCGAGCAGCGCGCGGTGGATCATCGCCGGCGTGTGCTCGGCATTGTCGTCGCCCTGGTAGGTGAGCTCGAAGCGCTTCGGCATTTGCAGGTCGAGCTGGACGGTGCCGAGCTGCCAGCTGCGGCCGAGGGAGTCGTTCATGTGCAGGTCGATCTTCGGCCCATAGAACGACCCTTCGCCCTGACTCTCGACGTACTCGAGCCCCTGCGTCGCAAGCGCCTTCCGGAGCTCCTCCTCGGCGAAGTCCCAGTCCCCGTCGGTCCCGAGCTTGTTGTCGGGCCGCAGCGAGAGCTCGACGCGCATGTTCAGCTCGAAGAGGTCGTACAGGTAGTACGCGTAATCGAGGCACGCGATGAGCTCGTCCTGTATCTGCTCCCGCGTGCAGTAGATGTGGGCGTCGTCCTGCACAAAGTGGCGCACGCGCAGGAGACCGTGGAGGACTCCAGAGAGCTCGTTGCGGTGGAGGTTCCCGGCCTCGGCGAGGCGCAGCGGAAGCTCGCGGTACGAATGGGGCGAGAGCGAGTAGAGAAGGCAGTGGCCTGGGCAGTTCATCGGCTTGAGCCCGAAGTCGCGTCCCTCGATCTCGAGCCTGAACATGTGCTCCTGGTATTTCTCCCAATGCCCGGAGGTGCGCCAGAGGTCGGAGTCGTACAGGAGCGGCGTACGCACCTCGTGGTAGCCGCGCTTTGCGTTCTCGCGCCGGCGCAGATCCTCGAGAACGTTCCAGATGACCATCCCGCGGGGATGCCAGAAGGGCATCCCGGGTGAGGCCTCCGAGAACTCGAAGAGGTCGAGGGCCTTTCCGAGCCTGCGGTGGTCGCGGCGCCTCGCCTCCTCGATCCGATGCAGGTAGTCCTCGAGGTCCTTCGGGTCGTAAAAGGCGGTGCCGTACACTCGGGTCAGCTGCGGCTTCGTCTCGTCGCCGCGCCAGTACGCTCCGGCGAGCGAGAGGAGCTTCACCGCCTTGATCGGCGTCGAGTCCTGCAGGTGGGGGCCGCGGCAGAGGTCGACGAAGTCGCCCTGCCGGTAGAGGGAGATGTCCCCTTCGGCCGTCTCGACCAGCTCGACCTTGTAGGGCTCTTCATTCGCGAGGAAGCGCTGGCGCGCTTCCTCGCGAGAGATGTCGATTCGCTCCCATTCCCGCCCTTCGGCGATCTCCCGTCGGATCTCCTCCTCCAGACGCCCGAGATCAGCTTCCGTCACGGGCTCGGGGAACTCGAAGTCGTAGTAGAAGCCGTTCTCGATCGGCGGGCCGATCGCGACCTTCGTCCCCGGGAAGAGCCGGCGCGCGGCCTCGGCGAGGAGGTGCGACGCCGAGTGGCGGAGGACGTAGAGCGCGTCGGGGTCGTCCTTGTCCCGCGTGGTCAGGATCTGGATGCGCTCCCCGTCGGAGACCGGCAGCCGCAGGTCGCGGACGCTCCCGTTCGAGCGCAGAGGACAGCCTGCTCTGCGAGCTTCGGGCCGATGGCGCGCGCGGCGTCGAGGCCCGTCGCGCCGTCCGGCAGCTCGAGCTCCGAATCGTCGGGAAGGACGACCTTCACCATGAACGAGAGGATACTCAGGCCCCGCCCGGCGATCCGCAGGCAGACTAGGGGAAGGGCCGAGATGAAGATCGCGACGATCGGACGAGGACACGTGGGCGGCGGCCTCGCCGAGCTCTGGCGCAAGGCGGGGCACGAGGTCGTGGAGATGGGACGGGACGGCGGCGACGCCTCGGGCTCGGACGGGGTGCTTCTCGCCGTTCCGCAGACGGCGATCGCCGACGCGCTCGGCTCCGTGAGCGGGCTCGAGGGCGTACCGGTCATCGACGCGATCAACGCCGTGCGCGGCCCGAGGCCCGACGGGTTCAGCTCGCTCGCCGAGTACGTCAAGTCGCTCACCGGCGGGCCCGTGGCGAAGGCGTTCAACGCGAACTTCGCGACGCTCTACGACCGGATCGGCGAGGCGCGCGCGACCCCGAGCATGGTCTATGCCGCCGACGAGGAGGCACGAGAGGTCACGGAGCGTCTCATCCGCGACGCAGGCTTCGAGCCGGTCTCGGCCGGCGGGATCGAGAACGCACGCGCCGTCGAGGAGTTCCTCGGTGTCATCTTCGCCATCGCGAGCCAGAGCGGACCGTTCTTCTACCGGATGGCGGGACCGGAGAAGCTCTAGATGCTTTGGGCGGCGCAGGGAACCCACGCGCGCGGTGCGGTGTACCAGCGTCGACCATGAAGAAGCTCGCACTGATCGTTTTCGTCGCCCTCGCGCTCCCCTCGGCGGCGCTCGCCAAGGGCCCGTCGGCGGCCGTGATCGTCGGCCCCGGCCTGACGACGATCAGGATCTCCGGCCAGGAGGGGAGCCCGACACCCTTCTGGCGCCTCACCGAGGCGGCGGGGTGGTTCGAGGCCGTCTACGGGCCGTCCCGTCTGCCCCAGGAGCCGCCGAATGGCGATCCCGGGCCGCGCTACACGATCACCTGGACCGTCCCGACCGAGGGCACGCTGCTGCAGGACGTCTATCCGTACGCCAAGCCGTCCCCGCTGACCTACATGCCTGCAGGCGGAGAGGATCTACGGCGCGAAGGTGAGAGGGCGGCTGGTTCGCAGGCGGCGAGAAGCTGAAGAACGCGCTCGTGGCGGTGGGTGTCCCCGCGCAGCCTCCGAAGCCGCTCTCCGCGTCGGGCCAGCCGCCAGCCCGGACCCGCTCGGACTCAGGCCTCTCGTCGGGCGCTGTCGCTGCAATCGCCGCCGGCGCGGCGATCCTCGCCCTGGCAATCGGCCTCGGGATCCACGCCTGGCGCAGGCCGCGCGGGACGATCGCCGCCTGACTGCGCCTTCACCTCCTCGACGTCTCGGCTACCCAAACCTGACTCGTCGTCCATCGGCAAAGCGTCGAAGGTGCGCACTGTGAGCGGCTCCTCGGTCGGAAAAACGGGGACTACATGCTTGCAGGCGCATCGGACGGCATCCGATAGGCTCGGCGGGTGTCTCGCTACGTGGACGAGCTCCGAGCCCTGGCGCTCTCGTTCCCCGAGGCATACGAGGACGAGCCCTGGGGCCATCCGGTCTTCAAGGTCGGGGACAACCGCATGTTCGCGTCGATGAGCGAGGAGGACGGCATCCTTCATCTCACCGTCAAGCTCACTCCCGAGGAGCGAGAAATGGCCCAGCTGCAGCCGTACGTGAGCCCGGCCAGGTGGGTGGGGCGCTACGGGTGGGTCACCGCCGAGGTGACGGACGAGGACTCCCTCGGCTGCGCGCTCGAGTGGCTGCGCGAGTCGTACTGGCTCAAGTGCCCGGAGCATCTCCGGGCCGCCGTCGAGGGCGACTAACGCTCGTCAGCGCTTCGCTGCAGAAGCCAGGCGCTGATGCAGGCTGGCCGCGGGGAAGCGGCGGAAGCCGGCGGCGAGGGCAGCGCCCGTGGCCGGTTTGACCAAGGGCGCTGAGATCTTCCCCTTACCGCTCGGGCTCGGCACCAGGCGAGGGATCTTCCGCCTATGGGGCCGCCGAGTCAACCCGAGCGGCTATTGCCCGACGAGCTTGATCTCCTCGTCGAGGACGAGGCCGCCGGCGGCCACCCGCCGCACGGCGTCCGTGAAGCGGTCGACGTCGGCGACCCGGTCCTTCAGGAGGTAGCCAACACCCTCCTCGCCCTGTTCGAGCAGGTCACGCGCGTAGGCCGGCTCCGCGTACTGGGAGAGGAGCAGGACGCCGGTCCCCGGGTGGCGCCTGCGAATCTCCTGCGCGGCACGGACGCCGTCGTCCGTGAGGCCGGGCGGCATGCGGATGTCCGCGATGACAACGTCGGGCCTGACCTCCTCCACTTTGACGAGGAGGTCCTCCGCGTCGTCGGACTGGCCGACGACCTCGAAGCCCTGCGTCTCGAGCAGCGCGGCGATGCCCTCGCGCAGCAGCACCGAGTCGTCAGCAAGGACGACCCTGACGGTCTCCTCCTCCGTGGACGGCTCCGACGCGTCGTCGGCGAAGCGAAGCGGCGGAAAGTCGGTCTCGAGGCCGGGCGCCTCGAGCTGGAAGATGCGCTCGGGCTCCGGAAGGCCACGCAGCCAGTACTCGCCGAGCTCTCGGGTCCGCAGCTCCTCCGGGAGCAGCTGCGCCGTCGAGGCGGAGAGGAGGATCTGGCCGCCGTGGCCCGCGAAGGAGATGCGGGCGGCCCGGTGCACCTCGACGCCGAGGTAGTCCGAGTCGGCGAAGATCGCCTCGCCGGTGTGCATGCCCATGCGCACGCGCACCTGCTCTCCCTCGGGCCACTCCTGCTCCGCGAAGGAAAGCTGCGCGGCGATGGCGCAGCTCGCGGCTGCCGTTGCGTCCTCGAACGCGACGAAGAGCTCGTCGCCCCGGCAGTCGATCTCGTGCCCGCCCGACGAGAGCGCCGGCTCGCGGATCAGCCGGCGGTGCTCGACGAGGACGGCGCCCCAGCGCTCCTGGAGCCTGTGCGCCAGCCCGGTCGAGCCCTCGAGGTCCGTGAACAGGAAGGTGACTGTGCCGGTCTTCGGTCGATTCATGGCCGCCTCGGGTACGACGGCAACGCTATACGGCATGGCGCGGGCGGGGCATGGCCCACCGCACTCCGTCGAGCGCCCAACCGCCGACCGCGAGGACGAGCATCGCGACTGCAACTGCACCGATGAAGAGCTTGAACTTCATGCGTGGCAGCATGAACCGCCCGACATGCGCCGACGATGTGGCCTCCATGCGTCTGCAGGTGCGGTAAACCGCACCCGGAATGGGTTTACGATCGCGGCATCTCCGAGTACCGGCTCTTCCTCGTCGGCCTCGGATCCGTCGTGCTGCACGTGCTCGACGCCGAGTTCTTGCAGCCGGAGCCGGGGACGTCGGCGTCTGACCATCTGGCGAGCGGGCTCGCCCCGGTGGGCATCGCCGTCGCAACCGCGATCGCCTATCCGCGACTGCGAGCCGGGCTCCGCGCCTCGATCTGTCTCCTCTACGGAATCGTCGCACTCGCCTCGTGTTTCGCGACGAGCGTCTACCACATCGTCACGGAGGGGCCTTCGGAAGACGACTACACCGGGGCCCTCGCGGCAGCGGGAGGAGCGCTCCTCCTTGTCGTCGGCATCCGGACGCTCTGGCGGACGCGCAGGCTCGATGAGCGACGCGCTCGCAGATATGCCCGCCGGGCGCTGGTTGCCGTCGTCGCGCTCGTCGTCGGTTACGAGGTTGTCGTCGGCCTCGTGCTGGCGGTGATCGCCACCCACAAGGCACGGGCGTCCGTCGAGGCGGCGTGCCTCGGCCGCCCGTACGAGAACGTCGCATTGACGACGAGCGACGGCCTTCGGCTGCGGGGCTGGTACGTGCCCTCGCAGAACGGCGCAGCGGTGATCGTCTTCCCGGGCCGTGACGAGACGGCGTCACGTGCTCGGATGCTCGTCGAGCACGGCTACGGCGTTCTCCTCCTCGACCCGCGCGGCGAAGGCGACAGCGAGGGCGATCCCAACATCCTCGGCTGGGGCGGAGTGCCCGATGTCCGGGCGGCGATCGCCTTCCTCCAGAACCAAGGCGACGTCCGCGCCGGGCGGATCGGCGGCCTCGGCCTTTCGGTCGGCGGCGAGCTCATGCTCGAGACCGCCGCGGGCGACCCGGGTCTGCGTGCCGTCGTGTCGGAGGGAGCCGGCATCCGCTCCTTGCGAGAGGCCGTCCTCCCGGGCGCGGGCCTCGTGAGCGTTCCTCAGTGGGTGGTGATAACCGCGGCAACAACCGTGCTGGCCAACCGCTGGCCGCCGCCGGCGCTCGACGACCTCGTCCCGAAGATCGCGCCGCGGCCCGTCTTCCTCGTCTACGCCGAGCGCGGCCAGGGCGGCGAGCAGCTGAACAGCCATTACTTCGCGGCGGCGGGCGAGCCGAAGGAGCTTTGGAAGATCGAGGGCTCGACGCACACCGACGGCCTCAACGCCGCTCCGGAGGAGTACGAGCGGCGGGTCGTCGCCTTCTTCGATCGCGCCCTCTCGAGCCCCTAGGGCTCGCCCGCGATGCGCGAGAGCGCCTGGAGCTTGTTCATCGCGTCGAGCGCCGCGACCTTGTACGACTCGGCGAGCGTCGGGTAGTTGAAGACGGTGTCGACGAGGTAGTCGATCGTGCCTTCCGTGCACATGACCATCTGGCCGATGTGGACGAGCTCGGTCGCGCCCGTGCCGAGGACGTGCACGCCGAGCAGCGTCCGGTCCTCGAGCGAGACGATCAGCTTCAGCAGCCCGTAGGAATCACCGAGGATCTGCCCCCGGGCAAGCTCGCGATAACGGGAGATGCCGACCTCGTACGGCACCGCGGCCTCGGTCAGCTCCTCCTCCGTCTTCCCCACGAAGCTGATCTCCGGGATCGTGTAGATCCCGATCGGAAGCAGGTGGCTGAGCGTGTGCGAGTCCTCCCCGAACGCGTGCGCGGCGGCGAGCCGCCCCTGCTCCATCGAGGTCGCGGCGAGGCTCGGCCAACCGATGACGTCGCCGGCGGCGTACACGTGGTCGACCGTCGTGCGGAAGTGCTCGTCAACCGGGATCCGGCCGCGCTCGTCGGCCTCGAGGCCCGCGTTCTCGAGCCCGAGGCCCTCCGTCGCGCCTTGCCGGCCCGCCGCGTAGAGGACGACGTCGGCCGGGATCTGCTTGCCGCTCTCGAGGCGCGTGATCGTCCCGCCCTCGTGACGCTCGACCGCAGTCACCGTCTCGCCCAAGCGGAAGATGACGCCGAGGTCGCGCAGGTGGTACTGCAGGCCCTCCGTGATCTGGGAGTCGCAGAATGACAGCAGGTGGTCCTGCTTCTCGACGACGGTCACCTTCGCCCCGAGCGCGGCGAACATGGACGCGTACTCGATCCCGATCACGCCCGCCCCTACGACGACGACCGAGGCGGGGATCTTCTCCAGGTGCATGAGCCCGTCGGAGTCGAGGATGGTGCGCTCGTCGAAGTCGACCGCAGGCGGATGGAACGGCTTCGTGCCGACCGCGATGACGACGTAGTCGCCGGTGAGCCGGTGCTGCTCCCCCTCACGCTCGACGACGACCGTGTGCGGATCCTCGAAGCGGCCCGTCCCGGAGACGAGCTCGACGTGGTTCCGCGCGAGCTGGGCGCGCACGACGTCGATCTCCTGGTCGATCACCTTGCGGGTGCGGAGGGAAAGGTCCTCGATCGTGATGACCTCCTTCACCCGGTAGCTCTCGCCGTAGAGGGCGCGCTGGCTCAGCCCGGTGAGGTACATCACGGCCTCGCGGAGCGTCTTCGACGGGATCGTGCCGCTGTTCACCGAGACGCCGCCGACCTGCGTGCGCTCGACGACGACGGCGCGTCGGCCCAGCTTCGCGGCCTGGATGGCCGCCTTCTGGCCGGCCGGGCCAGAGCCGAGGACGAGCAGGTCGAAGTCGCGCTCCACGGGAAGCCTAGGAGCGCAGGTAGGCGAGGACGGCCAGCACGCGCCGGTGATCCTCCGAGGCGGCCGGGAGCTGCAGCTTGGAGAAGATGCTCGTCACGTGCTTCTCGACGGCGCGCTCGGTGACAACGAGCTGCTCCGCAATCCCCGAGTTCGACCGCCCTTCGGCCATGAGCCCGAGCACCTCGCGCTCGCGCGGAGTGAGCGTGTCGATCGGGTCGTCGCGGCGCCTGCGCCCGACGAGCTGCGAGACGATCGTCGGGTCGAGCGCCGAGCCTCCTTCCCCGACGCGGCGGACGGCGTCGGCGAACTCGTTCACGTCCGAGACGCGGTCCTTCAGTAGGTAGCCGACGCCTTCGGCGCTCTCGGCGAGGAGCTCCATCGCGTAGGTCGGCTCGACGTACTGGGAGAGGACGAGCACGCCGACGGTCGGGTGCTTCTCGCGGATCTCCTGCGCCGCGCGCAGGCCTTCGTCCGTGTGCGTCGGCGGCATCCGGATGTCGACGATGGCGACGTCCGGGGAGTAGCTGCGCACTTTGAGCATCAGCTCGTCGGCGTTCCCCGCCTGGCCGACGACCTCGAACCCGGCCTCGCCGAGGATGCGCGCGACCCCTTCGCGGAGGAGGACGGAGTCTTCCGCGAGGACTACCCGCACGGGATCTCCGCGCGAACCACCGTCCCCCGGCCCGCCGCGCTCTCGACGTGCAGGCGACCGTCGAGTGCCTCGACCCGATCGGCGAGCCCGCGGAGGCCGGAGCCCTGCATCGGGTCGGCTCCGCCGACGCCGTCGTCCGAGACCTCTACGATGGCGCTCCCGTTCAGCCGAGTGACCCGGATGTCGACGCTGGATGCCTGGGCGTACTTGGCCACGTTCGTCAGCGCCTCCGAGACGACGTAGTACGCGGCGGCCTCGACGGGAGGCGGCAGCCGCTCCTTCGGAGCGAGGATCTCGACCGGGAGAGGCGCCCGCCCGGCCAGCGCTTCGAGTGCAGCGGAGAGGCCACGGTCTGAGAGTACGGCCGGATGGATGCCGCGCGCCAGCTCGCGGAGCTCCTCGAGCGCCTGCGCGAGCTCCTCGGAAGCCGAGCCGAGGAGGGTCGAGGCCTCCTCCGGGTCGGTTCGGAGCTTCGCCTGCGCGAGCCGGAGGGCCAGCGAGAGCGACACGAGCCGTTGCTGCGCGCCGTCGTGGAGGTTGCGCTCGAGGCGGCGGCGCTCGGCGTCGCCGGCCTGCAGGAGCCGTTTGCGCGAGTGCCGCAGCTCCTCCTCCTGGCGCTTGCGCTGGGTGATCTCCATTCCGGAGATGAGGAAGTTCGGGCGCCCGTCCTCGTCGAGCAGCGGCGTGGTCGACCACGCGACGACGGCCTCGCCGCCGCCGGCCGCGCGCCAGCGGTTCTCGTGCTCCCCGGCGGCACCCTCCGCCGCGAGGGAGGCGAGCTCCGCGTGCACCGCCTCGGCCTCGTCGGGGACGATGAACACCTCCCAAAACCTTCGCTCGCGCATGCCCGGCTCGTCGGGAACCCCGGAGAGCTGCTCGAGGGTCTGGTTGAAGCGGACGATCCTGCCGTCCGGATCGATCATGCAGAAGAGGCTCGGCGCGTTGTCGACGACGGTGCGGATGAAGTCGCGCTCGCGCTCGAGCTGCGCGTTCAGGCGCTTCAGCTCCGTGAACTCACGCGCGACGAGGATGGCCTCCTCGCCGTCCTTCACGATCCGCGCCTCGAAGTCGCGCTCGACGCCCTCGATCTCGACCTTGTAGTCGCCGGTGATGAGGCGCCCCGTGTCGATCGCCTCGCGCACCCCCGCGACGATCTTGTCGGCCACCGCCGCCGGGAGGACGTCGTGGGCCCGGCTGCCGAGCAGCTGCTCCGGCGCGATGACAAGGTCCTCGGGGTGGCCGTTGAAGTCGAGGTACGTGCCTTCCCGGTCGAAGCGGAACATGAGGTCCGGCGCGGCGTCGAGCAGCGCGCGGTAGCGGTTTTCGCTCTGGCGCAGCGCCTCGAGGGTGCGCTCCCGGGCGAGCGCGAGGCTCGCGGCCGCGCTGACCGCGTCGACCAGGTCGCGCTCCTCCTCGAGCGCCGCATCGTGGACGAGCGTCGCGACGACCTCGCCCTCGTGCTCGACGAAGGTCGTGGCCCGCCCCTCCTTCGCAGCCTCCTGCGCGAGGTCGAAGGGTCTCCCGTCGACGCCGATCCACTCGTAGGTGTCCGGTAGCCAGAGCGCGAGCTCCAGGTCCGGGTCGTTGAGCGTGCGGCCGATCGCGTCGCGGAGCTCGCGCAGGCCGTCCGCGCTGAGAAGCTCGACGACGAGGGACGCCACCGACGCGCGCGCCAGCCGGATCTGCAGGAGCCCGGCCAGGAACGCAAGCGGGACGAGCGCGAAGGAGAAGATGACGAACCACCAGATGACGTCAGAGACCGCCTGGGAGATGAAGGACGTCACGATCGCGAGCCCGATGAAGAAAAGCGTCGCCGCCGAGGTGGCGAAGATCGGCGCGAGCGTCCGCCGGAGCGGCGGAGAGGCGGCGCGCCAGCGGCGGTGAAGGACCCAGGCGGTGCCCAAGAGGACGAAACCGGCGCCGAGCACCGCGACGGCGCCGAGCACGTCGCGCGCCACCTGGGAGTCCCACACCGCGAGGCGGTTGTCGGGGCAGCCGTCGCAGCTCTTGGCCCCGAAGACGTTGTAGAGCGTCTGCACGCCGAGGACGAGGAAATAGGCGGTGGCGACGATCGCGTAGACGAGCTTCGTCTCGAGATAGCCGCGCGGGAACGCGAGCAGCGCGTGGACGAACACCGCGATTCCGAGCCCGCCGAGGACGAGGCCGGCGGAGAAGACGTACTGGTTGTTGGACTCCGAGAGCGCGCCGAGCATGAAGCAGATCCCGACGGCGATCATCAGCGGCCCGAACTGGCTCCTCGGCCGGCGCGACCACGCCAGGAGGCCCGTGGCGATGAACGCCCAGACGACGACGAGGTAGACCGCCGAGATGAAGACGGCGTTCTGCTCGTGATTGCTGGTCAGGGTCAGCGTCAACGCGCCCGCGGTCGCCAGGAGCGCGAGCGTCATGACCCCCAGGATCCGCGTGCGCATCGCCTTATCGAAGCACAGCGTGCAAGGCCATACCGGACAGCTCGGCCTTGGGAATGAAGCCGCGCGCGCCGCACTCTGCGACGAGGGGGCCGAAATCGGCTGCGTCCCGGCTCGACGTCAGCACGATCGCCGGCACGTGGCCGTTCGCTCCGAGGGTCGTCGCGACCGCGAAACCGTCCATGTCCGGAAGCTGAACGTCCAGGAGGACGACGTCAGGATGGAGCCGGTGAACCGCCTCGAGCGCCGAGGTCCCGTCCGCCGCCTCGCCGATCACCTCGAACCCGTCCGCCTCGAGAATGGCGCGGGCCGTAGCTCGAAAGCTCGGGTGATCGTCGACGATGAGAACGGTGCCCACTCCGAGATAGTCGCGGACCGGTGAACGCACCGGAATACGGCTAACCACACTCTTTTCGGAGCCGTTCTACACCCCTCGAGGAGAGGAGTCTTCGAGCGCCACGCGCATGAGGTCGCGAATCGAGACGATCCCGGCGACCTTCCCGTGGTCGAGCACCGGGAGGTGTCGGAAGCCGCCGTGGATCATGAGCGCCGCCGCATGGCCCGTGGAGTCGTCCGCCTCGATCGTCTCCGGGTGCCGTGTCATCCACTCTCCCACCCTCGCGTCCTCGCTGAAGCCGGCGGCGACCGCCTTCATCAGGTCGCGCTCGGTGAGGATCCCGTCGAGGACCTCGTCCTTCAGCACGAGCACGGCGCCGACGCCCCGCTCGACCATGCGCTTGGCCGCCTCCGCCAGCCGCTCCTCCGCGGTGACGGTGAGGAGCTCCCTCGACATGTGGTTGGCGACGACGGCCATGGAAGAGACGATCCTAAAGCCCGCCGGGCGGCGCGTCGAGCGGCGCGCTACGCCTCCTTGCGAATGGCCTCGAGCTTGTAGCCCACGCCGTAGCGGGTCTGGATGAAGGTGTGGCGAGGCTGGAGCGCGTCGATCTTGTCCCGGAGCTTGCGGACGAAGACGTCCACGGTGCGGTCGCGGTGCGTCTGGCGCCGGCCCCACACCTTCTGCAGGACCTCGTCGCGGGTGACGACGCGGCTCTGCTCGAGGGCGAGCGCGTAGAGGAGGCGGAACTCGGTCGGCGTCAGTTCGGCGCTCTCCCCGTTCACATACGCCTGCACGTTCAGCGGGTCGATGCGGAGCTCGGCGACGTCGATCGGGTCGCCGCGCTGCTCGTTCTGCACCCGCACGCCACGGCGGGCAGCGGCGCGCACGCGCGCCACGAGCTCCTTCATGGAGAACGGCTTGACGAGGTAGTCGTCCGCGCCGATCTCGAGCGCGTGGACGCGATCGTGCTCGGTTCCGCGGGCGCTCACGACGACGATAGGCGTGCCGATCCCCTCGGCGCGGGCGGTCTCGATCACACGCCAGCCGTCCACGCCCGGCAGCATGAGGTCGAGCACGCAGACGTCCGGCTTCTCGTAGCGGAGCTTGGCGAGGCCCGATTCGCCCTTGTTCACCCACAGCGGATCGAAGCCCGCCGCGTTCAGGTGGCTCGCCATACCCCGCGCGATGACATCGTCGTCCTCGATGATGAGAACCTTTGGCACCGTCATGGAGATCATGCCGCGAAAGTGGTGTATGAGTGGTGAATGAACTGTGAAGAGATTGTTCCGCCTCGGCGACCGCTCCGACGCCCGGCCTCCTCGCCGGCCCAGGCAGAGTCGAAGGTGGATGCCGAGCGCGCCCGGGTGCTGATGGAGGAGAGCCGCGAGATCGTCGTCGTCCTCGACGACGCCGGCCGCGTCGTGACCGCGAGCCGCCGCGCGCGGGAGATCTTCGAGGGCCTCGCCGAGGGCGAGGAGCCGCCCGAGGCCGTCCTCAAGGACGCGGTCACCGTTCCCTACGCCGTCGCGGGACGGAACGAGACGCTCGTGTACGTCCGCGACCCGGGCGACCTCGCCGCGTACGAAGAGCTCCGCGCGGGCTTCACCGCCTCCGTCTCGCACGAGCTCCGCACCCCGCTCGCACGCCTGCTCGCGCTCCTCGAGACCGCGACGCTCCCCGGCGCCGACGTCCCCGAGCTCGTCGACCATGCCCAGGCCGAGGTCCGGCAGATCGGCGAGCTGATCGACGACGTCCTCTTCCTCAGCGAGCTCGAGTCGGGGCGCGAGGTCGTCGCGCTCGGCTCGACGGTCGCCCTGCCGATCCTCGAAGAAGTCGTCGGACGGCCTCGCCGACCAGGCGGCGCGCGCCGGCCTCACCCTGCGCGCGGAGGGCGACCCCGAGGCCGAGCTGCCGCTGCGTCCGCGGATGATCCGGGTCATCGCGTCGAACCTCGCCGAGAACGCCATCCGCTACGCGGGCCCGGGCTCGACCTTCGTCCTCTCGGTGCAGCCGGGCGAGCTGACGGCGAAAGACGACGGCGCCGGCGTGGCGGCCGACGACCTCCCACGCCTCTTCGAGCGCTTCTACCGCGCCGACCGGGCGCGTGCCTCGCGCGGCACTGGCCTCGGCCTCGCGATCGTGAAGCACATCGCCAACGCAGCCGACGGTACCGTCGAGGCGCAGAGCGAACTGGGCGAGGGCCTCACCATCCGGGTCTCTTTCACCAGCCCGTAACCAGTTCTTCACAGCCTGTCACCCCACAGTGCGCACCATCCCCGGAACACTCGTCGGGATGACACGAAGCGAAAGGAGAACTGTGGGTATTCGCCCTCACGGCAGGATCATCCTGTTCGTCCTCGCGGCCGGCCTCCTTGCCCTGACGGCCGCGGCCTGCGGAGGCGGCTCGAGCTCGAGCACGAGCACCAGCGCCGGCGGCACCGGCGGCGGCGCAAGCCTCTCCGGCGAGATCGCCGGGCGCCGGCTCGACCGCCCAGCAGGCGGCTCAGGAGGCCTGGATCGCCGGCTTCCAGGCGGCGAATTCGGGCGTCACGATCGCCTACGACCCGGTCGGGTCGGGCGGCGGGCGCGAGCAGTTCACCTCCGGCGGAGTCGCGTTTGGCGGCTCGGACGCCGCGCTCGCGGACACGGAGCTGACGGCCGGCCAGAACCGTTGCGGCGGCGTCGACAACCTCGTGGAGATCCCGAACTACGTCTCCCCCATCGCGGTCATCTACAACGTCTCGGGCGTGGACAGCCTCAAGCTCAGTCCGGACACCCTGGCGAAGATCTTCGCCCAGAAGATCACGAAGTGGAACGACTCTGCGATCAAGGCGGAGAACCCCGACGTCAGTCTTCCGGACACCAACATCACCCCGGTCAACCGCTCGGACGAGTCGGGCACGACGGAGAACTTCACCGACTACCTCTCGCAGGCCGCCCCGAGCGTCTGGACGTACGACGTGAGCGGCGACTGGCCGGTCAAGGGCGGCGAGGCCGCCGAAGGGACTTCGGGCGTCGTCGACGCGGTCACGAACGGCGACGGGACGATCGGCTACGCCGACGCGAGCCAGGCGGGCAGCCTGGGGATCGCGGAGGTCAAGGTCGGGAGCGCGTACGTCGCGCCGAGCGCCGAGGCTGCGGCGAAGATCTTCGACGAGTCCCAGCCGAGCGGCGACCCCGGCAAGAACGTCTTCACGTTCAAGCTGAACCGCACGCCGGACGCCTCGGACACGTATCCGGTCGTGCTCGTCTCCTACCTCATGGGCTGCACGAAGTACGGCGACGCGAACACGGCCGCGCTCGTGAAGGCGTACTTCAACTACATCATCAGCCCCGAGGGCCAGCAGGTCGCCCAGCAGAACGCAGGATCGGCACCGCTCAGCGACTCGGTGCGCCAGAAGATCCAGCCGGCGGTGGACGCGATCGGAAGCGGATCATAGCCTCGGCGCATTGGCCGTTCGAAGCGAAAGCCTGAGCAGCGGAAAGGTCACCCGCCCCTCCCGGGCGGGTGACCGCGTTTTCGCCGGCCTCGCGACCGCCGCGGGCGTGACGATCCTCGTCATCCTCGCGGGCGTCGCGCTCTTCCTCCTCGCCAAGGGTTGGCCGGCGCTGACCGCGAAGGCGGAGGAGCTGCCAGGGGGCCAGACCTTCGTCCACTACGTGTGGCCGCTGGCCTTCGGCACGGTGCTGTCCTCGACGATTGCGATCGTCATCGGGGTGCCGCTGGCGGTGGGCGTGGCGCTCTTCATCACCTACTTCGCACCCCGCCGACTGGCCAACACGCTGCTCGGCGGTCGTGGATCTCCTCGCTGCGATCCCGAGCGTCATCTACGGCCTCTGGGGCATCGCCGTGCTCGGGCCCGCGGCCGTCGGCCTACAGCAATGGCTCTATGGACGCCTCAGCTTCCTGCCCTTCTTCAAGGGGCCGCCATCGCCGACAGGGCGGACGATGCTCGTCGTCGGGGTCGTGCTCGCCGTGATGATCCTGCCGATCATCAGCGCGATCGTCCGCGAGGTGTTCGCCCAGACCCCTCGCAGCCTGCGGGAGGCGTCACTGGCGCTCGGAGCCACGCGCTGGGAGATGATCCGGATGACGGTCCTCCCGTTCGGCCGCCCGGCGATCATCAGCGCATCCATGCTCGGGCTCGGGCGCGCCCTGGGCGAGACCATGGCGGTCGCTCTCATCCTCTCGGTGTCCGGCGGCGTTACGTTCAACCTCATCAGCTCGGGAAACCCGTCCACGATCGCAGCGAACATCGCGCTCAACTTCCCCGAGTCCTCGGGGATCGACATCAACCTCCTCATCGCCACGGGCCTCGTCCTCTTCGCGATCACGCTGGTCGTCAACATGGCCGCCCGGCTCATCATCAACCGGCAGCTGCGCGGATGACGGCACTCGGTCACTCCAGCGTCCTCCGCAGGACGAGCGGTTTGCCGGCGTGGGCGCCGTGGACGACCTACGGGGCCGGGATCGCGCTGGCGATTCTCCTCTGGCGTGCCACCGGGATCAACGTCGCCCTGCTCGTCGTCGGAGCGGTGATCGTGGCCGGCGCCGCGGTCTATTTCTGGTCCCGGGCGGTGGAGGGATCCCGCCGCGCGACCGACCGTCTTGCGACGCTCGCCGTCACGTCCACCTTCGCGCTCGCCATGGTCCCCCTCGCGTCGCTGCTCGAGACCGTCATCCGCAGGGGCTCGGAGCGTTTCGACGTCGCCTTCTTCACCGAGTCGCTGCGGAACGTCGTCGGCCCCGGCGGCGGCGCGGTCCACGCGATCGTCGGCACGCTCATCATCACCGGCCTCGCCACGGTCATGGCGGTCCCGATCGGGATCCTCACCGCGGTCTACCTGCGCGAGTACGAAGGAGGCAAGCTCGCGGCCGCGGTCACCTTCTTCGTCGACGTCATGACCGGCATTCCGTCGATCGTCGCCGGGCTGTTCGCCTACGCGCTCTTCGCGCTCTTCCTGGGCCCCGGCGTGCGGCTCGGCATCGTCGGCGCAGTCGCGCTGACAGTGCTCATGATCCCGATCGTCGTCCGTTCGACGGAGGAGATGCTCAGGATCGTCCCGGACACCCTGCGCGAGGCGTCATACGCGCTCGGCGTGTCCAAGTGGCGCACGATCGTGAAGGTGGTGCTTCCGACCGCCCTCGGCGGGATCATCACGGGCGTGATGCTCGCGGTCGCGCGGGTCGTGGGCGAGACGGCCCCGCTCCTCGTGACCACGGGTGTGATCACCTCCCTGAACACCAATCCCTTCGCGGGGCGGATGATGAACCTGTCCGTCTTCGCCTACTTCCAGTACAAGACGCCTGGCGTGCCGCCCGAGCCGTACTTCGCCAGGGCCTGGGCAGCGGCGCTGACGCTGATCATCATCGTCCTGGTGCTCTACTTCCTGGCGCGGCTGGTCTCACTACGCTACGGCAGGACGGAGATGAATCGGTGATGAGCACCCAGGCGCGAACGGGCTCCACGGAGAAGGAGGCAACGCAGCGGATGGTGGCTGGCGAGGCAACCATCGAGGTCGCGAATCTCGATCTCTACTACGGCTCGTTCCTGGCCGTGAGCGACGTCAACATGACGATCGAGCGCAACAAGGCGACCGCCCTCATCGGCGCGTCCGGTGCCGGCAAGTCGACGTTCCTCCGCTCATTGAACCGCATGCACGAGCTCGTGCGCGGCGCCCGGGCGGAGGGGAACGTCCTCCTCGACGGCGAGGACATCTACGCGCCCGCCGTCGACCCGGTCTCTGTCCGCCGCCGGGTGGGGATGGTCTTCCAGGCGCCCAACCCGTTCCCGACGATGTCCATCTACGACAACGTCGCCGCGGGCCTGAAGCTGAACAGCAGGCACATCAAGAAGAGCTACCTGGACGAGCTCGTCGAGGGTTCGCTCCGCGGAGCGAACCTCTGGGAGGAGGTCAAGGACCGGCTTGGGAAATCCGGGTCTGGCCTCTCCGGCGGCCAGCAGCAGCGCCTCTGCATCGCGCGCGCGATCGCGGTCGAGCCCGAGGTCTTGCTCATGGACGAGCCCGCCTCCGCGCTCGACCCGATCTCGACTCTCGCGATCGAGGACCTCGTCCAGGAGCTCAAGCGCAACTACACGATCGTGATCGTCACCCACAACATGCAGCAGGCCAGCCGCGCGAGCGACATCACGGGCTTTTTCAACGTCGAGGGGCCCGGCCAGCCCGGCCGGCTCGTCGAGATGGACGCGACCGACAAGATCTTCACGAACCCGTCCAACAAGGCCACCGAGGACTACGTCAGCGGTCGGTTCGGCTAATGAGAGTGGGCCTGCAGGAAGAGCTCGACCAGCTCGAGGCGTCGCTCCAGGAGGAGGGCGAGCTCGTGCGCCGCGCGCTTCGTGGAGCCCTCAACGCGCTCGAGCAGCAGGACGAGGAGCTCGCGGACGAGGTGATCGCCTTCGACGACGAGGTCGACCGCTGTTACTTCGGGATCGAGACCGGCATCCAGTCCCTGCTCGCCAGGCAGGCGCCCGCGGCGATGGACCTTCGGCTCGCCCTCGCGATCCTCCACGACAACCTCCACCTCGAGCGCATGGCCGACTACTGCGTCACCGTGGCCAAGCTGACGAAGCTCTCCCGCATCGACACCCCAGACGCGACGCTCATGGAGGGCTTCGAGGAGATGGGCTCACGCGCCGAGGACATGACCGCCCTCGCCCTGCGACTCCTTCTCCGAGCGCGACGCGGACGCCGCGGAGGCGCCTCGTCGATCTCGACGAGCTCATCGACCGCGCCAACCGGCGCGTCGTCCAGCACGTGCTCTCGCTCGGCGGAGACCCCGACATGCGGGAATGGGGTCTGCGCATGATCCTCGTCTCCCGCTGCCTCGAGCGGATCGGCGACCACGCCGTCGACATCGGCGAGCAGACTGCCTTCCTCGTCACCGGCGAGTTCCGCGAGTTCACGGACGCCTCGCACTAGCTAGCCGCTGCACGGCGGCGGCTTTCGCCGGGCAGAGCCGGCCTTCGCCCGCCGCCTGACGACCCCCAGCGGCTAGCTAGGGTGCCGTCAGCGCGTCCAGACCGCGCAGACCTCTTCGATGTGCCGCTCGTCGGTGCCGCAGCAGCCGCCGACGACGTTCAGGCTCGGAAAGCGGGTGCGCAGCGCTCGAAATCGACGGCGAACTCGACGGGATCCCCGTCGTCGAGCTCCTCCGACTCGTCGAGCTCCGCATGGCTCTTCCGCGATGCGTTCGCCCTGATTCCCCGGACCCGCTCGAGCCAGGGCCCGTCGTCGAGCGCGGCCTCGAAGTGCGTCGGATGGGCGCAGTTGATCATGTAGTACGCCGGGGACGAGCTCCGTGCCCCTTCGACGGCCTCCACCGCTTCTCTGAGCCCAGTCCCGTCCGGCAAGCGGCCGTCCGTCTCGACGGTGAACGAGACGCACCGCCGGGATCGCCGCCGCTTCGGCGGCGCGGGCGATCCCGATCGCCTCGTCGGGGTACGTGAGTCGTCCATACGGTCACGAGGTCCGCGGCCGAATCGGCGAAGGTCGCGATTTGGGGCGCGTGATAGCGCCTGCGCTTCGTCCGGGGTCATCTGGTCTCGACCCGATACCCGTCCCCGCGTGGCCCGATGCAGCCGCTGATGAGGATCGTTGCGCCCTCCGCGTCGGCGCGCACCTGCTCGAGCAGGGCGACCGCCCTGCGATTGACGTCGTCGAGCGCCTCGGTCGAGTACCCGAGCAGGGCTCCCCAGTCGGCGTTCGCCCGCCAGGTGGGCGTGTCGAGCGCGATGCCCACCCCGTGACCGCGCCGCGATCGCCGCATACGCCGCAGTAGTAGGTCCGCAACGCTTCGAGCCCGTCCGGGTCGTCGAGAAGGACGAACGAGGCGAAGTGCGGAAGGTCGATGCCCTCGCGGAAGATGAGGGTCGTCTCCATGCCCCCGTCCGTGATGAACGTGTCTCCGTCGAGCTGGGTTAGCGGCCGCCGCATCGCCAAGGGCGATCTTCTAACACAACCGCCTCCGTCCTTTCTAGTAGCGCGGGTCTTCAGGGACCGGAACGGGCTCGGCCCGCTCCTCGTCGTCCAGGGCGGCCGTCCTGGTCGTCCTCCCAGGCGAGGCGGTCGACCCCCCACGCGTCCTGCTCGGGGATCCAGATGTCGTCGTTGGTTCGCATACCTCGAAGGTAGCGGCACGCGACCCGTCTTCCCGGCTGGTTTACAGCCCTTTTACCTGCCCTCCACCACCCATGCGGGTTTCGGGCGCTGTATCGGCGACGAGAACCACCGAGATACCACCGGGGCAGCAGAATCATCCGCCGCTAACCGTTGAGCACAGTCCCTCTACCCGCTCCGCCAGGAACCTCGTCGAGGGGCATCACGTGGCTGTGGGTGTCCAACGACTCGGACGTGCGCGAGTGCCCGGCACGGTCGGGCCACCTCACGGGCGGGCACCCCGGCCTGGTGCCAGATCGTCAGCCTCCGATGGCGCAGATCGTGCGGGTGGTAGTACGCCGTGCTGGATGGGCCGCACTCGGCCTCCGAGGCGGTAGCGGACGACGAAGCGACGGTCTCTCGAGGTCTTTCGGGTAACGATGAATGAACTAGCCATCCGTGTCCTCCTTCCTCGAAGCACGGCGCCGCCGCGAGGAAAGCTGGCCAGCCTCCCGCAGATAGCGGTGAGCCGTGTCCCGGCTAATGCCCGCTAGCCGGGCCATCTCAGCAACATCAAGGGCCGCTTTCGAGCCGCGCACGAGCAAATCGCGGAGTTCGGCGCGTATCTCGGCCGTTTTCTCCGCGAGAAGGGCGCGGCGCTGTCTGTTCTCGCGGAGCCTCGCGGAGATCGTCGCGCGTTCAGACTCTCGGTTAGTGTCAGGCACGCTGACACAACGTACCATGCAGCTTCCGTCACGCCGCTCAAGCGCCTCGGCTGTCGCGGCGAACTGTCCAGCGGGAATGGATTTCCTTCCGAGCGGTGGGCTCTTATCGAGGCCGACGAATGAGGTCACGTCCAGACACGATGACTCGCCGCTCCAGTTGGCGACGCGGTTTCGGCCTGCCGGAGGGCGGTCCCTGGCAGGCGGGGATCGTCCAGTCGCCCAAGTTGGTCGACAGGTCGAGGTCGATGACCTCGACGTGCCCAACCCCGAGTAAAGCCCGCCTTCGCTGCACTGGATCGTTCGCTATGGCGCAGGTCAGTTCCCACCGCGAGACGCGTCGGCGAGAATTGCTCCACGTTGAGCCCATCGAGCTTGTGACCGGTGGACTGAACGAGCCGCTGCGTCCCAAGTTAGGCTCGAGTCCAAGGTGACGATTGAGGCTCGTGGCATGCCATAAGAGAGCAGGGAAGATCGGCCTCGCAGGAGCCGCCGTCCTCGTCGCTCTGGTCGTGACTGGCCTCGCCGTGCTGACCGATCAGCAGGGGAGCGAGCCGGCAGCATCGCCGAGCGCGACGTCGAGCACGGCGAAGGCGACGGCGGGTGAGCCTGCTGCCATAGCCGGCGAGGGCTACTCGGTCACGTTCGATGATGAGTTCAACACGCTCAAGCGGCACGTCTGGGACGATCACGTCTGGTACGACGACCCCGCCCAGGACGACTGGCTCGCCCACGGATTCCAGGAGGCCGACTCGAGCGGCATCCTGCACCTGAGGACGGGTCGCTACTACGCCTCGACCTGTATCGCCTGCCAACCGGGCGGCTGGCCGATCAACACGGTCACGACCCACACGTCCGGGCAGACGTTCCAGTACGGCTATTTCGAGGCGCGGATGAAGTGGACTCCCGGTGCCGGTGCGTGGCCCGCCTTCTGGTTGATCTCGCAGGGCTGGGCGAACACGGGCTCCTGCTCGACCCCCGCCGGCGAGCTCGACATCTTCGAGGGCCAGGGAACGGAGCCGGAAGTCTTCTACGGCACCGTCCACAAGGATTCGTCGAACGAATGCTTCAGCGACCAGCAGAACGGGAACAACGACCACCCAGTCGGCGTCGACCTCACGGCCGGCTTCCACATCTACGGGATGCTCTGGACGGCCTCGAGCGTGTCCTGGTACTTGGACGACAAGCTACTCATGTCGGCTCCGACCTATTCCACCGACGACCAGCGGATGATGCTGGTCTTGCAGATGTGGGCAGGCGGTTGGACGGGTGGTCCCGATGCGACGACCCCGGACGTGCTCGACACCGAGGTCGATTGGGTCCACGTCTGGCAGAAGTAGATGACGAGCTCGAGCCGACGACGATCCCGTGCGAGCGCCTGTCCGCCACCTCCGCCGCGACCGAATCTTTCTTCCTTCAGCCTGCTCGAATCGGAGAGAGAAATCGTGAGCTCCCGCGTGATGCGGTCGCCTTCGTGCTCGACGCTCTTCACGTCCGCCTGCGTGACGGAGGAGTTGGGGAACTCCCGGATCCGCACTTCGGCCTTCTGCGCGGCGACGAGCGCGTTGGCGCCGGCAGCCGTGAAGAGCTCGTAAAACTCGGCCGGCTTCGGGACGAGGGAGAGTCGCACGGGCGGGCGGCATGCTACAACCGACCGGGTGCGCCGAGTGACGGTGACAGCCGCGGTCGCGCTCGCCCTCGCGACGGCCGCGCCGGCCGGCGCGATGACGCGCATCCTCGCGGTCGGCGACTTCGGAGTCGGCGGCGCCACCGAGCGGACGACGGGCAGCGCGATCGAGGCATGGGAGGCGTCGCATCCGGCCGACCTCCTGCTCACGCTCGGCGACAACGACTACACCGAGAGCCCGGCGGCTTTCGAGCAGAACTGGAGCGACGCCTTCGGCTGGCTCGCCGGCGCCGGAGTTCGCGTCCGCGGAACGCTCGGAAACCACGACGTGCGCGTCGACGGAGGGCGCTACGAGCTCGACACGTTGCGCATGCCGGCGAAGCACTACGAGCGCTCCTGGCCCGGCCTCGACCTCTTCGTCCTCAACTCGAACTCCGTCGGCGACCGGCAGACGGCCTGGCTCGAGCGCCATCTGGCCGCCTCCACGGCTCGGTGGAAGGTCGTCTCCTTTCACCATCCCGCCTACACCTGCGGCGGCTACCTGAGCAACCCCGCGGTCGTCTCGCGCTGGGTCCCGCTCTTCCGCAGGTACGGGGTCGATCTCGTCCTTTCCGGACACGACCACAACTACCAGCGCTTTGCGGCGAGCCACGGCGTCACGTACGTCGTCCACGGCGGCGGAGGCCAGGCCCTCTACCCGCTCCGCTCGTGCCCCTCCGGCTATCCGACCCGCGCGTTCGCCCGCAGGGGCCACGGCTTCCTCGACATCGTGATCCGGCCGAACGCGCTCCGGCTGCGGGCGGTCAACCTCTCGGGGCGCGTGATCGACTACCACGCTATTTACCCCTAGGGGGTATATACTGAAGGCGTGACCGACATCACGCTCGAGCTCGAGGGAATGACCTGCGCCGGCTGCGCGACGCGGATCGAGCGGAGTCTCAACGAGCTCGAGGGCGTCGACTCGACGGTCAACCTCGCCACCGAGAAGGCGACCGTCCACTTCGACGAGTCCGCCGTCACCGTGGCCGATCTCGTCGGCGCCGTCGAGTCCGTGGGCTACGGCGCAGTCCCGGCGGGCACGCACGAGCACGGCCACGGCCACGACGATCCCCTGCGGATGCGTCTCACGGTCGCGATCGCGCTGAGCATCCCCCTCGTCGCGCTCGCCATGATCCCGCCGCTTCAGTTCTCCGGCTGGGAATGGCTCGCGTTCGTCCTCGCCACACCGGTCGTCTTCTGGGCCGGCTGGCCGTTCCACCGGGCGACGATCAAGAACGCTCCGCCACGGCGCGGTGACGATGGACACGCTCATCTCGCTGGGCACGGTCGCGGCGTGGACGTGGTCTGTGGTCGCGCTGCTCGCCGTCGAGAGCGCCGACACGTACTTCGAGGTCGCGGCGGTGATCACGACGCTCATCCTGCTCGGACGCTTCCTCGAGTCGGGAGCGCGACGCCGCTCGGGGCAGGCGCTCCGCGCGCTGCTCGAGCTCGGCGCCAAGGACGCACGCGTCCTGCGCGACGGCACGGAGGTCTCGGTGCCGGTCGAGCGGCTCGCCGTCGGCGACGTCTTCGTCGTGAGGCCCGGCGAGAAAATCGCCACCGACGGGACCATCGTCGAAGGAACCTCCGCGGTGGACCGGTCGATGCTGACGGGTGAGCCCATGCCCGAGGACGTCGCCCCAGGGGACGAGGTCGCGGGCGCGACCATCAACGTCTCCGGCCGGCTCGTCGTCCGCGCGACGAAGGTCGGCGCGGACACCGCTCTCGCCCAGATCACGCGGCTCGTGGACGAGGCGCAGGCGGGTAAGGCGCCGGTGCAGCGGCTCGCCGATCGCATCTCGGCGGTCTTCGTCCCGATCGTGATCGCGACCTCCCTCGCGACGCTCGCGGGCTGGCTGCTCGCCACGGGCGATGCCGCCGACGCCTTCACCGCGGCCGTGGCCGTCCTCATCATCGCCTGCCCCTGCGCGCTCGGGCTCGCCACCCCGACCGCGCTGATGGTCGGGACGGGGCGCGGCGCCCAGCTCGGAATCCTGATCCGGGGCCCGGAGGTGCTCGAGCGGACGCGCGCCGTGACCACCGTCGTCCTCGACAAGACCGGCACGGTCACCGAGGGAAGGATCCGCCTCGCCGAGAACGGCCTGCCGCCCGAGGCGCTCCGGCTGGCCGGCGCGGTCGAGGACGCCAGCGAGCATCCGATCGGCCGTGCGGTCGCCGAGGCCGCCCGCGCGCGCTTCGGCGCGCTGCCGCCGGTCGAAGGCTTCCGCAACGTGCCCGGCCGCGGCGTCGTCGGTGTCGTGGAAGGCCACCGCGTCGAGGTCGACCGTGGCTCGGTCTCGATCGACGGCTCCGAGGTGGGCAACCTCGCTGTGGAGGACACCCTGAAGCCAACGAGCGCCGAGGCTCTCGGCGAGCTCAAAGCGCTCGGCCTCACCCCCGTCCTCCTCACAGGCGATTCCCGAGCGGCTGCTGAGGCCGTCGCCGCCGAGGTCGGGATCGACCGCGTCGTCGCGGGCGTGCTCCCGGGCGACAAGGCGAACGAGGTGCGCCGCCTCCAGGAGAGCGGCGAGGTCGTGGCGATGGTCGGTGATGGGATCAACGACGCCCCCGCTCTCGCCCAGGCGGACCTCGGGCTCGCCATCGGAACGGGAACCGATGTCGCCGTCGAGGCGAGCGACCTCACGCTCGTCTCCGGAGACCTGCGCGCGGCCGCCGACGCGATCCGCCTCTCACGGCGCGTCCTCGCCACGATCAAGGGCAACCTCTTCTGGGCCTTCGCCTACAACGTTGCCGCGATCCCGCTGGCGGTCGCAGGCCTCCTCAGCCCGATCGTCGCGGCGGCGGCGATGGCGTTCTCGAGCATCTTCGTCGTCACGAACAGCCTCCGCCTACGCCGTTTCTCGAGCCCGAGGGAGGGAACATGACGCACGGATACGTCGGGGAGAAGGATGCGCTCGTCAAGCGCCTGCACCGGATCGAGGGGCAGGTGCGGGGCATCGAGCGGATGGTCGAGGACGAGCGCTACTGCATCGACATCCTCACGCAGATCGCAGCGGCGACCACGGCGCTCGAGACCGTCGCGTTCAAGATCCTGGACGAGCACGTGAACCACTGCGTCGCCGGAGCGCTCGAGTCGGGCGACGCCGAGGTCGCCGCGGAGAAGAGCCGCGAGCTCCTCGAGGCCGTCCACCGCTTCTCGCGGACGCGCTAGCCGCCGTCCGGGTGGTGGCGCCCGTAGTAGGAGATCAGGGTGCAGAGGAGGCCGACGAGCCCGATCCCGGGCCCGACCTCGTAAACGAGGCGCTGGTCGTCGGTTCGGGCGACGTCGAGGATGAGCCCGCCGACTCCGATCCAGACCGAGGCGAGGATCGCCGGTAGGACGACGAGGATCACCGTCCAGTCGTGCCACGGGCGTCCGTGGCGCTCCCAGTGGAGGTAGGACACCACCGCGAGGAGACCGGCGAGCGACGCAGGCACGATCCCTGTCCAGGTCTCGCCCGAGCGCGCGGCAACCCAGAGGGCGAGCAGGATCGCGCCGGCCGTCAGGTACTTCGGCACTCGCTAGGCGGACAGGAGCACGGACTTGAGATCCTCTTCGCTGCCCGGCTCGAGGATCGCGAGCACCTGGTCGCCCGCGCGGAGCTCGGTCGCGCCCACGGCGATCTCGGCCCTGCCCGTCCCGCACGACCGAGATGAGGCGGGCGGTCTGCGGCAGGTGGAGGTCCTCGACGCGCTTGCCCGCGGCCGCGGAGCCTCTTCTCGATCTCGACCTCGACGATCTCGAGGTTCTCCTTGCGCAGCTCGAGCAGATGGACGAGCTCGTGCTGCGGGACCTCGTGCTCGATCAGCGCGAGCACCATCGACGTCGCGGACACCGTCGGCGAGACCCCGAGCAGGTCGAAGTGCGGCTGGTTGCGCGGGTCGTTCACGCGCGCGATCACCTTCGTGACGCCGTACTTCTCCCGCGCGAGCTGGCAGATGACGATGTTGTCCTCGTCGTCGCCAGTGACCGCGACCACGATGTCCGGCGGCCGGGCGATGCCGGCCCGCTCGAGCACGAAGAGCTCCGTCCCGTCGCCGTGGATGGCGCGGTGCCGGAACTCTTCCTCGAGCCGCTCGTAGCGGTCCTGCTCCTGCTCGACCATCACGAGCTCGTGGTCCGAGTCCGAGCAGCGTCCGCGTCATGCTCGCGCCAACCTTGCCGCCCCCGACGACGATGACGAACATCACGCCCGCCTCCGCGTCGAGCATCGACTCGGTCGCTGAGGTCGTCGATCGCGGTCTTCGTCGGCGAGATGACGTCGAAGCCGCGGCCGGAGTAGAAGTCGGCTCGCGCCGGGTCCAGGATCCGCGCCGCCACGTGGGAACCTCGTAGCGCGCTTGGCGACCTGCGCGACGACGATGTTCGTGTTGTCGCCGTCTGTCGCGGCGACGAATGCGTCGGCGTCCTCGATCCCGGCCTGCTCGAGAACGGACGGTGTCCATCCCGTGGCCGAGGTGGAACTCGCCCGGACCAGTTCGGGCCCGAGGCGGCCGAGCGCCTCCTCGCTCTCCTCGACGACGACCACCTCCCAGCCTTCGGAGCGCAGCCGCGCGGCCACGCGTCGAGCCGACCCTCCCGACCCCCACGATCAGAGCCTTCACGGGCGGAAGCCTACTTCCTCCCGAGGACGCCCTGCGGGATAGGTGACGACCATGACCTCGCAGGGCGCCCGGCGCAGCACGTAGTCGACGGTGGGGCTGAAGAAGCGCGACTGCCGGCGCCAGCGCGGCGCCGAGCCCAGCAGGATCAGGTCGGCGTCGTCGCCCTCCGCCTCCTCGACGACCGCCTCGCCGATCGAGCGGCCGCGGACGACTCGCCCTCCACCTCCACGCCGTGCTCGGCGGCGAGGAGCTTTGCCTCGGTCAGGAGGCCTCGCGCCCGCTCCTCCTCCGCGGTCAGCTCGCGCGTCGATGCGGGAGCTCGAGCGGCACCTTGATGACGTGCAGCGCGTACACCGGCGCGCCGCCCTCCTCCGCGAGGCGGATCGCCGTGGCCAGCATCTCCTCGCCGATCTGGCCCAGCTTCACGGGCACGAGGATGCGCTCGTAGACGCCCTCCGCGTCGGGGACGAGGTCGGCGATCGCGGGCTCGACGTGCCCCAGGAGCGGCTCGTGGCGTGCCGCCGCACCGCGACGAAGAGCACGGCGCCGAGAGCCAGCCAGATCGGGCCCGCGATCCTCGCGGCCTCGTGGGTGAAGAGCGCCGCCATCCAGAGAGCCACCGTGAGCGGCGCGCCGATCAGTGCAGCCAGCGGGACCGGGACCCCGCGATCGCGCACGTTCCCGGGCACGCGGAACGGGCGCTCGAGGTCGGGCTCCCTGAAGCGCAGGCGCACGACCGCCAGTTGGGCGGCCGTCAAGGCGATGAGCACCCCGAAGCTGTAGAGGCTCGCGAGGAACTGTCACCTCCTTGCCGACGGTGTCGGCGATCACGAGGAGCGCCGCGGCGATGACGGCGCCGCTGACGATCGACGCGGGCGCGATGAACGCCGCGGTTGAGCCGCGCGAACGAGCGCGGCAGCATCGCGTGCTGCCCAGCGAGTACGCCAGCCGCCCGCGCCCGAGAGCGAGGTGGCGATCGCCGTCACCAGGACGATCGCGCCCCTGAGCCCGATGAAGACCTTGATCGCGTCGACCACCGCGTCGGGCAGCGAGCCGCCGAATGCCTCGCGATCCCGACCAGCGGGGCCCGGAGCCACGTCGTCCCGAGGCCGCTCGCCAAGCCGTTCGGGCCGGCCGCGTCCGCGGTGCGGCGGATACGCCGAGACCCCGACCGCCGCGATGGCGAAGGAGACGACCACGACGGCGCCGATCCCCACGAAGAGGCTGCGCGGGAGCGCGTGCCCCGGCTCGCGCGCCTCGGCGACGAAGTTGGCCACCGTCTCGAGGCCGGTGTAGGCCAGCGTCGCCAGCGACAGCGCCAGGACGAGCGAGCCCCACGTCGGCGCGGTGCCGAGGTCGACCCCCGGCGCCGAGCCCTCCGGGAGAACACGAGCGCGAACCCGAGCACCGACAGCAGCAGGTGCGAGATCACGCGAGGACGGCGATGAAGACGGCCGCCGTGTACATGGCGCGCGCGGCGCACGAGGCGGATCGCCGCCAGCCGAGGACGGCAGACGCCGAGACGACGTCCCACGGCGAGTCGGCCAGCGCGTCCCACCCGAGGGCCTCGCCCACGTAGTGCGGCACGAAGAGCGCCGCGAGCGAGATGACGACGAGGTAGTCGAGGAAGAGCACCCAGCCGGTGACGAACCCCGCGGGATCGCTGAAGGCGCGCCGCACGAAGGTCGCGGCGCCGCCCGCCTCGGGCACCGCCGCGGCTCCCTCGGCGTAGGAGAGCGTGACCACCAGGAACAGCATGCCCGACGCCGAGCAGCACCCAGGGCGTCAGGCCCGAGCGCGTAGAAGGCGACGACGCCGAGCGCGAAGACCAGCGAGGAGCCGGTCTCGCCGTAGGCGACCGACGCGAGCGAGCGCGCCCGAGGAAGCGCGCCGGGGCGGTGAGCCTCCGCGCCATGTCCGCAAGCAAGTACATCCGGCGGGCCCCGGCCAGGATGATCAGGCCGCCGAGCAGCAGCCGGCCCGCCGCCCACCACGGCGGCCACGGTCAGGGCGACGCCGAGCGACGACCCAGGACCGACGACGCCGATCGCCGCGCCGGAACCGCACGCTCCGCGCTCATGCGGCCTTGCTCGCTGGCCGCCACCAGGACCCGCGAGGGGCTGTCCTTCAGGACGTACTCGGCGGTGGAGCCGAAGATCGGCGCCCGCCCGCGCGCGAGCCGCCGCGCGGGCGCCGATCACCATCAGCTCGGCCTCGCGGCGCCCGGCCTCCGCGACGATCGCCGGCCCGGCGCTGCGGGCGCGCTCGAGCCGGGTGACCGCGCGCACCCCGTAGCCTCGACCAGCGCCCGGGCCTCCTCGAGCAGGTCGTCGGCCTCCCGCTCGGCCGAGGGCAGCTCGGCGTCGAGCGGAGAGCTCCATCGGCACCTCCAGCACGTGGACGATCGCCGACCGTCGCGCGCCGCTCGGCCGCCAGGCGCGCGGCCGCGACCAGGGCCTCCTCCGACTCGGCGATGCGCGTGACCGGCACGATGATCTCGCGGTACTCGAGCTCGAGCGAGGGGCCCAGCACCAGCGCGGGCGCGCGCACGGTCTCCAGCGCGGAGATCCCGACGACCCGCCGGCGGTAGAAGAAGTAGACGGCGAACCCGACCACCAGCCAGCCGAGCCCGGCCCAGCGCGTGGGCGGCTCCTGCACACCACGACGAGCCAGGCAAGGCCCGTGCCGAGCCCGCCGAAGATCGCGAACAGCGGCCAGTCGACGCCGCGCAACCGCAGGTTGGGCCGCGCGCGGTAGACCAGCTCCTCGTCCCGTCGCCGCGCCCGCAGGGCCACGATCGAGGCGTGCGCGACCGTGAACGAGAGCATCGCCCCGAACGAGTAGATCGTCCCGAGGAAGGTCGTTCTGCCCGGGGAGGATGGCGATGATCGGGGCGACGCCCGCGAAGAGGACGAGCGCGAGCCACGGCGTCTTGAAGCGCGGGTGCAATCGGCGGAAGACCTCCGGCAGCTGCCGGTAGCTGGCCATCGAGTAGGTGATCCGCGACGCGCCGATCACCCCCGCGTTCGTGGCGATGAAGAGGATCGTCGCCGCCAGCACGCCCACGTAGATCTCGAGCACCTGAGGAACGTCGCCCCTTGATCCCGAGGTTCTCCACCAGGCCGAGCACCGGGTCGTTCGCGAAGCCGCCGTCCTCCGGCGGGAGCCCCGAGGAGCGTCTGGTACGTCCCGTCCCGAGCGTGACGGGCAGCGCCGAGAGCGCGATGGCCGGCAGCGTGAAGTAGATGGCGTAGACCGCCCCGGCGACAGCGTATGGCCTTCGGGATCTCGCGCGAGGGGTCGCGCGCCTCCTCGGAGAGGTTCGAGACCGTCTCGATCCCGGTGTAGGCGATCATCGCGACCGGGATCGCCAGGAAGAACTGCTCCACGTGGGCGCGATGCCCAGGCCACGTTCTTCATGAGGATCGTCGGGGCTGAAGATGAGCACGAAGCCCAGGACCACCAGGAGCGCCTGGGTGGCGAAGTCGATCACCGCCAGCAGCACGTTGAGCTTGGCCTCCTTGACGCCGACGATGTTCAGGAGCACGAGCAGGACGATCACGACGACGCCGCCGACGATCAGTCCCACGGGTTTTCCCGGAGGGGCGCCCAGAAGATCGACAGGTAGTGCGGGACGAAGAACGCCGAGATGGCGATCGTGATGACGTAGTTGAGCATCTGGGCCCAGGCGGCCCCGAAGCTCACCGAGCTCGTTGAAGGCGTGGCGCGCGAAGCTCGACGAGCCGCCGGCCTCGGGTAGCGAACCGTCCCCTCGGCGTAGGTCGCCGCCGTCGCGGCGAAGATGACGCCGGCGATGAGGAACACGATCGGCGTGAGCCCCAGGGCCAGGGCCGCGGTGACGCCGAGCGCGTAGTAGATCGACGAGCCGACGTTGCCGTAGGCCGTCGCGAAGAGCGCCGGCGCGCCGAGCACTCGCTCGAGCCCCTTCCCCGCGCCGCCGCCGGCGGACAACACCTCGGTGTCGCTCGAAGGCGCTCACTGGCGTGGCGCCACACTAACTGACGGCGGCGACGTCTAATGGAGTGAGATGAGAAACCTGGCCTGCTGGCTCGGCTGGCCTCCCGGCCACCTCTACGAGTCGGTGACGTACCGAGATCGCGGTCTCGGCGCGCTGGCGCGCGTACGCGCGCTGCCTGCGCTGCGGACGCTCACGGCGGCTCTCCGTCGGCGAGCGGAAACGGCCAGCCAACTTCCCCGGAAACCCGCTCGCCATGCTGCTCGCGTTCGGGTCCCGGCCGGCGGACGCGACCCTGAGCATCGAGCCCGTCGAGCCCCGCGGCGTCCATGGTCGTCGACGTGCCCACGACGGGCGAAAAGCTCGAGGTCAGAGCCGCGCTCGTCGCCTGGGGGCCCGTGGCGCGGCGCCACGGTTTACTGTGCACGCGGTCTCGGGACGCGGCCGCCGCGCCGCCTCACGCGACCTCCGTTCGGCCGTCGCGAAGGCCTCCCAGGCGCGGCCGGAGGAGCGCCGTGGGTCGAGGATCTCGCGCGCCAGCTCGAGCACGAGCTCGCCCCTTTAGGAGGGTTGACGAAGCCCGCTGTGCCGAGCGAGTTCCGCCAATCCCTCCTAGGCGCTTACAGGCGCAAGCTTTCCGCACACTTCGGCAATCGTGCGGTTGAGGTCACGCGCCGCAGCATTGCCCGCCACCGGTTCGGTCGGCCTGGCGTCGCTCGGCCTCCTCGCCCTTCTCCTCATCGCCATTCTCCCCCGCTAAGGGGGAGTACGCGACCACGCGCCCTTTAGTTGGCGCACACGCCGACCGAAACGACACCCGAGGTGCGTCTCCGGTCCGGAGACGCGCGAAGGAGGAGCAGTGGCAGCACGCAGGATCACCATCTTCGATACGACGCTGCGCGACGGGGAGCAGTCTCCGGGCATCGCGCTGCAGCCGCATGAGAAGGCGGAGATCGCCGCGCAGCTCGAGCGCCTCGGAGTCGACGTCGTCGAGGCCGGCTTCGCGGTCTCCTCGCCGGGCGACTTCGAGGGCGTGAGGGCCGTCGCAGCCGCGGTGGAGCGCCCCGCGGTGGCATCTCTCGCCCGCACCCGCAAGGAAGACATCGACGCCAGCCGCGGAGGCGCTCGCCGACGCGCAGCGCTCCCGCATCCACGTTTTCATCGCGACGAGTCCGATCCACATGGAGAAGAAGCTCCGCCTCGAGCCCGCCGAGGTGGTCGAGCAGGCCGCGCTGGGCCGTCGGCTACGCCAACGCACAGCGCGGACGAGGTCGAGTTCTCCTGCGAGGACGCGACCCGCTCCGACCCGCGCTTCGTGGCCAAAGTCTGCCGCGAGGCGATCGAAGCAGGCGCGACCGACGATCAACCTCCCCGACACCGTCGGCTACTGCCTGCCGGAGGAATACGCGAGCTTCCTGCTCGAAGTCCAGCACCTCTGCCCCGAACTCGAGGAGGTCTCCCTCTCCGTCCATTGCCATAACGACCTCGGGCTCGCGGTCGCCAACTCGCTCGCCGCAGTGAGCGCGGGCGCGACGCAGATCGAGGCGACGGTCAACGGGCTCGGCGAGCGAGCCGGCAACGCCGCCCTCGAGGAGATCGTCATGGCGCTCCGCGTTCGCCGCGACTCCTTCGAGACCGAGACCGGCATCGTCGTCGGCGAGATCGGCAAGACGTCGCATCTCGTCGAAAAGCTGACCGGCTACGCCGTTCAGCGCTGCAAGGCGATCGTCGGCGCGAACGCGTTCGCCCACGAGGCCGGCATCCACCAGGACGGGATGCTGAAGGACGCCGACGACGTACCAGATCATGGACCCGACCGAGCTCGGGCTCGTCGATGACGCTGCCGCTCGGAAAGCACTCCGGCCGGCACGCGTTCGCGCTCGCGTGCGCGGAGGCCGGCATCCAGATCGAGGGCGACGAGCTGAACGAAGCGTTCAAGCGCTTCAAGCAGCTTGCCGACCAACGTAAGCAGGTCACGCTTTACGACGTCTTCGAACGGGAGGTCGCCGTCCCATGAGAGCCCGTCGCTACAAGATCGCCTGTCCTCGCCGGCGACGGAATCGGCCCTGAGCTGATGGCCGAGGCCAGCCGGGCAGTCGAGGCCGTTTCGCGCCTGCACGGGTTCGCCGTCGACGAGGCGCACGTCCCGTTCGGACGGAGACGCCGTCCGCCGCTTCGGGCACCCGCTCCCGCCCGCCACGCGGGCCGCGTGCCGCGAGGCGGATGCCGTGCTGATCGCCGCCACCCGCGAGCCCGCGCTCGAGGGCGTCAAGGCGGAGCTCGACCTCACCTGGCGCGTGACGCGCGTGCGCCTCGCCCCCGAAGGCGACGTCGCGCTCGTCAGCCCGGTCGCCGAGGACGCCCAGGAGTCGCCATCGAGCGGGCCTTCCGGCTCGCACGCGAGCCGGCGGGCAAAGGTGACCTCCGTCGGCACGAGCCAGGAGTGGTTCGCGGCTGTGCAAGCCGCCACCGAACGGCACGAGGGCGTGATCGTGGAGCACGTTCCCGTCGAGCTCGTCCTCCCCGTCCTCGCGGCCGATCCGGGGCGGTTCGACGTCATCGCCACGCAGGAGCGTCTTCGCAGAGGCCGCTCTCCAACATGGCCGCCTTCGCGCACGAGGACGTACGCATGGTCGCCTCCGGCCGCATGTCCGCGAACGGCACGGGCATCTTCGGCCCGACCCACGGCTCGGCGCCCGAGATCGCCGGCCAGGGCGTGGCCAACCCGATGGCCATGCTCCTCGCCGCCTCGGTCATGCTCGGCGAGGGCCTCGGCGAGCGCGCCGCGGCGGAGACGCTCGAGCGCGCGGTCGCCGAGGCGCTCGGAGACGGCGTGCGCACGGCGGACCTCGTCGTGCCGGCACTGCCGCCACGACCCGCCAGTTCATGGACGTCCTCCTCGCCGGCCTGCCGTCGGCCCGGAGGGACACGGAGTTCGCCGCGTGCATGAGATGCTCGGCTCCGACGCGATCCTCCGCTCGCTCGAGGCCGAGGGAGTCGACGTCGCCTTCGGCATCCCCGGCGGCGCGATCCTGCCGCTCTACGACGCGTTCGCCCGCGGCTCGACCGTCCGCCACGTCCTCGCCCGCCACGAGCAGGGCGCCGGCCACATGGCCGAGGGCTACGCGCGCGCGTCCGGGCAAGGTCGGCGTCGCGATCGCCACGTCGGGCCCCGGCGCGACGAACCTCGTCACGCCGATCGCCGACGCGTGGATGGACTCGACGCCGCTCGTCGCCATCACCGGCCAGGTGCGCACGAACCTGATCGGCACCGACGCCTTCCAGGAGACGCGACGCCGTCGGCATCACGCTCCCGATCGTCAAGCACTCGTGGCTCGTCCAGGACGTGGAGGAGCTGCCCGGACGTGCTGAAGGCGGCCTTCCACGTCGCCCAGACCGGCCGCAGCGGGCCCGGTGCACGTCGACATCGCCAAGGACGTGCAGGAGGCCGAGTTCGACTTCCGCTACCCGGACGACGTCGACCTCCCCGGCTGGAAGCCGCCCGTCGCGGGTACACCCGCGGCAGATCGCAGCGGCCGCGGAAGCGCTCGCCGCCGCCGACAAGCCCATCCTCTACGTCGGCGGCGGGACGATCAACGCCGACGCGTGCGCCGAGCTTCGCGAGCTCGCCGAGGCGGGCGGGCATCCCGGTCATCACGACGCTGATGGCGAAGGGCGCCTTCCCGGACTCGCACCCGCTTGCATACGGCGCGCCCGGCATGCACGGCTCGAAGTGGGCGAACTGGGCGATGAACAAGTGCGACCTGCTCGTCGCCGTCGGCGTCGCGCTTCGACGACCGCGTCACCGGGCAAGCTCTCCGCCTTCGCGCCGGGCGCGAAGGTGATCCACCTCGACATCGACTCCGCGGAGATCGGCAAGCTCCGCCGCCCCGACATCCCCGTCGTCGGCCCGCTCAAGGTCGCTCTCGGCGAGCTCGCGAGCCAGGTGCGCAAGCTGCGCGGCTCCGACGGGACAGGCCCCGAGGCGTGGCGCCGCCAGCTCGACGCGTGGCGCGAGCGAGTTCCCCTACCGCTACGCGCAAGAGCGACGACAGCTCAAGCCGCAGACGGTGCTCGAGTCGCTGCGCGACCTCACGGCCGGTCGCGACGACGTGATCTGGACGACCGGCGTCGGCCAGCACCAGATGTGGGCGATGCAGTACCTCGTCTGCGACCGGCCGCGCTCGTTCATCACCTCCGGCGGCCTCGGGACGATGGGCTACGGCGTCCCCGCCGCGGTCGGCGCCAAGGCGGCGCGCCCGGACGCGACGGTCGTCTGCGTCGACGGCGACGGCTGCTTCCAGATGACCTGCCAGGAGCTCGCCACCGTCGGTCGCTCGAAGGCCTCCCGATCGTCGTCGTGATCGTCAACAACGGCTGGCTCGGGATGGTGCGCCAGTGGCAGGAGATGTTCTACGACGAGCGCTTCGCGCAGACGCACCTCACGCACCAGGTGCCCGACTACGCGCAGCTCGCCGAGGCCTACGGCGCCGCGGGCTTCACCGTCTCCTCCGAGGACGAGCTCGAGCCCGCGCTCGAGGAGGCGCTCACGTGCGGGCGCGCGGCGGTCGTGGACGCGCGCGTCGACCCCGAGGAGAAGTGCTTCCCGATGATCCCGGCCGGCGCGGCCGCGCTTCGACTGCATCGAGTTCGACGCCGACGAGGAGCGGGTGGAGGCATGACGCACACGCTCTCCGTCCTCGTCGAGAACAAACCGGGCGCGCTCGCCCGCGTGTCGAACATGTTCGCCCGCCGCGGCTTCAACATCGAGAGCCTCGCGGTCGGGCCGACCGAGCGCCCGAACGTCTCGCGCATCACGCTGCGCGTCGACTGCGCCGCAGGAGACGCTCGAGCAGATCGAGAAGCAGATGCACAAGCTCGTGAACGTCCTCCGCGTCAACGAGCTCGAGCCCGGCGAGGCGATCGAGCGCGAGCTCGCCCTTCTCAAGGTGAACGCGCCCGCCGATCGCCGCGGCGAGCTGCTCGCCCTCGCCGAGGTCTTCAACGCCCGGGTCGCCGACCTCGGCCCGAACGCGATCATCTTCGAGGTCGTCGGCTCGCCGGAGGAGCTCGACTCCTTCGAGGAGCTCGTCCGCCCGCACGGCCTCAAAGAGCTTGCGCGCACCGGCCGCATCGGCCTCGCCCGTGCGTCCACGGCGCGCGCGCCCCGACGTCAACACGTTCTCCGCTAGCGAAAGGAACCGTCCATGGCGAACGGTCTATCGCGAAGGCAACCTCGAGCTCCTCAACGGCAAGGTCGCCGTGATCGGCTACGGCAGCCAGGGTCACGCGCACGCGCTGAACCTGCGCGACTCCGGCGTCGAGGTCGAGGTCGGCCTGCGCCTCGGGAGCGACTCGTGGGCCGCCGCCGAGGAAGCCGGGCTGACGGTGAAGGCCGATTCCCGGCCGCCGTCCAGGGCGCGCAGCTCGTCGCGATCCTCCTGCCCGACCATGTGCAGAAGGGCGTCTACGAGCGGGAGATCGAGCCGAACCTCGAGCCCGGCGCGGCCGTCCTCTTCGCGCACGGCTTCAACGTCCACTTCGGCGCAGATCAAGCCCGGCCGGCGGGCCACGACGTGATCATGGTCGCGCCCAAGGGCCCCGGCCACCGCGTGCGCCAGCTCTTCGAGGCGGGCGCCGGCACACCGGGCCTCGTCGCCGTCGCGCAGGACGCGAGCGGCAACGCCTTCGACCTCGCGCTCGCGTACGGCACCGCGATCGGCTGCGGCCGCGCGGGCATGCTCGCGACGACGTTCGCGGAGGAGACCGAGAGCGACCTCTTCGGCGAGCAGGCCGTCCTCTGCGGCGGTGTCTGCGCGCTGATGCAGGCCGGCTTCGAGACGCTCGTGGACGCCGGCTACCAGCCCGAGATCGCCTACTACGAGTGCATCAACGAGATGAAGCTGATCGTCGACCTGATCTACGAGGGCGGCTTCTCGTACATGCGCCACTCGATCTCCGACGTCGCCGAGTACGGCGACCTGCACGCGCGGTCAGGTCATCGTCGACGAGCACGTGAGGACGACGATGAAGAAGCTGCTCGAGGACATCCGCAACGGCTCGTTCGCCCGGGAGCTGATCGCGGAGGAGGATGCTGGGCGGCCGCGCTTCACTGCCCTCAGGCGCATGGCCGCCAAGCATCCCGTCGAGCAGGTCGGACAGGAGCTCCGCGACCTCGCCGGCCGGGAGGGCCTCCTCGGCCAGGAGGCCCATGGCGTCCGTTGACGTTCCCGTCGCCCTTCTGGGCTACGGGACCGTCGGGTCGGCGGTAAACCGACTCCTTCACGAAAGCGCCGACGACATCGAGCGCGCGACCGGCCACCGGCTGCGCGTGGTCAAGGCGCTCGTGCGCGACCCGGCGAAGGAGCGCGCCTACCAGCCCGACCCGGAGGTCCTGACGACCGACTTCGCAGTCGATCCTCGAGGACAAGCTCGATCGCGCTCGTCGCCGAGGTGATGGGCGGCGTCGAGCCGACGGGCGGGTACGTCCTCGACCTCCTGAAGCGCCGGCAAGCCCGTCGTCTCCGCGAACAAGCAGCTCGTCGCGCAGCGCGGAGCCGAGCTCTTCGAGGCCGCCTCCGCCGGCGGCGTGCAGCTCCGCTTCGAGGCGAGCGTCTGCGCGGCGATCCCGGTGATCAAGGTGCTGCGCGAGGCGCTCGTCGTCACGAACGTGCACCGCGTGCTCGGGATCGTCAACGGGACGACGAACTTCATCCTCACCGAGATGGAGCAGCGGCGCCTCCTACGACGAGGCGCTCGCCGAGGCCCAGTCGCGCGGCTTCGCCGAGGCCGACCCGACCGACGACGTCTCCGGCGCGGACGCGGCGGCGAAGATGGCGATCCTCGCCACCGTCGCGTTCGGCTCGCGCGTGACGCTCGCCGACGTCGACGTACGAGGGCATCCAGGGGGTCGAGCCGGAGCGACGTCGCAGGCCGCGGGCGAGATGGGCATGGCCGTGCGGCTCGTCGGCGCCGCGACCCTCGTCGACGGGCGGCTCGACGTCCGCGTCCACCCCGCACTCGTCGACCGCCACCATCCGCTCGCCGCGGTCGAAGGCGCCTTCAACGCGGTCATGCTCCAGGGCGACGCGATCCGCGAGATCACGCTCGAGGGGCCGGGCGCGGGCGGCATCGAGACTGCCTCCGCGGTCGTCGCCGACATGGTCTCGGTCATCGGGACGACGGGCACGGGCTTTCTCCAGAACGACGCCTGCTGGCGCACCGTCGAGCAGCTCGACCCGGGCAAGCTGCGCTCGCCCTTCTACATCCGCCTCGACGTCGAGGACCGGGCCGGGCGTCCTCGCGCACGTCGCCCTGCGGCTCGCCGACACACGGCGTCTCGATCGCGCGGCTCGTCCAGCACCAGGTGAACGGCTCGGCGACGCTCCACATCGTCACGCACGAGGCGCCGGCGGGCGACCTCGACGCTGCGCTCGAGGAGATCGCCGAGCTCGAGGAGTCGAAGGCGGCGCCCTCCGCGCTCCCGGTGATCTCCGACCGCGGCGTTCCCGGCCTCGGCTGGGCGTGACGGGCGCGTTAGGCTCTCGCAGCGTGACCGTCCCGCTCGCAGAGCGCTACCGCGACCGCCTGCCCCTCGCGCCGGACGCCGAGATCGTCACGCTCGGCGAGGGCTCGACGCCCCTCCTCCCCGCGCCGCGCCTCTCGGAGCGGCTCGGCGCCGAGGTGTGGCTCAAGTGCGAGGGCGCGAACCCAACCGGGAGCTTCAAGGACCGCGGCATGACCGTGGCCGTCACGACAGGCGCTCGCGGACGGTGCGCGCTCCGTCGTCTGCGCCTCGACCGGGAACACTGCCGCCTCGGCTGCCGCCTACGCGGCGCGCGCCGGGCTCGAAGCGGTGATCCTCCAGCCCGAGGGCGCCGTCGCACGCGGCGAAGCTCGCCCAGGCGCGCGCCGTCGGCGCGAGGGTCGAGACGCGCGCGAACTTCGAGGAGGCGCTCGCGGAGGCGAAAGAGCTCGAAGCGCGGGGCACGCATGTCCTCGTCAACTCGCTCAACCCGCTCCGGCTCGCAGGGCCAGAAGACGGCGGCATTCGAGATCTCCGAGGAGCTCGGCGACGCTCCCGACGTCCTCGCCCTTCCCGTACGGGGGCGGCGGAAACCTCTGCGCCTACGCCCTCGGCTTCCGGGAGGTCGGGCGCGCTGCCCCGCTTCGTCGCCGGCGCAGGCGGAGAACCGCGCGGGCACGGCGGCCTCCGCGATCCGCATCGTCGAGCCCGCGCACCGGGCCGAGGTCGAGCGCGCGCTGGTCGAGTCCGCCGGCGAGACCGTCTCGCTCGCCGACGAGGCGATTCTCGACGCGTGGCGGCTCCTCGCCCGTGAGGAGGGCGTCTTCTGCGAGCCCTCCTCGGCAGCCGGGCTCGCCGCGCTCCTCGCCGACCGCTCCGCCGAAGGGCGCGCGCGTGGTCTGCGTGATCACCGGGCACGGGCTCAAGGACCCGGACGCGGTCGCATGACGATCCACGTCCGCGCGCCGGCGACGACCGCGAACATCGGCCCCGGCTTCGACTGCGTCGCGGCCGCGCTCGACCTCTGGAACGAGCTCGAGGTCGAGGACGGCGACGGCGAGGCCGACGGGTCGCACCTCGGCGTCCAGGCCTTCGCGCTGCTCGCGCCGGTCGAAGGCAAGCGGCTTCGAGTTCGTCAGCCGCATTCCGCGCGAGCGCGGCCTCGGCTCGAGCGCCGCGGTGATCGCGCTCGGCCTCGTCGCCGGAGCCATCGCCGCGGGGAAGGAGCCCGACCCGGAAGAGCTCCTCCCGATCGGCGTCGAGCTCGAGGGCCACGCCGACAACCTCGCCGCCGCGCTCGCGGGCGGCGTCTGCCTGACGTGGGAGAACCGCATCGCGCGCGTCGCGGACTCGCTCCCGGCCGTCCCCTTCGCGCTCGTCCCCGAGGCGACCGTCTCGACCGCCGAGGCGCGGAACTCCCTTCCGAGATTCCATCCGCACGCGGACGCCGCCTTCACCGCGGGCCGCGCGGCGCTGCTCGGCGCGGCGCTCGCGCCGGGGCTCCGCCGAGCTCTTCGCCGAGGCGATCGCACGACCGCCTGCACGAGCCCTACCGGGCGGTGAACGCGCCGCTCCTCGAGGCCGTACGCGCCGATCTTCCCGCGGGCGCGCTCGGCGCGACGCTCTCCGGCTCGGGCCCGACGGTCATCGTCTGGGCGCGAGAGGACGCGGTGGATTCCTGCGAGGAGGAGCTTGCCCGCCGCTTCACCGACGCGAGTGTGCTTCGCTTCACAGTCTCGCAGACCAGAGGAGCAGGCATCGAGCGATGAGCGACCCCGACAAGCGCAAGAGCGCAGCCCTCACCGACGGCCCCGAGCGCGCGGCCGCGCGCGCGATGCTGAAGGGCATCGGCTTCACCGACGACGACCTCGCCCGCCCGCTCGTCGGCGTCGCCACGACGTGGATCGAGACGATGCCGTGCAACTGGAACCAGCGCGAGCTCGCCCAGCACGTGAAGCGCGGCATCCGCGCGGCCGGCGGCACGCCGATGGAGTTCAACACGATCGCGGTCTCGGACGGCGTCTCGATGGGCACCGAGGGCATGCGCGCCTCGCTCGTCTCGCGCGAGGTGATCGCCGACTCGATCGAGCTCGTTGCCCGCGGCCACCTCTTCGACGGGCTCGTCTGCCTCGTCGGCTGCGACAAGACGATCCCCGCCGCGGTGATGGCGCTCGCGCGCCTCGACCTCCCCGGGCTCGCGCTCTACAACGGCTCGATCGCGCCGGGACGATTCCGCGGTCGCGACGTGACGATCCAGGACGTGTTCGAGGCCGTCGGCGCGCACGCCGTCGGGAAGATGAGCGACGAGGAGCTGCACGAGCTCGAGGGCGCCGCCTGTCCTGGCGCGGGCGCGTGCGGCGGACAGTTCACGGCGAACACGATGTCCACCGCGCTCGACTTCCTCGGGATCAGCCCGGCGGGCCTGAACGGGATCCCGGCGCTCGCATCCGTCCAAGGCCGAGGCCGCGGAGGAGGCGGGCCGCCTCGCGATGGATCTCCTCCGTCGCGACGTGCGCCCCTCCCAGATCATCACGCGGGACGCGCTCGAGAACGCGCGCCGCGTCGATCGTCGCCACGGGCGGCTCGACGAACGGCGTCCTTCACCTGCTCGCCATCGCGCGCGAGTTCGGAGTCCCGTTCGAGCTGGACGACTTCGACCGGATCGCGGCGCAGACACCTATCGTCGCGAGCCTCAAGCCGGGCGGGCGAGTACGTCGCCACGGACGTCTACGAGGCCGGCGGCGTCGCGCTCGTCGCGCGCGAGCTCCTGAAGAAGGAGCTCGTCCACGCCGACTGCGCCGAACGTCGACGGCCGCTCGCTCGGCGAGATCGCGGCGCGCGGTCGCAGGAGAAGCCGGGCCAGGAGGTCGTCGTCCCGATCGAGACACCGATCAAGCCGATCGGCGGTCTGGCCGTCCTGCGCGGCAACCTCGCGCCAGAGGGCTGCGTGGTGAAGCTCGCCGGCCACGAGCGCCTCTCGCATCGCGGGCCGGCGCGCGTCTTCGACTCCGAGGAGGCGTGCTTCGCGGCCGTCGAGAAGCAGCAGATCCAGGAGGGCGACGTCGTCGTCATCCGCTACGAGGGCCCGGCCGGCGGCCCGGGATGCGGGAGATGCTGCACGTGACGGCCGCGCTCGTCGGCGAGGGCCTCGGCGACAAGATCGCGCTCATCACCGACGGGCGCTTCTCCGGCGCGACGCACGGGCTCATGGCAGGCCACATCGCGCCCGAGGCCGTGCGCGGCGGCCCCATCGCCGCGCTCGAGGACGGCGACACGATCGTCATCGACGTCGAGGCGTCGTACGCTCTCGGTCGAGCTCTCCGACGACGAGCTCGCGGCGCGCCTCGCCAGCTGGAGCCCGCCACCGCCACGCTACGCGGCCGGCGTCTTCGCGAAGTACGCAGCGCTCGTCTCGTCTGCCTCCGAAGGGGCAGTGACTGGCCCCCAGACGGGCGCCTATACTCAGACGTGAGCGACGGGCAGCGGCCCCGCTCGCATCAAGAGAGGCTGAGGGAACCGGCCCTTTGAAGCCTCGGCAACCTACTCCCGAAGAGCAAGGTGCCAATCCCGGCCGAGCCTCCGGGCTCGGGAGGATGTCAGCGAGAAAGGAGCCAGAAATTGCCCGCCACATCTCTCCGTTGCCGTAGCTGCGCGACCGAATACGCGCTCGAGGGCCTCGGCACCTGCACCGCGCTGCTTCGGCCCCCTCGACCCCGTCTACGACTGGGACGAGCTCACGCACACCGTCTCGCGCGAGGCGATCGCCGCCGGGCCCGCGTCCATCTGGCGCTACGCGCCGCTGCTCCCCGTCGAGGCGCCGGCCGAGGCCCGCCTCGCGCCCGGGTTCACGCCGCTCGTGCGCGCCCCGCGCCTTGCGGACGAGGTCGGCGTCGGCGAGCTCTGGCTCAAGCTGACACGGCGAATCCCACGCACTCCTTCAAGGACCGCGTCGTCGCCGTCGCGGCGGCCAAGGCGCGAGAGCTCAGGATCGAGACGCTCGCCTGCTCGTCCACGGGGAACCTCGCGAACGCGGTCGCCGCGCGGGCGGCAGCCGAGGGCATGGAGGCTGCCGTCTTCTGCCCGGCCGACCTCGAGCCCGAGAAGCTCGTCGCCACCGCCGTCTACGGCGCCACCATCTATGCGGTCGCCGGAACCTATGACGACTGCAGCCGGCTCACGATCGAGCTCTCCTTCGAGCTTCCGTGGGGCTTCGTGAACGTGAGCCTGCGCTCCTACTACGCCGAGGGCTCGAAGACCGTCGCGTTCGAGATCGCCGAGCAGCTCGGCTGGGAGGCGCCCGACGCCGTCGTGGCGCCGATCGCGTCCGGCTCCCTCTACTCGAAGATCGCCGAGGGCTTCGACCAGCTCGGACGCGTCGGCCTCGTCTCCGCGGGCACGCCCCGCGTCTTCGGCGGCCAGGCCGAGGGCTGCTCTCCGGTCGCGACCGCCTTCGCGTCGGGCGAGAAGGTCGACGCCGGTCCGCCCCGCGACGATCGCGCGCTCGCTCGCGATCGGAAACCCGGCGGACGGCGACCGGGCCGTCGCGACCGCCCGGTCGACCGGCGGCGCGGTTTACGCCGTCGCGGAGGAGGACGTCGGCGCGAACATGGGCCTCCTCGCCGAGCACGCGGGCGTCTTCGGCGAGACGGCCGCGGGCGTCTCGCTCGGCGCGCTCCGCCGGGCCGTCGACGAAGGCGAGCTCGGCACGGACGACCGCGTCGTCCTCGTCGTCACGGGCGACGGACTCAAGACCCCCGCGCCGGTGGAGGCGCGCTTCGAGCCGGTCGGGATCGACGCGGACGCGGATGCGGTGCTCGAGCGGCTCGGCGTGCTGACATGACCTTGGTCACGCCTCTCGGTCGTCGCTGGCAAGCGAGGCAAGCGAGCGGCGCCCAGGACAATGCAAGCGAGCACGGACAAGCGCCGCGAGCGCAGCATCGCGAAGTCAGCGCCAGCAGCACTCGGCGGAGCCCGGCTCCCCCGGGCAGTAGCCGAGGACGGCGAGAGCCGTGACGGTCGTCGTCCTCCCGGGGGACGGGGTCGGCCCAGAGGTCGCGGCGGAAGCCATGCGCGTGCTCGCCGCGCTCGCCCCCGACGTCGAGCTCGAGGAGCGCCCCTTCGGCGCCCAGGCGATCCGGGACACGGGCGACTCGCTCCCACCCGAGACGCTCGCCGCCTGCCTCGCCGCCGAGGCCGTCCTCAAGGCCCCGATCGGCGACCCGGAGTTCGACGCAGCCGACATTCGGCCGGAGCAGGGCATGCTCCGCCTGCGCGCCGAGCTCGATGTCTACGCCAACCTGCGCCCGGCACAGAGCGGCTCCGTCGACCTCCTCATCGTCCGGGAGCTCGTCGGCGGGCTCTACTTCGGCGCCAGCGGCGTCCGCGATGACGGCACCGTCTTCGACACCATGGAGTACCACCCTCGGCAGGTGGAGCGCATCGCACGGCGCGCCTTCGAGCTCGCACGTGGGCGCAGGCGCAAGCTGACCTCCGTCGACAAGGCCAACGTCCTCGAGACGTCGCGGATGTGGCGGCGGGTCGTGAACGAGGTCGGCGCGGGCTACGACGACGTCGAGGTCGAGCACATGCTCGTGGACAACGCAGCGATGCAGCTCGCCTCCGCACCGGAGCAGTTCGACGTCCTCGTCACGGAGAACATGTTCGGGGACATCCTCAGCGATCTCGCCGCCGCCGTCACCGGCGGCCTCGGCCTCGCGCCGTCGGCCAGCCTCTCGGACGGAGGCCCGGGCGTCTTCGAGCCCGTCCACGGCTCCGCGCCCGACATCGCCGGGCGGGGCATCGCAAACCCGGCCGCCATGCTCCGCACGACCGCGCTCATGCTCGAGCACGGCCTTGCCCGGCCCGAGGAGGCTCGTCGCCTGGAGGCGGCGGTCGAGTCCGCGCTCGCCTCCACGCCGACCCAGGACCTGGGCGGCGGCGCGACCACCTCGGAGTTCGGCGACGCGGTGCTTTCGGCGCTCTAACCGCTTTCCGCCCGCGGCTATCCTGGTAGCGATCGAGAGGGAGGAAGCCAGAGTGGACACACGCTCGCTGGGCGCCGACGGGCCACGCGTTTCCGCAATCGGTCTCGGCTGCATGGGGATGTCCGACTTCTACGGGCCCGCGGACGAAGCGGAGAGCGTCGCGACCGTCGAAGCAGCGCTCGCCGCCGGCGTGACCCTGCTCGACACAGGCGACTACTACGGGATGGGTCACAACGAACTGCTCCTGCGCCAGGCGCTGCGTGGGCGAGCCCGCGAACACGTCGTCCTGAGCGTCAAGTACGGGTTGATGCGGGCCCCCGACGGAAGCGTGGTCGGCAACGACCTGCGCCCCCAGGCGACGAAGAACTTCCTCGCCTACACCTTGCGCCGGCTCGGAACGGACTACGTCGACATCTACCGGCCCGGCCGTGTGTTCCCGAATCAGCCGGTCGAAGAGACGGTCGGCGCGCTCGCGGAGCTCGTGCAGGCGGGCTACGTCCGTCACATCGGCCTTTCCGAGGTCGGCGCGGAGACCGTGCGTCGCGCGCACGCCGTCCACCCGATCTCCGACCTGCAGATCGAATACTCACTGGCCTCGCGGGGGATCGAGGACGAGATCCTGCCGACATGCCGCGACCTCGGCATCGGCGTCACTGCTTACGGCGTGCTCTCCCGCGGGCTCCTGAGCGGCCACTGGACGCCGGAGCGGGCAGAGACGCTGGCCCCGCGCGATTTCCGCGCCTCCGCGCCCCGCTTCACGGGCGAGAACCTCGAGCGCAACCTCATGCTGGTCGACGCGCTCCGCGCGGTCGCCCAGGAGAAAGGCGCGACCGTCGCCCAGCTTGCCATCGCCTGGGTGCTCGCGCGAGGCGACGACATCGTGCCGCTGGTCGGCGCCCGAAGGCGTGAGCGGCTCGAGGAGGCCCTCAGGGCCCTCGAAGTCGAGCTCGCAACGGACGACCTCGCTCGAATCGAGGCCGCGGTGCCCGCCGAGGCCGTGGCGGGTGCCCGCTACCTGGACGAGCAGATGGCGATCCTGGACAGCGAACGGGAATAGGCGGCCAGGGCCTGAGAAAGGACGTTCGCGAATTCATCCGCCGGCTCGAAGCCGCGGGCCTGACCGTCGAGCCGACGCCGGGTCACTACCACGTCCTGCGAGACGGCAAGCCGCTCCGACGCGCCAACGGCATGCCCTTCACCCTCCCCTTCTCGCCGGACACGACCCGCTGGCGGCGGACCGCGATCCTCGAGCTCCGCAAGCTCGGTATCGACGTTTAGCCGAGAGCCGTCGTTGCAAACCGCGGCGGGTGCTGGGCCTCATAGGCCGCGATCTCGTCCTCGTGCTGCAGGGCCCGCCCGATGTCGTCGAGCCCTTCGAGCAGGCACTCGCGCTCGAAGGCGTCGAAGTCGAAGCGGTACGGGCCGGCGGTCTGGATCTCGAGGTCGACGGTGATCTCCTCGGGCTCCTCCATCAGGGCCTTGACCTGCTCCTGCGGAAGGACGACCGGGACGAGGCCGATCTTCACGCAGTTCGTCCTGAAGATGTCGCCGAACGACGGCGCCACGATCACCTCGAAGCCGTGCTCCTGCAGCCCCCACGGCGCGTGCTCGCGCGACGAGCCGCAACCGAAGTTCCGGCCGGTGAGGAGGATCTTCGCCCCCCTCACCTCGGGGCGGTTGAGCTCGAAGTCCGGATCCTGCGCCCAGTCGTAGAAGAGGAACTCGGCAAAGCCGGTGCGCTCGATCCGCTTCAGGAACTGCTTCGGCATGATCTGGTCGGTGTCGACGTCGGCGCGGTCGAGTATGGCCGCATGCGAGGTGACGGAGCGGAAGGGCCTCATGCGACCGGCTCCAGCGCGTACTCGCGGATGTCCACGAAATGTCCTTCGATCGCCGTCGCCGCCGCCATCGCGGGACTGACCAGATGCGTTCGCCCGCCGCTTCCCTGCCGGCCCTCGAAGTTCCGGTTCGAGGTCGAGGCGCAGCGCTCGCCCGGCGCGAGGATGTCGGGGTTCATGCCCAGGCACATGGAGCAGCCGGCGCGGCGCCATTCGAAGCCCGCGGCCTCGAAGACGCGGTCGAGCCCCTCCTCCTCCGCCTGGCGCTTCACCGTGGCCGAGCCCGGGACGACCATCGCGCGCACATCCGGATGGACGCGCCTGCCGGCCACCACGGCCGCGGCAGTGCGCAGGTCCTCGATGCGCGCGTTCGTGCAGGAGCCGATGAAGACGCGGTCGACGCAGATGTCGCCGATCGGCGTTCCCGGCTCGAGCGCCATGTAGGCGAGCGCGCGCTCGACGGCCTCCCGCTCGTCCGCGTCCGTGTAGTCGGCCGGGTCCGGGACGGCGCCTTCGATCGACGTGACCATGCCCGGGTTCGTCCCCCACGTGACCTGGGGGGCGAGCTCGCGCACGTCGATCTCGACCTCCCGGTCGTATTCGGCGCTCTCGTCGGGGGCGAGCGAGCGCCAGCGGTCGAGGGCCTGCTCCCACTCGGCGCCCTTCGGCGCCGCCGGCCGCCCTTCGAGATAGGCGAACGTCGTGTCGTCGGGCGCGATCATCCCCGCCCGCGCGCCGGCCTCGATGGACATGTTGCAGATGGTCATGCGGCCCTCCATCGAGAGCCCTTCGATGACCTCGCCCGCGTACTCGACCACGTGCCCGACCCCGCCCGCGACGCCGATCCTCCCGATCGCGCCGAGGACGACGTCCTTCGCCGTCGCGCCGAACGGCAGCTCGCCCGTGAAAAGAAGCCGCATGGACGCGGGCTTGCGCTGCGGGAGCGTCTGCGTGGCGAGCACGTGCTCCACCTCGGAAGTGCCGATCCCGAAGGCGAGCGTCCCAAACGCCCCGTGCGTCGACGTGTGGCTGTCGCCGCAGACGATCGTCATCCCCGGCTGCGTGAGCCCGAGCTCCGGCCCGATGACGTGGACGATGCCCTCGCGCCCGCTCCCGGTCGCGAAGAGCGGGACGCCGAACTCGGCGCAGTTCCGTTCGAGCGCCTCGAGCTGCGCCCGGGCGAGCTCGTCCGTGATCGGGCCGTCCTCCGTGGGGACGTTGTGGTCCATCGTCGCGATCGAGAGGTCGGGCCGGCGCACCTTCCGTCCGGCCAGCCGGAGGCCGTCGAAGGCCTGCGGCGAGGTGACCTCGTGAATGAGATGCAGGTCGACGAAGACCAGCGCAGGCTCGCCCGGCGGCTCGGCTACGACGTGGCTCGCCCAGATCTTGTCGAAGAGGGTCTCGGCCATCGGAGCTCTCATTGTGCCCGAGCGGGCTTGCTACCCCGAGAGTGCGGCGGCGGTCGCCGTCGCCTCGGCCACGGCTGCCGTCACGTCCGGGTTGAAGATGCTCGGGATGATGTAGTCCGCCGCGAGCTCGTCCTCGGCGACGATGGAGGCGATCGCGTGCGACGCGGCGAGCTTCATCTGCTCGGTGATGTCCGGCGCGCGCACGGCGAGTGCTCCGCGGAAGACACCCGGGAAGGCGAGGACGTTGTTGATCTGGTTCGGATAGTCGGACCGGCCGGTGGCGACGACCGCCGCGATCCCCTCGAGCTCCTCCGGGGCGACCTCCGGGGTCGGGTTGGCCATGGCGAAGACGATCGCGCCGGCGGCCATCGACCGGATGCCCTCGACGGTCACGGCTCCCGGGGCGGAGAGACCGATGAAGACGTCCGCGCCCGCGAGCGCCTCGTCCGCGCTCCCGCTGAAGCCGCTCGGGTTCGTCATCTGAGCGAAGGCCTCCTTCACGGGCGAGAGATCGGTGCGGCTCCCGCAGACTGCGCCGTGCCGGTCGCAGCCGATGACGTCGCCCACGCCGAGCGCGAGGAGCATCTTGCTCGTTGCGGTTCCGGCGGCGCCGACCCCGCTGACCACGACCCGCACGTCCTCCGGGCGTTTGTCGACGACCCGCAGGGCGTTCAGGAGTGCCGCCCCGACGACGATCGCCGTCCCGTGCTGGTCGTCGTGGAAGACGGGGATCGGGAGCTCGTCGCGGAGCCGCGCCTCGATGTCGAAGCAGCGCGGCGCCGAGATGTCCTCGAGGTTGATGCCGCCGAAGGCGGGCGCGACAGCGACAACGGTGCGGACGATCTCGTCGGGATCCTTCGTTGCCAGGCAGAGCGGCCAGGCGTCGATCCCGCCGAACTCCTTGAAGAGGACGGCCTTGCCCTCCATCACGGGCATCGCGGCCTCCGGGCCGATGTCGCCGAGGCCGAGGACGGCCGTCCCGTCGCTGACGACTGCGACGGTGTGCTGCTTGATCGTCAAGTCCCACGCGCGCTCGGGATCCTGGGCGATCGCCGACGAGATCCGCGCGACCCCGGGCGTATAGGCCATTGACAGGTCGTCCCGCGTCTTCAGCGGATGCCGGGGAACGACCTCGAGCTTCCCGCCCTCGTGCATGAGAAAGGTGCGGTCGACGATCTGCTCCACCTCGATGCCGTCGAGGGTGCGCACGGCCTGGCCGATCAGCTCGATGTGCGCGGCGTCCTCGGCGAGCACCGTGATGTCGCGAACCTTCGAGTGCGGGTCGACGCTCACGATGTCGATGGAGCCGAGCGAGCCGCCCGCATCCGCGATCGCCCGGGCCAGGTCGGCGAAAGAGCCGGGCCGGTCGGAGAGGCGCACGCGCAGGATCGCACTGAACGAGGCGGACGGATGCGTCACGCGCTCAGTATCGCTTAGGCTCCCGCCGTGCTCAGGATCACCGTCGGGGGCTTCGAGTTCGCGGCCGAGCTGGAAGAGGAGGCCGCTCCGAAGACGATCGCGACGCTTCGGGCGCTCCTACCCCTTCAGAGCCAGCTCGTCCAGGCGCGCTGGAGCGGCGAGGCGGCCTGGGTGCCGATGGGCTTCGAGCTCGAGCTCGGCCTCGGACCCGAGAACGCAAACTCGTACCCCGCCGCAGGCGAGCTCCTCCTCTACCCCGGTGGCCTCTCGGAGGTCGAGGTCCTGTTCCCGTACGGCGCGACCTGCTTCGCGAGCAAGATGGGCCAGCTGGCCGGGAACCACTTCGCAACGATCGTGGAAGGCCGGGGGCAGCTCTCCGAGCTCGGGCGCCGCGTCCTCTGGGAGGGCGCGCAGGACATCCGTTTCGACGAGGCCGGCTAGGCGCTCAGCTCGTCGACGTAGACCGTCCAGTCGCGGATCGAGTCGACGACGAAGACGCCGTTCCGGACGAAGGGGTCCGCCGCGAGGAGGTCGGCGGCTTCGGCCGCCGACACGCCCTCGAGCAGGTTGACGGAGCCCGAGTAGTCGCTAAACGGCCCGCCCATGACGAACGTGCCGTCCTCGATGAGCGCGTCGACGAAGTCCGCGTGCGCCTTCCAGCCCGGCTGGTCCTCGGGAGGTCCGCTCCCCCACGCCGGCCCCGCCTTGAAGACGACGAGGACGCGCTGTCTCGTGCTCCTCACGGCGACATGTATACCGGCCGCGGGCTCACGCGCGGAGGAGCGCGGCGAACGCACGCGCGAACGAGCCCCAGTCGAGGCGCGCCGCCTGAGCCAGGGCCCGATCGGCGCGGCGCCCGAGCTCGTCGGGCGGTGCTTCGAGCGCGGCCTCCATGGCTCCGGCGAGCGACTCGGGGTCGTCCGGAACGAAGAGCCAGCCGGCCTCGCCGTCCGCAGTCAGCTCTCGATACGCAGGGCGGTCCGCGACGACGGCCGGCATCCCGAAGGAGAGCGCGAGGATGAGCGTGCCCGAGGTCCCGCCGTCGCCGCGCGGCACGACGGCGACGTCGGCTGCTGTGAACAGATCCGCGACCTCCTCGTTCGGCACGAAGCCCGGCCGAAATCGGATCCGGGAGTCGCGGGCGGCAGCGGCCCCGATGGCGGCCGCGACGTCCGCGTCCTTCGGATGCCCCGCCACCACGAGCACGGCGGGGGCGCCGACGCGAGCGAAGGCGTCCAGCAGGACGTCGACGTCCTTGTAGGCGCGGAGCTCGCCGAAGCAGAGGGCGGCGCGTGACGCGTCGAGGCCGAGCTCGTCCCTCGCCGCGGCGCGCCCCCGTCCGGGTGGGTAGACACCAATGTACGAGCCGTGCGGCACGACGGCGACTCGCCGGGCCGCCTTCCCGAGCGTCTCGCCCGCGAGAGCGGCGGTTGCCTCGTCGTGCGCGACGAGGACGGCGGCGAAGCGCGCGAGCACTCGCCCTGCGGCGACATCGAGTCGCCCGGCACCGTCGTGTGGGAGCACTTGGTGGATCGTCCAGGCCACCCGGTAGCCGAGCGCCCGGGCGAGGCTGAGCCGGCCTGCGAAGAGGCCGAGCTTGAGCCACGACAGGAGACCGCGGAGGTGCGCCGGGCCGCGCTGGAGCCGGTAGAGCGACTCGGGCCAGTGAATGTGGATCCAGCGCACCCGGTGCCGTGCAGGGCCGAGCAGCCAGCCGAGCGTGAGGCGAGCGCCGACCTCGCAGGGGATCCCCTCGTCCTCGAGATGGCCGTAGAAGAGCTCGAGGTAGGGGTTCCAGTCCCCCGACGACAGAGAGGCGATCGCAGCACGCTCCATCGGCGGCGGAGGACGGCCGGGAGGCGCCACCCGGCTCATCCTACGCCGCCGAACGGCCGGCGGCCCTTGCGACGACGCGGGGGCTCAGTAGTTCCCCGCAGCGGCCTCAGGCGGCGCACCGATGCCCATGCAAGCCCCGGAGGGCGACGCTGCCCTTCATGAGGATCCGCCGCCGAGTCTTTTCCTGGAAGCGACTCCTCCTCTACGCGTTGGGAGCGGTGGGCGTCCTCTTCGTCCTCATCCAGTTCGTCCCGTACGGCCGCAACCACACGAACCCGCCCGTGACGAAGGAGCCCGCCTGGGACTCGCCGCAGACGCGGGCCTTCGCGGTGGGCGCCTGCTTCGACTGCCACTCGAACGAGACGAAGTGGCCCTGGTACACGAACATCGCGCCCTTTTCGTGGCTCACCCAAAGCGACGTCGAGAGCGGCCGTCAGACGCTCAACTTCTCCGAATGGGACAAGGCTCAGGACACGAGCATCTCGGACATCGTCGAGACGGTGAACGGAGGCTCGATGCCGCCCTGGTACTACTCCTGGATGCCGAACCACCCGGGCGCCAAGCTCTCCTCGAGCGAGAAGGCGGCCTTCATCCGCGGCCTCCAGGCGACGTTCAGCGCCTCGCCGCCGATCGGGGGCGGTGGAGGCTAGCAAGGCGTGCGACACTGACGGCGTGAGCGAGGCTGGGCAGCTCGCTGCGTTGGCCCGGATCCACGAGCTCCTCGTCAGGGAGGCGCTCGACTATTGGCTGTTCGGCGGCTGGGCGGTCGACTTCCATGGCGGTTCGATCACGCGGGAGCACGACGACATCGACATCGCCGTCTGGGAGCCGGACCGGCCACGGATCGCGCGGTTGCTGGCGCGTGCGAACACGGCGCCGTCAGGATGACCTGTAGTCCTCCAGGGCGACGCGGGCAGTCTCGAGCTCGTAGATCTCATGGGCGATCTGGAGCGCCTGCCGCAGCCTTCCTTCGTCTATTTGGCCCTCGACAATCACCTCCAGAACACGTAGGTGCAGCGGCATGTCACCGCTGGGGGGCGCCTCCGAGCGAGCCATGACATCGGGCGGGAGCGGGGTGGGTGCCTCCGGTGTCTCGTTCGCTACCTCGTCCATCGCGTCCTCCGTTTCTGGCTTTGGCGTTCACACTCGTCTACCTGCACGATCGACTAGCCGGCGGTGAGCGCGTGCGGGGCAGTGCTCCTCCCGCGTGGGCGATCCTCTCCGACCCGAAGGCGAACCTCCAAGGTCTCGGCTTCCACTGCCCCCTTGAGCCAACCCGTCAAGAGGGCGGACCGTGCGGCGAAGTCCAACCGCGCGGCGCGCTCTCCGTTCACGATGCGTTGGAACTCGTCGGCGAGGGTCGGGTCGGCATCGCGAAGGGCGGTATCCACCTCGTCGATGATCTCGTCCAGGACCTGACCCAAGCCCCGCTCGAAGTCCCTCATTCGCTGGGGGCCTTCGACTTCGTGGACATTGATCGCCAGCTGCTCGGAGGCGGCCTGGAGGCGCACGAGCTGCTTGATGCCGACCCAGGTCAAGGCCATGCGTGAGTCTAGCCTGGGCGGCGACATCATGAAGGAGGCCGCCGCTCACTGGATCTCGGCAAGAGTATCCGAGCTCCAAGGAAGAGCCACCTGAGCGGGGCTTTCAGGCCACGAGCTCGGATCGTCAGCGCATGCTCAGTCGTCGCCGGCCACCCCCGCCGACCAGATGTCAGCCGCGGCTCTGCACTTCGACGCGGCGGATCACCTCTCGGCAGAAGTCCGGCACCTCGGCCCGCTCGTCGACGAACTGGGACGGCTTGATACAGAAGGTCGTATACCCCTCGGCGAGCTGCTCTGGGATGCCCGCCAGCGCGTCGCCGAGGTCGGCCACGCAGTCGCGCCCGGGAAACGTCACACGGGTACCGCCCACGAGCTCGAGCTCTGCGAGGTCACGGCCGGCCGCCGCGAGCGCTGCCCGGAGCTTCTCGACGTGCTCGACGGGCGCCCGCCCCTCCGGGTTCCACCCAGCTCCGTAACGCACGAGACGGCGAACGAGCTTGTCGTGCATGGTGCTTGAGCCGAAATGCAACTGGATCCGGCCGTCGCGGTAGGGCTTGGGCTCAAGGTAGACATCCTCGAATGCATAGAAGCGTCCTTGAAATGACGCCGGGGAGGCGCCCCAGACGAGATGCCACGCCTCGAGGTGCTCGTCCAGACGAGCCCCTCGTTCCCGGAACGGCACGCCCAGCGCTTCGTATTCGTCCTCGTGCCAGGAGACCGTCGGCAGCACGACGAGGCGCCCCTCGCAGAGCAGGTCGAGTGTCGCAAGGTCCTTGGCCAGCTGAAGAGGATGACGCAGGGGCGGGATGATCGCCGCGGCGAAGAGGCGCAGCCGGGTGGTGACCGCGGCGATCGCGGCGAGCAGCACGAGCGAGGACGGCCACGATGTGCGCGGGTCCTGGTTGCCCGGCTCGGCGTAGTCCCGAGGATTTGCCATCACGCCATGCTTGCCGGCGCTCGGGCCCAACACGATGTGCTCGGAGAGCATGATCGCATCGAAGCCGGCCTCCTCCGCTTCGACGGCCATATGGACGATCGAGCGCAAGTCCCGCGGGTCCGTCATCGTCCAGTTCTCGCTCAGGACGAGAACCATCCGAGGAGCCACGGCCGTCTGCGAACTCATGGGGATAGGGTGGCGTCGTGTCGACGTCATCGCAAGGCACGGGCGCAACGCCGATGGAGGCGGCCGACCTCCTCGATCACGACCTCTTCGCCGATCACGAGCCGTGGGAAGTCTTCGACCGCCTCCAGCGAGAGGCGCCCGTCTTCTTCCATGCCGAGCCGGAGGGCAGGGGATTCTGGGCGCTCACGAAGTACGACGACGTGCTCGCCGTCCTCAAGGACCCGAAGACGTTCTCGTCGGAGATCGGCGGCGCCGCGACGATCGAGGACCTGCCCGACGACGTGCTCGGGGCGCGGCGCAACTTCCTCGAGTTCGATCCTCCGAAGCACGGCAAGTACCGCCGACTGCTAGCCGCCGACTTCACTCCGAAGGCCGTCGGTCGCTACGAGGAATGGCTGCGGCGTCTGGTTCGCCACCGGCTCGACAGCGCGCTCGGCCGGACCGAGTTCGACCTCGTCCATGAGCTCGCAGCGCCGATCCCGATCCGGGTGCTCGGGCACATCCTCGGACTGCCGGAGGAGGAGCTGCCGCGCCTCGTGCTGCTCGGAGACCGCCTGATCGCGGACACCGAGCCGGAGCTCGTCGGCGATCTCGCCTATCGGGGCGAGCAGCCGGAGGACCGCTACAAACCGTTCGGCTCGCCCTGGGCCGACGAGCTCTGTTCGCTCGGCCGCGCCCACTACGCCGAACGTCGCGAACGTCCTCGCGACGATGTCTTGACCTTGATCGCTAAGGGCGAGATCGACGGCCAGCCGCTCTCCGAGCGCGACCTCGACAACATGTTCGCCCTCCTGGTCGTCGCTGGGAACGAAACGACGCGCCAGGCAATCGCCCTTGGGACACTCGCCCTCGCGCGCCATCCCGAGGAATTCGCACGGCTCCGCGCCGACCGCGCGCTCATCCCGTCGGCCGTCGAGGAGCTCCTGCGCTTCGCCTCACCGGTCTGGTTCTTTCGCCGGACGGCGGCCTGCGGCACGACAATTCGCGGAACCAGGATCGCCTCCGGCGACAAGGTCGTCGTCTGGTTCGCTGCCGCCAACCGGGACCCCGACCACTACCCGAACCCGCACCGGCTCGACGTCGCGCGAAACCCGACCGACCATCTGACGTTCGGACGCGGCGGCCCACACTTCTGCCTCGGCGCGCACCTGGCAAAGCTCGAGCTGCGCCTCTTTCTCGAGGAGTTCGTCGACCGCGTTTCCTTGCTCGAGCTCGGGGGGCGTCCCGAGCGAATCAGGTCGAACTTCGTCAACGGCCTGAAACGGCTGCCCGTTCGCGTCGCGATTCAGTAGCACGCCGCCGGCCACCGGACCCCGGCAAGGGTATCCGCACCGCGACACGCCTCGGCATCGTTGACACCTTCGGGGGCAGGTGGTTCGATGGCCCAATGGCGGCTAGGGGCCTCGCCCGCCTCGGAAGGACGGTGACGGTGCTCGCCGTCACCGCAGTCCTGCTCGGCTCCTTCGCCGGTCAAGCGGGAGCAGCCGCTCGCTGCCTTGGACACCAGGCGACCATTGTCGGGACGGACGGCAAGGACGTCCTACACGGAACGCCGGGTCAGGACGTCATCGTCGCCGGAGGGGGAGCCGATGTGGTCTTCGCCAAGGGAGGCGACGACCTCATCTGTGGCGGCCGAGGTGCCGATGGCCTCTTCGGAGGCGCAGGCGGCGACCTGCTGAAGGGAGGTCCCGGAAGCGACGGCGCCCGCGGTGGGGCGGGAGCCGACACCCTTTACGGCGGTCCTGGTCGGGACGATCTGAGGGACGGAGCCGGTTCGGACACTGTGCGCGGAGGGCCCGGGAGGGACACGCTCTCGCCCGATGATGGTCCGAGTGGCGACGTATACGACGGCGGCTTGAATCGGGACGTCTTGAGTTTCCCTCTGGCCGGGCCGGTCACCGTCGACCTCGCGGCCGGACAGTCGACCGGATTCGGGAATGACAGCGTGCGCTCGATCGAGACGATTCTGGGCACCGAGGACGGCGACACGCTCCTCGGCGACGGGGTCGCAAACACGCTCCTGGGATTCGGAGGTGCCGATCACATCGAAGGTCGCGGTGGAAACGACTTCCTGAACGGCGGCGCCGGCGCAGACTTCGTCGACGGGGGAAACGGGATCGACACCTGCCGGCGGGGAGAGACGGTCCTCAACTGCGAGAAGTAAGTCCGCCTGAGCGGGCCTTCTGAGGTGGACGGTACTGGGCTCGAACCAGTGACCCCCAGCTTGTCGAGACCGTAAGGCGGCTTTCAGCCGCTTTCAGCCGCTAGCGAGCTTTACCTGCACAGAGGCGATATCGACAACTTCCGCCTCTCTCGGCGTTTCGGCAGTTTCGCCACCTCCTGTGCCGCGCCCCCAAAGAACATGCAACGCAGAAAGGCCCTCCGACTGAATCCTCAGACTAAATAGGCTTGGCTTGGGTCAACGTCGCCAGACTGTTCTGCGAGATCCTCGGCGCTGCCATCCTGTCGTTCGGCTTGTGGATTGGGCGGTCTGGGTGGAGACACCGACGAAGAACCTGATGCTCCCAACCGTGGTTGGATCGGCTCAGACGGCTTAGTCAAGCCCTTACACGCCTTCAACGCGAGCATGAGCGATCCCCGGAGCGTCTCCGCTGGGATGACTGTCAACCCGGTAAACAATCACAGGGGTTCCGTCAATGTCCCCACCGGGCTTGTTCACGCGGAAGATCGCTCCTTCGTACAGCTTCTCGCTGGCAAGGTGCGGAGCGTCCGTCTCGGCGTTCCCACGGTCGATGAAGACGCGGTAGCCATAGACCATTACCGCTTCAACTCCACCACGCCTCTGAGCTTGCCGCATTCACACGAGCAACGACCGAACTGTCTCAGTCTCGGACTCGTTCCGCACTCGGGACACTTGGCCTCGGAGAAGGCGTGTTCGAGCGCCTGAGCCTTCGCCTGCGCTACGGCTTTCTCGTTCCCGGTGAACTGAACGTTCCCCATCGCCCTCGGACTCCTCTCAGGGGCTTCACCGCGAGGAAAGCACACTACGGAAGCCCTCGGACCTTGTGAGTGAGAGCGAAGCATGAGCACGAGACGACGACCATCTCGGCCAAGCGTTCCTTAGGAGAGCGCAGCCCGTTTATCCAGCACTGTCGGCATCGAGCAACCGCGCCCAGGTGATCTCAGGCTTGTAGTTGGCTTGTTCATGCCTAACTCGTTTGAGGCCTCGATAACCTCGCCCGATCGGCTTCTCCACCCTCGCGCTCCGGTTTCTCTTCGCACTGCTGACCCCAGCGTCTGCAGAGCGCCGCCTGGTGGGGTTTACCCCACTCGATGTCCATTAGGCGTCAGTCTGCAACTCCAAGCCGGTGGCCCCTAGCCGAGCGCCTTGCGCTCAGCACCGCAAAAGCCGCGAGAGCCAGCACCACCGCAGCGCCAGATCCGACCACCGGCCAGAGCCACGACGGTGTCCCGCCAGTCGCCAACTGATAGCTGAACGCACCTGATGCCGGCGCCATATCCCCTCCGCCGCCCGCCTGCTCATTGACTGACTCGCGGCCCGCAGCGACCATGACCGCGACCTCACTTGGGTCGCCGAGAAGGGCTCGTTGGATCTTTATGGTCACCGTCGTGCCCGCGACGGCCACGTCGGCGGTCCCGACTATGCCCCTGGTGGGCGCACCCCGAACGACGATCGCGTGCGCGAGATCGACACCGTGCACACCCGTCCAGAACTCGACGTCATTTTGGCTCAGATTGGCATCCGTGTGGATGCCGATCAGCAGCACGTCGGTGTACTGCTCGCGTTTGTCGTAGCCGAGCGGGGGTGCGGAGGCAAAGTCGACAGCGATGGTCAATACGGCATCGGTGTGCGAGAGGGTGACGGCCGTGATGTCAGGGCCGTTGCCACCGGCATCCCCGCGCGGATCGGTGAACCGATCGGATGCAAGTGCGGAAGGCGCCAGTGCGAGCAACGCGACAAACAGAGCGATTGCAGCACGCATGGATAACCTCCCTATGCCTCAAGTGTCACCGCGCCGCGGTGCCGGGCGCATCGGGGAGGCTTCGGATCCCGCTGCGGGGCGTCCACTGATCCTTGCGGCTATCCCCCCGGGGGTCGCAGCTCCCGCGATGCGTCAGCCTGCCAGGAAGCCCAGCGGCGCCAGCGGGGGAAGCGACGCCCGAGCTCACCAGGGCGCCCCGGGGACGATTTGCACGCGGTCGGCGTCATCGAGGGAGACAGCTACGAGCCCGGCTCACTCGCTGCCAAAGTGCTGCCATCCACCCGCCTGCGGCGAGTCGGGCCACGTCCCCAGAACGCGAAAAGGCCCGCGCGAGCGGGCCTTTCCCTCAGGTGGGCGGTACTGGGCTCGAACCAGTGACCCCCAGCTTGTCGAGGCTGCTTGAGAACTGCACAACAGTAGCCAAGTATGGATTCACGCGGATTATGAGCGGCTCCCCTAGTCGGTCGATGGACTCGGGTCGCCCGATTTCGACAGGTGTCGCTGACACTGTGCTGACAAAGGGTGAGATCCCGCCAATCAAGCGATCTATGGAGCACAGAGAACGCCGGCGGCCGAGAAATTCCGGCGGCAGGTCGAGGCCGGCTAGCTCGGCTTGGCCGGGACGAACCGCTTGACGAAGTCGAGTGCGGTCTGCGCGACCTCCTGCCAGCCGTGGTCGATGGTCAGCGAGTGGCCGCGGTTGGGCATCTTCTTGATCTCGGTGACGCTCGGGTTGCGCTTCTGCCGCTTGTAAGCGGCGTTGGCGATCGCCCAGGGAACCGTATGGTCCTTCTCCCCGTCGAGGATCAGCAGCGGGCCCCGATCGGGGTTCTTCGTGTCGACCTTCGACTCGGTCGAGGGGTTGAGGTTGGCGTTGGCCATCTGGGCCAGGGCGATCCCCGACCCGGCCACGTGGTAGGTGTCGTAAAGGCGCTTCGACTCGTCCTCATCGAGGGCGTTCGTCCAGCCGTATTTGAACTGGTCGAAGGTGAGCGTGATGGCGCGGCCTCGATACCGGGGGTTTAACAGGAAAGGCCCAGACGCTTTGAGCGTGGAGAGGGGCAGCGGCAGGACGCCGCGGAACACGCCCGGGTCGATGGCAACCGTGGCTGCCGAAAGCCCACAGCCGGCGAGCATCTGGGCGAACAATCCGCCGGTCGAGTGCCCCATCACAGCGGGCTTCTTCTCGAGCTTGCCGATCACGCCGGCCGTGTGGTCGGCAACCTGCTTCAGCGTCTTCTTGGCGAGGACGTCCGGGTTCGCCCGCGCCTCTTCAACCGTTTCCGGATCGTCTGGCCAGTCGGGCGTCAGCGGCGCGTAACCGGCCTGCTTGAAGAAGTCCGCCCAGTTGGCCCAGCTGCTCGGCAGCAGCCAGAGGCCGTGGATGAAGACCACCGGAGTGGTGCCGGAGGCGTTTGCCGCCTCGATCTCCCTGCTCTCCCGCTCCGAAATGGAGGCCATGCCGAACTCCTCTCGGTCGCAGTGGAAGGTCATCCGACCTTAGCGAACCGACGGCCAGCTCACCTAAAGGTCGATCACCTCCGGCGGAGCGACGGCCCCTGTTAGCCGTTCTGCCCGCAGGGTGCAGTCGTACCGTGACCTGCCGCTGCTCTACAACTCAGTGACCCTCAGCTTGTCGAGGGTGCGCGAACGAGACGGCCGCAGCGGAGTCGGTCGGGCTCGGTCGGCCCTCCCCCAAAGGTCGCATGTGCTGTCCGGGCGACGCTACCTGCGCTCTCCCTCTGAAGGCTCAGAGATCGCCTCGACGAGCACGCCGGTCTTCTTCTCGTTCTCCCTGAGGGCGATGTCGGCCTGGGCAACGATGCCGACGAGCCTGCCGTTCTCGACAACGGGCAGCCGCCGAACTTGGTGGCGGGCCATGAGTTGGAGTGCCTCTTCGAGGCCTCTGTCGGGCGCAACACTGATGAGTTCTCGAGAGTAGACGTCCCCGACTGGCGTCATCTTAGGGTCTGCGGCCTCGGCGACCACTCTCGTTGTGATGTCTCGGTCGGTGATCATCCCGACAAGCAGCTCGTCGTCGGTTATCGGGAGCGAGCCGATGTGCTCCTCTCGCATCATTCGCGCGGCTTCGACCACCGACGCCGATGCACCGATTGAGCGGGGATTCTCGGTCATCGCGTCGCGAACGCTCTTTGCCACGGTGCCTCCTCTCCGCTTCGTTGTGCGATCTTAGCCCTGTTGCTCCCAGATCGTCAGAGCGGAGGAGGGCGCCCGCCACTGCGCAAGCGCCGGTTTTGTGCTGAGCCGATCCGTGGCAGGCGGCGTCGCGTGACCGGGCGTGGTTCACGTATCGAGTCGAGTACGCTGACCCTCGTCTCTTGACCGCAAGATGAACCGCGCATGAACAAGCCGCGCATATTCCTCGGGTCGTCGGGCAAGCAGGCCAAACTGCTCAAGGCGATCACGCGCGGGCTCGAGGACGTCGCCGACGTCGAGCCCTGGACGACCACGTTCAACCCGGGGCGGTCCACCCTCGACCGGCTCGTCGAGCTCTCCCAGGAGGTCGATTTCGCCGCGTTCGTGTTCGCCCAGGACGACTGGACCACGACGGATGCCTCCCAATCCGGCCAGGCGTCGCCGCGCGACAACGTGGTGTTCGAGGCCGGGCTGTTCGGCGGTGCGCTCGGCATCCGGCGAACGTTCATCCTCCACGCGCATGGTTCGAAGCTGCCGAGTGACCTGCTCGGGCTGACGTCCGTCCGCTACGACCCGGCCGCCAGCGCGACAGAGGTTCGCGCCATCAACCAAAAGCTCCGCAAGGCGATCGAGACCGAGGGCCGCCGTGGCCCAGTCGAGGGGCTGTGGTGGCAGCTCTCGCTGACTATGCGGAGCGAGGAAGAACCGTCGGCGGTGAGCCTCCTGCGCATCTCGCGGGACCGCGACGGTGGCCTGACCGTGAACGGCCGGGCCTGGCAGGAGGACGGCACCCTGTCGGCCCGCTACTGGAGCGAGGCTGCGAAGGAGCGCAGGGATCCGGCCGGCATCTTCTACTTTTGGAAGGGCGAGCGCCCTCGGCACGCGAATGCTCCGCAGCTCGAGGGCACCGGCGAGATCACGGTGGAGACCGCCGAGCGCGCCACCGGGTACTGGACGACACGGTCGGATCGCGACGCCGGGCTGAATGCCCGAACCGCGGGCGTCTACCTTCGAGCCGACCTCTCAGACCTCCAGGTGCTGGACGGCGGGAGCGAGGAGGAGCGGGCCGAGCTCATCGCGCAGCGCCTCCGGGAGTGGAAGTCGGCCGCGAACGTATTCTGAGCACCGACCACCTAAGCGGGGCTTTGGTGAAGTGGGCGGTACTGGGCTCGAACCAGTGACCCCCAGCTTGTCGACTTGGCGCAGACGTTCGCACCCGTTCGCTCGAGTTCGCCTACACGGCTCGGTTGAGCGGAATCAGCCCCTCAGGCGAACGCCTGAGCGAACCGAACGAACGCCAATCCTTGCCATCCTTGCCACGCGGCAGCGCCGCCGCGCACAGGAATTGACCAAACGAACGATATTCAGGAATCTCGCGACCGCGGTGCGCGCGCAAGCCTTAACTCGCAGCCCGTCTTGACGACGCCGTCGCCGCCCTCGGCGACGCGGTCTCTCCGCAAGGAGACAGCGTCGGTTCCGATGCTCAAGCGTGCCGCCCCCTTATGAGAAACTGCTCGCGCACCTGCCGCGACGTTCTTGTCGACCGCTGGTGCCTAACCACGTCCGGGAACGATGGAGGATCGAATGTCTGACGCTCGCAGCGCGGCTGGTGCACTCGATCACGTTGTCGTTGTCCTTTTCGAGAACCGTTCGCTCGACAACTTGCTCGGGCACTTGTACGGCCCAGGAGACGGCAAGACCTTCGAAGGCGTGATCGGTAAGAACCTGTCCAACCCGATCCCCGAGTGGGCCGAGCACGGCGCCGACCGGAAGGCCGTGCCGTACACCGTCGCAACGGACATGGACGCGCCGAACCCGGACTCGGGCGAGGAGTGGTACCACACCAACACTCAACTGTTCAACGTCATGGACGAGCACAACCGTTTCAAGATCGGTGAGGGGGTGACCGATCCGTGGAATGCTCCGCCGCCGGGCGCGACGCCGAACATGGACGGGTTCGTGACCGACTACATCAGCACCTTCACCGGTGAGATGGGCCGTCAGCCGACCTACGAGGAGTACTCCCAGATCATGACCGGCTACACCCCGGAGCAGGTACCGGTGCTGAACGGGATCGCACGCGAGTTCGGCGTCTTCGACCACTGGTTCTCCGAGGTGCCGTCGCAGACGTTCATGAACCGCTCCTTCTGGACGGCAGCAACCTCGTCGGGGTTGGTCGTGAACGCCCCGGCGAAGAAATGGTTCTCGAAGAACGACGCGGAGACGATCTTCGAACGGCTCGAGCAACACGGGAAGACCTGGAAGATTTACGCGATGGAGCCGATGCCGATCTCGTTCCACGGCATCATCCACTACTCCCGGCTCAAGGACCGGCTGGCAACCAACGTGGTGCCGTTCGCGGAGTTCGAGAAGGACGCGGCCGCCGGGACACTGCCCGACTTCTCGCTGATCGAGCCGAACTTCGTCGGCGGCCACGGCGACTATCACCCTGCGTTCGGTCGCGCCCTCGGGCCACAGGTCGACGCCGACACGATCGACCCGGCCTCCTCGATCCTCGCCGGCGAGGCTTTCCTAGCGCGCATCTTCGAGACCTACCGCTCGAGCACCTCGGAGTCGGGCTCAAACGTCTGGAACACCGCGCTTCTGATTGGCTGGGACGAACCCGGCGGCACCTACGACCACGTTCCGCCCGGGCCTGTGCCGCCGCCCGACCCCGACGCACCGGACGGGGAGTTGGGCTTCAAGTTCGACCGTTCCGGCTACCGCGTCCCGGCGATCCTCGTCTCCCCCTGGGTTCCGCCAGGCTCCGTCTTCAACGACGAGTACCGCCACACCTCGCTGATCGCCACCCTCAGGAAGGTCTGGAAGCTCGGCGAGCCTCTTACGCAACGGGACGCGTCGGCACGAACCTTCGACGACCTCTTCACCCTCGGCCAGCCGCGCAACCCCGAAACCTGGGCGACCGTCACCGCCCTCCCCGTCCCGAAATGGCACCTTGACGAGGATCTCCTCAACAAGGGCCTCAGCGGCCTCGGCAAGACCATCGGGCCCGGCATCATCGAGCACGCCCGCGAAATCGGCGTCGACCTCCCGCCGCAAGTCGACGACCCCAACGCCGAGCTCACCCCGGCGATCATCGTCGAGGTACTCAGAGAGGTGGCTCTGCACTATTTCCCCCTCCTCGCGCCAGATACCGCGCACTAGGGACGCGGAGTCCGCGCCCAACTCCAGCACGAGAAGCAAACGGTAGCGACTACACGGGCACATGCCTCTCGAGGGCACGTGCCCGTGTGATCAGGCCTGATCCTGGCGCCGTTGCTCTGTGAACAGAGCCGCGAGGACCCGCCAGTGCCCGCGCTTCCTGTCCGTGCAGACAAGAATGACAAGGGGCGTTGGCGATCGCGGTCACGAAGCCCCGAGGACGAGCACGATGTCGTCGTCGAGGGACTACAGGCTGCTGACCCCCAAACAGCACACCTGGTGCTCGCCCGCCTCACCGGCGAAGCTGGAAACGGGGCCAGCATCGGCTTCGCGCGCCTCTCGGGATGTCTCCCGCGCGCGAGCGAACAGCGTGGCAAGGCCGAGCGCTGACGTCCGTTGCTCACCGACGCAACAAAAAAGCCCTTATACAGGGCTTTTCTATGGGCGGTACTGGGCTCGAACCAGTGACCCCCAGCTTGTCGAGCTGGTGCTCTCCCAACTGAGCTAACCGCCCTTGCCGCGCGTACTGTAGCCGCCGCTCAGCGAATCGGCAGCGAGATCCAGACGTCCGCGCCGCCCCCGGGGAGGTTCGCCGCGCGGGCGGAGCCGCGGTGGGCTCGGGCGATCGTGTCCACGATCGCGAGGCCGAGGCCGCTCCCGTCCCCCTCCCGCGCCGCGTCCGCGCGCGTGAAGCGCTCGAAGGCCTGCGGGAGGAAGTCCTGCTCGAACCCCTCGCCCTCGTCGGTCACATGCAGCTCGGCGGTGCCGTTCTCGGCGCGCGCGGAGACCGTGACCGCACCCGCCCCGTGCCGGAGCGCGTTGTCCACGAGGTTCGAGAGCGCCTGCTCGAGGCGCAGGCGATCGGCAGTGACGACGATGGGCTCGCCCGGCTCGACCGAGATCGGCCGCTCCGTGCGGAACCGGCCGGCCACGTCCTCGAGGACGTCGCTCACGTCCACCTGCTCCGTCTTCAGCCGGAGCTGACCCTGTTCCGCGCGCGCGAGCAGGAGGAGGTCGTCGGCGATTCGGGCCAGCCGGTCGGTCTGCTCGGCGGCCGAGACGATCGCCGCGCGCAGCTCGTCCTCGCGCCGGCCCGGCTTCGAGGCGAGCGCGAGCTCGGTCTTGAGGAGGGCGAGCGGCGTGCGCAGCTCGTGGCTTGCGTCCGCGAGGAACCGGCGCTCGCGTGCCAGGCCGTCCTCGAGGCGCGCGAGCATCGCGTTCAGCGTCTCGCCGAGGCGTGCGACCTCGTCGTTCGCCTCCGGCACCGGAAGCCGCTCGTCCAGCGACGTCGTCGAGATCTCGGCCGCCCGCCTCCGCATGGATTCGATCGGGCGCAACGCGGCCCCCGCCAGGAGGTAGCCGCCGAGCGCGGCCAGCACGAGCGCGATCGGACCGCCGATCAAGAACGCCTTGCGCAGGCTGTTCAACGTCTCGACCCGGTTCTCCCGGGTGGCGCCGACGACGAGGACGACGTGCTCGCCGTTCCGCATCAAGGGCAGGGCGAGGAGGCGCGCAGGCTCGTCCAGCCCCGGCACCGAAGGGCGGTTCGCGAACACGGGCCCGCTTTGCGCGGCCGCGAGCTCCGTCTGGGTGAGCAGGTTGGTCCCGATCGGGCGTGTGGCGTCGAGCACGCGGCCGTCCGACCCGACCACTTCGGCAAACGACTCGCCGCTCTCGATCAGCGACCCCTCCGTCGTGCGCACCGACCCGCCCCCGGAGACGAGCGCGGAGAGATCCTGGCCGCGCCCGCGGAGATCCTGGTCGAGCGCGCGGCCGAGATCGGAGCTCACCCGCGAGTACGCGAACCAACCCGCCCCCGCGAGCACGATCGCCATCGCGACCGCGAAGACGAGCGCGAGGCGAACGCGAATGGGGATGCTGCTCACGCGGCGTCCTCCCGCAGCCGGTAACCCACGCCTCGCACGGTCTCGAAGGACCCCCTCCCGAACGGGCGGTCGAGCTTCTCGCGCAGGTAGCGAATGTAGACGTCGACGACGTTAGAGCGGTTCTCGTAGGCGAAGTCCCACGCGTGCTCCAGGAGCTGCAGCCGCGTGAGCACCTGGCCGGGCCGGCGCATGAACGTTTCGAGCAGCGCGAACTCTTTCGGCGAGAGCGCGACCTCCGTGTCCGCCCGCCAGACGCGCCGCGAGGCCGGGTCGAGGCGCAGGTCTCCGACCACGAGCTCGACGGGCCGCTCGGCGCTGCCGCGGCGCGCAAGCGCACGCAGCCGTGCGAGGAGCTCGGCGAAGGAGAAGGGCTTCGTCAGGTAGTCGTCGGCGCCCGCGTCGAGGCCAGCGACCCGGTCCTCCACGCCGTCGCGCGCGGTGAGCATGAGGACGGGGGCCCAGACGCCCGCGTTCCGCAGCTGCTTGCACGTCTCGAAGCCCGAGAGCCCCGGGAGCATGACGTCGAGGACGATCGCGTCGTAGGGATGCGCCTGCGCCATCCAGACGGCGTCCTCTCCCGTCGCGGCCACGTCCGCCGAATGGCCGTCCTCGACCAGGCCGCGCCGGACGAGGCCGGCCATCTTCACGTCGTCTTCCACCATCAGGACGCGCATGGCTGACATTGTCATCGTCGTCTCATGAGAGTGGGATGAGAGGCGCTCTCATCGCCGTCTCACCCGGCAGGTCTAGCTTCAGCTCCATGAAACCGCTCATCGCAATTCCCATCGCTCTTTTCGCCGCCGTCCTCCTGGCGGCGTGCGGCGGCTCGAGCCAGACGAGCTCGGCTCCCACCGCGAGCTCGCCTGTATCACCTGGAACGTCCTCCGTGACCTCGACGACCGCCGACGCCGCGAATTTCGACGGCCACGTCGTCGACAACTCGTGGTTCCCGCTCGTCCCCGGGATGACGTGGCAGTACCGCGGCGTGAAGGACGGCGAGCCGTCGCGCGAGATCATGGTCGCGACCTCGAACACGAAGACGATCCAGGGCGTCCCGTGCACGGTCGTGAGCGACAAGCTCTACCTCTCCGGGAAGCTCGAGGAGCGCACCCTCGACTACTACGCCCAGGACAAGGACGGAAACGTCTGGTACTTCGGCGAGGACACAGCCGAGCTCAAGCCAAACGGCGAGGTGAAGACGACCGAAGGGACGTGGCTCGCCGGGCGCGACGGGGCCGAGGCCGGGATCTTCATGCCGGCGAACCCGGAGGTCGGCCAGGCCTTCCGCCAGGAGCACTACGAGGGCCAGGCGGAGGACCACTTCCGCATTCTCAGCCTGAACGAGTCGGTCAAGACGCCCGGCGCCTCGAGCGACCAGGCCATGCTCACCATGGAGTGGACGCCGCTCGAGCCGAACGTCATCGACCACAAGTACTACGTCCAGGGGATCGGGACGGTGCTCGAGAAGACCGCCAAGGGCCCGACGGAGCGCAACACGCTCGTGGCGGTGCAGAAGCCTTGAGCGAGCTCGCGCTCGAAGCCCGCGGCCTCCGCAAGTCCTTCGGCGGGATCCGCGCCGTCGAGGCGCTGGATCTCGCCGTCCCGCGCGGGATCGTCCTCGGCTTCCTCGGCCCGAACGGGGCCGGCAAGACCACCGCTATCCGCATGCTGACGACGGTGTTGCGACCCGACGCCGGCACGTTCACCGTCGCCGGGGCCCCGCAGACGCGGCCGCTCGAGATCAGGCAGCGCGTCGGCGCCCTGCCCGAGAGCGCCGGCTACCCCGAGCGCCAGACCGGTGAGGAGTTCCTGCGCTATCACGCACGACTCTTTGGCCATTCGCGGGCGAGCGCGCGGGCAACCGCCGCTTCCCTCCTGAGGGAGACAGGGCTCGAAGAGCGAGCCGGATCGGCCATCGGCGGCTACAGCCGTGGAATGCGCCAGCGCCTGGGCATCGCACGGGCGCTCGTGAACGAGCCCGCGGTCGTCTTCCTCGACGAGCCGACGCTCGGGCTCGACCCGAGCGGCCAGCGCCAGATGCTCGACCTCGTCAGGGAGATCGCCGATGCGCGTGGCGCCACCGTCGTCCTCAGCACTCATCTCCTGGCGGAGGTGGAGCAGGTGTGCGGGCGCGTCGTCATTGTCAACCGCGGCAGGATCGTCGCTGACGGGACGGTCGCGGAGATCGTGTGCCGCGTCGCCGCGCCGAGGCAGGGCCGCATCCGCGTGACGCCCGAGGCGACGGCGCAGGCCCTCGAAGCCCTCCGCGCCCACGGCATCGAGGCCGCGAAGAACTCGAAGCCGGGCGAGCTCGAGCTCGCCCTTCGCACCGAGGACGCCGTGCGGAGCGCGCTCCGCGCGCTCCTCGACGCGGACATCGCCGTCCTTGGCCTGGAGCTCGAAGGCGGACGGCTGAGCGACGCCTTTCTCGCCATGACGGAGCGGGCATGACCATCGTCGCTCTCGGTCCCCCGCGACGCGCCTGGCCGATCGTCGCCTACCAGGAGGTGCGCGACCTCTGGCTCGGCGGCCGTGCGGTCGGGCTCCTCTTCGCGTTCAGCCTGGTGCTCAGCGCCATCACCTACCTGACCGCCACCAACAGCCTCCTCAACTTCCTCGAGCAGCGGGAGTCGGTGAACCTGACCCTTCAGATCGCGGTCGCGATCGGGGCACTCCTCGTCCTCCTCATCGCCGGGGACGCCTTCAGCGGCGAGCGCGAGCGCCGCACGCTCGAGAGCCACCTGCTCGCCCCGGTACGCCGAGTCGACCTCGCGGCCGGGAAGGGGCTCGCGGCGCTCTCGATCTGGTTGGCCGCCTTTCTCGTGTCGATGCCGTACGTCTGGTTCCTCGCCCGCGGTGTCGCCATCGTCGGCGTTGCGCTCGCAGGCGGGCTCGTCGTCGGAACGCTGCTCGCGCTCTTCCTCGCCGGCCTCGGGCTGCTCGTCAGCAGCCTCGCCGGGTCGAACCGGGTGAGCCTCGCAGCCAGCCTGCTCCTCCTCCTCGCCCTCTTCGCGCCGACACAGCTCCCAGCGGGCGCGCAGCAGGGCTGGGCCGGCGACCTCTTCATCCGGATCGACCCCTTCTCCGCAGGCCTCCACTACCTCGGCAAGATCGTCGTGGACGGGCACGGCGCCGGACAGGACGCCTCCTGGCTGATCTCGCCCGTTGTCGCAGCCGTCGTCGCCGTGCTCGCCGCGCTCGGCACGTCTCGATTCGTCACGCTCCGCGGAGGCGGGCCCTCATGAGGAGGTTCGTTCTCCTCGCCGTCGTCGCCGTGGCCGCGGCCTGCTGCGCCAGCGCGGCCCAGGGCGCCACGGTGAAGCTCGACCGCGGCCCGGTGACAACCTCGATCGGCCGGAAGTTCACCTTCACTACGACGGTCGAGAACGCGGGCGGAACCGCCGCCTCGGGGCTCGTCGCCCACCTGAACGTCCTCAGCAACGACCCCGGCGTCTACGTCGACCCGGAGGACTGGTCCTCGCACAGAACGCAGTACCTGCCGGCGATCCCCCCGCACGGGAGCCTGCGCCTCGGCTGGACGGTGCAGGCCGTGAACAGCGGCAGCCTCACGGTGTTCGTCTCCGTCCTGCCGCGCCACGGTCCCGGAACGATCGCGGCGAGCGCGCCGCTCAGGGTCGAGGTCGCCCAGCGGCGGACGCTGAACTCGGGCGGCGTCCTCCCGCTCGCCCTGGGCATTCCGACCGCGATCGGCTTCGTCGGCCTGGGGATCCGCCGGCGCCGCCGCGGCTAGCGGTCGATCGAGGACATGTCCGGATAGCGATCGCCCGACGTGGCGCCCTTCGGGAACGCCTCCTCGATTCGGGTGAGGTCGTCCTCGGTCAGTTCCACCCCGACCGCGCCTGCGTTCTCCTCCAGATAGCGCACACGCTTCGTCCCCGGGATCGGGACGATGTCGTCGCCCCGGCTCAACATCCAGGCGAGCGCGAGCTGCGCGGGCGTCACGCCCTTCTCCTCGGCGATCTCGCGCACCCGCTCGACCAGGGCGAGGTTCCTGGCGAAGTTCTCGCCCTGGAAGCGTGGGTTTCTGCGTCTGAAGTCGTCCGGGTCGAGGTCGTCCACGGACTGGATCCGCCCGGAGAGAAAGCCCCGCCCGAGCGGGCTGTAGGCGACGAAGCCGATCCCGAGCTCGCGGACGGTCGGCAGGATCTCGTCCTCGGGATCGCGCGTCCAGAGCGAGTACTCGGTCTGGAGCGCCGTGATCGGGTGAACGGCGTACGCGCGCCGAATCGTCGTGGGCGCAGCCTCGGAGAGCCCGAGGTGCCGTACCTTCCCGGCTTCGACGAGCTCGGCCATCGCGCCGACGGTCTCCTCGATCGGCGTCGCCTCGTCGACGCGGTGTTGGTAGTAGAGGTCGATGTGGTCGACGCCGAGCCGTGCGAGCGACGCGTCGCAAGCCTGGTGCACGTAGTCGGCGTCCCCGCGACGGCCTTTCCACTCCCCGTTCTCACCGCGCACGTTTCCGAACTTCGTCGCGAGCACGACCTCCTCGCGACGGTCTGCGATCGCCCGCCCGACGAGTTTCTCGTTCGTGAACGGCCCGTACATGTCGGCCGTGTCGAGGAAGTTCACGCCGAGCTCGAGCGCGCGGCCGATCGTCGCGAGCGCCTCCGCCTCGTCGCGCGCGCCGTAGAACTCCGACATGCCCATGCAGCCGAGACCGATCGCCGAGACCTCGAGTCCTTCGCCGAGCGTGCGCCTCTCCACGGGTTCAGCCTACCGAGAGGCTCAGGGACCGCAAACGGACGCGGTTCCCGAGGAAGCGCTGCGGGTCGGTCAGCTTCCCGTTCACCCATACCTGGAAGTGCAGGTGCGTTCCGGTGCAGGAGCCCGTGCAGCCTGCCCGTGCGATGAGCTGGCCCTCGGCGACGCGGTCGCCGCGACGGACGAAGGCCCTGGCGAGGTGCGCGTACATCGTGACGATGCCGTCCACATGGCGGAGCTTGATCACGAGGCCGAAGCCGTCCTCGTTCTTCAGCCAGCCGACCTTCGTGACAGTGCCGGCCAGCGCGGCGTGGACGTCCGTGTGCGCCCAGCCCTCGATGTCGATCCCCTCGTGCATCCGTCCCCAGCGGTAGCCGAAGGGCGAGCCGAGGTTCCCGTTCAGGGGGACGAAGAAAAGCTGCGGGTCGGGCACGCGCTGCACCGGCTCGGGGAGCTGGGCGGCCGCGGGGGCGGCGAGAAAGGAGCAAACAAAAAGGCCCGCAAGGGCCATACGCGCGAACACGGCGGCGGATCTTAGCGAAAAGACCGAGGTACGCGGCTCAGAAGATCTCCGGGCACCAGGGGGCCCGGTCAGTGCGGAATGCCGCGTCGGCGCGAGTGACGGCGCCCTCGGTGAGTTCCTCCACCCTCCCCGCGCGCAGGAGCTGGGCGAACGTGAAGCCGCCGAGGAAGGCCGAGCCGAGGTCGGAGGCGTCCAGACGGAGATCGGCGCGGGCCGTCGTCTTCGACCCGTCGAGGCCGTAGCGCGCATCGTTCCAGGGGCAGAAGGCATCGGCGACCTCGAGGACGACGTCGCCCTCGAGCGAGCGGGCTGCGAGCGCCGCCCCCACGTCGACCAAACGCACCCAGAGGGAGTCGCCCACACGGAAGCGCATGCGGCGGGGATGCTCGAGCAGGAGGAAGAGCGGGTGGTCGACGGGCAGAAGCCAAGCCTGGAGCCGCTCCATCCAGTCGATGTCGAGCAGGAAGCGCCAGATGCCGGCCGTCGCCTCCGGCGAGACTCCCATCGCCTCGAGCACGTGCACCTCTCCGACCGAGCTCCCGGCCTCGAAGCCCATCTTCAGCCGGTAGATGGCGTAGGCCAACCCCTCGCCGTCCCGCTCGAGGACGGCGCGCACCATCTCGCCTGCGCCGTCGCGACGCGCCTCCGAGTCGTGTAGCGCCCGCGCCTCCCACCACTCGCGCGAGCGGGCGAACATCCCGGGAGTCCCGGCGGCGACCCGTGCGTATACCGGCGGGATGGCTTCCAGCGCCTCCTCGTGAGAGAGCAGTCGCAAGGTGCCGCCGTGCTCCGGCACGCGCCGGAACCCCCCATAGACGCGCTCGATGTCGATGTCGCCGCACATGGCGGCCAGGCCGTAGCCGAAGCGGCCGTAGATCGTCCCCTCGGAGGCCCAGAGGCAGGCAAGCGACTCTCCCCGCTCGTGGACGTCGTCGAGCTGCGCGCGCATGAGCTGCTTGAGGATGCCGCGGCGCGTGTGCGTCGGCAGGACGCCGACTATGGTCACGCCCGCGGCCGGCACGATCGCGCCGGGGACCGTGAGCTGGAGCTCGAAGGCGCTCGTGCCGCCGACGATGGCGCTCGTCCTCCTCGGCGACGTGCATGCGCTCGGGCCGCAGGACGCGCGAGAAGCGCGCAGCGGTCTCCTCCGTCGGGAAGCTCCCGAAGTAGTGCGAGACGGGGGCAATCCCTTTGAGGATCTCGTCCTGCCGCGCCCGCCGGATCTCCATGCTCAGACCTTCTCGAGCGGCGCGTACTCGAGCATGAGGCGGCGCTCGACGCCGTCGTCGGCGAAGCGCACCGTCACGATCCCGTCCGCGGCGATTGCGGTGACGACCCCCTCGCCGAGCGTCGAATGGCGCACCGAGTCGCCGGTGGAGAGGGACGGGATGTCGCGCCGTACGTTGACGGTCGGCGCGCCGTAGCCGGTCCAGGAGGACGGGCGGAGCCGGTCGCGCTCGATCTCCTCCTGGGGCAGCTCGTCGAGGAAGCGGCTCGGCATGTTGTAGCCGCGCGCGCCCCAGAGCGACCGCGCGGCAGCGTGCGTGAGCACGAGGCGCTCCTGCGCGCGCGTGAGCCCGACGTAGCACAGGCGCCGCTCCTCCTCGAGGCCCTGCTCCTCGATCGAGCGCGAATGCGGGAAGACGCCCTCCTCCATCCCGATGAGGAAGACGGCTCGAAACTCGAGACCCTTCGCGTTGTGGAGCGTCATGAGCGTGACGAGGCTGCGCTCCTCCTCGAGCGCGTCCTGGTCGGAGAAGAGGGAGATCTGCTGCAGGAACTCGGAGAGGGCCGGACTCTCGGCGGCCTCCTGGTACTCGCGGGTGACGCCGACGAGCTCCATGAGGTTCTCGATGCGCCCCTGCGCCTCGATCGTCCGCTCGGCCTCAAGCGCCTCGAGGTAGCCGCTCTGCTCGAGCACTCGCTCGAGGAGCTCGGGCACGGGCAGCTCGAGCGCACCGGCCATGGACGACTGCAACAGCGTGCGGAAGCGGTCGATCGCCTTGAGCGGCGCGCCGCCGCAGCCCGCCTCCTCAGGGTGCTCCAGTGCCTCCCAGAGCGAGAGGCCGTGCGCGTCCGCGTAGCTCTGCAGGCGCGCGAGCGACGCGTCCCCGATCCCGCGCCGCGGACGGTTGGCGATCCGCGTCAGCGAGATGGCGTCGAAGGGGTTGTCGATCACCTGGAGATACGCGATCGCGTCCTTGATCTCCGCGCGCTCGTAGAACTTCGGCCCGCCGATCACCTGGTACGGGATGTCCTGGCGCACGAGCACGTCCTCCAGCACGCGCGACTGCGCGTTCGTCCGGTAGAAGACCGCGATCTCGGCGCCCGATAAGCCTTCGTCCACGAGCCCGGCGATCTCGGAGGCGACGAAGCGCGCCTCGGCGTGCTCATCCTCGACCTCGATCACGCGTACGGGATCGCCCTCGCCCAGCTCGCTCCAAAGGCTCTTCGGCTTGCGCTCGCGGTTCTCGGAGATGACCGCGTTCGCGGCCCGGAGGATCGAGTTCGTGGACCGGTAGTTCTGCTCGAGTGCGATCTGCCTCGCCCCGCCGAAATCGCGCTCGAACTCCATGATGTTGCGGATGTCTGCGCCGCGGAAGGCGTAGATCGACTGGTCCGGGTCGCCGACCGCGAACACGTTCCTGTGCTCCCCGGCGAGGAGCTGCAGGAGGCGGTACTGGGCGTGGTTCGTGTCCTGGTACTCGTCCACGAGGACGTAGCGGAAGGCCTTCTGCCACTTCGTGCGCGCCTCCGGGAAGCGCTCGAGCACCTGCACGGTGAGCATCAGGAGGTCGTCGAAGTCGGCCGCGTTCGAGGCGAACAGCCGCCGCTGGTAGAGCTCGTAGACGTCCGCGACGGTCTGGTCGTAGAAGGACGAGATGCGCGCCTTGTAGTCGTCTGGCGTGATCAGGAGATTCTTCGCGTTCGAGATCTGCGCGTGGATGCCGCGCGGGACGAAGCGCTTCGGGTCGCGGTCGAGCTCCTCCAGGCACTGCTTGACCAGCCGCACCTGGTCGGCCTGGTCGTAGATGGTGAAGTTGGAGCGGTAGCCGAGACGCCCAGCCTCGCGCCGCAGGATGCGGCCGCAGGCCGAGTGGAAGGTCATCACCCACATCGTCCGCGCGATGTCGCCTACGACCGTCTCGAGCCGCTCACGCATCTCCCCCGCGGCCTTGTTCGTGAACGTGATCGCGAGGATCTCCTGCGGCTTCACGCCCACTGCGGCGACGAGGTGGGCGATGCGGTACGTGAGCACGCGCGTCTTTCCCGACCCCGCGCCGGCGACGACGAGGACGGGGCCTTCGGTCGCGAGCACGGCCTCCCGCTGGGCGGGATTCAGGTCGGCGAGGTACTGGTCTGGCGAGGTGACGGCCACGGCCTCCAGCCTAGCGAGCCGCTAGACCGGCCAAGGCGGACTCGACCCAGGCCGACGCGGCGGCGAGCGCCTCCTCGTCGGCCGACTTGAGGACGAGCGTCACCTCCGGCCCATCGTCGAGGAAGCGCGGGTAGCTGCCGATCGTGACCTCCGGATGGAGTCGCGTCGCCTCCTCGAGGATGCCGACGATCTGTCCTTCCCCGGTCCGGTAGCTCCGGCGCCACGTCTCGATCGGCCGGCCCGCGAAGCGCTCCGCGATCGAGTCGAACATCGCTTCCATCTCGCTCGGGAGGCCGGGCAGAACGACGACGTTCTCCAGGACGAACCCGGGCGCGCCCCCGAGCGGGTTCGAGAGCGGGTCGGCGCCGTGCGGGAGACTTGCCCAGCGCGCCGCATAGTCGCCGAGGCCGCGGGGCTCGAAGCGCGCGCGGAGGGCGGCGGCGATCTCCGCGATCTCCTCGCACTGGAGGTCGAAGGCTGCCGCCACGCCCTCGCGTGTGATGTCGTCCGGAGTGCCGCCGAGCCCGCCCGTGACGAAGACGTGCTCCACGCGCGGGGCCTCGGCGCGCAGGAACACCGCGACCTCATCGATCTCGTCGCGGACGGCGGCGATCAGCCGCACCTCGACGCCGAGCGCGGCGAGCCGGCGCGCGAGCCAGGACGCGTTGGTGTTTTCCGTGTCACCGGAGACGATCTCGTTTCCGACGGTGAGGATGACTGCACGTGCCACGCCGGGAGTCTAGGCCCAGGCGATCTCGACCCGGGTGCGGCGCTCGTAGCGCTCGAGCACGCGGCGAAGCTCCGGCGCGGCGGCGACGGCGAGAATCACGTTTCCGACGGCGTGGGCCATGTCGAACGGGAATCCGCGGGCGAGCTGGAGGGCGAGTGCGGCCGTCGTGTGGGGGTAGAACGCGTACCACTCCCAGACGTCCAGGAAGGCGCTGAAGCCGAGTCCGAGCACGAAGCAGACTCCGGCGAAGGCCCAGCGCCCCCGAAGTGCGGCCGGCAGGATCCCGCCGACGACGCCGCAGAGGCCCCAGGCGAGCATCTGCCACGGCGTCCAGACGCCTTGCCCGAGGAAGAAGTTCGAGGCCAGCGCCGCCAGCGCACCCACGGCGAATCCGCGCCGGGGCCCGAGTGCGGTTCCCGCGACGACAGCGATCACCGTCACCGGCTGCACGCCCGGCACGGGGGCGAAGAGGACACGCGCCGCGGCGGCGACCCCGGCCACCGTCGCGATCAGGGTCAGGTCCTTCGCGGACTCCGTCCCGCCCTCGAGCCACCCCGCGCCCGCGACGAGCACGGCGACCCCGGCCAGGAGGACGGCAAGGCCGCCGCGGTCAGGGTCGAGCGCGGCCCAGGCCGCCGCGCCGAGTGCCCCCACGGCCGCGAGGAACGTGATCCTACGCGGCAAGGAGCGCCTCTCTCTCGAGCGAGACCCGCCGGTCCGCCGGGAAGGTGCGGTCGTGCGTGGCGACGAGAACTCCCCGCCCCGCCGCTGCGTACTCGGCCAGCCACTCGGCGATCGCGGCCTTGCGGTCGGGGTCGATCCCGCGCGTGGGCTCGTCGAGGACGAGCAGGTCGGGCTCGGCCACGGCGACCGCCGCGAGTCCGAGCCGCTCCCGCTCGCCGCTCGAGAGGTCGCGCGGATGGCGATCTGCGGCCCAGCGGAGCCCCACGCGCTCGAGCGCGGCCCGCGCGAGCGCCTCGTCGCCGCCGACGGCGAGCCCGACCTCCTCGAGCACGCGGTCGCGCACGAGATAGCGCCCCGGGTCCTGGCTGAGGTAGCCGCCGCGCCCCGAGCGCTCCACCGAGCCCGAGTCCGGCCGGAGGAGGCCGGCCGCGATCTTTGCGAGCGTCGTCTTCCCCGACCCGTTCGGGCCTTCCAGCGCGACGATCTCGCCCCGGCGCACCTCCAGCGACGCGCCGCCGAGGACGTCCACCCCGGCCCGGTAGGCATAGCTCGCCGACTCGACACGGCATACCGTCTGCCCGGCGGAGGGCGCGCCGCCCGCCGCGGCCGCGGGCGGCAGGTAGCGCGCCCGGTGCTCGGCGAGCCAGGCGAGGCCGTCGTCGCGCACCGCGTCCGCGAGGATGCGACCGCCCTCCATGAAGACGACGCGGTCGGCGAGCGCGAGCGCGCGGCCCGTCCGCTGCTCCGAGAGCACCGTCGTCCCGCCGAACTCGGAGACGAGGCGGAGGAAGCGCTCGGCCGCCTCGGGGTCGAGCTGGGAGGTCGGCTCGTCGAGGAGCAGCAGCCGCGGGCGGAACGCGAGCGCCGAGGCCAGGCACACGCGCTGCAGCTCCCCTCCCGAGAGCTCGGCCGTGCGCCGCTCGGCGAGATGGAGCGCGCCGACGGCGTCGAGCGCCTCCTCCGTCCGCGGCCAGATCTCCGCGGGCGGCACGCCGAGGTTCTCGAGGCCGAACGCGACCTCGTTTCGGACGAGCGCCATGACGATCTGATCCTCGGGATCCTGGAAGACCGCGGCAGTCGTGCCGGCGAGGGCCGAGGGCCGCGAGCGGCGAGTGTCGGCGCCGTCCACGCAGACGCGCCCGGCGAAACGGCCGCCGTGGAAGTGCGGGACGAGGCCGGCGAGCGCGCGCAGGAGCGTCGACTTTCCCGAGCCCGAGGGGCCGAGCAGCGCGACCGTCTCACCCGGCTCGAGACGCAGGGAAACGTCGCGGAGCGCCGGCGTTTCCGAGCCCGGGTACCCGAACTCCACGCGTTCGACGTCGACTAGAGCCACAGCGCCGCCACGACGACCAGGAGAGCGCCGAGCACGAGAGCGAGCCGGTCCGCAAGCCCCCAGGCAGGCCCTGGCGCGCGAGTGGGCGTACCGCTGCCGAAGCCGCGCGCCTCCATCGCCTCGGCGAGGTTCGCCGCCCGTTCCAGCGAGCCCGCGACGAGCGGCGAGAGGAGCCGCGCATGCCCGCGCACGCCGGTGACCTCCACGCCCCTGCCCCGCACCGCCTCGGCGAGCCCTGCCGCGTCGCGCTCCAGCGTCGGAACGAGACGCGTGGCGAGCGCGACGGCCAGAGCCGAGCGTCGCGCGAAGGTGGCCGCCGCGACGAGGCGGTCGTGGTCGAGCAGCAGGGCATACGCGCTGAACGCCAGGCCGACGGCCAGGAGGCGAAGCGCCGAGACCGCCGCGAGCAGGAGCTCCTCCCGGGTGACGTCGAGCTGTCCGAGCACGGGGACGATCGGACCCTCCCAGATGACGTCCATGCCCGTCGTCTGCAGGAACGGCCAGACGAGGAAGACGCCCAGAGCCGCGCTCGCCGTCCCGTAGAGGTACGGGCGGAGACGGGTCCGCGCCTGCAGGCAGAGCCCGAGCAGCGCGCCCGTGAGGAGCGCGAGCGGCACGACGTGGTCCATGAGCAGCGCCGCCACCGCGGCGGCCGCGAGGAGGGCCGCCGCTGAGACGGGCGCGAGCCTCACTGCGCGTCGGCCGGAACCGAGGCGCACTCCTTCTCCCAGTTGTGGAGATCCCACCATTCGACGTCGCCGGCAGAGAGCCTCACCTCAGCGGCGCCCTTGTCCGCCGGCTTGCCGTTCACGTAGTAGAGCCAGGCGAGCTTCTTGTCCGTGTTCTGCCCCACGCCTTCGATGGCTGTCACGAACTTGCCGCCCGAGTCGGTCTCGATGTCGGCCAACCGGTCGAGCGAGCGCATGGCCGTCTCGTCCGCGGCAACCGGCGTCTTGGCGATCACCACCTTCGCGCCACAGTCGGTCGTGACGAGGACCGCGGCGGTCGGGGCGGCCTGGGTCGCGCCGGCCTTGGTCGCCGGGGTCGAGTTGTCGTTGCCGCCGCACGCCGCCAAGGCGACGGCGAACAGCGCTGCTGCAAGGGATCGACGAAGCACGTTGCCTCCTTCCGCGAGGGGAACGGATCTGAGGCGGGCGGCAGGTCTTCTGACTCGGGGCTCCCTCTCGCGCCGCCTTCCCGGCTAGGGCCAGTGGCTTCGTGGCGGGAGAGCATCTCCCCTTACAGCGGCGGGACCGTGCCGGTCTTGCACCGGCTTCCCTTTCCGCTCGCCTTCTGTGTGGCGAGAGGCTATCAGGCGGCTGGGAAGGGCTCCCCGAACGCTTCGCGGATGGCGGCGTCGATCTCGGTCCGCGTCGCGACGAGGAACCGGACCGGGCGCGAGATCTCCCCGAGGACGGCGTCGAGCGCGGCGTCGTCGGACGGGTCGGCTATCGCCACGCAGACGGCAGTACCCTCGAGCCGAAACGGGATCGCGAGGTAGCGCCGGGCCGAGGTCTCAGTCATGAGGTCGACGGCCTCGTGCTCCAGATCGTGCTTGCCGAGGTCGATGAACTCGAGGCTCTCCTGCTGTGCGACGATCTGGGCCAGCTCGCGCTCGTCGACGAGCTCGTCCTCGACGAGGACCTCGCCGAGCCGTCTGCCGGTCGCCCTCGCGGCGGCGAGCGCAGCGTCGAGCTGGACCGAGGAAAGAAGTCCGGCGCGAACGATCAGCTCGCCGAGCGGGAGGTCCCGCTCCTGGTTTCCGGGCCGCGAATGCCATTGACGCGTGAAAGGAAGAACCTGCCAGATGGATCGGCTGGTGCGGTGGTGCGGCGCATCCCTCCGTCGGGGCACTACGCTCTCGGCCGTGACGGCGACCCGCATCAACCCGTGGATCCCGGTCGTCCTCTGGGCCGGGGTCATCTTCGCGCTCTCAGCCGTGCCGAACCTCGGCACCGGCCTCGGAACCTGGGACTTCGTGCTGCGCAAGCTCGCGCACACCGCGGAGTATGCGATCCTCGGCGCACTGCTCTACCGGGCCACGCGCCGGGCGCCGGTTGCGGTAGCTCTCGGCTCCGCCTACGCCGTCACGGACGAGTTCCACCAGACCTTCGTCGCGGGCCGGCACGGCTCGCCCGTCGACTGGCTCATCGACACCGCCGGAGTCGCCATCGGCGTCGCCCTCGCCGTCGCGTCGTATGGCGATGACGGCGGTCGCCATCGATCTCGACGGCGCGCTCGGGGACACGCGGCCGCTCTGGGACGCTTCCTCGAGCGACGCGGCGCGGCGCTTCGCCTCGATCGCGCCGCTCGACCCCTCCGCCATCCCCGAGGACCGGGGCGCGGCGGCGGAGAAGCTCGACCGCTGGGCAGAGAGGGGCGTCGGCGACTGGCGCAGCGCGCTCGAGCGCTTCGCGGAGGACCACGCGCCCGTCTTTCTCCGCCCGAACGCCGATGCCGCCGCCGCGCTGCGGGCGATCTCCTCGGCCGGGATCCGGGCCGGAGTGTTCACCGATGCGCCGGCCGAGCTCGCGCGGATCGCGCTCGACCACCTGGGCGCCGGGCGGCGCGTCGAGCTCGTCGAGTCCGGCGCCGCGGCGCGGGAGCGCCTCCTCGCGCAGCTCGGGCCCGGATGCCATCGTGGTCGAGACGCGCACGGACCTCGTTAGGATCGGAGAGCGTGGAAGCCAAGAATCTTGACGACCGCCAGCTCGACGCCATCCTCAAGCGCCTCGACCGCCTCTGCGACGAAGTGCACGCGCTGAACGCGCGCCTCGACCACGGCGAGGGTCTTCTCCGCGTCGCGCACGAGCTCTCGACGCTCAACGACTCGCTGCAGGCGCTCGCATACGCGGCGCTGGGCCACCAGGGTCCGCAGGTCAGGCGGCGCGGGACCGGCTAGGCACTGACGTCCCTGGGGCGCGCTTCGCCCGGCGGGAGCCGCGCCGCCGAAGGGCGTCAGCCGTGGATTGTGGCGATGAGCGGGATGATCAGGATCGCGACGATGTTCGTGATCTTGATCATCGGGTTGATCGCGGGGCCGGCGGTGTCCTTGTACGGATCGCCGACGGTGTCGCCCGTGACCGCCGCGGCGTGGGCCTCCGACCCCTTGCCTCCGTAGGCGCCGTCCTCGATCATCTTCTTCGCGTTGTCCCAGGCGCCGCCGCCGGAGGTCATCGCGATGGCGAGGAAGATCCCCGTCACGATCGTGCCGATGAGGAGGCCGCCGAGCGAGCTCCGGGCTTGATGATCCCGGCGATGATCGGGAAGACGACCGGAATCGCCGCCGGCAGCATCATCTTCTTGATCGCGTCGGCGGTGACGATGTTCGACCGCGCGCCCGTACTCGGGCCTGCCCGTCCCCTCCATGATCCCCGGGTATCTCGCGGAACTGGCGTCGCACCTCCTCCACGACCTGGCCGCCGACGCGCCCGACCGCCTGCATGGCCAGCGACGAGAAGAGGAACGGCATGAGGCCGCCGATGAAGAGGCCGGCGATCACCCAGGGTCGTCGAGGTCGAAGGTGGCGTTGAGCCCCTGGTTGCGAGAGCTCCGAGGTGAAGCCGTCGAAGAGGACGAGAGCGGCGAGGCCGGCCGACCCGATCGCGTAGCCCTTCGTGACGGCCTTCGTCGTGTTCCCGACCGCGTCGAGCGGGTCGGTGACGCCGCGCACCTCGTCCGAGGTCGGCCATCTCCGCGATCCCGCCCGCGTTGTCCGTCACCGGGCCGTAGGCGTCGAGGGCGACGATCATGCCCGGTCATCGCGAGCTGCGCCATCACCGCGACGCCGATCCCGTAGAGGCCGGCGAGCTGGTCGGCGCCGACGATCGCCGCCGCGATCACGACGATCGGTAGCGCTGTCGCCTGCATGCCGACGGCGAGCCCCTCGATGATGTTCGTCGCATGGCCCGTCGTCGAGGCGCGCGAGATCATCCTTGACCGGGGGCCAGCGGGTGCCGGTGTAGAACTCCGTGATCGCGACGAGCAGGAAGGTGACGCGCGAGGCCGATCAGCGCGCAGCCGTAGAGCTCGCCAGAAGCTGAACTTGCCGCCGTCGAAGGCGAGCGTGACCGGGATGAAGCCGATAGCCGAGAGCACCGTCGAGACCGCGACGGCCTTGTAGAGCGCGTTCATGATCGAGCCCGTGCGCCCGATGCGGGCGAAGAACGTGCCGATCACCGAGGCGATGACGCCGACTCCGCCGAGCGCGAGCGGGTAGACGACGACTCCCGACGACGGGAAGTTGATCGCGCCGAGGAACATGACCGCGACCGCCGTCACCGCGTAGGTCTCGAAGAGGTCGGCCGCCATCCCCGCGCAGTCGCCGACGTTGTCGCCCACGTTGTCGGCGATCACGGCCGGGTTGCGCGGGTCGTCCTCGGGGATGCCCGCCTCGACCTTGCCGACGAGGTCGGCGCCGACGTCGGCAGCCTTCGTGAAGATGCCGCCGCCGAGCCGCGCGAAGACCGAGATGAGGGAGCCGCCGAAGGCGAGGCCGATGAGGTTCCTCGTCGCCTCGTCCGGCGCCTGGTCGAACCAGGAGGTGAGGATCCCGTAGTAGGCGGCGACGCCGAGGAGGCCGAGGCCGACGACGAGGAGGCCCGTGACCGAGCCGGCGCCGAACGCGACGGCGAGGGCCGGCTTGACGCCGCCCTTCGCGGCCTCCGCGGTGCGGACGTTGGCGCGGACGGCGACGTTCATCCCGATGAAGCCGGCGGCGGCCGAGAGCACGGCGCCGATGAGGAAGCCGAAGGCCGTGTACCAGCCGAGGTCGTTCCAGAAGCCGATCCCGAGGAAGATCACAGCCGCGACGGCGGCGATCGTCAGGTACTGGCGCCGCAGGTAGGCGGACGGCGCCCTCCTGGATGGCGCGCGCGATCTCCTGCATCCGCTCGGTGCCGGCCGGGAGCTTGAGGATGCGGACGGTCAGCACTGCGCCCCAGGCGATGCCGACCCCAGCGCAGAGCAGGGCGAACAGGACGCTGTGGTTCTGGAAGAAGTCGGTCACGAACTCGGGGCCTGAACCGCGCAAATCCGGCAACTGATGCCGGATCCGGCGGCGGGATTTGTATCACAAGTCAGACCGAGCGCCCCGCAGCGCGGTCGCGCAGAGGTGCTCGGCGGGCTGCTCGCGGGATCCTCGGGATGACCGCGAAGAGAAGCTCGCGGAGCCTCGCGTTGTTCTCCTTGAAGACCGTCACGACCTGCTCGTGGGACACCGGCTCGGCGCCCTCGACGCCCGACGTCGTGGTCCGTGACCATCGAGATGTTCGCGTAGCAGAGCTCGAGCTCGCGAGAGAGGTAGCCCTCCGGGTAGGCGGTCATGTTGATCGTGTCCCAGCCCATCTCCTGGAACCACTTCGACTCGGCGCGGGTCGAGAAGCGCGGCCCCTGGATGACGACCACGGTGCCGCCGTCCCGCGCCGGGATGCCGAGCTCGCCCGCGGTCTCGACGAGGAGCGCGCGGAGGTCCGGCGCAGTACGGGTCGGCGGCCGAGACGTGCGTCGTCTCGGGCCCGTCGTAGAAGGTGTCCGCCCGCCCGCTCGTCCGGTCGACGAACTGGTCGCAGACGACGAACTCGCCGAGCTCGAGCTCGGCCTTGAGCGCGCCCGAGGCGTTCGGCCCGATGATCCGCCGGACGCCGAGCTTCTTCATCGCCCAGACATTCGCGCGGTAGGGAATCGCGTGCGGCGGGAGCTCGTGGTTCAACCCGTGGCGCGGGAGAAAAGCGACGCGCTTCCCGCCGATCTCGCCGATCGTGAACGGCGCCGACGGCTTCCCGTACGGCGTCTCGACCGCCACCTCCTCGACGTCCGTCGAGGAACGAGTAGAAGCCCGACCCGCCGAAGACCCCGATCTCAGCCTTCGCCATCGTCCCCTTCGCCCGTGTCCGCAACAGCCTGCGCGTATGCGAGCTGGAGGCTCGCCACGGACTGCGTTGAAGTCGCGGACGAGCTCTGCCGGGACGACTTCTTCGAGCACCGGCGTCAGCGCGGCCATCGTGTCGATCGCGAGCTTCGCCTGCTGGAGGTCGCGGTCGTCCTTCGTTTCCGGGTGAGCCCGAGCCGCCGATAGCCGAGCGAGGAAATCGTGATCAGCGTCTGGACGAGGACGTCCTCGATCTTCAGCCGCCGGAGCTCGTCGGCGAGCTCCCGGGCGAGCTGCTCTTCGCTTTCGAACTCAGACACGAACCGGCTCCAGGACTTCCTGAGCGTAGATCTCGCGCATCGTCTCGCCGGCATCGTGCCGCGCGATCTGCCGCTCCGCCGGGCTCGCGACCGGCACGGCGAGGAAGGACGCGACGCCGAGCTCCTCGGCCACGGGCAGCGTCCACTGGAGGACCTGCTCGATCCTTGCCCGCGCGGAGAGCACGTCGCCGGTACGCAGGTCGATCAGCTCGCCGGAGAGCCCGTAGCGGATTGCGCGCCAGAGGTTCTCCTCGATCAGGCGGTGCGGGTAGTCGGGCAGAGACTCGCCTTCGTCGTGCGCGCGTGCGATGCGGGCCGTCAGGGCGTACATGAGCGCGGCAAGCGCCTGCGCCTCGCCGAGCTCGGGCTGGCCGTCGCAGATCCGCAGCTCCACGGTGGGGAACGCGAGGTGCGGGCGCACGCTCCACCAGAGCTGCGTGTGCTCGGTGATCGAACCGGTGGTGTAGAGGAAGCGCACGTAGTCCTCGTACTCCGACCAGTCCCGAAAGGCGTCTGGCACGCCGCAGCGGGGGAACATGCGCGTGAAGACCTCCGTCCGCGCCGAGTGGAGGTAGGTGAAGACGCCTTCGACGAACGGAGAGCTGCCCGAGTACGCGAGCAGGTCCGGGAGGAAGCCGCGCAGCGCGTTCGTCACGTGGATGGCGCGATCGGCGCCTTTGATGCCCACGTGGACGTGCAGCCCGAAGGTGTTGTTGCGCCAGACGACGTAGCGGAGGATCTCGTCGTTTCGGCGGTAGTGCGGCGTGTCGATGATGCGCTGGTCCTGCCACGGGCTCCACGGATGCGTGCCGACCGCGCAGAGCGCGACGTCGAGCTTCCCGGCGAGCTCGAGAAGCTGCCGGCGCCGCTCGGCCATCGTCCCGACCGCCTCCGCGAACGTCTCGCAGCGGCCCGTTCGCACCTCGACCTCGGAGGCGATCAGCTCGCCGACGAGGTGCTCCTCCAGCTCGGTGCCCTTCGCGGCCGCCTGGAACTCCTCGAAGCGGTTGACGAGGCCGAGGTCGCCCGGATCGAGGATGGCGAACTCCTCCTCCACTGCGACCGTGAAGTCCTGTCCGCCGTCGAATCCCTCGCGCGCGAAGCGGATCTGCTCCTCGGGACTGAGCTTCTGGGCCTCACCCACGCGGCGAAAGTATCAGAGCCGCAATCGTCTCCCAGCTCCAGCGCTCGACGGCCGCGGCACGGGCCGCAGCGGAGAGGCGCGCCCACTCGGAGCGGGGAAGCGCGAGGATCGCGGCGAGCTTGGAGGCCAGGTCCCCGGCATCGCCGGGCGTGAAGCTCGCGAGCCCGCGGTGCTCCTCCGGGTACGCAGCCTCGAGTCCGCCGGCCACCTCGGCGAGGCCGGAGTGGCGCGCCACGACGGGCGGAGAGCCGCACGCGGCCGCCTCGGCCGCGACCATCCCGAACGCCTCTGGGAAGACCGACGGCGTGACGCTCACGTCCGCGAGCGGCAAGAGGTGGCGAAGGTGGCGGTGCCCGAGCGCGCCCGTGAAGAGCACACGGTCTCCGGCCATCCGCTCGAGGCGCTCGCGGGCGGGTCCGAACCCGACGACGACCGCCCGAGCGTCCACGGATCGGAGCGCCTCGAGGAGGAGATGGACCCCCTTCTCCTCGCTCAGCTTGCCCACGTAGACGACGGTGGGCTGGTCGCCGGCGAGGAAGTCTCGGAGGCGCTCCGCGTTGCCCGCGTCCGGATCGCGCTCGGATCCGGGCGCGGGATCCAGCTCGGCCTCCGCGAGGAGCGCGGCGAGAGCCTCCTCCCTGCCCTCCGGCCAGAACTCGTCGACGTCCACCCCCGGCGGGACGATGCGCACCCGCTCGCTCCAGCCGACGACCTCTTCGAGCACGGAGCGGATGTGCTCGGAGCCGGCCAACACCTCCGTCGCCCCGCCGAGCGACTCGCGCGCCCACCCGCAGAGCTCGTCGTTCCCGCGCATGGAGAACTCGAGCTCCGATCCGTGCGCCTTGACCGTGAAAGGCATGCCCACGGCCGCGCCCACCGGCGCGCCGAGAAGGACGTGGTTCGTGAGGAGGAAGTCCGCGGGCAGGTGGTCGCGGACGGCGGCGGCGTTCACCTCGACGAAGCCCTCTCGCTCCGCGCGCGTCAGATCCTGGAGATAGCGCGGCTCCATGTCCTCGTAGCGGTCGAGCACGAAAACCGGCAGCGGGCCGTCGAGCTTCGGCCGGGCGACCTGCGCTCCCCCGAGGTCGTACTCCTCGGGACGCCGCTCCTGGCAGAAGACGACGACATCGTGGCCGAGCCGGCTCCACGCCCGGGCGAGCGCACGGGTGTAGACGTTCGAACCCGTGCCGCCGAGGAGGTAGCCGTGCCAGATGAGAACCTTCATCCGTGGAAGATCCTGACGCACCGTTGGTCGCCCGGGCGCGCCGAGGCGACCGGTGGGCATTCGAACAGCTGGTCGAGCGGCACCAGCATCGACTCTTCACGCTCGCGGCGCGCACGCTCGGGTCGGTGGACGAGGCGGCCGACGCGGTGCAGGAGGCCTTCATCCGCGCCTGGCTCGGGCTCCCCCGCTTCCGCGGCGGCTCGCTCTTCTCCACCTGGCTCTACCGGATCGCGTTGAACGCGGCTCACGACCAGCGCGCGAAGCGGCGGACCGAGCCGCTCGACGAGACGCGCGAGCCGGCCGACCCGCGGGACGCCTTCCTCGCGAGCGAGCTCTCGACCGCCCTCCAGCACGCGCTCAACGAGCTCGAAGCCGACTATCGCGTCGCGGTCGTGCTGTTCGACGTGCTCGGCTGCTCGTACGGAGAGATCGCCGAGCTCACCGATGTCCCCGAAGGTACGGTGAAGTCACGCATCTTCCGCGGTCGCAGCCGCCTCGCGGAGCTGCTGGGAACAAGGGAGGGCGAGGAGTAGTCCAAAGCGCATGGTGGCCGGAACGCACCCAGACGACATCGACCTCTTCGACTATGTCGAGGACGACCTCCCGGAAGCGCGGCAGGCCGAGATCGAGGCGCACCTCTCGGCCTGCAGCGCCTGCTCCGAGCAGGTGGCGCGCGTCGAGGCAGGCCGCGACGCCCTGCGCGGGGCGCAGTTCTTGCACCTGCCGGAGCGCCGCTCCGAGGGAGTCTTCATGAACCTCCCGACACAGGTGCGCGAGCCGGGCCGGCGCCGTGCGTTGACGCCCAAGCAGCTGATTGCCGTGCTCACCCCGCTGGTCGCCGTCGCCGCCGTCGTCGCCGTCCTCGTCAAATCGGGCTCGAATTCCGGCTCGAACTCGGCCGCCTCCGCCGGGGGGGCGGCAGCCACGTCCGCCGACACCCGTGCTGCCGCCTCCAGCCCCGAGGCCGCCCAGGCGGCCGGCCTCTCTGCGAGCGGGACCGCCACGGACGTCGCCGCCGAGCTCCGCGGCAAGGGCTTCAGCGCGTTGGTGCAAGGCGACAAGGTCGTCGTCAAGGGCGCGTCGAAGAGGCAGGTTCGCGAGGCGCTCGCAGACCACGGGCCCGGTGCCGTCCAGATCGTCGTGACCGGCCGTTAAGAACCCGTAAAGCGGGCGGAGGGAACGCACACGCACCGACGAAGTCCGTCGGTTCAATGCGCCCGAGGGCACTCCTCGCCGCGTGCGTCGCCGTCCCCGCAGCCCTGCTGCTCGTGACGCCCGCGCAGGCGGTCACCAATCCGCAGATCCCCGGCCTCCAGGCCGCGCTCAAGGCGCACGGCTTCTATCCGGGTGCGATCGACGGCATCGCCGGGCCGATGACCGCGAGCGGCGTGCGCCGCTTCCAGCGCCACGCGCACATCGTCGTCGACGGGGTCGCAGGCCCGATCACGCGCGGCAGGCTCGGACGGCTGGGCCGCCCCCTGTTCGGCGAGCGGCGCCTCATCGCCCTGGGCTACGTGGGCTGGGACGTCTCCGTGCTCGAGTTCTTCCTCAGGCGCCGAGGCTTCTGGCCCGGCAGGATCGACGGGCGCTTCACGGAGCAGACGAGACTGGCGGTCATGCGCTACCAGCACAGGCGCCACATTCTCGTCGACGGCCTCGTCGGACCCCAGACCCTCGCGACCTTCGGCGTGCGCCGCGTGGTTCTCCAGCCGACGCGCACGACGGTTCGGCATACGGGGCACGGCATACGCGGGCTCCTCACCTACTGGGCGCGGTCCTACGGGATCCGTCCGAACCTCGTGAAGGCGCTCGCGTGGCAAGAGTCGGGCTTTCAGCAGGACGTGCGCTCGGGAGTCGGCGCGAGAGGCGTCATGCAGGTGACGCGGCAGACCTGGTCGTACGTCGAGATGGTGCTGCTCGGGAGGAAGATCCCGCACGGCGTCAGCGGCAACATCCAGGTGGGCGTCGCCTACCTCCGTCAGCTCCTCCACGAGTTCGACTGGAACGTGCCGCTCGCGGTCGGCGCGTACAACCAGGGCCCCGCCGCCGTGCGCGCGCACGGGCTCTACCGGAAGACGCGGAAGTTCGTGGCGAACGTGATGGCGCTCCGCCACCGGTTCTCGTAGCGCCGGATCACATTCGCGTTCCTAGCCGCTCTGAGACGACGCTCGCGAAGGAGACAAGCGAGCAGGCCCGAGACATACGCGCTGGACGCGCGTCTACTCACACGTGGGCTGCGAGCGCAGCATCCTGCAGCGAGCCGTGTACCTGACGCGGATGCGTTGGAGCCAGGCCTCGCCCGGTGGGAGCCACTCCGGCCAGAGCGTCTAGGCACGAAAAGAGGGGGAAACGGGATCTCTCACCTCGAAAGTTGCGGCCTCTTCCGAGGATGTCCTGTCTCCCCCTCTGTTGGATCAGTTATCGGCCGCCGGCCGAACTGCTTTAGCCCGTTCGAGGGACACCGACCGGAGTTGCAATTCGGAGTTCGTCTCCGATAATCTCTGACTAAAGTCAGATGATCAACGAGACCCAGCTCGCGCAGGTCCGAAGGTTCAACCGCGTCGCCACCGAGCGAGCAGGAGCGCTGGCCGAGAACTTCCTCGGCCGCAGGCGTCCCCTCGGCCAGGCCCGGCTCCTGTGGGAGATCGGGCGCGACGGCGAGGACGTCCGCGCGCTACGGGCCCGCCTCGGGCACGACTCGGGATACCTGAGCCGCCTCTTGCGCGGGCTCGAGGCAGAGGGCCTCGTCACGGTTCGACCGGGCACCGAAGACGGCCGCGTGCGCCGCGCGGAGCTGAGCCCGCCCGGCGGCAGAGAGTGGGACGAGCTCGAGTCGCGCTCGCAGGCGCTCGCCGCCTCCGTCCTCGAACCTCTGAGCGAGCGGCAGCGAGGCGAGCTCGTCGCCGCGATGGAGACTGTCGAGCGCCTCCTGACCGCGTCCATGATCGACGTCGGAGTCGAGAGCCCGCGAAGCGCGGTGGGGCGCTGGTGTCTGGAGCAGTACTTCGGAGAGCTCGACGAGCGTTTCGACGCGGGTTTCGACCCGGCGCGGAGCAGCGTCCCCGACGCGGGCGAGATGACCCCCCCGACGGGCCTCTTCCTCGTCGCGCGGCTCCGCGGCGCCCCCGTCGGCTGCGGCGGCCTCCTGTTCTACGACGACGAGCCGCCCGACATCAAGCGGATGTGGGTCGCGCCGGCCGTCCGCGGTCTCGGGCTCGGCCGCCGGATTCTCCACGAGCTCGAGGAGCGCGCCCGTGCCTCGGGCGCGACCGCCGTCCGCCTCGACACCAACCGCAACCTCACCGAGGCGATCTCCATGTACCGCTCGTCGGGCTACGAGGAGATCCCCCGCTACAGCGACGAGGCATACGCCCACCACTGGTTCGAGAAGCGCCTCTGAGCCCGCTCAAGGAAGTGGGACTACTCCCAGAGGAAAGCCTCGCCCACGAGCACGAACACGCTGAAGATGCCGAGCAGGGTCGGAAGGAAGAGCAGAACCCACCGCTCGCCCCTCAGCACGGCGGCGACTGCGGCCGCGCCCGCTCCGATCCCGGCTGCCAGAGCCGACAACGCCGTGACCGGGACGAACCACGATCCCCAACCGGTGTCGCGCACGTCCCAGAAGCTGGCGACGACAAGGCCCACCAACAGCACGACGGACACCGCCGCGACCACAAGCGACCACCTCGCAACGCGGCCGTGCTCCGGGCCGTGAAGGTGGCCGGCGGACGAAACGATCATTGTTCTCACCGTCCTCCTGTTGCTTCAACACCACTTGACCACGCGCGCCGGAGAAACGCATCGGGGCGGGAGCGGATCGGCGGTCCGTCAGTTCTGGCAGGCGCGGCCTTCCGGCCGCTCCCGCGCTACGTCAGGTGGAAGTAGAGCGCGTAGAGGAGCTCGACCGCGGGGCTCGTCGTGTGCACGGTCACGTCTGCCGGCGCGTGCAGGAGCGCGTCGGAGTAGTTGAAGATGATCTTCACGCCGGCCGAGACGACGTCGTCGGCGACGCGCTGGGCGGACTCCTGCGGCACGGCGAGGACGGCGACGATGATGTTCTTCTCGCGGATGGCGTCCTTGAGCTCGCTGTAGTCGCGGATGACCGTCTGGCCGATCGGCTGGCCGACCTTGGCCTGGTCGGTGTCGAACGCGACAGCGATGTTGAACCCGTGGTCGGCGAAGACCGTCGAGCTCGCGATCGCCTGGCCGAGCCGCCCCGCGCCGAAGAGCGCGATGTTGTGCTGACCCTGCGTCCGCAGGATCTTGCGGATCTCGGAGATGAGGCCGTCGATGTTGTACCCGACGCCCCGCTTGCCGAACTTGCCGAAGGCCGAGAGGTCGCGGCGAATCTGCGTCGCGTTGATGTTCGTGTACTCGCTCATCTCCTGGGAGGAGATGCGGTCCTGGCCCATCTTCTTCGCCTGCGTGAGGACTCGGAGGTACTGGCTGAGCCGCGCGGCGACGCCGACGGTCAGTCGGTCCCCGGTGCGCGCCTCCCCTTCCCTCAAGAGCTCCACGGCCATGCTTGTAACAGCATAACGACAGCTTCATCCCTTACGCGGAGGGAGAAAACACACGAATTGAAACCGAGTTTGTGCGACCCCTCATCCTTCGAGCCGACGGCGTAGCCCGTCCGGGTGGACGAACATCGTGAACGCCTCGTGGCCGTCGACGAGGACGACGGGGATCCGCTCGCGGTAGCTGCGCTCGAGCCCGTCGTCACCCGTGATGTCGACCTCCTCGAGCTCGAAAGGGACCTCGGCGCGGACTCCTTCGATCACCCGCCGGGCGCTCTCGCAGAGGTGGCAGCCGGCCGCGTGGACGAATGTAACGACGTGCTGCGTGCTAGGGGTAGAGGCCACGTGTGGTCGTCGCCTCCGCCACGCGGCCGACGGCGAGCGCGTAGGCCGCCTGGCGCATCGGCAGCGTCCGCTCCTCGTGAGTGCGCCACGTCTCGGCGAACGCGCGCGTGATGATGTCGTTCAGCTTCGCGTTCACCTCCGACTCCTTCCAGAAGTACTCCTGCAGGCCCTGCACCCATTCGAAGTACGAGACGACGACGCCGCCCGCGTTCGCGAGCACGTCCGGGAGGACGAGGATGCCGCGGTCGTCGAGGATCTGGTCGGCCTCCGGCGTGATGGGTCCGTTCGCGCCCTCGCAGACGAGCGACGCTTTGACCCGGTCGGCGTTCTCGTCCGTGATCACCTGCTCGAGCGCACAGGGGGCGAGAACGTCGCACTCGACGAGGAGGAGTTCGTCGTTCGTGACCGCCTCCGCTCCCGCGAAGCCCTCGAGCTCGCCCGATTCCTGCTTGTGGGCGAGGGCCGCCCGCACGTCGAGCCCGTCCGGGTTGTAGACGCCTCCGGAGGAGTCCGAGAGCGCCACGATCGTCGCGCCCTGGTCGGACAGGATCAGGGCGAGGTTGGAGCCGACGTTGCCGAACCCCTGGACGGCGACCTTCCGTCCCTCGATGGACAGGTCGCGCTTGCGCAGCGCCTCGCGCACGCAGAACGCCGCACCGCGGGCGGTCGCCTCCACGCGCCCGACAGAGCCGCCGACCTCGAGCGGCTTCCCCGTGACGACGCCGAGCACGGAGTAGCCCTTGTTCATCGAGTACGTGTCGAAGATCCACGCCATCTCGCGCGGGCTCGTGCCGACGTCGGGGGCGGGGATGTCCGCCTCGGGCCCGATGAAGTTGATGATCTCCGTCGTGTAGCGCCGGGTCATCCGCTCGAGCTCGAGGACGGAGAGCTCCTTCGGGTTGACCACCACGCCGCCCTTCGCGCCGCCGAACGGCAGCCCCATCAGGGCGCACTTCCACGTCATCCACATTGCGAGCGCCTTCGTCTCCTCGAGCGTGACCTGCGTGGTGATAGCGGATGCCCCCCTTGGACGGGCCGCGTGCGACGTTGTGCGTGGAGCGGAACCCTTCGAAGACGCGCACGGAGCCATCGTCCATGCGCGTCGGCACCGAGACGGCGACGCACCTCTTGCACTCGAGGAGGACGTTCAACATGCTGTCGCCCATCTCGAGCAGGCCGGCGGTCTGGCGCAACTGGCTCCGCGCCATCTCCCAGGGGTTTTCCTTCAGATGCGACGACGGGGCTTCGACGGTGGTCACCCAGGTCTCCTTTACTCGTTCGTGATCCGGAAGACGGTTTCGGCGGTGGACGGCGGCGTCCCGTCTGCGGCATCGACGGGCTGAGCGCGCAGGCGGAGGACGTACATGCCCGGCGCGAGAACCCTTCCGTCCGGTCCGCGTCCCGTGAGCCCGAAGGCATAGCGGCCGGGCAGGAGGTCGCGCAGGCGCGCGATGACGCCGAGGCGCTTCCCCTTCGGCGTCCAGAGCTCGAGGTCGAGGAGGCCGACGGGCTCGATCTGCTCTCCGCCCGGGCCGGCCGCGGCTCGCCCGGCGCGGAAAGCGAGCACGACGGGCGCGGCCTTCGACGGGGCGAACTCCCAGCTGGACAGGCCGACGGAGTCGACGAGCGGTTCGCCCGCTGCGGGACGCTGCGCGATCGCCCACGGGATTCGCACGACACGCGCACCCGGGGCCGATGCCACGAGCACGCCGCTCGCCCCCTGGCCGAAGCGAGTGGTGGCGGTGACTCCGAGCCGTACCTCGGACGAGGCTCCCGGCCCGAGGCTCAGATGCGCGGGCTGCGCCGTGAAGGAGACGCGCGCCGCGCCCGCCTGGTCGGAGGAGAGCCCGAAGCCGACCTCGAGCGGGCGGCTCGAGAGGTTCTTCACGGTCACGGTCTGCGTCGACGTCCAGTCGGAGCCCGTGGCCCGGCCGAACGAAACGGTCGCCGGCAGGACGGCGAGCTCGGCGGTGGACGCGGCCGCGGGGTCGACGCTCCCCGCTCCTTCCCTCGTTGTGGGCTGAGCGCCGCCGAGCGGGCTCGCGCTTCCGACGAGCACGCTCCTGAGCTCCGTTGCGCTGAGCCCCGTGCGGGCCTGGGATACGAGCGCAGCCGCGCCGGCGGCGACCGCCGCGGCGGCGCTGGAGCCGCTCACGGTCGAGAGGCTGGCGCCGTTCTCGCCTGCCGGGTCGAGGGTCGGGAGCCCGACGCCCGGAGCGACCACGTCCGGCTTCACATGGCCGTCGAAGGCAAGCCCGCCCGAGGAGAAGGCCGCGACCGTGTCGAGGCCGTGGTTCGCCACCGAGCCGCCCGGCGAGAGCACGGCCGTCACCTGCTTCCCTCCCCGCAGCGCATCCATGGCGGCGGCGCCGACCTGGCCGGGCAGGGCGAGGACCGGGAGTGAGGTCGCTTCGTCGAGGTCGAGCGCACCTGCCGGAAGGGCAGTTCCGTAGACGAGCAGCGCCGAGGCTCCCGCCGCCTTCGCGTTGCGCGCCTTGGCCGCGAGCGAGGCGCCGTCGGCGGGGACGAGCGCGGCGCGTCCGGCGACGCGGCTCACGCCGGTCGTGTCGAAGAAGTCACCGAGGGACGATCGCCGCAGCCGGCGCATCCGTCGACTGCGACGGGTTCGCGAGCGACGGCCCGAGCAGCGCGGAGACGGCGAGCGTCGACTCCTGGGACACGGAGCTCTTCCCGAGGACGCGGACCTGCTGCGAGGAAAGCGTGTCGGCGCCTGCACGGAGCCAGGCGTTCGCAACGGAAACCTGCGGGCGCGTGTCCGCAGCGCCCACGGTGAGCGCGTCCGGAGCGCCTCCGGGCGCCCCGATGCTCCCGAAGCCGATTCCGGAGCCCCCGTCGTTCCCGGCGGCCGCGACGACGAGCGTTCCGAGCTTCGTCGCGCTTTCCACGGCGCGCGCCTCGGGGCTATCCGCGAACGCGGCGAACGGCTCGACGAGCGGCGCGAGCGCGACGGTGGCCGCGTCCTTCACCGCTCCGTCGCCGTTCGGGTCGACCGCCCGCTCGAGCCCGGCGATGAGCCGGTCGCCCCGATCCCGCGACCGAAAAGCCTCCGTCGGCGGCCTGCTGCCAGCCGAGCGACGCGGATCGGGAGGATCTTGCGCGCCCGGCGCGATCCGCCGCGACGAGCCCGGCCATCCTCGTCCCGTGCGTCTCGACGCTGTTCCGGATCGGCGGGGTCTGCCCCGGGACGCGCCTTGCGGTCGCGGTCGACGAGGTCGTATCCGCGCCGCGTCCGGCTCCGGAGCGGGGCGAGCGAGGAGTCGACGCCGGTGTCGAGCAACGCGATCGTCGACTCCCGTGCCGTCGAAGCCCGGGAGCGAGACTCTGGCCTGGGCGCGGACCGCCGGTGCGCGCAGCGCCTCGGTCCTCGGCCGGGATAGACCGCGCGAACGGGATAGACGCCGATCGACGGAGGGATTGCGGTCGAGCTCGGCGACGGCGCGCGCGTCGAGCGTGGCCGAGAAGCCGTTCAGGACGCGCGTGAAGCTCTCTCCGGCGCTGATCGAGACGCCGCGTCTGCGAGCGAGGCGAGGAAGCGTCCTGCTCGGCCTCGATGTCGGCGCGCCAGCGGCGCTCTGCGCGCCCGCGGCCGCGCCCGCCGTCGCCGCCTCGATCCGGTCCGCGAGCGAGGGCGACGAGAGGACGACGATCATCCGCGCGCCCGAGGTCGGCCTGCGGGCGGTCGCCGAAGACGGAGTGCCACGCCCGCGCGGCCGCGCCCGTGACGGTGTCCCTTGCGCCCTGCACGTTGCCGACGAGGAGGAACGCCGCGACCGCGGCGACAGCCGCAAGCACCGAGGCGCGCGCGAGCTCAGGCCGCCGTCGCGTAGGCATCGAGCGCAAGATACTCCGGAAAGGGGACGGCCGTTGCATATCTGGCCGCCGAGGCGATCATCGCCGCGTTGTCGGTGCAGAGCTCGAGCGGCGCGAGCGTCGCGCCCGGAAGCGACGGCCGGAGCTCGGAGTTCGCCGCCACGCCGCCGACCACGGCGACCTGCTCGAGGCCGGTCCGCTCGGCCGCGTCGCGGTGCGCTCGACGAGCGCCCGCACGATCGCGCGCTGGTAGCTCGCGGCGAGGTCTGCGCGGCGGCGGTCGAGCTCCTCCTGAGGGAGGTCGCGGACGGTGTACAGGAGCGCGGTCTTGAGACCTGAGAAGGAGAAGTCGAGCCCGGCCACGCGCGCGACCGGGAAGCGAAACGCCTCGGGATCGCCCTCGCGCGCGAGCCGGTCGAGCGCCGCGCCACCCGGATAGCGGAGCCCGAGGAGGCGGGCCCCCTTGTCGAAGGCCTCCCCCGCCGCGTCGTCGAGCGTCGTGCCGAGAACGGTGAAGCCCGCGCGGTCGCGAACTTCCAGAATCATGGTGTGCCCGCCGCTCGCGAGCAGGCAGAGGAACGGCGGCTGCAGATCCTGCGGCTGAAGGTAGAGCGATGCGACGTGACCGTGAAGGTGGTCGACCGGGATGAGCGGGAGCCGCCGCGACCACGCGATCGCCTTCGCCGCGGAGATTCCGACGAGGAGCGCGCCGATCAGCCCTGGCCCGCGAGTGACGGCCACCGAGCCGACGTCGTCCAGGGAGAGGCCGCGCCTGCGCGAGCGCCTCCTCGCACCACCGGGGCGACGAGCTCGAGGTGGCGGCGCGAGGCGACCTCGGGGACGACGCCGCCGTAGCGCGCGTGCAGCTCCGCCTGGGAGGACACGACGTTCGAGAGGATGCGGCCGTCGTCCACGACGAGGGCTGCCGCGGTCTCGTCACAGGACGTCTCGACCCCGAGTAGCGCCCCGACCGACAATGCACGCCTACTTCTCGTCCGCGATCACTGGCGGCCTGCTTCGTCCTCGGTCGCCCCGGCGATCGATTAGCGGGGCTCCCTGCGTCCTTGCAGCCCCAGGTGCTCGCGATCGAGAAGCGGGGCAGCACTGCCGGCCGGGACCCCCCACTCAGCTTCCCGGGCGGCGACCTGGGTGATCGGGTCCTTCCACATGATGAGGGCGTCCTCGCGGTTGTCCGTGTAGTAGCCGCGCCGGATGCCGCTCGGCTCGAAGCCGAACCGCTCGTAGAGCGAGATGGCCGCCGCGTTCGACACTCGCACCTCGAGGGTGTACCCGCGCCGCGAGTGGCCGGCGGTCAGCTCGAAGAGCTCGTCCAGGAGGCGGCTCGCCACGCCCTGGCGCCGCCAGTCGGGGTGGACCGCGACGTTCATGATGTGCCACGCGTCGTCGTAGCGGGAGACGATCAGGTAGGCGACCAGCCTCCAGTCCTCGTCGAACCCGCCGAGGGAGAGCGACGACGGCTTGGCAGCTCGCCCGCGAACATCGAGCGGGACCAGGGAGTCGGATAGACCGCGTTCTCGATCCCGACGATGGCGTCGAGGTCGTGCAGGGCTGAGACGGCGGATCTCCATCAGCGGTTGAGCGCCTTCTCCGCGTCGGGCACGCGCAGGTAGATCGGCTCGGCGCCGTCGGCGGGGCCGAAGTCGCGCGCGAGCGCGGCGGTGTGCCGTGCCCACGGGATGTGGCGCGGGTCGTCGTCGGGCGGGACGGCGGCACCATGCCCCTCGAGCTCGGTGCGGTAGAGAACGGCGCCGTCACCGACGTACGTCGCTCCCTCCTCGACCTTCAGCTGCTCCGGCCGAAGCACGACCGGGACGCCGTCCTCGAGTGTGAAGATCTCGCCGCGGCGTCCGTCGATCACCGGCAGGGCGCCGGGAGAGCCCGCCGCGAGGGTGTCGAGGGTCGAGACGCCGGCCACCGGGGCGCCGAGCGAGAGCGAGAGCGCCCGCGCCGTCACGAGGCCGATACGAAGGCCCGTGTAGCTCCCCGGGCCGGTCCCGACCGCGATCGCGTCGACTGCGTCGGGCTCGAGCCCCGCCTCGGCGACGAGCGACTGCGCGTCCTCGAGGACCCGGAGCGCTTTGGACACGCGCTCCCCCAGGACGGCACCGTCGCGCACCAGCGCGCTCGTCGCGACGCCCGTGGCGGTGTCAAACGCGAGGATCAGCACCTGTAAAAACGCTCTTTTCCAGGGATTTTTCGTCGCTCGAGAGCACGATCAGTCTACGCGTCTCGCCGAGGTGTCGCAAACCGACCCGCACCCGTGCCTCGGGCAGGAAGCGCGCCCCGGCCTCGGGCCACTCGACGAACACGATCGCATCGTCGAAGTACCTCTCCAGGTCTCCCCACTCGGCGTTCGACATCCCCTCGAACCGATAGAGATCGATGTGCGAGACGTCAACCCTCCCCCGATAGCGATGGCCGATCGTGTAGGTAGGACTCGTGACAGGACCCTCGACGCCGAGCGCCCGCGCCGCGCCGCGCACAAAGGTCGTCTTGCCCGCGCCGAGCTCCCCCTCGACGACGACGATGTCTCCGACGGCGAGCAACGCCGAGAGGCGCCCGGCGATGCGTTCGGTCTCCTCCGGCGAGGCCGACTCCAGCTCGACCATCGGGCCGGCTAGAAGAGGCCGAGCTGCTCGGCGGGCGGCTCCGGCGCCGCCTGCGCGGCGACGGGGAACTGGATCACCTGCGCCGGTTCGCCCGACTGCTCGGAGAGGAGCGCCGGGATGCGGCGGAAGTCGTCCTCGAGGGTCCGCAGCATCGCCGGGGTATAGAGCGCGGCCGCCGGATGGTAGATCGGGTAGAGGGTGACCGGACGGCCGCCCAGCGTCGTCTCCTGCGGATGGCCGTGGACGCGTGTGATCCCGTGCGGCTTTCCCGAGAGGAGCTTGGTGGCGAAGTTGCCGAGCGTCGCGATCAGCTTCGGCTCGATCAGCTCGACCTGCTTGAAGAGATGGCTCTCGCAGGCCTCGATCTCGTCGGGCTGCGGGTCGCGGTTCCCGGGCGGGCGGCACTTGATCACGTTCGCGATGTAGACATTTTCTCGCGTGAGCCCGATCCCGGCGAGAAGCTTGTCCAGCAGCTTGCCGGCCTGGCCCACGAACGGATAGCCCTGCTTGTCCTCGTGGAAGCCGGGGGCCTCGCCGACGAACATGAGCTCGGCCGCCGGGTCCCCGACGCCGAAGACGACCTGCGTCCGTCCGGACGCGAGCCGGCAGCGCGTGCAGGCAGCCGTCTCGGTTGCGTAGGCCGCGAGCGCGGCGCGGCGGTTCAGTGACTCAGGATCCGCAGCCACAGCCCCCGCCGCAGCATCCGCCTCCGGATGTTCCGCCGAAGCTCGGTTGCCCGGCGGTGCCATGAGCCGCGAACACGGAAAGCTGGCGGCGCGTCTTCCCGGAACCGCAGTCAGGGCAGTCGGGATCGCCGTCGTCCAGCCGCAAGAGCTCCTCGAAGTGGCTCTCGCACGACATGCACACGAACTCGTAGATCGGCATCGCCGACGCAGTCTAGGCAGCTACCCGGACGCTCTGCAAACGGGTACGGCGCGCTACTCGGGCTGCTCGGGATCCAGATCGAGCGCTGCGGAGTTGATGCAGTAGCGGACGCCGGTCGGGTGCGGCCCGTCGGAGAAGACGTGCCCCAGGTGCCCTCCGCACGACGCGCAGTGGACCTCCGTGCGGGGCATGAGAAGCCCCCAGTCGCGCTCGGTCTCGACGGCCTCGGCGCTCGCCGGCTCCCAGAAGCTCGGCCAGCCTGTGCCGGAGTCGTACTTCGTGTCGGAGGAGAAGAGCTCGGCTCCGCAGCCGGCGCAACGGTACGTGCCCGGCTCCTTCGTCGCGTAGTAGGAGCCGGTGAACGCGCGCTCGGTGCCCTTCTCGCGGAGGACGCGGTACTGCTCGGGCGTCAGCTCCGCCTTCCACTCCTGCTCGGACTTCTGCATCTTCTCCGCCACACCACAAGCGTACCTGTGTGTTCCTAGGCTCGATCGGGCGATGAAAGACTGTCCGGATCCCCGGTGGGGTTGCCGTTCCATGGCGGCACGCGACGTTCGAGCACCCGGCCGCCTGCATCGCGTGCAACCGCCATCCGGAGCGCAGAGCCGGACCACGTCGCCCAGTAGAAGTTGAGCGGAGGCCGCCCGGCTGACCGACGACGCTCGCGTGCACGGTCTGCCCGTCCTCAAGGACGAGGTCGACGCTTGCCACGCCGGTGGCGTGCGGGCCGTACGCGAAGCGGCCCTCCGGCCCGACAGTCGGGGCCTCGTCTCCGGCGGAGACGATGACGCGAAATGCTCATGTCCGGCTCACGGGCGTCCGTTTCAGGATCGCACGGGCCGGCTCCGGCTATGCTCTGGGTGCCCGGTATCCCCTAGGAACTGGAGCCGTGTTCGAAACAGCTTCTGTCGTCGGCGCGGGACGCGTCGGCAAGGCGGTGGCCGCACGCCTCGGCGAGCGGATCCCGACCCGCGTCGCGGGCCGCGACCTCGACTGCGGCGACGCCGACCTCGTCCTACTCTGCGTGCCTGACCGCGCCATCCCGGAGGTCGCCGCCGCGATCCCGACCGGCCCCTGGGTCGCGCACACGAGCGGTGCGCAGCGGCTGGACGCGCTCGCGCCCCACGAGCGGCGCTTCAGCCTCCACCCGCTACAGACCTTCACGCTCGACCGCGGCCCCGAGCAGCTCGACGGCGCGTGGGCGGCGATCTCCGGCGGGAGCGACGAGGCCCTCGCGGCCGCCCGCGAGCTCGCCGGGCTCCTCGGCCTGTGGGCGTTCGAGCTCGACGACGAGAACCGCCCGCTCTACCATGCCGCGCGCGACCTTCGCCTCGCCGTTCCTCGTCACGATCCACGACGTCGCCGCCGAGCTGATGGGGGCCGCGGGTGCACCGCCGCAGGCGCTCGATCCGCTCATGACCCGGACGATCGAGAACGGCTTCGAGCACACCGGGCCGCTCGTCCGGGACGACCGGGACGACCGTCGAGCGGCACGCCGAAGAGATCGGCGCCCGCCGTCCTCAGCTCCTCCCCTCTACCGGGCGCTGGCCGAGACGAGGCCGCCCTCCTCGGAGCGCGGACACCATGAGGATCCTGCGAACCGTCGCGGAGGTGCGGGCGCCCTCCCGCGCGACGGCGTCGGCCTCGTGCCGACGATGGGCGCGCTCCACGCCGGTCACGTGGCGCTCTTCGAGGCCGCGCGACGGGAGTGCGACCCCGTCGTCGCCTCGATCTTCGTCAACCCGGCGCAGTTCGGCGACGGCGAGGACTTCGAGCGCTATCCGCGCGACGAGGAGGCCGACGCCGCGATCGCGGAGAAGGCCGGGGTCGACTTCCTCTTCGTTCCCTCAGTCGACGAGATGTATCCCGACGGCTTCCAGACATGGGTCGACGTGGAGGAGATCTCGGACGGGCTCGAGGGCGACGCCCGGCCCGGCCATTTCCGCGGCGTCGCCACGGTCTGTCTCAAGCTCTTCAACATCGTCCGGCCGAAGCGTGCCTATTTCGGTCAGAAGGACGCCCAGCAGGCCGCCGTGCTCGAACAGCTCGTCGCCGACCTGAATCTCGACTCGAGATCCGCGTCGTTCCGACGGTTCGCGACGTAGACGGACTCGCGCGTCAGCTCCCGCAACGCCTTCCTCTCGCGCGGAGAAGCGCGAGGCTGCCCTCGCCCTCCCGCAAGCTCTTCGCGCGGGCCATGACGCCCACGCACGCGGTGCCGACCCGGCGGAGGCCGCCCGGGCGATTCTCGCCGGCGAGCCCGGACTCGAGCCCGAGTACGTCGAGCTCGCCCGGCTCGACGGCCGCGTCTACCTCCTCGCCGCTGCACGTGCGGGCCGCACCCGGCTCATCGACAACGTCGTCCTCGAAGGAGATCCGCCATGACCAGCCGCCCCCGCACGCGATGGAAAGCTTCCGCTCACGGAGCTCGCCGAGATGAAGCGGCGCCGGGAGCGGATCGTGATGGTGACCGCGTACGACTATCCGAGCGGCCGCATCGCAGACGCCGCGGGGATCGACGTCGTCCTCGTCGGCGACTCGGCCGCGATGACCGTCCTCGGCAACGACTCGACCGTGCACGCGACGATGGACGAGATGGTCATGCTGACGCGCGCCGCCGCGCGCGGAGCCGGGCGGCCGCTCGTCGTCGCGGACATGCCGTTCGGCTCGTTTCAGGTCTCGGACGAGGAGGCCGTCCGCAACGGCATCCGCTTCGTCAAGGAGGGCAGGCGCCGACGCGGTCAAGCTCGAAGGAGCAGGCCCGACGCTCTCGCGCGTGCTCGCGCTCGTCGGAGCGGGCATCCCGGTAATGGGCCACGTGGGCCTGACGCCGCAGTCCGCGACGATGCTCGGCGGTTTCCGGGCGCAGGGCCGTACCGCCGAGAAGGCGCGGCGGCTCCTGCAGGACGCACGCGCGCTCGAGGCCGCCGGCTGCTTCACGATCGTCCTCGAGGCGGTGCCAGCCGAGGTCGCGGCGAGGATCACGCAGGCGCTCTCGGTCCCGACAATCGGCATCGGCTCCGGCCGCGGCTGCGACGGCCAGGTGCTCGTCTTCCACGACCTGCTCGGCCTCTACGACGGCAAGGCGCCGCGCTTCGTGAAGCGCTACGCCGACCTCGCCGCGGAGACGCAGGCCGCGCTGGAGCGCTACGCGGCCGATGTGCGCTCGGGCGCGTTCCCGGCGGACGAGCACACGTACTCGATCCCGAGGACGAGCTGGCCGCCTTCGAGCAGGAGCTCAGCGGCTCGCGAGCGGAATCAGGAACGGAAACGTGATCAAGAGCAAGCCGAGCACGACGAGCGCGACCGCGACGAGGGCGCGCAGAACACTCCAGCGCTCGACAACCGAGATCCCGTAGACGAGCAGGCCGACTGCCCAGAGCGACGAGGCCGGCGAGCAGGGCCTCGAAGACGACTCCGCGCCGCCGTGCTCGTCCCCTCCGCCTCCGGAAGAGATCCGACCCGTAGAGCGCGAACCGCACGGGCCAGACGAAGACGAGCCCCAGGACGAGCGGTGCCGCCGCGAAGGCGAGGATGTGCCGCGCCCGCAGATAGCTGCCCTTGCTGCCGGCGCCGCGGAGCCCGACGTAGAGCGCCGCCCCGCCGAGCCAGTAGGTGGCCGCCCCGTACAGGCCGCCCCGTGATGAAGACGAGGACGGCGACGACGGCGAGGCTGTTGTCCACGATCGACTCGTTGAGCAGCCGCCCGGTCGAGGGCGCGACGAGCACCCCGGCCATGCCCGCGAGGATGACGAGCGCGAGCACCGGCTCCTGCCGCGCCTCGATGTCCTCCCGGGAGTCGGTGCGAAGCGCCGCGAACACCGCGCGGGCGCCTGGAAAATCGCGAGCGTGCGCAGCCACCACTCGCGGTCGAGGGTCGCCTGCGAAGGCGCCTGCCGCTCGGCTTCCACTATGCGGCGGCCGGCGCCGCGCTCGGCAGGAGCGTGCGCAGGAACGCGCCCGTATGGCTCGCCTCGACGTCGGCGACGTGCTCCGGCGTGCCCGCCGCGATTACCTCGCCCCCGGCCTCGCCGCCCTCGGGGCCGAGGTCGACGATCCAGTCCGCCTGCTTGATCACGTCGAGGTTGTGCTCGATCACGAGCACGGTGTTGCCCGCGTCCACGAGCCGCTGGAGCACGTCGAGCAGCTTCTCGATGTCGGCGAAGTGGAGGCCGGTCGTCGGCTCGTCGAGGATGTACAGCGTCCTGCCGGTCGCGACCTTGGAGAGCTCCTTCGCGAGCTTGACGCGTTGCGCCTCCCCGCCGGAGAGTGTCGTCGCGGGCTGGCCGAGCTTGATGTAGTCGAGCCCGACGTCGTGGAGCGTCTGCAGCCGCCGCCGGATCTTCGGGATCTTGGCGAAGAACTTCAGCGCCTCCTCGACCGACATCTCGAGCACCTCGGCGATCGACTTGCCCTTGAAGCGCACCTCGAGCGTCTCGCGGTTGTAGCGCTTGCCGCCGCAGGTCTCGCACGGGACGTAGACGTCCGGGAGGAAGTGCATCTCGATCTTGATCGTCCCGTCGCCCTTGCAGGTCTCGCAGCGGCCGCCGCGCACGTTGAAGGAGAAGCGCCCCTGCTTGTAGCCGCGCACCTTCGCATCGGGAGTCTGGGCGTAGAGCTCGCGGATCGGCGTGAAGAGATCGGTGTACGTCGCCGGGTTCGAGCGCGGCGTGCGCCCGATCGGCGACTGGTCGATGTCGATGACCTTGTCGAAGCACTCGATGCCTTCGCAGCCGAGTGCTCGCCCGGCTTCACGCGCATCCGGTGCAGCCGGTTCGCCAGCGCCTTGTAGACGATCTCGTTGACGAGCGTGGACTTGCCGGACCCGGACACGCCCGTGACGCAGACGAACTTCCCGACCGGGAACTCGACGTCGATCGACTTCAGGTTGTGCTGGCTCGCGCCGCGCACCCAGAAGGAGCCGAGGTCCTCCGTGCGCCTGTCGGGGACCGCGATCGAGCGCTTCCCGGACAGGAACTGGCCCGTGACCGAGCCTTTCCCTTCTCGACCTCGTCGGCGGGCCCCTCCGCGACGACGTGGCCGCCGTGTTCACCCGCGCCGGGCCCCATGTCGACGAGCCAGTCGGCCGCGCGCATCATCTGCTCGTCGTGCTCGACGACGAGCACGGTGTTGCCGAGGCCGCTGCAGCCGCTCGAGCGTCCCGATCAGCCTCGCGTTGTCGCGCTGGTGGAGGCCGATCGAGGGCTCGTCGAGGATGTAGAGGACGCCGACGAGCTGCGAGCCGATCTGCGTCGCGAGCCGCAGGCGCTGCGCCTCGCCGCCGGAGAGCGTCGCCGCAGCGCGGTCGAGCTGCAGGTAGCCGACGCCGACGTCGGAGAGGAACGTCAGCCGCTCGCGGATCTCCTTGATGATCCGGTTGCCGATCAGCTGCTCGGTCTCGGAAAGCTCGAGCCCGTCGAGGAACTCGATCGCCCGGGTGACCGACATCTGCGTGAACTCGTGGATGTTCGAGCGCCGCCGACGGTGACGGCGAGCACCTCGGGCTTCAGCCGCGCGCCCTTGCAGACCGGGCAAGGCCGGAAGCTCATGTACTCCTCGATTCGCTCGCGCTGCGCCGCGGAGTCGGTCTCCTTGTAGCGGCGCTCGAGGCTCGGGACGATGCCCTCGAAGGCGAGCATGTAGGCGCGCCTTCGGCCCATGCGGTTGCGGTACGTGACGTAGACCTTGTCGCCGCCCGTGCCGTAGAGGAAGAGGTTCTGCTGCTCCTCGCGTGAGCTCGCGCCAGGGCTTGTCGATGTCGATCTCGTAGCGGTCGGCGATCGCCTGGATGACCGACTCGTAGTAGGTCGAGTTCCCGACCGACCACGGGACGAGCGCACCCTCGGCGATCGAGAGCTCGGGGTCGGGGACGAGGAGGTCGGGGTCGATCTCCTGCTGCGCGCCGAGCCCGGTGCAGCGCGGGCAGGCGCCGTGCGGCGAGTTGAAGCTGAAGATGCGCGGCTGCAGTTCGGGCAGCGCCGACGCCGTGCTCGGGACAGGCGAAGCGCTCCGAGAAGGTCAGCTCCTCGCCGTCGATGACGTCGACGGTCACGAGCCCCTCGGCGAGCGCGAGCGCGGTCTCGACCGAATCCGTGAGACGGTGGCGGAGGTCGGACTTCATCGAGAGCCGGTCGACGACGACCTCGATCGTGTGCTTGAACTTCTTGTCGAGCTCGATCTCCTCGTCGAGCATCCGCTGCTCGCCGTCCACCTTCACGCGGGTAAAGCCCTCGCCGCGCAGATGCTCGAGGAGGTCCTTGTACTCGCCCTTGCGGTCACGGACGACGGGCGCGTTGACCGTGAACTTCGTCCCCTCCGGAAGCCGCAAAACCTGGTCGACGATCGACTCGATGCTCTGGCCCGGCGATCGGCCTGCCCGCAGATCGGGCAGTGCGGCCGTCCCACGCGCGCGAACAGAAGGCGAAGGTAGTCGTAGATCTCCGTCGACCGTGCCCACGGTCGAGCGCGGGTTCCGCGACGTCGTCTTCTGGTCGATCGAGATCGCCGGCGAGAGCCCGTCGATCGAGTCGACGTCGGGCTTCTCCATCATCTGCAGGAACTGCCGCGCGTAGGCCGAGAGCGACTCGACGTAGCGCCGCTGGCCCTCGGCGTAGATCGTGTCGAACGCGAGCGACGACTTGCCCGGAGCCGGAGAGCCCGGTGACGCAGATGAGCGCGTTTCGCGGCAGGCTGACGGTGACGTCCTTGAGGTTGTGCTCGCGGGCGCCGTGTACGACCAGCTGATCCGTCGCCGCCATCAACCCCAGTGTAGCCCTGAGCCTCGGACGAACATGTGTTCGTTTCTGGAGCCCATAGGCTGGCGCCGTGAGCCCGTCGATCGCCGAGCGCTACCTCACCCTCGGGCTGCAGATCGGCCGTCACGTCGACGGGATGGTCGACTCCTACTACGGTCCTCCCGAGCTAAAGGCCGCCGTCGATGCGGCGCCGCCTGCCGACCCGCACACACTCGTCTCGGCCGCCGGCGCGCTCCTCGGCGAGCTCGACGACGGGTGGCTGCGCGACCAGGTCGTCGGCCTGCACACCTACGCCCGCGTCCTCGCGGGCGAGTCCTTCTCCTACGCCGACGAGGTCGAGGGCTGCTACGGACTCCGTCCGACGCACACGGACGAAGCCGTCTTCGGAGCCGCGCACGAGCGGCTGGAGGAGCTCTTGCCCGGGGACGGGTCGCCGGCCGATCGGCTCGGGCGCTGGGAGGCCTCGATCCGCATCCCGGCGGAGAAGGTCGAGGCCGTGCTGGCCGCGGCCATCGAGGAGGCGCGCGCGCAGACGCGGGGCCTGGTCGGGCTGCCCCCGGCCGAGGGAGTCGACCTCGAGATCGTCCACGACGAGCCGTGGATGGCGTTCTGCGAGTACCTCGGCGGGCTCCGAAGCGCAATCGCGGTCAATGCCGACCTGCCCCACTCGGCGATCGAGCTCCTCATCATCGCCATGCACGAGACCTATCCCGGCCATCACACGGAGCGGTGCTGCAAGGAGCAGCTGCTCGTTCGCGAACGCGGGCTGGTCGAGGAGACGATCGCGCTCGTACCCACGCCGCAGTCGCTCGTTTCCGAGGGGATCGCGAAGGTCGCGCCCAACATGCTCCTCGAGAGCGAGGGCGGGCCGGCGCTTGCGGCGATCGCCCGCGATGCGGGAGTCGAGCTCGACCTCGCCTACGCGCTCGCCGTCGAGAGCGCCCGCGAGCCGCTCCACTGGGCCAACGTGAACGCGGCACTGATGCTCTACGACGAAGGCGTGGGCGAGGCCGAGGCGCACGCGTACATCGAGCGGTGGGGTCTCATGACGCCGCAGCTCGCCGACCACATCATCCGCTTCCTCAAGGAGCCGACTTCCCGCAGCTACGCGATGACCTACCCCGCCGGCAGCGAGCTGTGCGGCGCGTACGTCGCGGGTGACCCGGAGCGTTTTCGCCGTCTGCTCACCGAGCAGGTGCGCGTGAGCGACCTGCTCAGCGCCACTGAAGAGCGATGACGGACAGCGGCAGGTCGACGACCTGGCCGCTACCTCCGGCGGGGAAGATCTCGATGGAGCGGTCGCTCGCGAGCGCCGCGACGCGCTCGTCGGGCGACCACGCGATCGCGCGGACGACCTTGTCACGGAACGGAGGCAGCGCCCTCGTCCCGGCCGAGCCCGCCCGAAAGAACGCGACCGCTCCGTCCACATGGGCCGCGAGGTAGCGCCCACGCGGGCTGGCCTGCAGCGCCCCCATCGTCACCCCCGCCCGCGTGTAGAGCGTCCGCTCCTGCCCGTTGCGCACCACGAGGAGGGAGGCCGCTCTGCGAGGCCCGGCGATCGCGGCGAAGTCGCGGTCGCTCAGCCATGCGACGTCCTGCACGTCCCTGGGAGCTGGCTCGATTCGGCGGACGCACCGCGGGACGGCGTGCAGGCCCTCGAACTCGATGATCTGCGCCGTCGAAGGGCAGCGCGCCGTCCATTCGTAGAGGCCTCCCGCGCGGACGAACGTCAGCGTCCCGTCCGGCTTGAACGCGGGCGAGGAGCCCTCGAACCCGTAGCTCCAGCCTCCCGAGGTGACGTCGATCGTCTCGGCGTTGACCTGCCGCGCGGCGATGCCGGAATCCTCGAGAGGCGCGCGCGCCCAGAGGCCGCAGTCGGTTCCCGGAAGCCCGGACGGCGTCGTCCAGCGCAGGCCGGGGAGCGTGAGGACGAAGCGACGGCACGTCGAGTCGGTCAGATAGAGCGCCCCGGTCGCCCCGAGCGACTCGCAGCCGGGCGGCGACCTCTGCACGACGTGGAATCGCCGGCGGCTCGCCGAGGGGAGGCGGATGTGGGCCGAGATTCCGCATCGGCGCCGATGCGGAAGCGGGATGCTCGCTTCGCAGGGCGTCGCGGGCGGCGAAGAGGCCGATGGCCACAAGCGCCGCGACGAGCAGCCAGGTCACAAGCGGGCGCATCCCGCCGCTGAGCCTACTCCTAACTCGCGAGCCGGCAGACCCTGCGCGGATCGGGCACGTACGGGATCTCGAGGTCGCCTGCGACGAGCGTGCCGTAGCCGAGCAACCGGCCGAGCAAGCCCTGCTCGACCTCCACCGGGCCGACCCGGGCGAAGCGCACGGCAGCCGCGTGCCGCTGGGCGATGCCGTAGACGACGAGAAGCTTGTCCGTCGTCACGACGAGGGAGGTCCTGTCCAGCGCCAGACCGCTCCGAGCGCGAGGATCGCGCCCACGGCGAGCATGAGAGCGCCGACGACGCCGAGCACCGGAGGCGAAAGACCCACAAGGACTCCGCCGGCGAGCGCGAGCATCACCGAGCGGCCGAGCGGGCGCACGAGCGCCGCAGAGTGTGGGCGCGCCTGGAAGCGCACCTTCTCCCCCGGCTCGAGATATCCGCGCATGCGCAGGATTCTCCGCGCCCACGTGGAAGTCCTGGTTCCCTGGCGGTCTATTCTGGGGAGCAGAGGCTCATGCAAGACACCGCCCGCAAGGCTCTCGTGGCGTCCCTCATCGTGGTCGCGGTCGTCGCGTCCGCGCTCGCGCTCTGGAAGCTGCGCATCGTCATCGCGCTGCTCTTCCTCGCGTTCATCATCGCCGCCGCGATGCGGCCGAGCGTCGAGTGGCTCGCCCGCCGCCGCGTTCCGATCGGCGTCGGGATCATCCTCCACTACCTCGCAGCTCGGCGCCATGATCGCCGTCCTCCTCTGGACGATCGTCCCGCGCGCGATCGATCAGGTCGACAAGGCGCTCGGCGGCATCCCAACGTCGAGCTCGGAGCTCCAGCGCGAGACCAGCCAGTCGACCGGGGTCAAGCACGAGATCCTCAAGCGCGTGCAGCAGGGCCTGGACGAGCTCCCGTCGGGCAGCGACCTCCTCGACCCGGCGATCTCGCTCACCTTCAAGGCGTTCGAGGTGCTCGTCGCCATCTTCTTCACGCTCGCGTGCGCCGCCTACTGGATCGTCGAGCGCGACCGGGCGGAGGCGCTCGTGATGTCGCTCTTACCTCGCGAGAAACGCAGGGTCGTGCGCGACACGTGGAACCTGATCGACCTGAAGCTCGGCGCCTACGTCCGGGGACAAGCGATCCTCGTGCTGTTCGTCGCGTCGCTGCTCTCGTTCGTCTTCTACCTGATCGGGCTGCCGTTCTGGCTCCTGATCGGAATCTTTGCGGGCATCGTCGAGATCGTCCCGGTGATCGGGCCGATCGTGGCAGGCGGCGTCGCCATCGGCGTCGGGCTCACGGAGTCGTGGCAGCTCGGGCTCGCCGCGGGCCTTGCCGTGCTCGGAGTGCGCCTGCTCGAGGACTACATCGTCGTCCCGCGCGTGCTCGGGCACGCGGTCGGCCTGACTCCGCTCTCGGTGCTCGTCGCGGTCACCGCGATGGGGATCCTGTTCGGCGGCTTCGCGGTTCTCCTGGCGATTCCGTTCGCGGCCGTGCTCGCGACTCTGATCGACGTCATCGTTCGGCATCGAAACCCGGCCGCCGAGGACGTGCCCGCCGTGCTCTTCCCCGCGCGGGAGAGCGAGAACCGCTGACCGGGAGCTAGGCCTTGCGCCAGCGGCCGAAGATGAGGCCGCCGAGCGTGAATCCGAGCCCGAAGGTGCCGACGGCGAAGCCGCCGACGGCGAGCGACTTCCGCCACGTCGAGAGCCGCTGCCAGTGGCTGAGCGCCTCCTGCTCGTCGGCCGACAGGGGCTCGCCGCGGCGCTGCTTGCGCCCCGCGGCCCCGGCGCGAAGGCCGAGGTACATGTCGTCGAAGATCTCGGCGGGTTCGTCGACCATGCTCAAACTATAGTGTCCCCGCCCGATGGCGCCTTTACGCGTCCTGCAGGTGTCCGACCTTCATGCGGGCACGCGAGAGGAGCCCGAGGTGGAGGCGGATCTGCGGGCGCTCGTGGCCGTGCTCGAGCCCGAGCTCGTCGTCGCAACCGGCGATTTGACCCACCGGAACACGGCCGCCCAGCACCAGCGCGCCGCCGCCCTCCTGCGCTCGCTCGGGCCTCCGCTCCTCGTCATTCCCGGGAACCACGACATCCCGCGCTGGCCTCCTTGGCGGATGACGCAGGACCTTCGACGAGTTCCTGCGGGTGTGGCCGGACACACAGCCCGTCTACCGCTCCGAGCGCCTCGTCGTCTGCGGTCTCAACTCCGTCCGGCCCTGGAAGCAGCAGGGTGGCTCGCTGCGCGCCTCGCAGCTCACGCGCGTCCGGGAGGTCTTCGCCGGCGCGCCGCCCGGCGCCCTGAAGATGGTCGCGCTCCATCACCACCTGCTCGGCGCGCCCTGGCGGACGGTGAAGCGGACGATCGCGAACCGCTCGTCCGTTCTCGGAGCGCTCGTGGACGCGGGCGCGGAGCTGGTCGTCTCCGGTCACGTCCACCAGAGCGCCGTCTCGCAGCGGCAGGAGTTCGAGGTCGTGGAGGGCCCCGTGCACGGGACGACGGTGGTCACGGCGCCGGGCCTCGGCCAGCCCCGGCCGCGGAGGCGGGGCGAGGCGCGCGGCCTGCACTTCTTCGAGGTCGAGGAGCGCTCCCTGACCGTGTCCACGTACTCGTGGACGGCGAGCGACTGGTGGCGGATCGCGGAGCGCCGGTTCCCGCGCGGGACTGCTGGTCTCTAAGCCGGTGCCGTAGGCGCAAACGTGGGCAGCTCGTCGTTGAGCTGCTTGACGGTCGGGAGCAGGGCAACGGCGGGGAGAAGTGGCAGCCAGAACGTGAAGAACCGGTAGACGAGGACTGCGAGGAGCGCCGGCGCGAGCGGGACCCCGACGGCGTTGAGGCTGAACGCGAGCGCCGCCTCGATCCCGCCCGAGCCGCCGCCCGGAAGCGGAAGCGCGGTCGCGACGTAGCCGGTCGCGAAGGCGAGGACGAGGGAGGCGAGGACGACGGTCTGCTGGAAGGCGCGCAGCGCCGCATAGAGCGTGAGCAGGTGGCCGAACCAGTAGATGGCGAAGCCGAGCACCGCCGACGGATGCTCGCGCGGGTTCAGCACGAGATGGCGGACGACGACGACCCCTCCGACCCCCGTGGCAACCGCCTTCTTCACCGTCCTCCACGTGTTGGAGAAGAATCCGGCGGGGGCTCCGTCGCGCGCGGACCGCTCGATCCAGCTCACGCGCTTCGGCGTGCTCACGAGCGCGGCGAGCACGGCGCACAAGGGGAAGACGATCAGCCAGGAGAGCGTCATCGCGTCCGGTGCGCCGTTCCCCCGCCCGCCCAGGACGAAGATCGCGGCGACGCAGGCGAACGCCCCGAGCAGCGCCCACTCGAGCGTGTTGAACCCGAGGACGCGGCGGGCCGATTCGCGCGAGCTCGCACCCGCGCGGCGCAGAGCCCAGAAGTCGACCGCGAGGCCGCCCGCGGCCGAGCCGAGCACGTTGGCGCCGAAGCCGATCCCGACGACGCGTGTGACCGTCCAGATCGGGAGGTTCGGCCCGCCGTGCATCCGCGCGATCTCGCGGTAGCCGGCGATGTAGCCCGCGTACGCGCAGACGAGGCCGCCGAGACAGATCGGGAACCACTGGCGGTCGGCCTTGTCCAACGCGGTCGTGAGCTCGTCCAGGTCGGCCAGCTTCGCGATCAGGCTCACCGTCCCGACAACGAGCACGACAGCGAGGGCCAGTGTCACGAGCGCCTTCTTGGCGTCGATCCCCAGGATGTTCTCGCGCTGGCTCAAAGCCCTGCCGCAGCCTGCCGATCGGATCGGCTGCTACGCAGCCGGTTCGGGCGCCGCGGCCCGGAGCTCGCGGCGGAGCTCCTTGATCTCGTCGCGGAGCTTGGCCGCGTACTCGAACCGAAGCTCCTCGGCCGCGGCGAACATCTCCTCCTCGAGCGTGACGACGAGCTTCTCGATCTCGTCCTGCTGCATGCCCTCGACCTTGCGGCCGCGCCGGCGACGCCCCGGAACCGTCGGCGACTCCATGGCCAGGAACTCGGCGATGTCGGAGACGCCTTTGACGATGGACTCGGGCGTGATCCCGTGCTCCTCGTTGTAGCGGAGCTGGATGTCGCGGCGGCGGTTCGTCTCGTCGAGGGCGCCCTTGATTGCCTCGGTCATCTTGTCCGCGTACATGACGACCTTCCCGTTCACGTTTCGTGCCGCCCGCCCGATCGTCTGGATGAGCGCCGTCTGGCCGCGGAGGAAGCCCTCCTTGTCGGCGTCGAGGATGGCGACGAGAGACACCTCGGGAAGGTCGAGCCCCTCACGGAGGAGGTTTACCCCGACGAGCACGTCGTACTCGCCGAGGCGGAGCTCGCGGATGATCTGGATGCGCTCGAGCGTGTCGATCTCGGAGTGCAGGTAGCGTGCGCTCACGCCGGATTCGAGCAGGTAGTCCGTGAGATCCTCGGCCATCTTCTTCGTGAGCGTCGTGACGAGGACGCGCTCGCCGACCTCCTCGCGGCGGCGGATCTCGTTCAGAAGGTCGTCGATCTGGTTCTTCGTCGTCCGCAGCTCGACCTCGGGATCCACGATCCCGGTCGGGCGGATGATCTGCTCGGCGACGTTCGTCGAGTTGCGGAGCTCGAACGGGCCGGGCGTCGCAGAGACGAAGACGAGCTGCGGCACGCGCTCGAGGAACTCGTCGAAGCGGAGCGGGCGGTTGTCGAGTGCGGAGGGAAGGCGGAAGCCGAAGTCGACGAGCGTCTCCTTGCGGGAGCGGTCGCCCTCGTACATGCCGCCGATCTGCGGAACGGTCTGGTGCGACTCGTCCACCATGACGACGAAGTCGCCGCGGAAGTAGTCGAGGAGCGTGTGCGGCGGAGTCCCCGGCTCGCGGCCGTCGAGGATCCGCGAGTAGTTCTCGATCCCGTTGCAGTAGCCGAGCTCCTGCAGCATCTCGAGGTCGTACTCCGTCCGCTGCCGGATGCGGTGCGCCTCGAGGAGCTTTCCCTGCGACTCGAAGAGCTTCACCTGCTCCTCGAGCTCGCGGCGGATCTCGCCGACGGAGCGCTCGATCGTGTCCTTCGAGGTCACGTACTGCGTCGCCGGGAAGATGGCCAAGTGCTCGAGGCGGGCGTAGATCTCCCCCGAGAGCGGGTCGAAGTGCGTGATCTGCTCCACCTCGTCGCCGAAGAGGGAGATGCGGTAGGCCGACTCCATGTGCGCGGGCTGCACCTCGACCACGTCGCCGCGCACGCGGAAGCGCCCGCGGCCGAGGAAGGAGTCGTTGCGGGAGTACTGGATGTCGACGAGCTTCCGGAGCATGACGTCGCGGTCGATCTCCATCCCGGCGCCGAGGACGACCGTCTTGTCCTCGTACTCGACGGGCGAGCCGATGCCGTAGATGCAGGAGACCGAGGCGACGATGACGACGTCCTTGCGCGCGAGCAGCGCCGCGGTCGCCGCGTGCCGGAGCCGGTCGATGTCGTCGTTCACGGACGCGTCCTTCTCGATGTAGAGGTCGGCCTGGGGAACGTAGGCCTCGGGTTGGTAGTAGTCGTAGTAGGAGACGAAGTACTCGACCGCGTTTCCGGGCAGAAACTCGCGGAACTCGTTGCAGAGCTGGGCGGCGAGCGTCTTGTTGTGGGCGATCACGAGCGTCGGCTTCTGAATCTGCTCGATGATCCAGGCCATCGTCGCGGTCTTCCCCGTGCCGGTCGCCCCGAGCAGGGTCTGATAGCGATCCGCGGCAGTGAGGCTCGCAGAGAGCGAGTCGATCGCCTGCGGCTGGTCGCCCGTGGGCCGGTAGGCGTCCGAGACCTTGAACTCCGCCATCCGTTAAATCGTAGCCGCGCCCGGGACGGCTACTCGATCCCGAGCTCGTCGGCGTACGTCTTCGCGTAGACGTCGCGCGCGGCGAGCACCTCGTCCACGTACTGGCGCGTCTCGGGAAAGGCGATCCCCTCCCCGCTCGCCTGCCACTCGTCGACGTTGGCCTGCCCCGCGTTGTAGGCGGCGAGCGCGAGCTCGAGGTTCCCGTACTTGTTCAGGAGCCGCCGGAGATAGAAGGCGCCGTAGCGGACGTTGATCTCCGGGTCCCAGAGATCGGAGACCTCGAACTGGCTGCCGCCGGTGTGGAGTGCGATCCCCTTCGCCGTGTCGGGGAGGAGCTGCATGAGCCCGATGGCGCCCGAGTCCGACTTCGCCCGCGCGTCGAACTTGCTCTCCCGGTAGATGACCGCGGCGAGAAGCGCGGGATCGAGGTCGTAGTTCTTCGCGTGCCCCCGGATGATGTTCTCGTAGTCGAGGGGATAGCGGAGGCGCACGTACCAATCCGGCTCGGACTGGATGTACGCGTAGGCGCCCCCCGCGAGCGCGAGGAGCAGGAACACGGATGCGAAGATCCTCATGGTTCTTCCGTGCCGAGTTTGGCCATCACGTCGGCCACGAACGCGTCGAGCTCCTCGAGCGAGCCGTCATTCACGTAGGCGAAGTCCGCCCGCGCGACCTTCTCTTCGTCGGGGATGAGCCGCTGCTCGCGGTCGATCATGGGCACGATCCGGCGCGAGATCCGCACCTCGGGCGATGCCGTGACGACAACGACGGCGTCGAAGCGCGTCTCGCCCCCGACCTCGTAGAGAAGCGGCACCTCCGTGACGCAGACCGCGGGCGGGTCGGGCAGCTCTGCGAGGCGCTCGCGCCAGGTGAGATAGGAGGCCACGACGCGCGGGTGGAGCAGGGCCTCGAGCCATTCGAGCTCGTCCCGGTTCGAGAACACGACCTCGGCGACGCGGGCGCGGTCGACGCTTCCGTCGGGCCCGAAGACCTCCTCGCCCCACCGTTCGCGCACTGCGGCGTGCACCGTCTCGTCCGAGCGCAGGAGCTCGTGGACGATCTCGTCGCTCGAGATGACGGCCGCGCCGTGACGGGCGAAGGCCTTGAGCGCCTCCGACTTCCCCGCTCCGATTCCTCCCGTGACGGCGACCGCCACGGGCTTCTTCCTAGGACTCGTCGCCGGCCTGCTCTTCGGGCTCTGCGGACGCCACCGGCTCCACGGGGGCCTCTTCCCCCGCGGCCTCGGGCTCCTCGGCGGCCGCATCGAGCTCGGGCGCTTCCTCCGTCTCGGCCTGCTCCTCTGCGAAGACCTCTTCGGAGAGGCCGAGCGCGGGAGCGCCGCCCTCGGGCATGTCTCCGTCGACGCGTTTGAGCGAGAGGGAGAGGCGGCGGCGTTCGGCGTCCATCTCGATGATGCGGGCCTTCACGGTCTCGCCCTGCGCGACCACCTCGCGCGGGTTCTCGACATGGTGATCGGCCAGCTCGGAGATGTGCACGAGGCCTTCGACCCCCGGGACGACCTCGATGAACGCGCCGAACGTCACGACCTTGGTGACCTTGCCCTCGATCACGTCGCCCTGGTCGTAAGTCTCGATCACCTGCTGCCACGGATCCGACTGCGTCTGCTTGAGGCCGAGGGAGATGCGCTGGCGCTCACGGTCGATGTCGAGCACCTTGACCTGCACCTCCTGCCCGATTTCGAGCAGCTCGGACGGGTGGTTCACGTGGCTCCAGGAGAGCTCGGAGATGTGGATGAGCCCGTCGATCCCCTCGAGGTCGACGAATGCGCCGAAGTCGACGATGTTGGAGATCGTGCCGGTGACGACGTCGCCGGGCGAGAGCCTGTCGAGGATCGCCTGGCGCATCTCCTTGCGCTCCTCCTCGAGCACCGCGCGGCGCGAGAGGACGACGTTGTTGCGGCTCCGGTTGAGCTCGATCACCTTGCAGCGCAGCGTCTGACCCATGAACTCGTCGAGGTCCTGGACCCGGCGGATGTCGACGAGCGACGCGGGCAGGAAGCCGCGCACGCCGAGATCGAGGATGAGGCCGCCCTTGACGACCTCGATCACCGTGCCCTCGACGGGCTCGCCGCTCTCGGCAGCCTCCTCGATGCGCTTCCACGCCATCTCGAAGCGGGCGCGCTTCTTGGAGAGGATGAGCCGGCCGTCGGCGTCCTCCTTCGTCATCACGAGCGCGTCGATCTCGTCTCCGATCCGCACCTCGTCCGCCGGGTTCACCGAGCGGCGGATGGAGAGCTCGGAGACGGGAATGACCCCCTCGGACTTGTAGCCGATGTCGATCAGGACCTCATCCTTGTCGACGCGGACCACCTTGCCGCGCACGACCTCGCCCTCGTTGATGATGGGGAAGGTCGAGTCGTAGTCCGGGATCAGCTCGCCGTCCGGACCTTGAGTCCAGACGTCGTCGTCAGACTTTGGGAGATCTGCTTCGGTAATCGTCTCGTTCTGAGCCATCGAAAGCGCGCATTATAGCCGCGAAGCCTTGAACCCCAGGGACCTCCTCACGCTCCTCGTGATCGGCGCCGTCGTCGTCATCGGAGGCTTCGCCGCGGCCGACGCGATCCGGGGAAACCCCGGTCCGAAGAGCACACCGGCGCAGACCACCCCCACCCAGACCTCCCCGAGCAGGCTCCCCGGCCCCCAGCCGCAGCCCGACGCACCCGCCGGCTGGCCCCAGGGCCGGTTTCGAGGAGCGCTCACCTTCACGGACGCGCGGTCGTGCGCCGTCCGCGTGATCGGGCTCGCAGGCGGCCGCGAACGCCCCGTCGCGCGCTTCAGAGGCGATTGCTCCCTCTGGGCTCCTCCGGTCGGTGCGCGCTTCGCCTACGGGCTCGGTCCGTCTTCCCTGGACGGCCTGCAACCCTTCCGTATCGCAGACATCGGGAATCCGAACCTCGAGCTCGGCGGCTATCGCGCGCTCTTCGGTGTGGTCCTGTGGTCGAGTGACGGGCAGCGCGTCGCGTGGTGCGGGCGCGACCGCACCGGCTTCGACCTCGAGATCGGCGGCCGCGCCCACCGGCTTCCGCGCTGTCCGGCCGCCTACGCGCCCGATAACGAAATCGCCTACGCGGTCGGGAACAGGCTCATCGTCGGCGGGAAGACCGTCGTCCAGACGGACGGAGGGATCACGTACGCTCACTGGGGCGCCGACGGCTCGCTCGCCGTCGTCGTGGACGGCAAGCGCCTGCTCCGGTACGCGGCCGACGGCACGCTGAGGGGCTCATTCTCCGTGCCCGAGGGCAAGACGCCGATTCTCTCGCCGCGCAACTGCGCTGCGTTCTTCAGGCCGTTCGCAGGGCCCGGAGAGATCTCCTTCAAGGACCTCGGGTGCTACCCGGCCAGGCCGCCCGGAATCCTGTTCGGACGGGACGTCGTGTGGTCGCCCGACGGAACCGCGTACGCGGTCGCGGAGCGCGATGCGATCGTCTTCCATGGCATCGGCGACCAGTCGCTCACGGTGCGGTGGCCGGCAGTCGCGGCGCGCATGGCCTGGCGTCCCGAGTAGCGGTTTCGGGAAACCGGATCCCCGCGGGGCGGGTATCTTCGCTGCGATGAGACGCGCGACCCTCCCCCTGGCCACGCTCGTCGTCGCGCTCGCAGCCTCGGCCTGCGGAACGAAGTCGGAGAGCGTCCCGACGCTCACCGTCGGCGCGATGAAGTTCGCCGGCGGCGAGCTCGATCCGCCCAGGCCCCTGCCCGACTTTACGCTCCGCGACCAGTCGGGCGCCAAGGTGAGCCTCGCCACGCAGCGCGGGAAGCTCGTGCTCGTCACCTTCCTCTACACGCACTGCCCGGACGTCTGCCCACTGATCACACAGAACCTCGTCCAGGCGCTCAAGATGCTCGGTCCTGCGCGCGACGACGTGCGCGTGCTCGCGATCAGCGTCGACCCCGAAGGGGACACGCCGAAGAGCGTCCGCGCCTTCGCGAAAGCGCATCACCTCCCGCCCCAGTTCCACTACCTCACCGGTTCGCGCGCCAAGCTGACGAAGATCTGGAAGGCGTACGACGTCGCCGCGGTCGCCCGCGACCCGGAGCTCGTCGATCACACCGCCTACACGATGCTCGCCGACCATTCGGGACAGGGCCGGGCCATCTACGACTCGCAGGTGAAAGCCGCGGACGTCGCCCACGACGTCCGGCTCCTGCTCAACCCGTAGCCGAAACGGCGGGGCCGGGCGTTTGCCCGGCCCCGCACGTCCTTCGAGTCCTTGCCGTCCTGCCGTCCTAGGGGATGCGCGTGATGCGGTTCTGCGGCCCCGGGGCGACCGGTGAGTTGTGCATGAAGTAGTTGACCGCGGCGTCGATGTCGATCTCGCCGCCGAGCTGGTCGGTTCCCTCGTTGAAGACGGTGAAGCCGTCGCCGCCGCTCGCGAGGAAGTTGTTCATCGCGACGCGGTAGCTGGCGTTCTTGTCGACCGGGACGCCGTTGATGGCGACCGTGCCGTCGACGATGTGGCTGCCGTGCGGCTGCGACGCCGACCACGTGTATGTGAACCCGTTGGAGACCTGTAGGAAGCGCAAGGCTCCGAGGCTCGGGTTGTCGAACTGCTGCTCGAGCAACCGGTAGATCGCGTCGCCGGTCATCGTCTTGACGTTCATGACGTTGTTGAACGGCTGGACCGTGAACATCTCGTTGTACGTGATCTCGCCGGGGGCCTCGCCTCCGTCGTTGTTCGCGTACGTGAGATCGGCCCTGATGCCGCCCGGGTTCATGAACGCGACGACCGCGCCGCCGAAGTCCGTCGGCGAGGTCGAGGCGAGCTGAGCATCGGCGATCACGTCGCCGAGCGCGGACTCCTGGGCCGCGTTCGCGGTCCGGGTGATGTCGGCCGTGATCGAGCCGATGACGCGGTGCGCGATCGGCCCGGATAGGGCGTTGTACTTGTCCACGATCGCCGTCTCGTCAGGATCCTTGGCGACGTCGCGCGTGACGATCACGTTGTGCGCGGTGGCGCCCTCGATGTCCTTCGTCTGGTGGTCGATGCGGAGGTCGATGTCCGTGATCAGACGCCCGAAGGAGGACGCGCTGGTCACGAGCTTGCCGTTGATGTGGCAGATGTAGGGCTGGTGTGTGTGCGCCGAGATGACGACGTCCACCTGCGGCGAGAGCCCCTGGACGATCGGGATGATGTCGCCGGTCAGGTTGTCGCACCGGTCGGAGTCCATGAACCCGTTCGCAAACGGGGCGTTCTGCTGGCCGCCCTGGTGGATGAGAACGACGAACGAGCGCACGCCCTGCTCGGCGCGCAGCTGCGCGACGAGGTCGTTGATGACGCCGATCTCGGGCCGGAACTCGAGGCCCGCGACGCCCGCGGGCGTCACGATGAGCGGCGTGCCCTCGAGGGTCAGACCGATGAAGGCGATCTTCGCGTTGCCGACCTTGCGGATCTGGTACGGCGGGAAGATCGTCTCGTCCGTGCCCTCGTAGAACACGTTGGCGGCGAGGTACTGGAAGAGCGCGCCGCCGAAGGGCGTGCCGTCCTGGCAACCGTCCACCGGATGGCAGCCGTCGCCGCCGAGCTGGTCTCCGAACTGCATGCGGAGAAGCTCGGCGATGCCCTCGTCGAACTCGTGGTTCCCTACGCCGGTGACGTCGAGGTGGAGGGCGTTCATCGCCTCGATCGTCGGCTCGTCGTGGAAGAGGCCCGAGATCAGCGGGCTCGCGCCGATCAGGTCGCCGGCGCCCACCGTGATCGTGTTCGTGTTGGCTGTGCGAAGCGACTTCAACCAGGTCGACAGGTACTCGACCCCACCGGCGTCGACGGTCTGCCCGGGCCCGACGGCGATCCTCCCGGACGACCCCGACGGCGGCTGAAGGTTGCCGTGGAAGTCGTTGATCGCAAGAAGCTGGACAAACGTGTCCTTCTCCTTGCCGCCCGCCCCGAACGCCGAAGGCACGAGCGCCAAGAGGAAGAACACGGCCGCGCAGAGCGCGATGAGGCCGCGTTTCATGTGCACCTCTCCCCTCAGTCGGATACGGCGGCGATCCTAACCCCGTCCGAGCCCGATTTGAAGGCTACGACTTGGCTTCGTTCCAGTCGTCGCCGACGCCCACGTCGACGGCGAGCGGCGGGTCGAGCGGATACGCGCCACACATCTCCTCGCGCAGGATCTCCTTGGCCGCCGAGACCTCGACGTCGGGCACCTCGACAAGGAGCTCGTCGTGAACCTGGAGAACGAGCCGCGACGAGCGCCCCTCCTCCCGCAGGCGCGCGTGGATCGCCACCATCGCCTTCTTGATGATGTCCGCGGCCGTGCCCTGCATGACGAAGTTGACCGCGAGGCGCTCGCCGAGCGAGCGGGTCTGGCGGTTCGACGCCTTCAGCTCCGGAACGGGCCGGCGCCGGCCGAAGAGGCTCATGGCGTAGCCCTCCTCGGTGCAGCGCTCGATCGTGCGCTGGATGAAGTCCTGCACGAGCGGGAAGCGCGCGAGGTAGGTGTCGATGTACTCCTGTGCCTCCTCGCGCGGGATCTCGAGGTTCTCCGAGAGCCCGAAGGCGGAGATGCCGTAGATGATCCCGAAGTTGACCATCTTCGCCACGTTGCGCTCGTCCTTGGTCAACTCCGCCTGCTCCTTGCCGAGCACCTCGGCGGCCGTCGCCGCGTGGATGTCCTCGCCGCGCGCGAACGCCTCACGGAGCTTCGGCTCCCCTGAGACGTGGGCGAGGATCCTGAGCTCCACCTGGGAGTAGTCTGCGGAGACGAGCCGGTGGCCGGGCTCGGCGACGAACGCACTTCGGATCTCGCGGCCGAGCTCGGTTCGGATCGGGATCGCCTGCAGATTCGGGTTCGTCGTCGAGAGCCGCCCGGTCGAGGCGACCGCCTGGTTGAAGGTCGTGTGCAACCGCCCGTCGTCCGGCGAGATCAGCTCCGGAAGCGGCCCGAGATACGTGTTCAGGAGCTTCGAGTACTCCCGCCACTCCTCGATGGCGGGGACGATCTCGTGCTCGCCGCGGATCGAGCGCAGCACCCGCGAGTCCGTCGAATAGCCCGTCTTGCCCTTACGGCCTGCGGTGAGGCCGAGCACCTCGAAGAGGATCCGGGCGACCTGCTGCGTCGAGCCGAGCATGAAGTCCTCGCCCGCGAGCTCTTGGGCCCGGGTCTCGAGCTCCTCGATCCGATCGGCGAGGCGGGCCGTGATCTCGCCCATGCGGTAGGTGTCGATCTTGACGCCCGCGTCCTCCATCGCGGCGAGGACCGGCGTGAGCGGCAGCTCGATCTCGCGGTAGAGCGGTTCGAGCCCGCGCTCGACGATACGGGCTCGCATCGGTCCGACCAGGCGGAGCGCGGCGGCCGCGTGTCGGACGAGCGCGGAGGTGTCATCCTCCGCCGCAGGCTCCGGCTGGAGCTCGATGCCGTACTCGGCGGCGAGCTCGTCGAGCGCGTAGGTCGCCCGTCCAGGCTCGATCAGGTACGCCATCAGGAGCGTGTCGTCGACGACCTCGAGCCGGAGCGGCTTCGCGTCGTGGGCGACGAGCGTCGGCGCCGCGCAGCGCGGCGGCCACGTCCTCCCCCCACTCGCCGACGACGACCTCCTCCTGGGCCAGCGCGAAGCGCCCGCCCTCGATGGCGAGGGCGGCCTCTCCCTCTTTCAAGGTTCGACGCGTCAGCGTGCCTTCGCGCCAGCGGACAGCGACGCCCTCGAGCTCCATCGGCGCCGCGGGGAGCGCCTCGTCGATCACGTCGACGCGCTGGAGGAGGTTCCGGAACTCGTACTGGCGGAACATCTCCTTGAGGCGCGAGCGGTCGGGCGGGGAGAGGACGAGCTCGGCGGGGTCGCAGTCGAGCGGGAGGTCGCGCCGCATCGTTGCGAGCTCCTTCGAGGCGCGGGCCTGGTCGGCGTGCTCGCGGAGCGCGCGACCGCGGGCCGGCGAGAGCTCGTCCACGTGCTCGAGGACGCCCTCGAGGGAGCCGTACTGCGCGACGAGCTGGCCGGCGGTCTTGTCCCCGATCCCGGGAACCCCGGGGATGTTGTCCGACGTGTCGCCCTTGAGCCCGATGAAGTCCGGCACCTGGTCGGGTGTCACTCCGTACCGGGCGAAGACGCGCTCCGGGGTGTAGACGTGCACGTCGGCCACGCCGCGCGGGGTCATCATCAGCGAGACGTTCTCGGTGACGAGCTGGAAGGCGTCGCGGTCCGTGGACACGACGGTTGTCTTGATCCCCGCCTCGTCCGCACGCGCGGCGAGAGTCGCAATGACGTCGTCCGCCTCCCACCCCTCGAACTCGAGGTTCGAGTAGCCGAAGGCCTCGACGATCGGGCGGAAGTGCGGGAACTGCTCGGCCAGCAGGCCGGGCATCGGCCGGCGGTCGATCTTGTACTCCGGGTCGAGCTCCTTGCGGTGCGTGGCGCGCGTGTCCCACGCGACCGCCACCCCCTTCGGCCGGTAGTCGGCGAGGAGCTTGAAGAGCATGTTCGTGAACCCGAGAAGCGCGTTCGTGGGGAAGCCCTCGCTCGTCGCGAGCTCCTCCGGGAGCGCGAAGTACGCGCGGTAGGCGAGGTTGTTGGCGTCGACGAGGAAGAGCTCCGAGTCTCGCGCCGGGCCGTCGTCGAGCTGCAGCTCGGCCCCCGTCAGGGTCTTCGGTGACACACCCCGAGTCTAAGGCCGCCGCCGCACTAGCCGCGTTCCTGCGGCGGGCAGCGAAAGAACGCCAAGTAACACTGTGTTACTTGCTGAGGCGCCGCAGCTCTTGGGCGACCGACCAGCGGCTCGTCGTGCTCGTAACACTGTGTTACTAAGACAACAGCGGCCGAGATTGGCCGGCCAGCGAAGCAGCTATGCCTCGCCGAGGTAGGTCTTGCGAACCTGCTCGTTGTCGCGCAGCTTCTTCGCGTCGTCGGCGAGCGCAATGTGCCCTGTCTCGAGCACGTAGCCGCGAGTCGCCGTGTCGAGCGCCATGAGCGCGTTCTGCTCGACGAGCAGGATCGGCGTCCCCTGCGCGTTGATCTCGCGAATGATCTCGAAGATCTTCTCGACGAAAATCGGGGCGAGGCCCATCGAGGGCTCGTCGAGGAGAAGGAGCTTGGGCCGGGCCATGAGTGCTCTGCCCATGGCGAGCATCTGCTGCTCCCCGCCCGACATCGTCCCCGCCTTCTGCTGGAGGCGCTCCTTGAGCCGTGGGAAGAGCGCGTACACGCGCTCGAGATCCTCCTGGATCTCGGGCCCCTTCTGCGCTGGTAGGCCCCCATCTCGAGGTTCTCGAGGACGCTCATGCGCGGGAAGATCCGCCGCCCTTCCGGCGATTGCGAGATGCCCATCTGCACGATGTTGTGCGGAGCCTCCTCGGTGATGTCCGTGCCCTGGAAGACGATCCTGCCCTCACGCGGGTGGTTGAGACCGTTGATCGAGCGAAGGGTCGTCGACTTTCCGGCCCCGTTCGCACCGATGAGCGTCACGATCTCGCCGGCGCGCACTTCGAGCGAGACGCCCTTGAGCGCGTGGATCGTCCCGTAGTAGGTGTGGATGGCGTCGAGCTTGAGGATGACGCCTTCCTCGGTCGCGACGCGTGCCGGCTGTCCGTTGCCGCCCTCCTTCTGCCAGGGGAGCTTCATGCCGTCGCCGCCGTTCCGAGGTAGGCCTCGATGACGCGCTCGTCGTGCTGGATCTCTTTCGGCAGCCCCTCGGCGATCTTCTCGCCGTAGTCGAGCACGGTGACGCGATCGGAGATGCCCATCACGACGCGCATGTCGTGTTCGATCAGGAGCACCGTGATGTCGTGCTCGGCTCGGAGCTCTGCGACAAAGGACGTGAAGTTGGCGGTCTCCTCAGGGTTCATGCCCGCGGTCGGCTCGTCGAGGAGTAGGAGCTGCGGCTCCGAGGCGAGCGCACGCGCCACCTCCAGGCGGCGCTGGTCTCCGTACGAGAGGTTCTTCGCGTAAGCGTCGCCTCTGCCCGGGAGCCCCGAGAAGGCAAGCAGCTCGCGCGCCCGGTCGCGCGCGCCCTGCTCCTCCCGCTTCAAGGCCGGCGTGCGGAGGATGGAGCGCCAGACGCCGCCCTTGATGCGGCTGTGCATGGCCACGAGGACGTTCTCGAGCGCCGTCATATTGTGGAAGAGCCGGATGTTCTGAAAGGTGCGGGCCACCCCGAGGGCGGTCACCTTGTGCGGCGGCAGCCCGCTGATGGGGGTGCCGTCGAAGACTACCCCGCCCGAGGTCGGCTTGTACACGCCCGTGAGGATGTTGAAGAACGTCGTCTTGCCGGCGCCGTTCGGGCCGATCAGGCTCACGATCGAGCCGCGCGGGATGAGGAAGTCCACGTCGTTCACTGCGATCAGCCCGCCGAACTCCTTCCGGACCTTGACCGCCTCGAGGATGTTGCCTTTCTCCGCCATCAGGCTCGGGCCTCGTCCGCCTCGACGTCGTAGAGGTAGGCCTGGCTCGGCCTCGGCGAGCTCCGCCTGGCGTCGCGAGCTCGGGATGAGGCCCTGGGGCCTGAACAACATCATGATCACGAGCAACCCGCCGAAGATCCCGAACTTGTACTTCGCGATCGCGATGTCGTTGCCCGTGCCGGGAATGCCCCCGTTGATCCAGTCTCCGATCTTGTCGAGGCCGCGGAAGTTGAGCCAGGAGACGAGCATCGCGCCGGCGATGACACCCCAGATGTTTCCCATGCCGCCCACGATGACCATGACGAGCACGATCACCGAGATCTGGAACGAGAAGCCTGTCGGGAAGATGCCGTTGATGAAGGAGCCGTACACGGCGCCGGCGAAGCCGCCGAAGATGGCGCCGATCGCATAGGCCCAGAGCTTCGTGCGCATGAGCGGCACGCCCATCGCCGAGGCGGCGATCTCGTCCTCGCGGACCGCGATCCACGCCCGCCCCAGCTTCGAGTCGCGGAGCCGCAGGTTGACGAAGATCGTGACGAGCATCATCACGAGGATCGTCCAGAACCACGGGCGCAGCTCGAGCGAGTTGTAGCGGACTGGCAGGATCCCTCCCGTCGCGTTGTGGAGGGTGTCGCCGAAGCCGGGGCGGTCGAGTTGCGTGACGCCGCGAACGCCATTGGTCAGGTTGTGCCCGGCGATGCTGTCCCCGTTCCGGAAGACGTCCGGGATGATCTCGCCGAAGCCGAGCGTGACGATGGCCAGGTAGTCCCCGCGCAGACGCAGGGTCGGCCACCCAATGAGCACGCCTGCGAAGGCGCACACGGCTCCCGCCATGAGCACGACCGCCCAGAAGGACAGATGGATGCCCGGGAGACGCGCCGCGTTCGTGTCGAGGAAGTGGATGTCGCGGGTGGCGAACAGTCCCGAGCCGAACCAGCCGAGGGTGTAGGCACCGAGAGCGAAGAAGGCGACGTACCCGAGGTCGAGGAGGCCCGCGTAGCCCACGACGACGTTCAGGCCGAGGGCCAGCATGACGTAGACCGACATGTTGAAGAGCGTGTCGTTGTCGATCCCGAGGCCGTCGTTGAAGAGGAACGAGAGCGGGCCCTCGAGGCCCCACCATGGATACGAGAAGGCAAGCACGATGACGGCGAGCGGGATCGCCCACCGAAGCCACTTGTGCTCCCTCCGATAACGACGCCAGGAAGCGCGCCAGGTAGACGTGGTGGCCCGCGGCCCCCTCGCATTGGGCGCCTGTTGGCCGACCTCGTCGCTCATTGCCCCTCCGGCACCTGTTCTCCGAGGATGCCCGAGGGTCGGAACACGAGGATCGCGATGAGCACGCTGAAGACGATCGTCGTCGTCCAGCGCGCGTCCCAGAAGCCTTCGGTGTAGGCCTGGATGAGCCCGAGCACGATTCCCCCTAGCACGGCGCCGCTGAGATTGCCGATTCCGCCGAGCACGGCCGCGGTGAAGGCGAAGAGGCCGAGCCGGAAGCCGAGGTCGAACTTCGTCGTCCCGATGTAGAGGGCGTAGATCGCGCCTGCGGCGCCCGCGAGCGCGCCCCCGAGCGCGAAGGTGAACGAGATCGTGCGATCGACGTTGATGCCCATCATCGAGGAGGCGTCCATGTCCTGCGCGGTCGCGCGCATCGCCTTCCCCGAGCGCGTACTTCGCACGAGATAGGTGAGCGCGATGAGCAGCGGAATCGTGACCGCGATGACGATGAAGTCGTCCCAGGCGTAGGTGGCACCCCGCCAGCTGAAGATCGTGCCGGTCGGGAGGATGTTCGGCAGCGGCTGGGGGCCCGCGCCCTTCCAGATGAGACCGACGTCCTGGAGGATGAACGAGAACCCGAGCGCTGTGATGAGCGGGACGAGTCGCGGCTGGTTACGGAGCGGCTTGTAGCCCATGCGCTCGATCGAGACGTTGATGACCATGCAGAAGAGCATCGAGAAGAACAGGCACATCAAAATCGTGTAGATCTTCTGGCCGCCCGACGAGCTCGCGGTTGCTGCCGTGCCGAGCGGGATCGCGAGGACGAACGACGTCGGGAAGAAGGGGATCTGGAACGTGCCGTCGTTGACGATCCCGTTCGTCTGGAACGTCCCGAGCATGAAGTTGTCCCCGTGGGCGAAGTTGATCAGCTCGATGATCCCGTAGACGAGCGTGTAGCCGAGCGCGACGAGCGCGTAGATCGAGCCGTTCGTGATCCCGATCAGCGTGACCTCGAGGAAACGGTCCGGCGACTCGACCGCGTTCTTGATCAGCCAGTAGCCGATGAGGGCCGCGAGAACGGCCCCGACGACCCAGAGGATGATCTGGGAGATCGGGAGGCGACGCTCAAACGCCGGTCCAGATGCAGTGTCAGCGGTCGCCACAGGCGGAGGTTATGACGGAAACGAGAGGGCCGGTCAAGACCGGCCCTCTCGTTTCCTTGACTACTCGACTATCACGACGTCGCGTTGACCTTCACTGCCTCCATGAACTTCCACGGCGGACCGCTTGCGTTCGCCTGGAAAACCGAGATGAGGCCCTGCTTCGGGTCGCCGTTCGCGTTGAACGACATCGGCCCGACGATGCCGTCGGTGATGTTCGTCTGGAACAGCTTCGCGACGACGTCCTCGCGGGAGCCGTCCGAGCGGCCGATCGCGTCCAGGAGTGCCTGCGCGGCGGCCGCAGCGTAGGCCGTATAGACCTCCGGTGAGCCGTACTTCGCCGTGTAGGAGTCGAGGAAGGTCTTCCCCGCTCCGGTCAGGTCCTCCGGGTTGAGCACAGGAGCGCTCCCATACGTGCCGGCGAGGACGTCGGCTCCCGCCTCGTCGAAGAGCGAGTCGAGGACGAAGCCGTCGGAGACCATCAGCTTCACCGCGTTGTTGTCGCCGACGGTCGAGACCTTGTCCTTGACCAGCTGTCCGCCGTTGAGGCAGGCGATCCCGCCGATGTAGACGCCGTCTGCCCCCGAGGCCTTCACCTGGGTCATGAGCGCCTTGTAGTTCTGGGCGTTCGCGTCCCAGCCGGTGTGCCCGGCAACGGTGAGGCCGATGTCCTTCGCGGACTGCTCGAAGGCGTCGGCAACGCCCTTCCCGTAGGCCTCCTTGTCGTCCAGGATGTAGACCTTCGTGACGCCGAGCTTGTCCTTCATGTACGAAGCGTCGACCTGGCCCTGGAAGTCGTCCGACGCGACGACGCGAGCGTAGTTGCGAACGCCGCTCGGGTAGTACTTGTCCGGCTCGCCGGGCTGGGAGCCGACGCCAACATGGGTGAGCCCGACCGCTGTGTTCGCGGGGCTCACGTACGCGAGCGAGGCATCGTTCGCGATCGGGACCTCGATTTCCGCACAGCCCGAGTTGTACGTCCCGATCACGCCCAGGATGGAAGAGTCCTCGGCGTACTTGCGCGCGTTGGCCGCACACGTGGCCTCGTCCCAGGCCCCCTTCGCGGCCGTCGAGTCGTCGAATGCCTGGAAGGAGACGGTGAAGTTCCCGACCTTCCCACCGATCGAATCGAGGTAGAGCTTGATCGCGTTGTTCATGCTTTCCGTCTGAGCCCCCGACGAGCCCTGCAGCGGCAGGTCGGAGACGATCTTGACGGCCTTGCCGCCGCCGCCGCCTCGTGCTTCCTGCGCCGCCGGTCGTCTCCGCTGCTGCCCCCGCCGCAACCGGCGGCGAGCAGAGCGAGTGCTCCGATCACCAACGCGAGTGCCGACAAAAGTGTCTTTCTACTCACTGCGCCTCCTCGTTCGCCCGACTGTTTTCTCTCGACGCTGCCCATGGCGAGCATTCGCCGTGAAGGGTCTTGCAGAAGCGGACACCGGGGCTCACGCCAGGCCGGGCCGCTTTGTTGGGGCGCCATTATGACGCCGCCAGGACCGTCCAGCAACTATGCGGATACCATTCCTCCGATGCCTCCTGCCGAAGTGGCGGAACTGGTAGACGCGCTGGACTCAAAATCCAGTGGGGCTTCGCCCCGTGCGGGTTCGACCCCCGCCTTCGGCATCAGTCTCCCCTCCATGCAGCTCCCGAGACGTTTGGGGCAAAAGACGACCGGCCACGCCCGAAGTTAGATCGATGGCGAAGAAGGTCGGAGTTCTGACGGGCGGTGGAGACTGTCCGGGCCTGAACGCGGTCATCCGCGCCGTGACGCGGCGCACCCTTGCGCGCGGGCACACGACGCTCGGCATCCGTGAGGGCTGGCGCGGGCTCGTCGACGGCCGTTTCATGGAGCTCGGGCCGCGGGAGATTTCGGGAATCCTTCCACGCGGGGGGACGATCCTCGGCACGACAAGGACGAACCCGTACAAGACGGACGGCGGCGTCGAGCGGGTGCTGGAGAACTTCCGCGCCCAGTCGCTCGAGGCCCTCGTGGCGATCGGCGGCGAGGACACGCTGGGCGTGGCGGCTCAACTCTTCGCCGAGCACGGCTTCCCCGTCGTCGGCGTGCCGAAGACGATCGACAACGACCTCTCGGCGACCGACTACACGTTCGGCTTCGACACCGCCGTCTCGATCGCCACGGAGGCGATCGACCGCCTGCACACGACCGCCGAGTCGCACAACCGCGTCATGGTCGTCGAGGTGATGGGTCGCCACACAGGCTGGATCGCCGTCATGAGCGGCATCGCCGGCGGCGCCGACGTCATCCTCATCCCGGAGCAGCCAATCACCGTCGAGGACGCCTGCGAGGACCTGCGCCGGCGGCACGAGCGCGGCAAGGACTTCTCGATTGTCGTGGTCAGCGAGGGGTACGAACTGACCTATGCGTCGGGGGAGAAGCGCCAGGTGGCACAGGATGCGCCTGCGACGGATCAGTTCGGCCACGTCCGCCTCGGCGGAGTAGGCGAGCAGCTCGCGAGGGAGATCGAGGAGCGCACCGGCTTCGAGAGCCGCGTCACGGTCCTCGGCCACGTGCAGCGCGGCGGCTCCCCGACGGCCCGCGACCGCGTGCTGGCGACGCGCTATGGGCTCAAGGCCGCCGATCTCGTCGAGGAGGGGAAGTTCGGGACGATGGCCGCGCTCCATGGCGACGACATCGTCGAGGTCTCGCTCGCGGACGCGGTCGCCAAGCTCAAGACCGTGCCGCCGCACTGGTTCGACGTCGCCAAGGCATTCTTCGGCTAGAGCAGCTCGGAGAGGGGGAACGAGCGGTTCCGGCGCGGCGGGACGAGGAAGTTCTGCCGGTGCGTCGTCTGCAGGATCGAGTTGAAGCCCTGCCCGCGGGAGCGCGGATGGAGCGGGATGCTCGTGCCGTCCGGGAGGATCCCGTCCATGGCGAGCCGTGTGCGGTGGAAGTCGTCGCTCGTCGGCGTAAAGACGACGAAGTGGAGACCCGCGGCCGCCTCGTCACTCTGCCCGTCCACGTCGGGCCGCGCGCTCCAGAAGAACGGGTTGTCCAGTGTGTTGAAGTCCGCGCGCTGCGGAACGGCCGTTCCCTTCGGATAGACGATGCCATCGTTTCCGGTCACGTCGGCCGCCAGCCGAGACGCCGGCTGCATGACCGAGCTGTGTCCGACCGCGTCGTAGCGCTCGGCGTCCTGCTCGACCGCCGTCGAGTTGTCGGCGTCCTCTGCGTCCTGGGGCACTGTCTGGGTCCCCGCCTTCACTTCGAGACCCGGCTTGAAGGTCGTCGACACGCGCTCGGAGAAGTCGAAGTTGAGGTACCACGCCTCGACGTCCTCGAAGAGGTGCGAGAGGTGCATGGCCGTCCCGCCAAGGAAATAGCCGCTGGGAAACTGGTCCGTGTAGCCGGGAAGGGTCTCGAAGTTGGCGATTCCCGGCGGGCCGAGCCCGGCCTTCTGGGTCGACGTGAAGCCGAGGAAGAGCTCGGCGGTTTCGGGGATGAGCTCGGCGCCGCCGATGCCCGCGGCCATGGCCATCTGCTTCGGGAGGCTCTGGCTGCCGTCGAAGCCGCCGCCGGCGAACCCGCGCCGGATGCTCGTGAGCGAGAACAGCCCCTTCGTCTCGTCGAAGAGGGCCGCCGAGGCGTCGGCGATGAAGTCGCGGCTGTCGCTGCGCAGGAAAATGGCGACATCGTTATCCTCGAGGATGAGATCCTCTGGGTCGCTTGGAAAGCGGATTGCGTCGATGACCCCCCGCACCCGCCTCCCGGCCGCCTTCGACGCGCGGAGATCGACGGGGAGATGCTCCTCGGCGAGCTCCGAGACGTAGCGGTCGAAGTACGGCAGCCCCCAGCCAATGCTGATCGAAATGCCCTTGGGCGCCGGCTCGTAGCGAGCGTCGAGCTCCTGCAGCGTCCCGCTGAGAGTCGCGCGCGCCTCACTGAGGGCGGCGGGCGTCGGCTCGACGTTCAGCAGGGCGGTCACGACCTCGTGATGGAGGGGCGGGACGACGACCTCGACGCCGTTGTCGACGATCACCTGGGGACGGCCGAGCACGTGCTGCTCAGAGGGGAGGACCCGCGTGCTCTCCCGCTCCGGCGCGGTCGCGAAGCGGTCGACGAGCTCGTAGATGCCCGCCGCGCCGAGGGCCGCGGCCCCGCCGGCGACGAACTGCTTCCTGGTCAGGCGCACGTCAGGACTGCTGGGGCTCGATCTTCACGAGACCGGCCATGATGCGATCGAGGCTCTCGACCACGCGGCTGTACGAGAGCCCCAGCTCGGGCACGACGTGCTGGCTGACCGAGTAGAGGGACCCGTCCTCCTTCCAGGAGTACAGGGCATGCCAGGTGTCTGCGCCGCGGTTGACGGTGTAGACGTCGACCGTCCTCCCCGCGACCTCCCGCGTGCCTCTTTGGCCGCTGAAGCATGGCTCCCCGTTGCACTCGGGCACCTTCGTCTCGCCCGGATACCCGCGCAGGTTGATGTGAACCTCGCCGGAGCCGCGCTCGAACCAGATGAAGCTGATCAGGTAGCTGCCCTGAGGGGTGACAGAGTGCACGGCCTGCCACCGGCCGCCGATCTTCCCGGTGAGCGGATCAGGGAGCCAGCTCGGACAGAAGACGGCCGCATCGATCTGGTTGGCGAGCTTCTGCCAGCCGGCCTTCCACGAAGTGGGACACGCGGGCTCGGAGGCCGCAGTCGGGCTCGGCGGCGCCGGTTCGGCCGCCGCCGAGCCGTCGCCGCCGCAGCCGACGACGGAGAGCGAGACGACGATGAAAGAGAGGGCAGCCGCCGCCGCCCACCGTGACGCGCGATTCACGAACGCATGATGCCAGACGCCGCGCTTCGGGCTGATGGGTACCCTCGATCACCGTGACGCTGAAGATCGCAGCTGTCGTCGCGCTTGCGGCCGCCCTCGTCACGGCCTGCGGAGGGACCGACCAGGAGGCCCGCGCAAGGTCGCTCTACCACGCCTACCGAGCCGCCGAGGACTCGCGGACGGACGCCGAAGAGGAGCTCCGTGTGGCCTTCGCCGACATCTCCCAAGCAGCGGCGGACGAAGATCGGGGCGCGGTGATCGCAGCGGCGCAGCGCGGACAGGAAGCAGTCGACAAGATCGACGCCCTGATCGCCGCGGAGCTCGAGGCGGCGCGAGGGCTAGCGAGTATCGACAAGGTCGCCTCGGACGCCAAGCAGCTCACCGAGGGCCTGCAGCAGAGCCGTGACAGCCTCGCGCTCATCGCGAAGGAGCTAGAGATCGCGCTCGACGACCCGTTCCTCGCGACGAGGAAGAAGGAGGTCGACGACCTCGCCAAAGAGTCGACCCAGTTGGCGGTCAAGGGTGAGCTCGCGGTCAGGCGCGCCGACCACGCAATCGCCACCGCGCTCGGCCTCCAGGCGAGGCCGGACCAGCTCTTCACGACGACCGGCTAGCGGCCTGTCAGCTCGGCGAGTGCAGCCGAGAAGTCGGATGAGGCCTTGAGGTGTTCGCCACCGACGAGGATCGCGTCGACACCCGCGCGCTCGAGCGCGACGACCTGCTCCCGCGCGATCACCCGCGCCTCGGAGATCACGAGCTTCCCCGCGGGAACATCTGCGAGGAGGTCGAGCGTCCGCTCCAGGTCCTCTTCGTCGTCCTCGAGCCCCTGCTCGGAGATGAGGATGATGTCCGGGTCGATCTCCTCGAGCGCCTCCTCGAGCGCCTCCTCGTCGCGAACCTCGACCGCGCAGTCCAGCTCGAGCTCCCGTGCGCGCGCGACTGCCGCATCGGCCTCCTCGCCGAAGCGGACGATCCAGGCGTCGGCTCCGGCTTCGATCAGCTCCCCGGGATCCCCGCCACGAACGAGCACCGCAAGCGACGTGCCGGGGCGCACGCGGGCGAGGTCGGAGGCCTGGACCGCGACCGCCTCGGCGCCGGCCTCCTCGGCCAGCCGCGCGAGATCCTCGACGTCCCCGTGGAGCATCGGGACGACGGAGATCCCGTCGCCCTCGGAGATGGCCTGTCGAAAGCGGCTCACGACGGCACGCGGTCGAGCTTCGCTGCGTGAGCCAAGATGTCGAGCGCGAGCTGCGAGCCGATCCGGCCCGCCCCCGCATTGACCATCGCGAGGGCGTCGTCCAGCGTGTCGACGCCGCCCGAGGCCTTCACGCTGACGCTCTCCGGGAGGTAGTCGCGCAGGAGCTCGACGTCGTGAACGGTCACCGAAGCGCCGTTGCCGGACGCTTGGGCGAAGTCGACCTCGGCCAGCTCGACGACCTTGCACGCGAGCTTCTTGCGCTTGTCGTCGAGACGACCGGTCCCGATGATCGCCTTCAGCACGGCGTCGCCGCGGCCGCCGTTCGCGCTCCGCATGCGGACCGTCCTCGCGAACGCGATGAGCTCGTCGCGGACGAGGGCGAAGTCGCAGGCGAGCATCGCTCTCACGTTGAGCGCGAACTCGAGCTCGCCGGCGCCCTCGTCGAGGCACCGCTCCGCCTCCGCGACCTTCGCCTTGGCCACTGCCGCCCCCTCCGGGTACCCGACGACGGCGCAGACCTTCACGTCGGAGCCCCGCAGGTGCTCGGCCGTCGCCGAGACATGCTTGGGCAGGACGCAGAGAGAGGCGAGGTGAACCTCGCGCGCACGCAGGCACGCGTCCTCGAGCTCCTGCGCCCGGGCGTGCGGGTCGAGCAGCGTGCAGTCGATCGTCTTGGCGAGCTCTTCGAGCCGAAGGGCCATGGGCGACGTGCTGAGTCTAGGGGACGATTGGCCTAGACGCCGATCGGGTGCCAGACGGTCTTGAGCTCGAGGAACGCCGCGACATGCCAGGGCGACTGGCCGTCCCCGTCCGAGACGACGCGCTTGACGTTGTCCGCCGCGAGCCGCTCGAGCTCGGCGCGGTCCTCGGCGCCGGAGAGGTCGACGGCGTTCACATCCATGTGGCTCGCGAGCACAGGCGAGAGCTCGGCCTTCCGGCCGGTGAGGACGTTGACCACGCCGCCCGGAACGTCGGAGGTGGCCAGCACCTCTGCGAGCGTGACCGCCGCGAGGGGTCGCTTCTCGGACGCCACGACAACTGCCGCGTTGCCGCCGACGATGACGGGAGCGAGACGCGAGACGAAGCCCGCGAGCGCGGGCTCCTCCGGCGCGACGACGCCGACGACCCCGGTCGGCTCGGGCACGGTGAAGTTGAAGTACGGTCCCGCGACCGGGTTCGAGGCCCCGAGGACCTGGGCGAGCTTGTCCGCCCAGCCCGCGTACCAGACCCAGGTGTCGATCGCGGCGTCGACCTCGGCTTCGTCGCCGATGAGCTCGGCGAACTGGGCCCGGCGGCCCTCCATGATCTCGGCCACCCGGTAGAGCACCTGGCCGCGGTTGTAGGCGGTCATCGAAGCCCACTTGGAGAAGGCCTCGCGCGCCGCGCGGACAGCGTCGCGAAGATCCTTGCGGGAGGCACAGGCCACGTTGGCGCCCTCGGCCGCGTAGGAGCGGCCGGACTCCGACCGGGGAAACGAGCCGCCGACGTAGAGCTTGTACGTCTTGTTGACTGGAAGCCTCACGCTCTTTCCCCATTCCGCGCGCCACAGGCGCGTCCCGCGCCGTTAGCCTGAAGGTGGGTGGTGGTTCGGGGTGGCCCCTGTGTCTCGCGCGCGTTCATTCGAACCTCAGATAGGGCTCGAGCCCGTGCCGCCCGCCCTCGCGGCCGAAGCCGGACTCCTTGTACCCACCGAAGGGCGAGGCGGGGTCGAACCGGTTGTACGTATTCGCCCAGATGACCCCCGCCCGTAGGCGCTGCGCCATGGAGAGGATCCGCGAGCCCTTCTCCGTCCAGACCCCCGCCGACAAGCCGTACGGCGTGTTGTTCGCCTTCTCGACCGCCTCGTCCGGGGTCCGGAAGGTCAGCACGGAGAGAACCGGGCCGAAGATCTCCTCCTGCGCGATCCGGTAGCTCTGCGCCACGTTGGTGAAGACGGTCGGCGGGAACCACCACCCCGTCTCGGGAAGCCGACACGGCGGCTGGTAGATCTCCGCGCCCTCCTCCTCGCCGGCCGCGACGAGCTCCTTGATCTTCTCGAGCTGCTGCTTCGAGTTGATCGCCCCGATGTCGGTGTTCTTGTCCAGCGGATCGCCCACGCGCAGCGTCCCCATCCGGCGCTTCAGCTTCGCGATCACCTGCTCGTGGATGGACTCCTGGACGAGCAGCCGTGAGCCGGCGCAGCAGACGTGGCCCTGGTTGAAGTAGATGCCGTTGATGATCCCCTCCACGGCCTGGTCGAGCGGCGCGTCGTCGAAGATGATGTTCGCCGCCTTTCCGCCGAGCTCGAGCGTGAGCCGCTTGCCCGTGCCGGCCACGGCGCGCTGGATCTCCTTGCCGACTTCGGTCGACCCGGTGAAGGCGACCTTGTCGACCCCTGGATGCTTGACGAGCTCCGCGCCGGCGCGCCCGTCGCCCGTGACGATGTTGACGACTCCGGGCGGGAGCTCGGCCTGGCGGACGACGTCGCAGAAGAGGAGCGCGGTCAGCGGCGTCGACTCCGCCGGCTTCAGCACAACGGTGTTCCCGGCCGCGAGTGCGGGCGCGATCTTCCAGGAGAGCATGAGGAGCGGGAAGTTCCAGGGGATGACCTGGCCCGCCACGCCGACCGGCTTCGGCTTGCGGTTCGGGAAGGCGTACTCGAGCTTGTCCGCCCAGCCGGCGTAGTAGAAGAAATGCGCGGCCGCCAGCGGAAGGTCGACGTCGCGGGACTCCCGGATCGGCTTGCCTCCGTCGAGCGACTCGAGGACGGCGAACTCGCGCGAGCGTTCCTGGAGGATGCGCGCGATGCGGAAGAGGTATTTCGCCCGCTCGCTCGGTGCGATGTCCGACCAGCCGTTCTCGAATGCGTCGCGCGCCGACTCGACCGCGAGGGCGACGTCCTCGGCGTCGGCGTACGCGACCTGCGCGAGCTCCTCCTCGCTGGCCGGGCTGACCGTAGGGTGGAGCTCCCCCGACTTCGGCTCGACCCACTCGCCTCCGATGAAGAGGCCGTAGCGCTCCTCGAGGGAGACGATCTCGCGCGACTCCGGCGCGGGGGCGTAGTCGAAGGCGGAAGGGACCGGCGAGCGGTCTTGGCGCTTTTCGATCTCAGTCAATGGTGAAGTAGTCCGGGCTTTGGTAGCGGCCCGTCTTCTCCTTGCGGATCTGGAGGAGGACGTCGTTCAGGAGCGACGAGGCGCCGAAGCGGAAAAGGTCTGGCGTCATCCACTCGACTCCGAGCGTCTCGTGCAGGAGCACGAGGTACTGGACGGCCTGCTTGGCGTGTCTGATGCCGCCCGCGGGCTTCATCCCGATCTTGCGCCCGGTCTCCTCGTAGACGTCGCGGATCGCCTCGAGCATGACGAGCGTGACGGGGAGCGTCGCGGCCGGTTGGATCTTGCCGGTGGACGTCTTGATGAAGTCGGCGCCGCCGGCGATCGCGAGCAGGCTCGCGCGGCGGACGTTGTCGTAGGTGCCGAGCTCGCCGGTCTCGAGGATCACTTTGAGGTGCGCCTCGCCGCAGGCCTCCTTCACCCTGCGGGACCTCGTCGTAGACCCTTGCGTAGTCGCCCGCGAGGAACGCCCCGCGGTTGATGACCATGTCGATCTCGTCGGCGCCCATCTCGGCCGCCCGCGCCGCTTCCTCGACCTTGATCTCGAGCGGCGACTGCCCGGAGGGGAATGCCGTCGCGACCGAGGCGACCCTGACACCGCTTTCGCGCACGCGCTCGAGCGCCACGGGCACGAGGTTGGGATAGATACAGACCGCGGCCACCGGCGGCACGGTCAGGTCGGAGGGATCTGGGCGCATCGCCTTCGAACAGAGCGCGGCGATCTTGCCCGGGGTGTCGGCGCCCTCGAGAGTCGTCAGGTCCATCATCCGCACGGCGAGATCGAGCGCAAAGAGCTTCGACTCCCGCTTGATCGAGCGGCGGGCGAGTGACGCCGCGCGCTCCTCCACCGCGACCTGGTCGACGGATCCGATGCGGGGCAGCCTGGGCTCGAGAGGAAGCTCGAACCCGCCCGGAAGAGCAGGCGCCTGCGCCATGAAGTCAGTGTAGCCGGGAGGTGCCGGCTAGCCCGCGTCGGCCAGGAGGCCGCCTTGCACGCGTGCGACGAAGACCCCGAGGTCGGATTCCTTCTGCCCGAGTCGCGCCTCGAGGTCGCGGAGATGCTGCTCGCGCGCCTCGATCTCGTCCTCGCGCAGGTACATGTCCGCCTCGAAGCGCGCTTCGCGCTCGTCGAGCGCGATCTCGCGCCGTTCGATCTCGAGGGCGCGCAGCTTCAGATCCTGCTCCTGCTTCTCGAGCCGCTTCGCACGCCGTTCGAGCCACTCGGGGGAGACCAGGCGCTCGCCGAAGAGATCCTCGTCCTCGAGGTGGGCCGGCCGAGCCGGCTCGGGAAGCGCCTCGGGCGCAGCCGGAGCCAGGCGTGCTGCAGGCTCCGCGCCCGCGCTCAGCGCGAATACGTTGATGTTCGTCACCGAGGTCCTGTGACGTCGCCGCCGCCTGATCCGCTTCGAGTGGTGTTGGATCTCCTCGTCCATGCCGCACATGACATATCGGCAGCAAAAACCGCGCATCCCTCATCCGAGGGCCGTGCACTTTCGTCAACGGTCTCAGGACGCGGCGAGCTGTTCCTGGACGAGCGGGCGCGTGTCGAGCGGGTCGAAGCCGATGCGCGCGGCGATGTCCTCGCTCGACGGCCGCGTTCCCTCGGCGAAGAGCTCGCGGAGGAAAACGCCCGTCTCGGGCTGCTCCCACCAGTCGCCCCCGACCGACTCGCGCAGGTATGCGCGGAGCTGCGCCGCGCGGATCCAGGCGCGCAGATAGTCGGCCGAGTAGAAGCCGTCGTCCATGTCGGCCAGATAGCCGTCCGGCCGGTAGCGGAAGCCGGTGGCCTCGCGCAGCCGCTCCGCGTACCTCGGCGCGTAGTCGGGGGCGTGCTCGAAGTCGGCCCAGAGCTCGAGCTCGTAGTCGAGCTTCGCCCCGTAGCGGCGGAACAGGAGGACGTCGAGGAACCGCGTCGCCTCGGCTCGGTCCTCCGCCTCGTCCGAAGTGAGGTCGAAGTGCTCCGCGTGCCAGCCGGGCTCGCGGCTCACTGACTCGAGCAGGAACGAGTAGATCTCGGTCAGCGCGTGGTCGCGCGAGAGCCGGCGGAAGGTGTAGGAGAGGGCCGGGTCGACGCCCGCGTAGTGGAGCGCATGTCCTGCTTCGTGGAGGAGCCCCTGGTAGTCGTGGAGCCCGCCCTGCGCGCGGGTGATCAAGTGGACGACGGTGGGCGGGTCGGAGGCGATCACGCAGGCCCGCGGGTTCTTCTGTGGGCGGTCATCCAGATCGAGTCGGATGTGCTCTTCGGCGGCGAGGTCGAAGCCGAGGCGCGAGAGGCTCTCGAGACACACGGGTACCGAGCGTTCTTTCGTGTACGTGTCCGCGAGGGGCGAGAGCCGGCGAAGGTAGGAGACGTGGTAGGAGGCCGGCTCGGCGTCGCGCTCCTCGCCGAGGATGCGGTCGGCCCACCGCTCCCGAAGCAGCGCGAAGGACTCGTCCTGCTCGCGCACTGCACGGCCGAGCGCGCCCGCGAGCTCGTGGAGGTCGATGCGCTTCCGCTCAGCGCTGCGACGAACCGGATTGTGGTCGCCGGAGAGCTCGGCGTCGAGCGCCTCGCCGGCCGCCATGAGCTCGAGGCGCTCGTCGTTGAACCCGGCGGAGGCGTCAGCGGCGAGGTCACCCAGCTCGTCCCGGTCGCCGTACTCGTCGAGGATCGCCAGCATCGCCTGCGCCGAGCGCAGCGGAAGCGACTCGCCGCGGAACTCGACCCGCGCCGCCAGGAGCTCGTTCTCGAAGCGGTCCGAGCGTTCGGCGAGCTCGCCCACGACGATTCCGCCGAGGCAGGCCTCGCGGAGTCGATACAGGCGCTCAAGCTCGTCCCCTGTCGCAGCCTCCTCCTCGGCGCGAAGCGACTCGTGCTGCTCCCGCGTGAAGAGGTCGGCGTAGCGGGCGACGATCTCCGCCTGCTCGCTTGTCTCCTTCTCCCCCACACGCACGGCGCGGGCTTCCTCCGAGCGCTCGTAGAGATAGCGGTTGAGCCGTTCCTCGAACTGCAACGCGGTCAGAGCTGCCAAGTTCCCTCCTCTAGATTCCGAATCGTTCGAGCACATTCTCGTCACGGCGCCAGTGCGGCCGCACCTTGACCTGCAGCTCGAGGTAGACGTGGCCCCCGAGCAGGCGCTCGATCTCGGGCCGTGCCCCCGATCCGATCGCCCGGATCATGCCGCCGCCCTTGCCGATGAGGATGCCCTTCTGGGACTCCGTCTCGACGAAGACCGTCGCGTGCACCCGTCTCTCCTCGAGCTCGTCGACTTCGACGCCGATCGCGTGCGGCACCTCCTCGCGCGTGAGGGCGAGGGCCTGTTCTCGCACGAGCTCGGCGACCCGCGCCTCGAGCGGGAGATCGGTCTTCTCCTGCTCGCCGAAGTAGAGCGGGCCCTCGGGCAGGAGCGCGACGAGATCGTCGAGTAGCGGGCCCAGGCCCTCCGCGCGGGTCGCGCTCACGGGATGCAGGGAGTCGAAGTCGCCGAGGGCGGACGCGACCTGAATCTGTTCTGCGATCCGCGCGGGCTTGATCCGGTCGACCTTGTTCAGCGCGATCACGACGGGCCGGCCCGAGGCGAAGACGCGCTCGGCGACGAACCGGTCGCCGGCTCCGATCCGCTCGTCGGCCGCGAGAACGAGCAGGTGGGTGTCGACCTCCTCGAGCGACGTGTCGACGGTTCGCTGCATGCGCTCCGTGAGCGCGTCCCTCGGTCGCTGGAACCCGGGGAGGTCGGTGAGGACGAGCTGATACCCGTCCCCATTCACCACTGCCGCGATTCGCCGCCTCGTCGTCTGCGGCTTGTCGGAGACGATAGCCACCTTGCCGCCGGCGAGGGCGTTCACCAGCGTCGACTTTCCGACGTTGGGGCGGCCGGCGACCGCGACGAAGCCGCTCTTCACAGAACGAAGGAGTCGGGCAGGAGCTCGTCCGGCCGGCGGACGAGGAGCTCGCCCTCGTGCATGAAGGCAACGCGGTCGAAGCCGAACTCGAGGAGCCACTGGCGGCAGCCGCCGCACGGGGAGGCGGTGATCCCGATCGCCTCGAAGTCGCCCGGCTTCGCCCCCTCGACGACGGCCCGCGAGATCGCGCAGCGCTCGGCGCAGATCCCGAGCGGGTACGAGGCGTTCTCGACGTTCACCCCCGTGACGACACGCCCATCACGCAGGAGCGCCGCCGCGCCGACGAGGAATTTCGAGTAGGGGGCGTAGGCGGCCTTGGAGGCTGCGACTGCCGCTTCGTAGAGCTCCTGATCCGTCACGTCACTGGGGTGTCGGTGGCAAACGCGGCAAGCGAGTGGTGCGAGACAGTACGCCGGTACGGCGAGGCGCCGCGAGCGCAGCTGCGTGCCGCCAACGACGCCGGCACTGCGCGGAGCCCGGCTCGGCCGAGCGGGAGCGGAGGGCGGCCAGTGGCTTGACGGTGGTCATCGGAACACCTGGAAGAGGATCAAGGTGACGAGCGTACCGATGGCCGCGCCGGCCGCGACCTCGTAGGTCGAGTGGATCCCGGCCTCGACGCGGGTCTGCGACACGAGCAGCGCCATGATGAGCGCCACGAAGGAGACGACGATGCGGTGGTCGCTGACGATGAAGGTGATCGAAGCCCAGCCGCCGAAGGCGAGCGCCGCATGGCCGGACGGGAGGCCGCCGCGAAGGGGCGTGCCGCGCCCGGTGATCGCCTTGACGGCGATGACGACGATCATAGTGAGGACGAGCGCGATCACCGTGAGGTTGATCGGCGCGTCCCCGAGGGCGTTCACAAGGCGGGCACTCGGCCGCGCGAGGCGGTCGGCAAGCACCAGGTAGCCGACCGCGATGGCGTTCGCCGCGGCGATGAGGACCGCGCCGGCGGCGATGTCCTTCGCGACCTTCGCCAGGGGGTCGAAGGAGGGCGTCGATAGGTCGATCGTGGCCTCGACCGCGGTGTTCACCATCTCCGCGATCAGCACGAAGGCGATCGAGATCAGGAGCGCGATCAGCTCGAGTCGCGTGACGTCGTAGATGAACGCGAGCATGAGGACGCCCGCCGCGATGGCGAAGTGGATCCGCATGTTGCGCTGCGTGCGCAGCACGTGGATGACGCCCTCGAACGCGTAGTTGAAGCTCCGGAGGACCGCCGGCGGCTGCCGCCCCGCCATCAGCTCTCCCCGAGGAGTGCGCGCTCGCGCCGCTCCATCTCGTCGCCGTGGTCGTAGCCGAGCAGGTGTAGGAGGCCGTGGACGAGCGGAGCCCGCCACGCCTCCCCCACCACCTGAGGGCAGAGGACGACGTCCCCGAGCTGACGCGGGACGTCGGGGGGCAGCGTGTCGCGCTCGTCGATCGGGAACGAGAGCACGTCGGTCGCCTCCTCGATCCCGAGGTGCTCGAGCTTGAGCGCGCGCATCTCGTCCCGCGGCGCGAACGCGATCCCGAGGTCGCCACTCGAGATGCCCTCGGCGGCGAGCACCTCGCGGGCGAGAGCCTCCGCGCCAGCCTCGTCGACCTCCGCGCCGCTCCGGTTCTCCACCTCGATGGCGATCACTTGCGCCGCTGGGTGCCCGTCTCGTCGGCATGGCGCTTGTACGCCTCGACGATCCGCTGGACGAGCACGTGGCGGACGACGTCCTGGTTTCCGAACTCGACGAACTCGATGCCGTCGATGGCGCCGAGGATCTCGCGCACGTGGATAAGGCCGGAGGCCTGCTCGCGCGGGAGGTCGACTTGGGTCACGTCGCCCGTGACGACGATCTTGGAGCCGAAGCCGAGCCGCGTGAGGAACATCTGCATCTGCTCCGGGGTCGTGTTCTGTGCCTCGTCGAGGATGATGAATGAGTCGTTCAGCGTGCGCCCGCGCATGAACGCGAGCGGGGCGACCTCGATCGTCCCCTTCTCGAGGAACGAGTTGAGCCGGTCGGCGTCGAGCATGTCGTAGAGCGCGTCGAAGAGCGGCCGCAAGTACGGGTCGACCTTGGCGAGCAGGTCGCCCGGGAGGAAGCCGAGGCGCTCGCCGGCCTCGACCGCCGGCCGCGTCAGGATGATCCGGCTGACCTCGCGCTCCGACATGGCCGCGACCGCGAGGGCCATCGCGAGATACGTCTTGCCGGTGCCTGCCGGCCCGACCGCGAACGTGATCGTGCAGCTCCGGATCGCGTCCACGTAGCGCTTCTGGTTGACCGTCTTCGGCGTGATCTTCGTCCCGCGGTGCCGCCAGACGACGTCCTCGAAGATCTCGCGCGGATTTTCGGCGGCGGCGAGCGCGGCGAGGACGGCGTCGACAGTGCCCGGTCCGATCGCCTGGCCGCCTTCGACCAGGCCGACGAGCTCGTCGACGACCGCGCGCGCCTGCCCGACGCGGCTCTCGTCGCCCTCGAGCGTAAGGCGGTTGCCGCGCAGGAGCAGCGCGATGCCGAGCCGGTCGCGGAGCGTGTCGAGAATGCCGTCGTCGACCGTGGCGAGCTCGGCCGCGACCTCGTTGGAAACCGAGAGAACTTCCTGCAACAGACTGAGTTTAGTGAGGCGGGCGGCGCTGATCGCCCCGGGGGCCACCGCATGCCTCCCTCCGCATTTCAGCGTAATGCGGAAATGCGCGTGTGTGGCGCGCGGAATGTGCCGAAATCGCCCGGAGCTACGCGAGCTTCTCGCGCACGAGCTGGCTGACGGTCGAGCCGTCCGCCCGGCCTGCCACCTGCGGCATGACGTCGGCCATCACCCGGCCGAGATCGCGGAGCGACGTCGCGCCCGTCTCGGCGATGGCGTCGTCGATGATCCCCTCGATGTCCTCCTCCGACAGCGGTTCGGGCATGAACTCCTCGATGACCGCGAGCTCCCGCTCCTCCTTCTCGGCCTGCTCCGGCCGGTCGCCCTCCCGGAAGGCCTCCGCCGCCTCGGTACGACGCTTGCGCTCGCGCTGTAGCACCTGCAGCTCCTCGTCCTCCTTCAGCGGCCGCTGCAATTCCTTCTCCGCCGAGCGAAGCGACGCGAGCGTCATCCGCAGCGTGCCCGTGCGCTCCTGGTCGCGAGCGCGCATCGCCTGCTTGAGCTCGTCCTCGATCCGCGCGATCAGGCTCATTCGAACGGGCTCCCACCGCCGAGCACGTGCCAGTGGAGATGGAAGACGCTCTGACCGCCGCCGCGCCCGACGTTCACGATCACCTGGTAATCCTCGAGCCCGGCCTTCCTCGCCGTGTCGGCGACGAACTCGAGCATGCGCTGCGCCTCGTCGCCCTCGAACTCTTGCACGTCGCGGAACGTGTCCACGTGGCGCTCGGGGAGGACGAGGAGGTGCACCGGCGCCTTCGGGTTGATGTCCTTGATCGCGACGAACCCGTCCGCCGCGTTTACGTGCTCTCCCTCCAGGACGAGCTGGCAGAAGAGACAGTCAGGCTGCGAGGCCAACGATCCCCTCCTCCGTCACCTCGTGGGCGCGGACACGGACGAACCGCCCGGCGGGCGCGTCGACGAGCCACGGCGTGTAGTCGTCGCCGTACCCTCGCCCCGGCCTGTCCACGAGCACCGTGTCCTCCGCTCCGAGCTTGGCCGACCACCGGCGCCGGCACGCCTCGGCGGAGAACGCGTGCAGCCTCGCGCTTCGCTCCTTCTTGACCTCGGTCGGAACCGGGTCCGCCGCTTCGGTCCGCGTGCCCGGGCGCGGCGAATATGGGAAGACGTGCACCTTCGTGATACCTGCCTCCTCGACCGCCCGCACCGTGCGCTCGAAGGCCGAGGCGTTCTCCGTCGGAAAGCCGACGATGACGTCAGTCGTGAGGTTGAATCCTTCAGCCTTCTCCACACGGCGAAGATAGGTGGCGATGTCGTAGCGGCGGCCCATCGTCCGCAACACCGCGTCGTCCCCGGACTGAAGCGGTACGTGCAGATGCGGCGAAACGGCGGGAGTCTCGCTCATGGCCGCCACGAGCGAGTCGCTGAGATGGTTGACCTCGATCGAGGAGAGACGGAGTCGCTCGACCCCCGGGCTCTCACCGACGGCGCGAACGAGCCGCGGGAGGTCGTACCCGGCCGCGCGGTCCCTGTAGCAGCCGAGATTGATCCCGGTGAGGACGATCTCGCGATGCCCCTGTGCCGCGCGCCGCTCGACCTCGGCGAGGACGGCGGCCGCCGCGCGGCTGCGCGACCTTCCCCGAACCTTGGGGATGACGCAGAACGCACACGAGAAGCTGCAGCCGTCCTGGATCTTCACGAACGCGCGCACGCGATCGAGTCCGACATCGGCCTGGACGCACCCGAGTGCTCCGACGGAGTCGGCCACGTGCTCGGCCGCGCGTTCGCTCGGAAGCGCGACGACCTCGACGTTCGCAGGCATGCCCTCGAAGCTCCTCTCCAGATTCGCCGCGCAACCGGCCACGTAGACATGCCGCGCGCGGCGCGCGGCCCGGCGCACCTCTTGGCGCGACTTGCGCACGGCTTCGTGCGTGACGCAGCACGTGTTGACCACTGCCACGTCCACGTCGCCGCGGGCCTCCACGTGCCCGTCGGCGGCAAGGCGCTCGCGGATCTCCTGCGCGTCCGTGTGGGAGACCTTGCACCCGAGGAATGCAGTCGAGAAGGTCGCCATGACCGCTCGATGCTAGCCGACCTGAGCGGGGCGCCCTTCGCCTCAGACGCGGACGAACCGGTCGGCCGCCCAGCCCTTGAGCTCCCGCCGCTCCCGGAGCTCCCAGCCGTCGAGCCCGGGCTCGTCGCTCACGAGATACCCGGATGCGACGAGCTCGTCCGCGCGCAGCCGGCCGGCGACCTGCTCCACGGGCTCGAGGGCGATGTTGGCGAGGACGACGCCCGTGACCGGGAGTGGATCGGCAAGCACATCGGCGAGCCGGATCTCGAAGGCGACGCCGTTGGCATCGGCGTTGGCGCGGGCCGCTTCGACTGCTGCCTCGTCGAGGTCGAGCGCAATCACCGGCGAGTACCCGAGCTTCGCCGCAGCGATGGCGAGGACCCCCGAGCCGCAGCCGAGATCGAGGAGCGCGACCGGCTCGTGCGCGACGAGGTGCTCGAGGCAGAGCCGCGTCGTCGGGTGCGCGCCGGTTCCGAACGCCTGCCCGGGATCGACGACGACCGGGATCAACCCTGGATCCGGTGTCTCCCAGGGCGGCCCAACCCACAGAGGCCCAACCGCGATCGGCCGATGGAACCGTTTCCACGCTTCGCCCCAGCCGGCGTCGACGTCAGTCGCGACGCCAGGCCCGAAGACCTGCCACAGGCGTTCCTCACCACCTGCCTTCGTGTACGCGGCAAACTCGATTCCGCCCGGAACGGCGGCTTCTTCGAATCCCTCCGGGAAGACCTCGATCAGGACCGCCCGTGCTTCCTCCGCGCGCTCGGCGGCCACGCACACTGACACCCGCCGGAGGAGAGAGTCGCTCAGCGGAACGCTGCCCGGAGCTTGTCGAAGAAGCCCTCCTCGAGCTTGTAGTTCGCGTCGTGCTCGATGCGGGCGAACTCCTCGAGGAGCCGGCGCTGCTCGTCGGTGAGGTTCCGAGGCACGGCGACGTTGACGAGCAGCCGATGGTCTCCGCGCCCGAACCCCTGTAGCACGGGCATGCCCTTCCCCCGCAGCACCCTGATCTCGCCTGGCTGCGTGCCCGGCGGGAACTCGACCTCGACGTCTCCGTCCAGGGTTGCGACCGACGTGCGCGTGCCGAGGGCGGCCTCGGGCATCATCAGGTCGACCGTCGAGACGATGTCGTTGCCGTCTCGGACGAAGCGCTGATCGGGAATGACCCGGACGAGGACGTAGGCATCCCCCGCCCGTGCGCCGAGCTCGCCGGCGTGCCCTTCCCCGGAGAGGCGAATCCTCTGGCCGTCATGGATCCCCTTCGGGATGTCGACTTCGAGCGTTCTCTCCTCGGTCGTTCGCCCGCTCCCGCGGCAGTCAGGGCAGGGGGTGGCGACGATCTGGCCCGCGCCGAAGCATTGCTGGCACGTGCGCGTGCGAATGAACTGGCCGAACACCGAGGACGAGACCGCCTGCTGCCGCCCGCTCCCGCCGCAGGCCGGGCAGGTCTCCGGGCTCGTTCCGGGGGCGGCGCCGGTCGCCTCGCACGTCGAGCACGGGACCGTGACCGGGAAGGGCACCGGGCGCCTCACGCCGCGGGCAGCCTCCTCGAGCGTGACCTCGACCTCGGCGAGCACGTCCGCGCCACGCGCGGGCCGGCCCGCGAATCCTCCGCCCCCGAAGAGGTCGTCTCCGAAAAACGCGGAGAAGAGATCTGCGATGTTGGCGAAGTCGAAGTCGCTCGGCCGAAAGCCGCCGGTCCGCAGGCCCTCGTGTCCGTAGCGGTCATAGAGCTCGCGCGTCTCCGGCTTGGAGAGCACCTCGTAGGCCTCCGCAGCCTCGCGAAAGCGCTCCTGCGCCTCCGGGTGGTCCGAGACGTCAGGGTGCAGCTCGCGCGCGAGCCGCCTGAACGCCGACTTGATCTGCTTGTCGGTCGCGCCGTGCTCGAGGCCGAGCACCTCGTAGTAGTCGCGCTTCGCGGTGGCCACGTTCCTAGATTACTTGCGGTCTCTGCGGTTCCCGGACCCGGACTCTCAGCCCTCGTAGAGGCCTTCGACGAACCTCGAGAGCTCTCTCGCGGCGGCGCGGACGGCGTCGATCGCCTTCACGTAATCCATCCGCATCGGGCCGACGAGGCTGACGGTCCCGAGGTTGCGGTGCTGGAGCCCGTACGGGGCTCCGACGAGGGAGACGGCCGCGAGCTGCGGGTCCGCGAGCTCGGAGCCGACCCGGACGAACGGGCGCTTCGAGACGAGACTCGCCCGCAGGAGCTCGAGCGTCACCGCTCGCTGCTCCAGGACTTCGAGGAGCCGCTGGTAACCGGCCAGCTCGTCGACGCGGAACTCACCGAGAACGCCCGCCGTGCCCCCGACGTAGAACGCCTGCTCCGGCGTTTCGAGGACGTCTGCAAACGCAGGCTTGAGCTCGGCCAGGAACGCGCGCTCACGGGCACCCAGGTGCGGGTCCTCGAGACAGGCGCGCAGCATTCGGCCGCTCAGCTGCCTGTCGCCGAGGCTCTCGTTGAGATACCCACCGGCCCAGTCGGCCAGCCCGGGGTCGACGGCCTCCGAGAAAGTGAAGAGCCGCTTCGTCACGCCGCCGGTCGCGGTGATGACGACGACCATGACGAGCTGGGGCTGGAGGAGAATGACCTCGACACGGCGCACGATCGTCGCCTCGAGCGGCGGCGCGGAGACGAGCGCGAGCAGATGCGTGACCTCGGCGAGAGCATCGGTGGTCGCCTGCAGCGCGGTCTCCGACCTCCGTGCGAAGCTCCGAGAAGTCGAGATCGAGCGCGAGCTCGGAGGGCCGCGGATCGAGCCGCTCGATGACGCGGTCGACGAAGAAGCGATAGCCGAGGTCGGTCGGCAGCCGTCCGGCGGATGTGTGCGGGTGGGAGAGCAGCCCCTGCTCCTCGAGCACGGCGAGCTCGTACCTGACCGTCGACGACGAGACATCCATCGCCGCACGCTCGACCAGCGTCTTCGAGCCGACGGGGGCACCGGTGGCCACGTACTCCTCGACGACGCGCACGAGAATCTCTTCCTGGCGAGGCGTGAGGGTCGGTCCGCTCTCAGGTGTCATACGCGATCAATTGTAGTCATTTGCAGGGGTTTCAACGAGGAGCTCGGCCGTCACACCACCGCCGAGAAATCGCCCGCGCCGGGTGAGGACGAGCCCACCGCCGCGCCGCTCGACCAAGCGCATGCGCTCGAGCCGCGCAAGCGCGGCTGCATCGACGGCAGCCTCGACGTCGGCGAAGGGGACCTCCTCGTCCAGGCGCAGCCCGAGCATGAGCCGCTCCTGTACCCGGGTTGCGTCGGCCAGAGGCTCGAGCTCGCGCGGAGGCCGCTGTCCTGCCGCGAGCGCGGCGAGGTAGCGTGGCAGCGTGGGGGCGTTCCGCCAGCGGAGACCGTCGACGGTCGAGACGGCGCCGATTCCGAGCCCGAGATAGTCGCGCCCCAGCCAGTAGGCGAGATTGTGGCGGGAGCGGCGTCCGTCGAGACAGAAGTTCGCCGTCTCGTACCAGCGATAGCCGGCCGCGGTGAGCGTGTCGACGACGAGCTCGAAGTAGCCCTCCATCGACTCCGCCTGTCGTTTCAGCTCCTCACCGCGCGCATGCGTGAAACGAGTTCCCGGCTTTGCTTCCAGCTCGTAGCAGGAGAGGTGCTCGGGGCCGAGGGCCAGAGCCTCGTCGAGATCCCGCTCGAGGTCGGCGGGCTCCTGGCCGGGGATCCCGTAGAGGAGATCGAGGCTGATGTTGTCAAAGCTGGCATCACGGAGATGGTAGAACGCGCGGCGGACGTCGTCGGGACGCGCGCGCCGGTCGAGGACCTCGAGGAGGCGCGGCTCGAAGGTCTGAGCGCCGAGCGAGACCCGCGTCGCGCCCTCGGTCCGCAGGAGCGCAGCCAGTTCTGGCGTGACCGTCTCAGGGTTGGCCTCGACGGTGACCTCCTCGGCAGCGGGCAGCGCCCGAAGCAGCCGGCCGAGCTCGGCGGGGCTCGTGAACGTCGGCGTGCCTCCGCCGAGGAAGATCGTCTCGACCTCGTCGGAAAGCAGGTCACGCTCGAGCTCGAGCTCGGCGAGGAGGGCGTCCACGTAGCGCCCGTGCTCGCCCTCGCGGCCGACGAGCGTGACGAAGTCGCAGTAGCCGCAGCGCGAGGAGCAGAAGGGGAGGTGCACGTACAGATGCCGGACGCCTCCGATCCCGCTCATCGCTTGTCTCCGTCGAGGTTGAGGACGGCGAGGAATGCCTCCTGGGGCACCTCGACCGAACCGACCTGCTTCATCCGCTTCTTGCCTTTCTTCTGCCGCTCGAGCAGCTTGCGCTTGCGGGTGATGTCACCGCCGTAGCACTTCGCGAGCACGTCCTTCCTCCGCGCCTTGATCGTCTCGCGCGCGATCACCCGGGAGCCGATCGTCGCCTGAACGGGGACGTCGAACATCTGGCGCGGGATCTCCTGCCGCAGGCGCTCGACGAGGGCTCGGCCGCGGCCGTACGCGCCGTCGCGATGGACGATGAGGCTGAGCGCGTCGACGGGGTCGCCGGCGAGGAGGATGTCGACCCGCACGAGGTTTCCCTCCTCGAAGCCGATGACGTCGTAGTCGAAGCTCGCGTAGCCCTTAGTGCGGCTCTTCAGCTGGTCGTAGTAGTCGTAGACGATGTCTGCAAGCGGAAGGTCGTAGGAGAGCATGACGCGGTCCTCGCTCAGGTACTCCATGTGGTCGAATCGGCCTCGGCGCTCGTTGTTCAGCTCCATCACCGTGCCGACGTACTCCTTCGGCACGATCGTGGTCGCGCGGATGTACGGCTCCTCGACGCGCTCGAACTCGCGCGGCATGTCGGCGGGGCTGTGCACCTCGAGCTCACCGCCGGCCTGCGTGAACACGCGGTAGGCGACGTTCGGCGCGGTCACGAGCAGGTCGAGGTCGAACTCGCGCTCGAGCCGCTCGCGCACGATCTCCATGTGCAGGAGGCCGAGGAACCCGCAGCGGAACCCGAATCCGAGGGCCTGTGAGGTCTCCGGCTCGTAGAAGAGCGAGGCGTCGTTCAGCTTCAGCTTCTCGAGCGCGTCGCGGAGCTCGGGATAGTCGTCCGAGTCGGTCGGATAGAGGCCCGCGAAGACAGTCGGCTTGACCTCCTTGTAGCCCGGCAGAGGCTCGGCTGCGCCGTGGCGGGCACTCGTCAGCGTGTCACCGACCCGCAGCCGGGTCACGTCCTTCAGGCCGGTGACGACGTAGCCGACCTCGCCCGCCTCGAGGGTCTCCGTCGAGCTCCGAACCGGAGAGAAGAACCCGAGCTCCTCGGCCTCGAAGCGCGTCCCCAGGGCCATCGCGCGCACCTCGTCGCGTGTCTCGAAGCGGCCGTCGACAACGCGCACGAAGGCGACAACGCCTCGGTACTGGTCGTACGAGGAGTCGAAGACGAGCGCCCGTGGCGGGGCATCGGGATCCCCCTCGGGCGGCGGAATGCGCTCGACGATGGCGTCGAGCACGTCGGCGACGCCCTCGCCGGTCTTCGCGGAGATGCGCAGCACGCGCTCGGGATCCTCTCCGACGAGGTCGGCGACCTCTGCCCCAACGGCCGAGGGGTCGGCCTGGGGCAGGTCGATCTTGTTCACGACGGGGACGATCTCGAGGTCGTTCTCGAGGGCGAGGTAGGCGTTTGCGAGCGTCTGCGCCTGGATTCCCTGCGCGGCGTCGACGAGGAGGAGCGCGCCCTCGCAGGCCTGCAGGGCCCGCGACACCTCGTACGTGAAGTCGACGTGGCCGGGCGTGTCGATCAGGTTGAGCTGGTGCCCCTTCCAGGCGACGCGGACCGCCTGCGCCTTGATCGTGATCCCGCGCTCGCGCTCGAGCTCCATCGTGTCGAGCACCTGCTCGCGCATCTCGCGCGCGGAGAGGGTCTCCGTCACCTCGAGGATGCGGTCGGCCAGGGTCGACTTCCCGTGGTCGATGTGCGCCACGATGGAGAAGTTGCGGATTCGGTCGAGCTTCACTCGCTCGTTGTACCGGACCGGCGCCGAAGCGAAAGCAGGACGCCGAGCTCCCGGATCCGCAGGAGACGCGCGCAGAGGAGGTAGACGGCGACCGTCGCGACGAGGCCCGTCCCCACGGTGACGATCTGCGCGAAGAGCGAGCGACCGAGCAGCTGGTCGAGTCCATACCAGACGGCCGCGCCGATCCCGGCCGCCACAGCCGAGGCGACGATGATGAGCGCGTATGACCTGAGGAGGACGCGCCCGTCCATCCTGCCCGATCCGGCGGCGGAAGACGACGATCAGGGCGGCGGTGCCGGCCATGTTCACGAACGACGTCGAGAGCGGGATCCCCCAGGTGCCGTACCGGTAGAACGCGGCGTCCAGCAGCGCGTTGAGGCCGAGGTTGCCGAGCGCGACCGCGGTCGGGACCCAGGGCGACTGCAGGCTGAAGAACGCCCGCGTCAGCATCAGCATCGTCCCGTTGAAGGTGAGCCCGAGGGTGAATGCTGCGAGCGCGCCTGCGACCACCGTCGTCTGGGACGCGGTGAACGCTCCACGCTCGTAGATGAGCCGGACGATCGGGACTGCGAGCACCGCGCCGACGGCGCTCGCCGGGATGAGCGTGAAGCCGATCTGCCCGAGTCCGAGGGAAACGGTCTCGCGAAACCCTTCCATGTCCCGTCGGGTGGCGAGCCGCGAGAGACGCGGGAAGAGCACTGTGGCGATCGCGACCGAGAACACCCCCTGCGGGAGCATGTAGATGCGAAACGCGGCGTTGATGGCGCTCGGCGCGATGTTCGGGTCGATGAGCTGCGCCGCGAAGATGCCGTCGATGAGCGCGTTCACGTTTATGAGCCCGAGCCCGAGCGTCACGGGGACCATGAGGACGAAGACGCGCCTGACCGCGGGGTCTCGCCAGTCGAGGACGAACTGCAGCCGCCCCCCAGCCCGCGAAGCGCCGGAATCGGCATGAGGAGTTGAAAGAAGGTCGCCGCCACGATCGCGCCGGCGTAGACGTAGAGCTCGTCGGTTCCCTGGACGCGCGGAACGCCGATGACGAGCCCGCGTGATGATGATCAGGTTCCAGAAGACCGGCGTCAGCGCCGGGATCGTGAAGTGCTCGTAGCTGTTCAGGATCCCGGCGAGCACGCCGAAGAGCCCGAGCAGGAGCACGATCGGGAAGAGGAGCCTCGAGAGCCCCACGAGCAGGTCCTGCTCGTACGGGAACGGCGCCATGATCCACGGCGCGAGCACGATGAAGAGCAGCGTCACGCCGCCGAGCCCGAGGAAGATGAGCCAGAAGAGCGTGGAGGCGACCCGCCACGCGCGAGCGCGCTCCCCCTTCTCGAGGAGCTCGCTGAAGACCGGGACGAAGGCGGAGGAGAGCGCAGCGTCCGCGACGAGGGCGCGGACGGTGTTCGGTATCAGGAACGCGATTTCGAACGCGTTGATCGGGCCGCGGACACCGAAGTAGTTCCGGGCGACGACTTCCCGGGCGAGCCCGAGGACGCGCGAAAGGCCGGTCGCGCTCGCGAAGATCGCCGTCGACCACGCCAGCCGCCTCGGCGGCTTGAACGGTGGGGCCGCGCCGGCAGCAGCGCGTTCAGCTTCGTCCACGGGCCCGAGCATAGGCCAGAGGCCGGAAGCGCCGGACTCTTGCTAGCATCCTGGGGCCCGCGCGACGCGGGCATTTCTCCGCAATGCCGAACATCCAGCAGCAGAAGCGCCGCGTGAAGATCGCCGCCCGCCAGCGGGCGGAGAACCTGCGCTACCGCTCGGCGGCGAAGACGCACTTCAAGCGTCTCGAGGCCGCCGTCGCCGACGGCGACAAGGATCGCGTCGCCACCGAGCACCGCGAGCTCGTCAGGCTCCTGGACAAGGCCGCCTCGACCCGCGCCATCCACCCCAACAGGGCCGCGCGCAAGAAGTCGCAGGCCGCCCGCCTCGTCGCGGGCTCCTAGCTAGGACGAAGCGGCCGGTGTCCCCTCCCGCGCGGCGGTGATCTCGAGCAGCGCGCGCTCGAGCTCGAGCTCGTTCGACAGGCGGCTCGCGCCCTTCAGCGCCGCGTCCAGCTCGGCCAGCCGGACGATGGCCGCGTCGAGCTCGTCCCGCGAATAGCGCTCCGCGTGCCCGAGCGCTTTGCGGACGCGAAACTCGTGTTTCTTCAGCCGCCCGGCGATCTCCCGCGCGCCCAGGCCCTCGTCGGCGAGCGCCTGGACCGCGCGGACGAGGCCCACCTGCGCCGCAAGCCGGACCGCGATGAGGAACGCCTCGACGCCCTTCTCGAGCTCCGCCTCGCACGCCGAGAGCACACCTGCCACGTCCCTCGTCCCCCATGAGTCGGAGAGCGCCCACGTCGGCGACTCGTGCACGGGCACGGCGAGCTCCTCCACCTCGCGAGGGCCGATCTGCTCGCCGTTCGCCCACGTGGCCAGCTTCTCGACCTCCTGCTCGAGGAGCGCGATGTCGTCGCCCGTGATCTCGACCAATCGCCTCGCCGCGTCGTCGGTCGCCTGCGCACCAACGCGCGCGAACTCGCTCCGCACCCAGACGGACGGGTCCTTCGGCTTCGGAATGTCGTAGGCCAGCATCTCCCCGCCCCGGCGCGCAACGAGCTTGCCGAGCGCATCGTCCTTCGGTGCTTCCTCGGCGACGAGCGCCAGCACCGTCCCGCGGACGGGGTCGGCGAGGTAGCCGTCGAGAGCCTCGACGTCCGCCTTCTTCCAGCGCTCGACGTCTTGGACGACGACCAGCCTGCCGGCCCCGAAGAGCCCGAGCGAGTTGAGCCCGGCGGCGACCTCCTCGCCAGAGGCCACGTCGGCACTCAGAATCTCGACCGCCTCGTCGTCGAACCTCGTCCGCAGCCGGCGGAGCGCGCGCCCGATCTTCGGCCGATCGCTTCCGGTGAGGAGATAGGCCGGGCGCAGATCGTCCGCCATGGAGCGTGAGCATAGTCATCGCTCCGTCCGGACCGAGAAGCTCATCCCGTCGGACTCCACCGTGATGCGCCCGTCCTCGTCCGTCCGGTACACGGTGAGGCCGGGGAATGCGTCGAGCGTCGCGATCGTCGACGGGGCCGGATGCCCGTAGTCGTTCCCGGCGCCCACGGAGATGAGCGCGACCCTCGGCCCGACGAGCTGCAGCAGCTCGCTCAACCCGTCGTCCTCCGACCCGTGGTGGGCGACCTTGAGGAGCTCGACCTCGGGGGGACGGAGCGGCAGCGTCACCGGGGATTCGGAGTCGCCGGTGAGGAGCGCGTCGAACTGTCCGTAGCTCGCGAGCAGGACCACGCCGTGCTCGTGCGGGTCCTCGTTCGGAAGCCCGGGCCCGTCCGGCCAGAGCACGCGGAGCCGCAGTGCTCCGAGCGTGTAGGAGTTGCCGACCCGCGCCGGCACGATCGGGACTCCGCGGACATGTGCCTCGCGTTCCAGGGCGCTCTCCTCCGGGCTCTCGGTCGGCTCGAGCGGGTCGAGCACGAAGCCGACAGGTATCGAATCGACGACCTCGGCGGCGCCCCCGACGTGGTCCCGATGCGGATGCGTGACGACCAATGCCGCGAGCCGCCGGACTCCGAGCCGCCGCAGCTGGGAGGCGACGTCGGCCTCGGGCGGGCCCTCGTCGACCAGGACTGCGCCCGCCCGGGTCTGCAGGAGGATCCCGTCGCCCTGGCCCACGTCGAGCATCACGATCCTGAGCCCGTGAGGAGGCGGAGGGTAGTGAACCGGCCGGAGCCGCCAGCCGACGAGGACGATCGCCAGCATGGCGGCGAGAGCCGCGGCGCGCCGACCCCTCGGCGGCGGGAGCTTCGCAAGGACGACCGCGAAGAGCGCAAGCCCCGCGAGCGCGGTGAGAGACCCCCACGAGGTCAGCTGCGCATGCGGCAGCCCTCCGAAGAACCGGGCGCAACCGGCGAGGTAGGCGGCGAGCCAGCCGTTCAACCATGAGAGGGCGAGGGCGGCCTCGGGCAGAACGGGCCCGAGCGCGGTCGAGATCAGGGCGAAGCCGAGCAGCGGCGCGACCACGGGCCCCGCCACCGCGTTGCTCGCGACCGTGAAGAGCGGAGCGGCCCGGAAGTGGAGCATGAGGATCGGCGCTGTCACTCCGCCACAGGCGAGTGACACGGAGATGACGGTCGCCAGCTCCTTCGGGACCGGATAGCCGGCGAGCCAGGCCTCGATCCGCGGCACGAGGACGAAGATCGCGGCGACCGCCCCGAACGAGAGCTGGAAGCCGGGCTCGAGCAGCGAGTACGGATTCCAGGCGAGGAGCACCGCCGCGCCGACGAGGAGGAAGTACCACCGGTCCTCGGCCGCCCCGCGAGCCAGGCGAGCGAGGCGAGCGCGCCCGCGACGCCCGCGCGGACGACGGACGGCTGCCAGCCGACGGCCATCAGGTAGCCCATCACCGCCGTAAGCGCGCCGAGCTCGGCAACCCAACGCGCGATGCCGAGGAGCCAGGCAAGGGCGAGCACGCCACCGACGATGTAGGCGACGTTCTGCCCTGAGACAGCGAGAAGGTGGTAGAGGCCCGAGGCGCGGAAGCTGTTCCGCAGCCCGGAACTGAGCCCTTCGTCCTCGCCCAGGACCACGGCGGCGATGACCGCCCGCCGCTCACCCCCGACCGCGGGCGCCAGCGAACCCGCGATCGCCGCACGCACCCGGTCGGCGATCCCGCCGATCCCGCCGCGGTGACCGACGATCCGAAACGAGCTCGCCTTCAGGATCGCGTGCACACCCTGGCGGCGGAGGTACGCCTTCTCGTCGAAGCCGTTCTCCTCCTCCCGCGGCGCCTCGATCTGGGCGACGACGCTGAGCCGTGCGCCCTGGGGCGGCGCGCGTCCGGGCGGCAGGTCGAGCCGCGCGGGCTCGTCCGGGCGCCTCGTTGCCGAAGCGGAGCACCCGCACCGGCACGCGGACATCGAACGGGCTCGTCCGGGGCGGCCCCGTGACCTCGACGACGGCCGGTCCCGCGCGGCCGATCTCGCCGCCGAGCAGCGCTGCGGTCGATCGCGTCGAGGCGGAGGCTCCCCCACCACCAGCCCGCGAGGAGGAGAGCGGCCCCGAGCGCGACGACTCGCCCGCGCGGCTCGGCCAACGCAACCGCCGCCAGGGCAAGCGCGACACCGCCGACGAGCGCAGACGAGCCACGGACGCCCAGCGAGGTTGCGAGGCCTCCGCACAATGCCGCGGCCAGCACGTGAGGCGCGGGCAGCCGCGCGACGAGCCTCACAGGTCGACGAGGTCGCGCAGCTCGGCGAGCCGGGCGGGCCCGATGCCGGGCACCGCGTCGAGCTCGTCCACCGAGCCGAAGGCGCCGTGCGCCTCCCGGTAGTCGAGGATCTTCTGCGCCGTCACCGGCCCGATCCCTGGAAGCTCGTCGAGCTGGTCGAGCGTGGCGGAGTTCAGATGGACCTTCCCGCCCGCCGCACCGCCGAGGGACCCACCCGCGGCGGCCTGTGCAGCCTCGCGCCGCGAGGGCACGACCACCTGCTGGCCGTCGGCCACCGGCGCGGCGAGGTTGACGAGCTCGAGCGCCGCCCTCGGCTTCGCCCCTCCCGCCTTCTCGATCGCGTCGTTGACGCGGCTCCCGTCCGGGAGCGTGTAGAGCCCGGGCTTGAAGACCTGGCCGACGACGTGGACGACGACCTTTCGGGCGGGCGCGGGTGCCGCTCGGAGGTTCTTCACGGGGACGGCGACAGGCGACACGTCCTGGCTTCGGAGCGCGAGGCGGCCCGCCAGGGTGAGCACGGCGAGGAGCGCAAGCACGTAGGCGAGCGCGCGGCGCCTCGAGATCTCCGGGAGCTGCACTTCACCGAGGGTGGCTCGATCTTCCGCACGAGTGGCGCGCGAGATGTGCCGAAAGACCGAGTGACCAGCGCCGGAAGGCGCGGTGGCTCAGCCGGTGCAGGGCCCGGACGAAACCGGGTGGGTCGCCTTCGGCACCGCGTCCTCCACCACGGAGACGGGGACGGCGAACCCGTTGGCGCTGCCGTTCTTGGCCCCGCCGAAGATCATCCCGACGACGCCGCCGTTCGCGTCCACCACCGGGCCGCCGCTCTCGCCCGGCTGCACGCGCCCGCGGAGCGCGACGACGCTCCTCGGGCCGAAGTGCCGGCCGTAGGCGTTCGGAGCGAGCACCGCCCTCGGCGGGCCGGCCGTTCCCGCCACGCCGATGAGCGCACCGTCCCGCGGGTAGCCCATGAGGACGACGTTGACTGGATAGTCCTTCGTCGAAGTGGCGGCGAGCGGCGCGGTCTGTAGCGACTGGACGCGGAGCAGCGCGACGTCGTTCGTCGGGTCGACGTACACCACCTGCGCCGAGAGGGACTGCCCGTTCGGCGCGAGCATGTTCGTGTCGTGCTCGCCCGCGATCACATGTGCGTTCGTCGCGATGAGGTCTCGGCGGACGACCCAGCCCGAGCCCTGAATGCCGAGCCCGCAGGCCGTCCCATGGATCTTCACGACGCTCGACGCCGCAGCGCGCGCCCCCGGCGTGTGTAGGACGCTCGGATCCGGCGGAGGGAGACGCCCGCCGGAGAGCGTCAGCTCCGGGAACGGGTCGAAGCGGGCGAGCGCCTGGAGGACGGCGTCAGGCGGCACCGCCCGCATCAGCCGCGGGAGGATCGTCGAGGAGCGCACGTCCTGGCGAAAGCCGAGGCTCGGCTGCTGGACCGCGACGACGGCGATCAACCAGGCGATTCCGAGGCCGAGCGCCGCCCCGAGGACGACGCCGCCGAGCGAGTCTGCCGCGCGCAGGCCGGGGCGGAACGCGAGGAAGCGGCGCGGCCCCTCGGCGAGGCTCGCGCTTGCCGCTCCCAGGAGCGCGGCGCCGAGGATCGCGCCGACGAGGCTCGCGATCGAGACCCAAGGGGAGCCCTCGGAGAGGAGCTTCGGGGCGATCCACGAGCCGGCGAGCGCGCCGATCGCCAGCCCGACGAGCGAGAGCGCCTGGGCTACGAGCCCGCGGTATGCGCCCTGCAGGGCGAAGAGCGCGACCCAGATGAAGACGAGGACGTCGACGAGACCCACAGCCTCACCTTATTCGGCTGCTTAGACGACGAGGTTGACCAGCCGTCCGGGCACGACGATGGTCTGCCTCGGCTCTTTCCCGTCGAGGTGCGCCGCCACCCGGGGGAGCTCTCTCGCCCAGGCGACGAGCTCGTCCTCCGGGAGCCCGACCGGCACCTCGACCCGGCCGCGCACGCGCCCGTTCACCTGCACGACGAGCTCGAAGGTCTCGCGTGCGAGAAGGTTCGGGTCGGCCTCGGGCCACGGCGCCGCCCAGAGGCGCTCGTGCCCGAGCCGCTCCCAGAGCTCCTCGGTGATGTGCGGGGCATACGGCTGGATCAGGCCCACCGCGGTTTCGGTGGCGAAGCGCACCGCTGGAGCCTGGCCGGGATCGTCCTTCACCCCGTAGATCTCGTTGACGAGCTCGATGACGGCCGCGATGGGCGTGTTGAACTGGAAGCGGCGCTCGATGTCGTCGGAGACCTTCGCGATCGTCTCGTGCGCCTTGCGGACGAGGTCGCCGTCTGGCTTGCCGCCGACCTCCCCCCGCTCGGCGACCTCGAGCCCGAGCCGCCACAGCCGGCCGAGGAACCGAAACATGCCCTCGATGCCGGCGTCCTGCCACTCCTTGTCGTCCTCGGCAGGGCCCATGTAGAGGATGTAGAGACGGATCGCCTCGGCGCCGTAGCGCTCGATCATCTCGTCCGGCGCGATGACGTTCCCCTTCGACTTGGACATCTTCGCGCCCTGGTAATAGAGCATCCCCTGGTTGAAGAGGCGCGCGAAGGGCTCCTTGAAGCCGACGATGCCGAGGTCGTACATGACCTTGGTGAAGAAGCGGGCGTACATCAGGTGGAGGATCGCGTGCTCGATCCCTCCGATGTACTGGTTGACCGGGAGCCAGTAGTCCGCCATGCCACGGTCGAACGGCGCCGCGTCGTTGCCGGGATCGCAGTAGCGCATGAAGTACCAGGACGAGTCGACGAACGTGTCCATCGTGTCCGTCTCGCGGCGGGCCGGGCCGCCGCACTTCGGACACGTGGTGTTGACCCAGTCCTCTGCGGCCGCGAGCGGCGAGCGGCCCTTCGGCATGTACTCGTCGACCTCCGGCAGGAGGACCGGCAGGTCCTCCTTGGGCACGGGGATCATCCCGCACTCGTCGCAGTAGAGGATGGGGATGGGGCAGCCCCAGTAGCGCTGGCGCGAGAGGAGCCAGTCGCGGAGGCGATAGCTGACCGCGAAGCGCCCGCGCCCGCGGGACTCGAGCCATTCGACGATCGCCTTCTTCGCCTCCGGGCTCGACATCCCGGAGAACTGCGCCGAGTCGACGAGCTTCTCGTCCTCGGAATGCGGCACGAAGGCCTCGCCCTCCGGGACCTCGCCGTCCGCAGGAGCGACCACCGTCCTGATCGGCTGGCCGTACTCCTCCGCGAACGCGTAGTCCCTCTCGTCGTGGGCGGGCACGGCCATGATCGCGCCGGTGCCGTACTCCATGAGGACGTAGTCGGAGACCCAGATCTGGAGCTGCTCGTCGTTCACGGGGTTCGTGACGTAGCGGCCGGTGAAGACGCCCGTCTTCTCCTTCTCGGGGTCGGCCCGCTCGGCGGCGGACTTGCCCGCCGCATGGCGCACGTAGTCGAGCACCTCCTGCTCGTGGGGAGTGCCCTCGGCGAGACGTTGGACGAGCGGGTGCTCGGGGGCGAGCACGAAGAAGGTCGCGCCGAAGAGCGTGTCGGGGCGCGTCGTGAAGACGGGAATGTCGACGTCGAGGTTCCCGATTCGGAAGACGACCTCGGCACCCTCGGAGCGGCCGATCCAGTTGCGCTGCATGATGAGCACGCGCTCGGGCCAGGACTCGAGGAGCTCCATGTCCTCCAGGAGCCGGTCGGCGTAGGCCGTGATGCGGAAGAACCACTGCTCGAGGTAGCGCGCCTCGACCTCCCAGCCGCAGCGCTCGCAGTGGCCGTCGATCACCTGCTCGTTCGCCAGCACGGTCTGATCGTTCGGGCACCAGTTGACCGGCGCCTCCTTGCGGTAGGCGAGGCCGGCCTCGAAGAACCTGAGGAAGAGCCACTGCGTCCAGCGGTAGTAGTCGGGCTCGGCGGTGGAGAGCTCCCGGCTCCAGTCGATCGACCAGCCCAGGCGCTTCATCTGCTCCCGGATCGCGGCGATGTTGCGGTTCGTCACGTCGCGCGGATGGCCACCCTCTCGGATCGCCGCGTTCTCGGCCGGGAGCCCGAAGGCGTCGTAGCCGATCGGCCGGAGCACGGTGAATCCGCGGCGGCGGCGGATGTGGGCGACGACGTCTCCGAGCGTGTAGTTGAGGACGTGCCCCATGTGCAGCTCGCCGGACGGATACGGGAGCATCTCGAGCACGTACGTGTGCTCGTGCGGAGCGTCCTCGGGAGACGGGTTGGGGACGACGAACGCGTTCTCGCGCTCCCATACGGCCTGCCATTTGGCCTCGATCGTCTTCGGGTCGTAGCGGTCCATCGCCTCTCCCGAGAGTATCGCTATGCTCGCGGCCGTGTCCGGCCCCGGCCGATTGGTCTCGAAGCTCTGGGGAGGTGATCCCGAGGGGCTCTGGCCGTGGGCGCGCTACCTCGTCGCGCCCACGACGATGTGGCTCGCGCCGTCGTACGGCTACGGGCTCGAGCGTGTGCCGGCCGAGGGTGGCGGCGTGGCCGCGCTCAACCACCTGTCGGCCATCGACCCGCCGCTCGCGGGGGCGCTTTCCCCGCGGACGCTCTACTACATGGCCAAGGCAGAGCTCCTCGAGATGCCTGTCGTGGGCGACATCCTGATGTGGACGGGAGCCTTCCCCGTGCGCCGCGGCGAGGGCGACCGCGACTCGCTCCGCCTCGCCCGCGAGATCGCGCGCGAGGGGAACATGGTCGGCGTCTTCGTCGAGGGCACGCGCCAGAAGCTCGGCTACCCCGGTGAGGTGCTCCCCGGCGCGATGATGATCGCGCTCCAGGAGGGGATTCCCATCATCCCCTGCGGGATCTACTCATTCGGCTGGACGCGCAAGAACCACATGCCGTGTGCCCTTGTCTGGGGCGAGCCGATGCACCTGAGCACGATGCCGAGGTCGGGCCGCGGCTACAAGCGCGCCGCCGAGCTCGTCGGCGACGAGCTCCGCCACCTCTGGCGGCAGGCCGGCGAGGCGATCGCAGCCGGCTTCCCGGAGACGCTGCCCGACGGCGCGCGCCGGTGGAGCCCGATCTACCCGCCGTTTCGCACGGTGACCGCGACGGCGCCGAACGCTCCGGCGAGCGAGAAGCGCGCCGCTTAGCAGTCCGAGGGTCGCCCAAACCTTCTCCCCGGCCGATACAGGCCCGGTGCGCCCGCTCGCCCCGATCCTGGCTGCCCTGGCCATCCCCCTGCTCGTCGTCGTCGCGACGCAGCAGGAGCAGCGGCAGAACGAACACCGGCTCGCGAGGGTGGCGAGCGAGATCGCGGGCCGCAAGGTCAGCGTCCACTGCCCCGGGCTCTTGGAGCGCCTCGTCGACGTGAGCCCCAACGCGGGCACGGTGTACTTCGACGACGAGGGCCGTCCGGCGGATTTCACCGACCTCGACGAGGAGACGTGCTCCATGCTCGACCGCTTCGCAGAAGGCAAGACCGGGCCCGGGGACGAGCGCGAGGTCGCGCGGGCGCTTCACGTGCTCGCGCACGAGTCGTCCCATCTCGCGGGCGTTCGAGACGAGGCGGCCGCCGACTGCTTCGGCCTGCAGAGGACGGCCGTGGCCGCCGAGGAGCTCGGCGCGGATCCCGCCGAGGGGAAGCGGCTCGCTCGCATCGCCCTCGCAGAACGCGCCGTCACGGCCCCCTCGGACTATCGCTCGGCAGAGTGCCGGGACGGAGGCGCGCTCGACCTCGATCTCATCTCCTCCACCTGGCCCTGAGCGGCATCGGAAGCGCTCCGCACGGGTAGAGGTCAGCCGTGGGAGACGCCCTCCTCCAGGCGACAGAGCAGTCGTGGCGGCCGTTCGTCCTCGTGGCGGGCCTCCTCATGATCGGGGCCGTCGTCCAGTCGGACGGGCTCTTCGCGGCGCTCGGCGCGCGAATCGAGCGGATGATCGGCTGCGGGCCGGTCCTCCTGCTCGCCGCGCTGCTCTCGCTCGAGGCCGCGGTGACCGCCGTCCTGAACCTCGACACCGCCGTCCTCTTTCTGACGCCGGTCATCCTCCATGCGGCGAGGCAGCGCGACTGCGACGAGCGCCCGTTCCTGTACGGGGCGCTCTTCATGGCGAACGGCGCCTCGCTCCTTCTCCCCGGCTCGAACCTGACGAACCTGATCGTGCTGCGCACGAGGGGATCTCCGGCGCCAAGATGGCCCGCGAGATGGCGGTTCCGTGGATCGTCGTCGTGGTGCTCACGATCGTCTACGTCGCAGTCGTGTTCAGGGTGCGCCGCGGGGACGGGACGCCCGACCCGCTGCCGCCGCTCCACCTCGGGCTCGGCGCGGCGGCCACGCTGACGGCGACCGTTCTCATTCTCGCCCTGCACAACGCGGCTCTGCCCGTGCTCGCCGTCGGGATCGCCGCAATCGCCGTTGCGCAGGATCCGCCCGCGACTCGACGTCCACGTCCTGCTCGGCCTCTTCGCGCTGACCGTGGCGCTCGGGACGCTCGGCCGCCGCTGGGACGGGCCGGCCACGTCTGCTCGCCCATCTCGGCGGCGTGGACTCGGCCCTGCTCGGCGCGGGGTCGAGCGTCATCGTCAACAACCTCCCGGCCGCCTCGCTCCCCTCCGCCCAGCGCCCGCCGCACCCGTTCCCGCTCCTGATCGGACTGAACCTCGGGCCGAACCTCGCGTTCACCGGCTCGCTCTCGGCCTACCTCTGGTACCGAGCAGCCCGGGAGACCGAGGCGCAGCCGTCGCTCAGGCGCTCATCGCTTCTCGGAGCGGCGCTCGTCCCCCCTGACGATGGCGGGCGCGCTCGCGGCGCTCGCCCTCCTCGATCCGGGCGCGCTCTAGCTCAGCTCGACGCGGTCGATGGTGACGGGCCCCCTCGGCCGGTCGTTCCCATCCCGGTCGACTTCGGAGATCTCGTCGACGACGTCCATCCCGGAGGTCACCTGCCCGAAGACGGTGTGCTTGCCGTCCAGCCAGGGCGCCGCCTCGGTCGTGACGATGAAGAACTGGCTCCCGTTCGTGTCGGGGCCCCGGTTCGCCATCGCGAGCGCGCCGCGCTCGAGCCTGTGGTCGTTGAGCTCGTCCTCGAACTCATAGCCCGGACCGCCGGTGCCGTCCCCGCGCGGGCAGCCGCTCTGGATCATGAAGTCCGGGATGACGCGGTGGAACGTGATGCCGTCGTAGAACCCATCGCCGGCGAGCTTGACGAAGTTCGCGGTGGTCTTCGGCGCGTCGTCCTCGAAGAGCTCGAGCTCGATGGCGCCGTGGGTGGTGTGCAGGGTCGCTTGGCTCATCGGGCCACCGTACCAGCCGGGGCGGGAATCACACTCCCGCGCGCGACGTTGGGGTACGGATAACCGAACCACCGGCCGCCTGCTCCCCGTACTGCGGGTGAGCCGAGCGGCTGCGACTCTGACGCTGTCAGATAAGCGACACCGAGCAAGGGAGCACGGGATCCCATGACCGAAAACCAGAGCGGAACGACACCAGGCACCAACGGGGCGCAGCGTCGCGCGGCCCACGAACGGCTTTCCACGGGCACGCTCGCGCGCTGGGCGCGCTTCTGTGCCACGCACCCCTGGCGCCTGGTCGCCGGGTGGGTCGGCATCGTCGTCGTCCTCGTCTTCCTCGTCGCCACCGTCGGCGGAAGCCTGCGGGACAAGTTCGAGATCCCGGGCTCGGACACGCAGAAGGCGACCGACCTGATCGAGTCGCAATTCGCGTCCGAGCAGGGCGCGGTGCTGAACATCGTGTTCGCCGCGCCCGTGGGCCAGCGGCTCGACACACCGGAGCGCAAGGCGGCGATCGAGAAGGCGATCGCCCTCATCCAGACCCAGCCGTACAAGCCGAGCGACGGCAAGGCCGGCATCGAGAGCGTCGGCGACCCCTTCAGCCCCGACACGTTCTCCGACAACGGGCGCATCGCCTACGCGGAGGCCCAGTTCGACCAGACGATCGAGGACAAGGACAGGCCCCAGGTCGTCGCGGTCGAGGACGCCGTCCGCAAACGCGGTCGAGCCCGTCGGGGTGACGGTCGAGTACAACGGCGAGGCCGAGTTCCGCCCATCCAGCAGGGCACCTCCGAGCTCCTCGGCCTGCTCGCGGCGATCATCGTCCTCATTTTCGTCTTCCGCACCTTCGTGGCGATGATCATTCCGATCGTGTTCGCGCTCTTTGCGCTCGCCACGGCCTTCCTGCTCCTCTTCATCCTCGCCGGGCTCACGGACATCAACACGATCACGCCGATCCTCGTCTCGATGATCGGTCTCGGGGTCGGGATCGACTACTCGCTCTTCATCGTCACGCGCTTCCGACAGCTCCTGCACGACGGGCTCACACCCCGCAACGCCGCGGCCGAGGCGGGCTCGTCAGCTGGACGCGCCGTGCTGTTCGCCGGCCTGACCGTCGCGATCTCGGTGAGCGGGCTCGCATTCTTCGGCCTCGACTTCGTCACGAAGCTCGGGATCGGGAGCGCGCTGGGCGTGCTGACGACGGTGCTGATCGCCAGCTCGCTGCTGCCGGCGGTCCTGAGGCTGCTCGGGCACAAGATCGACCGTCTGAAGATCCCGTTCGTCAAGGCGTTCGACGACTCCGAGGAGTGCCGCGAGAAGACCCTCGTCGCGCGCTGGGGCCGGTTCGTGACCGCCCACGCCGGTGTCGTCTTCACCGTCCTCCTCCTCGTCGGGCTGGGTCTCGCGGGAACATCGGCGCTTGTGCGCCTGGGCGCAGCCGACCAGGGGACGGAGTCGAAGGCCCAGACCAGCCGGCGCGCGTACGACCTCCTCGCCGAAGGGTTCGGGCCGGGTTCAACGGGCCGATCCCGATCGTCGTCGACGTGAACAGACGATCAGCAGGCGCCACAGCGGATCTACAACGACGTCAAGGGCGTCGATGGAGTCGCGTCGGTCCGAAAGCCGCAGTTCAACGACGCGAAGAGCGTCGCGATCGTCTTCGTCACCCCGACGACCGCCCCGCAGGCAGCCGCCACGGACAAGCTCGTCGACCGGCTGCGCGGCGACGTCGTGCCCCGTGCGACAGCCGGCGGCGACGCGGTCGCCTACGTCTCCGGGCAGACTGCCGCGTTCAAGGACATCGCCGACCGGATCATGCAGAGATTGCCGCTCTTCCTCCTCTACATCGTCGGGGTCACGTTCTTCGTCCTCGCCATGGCGTTCAGGTCGATCGTCGTCTCGGCCACGGCGGCGGTGACGACGATCCTGTCCGCCTTCGTCGGCTTCGGCGTCCTCGGGCTCGTGGTGCAGCAGGGCCACCTGCTCGGGCTGACCGGGCTCGACAGAACGGGGCCGATCGAGACGTTCGTGCCGCCGATCGCCTTCGCGATCCTCTTCGGCCTCTCGATGGACTACATGGTCTTCATCATGAGCCGAATCAGGGAGGAGCACGTGAACGGGCTCGACACGAAGGCTGCGGTCGAGCACGGCATCTCCGCGATCGGCCGGGTGGTCGTGGCTGCGGCGCTCATCATGAGCACGGTGTTCGCGGCGTTCATCCTGAGCGCCGACCGGGTGCCGAAGGAGTTCGGGCTCCTGCTCGCGGTCGCGATCCTCACCGATGCCCTCATCGTGCGGATGACGCTCGTGCCGGCGTTCCTCACGCTGCTGGGCGAGAAGTCGTGGTACATCCCACGCTGGCTCGACCGGCTGCTTCCGGACATCACCATCGAGCCTCCGCACTCGGAGCCCGCGCCGCACCCGGGCGCCGTCGAGCCGAGGCGCGAGCCGGAGCCGACCGAGGCCTGACGAGTACAACCGGCGTCAATCGGGGAGGAGCGGCACTGTCACTCCCCGGTTGGCGCCGAGCAGGACCGCGCGCGTGACGGCCGCGTAGCCGAACCGCGCGCGCACCTCGTCCAGGGCGGAATCGAGCTCGTAGCCGCGAGCGCCGGTCGAACGGGAGCGCGAGCTGCACCGCGTCGTCGTTCTCGAGGTTGGCCACGGCGATGCCGACGAGGGTGAGCCCGCGGCTTTCGATCACCGGCGCCGAGTCGGCGAGCAGGGATCTGGCGGCGCGGAGGATCGTCTCCGTTTGGGCCGTCGCCTGCGGCAACGTGTGCGACCTCGTCGCCCGCGAGAAATCGCCGAAGCGAAGGCGGAGGACGACCGTGCGGCCGACGCGTCCAGCGACCCGCATCCTGCGGCTGACGCGCTCGACGACCGCGATCAGGTCAGCCTCGACCGCCGAGGCCGAGCGCCGCGCCCGGCCGAGCGCGCGCTGCGAGCCGATCGAGCGGCGGCGGACGCGCGGCTTGACGGGGCGGGGATCGCGGTTGTGCGCGAGCGCGTGCAGGTGCCGGCCCGACGCGCGCCCGAGGAGCGCGACGAGCGCGTCCTCGGGGAGCTCCGCGACCTGCCCCACGGTCAGCAGGCCCTGCGCGCGAAGCTTGTCCGCAGTCGCCGGCCCCACGCCCCAGAGCCGCTCCACCGGCAGCGGGTGCAGGAAGGCGAGCTCGCGGCCGGGCGGCACACGCAGGAGGCCGTCCGGCTTCGCGAAGCCGCTCGCCACCTTGGCGAGGAACTTCGTGCTCGCCACGCCGACCGTGACCGGGATGCCGACCCGCTCCCGCACGTCGCGGCGCAGGCGCCTCGCGATCTCGATCGGCGTGCCCGAGATGTGTTGCAGCCCGCGGACGTCGAGAAACGCTTCGTCGATCGAGAGCCCCTCGACGAGCGGGCTCGCGTCCTCGAAGACTCGGTAGAGCGCCTTGCTCGCCTCCGCGTAGGCCGACATGCGCGGCTCGACGACGACGAGGTCCGGACAGAGACTGCGAGCGCGCCGGCCGCCCATCGCGGTGCGCACGCCGTACGCCTTCGCCTCGTAGCTCGCTGCGAGCACCACCCCGCCGCCGACGACGACCGGCCTGCCCTGAAGGCTCGGATCGTCCCGCTGCTCGACGGACGCGAAGAACGAGTCGACGTCCGCGTGTAGGATGGTCGCCTCCAGCACGAACACATGTTCGCACATTCGCGAGGGATGGAGCATCGCCTCCAGGACGCCGAATCACGTCCTGTGAGGCGGCGCGTCTTCGTTCTCGCTCTCGTCGCGCTCGCCGCTTTCGCGGCGGCCGGCACAGCGGAGGCCCGCTGGCGTCCGCCGGTGGGCACTCCGTGGCAGTGGCAGCTCGACGGCCGGCTCGACCTCTCCGTGTCGGCGCCGGTCTACGACGTGGACGGGTTCGAGACCCGTGCGCGCCAGGTCGCCCGCCTCCACAAGCTCGGCCGGCACGTCATCTGCTACGTGAGTGCCGGCTCCTGGGAGCGCTGGCGGCCCGACAAGGACAAGTTCCCCTCGTCCGTCCTCGGCAACGCCATGGACGGCTGGCCCGGCGAGCGCTGGCTCGACATCCGGAAGATCAGCCTCCTCGCCCCGATCATGGGCGCGCGCCTGGACAAGTGCAGCCGCAAGGGCTTCGACGCCGTCGAGCCCGACAACGTCGAGGGCTACACCAACAAGACCGGCTTCCCGCTCACGGGCGCCGATCAGCTGCGCTACAACCGTTGGTTCGCGAGGCAGGCGCACGAGCGTGGCCTCTCGGTCGCGCTCAAGAACGACCTCGCCCAGGCGAAGGCGCTCCTCCCCTCCTTCGACTTCGCGATCGTCGAGCAGTGCTTCCAGTACAAGGAGTGCTGGAAAGCCGTGCCGTTCATCCAGGCGGGGAAGGCCGTCCTCGAGACGGAGTACAAGCTGCCGCGCGCGTCGTTCTGCTCGAAGGCCCATGACCTCGGCTTCAGCGCCATGCGCAAGCGGCTCTCGCTCAGGGTCTGGCGCCGCGCGTGCCCCTGATCCTCGATTCGGGATGGAGCCAACGGGACTCGAACCCGTGACCTTCTGGCTGCCAGCCAGACGCTCTCCCAACTGAGCTATGGCCCCGCGCCGCGCAGTGTAGCGGAGCGGTGTTGTCGTCCTAGACGGCGGCGAGTTCCACGCAGGGCACGTCGCCCCAGAGATCCTCGAGCCGGTAGAAGGCCCGCGCCTCCGGAGTGAAAACGTGCAGGACGACGTCGAGGTAGTCGGCAAGGATCCACTTCGCCTCCGCGCCGCCGTGCACGTTGCGCGGAACGAGCTTCGCCTCCTTCTTCAGGCGTTCGTGGATCTCGTCGTAGATCCCCTTCGCCTGGCGAGGGTTTCCCCCTGTGGCGATGACGAAGTAGTCGGTGTAGCTGCACACCGGCCGCATGTCGAGGATGACCACATCCCTCGCCAGCTTTTCCTGGGCGAGGTACGCGATTCGGCGAGCTTGTTCGAGCGAATTCAGCGGGTCGAAAACTCCTCGATGACGACTCGTTCAGGGTATCACCGGTAGTAACCGGCGCGGTCGATCTCCCTCGCCACGGCCCAGGGGACGAGATCGTCGACCGGCTCGCCCGCAGCGACACGCGTGCGGATGTCGGTCGCGGAGATCGGAAGGGCCGGGATCTCGAACGGCTCGACGCGCTCGGGGTGAGCGAGGCCGGCGAGGACCTCGTCGAGCGCGGAGACCGGGTACCCCGGCCGCGTGGCCACGCCGAGCCGAACTTCCTCGAGCACGCCGTTCGGATCCTTCCAGGAGAGGAACCCCGCGAACTCGTCGGCGCCGATCAGGAAGATCGCGTCGCCGAAGCGGCCGCCGCGCACGGCGTCAACGGTGTAGCGGTGCTCCTCGGGGATCACCTCGGTGCGCGGAAGGCCGCCGAACGCCAGCTCGGCGAGCTCGAAGCGCGCGCCGAAGTCGAGCTCGACGCCTCGGTGCCCAGGGTCGACGACGACGAGGACGACGAGGCGCTCGAGCTCGAAGTGATCGAGCGCGGTCTCCGCCAGCCCGACGTGCCCGAGGTGCGGCGGGTCGAACGCGCCGCCGAAGAGGCCGGTCACTCGAACTCCACCGCGTCGCCCGGCCTGACGCCCGCCGCACGGAGCTCCTGCTCCGTCGCCTCGCCGCGCACGCGGTAGCCGCGGTCGGTGCGGAAGAGCCTGAACGGGCGCCGCCGCTCGGGGCGCGGCCTGTAGACGAGGAAGTCCGCGAGCTCCTCGTCCTGCGCCGACTCTGCGGAGGCCTCGGGGACGAGCTCGAAGAGCCCACGCTTCAGCTCCTCCACACCGGCTCCGGTGGCCGCCGAGACCGGGAGGACGGCGAGGACGCGAGGATCGCCGGTCTCAAAGACGGGCGGCTCGTCGAGGAGGTCGATCTTGTTCAGGACGACGATCTGCGGGCGCTCGTCCAGCGCGGCCCCGTAGCCGTGCAGCTCGCGGTCGATCGTGGCGAAGCGCTCGGCCACCGGTTCGGTCGCGTCGATCACGTGCAGGAAGAGACGCGCGCGCTCGAGGTGGGCGAGGAACTCGTCGCCGAGGCCGACACCCTCGTGCGCCCCCTCGAGCAGGCCGGGCACGTCCGCGACCGTGAGCTGGCGGCCGTCAGGCGCCTCGACGGTCCCGAGCACGGGCGCAATCGTCGTGAACGGGTAGTCGGCGACCTTCGGCTTGGCGTTCGAGATGCGACGCAGAAGGGAGGACTTGCCCGCGTTGGGGAAGCCGAGCAGCGCGGCGTCGGCAAGGAGCTTCAGCCGCAACGCGATCGTCGCCTCCTCCCCGGGCCAGCCTACCTCCGCGATGCGCGGCGTCTGCATGGTCGGCCGCGCGAAGCGGCGGTTGCCGGCACCGCCCGGCCCGCCGTGAGCCGCGACCGCGCGCGCTCCCGGATGCGCGAGGTCGACGAGCAGCCGGCCCTCGTCGTCGAGGACCTGCGTCCCGACCGGAACCGGGAGCTCGAGGGTCTCCCCGTCGGCTCCGTGCTTCGATTGCCCGCGCCCAGGCCCGCCGCGGCCGCCCTCGAAGCGCCGCTTGCGCTGGAAGAACGAGAGGTCTCGGAGATCCGGGTCTGCGACGAGGACGACATCGCCGCCGTTTCCGCCGTCGCCGCCGTCGGGCCCGCCCTTTGGCACGTACTTCTCTCGCCGGAAGCTAAGCGCGCCGTCGCCGCCTTTCCCACCCCGCACCTCGATGCGGGCGCGATCGTGGAACATGGGGTTGGTTTAGACGACGGAGACGATGCGGCCGGAGCCGTTCGTCTGGAACGCGACCTTGCCGTCGCGCGTCGCGAAGATCGTGTGGTCGCGGCCGAGGCCGGTGCCCGGGCCGGAGCGGAAGCGCGTACCGCGCTGGCGGACGACGATCATCCCCGCCTTGATCTCCTGGCCGTCGAAGAGCTTGACGCCGAGCCGCTTCGACTCGGAGTCGCGGCCGTTCTTCGACGAGCCAAGTCCTTTCTTGTGTGCCATCAGCTCTCGTCCTTCTTCGTGGTCGTCCGTGCCCTGCTCGCGGTCGTCGTGCCTGTGCCCGTGGTGGTCTTCTTCGCCGCGGTCGACCGCGTCGCCTTTTTCCCAATGGATTGGATCTCGATCTGCGAGAGGCGGCTGCGGTGACCGTTGCGCCGACGGTAGCCGGTACGGCGGCGGTGCTTGCCGACGATCACCTTCTCGCCGAGCACGTGCGCCGAGACCTTCGCGGTCACCTGCGCGCCCTTGAGCGCGTCGCCGAGCTTTGGCTCGCCGTCGCCGCCCAGCATGACGAGGTCGGGGTTGAACGTCTTGCCCTCGTCGTGCGGAACGCGGTCGACGAGCAGGCGCTCGCCTTCGCGCACGCGGTACTGCTTCCCGCCCAGGGCGATGATCGCGTAGCTGCCCGTTTTCGTCGGCATAAGCGCTAAACGAGCGGGCTCTCCTGGCCCGCTTCGGGTGCGGATTCTACCGGCTTGCGCTTGCGTCCGCGCCCGCCGCGCGTTCCACGCCTCGTCTTCTTCTTCTTGACCTCGGATGTCACCTCAGTCCCATTCGATTCCGGGGTGGCCGGCTCGTCTTCGGCGACATCCTCGGTGGGGACTTCGACAGCCTCGGCGGTCACGTCAGTCTTCTTCTTTCTGCCGCGGCCGCCGCGCGAGCCGCGCCGGGTCTTCTTCTTCGGCTTCTCGGGCTCGCCGGCGTTGTCGCTCGGTGCCTCGCCGTCCGCGATCACGGCCTTCGCGGTCGTCTTCGCGACGTTCTCGATCCGGATCGAGACTTTCTCGCCGACGCGGCTTGCCGCGTCGCGCACGGTGACGACATAGCCGTCGACGCGGGCGATCGCGTCGGTGTCGGAGTGCTGATGCGCCTCCTCGAGCTCGACCTCGAGCTCCTGCCCGGGATCGACCGGGAACGCCTTCGGCTCGACCTTCTCGGGTGGGCCTTCCTCGAGCACGACGAAGTGGTCGTGCGGCGCCCGCTGCCGGCCCTTGATCTGCAGACTGCGCCCCGTCTCCTTCTCGAGCTCCTCGAGCCGTGAGGCGCCAGGGCCGAGCAGGACCGTGGCCACCTGTGAGTTCAGCTCGATGTGGAACGCCTTGCTCCTCGAGCCCGCGACGAGGCGGCGGATTCGGCGCTCGGCGTCCACCGCGTGCGTCTCCATGGAGACGATGATGCCGTCGCCCTTGCAGGTCTGGCAGACGGTGGTAAGGATCTCGCGGGGGCCGTCGGTGACGTTCTGGCGCGTCATCTCGACGAGGCCGAGCGGAGAGATCTCGACGACGTAGGTCTTCGTCCGGTCGCGCTCGAGCTCGCGCTCGAGCGCCTCCTCGACGAGCTGACGGTTCCTCGGGTTGGCCATGTCGATGAAGTCGATGACGATGATCCCGCCGATGTCGCGGAGGCGCAGCTGGCGGACGACCTCGCCGACCGCCTCCAGGTTGTTCTTCGTGATCGTGTCCTCGAGCCGCGCGCCGCTCTGGCGGCCGCGGGCGCCGACGAAGCGCCCGGTGTTCACGTCGACGACGGTGAAGGCCTCGGCGTAGTCGAAGATCAGATAGCCGCCGGAGGGAAGGTCGACGCGACGGTTGAGGGTCGAGCGCACGGCCTCGTCGACGCCGTAGCGTTCCATGAGCAGCTCCTTGCCCTTGTAGAGCTCGACCCGCGCGGCGAGCTCGGGCGAGGTGCGCTTCAGGTAGCCGACGATTCTGCGATAGGTGCGGTCGTGGTCGACGACCACGCGCTCGAAGTCCCGGATGAAGAGGTCGCGGATGATGCGGAGGGGCAGCTCGGACTCCTGGTAGACGAGCGACGGGGCTTCGGCGCGCTTCGCGCGGCCTTGGATCGTCGACCAGAGCTTCTGCAGGAGAGCGAGGTCGCCCTCGAGCTCCTCCTTGGACGCGCCCTCGGCCGCGGTGCGGACAATCAGGCCACCGTCGGGGAGGTCGAGCTCCTTGCAGATCGCCTTCAGCCGCTCGCGCTCCTCGTCCTCGAGCCGGCGCGACACGCCGATCCCGTCCCCGTAGGGAACGAAGACGAGGAACCGCCCGGGGAGCGAGATCTCGGTCGTGAGCCGGGCTCCCTTCGTTCCCATCGGGTCCTTGACCGCCTGGACGAGCACCTCCTGGCCGCGCTCGATCAGCTCCTGGATGCGGCGCCCATGGCGCTGCTTCCCCTCGAGCTCGGGGACGACGATCTCATCCACGTAGAGGAAGCCGTTCTTCTCGAGCCCGATGTCGACGAAGGACGCCTCCATCCCCGGGAGGACGTTGTCGACGATGCCCTTGTAGACGTTCCCCGCCACCGACCGGTGCGAGGGCCGGCCGAGGTAGACCTCGACGGCGACGCCGTCCTCGAGGACGGCGACGCGCTGCTCGGTCACCTCGACGGACACGAAGATCTCCTTCTTGACCTTCGGGAGAGCCGATCGCTTCGGCGCCTGCGTGCGCTTGCGGCGCGGCTTGGCGGGCTCCTCGCCCTCCTTCGTCTTCCTCTTTCCGCGCGGCCTGGGCTCGGGTTTCGCGTTCTTCTCGGCTCCCCCGGCCTTGGGGCCGCCCTCGGCGGTCGCCTCTACCTTCTTCTTGCTGCGACCGCGCCCGCCTCGGGTGCCCCGACGGCGGCGTGGCTTCGGCTTGTCAGCCTGTTCGTCTCCCTCGGAAGGGGAAACCTCCTCGAGCGCTTCGGGAGCGGCCGCCTCCTGGGGCGCCGTCTCCTCGGTGCGCATGTTCTTGCGAAAGAATCGCACGTTCGAAAACTCCTTTCGGGCGCACGCCGCGGCCCGCGCGTCCGTGCGCGGCCAAGGTCAGCGTGTCTGCCTCAAATCTCATTTGTCGCGAGCGCGGAATCCCGCACGCCCGATTTGGGCTCGGTTCTCCCTGCGCGTACCCTCTCAGGGTAGCAGGAGGCTCCGCCGGCTCCGCTACGCGGCGGCGGGACGAAGCTGGGATTGCTTTCGCTTGACCGCTCGCAGGCGCTGGCTGAGCCGGGCCCAGGCCCAGGGCTCGATCTCGTGGTAGCGACCGGACCCGATCTCCGCCCTGGTGACCTCCAGGTACTCGAACCAGGCGTCGGCCTCCTCTATCGCCAGTGCCTCGTCAGGCGGCAACAGCTGCTCGGCGCTCATGCGCAGGAAGGCTAGGACCTGGACCGGACGGCATCGGCCGCGCGTGCGAGCCCGCTCGGGCCGCCCTGCTCGAAGTAGGCCGAAGCAGCCTTTCCAAGCGCTTTCGTGCCCACGTAGGCGACCCCGCCCTTCACCGCCCAGCCGAGGCCCGGGACGAACCCAAGCGCCTCGCGGGCGACCGTCCGGAAACCGAGCCCGGCGCCCACGACGGCCAGGACCTCGGGAATCCGCTCGCGGTCGATCTCCTGCCCGTAGGCGGCGGCCATGCGGAAGACCATGCGCAGCTGGTTGAGCGTGAGCACCGGGAAGTCGGCGCCCGGGACGAAGATGGCGACGCCGAGAATGCCGTTCTGGCGCGAGAAGCGCCGAACGATCGCCTGGACGACAGCCGGGCGCAGCGCCGGCAGCCTCGCAGCGAGCTGGTAGCCGTTCTCCTCCGTGAGCGACGCGGCCACCTCGGCGACCCGTCCCACGGGAGCGGAATGGCCGTCGGGCGCCACCACCACGCTCGTCGCCTCCACGTACGGGACGTCGATCGGATGCGTCGTTGCCCCCGCCAGGATGCAGACGACCTCGACGTCGTTACGGTCCGCGAGCCTGAGCACGTTCTCGTCCTCGGGGGACGGCGTGCCGCCCTCGACGACGTAGACGAGCAGCGCGGCTCCCTTCAGGTCGTACGACGTCACCTCGCGACCGGTCAGGTCGCGGAGCGCGTTCGGGTCGCCGTCAGCGCCGAGCCCCTCGATCACCGCGGTGGCGGGACCGCGGGCGCCGGCGACGACGAGCGGTGGCACGTCCTCGTCGGCGGCCTTGATCTCCTTGACCACGCCGTAGACGGCAGCCGGGCTGAGCGGCAGGCGACGCATCGGGGAGAACCTACCTGCGGCCCGCGAAACGGCCGCGCACGTGGATCGCCTCGAGGATCCCGATCATGAGGAGCGTGGTGATCATCGAGCTTCCCCCGAAGCTGACGAACGGCAGCGGGATGCCCGTCACCGGCGCGATCCCGATCGTCATGCCGACGTTGACGAAGATCTGGAAGAGGAAGGAGAAGACGATCGCCCCGGCGGCCGCGCACGTGTAGAGGCTCGGAGCGAGCGCGACGATCTTGATCCCGCGCCAGGCGATCAGCGCGTAGAGGAGGAGCAGGATCGCAGCCCCCAGGAAGCCGCGCTGCTCGGCGAGCGACGAGAAGATGAAGTCGGTGTTGTGCTCCGGCAGGTAGTTCATGTTCGTCTGGCTCGCACCGGCGATCCCGCGCCCGTCGATGCCTCCGGAGCCGACCGCGGTGATCGACTGGTTCACGTTGTAGGTCGTGCCGCTCGGGTCGACGTCCGGATGGACGAAGCCGACGAGGCGGTCCTTCTGGTACTGGTCGAGCACCTGGACGCCTACCGCCGGCAGGAACCAGAGGACGGAGAGCGCGACGAGCGCCGTCACGATCGCGAGACTCGCCAGGTGCTTCCACGGCAGCCCGCCGAAGAAGAGCACGGCGATGAGCGCCGCTCCGTAGATGAGCGTCGAGCCGAAGTCGGGCTCCTTGAAGACGAGAGCCATCGGCAGCGCTGCCAGGCCGGCCGCGCCCCACATCGTCCGCCCCGGCGTGTCGCTGCGCGCGCGGTTCGCGACGAAGGCCGCGAGGAAGAGGATGAGCAGGATCTTCCCGAGCTCCGACGGCTGGAAGCGGAACGAGCTGAACTCGATCCACCGCTTCGAGCCACGGACGTTGTCTCCGACGACGAGCACGGAGAGCAGCAGGAAGATCGTGAGACCGTAGAACAGCTTCGCGTAGCGGCGGTAGGCCTCCGGGTTCACGGCCGTGGCGAACGCGGCGAGGATGACGCCGACGACGATGTAGATCTCCTGGCGCGAGACGAAGTAGGTCGGATCCCCGGGAACGTCGTTTCGGGTCACGGCGGTCAGCACCCAGATGCCGTAGGCGATCACGGCGGCCACCGCGGCGATGAGAAGGTAGTCGAGGTGGCGGAGGTAGGCCCCGACCTCGGAGCCGACGTGGCCGCGCGCGGGGCGGCGATGTTCGCGTGCGATTGTCGTCATCAGTCGGAGTTGCTTCACCGAGGCGCTGTACGCGCTCGGGTCGATGTGGAAGAACTTCTGGAAGACCTGCAGCGCGGCCGGGGCGGCGACCACGCCACCGTGGCCGCCGTTCTCGATCATCGCGCAGACGACGAGCTTGGCCTTGACGTACGGCCCGTAGCCGCACCACCAGGCCTGGTCCTGGAGGCCCGAGTACCCGGGCAGGCGAACGTACTTCTCCGCCGTTCCCGTCTTGCCCGCGATCTCGATGGGAAAGGAGCCGAAGATCCCGGAGGAGGTGCCGTAGTTCGCGTGCGTCGCGTCGTAGAGCCCCTGGTCGACGACGCGGATGTTGTTCGGGTTGAGGCCGACGTCCTTGGGCGGCTTCGGCGAGTACGGGCGCAGCACGACCGGCGGCTGGCCCTGCGTCGAGGGCTCCTCGACCGACTTGACGATGTGCGGCTCGACGAGCTTCCCGCCGTTCGCGAGCATCGCGTAGAAGCGGGCCATCTGGAGCGGCGTGACGAGCACGTCGCCCTGGCCGATGCCGAGCTGGACGGAGTCGCCCGAGGTCCAGATCTTGTCGATCTCGCTCTTGAAGTAATGCCTGCGCCACTGGGGCGTCGGGATGAGGCCGGCCTCCTCCGGGCCGATGTCGACTCCGGTCTTCTGCCCGAAGCCCATGGTCCGCGCCCAGCGTTGTAGCGGCGAGTCCGTGCGGTTGTAGAAACGGAGTGCGACTTGGTAGAAGTACGTGTCGCACGAGGCCGCGAGGGCCGTCGTCAGCGTCATCGGCATGTTCACGTAGGGGTCCCAGTTCGTGAACGTCTGGCCGTCGACGACCTCCTTCGGGGTGCACTGGATGAGCTCGTCCGGCCTCAAGAGCCCGGTCTCGAGCGCGGCGAGCGCGGTGACGGGCTTGAACGTCGAGCCGGGCGGATAGAGGCCCGCCGTCGCCCGGTCGAGGGTCGGATGGTTCGCGGCCGGGTCGGCGAGCTTCTTCAGGTCGCTCTTCGAGACGCGCCCGGCATAGACGTCGGGATTGAAGGTCGGGTTGGAGGCGAGCGCCAGGATCTCGCCGGTGTTCGGGTCCATGGCGACGAGCGCGCCGCCGTCGGCGGCCCACTTGCCGTCCGCGTGCGCGAGGCGGATACCGTACGCGAGCGCGTCCTCGGCGGTCTTCTGCAGGCCGGCGTCGATCGTGAGGCGGACGTTGTCCCCCGCCTCAGGGAGCTGCTGGAACTGGCGCGCGCTCGTGACGCGGCCGAGCGCGTCGACGTAGACGCGCCCGATCCCGGGAAGCCCGCGCAGGTAAGTGTCGTACGCGGCCTCGACACCGGTCTGGCCGATGCGGTCGCCGGCGGCGTAGCCCTTGTTCGGGTTGGCGTCCAGCTGCTGCTGGGAGATCTCGCCGACGTAGCCGAGGACCTGCGCCGCGATCCCGCCCTGGTCGTAGTGGCGCTGGTACGTCTGGTTGATCTGGACGCCGGGGAAGTCGTTCTGGTGCTCGAGGAGGTAGTTGATCTTGTCCTCGTTCACGTTCTCCTTCACCGTCACCGGCGTCAGCAGGTCGTTCTTGCGCGCCGCGAGGCTCGCCTGGATCTCCTTGTATGGAACGCTCAGGAGCTTCGCGAGGCGGTGGAGGACAAACTGCTGCCGCTCGGGCGTCGCCTGGTCGAGCGCGGCGGGCCAGAGCTGCACCGCCGTGCCGGGCATGTTGGAGACGAGCACCTCGCCGTTCCGGTCGAGGATCGAGCCGCGCGGCGCTGACGCGCGGAACGTTCTCACCTGGTTGTTCTTCGCCACCTGGAGGTAGCGCTCGCCCGAGATGACCTGGAGCGCCCAGAGCCTGAAGAAGAGGGCGCAGAAGATGGTCGCCGCCGCGATGCCGAGGATGGCGATCCGCACAGCGGCCTGGGGCGTGACGCGGTACGGCTCCTCGACGCGGGGGTCGGGAGGGAGGAACGGGCGCGGCGGGGTCGTGCTCGGGCTAGACAACCGGGATCACCTCGCGGCGCTCGCGCGGCGCGACCGGGAAGATCCTGCGGCAGAGCCCGTAGAGCGGATAGGCGAGCAGCAGGTTCAGCGCAAGCGTCGGCAGGAGCATCCCGACGAAGAACTCCGAGGACGAGACCGTCTCTCCGAGCATGAAGTGCAGGACCGCGGAGCCGAGCCCGACGCCGATCGTCCCGATGGTGACGGCGATGAGCGCGGGGTGCGCTGAAGACTTCTTCGTCACCTCGCCGAGACGGCCTGCGAAGTAGCCGGCGAGCGTGAGCAGGAGCGAGGTCAGGCCGAGCGTCTGGAAGGAGGCGATGTCGAGGACGAGTCCGGCCCAGAAGCCGGCGGCGGCACCGAACGCCGGCCCGCGCAGGAGCGCGACGGAGATGACGAGGACGAGGAGGATGTCCGGGTGGCCCGAGGCGACCTGGATGTTCGACGTGACGGAGACCTGGACGAGCGCCGCGAAGAGAAGCAGGCCGCCGGCCTTGAGGGCGTCGACGATCACTTCGGCCGCGAGTTGGGGACGAGAACGATCACGTCGGAGAGCGAGTCGAAGTTCACAAGCGGCGCGATCTGGATCCGCTTGTAGAGATCCACGTCCTGCTGGCCGACGGACGTGACCGTCCCGATCGGGATCCCGCGCGGGTAGAGCGACTCGAGGTTGCCGCTCCGCCAGCCGGCGGTGATGACGAGGTCACCCTGCTTGACGAGGGCGTCCTTCCCCACCCGGTCGAGGATGAGGGCGGAGGGATCGCTCTGTCCGTGGCGGACGATTCCCGCGGCGCCGCTTTGGAGCACCATCGCCGAGACGGCGCTCGACTGGTCGGTGAGAAGCGTCACCTTGGCGCCGTCCGACGTCACGTCGGTGACGAGGCCGACGAGCCCGTCCTCCGTCACGACCGGGTCGTTCACCTGGATGCCCGACCCGGTACCGGCGGCGACGAGCATCTCCTGGTCGTAGGCGGTCGGCGGCCTGCCGACCACCCGCGTGGCCACTCCGGTGTAGTTCTCGGGGAAGCGCGGGCCGTCCACGTAGCCGAGGAGCGCCTGCAGGCGCTTGTTCTCCTGCGCCGCCGTCTCGTTGGCGATCACCTGGCTTCGGAGCGTCTCGACCTCCTTCTTCAGCTTCTCGTTCTCGGACTTGGCGCCGAAGAGGTCGGAAGCCCAGCCGTAGGCGTCCTTGAACGGGCGCGCCACCCGCTCGCCGGCGACCTCGAAGGGCATGGCGACGGAGACGCCGATGCGCTGCGCCCCGTGCAGCGTCCCTCCCTCGGACTCGCGGAAGTAGACCGTGATGAGCGCGATGGAGACGAGGACGAGGACCACGGCGAGCAGCCGGGCTCTGAGGGCACGACTCGTGCGGGGGAAGGAGCCTTCCGACCGTCGGACGTGCGCGTCCAGGACGGGAAGCCGTGCTGTTCGTTGCCGAGGCACGGGAGCCAACAGTCTAGAGCCTTGCGCGGAGCGAGAGGCCGGGTGCCTAGCGGCGGCGGCCGTTGCGGTTTCGGGCCTTCGCCGCGCGGTGGATGACCTCGAACTCCTCGAGGCTCCTGCCCGAACCGACCGCGACGCACGTGAGCGGCGATTCCGCGAGCTGCACCGGCATCTGCGTCTCTTCGCGGAGACGATCCTCGATGCCGTCCAGGAGCGACCCCCCGCCGGCGAGGACGATGCCGCGGTCCATGATGTCCGCCGCGAGCTCGGGCGGGGTCTTGTCGAGCGTTGACTTGATTGCGTCGAGGATCTGCCCGACCGGCTCGTCGAGCGCACGCCTGACCTCCTCGGACGTGATCACGATCGTCTTCGGCAGGCCTGTGAGCATGTCGCGGCCGCGAACCTCGGCCTGCACCTCCTCGGACAGCTCCCACGCGGAGCCGATCTCCAGCTTCAGCTCCTCGGCGGTCTGCTGGCCGATCAGGAGCTTGTACTCCTTCTTGATGTGGCTCATGATCGCCTCGTCCATCTCGTCTCCGCCGACGCGGATCGACTGCGAGACGACGATCCCCCCGAGCGAGATGACGGCGACCTCGGTCGTGCCGCCCCCGATGTCCACGATCATGTTCCCGGTCGGCTCCGAGACGGGCAGGCCGGCGCCGATGGCGGCCGCCATGGGCTCCTCGATGAGGTAGGCCTGGCGTGCGCCCGCGGAGAGGGTCGCCTCCTCGACCGCGCGCTTCTCCACGCCGGTGACGCCGCTCGGGACGCAGACGACCACGCGCGGGTGCGCGAAGCGGTTGTGGTGCACCTTCTGGATGAAGTGGCGGAGCATCTGCTCCGTCACGTCGAAGTCGGCGATGACGCCGTCCTTCAGCGGGCGGATGGCGGAGATCGTCCCGGGGGTGCGGCCGAGCATGCGCTTCGCCTCGATCCCGACCGCGTGCACCTCGCCGGTGCGTTGGTCGATGGCGACCACGGACGGCTCGGAGAGCACGATGCCGCGCCCGCGCACGTAGACGAGCGTGTTGGCGGTGCCGAGGTCGACGGCCATCTCGCGCCCGCCGAACCCGCTGAGATAGCCCCAAAGCGTCATAGAGCGGTCAAGTGTAGTTGAGTGCCGCCTCTATCCGAAGCCATAAACGCCTGCAAACCGTTCGGAGAGGAGCTGGACGAGGAGCGCGGCGGGGAGCCCGACCACGTTCAGGTAGTCGCCGTCGATGCGCTCCACGAGCGCTGCGCCCGCGCCCTGGATGGCGTAGGCGCCGGCCCGGCCCTCCCACTCCCGGGTACCGATGTAGGCGGCCAGGTCGCGCGCGGTCAGCTCGCGGAAGGAGACGCGCGTCACCTCGTGTTCGACGATCTCCCAATCCGGCGTTCGTAGGCAGAGTCCGGAGACGACCTCGTGTGTGCGACCGCCGAGCGCGTCGAGCATCTCCTCTGCCTCCTCCGGCCCGCCCGGCTTGCCGAAGACACGGCCTTCGAGATGCACGGTGGTGTCGACGCCGAGGACGGGGCGCTCGTCGCCGAGGTCGACCGAGCGGGCCTTGCCGGCCGCGTGCTCCCGGACCAGCGCGACCGGATCGACATCGGGCGGGTCATGCTCCTCGTAACGGGGCTCGGCGAGCTCGAACGGAATGAGGAGCTGCTCGAGGATCGCGCGCCGCTGGGGCGACGTCGACGCGAGTACGAGCGGCGGTGGGGGCGGGACGCTCACGGGCGCTTGCGCGCGACCCAGATCTCCTCGGACGGCCAGCGCCGCGCCCACTCTCGGTCCGGGAGGGCCTCGTAGCGGTGCGGCTCGCCCTCGGCCGGCGCCTGGATCTCGATCAGGTTCTCGACCGTGAGGCCGTTCGCGCGGAAGAGTCGGATCCAGTCGCCGTAGCCGAGGTGGAACTCGACGCCGCCCGAATCGTCCCAGGTGAACCGGTGCATGCCGAAGTAGGGGCGGAGGAACTCACGGCCCGGCGGCTCCTCCTCGTCGGGCGAGCAGAGGATCGAGATCGTGCCGTTGACGAGGAAGACGAGCCAGCCGCCCGGGCGGAGCAGGCGCGCGGCCTCCGGGACCCACCGGAAGGGATCGGCCCAGATCGAGGCGCCGTACTCCGAGATTGCGAGGTCGAAGCTCGCGTCGGGGAGCGGCACGTCCTCCGCGCTCGCCTCGATGAGCGGGAAGTCGATCCCGAACTCGGCCTGCATGCGGCGGGCGGTCTCGAGCTGGGCCGGGGTGACGTCGATCCCCACCGGCCGCGCTCCGCGGCGCGCCAGCCAGGCGGAGACGTAGGCAGTTCCGCAGCCGAGCTCGACGGTGTCCGCCCCGTCCACGTCGGGGAGGGCGCCGAGGTCGTCCTCGGAGACGCACCAGACGCCCCATTCGAACTCGTCGGTCGCCCACGCGCGGGGCGCCCAGTCGGCGAACTCGGGCGCGTACTCCGTCCACACGGTGCGGTTGCGCTCGACGTGGCTCATGCTTCCTTGCGGACGACCCAGATCTGCTCCATGGGCCAGTGCTGCGCCCACTCGGTCTCCTCCGCCGAGCGGTAGGTCGACCCGGCGCCCTCGGGAGGCCGGATCTCTCGGAGGTCCTCGATCTCGAATCCGTTGGCGCGGAAGAGGCGTATCCAGTCGCCGTACGGGAGCTCGAACTGCGCCGGGCCGTCGGGCTCCTCGGTCCGGTGCAGCCCGAAGTAGTCGAGGTGCAGCTCGGCGTCCATCCGGTCGGCGGGCTCGTTCCAGCACATGACCTCGAAGGCCGTCGAGCCGCTGAAGGCGAGCAGGCCATCTGGCCGGAGGAGGCGCGCGGCCTCGGGCACCCAGTCGTAAGGGTCGGCGAAGCGGTTGGCGCCGTGGTCGGCGAAGACGACGTCGAAGCTCCCGTCGGGGAGCGGAATGCGCTCAGCGGGCGCGTGGACGAGCGGGAAGTCGAGGCCGGCCGCCTCGAGGGCCTGCCGCGCGTGCTCGAGCTGTCGCGCCGAGTTGTCCACGCCGACGGGGCGGGCGCCGAGGCCGGCGAGGAGGATCGACCACTGCGCAGCGCCGCAGCCGAGCTCGAGGACGTCCTTGCCGGCGACGTCGCCGAGGATGCGGAGCTCGCTCTCCGGAAGCTGCCAGAGTCCCCAGCGAGGCTCGGGGCGCCCGATGTGCTCGCGGTGCGTCTCCTGGTAGGAGTCCGACTCGACGGTCCCACCAGGCGCGATTGCGCTCGAAGTCAGACAAGCTCTGAGTCGGAAAACCAGAGCCCGATCTCACGCTCCGCCGACTCGGGCGAGTCCGAGCCGTGCACGAGATTGTCGGGCATGGCGAGCGCGAGGTCGCCGCGGATCGTCCCGGGCGCGGCGTCGACGGGGTTCGTCGCGCCCATCGTCGTGCGGACGACCTTGATCGCGCCTTCGCCCTCGAGGACGAGGGCGAGTGTGGGCGACGAAGTGATGAACTCGACGAGTTCGCCGAAGAACGGCTTCTCGACGTGCTCGGCGTAGTGCTGCTCCGCGAGCTCCTGGTCCACGAGCACGAGCTTTGCCGCGCGCACCGTGAGACCCCGGCCCTCGAAGCGGCCGAGGATCTCGCCCGCGAGGCGGCGCTGCATCGCATCAGGCTTGATCAGGACGAGGGTCTGCTCGGCCACGCCGAGAAAGCCTAGAGATTTTCGACAGCCCGGGGGGACTCGACAGGAGTCTCGCAGTACGGGCAGACCTGCCAGAGCGGCTCGAGCGGCGCCTTGCAGCGGCGGCAGGCCTCCTTCAGCTTCGTCGTGCAGACGGGGCACGCGAGGAAGGCGGACTCGACCACGGCGCGGCAGACCGGGCAGCGCTCGGCGGTGCCGAGGGACTCCTCCATCGCCTTGATCTCGAGCTCGCGCTCGCGCACCTCCTCGAGGTACTCGGGTGGGCGGAAGAACATGTAGAGGAGCGGGCCGAGGAAGGGCGGGAAGATCCCGAGCGCGACCGCCATCGCGAGGAGCCACGGATCCTCGATCCGCCGGCGCGCGTCCTTGTAGACCCAGAAGGCCGAGGCGAGCCAGAAGACGACGAGGAAGAAGAGGAAGACGTTGCGCGCGACCAGCCACGTGTCCGAATCGAAGAAGTCCTTGAACCCTCCGAAGAGGTCGTTGTTCGAATCAGTGGTGGTCTGGGCCAGAAGCTGCATCGGGGTCACAGAAGGATCTTTCCAACAAGCCACCCTGCGCCAAACGAGAGCGCGACGATCGCCAGGAGGACGATCGCGGCGAGCACGAAGACGCTGAGCCGCTCACCAACGGTGCTCATGGTACGGGAGCGTGCGGTCGGACGCCGGCCAGATCGGCGAGCAGATAGAGGGACCCGGTGACGAGCACCGCGCCGTCGGGACCGGCGAGGTTTCGCGCCCGCTCCAGGGCCTCCGGCGGACCCGGAACGGCCAGCGTGTCAGGGAAGAACCGTCCGGCCCGCGATGCCAGCTCCCCGGCTGGAAGCGCGCGCCCGTTGGTGGACCGCGTCGCGACGAAGATCTCCCCCAGAGCGGAGAGCGCGGCCAGCATCCCGTCCACGTCCTTGTCCTCGAGGATCGAGGCGACGACCACGTAGCGCCGCGCCGGGAGCCGCGCCAGCGCGTATCCGACCCCGGCGAGGTTGTGCGCCCCGTCCCAGATCTCGAGCGGGGCCTCCCCGCGCCGCTCGAGCCGGCCGGGAACCGCGACCGCCTCGGCCGGCCCGTGGTCGACCGGCGTCCCGAGGAAGGACTCGGCCGCGGCGACCGCAAGGGCGAGGTTGCTTCGGCCCGTGACGACGACGGCCTCCGCGCCGGCCTCGCGCGCGAGCTCCTCCCATTCGGGCTCACCGAGGACCGCGGTCGCGCCCCGACCGATCACCGCGAGCTTCTCGCGGGCGATCTCCTCGCGGGTCTCACCGAGCACGTCCGTGTGCTCGAGGTCGACGTTCGTAAGGATGACGACCGGAGCGCTCAGCACGTTGGTCGCATCGAGCCGCCCGCCGAGGCCGGCCTCGACCACCGCGACATCCACGCCGGCCGCGGCAAAGTCGGCGAGCGCGGCAGCGGTGAGCGTCTCGAACTGCGTCGCGCCGAGAGCCTCGGCGGCGGGCCGCACGCGTCCGAGGGCCGCGTCGAGATCGACGGGCTCGCCGTTCACGTGGATGCGTTCGGCGAAGCCCGTCACGTGGGGCGACGTGTACGCCCCCACGGTCTTCCCCTCGGCGGCGAGAAGCGCGGCGCACATGCGCGTCGTCGTCGTCTTCCCGTTCGTGCCGACGACGTGGATCGCCGGGAAGGCGTCCTGCGGGTCGTCGAGCTCGGCGAGCAGCCGCCGCATCCGCTCGAGGCCGAACTCCTCCGGCCACGGCGAGAGCGCCTCGACCCAGGTGACGTTCGGCTGCTGACTAGCCGCCGAGGGCATCGAGCTCGCGCCGGTAACGCTCGAGCTTCTCGCGCTCGCCCGCGACGACGTCGTCCGGGGCGTTCGCGACGAAGCGGTCGTTCGAGAGCATCCCCTCGGCCCGGGCGATCTCGTTGCGCAGCCGCTCGCGCTCCGCGTCGGCGTTGCCGTTCGCCTGCACCCGGTCCGGCCGGACCACCGCCTCGAAGATGCGCCGCTCGTCGCCCTCGAGCTCGGCGAGCACCCCGCTCCGCCGGAAGATGGCGGCGGCGTCCTGCACGCGATCGAGCGTCCCGAGGTCGGCGGCGAAGCGGTCGTCGGCCGCGGGCCACGGCGAGACGATCAGCCTCGACTCCCGGCCGGGCAGGTTCGACCAGATCTCCTCGGTCACGTGCGGCATGACCGGATGGAGGAGCGCGAGGAGCCGCTCGAGCGCCGCGAGTGCGGTGGCGACCGCGTCCGCGTCGCGGTCGTAGAGGCGCGGCTTGATCGCCTCGGCGTACCAGTCGCAGAAGTCGTCGAAGGTGAGCCGGTAGAGGGACTGCACCGCGTGGGAGAAGTCGAAGGCGGCAAGAGATTCCTCCACCTCGGCTCGCACTCTGTCGAGCCGAGCGAGGATCCATCGCTCCTCGATCGTTTTCGGGCGAAGCTCCACCTCCCCGCCTTCTGGGCTCAGCAGAAGCCGGGATGCGTTCCAGAGCTTGTTCGCGAGCTTGCGCCCCTCCTCGACGGCGCCGTACGAGAAGCGCACGTCCTGCGAGGAGGACATCTTCAGGAGTCCGTAGCGAGTCGCGTCCGCCCCCTGCTCGGCGATGACGTCGAGCGGGTCTATCCCCGTGCCGAGACTCTTCGACATCCGCCGCCCATCGGGCGCGAGCACCGTCGTGTGGATGATCACGTCGCCGAAGGGCACATCGCCCATCAGCTCGAGCCCGGAGAAGATCATTCGGTTCTCCCAGAGTCGGATGATCTCGCGCGCGGTCGTGTTGAGGTCGCCCGGGTAGTAGGTGCGGAGGTCGAGGGTGTCTTCGGGCCAGCCGAGGGTCGCGAACGGCCAGAGCGCCGAGGAGAACCACGTATCGAGCACGTCGTCCTCTCGGCGGAGCTCGGAGGAGCCGCACTCCGCGCACGCGTCGGGCTCGGTCTCCGCGACCGTGACGTGGCCGTTCGGGCAATACCAGACGGGGAGCTGGTGCCCCCACCAGAGCTGGCGGGAGATGTTCCAGTCGGGCGCGCCGTCGAGCGACTCGAGCGCGAAGCGGTGCTGCGACTCCGGGTGGTAGACGACCCTCCGTTCCTCCAGGGCGGCGATCGCCGGCTTCTTCAGCTCGACCATGGCACACCACCACTGGAGCGAGATGAGCGGCTCGATTCGCGACTCGCAGCGCTCGCAGAGCGCGACCGAGTGGCGGTAGCTCTCGCGCTTGTCGAGCAGGCCGCGCTCCTTCGCCCAGGCGACGATCCGCTCGCCTGCCTCCTCCTGCGTGAGCCCGCTGAGGTCGCCCGCCTCGTCGTTCAGGCGCCCGTCCGGACCGATCACGGTCGGCTCGGGGAGCCGGTGCCGACGGCCGATCTCGAAGTCGAGCGGGTCGTGTCCGGGCGTGACCTTGAGCGCGCCCGTCCCGAACCCGACGTCCACGGCCTCGTCCGCGATCACGGGAACCCGACGCTCGACGTACGGCACGACCACCTCGCGGCCGACGGCGTCGCGGTAGCGCTTGTCGTCCGGGTTCACCGCGACCGCGACGTCACCGGGGATCGTCGCGGGTCGCGCGGTCGCGATCGTGATCCCGCCCTTTCCGTCCGCGAACGGGTACGTGATGTAGGAGAGCGCGTCGTCGACGTCCACGTGGACGAGCTCGAGATCGGAGAGCGAGGTCTCGTGGAAGGGGCACCAGTTGATGATCCGGTTGTCCCGGTAGATCCACCCCTTGTCGTAGAGATGGACGAAGAAGCGCATGACCGCGCGCACGTAGTCGTCGTCCATCGTGAAGCGCTCGCGCCGGTAGTCGAGCGACGCGCCGATCCTGCGGAACTGGGTCATGATCGTGCGCCCGTAGAGGTGGAGCCACTCCCACACCCGCGCCTCGAAGGCCTCGCGCCCGAGATCGTGGCGCGTCTTCCCCTCGCGCGCGAGGTCTTTCTCGACCGCGTTCTGGGTCGAGATGCCCGCGTGGTCGTACCCGGGCTGGAAGAGCGTGTTGAAGCCCTGCATGCGCCTCATGCGCACGAGCGTGTCGGCGAGCGCGAGTTGGAGCGCGTGCCCCATGTGCAGCTCCCCGGTCACGTTGGGAGGCGGATGCGCGACGACGAAGGTCGGGCCGCCGCGCTCTGCGTGCGCTTCGTAGAGGCCCTCGGCCTCCCACGTCTCCTGCCAGCGCTCTTCGACGCCCTCCGGCCGGTACAGCGGCTCCATCCCGATGATTCTAGGCGGGGCGCCGCGGCGGTCCTCCCCCTGTCAGTCGACGGAGGGCCGACTGGCTGCCAGGATGAGTGCAGCCGAAGTGAGTAGCATTTGCGCTCGGACTCCAGAGCATGAGCCAGGTCCTCGAATCCCCCCTCGAAGCAGGCCGCGACGCCGTCCGTCGGCGCGACTGGGAAGCCGCCTATCCGCTCCTGCACGAGGCGGACACGGCCGGCGACCTCGCGCCCGAGGACCTCGAGCTTCTCGCCGAGGCAGCGCTCTGGGGCGGCCGGTTCGAGGACTACATGGACGCGAGCGAGCGCGCCTACAAGGGCTACGTCGACGCGGGGAACCTCGGGCGCGCCGCCTACATGGCCACACTCCTGGCCCACGACAACCGGGCGCAGCTCCAGAACTCCGTCGCGAGCGGCTGGCTCGCTCGCGCCAAGCGGCATCTCGACGAGACCGACGAGGCGCCCGAGCACGGCTACTGGGCGCTCCAGCGCTCCCTCGTCGCGCTCGGCGAGCACGACTTCGACGAAGCCTTCGGCAGGGGAAGGCTGCGGAGGACATCGGCAAGCGCTTCGAAGACCGCAGCCTCGAGATCAGAGGCCTTCAGCGCCAGGGCGCAGCGCTCCTGGAGAAGGGCGAGGTCGCGGAGGGCAAGCTGCTCCTCGACGAGGCGAGTGCCGCCGCGCTCGGCGGCGAGCTCGACCCGTACTCGACCCTCGTCGTCTATTGCAACACCATCGGCGCGTGCCGTGAGGTGGCCGACTTCGACACGGCCGCGCAGTGGACCGACCGCGCCTCCCAGTTCTGCGACGCCAACTCCATGTCCGCCTTCCCGGGGATGTGCCGCGTGAACTACGCCGAGGTGATGCGCTTCAAGGGCCGCTTCAACGAGGCCGAGGAGCTCGCGGGCCAGGCAGGCGAGCAGCTTCGCCGTGGTGCCCGCGCATCGCCGGCGCCGCCTTCTACGAGCTCGGCGAGACCCGACTCCGCCTCGGCGACCTCGCCCAGGCCGAGCAGGCCTTCCGCGAGGCGGACGAGCATGGCCACACCCCTGAGCCCGGGCATTCGCTCCTCCGCCTCGCACGCGGCGATGCCCAGGGCGCGTGGACCTCGATCCGGCGCAATCCTCGCCGACGAGACGATCGGTCTGGCCGCGCGCACGACGTTCCTTCCTGCCGGAATCGACATCGCCGTCGCGGCCGACGAACTCGAGAGCGCAGAGCGTTACTCCGCCGAGCTCGACGAGGCCGCGTCGAGCTTCGAGACGTCGGCCCTCAAGGGGGCCGCGGCCTTCGCGCGCGGGAAGATCGCCTTCGCGCGAGACGACGCCGATCGAGCCGAGTCCTGCTTTCGCACCGCGCGCGCTCTCTGGGAGTCGACCGGCGCGAGCTACGACTCGGCGCGGGCGAGCGAGCAGCGCGGGCTCGCGCTCCGGGCAGGCGGCGACGAGGAAGCGGCCGTCTGGGAGCTCGAGGGCGCCGCGGCCCGCTTCGAGCGGCTCGGGGCGGCCCGCGACGCGGACCGTGTCGCCGAGCACCTCATGCGCGACGTCTCGAAGGCCGTCATGAAGACGTTCGTCTTCACCGACATCGTCGGCTCGACGGATCTCGCCTCAACGCTCGAGGACCGCCACTGGAACAACGTTCTTCGCCGCCACGACGAGACGTTGCGGACGATCTTCGCCGACAACGGCGGCCAGGTCGTCGACCACACGGGCGATGGCTTCTTCGCCGCCTTCGAGGACGCCGGCCGACGCGGTTCAGGCGGCAATCGCGATCCAACGGGCGGTCTCGCAGGGGTTCGAGTTCGACCTCCGCATCGGCGTGCACGCGACGGCGCCCTGCAGCGCGAGGCCAACTACCACGGGAAGGGAGTGCACGCCGCGGCCCGGATCGGCGCGGCCGCCGAGGGGCAGGAGATTCTCGCCAGCAAGGACACCCTGGCCAAGCTCGACCAGTTCAAGACGGCGAACGACCGCGAGATCGTGCTCAAGGGCTTCGAGCACGACGTCCCCGTTTGCGCAGTCCAGTGGGCTAGCTAGCCGGACGCCTGCCTAGCTAGGCCGAAGCTTCTTCGGGCTCTTCGATCTCGACCGCGTGGCCGGCGCTCGTCACGAGCGTCGGGCGCAGGTTCCGCTGGATCGTCTCCTTCGTGATCACGCACTTGGAGACGTCCTTGCGGGACGGGAGCTCGAACATGACGTCGAGCAGGGCGTGCTCGATGATCGAGCGCAGGCCCGCGGGCGCCGGTCTCGCGCTCGAGCGCCTTGTCCGAGATCTGCCAGAGAGCGTCTTCCGTGAAGACCAGCTCCACCGAGTCGTAGTTGAAGAAGCGCTGGTACTGCTTGACGAGCGCGTTCTTCGGCTCGAGCAGGATCTGGACGAGGTCCTCGCGCGTGAGCTGGTGCACCGCGCGAGATCACCGGGCAGCCGGCCGATGAACTCCGGGATGAGCCCGTAGGAGAGGAGATCCTCCGGCATGACCTGCGAGAGGAGCTCGCTCGACTCGACCGACTTCCGTGACTTGATGTCGGCGCCGAAGCCGACCGAGTTCTTGCCGATCCGCTTGCCGATGATCTTCTCCAGCCCCGAGAAAGCGCCGCCGCAGATGAAGAGGACGTTCGTCGTGTCGATCGAGAGGAACTCCTGGTGCGGGTGCTTGCGGCCGCCCTGCGGCGGGACACTCGCGACGGTTCCCTCGAGGATCTTGAGGAGAGCCTGCTGGACGCCCTCGCCGGACACGTCGCGCGTGATCGACGGGTTGTCCGCCTTGCGCGCGATCTTGTCGACCTCGTCGATGTAGATGATCCCGGTCTCCGCCTTCTTGACGTCGAAGTCGGCGGCCTGGATGAGCTTGAGCAGGATGTTCTCGACGTCCTCGCCGACGTAGCCGGCCTCGGTGAGCGCCGTCGCGTCCGCGATCGCGAACGGGACGTTGAGGATCCGGGCGAGGGTCTGGGCGAGCAGCGTCTTGCCGCAGCCCGTCGGGCCGAGCAGCAGGATGTTCGACTTCTGCAGCTCGACGTCGTTCTCGTCGGTCGCCATCTGAACCCGCTTGTAGTGGTTGTAGACGGCGACGGAGAGCGTCCTCTTCGCCTCCTCCTGCCCGACGACGTAGTCGTTCAGGATCTCGTAGATCTCCTTCGGGCGAGGGAGGTTGTCGAGGTCGAGCTGCGCGGGGCTGGTCAGCTCCTCGTCGATGATCTCGTTGCAGAGATCGATGCACTCGTCGCAGATGTAGACACCTGGCCCGGCGATCAACTTCTTCACCTGGCGCTGGCTCTTGCCGCAAAAGCTGCAGAGCAGCTGCTCGTTACCGTCGGTCGCGCGGGCCAGTCTTTTCCTTTTAGCTCGTTTTCGCCCTTTAGGCTAGGCCGCTTTGGTCAACGGCTTGCCGCGGTGGGCGATGACGTTGTCGATGATCCCGTAGTCCTTCGCCTCGTCGGCGGTCATGAAGTAGTCCCGCTCCATGTCCTTCGCGACCTTTTCGAGAGGCTGCTTCGTGTGGTTGGCGATGATCTCCTCGAGCAGGCGCTTCATGTTCAGCGTCTCGCGCGCCTGGATCTCGATGTCGGTCGCCTGGCCCTGGAATCCGGCCGAGACCTGGTGGATGAGGATCTTCGAGTGAGGGAGCGCCATCCGCTTCCCGTCCGTCCCGCCGGCGAGGAGCAGGGCACCCATGGACATCGCAATGCCGACGCAGATCGTCTGCACGTCGGGCTTGATGAACTGCATCGTGTCGTAGATCGCCATGCCCGCATACACCGACCCGCCGGGAGAGTTGATGTAGATCGAGATGTCCTTGTCCGGGTCCTCCGACTCGAGGTGGATCAGCTGGGCGACGATCAGGTTCGCGATCTGATCGTCCACCGGGGTGCCGAGGAAGATGATGCGCTCGTTGAGGAGGCGCGAGTAGATGTCGAAGGCTCGCTCGCCTCTCGACGTCTGCTCGACCACCATCGGAATCAACGGACTCATCGTGCCTCCTCGCTGCCTGGGGTCCAAATGTTCATCTTCGTACCTTCCTTCTCCTTCTCGGGTGTCCAAAGTTTCTCGCGGGCCGACGCGAGCTCGACGGGGATCCGCTTGACGCCTGCGACGATCTCGTCGAGCGCCTTTTTCAGCCGCAGGTCGGCGCGAATGCGCTCGTAGCCTCCGTTCTCCTCGCAGCATGCGCTTCGACTCCTCGATGTCGTCGCCCTCCTCGCTCTGCTCTCGATGAGCTCGTCGATCTCCTCGTCCAGACCTCGATGCCGAGCTGATTTGCGGCCGCGTCGAGGACGAGCTCGCGCGCGAGCGACTGCTCGGCCTCGGCTGGAGCCGCGCGACGACCTCCTCGGCCGACTGGCCGGTCATGGTCAGGTAAGTCTCGGTCGAGATCCCGCGCGCCTGGAGCGAGCGGGCGATGCCGCTCCAGAGCTCGGCAGTGCGGCGCTCGACCAGCGGCTCGACGGTCTCCACGTCCGAAGCGGTCGGCGAGCGCGTCGACGGCTGCCTCGCGGAAGCGGACCTCGAGCTCCTCCGTCAGCTGCTCGAGCAGCCGCGACTCGATCTCGGCGCGCAGCTCCTCCAGCGTCTCGAACTCGCTCGCGGAGCGCGCGAGCTCGTCGTCGAGCCTCGGGCAGAACCTTCTCCTTGATCTCCTTGACGGTCACCTCCACCGGGAGCGGCCCTTCCGCGCCCGGATCTCAACGGTCTTCGTCCCGCCCGCTCTGCATGCCCGGAAGCGCGTCGTCGATCTCGTTGACGAGCCGGTCGGCGCCGACCTCGGTGACGTAGTCGCGCTGCGCAGGCACGCCTTCGCCGACGATGTCGAGCACGACCGTGTCGCCCTCTGCAGCCGGGCGGTCCTCGACGGGCGCGAGCTCGGCGACGGTCTCCCGCAGGCGCTCGAGCTCCAGGTCGACGGGCTCGGCCGGGCACCTCGGCCTCCGCGAACGGAACCTCGAGCGTCGTCCAGTCGGCGACGCTGGGGCTTCGGCATGACAGCGACGGTCGCGCTGAACTTGAATGTGCCGCCGTCATCGGGCAAGCCTTCGAACTCGACCTCGGGGCTCGCGACGGGGCGGATGCCGGACGTCTCGGCCGCGCTCCAAAACCAGGAGTCGAGATGGCCGCGGAGCGCCTCTTGCCAGACCGCCTCCCGCCCTACCCGCGCGATCACGACCGGGACGGGCGCCTTGCCCTTGCGAAACCCTGGCACGCGGAGCGACTCGGCCATGTCCGAGGCAGCGTGCTCGAACGCGTGCTGGACGTCCTCCTCGGGCACCTCGACGTCGAGGCGCACGCGGCTTTCCGGGAGCTCTTCGACCTTCGTCTTCACGAAGGCCATTGTGTCAGAACCCCCTAGGGCTCCCGGTCAGACGTGGTGGAAATCGATGACGAGGCGGTCGGGGTCGTGCAGCTCTTGCACGGTCCAGCACGTGGGCCGGCTGAGCCCGAGGATCCAGGTCATGGTCGCCTCGAAGTCACCGCCTTCGACGGCCTGCGCGAGCGTGCCGAATCCGGGAGTCAACGTCTTCGAGCCCCTATACGTCGGATTGCCGTCGAAGTCGTAGCCGGTCGCGCCGTGCATGACGATCCGGACGAAGGTGTCCCCGAAGACGTCGAGCGGCTTATCGCTCGGATCCTCCGTGAAGGGCGGCTTCGCCTGCCGGATCTCGTACAGGGGGATGCCCGCCTTGCCGCCGGGGTTGGGCTTGGGTGCGTGGAACTCGAAGACGATGCGGTCGTAGCCGTTATGCGCGCCGACGCGCACGTCGGTCAGATTGGTGAAGACGCCTTCGCCGCCTCCGGTCTGCGGCTGGCACACGAGCGGAGCCGGCTCCGGAACGGTCGCGGTATTGACGATGCTGGTCTCCGCCTCAGTGCTCGTGCCCCCGGCCGGCCCAGACTGAGTCGGCTCGGCCGCGGGCGCGGAGGTCGGCACAGGGCCGGCCTGCTTCGCACCGGAGCCGCACCCGGCCAGGAGCGCGGCGACGGCGAGACAGAGCAGGGGTTTCATGCGCGGAATCGTCGTCGAGCGCAGTAACCGGCGTCCGGCTCCGGCGTAACGGTCTGGCAACCGAGGAAACGAGGCGACCCGGGCCCTGATGACAACGAGAGTCGCACGGTTGACTTCTGGTAGACGACTTTGTAGCGTTTCGCACGTAATGGCGTAGCCGAGGAGGCGGATCTGCTTCGCTAGATGGATCCGGGGTGGACTATCAGGAGGGTCGAACCGCAAGCTCTTGGCTTGCCGGGCAGGCCGGCCAGCGACCGTGCGGCCGTCACGCTACGCCAGCGACCCGAAAGAGACACCTTTGCATGGTGTCGAGCCTCGAAAGGAGGACGCACATGGGTGAAACGAACCTAATTGAGCGTCCAGGCACAACGCGAAGGCTGCTCGTATTCGCCTTCGTGTCCTTGGCCTTCGTCTGTGTGGCGCTGCTCGCGGCGGAGCGTGCGCACGCCGGTGCCCTCACGGGTGGGTTCTCGCCGACGATCGTCGGCGGGGGGGCGGACGTCAACGGCGACGGCGTGGTCAACACGGGCGATGACGCCAACGCGTTCTACGGGGACACGAGCATCATCGACGGCAAGCTCGACTGCGACGCCTGGGGAGTGAACGCGAACGACGGCAGCGCGGGAGACGGCGCGATCGACACTGCGGACGACTGCTCGCTCGTCGGCTACGACGGGACGCCGGACGGGGTGACGATCGACGTCGCGAATGGGGTCTTCCTGGTCGGCAACGGACCGCTGCCCACGGTCTTCAACGCGGCCAACCCGGACAACCCCAGCATCGCCGACTCAGACTTCGCCTGGTCGGCGATCGACGGCCGGGTGGACTCGAACGGGAACGAGACGATCGACAGCGATGATTGCCACGTCGCGGTCGTCCCAGGGGTCGACGTCCTCTCGAACGATGGGGCCAACTCGAACCCGTGCGGGTTCGCAATCGGGCCGAACACGGCCGACAACGGCCTCCTCGACTTCAACAACGACCAGGACATCGCCGCCGCCGACTCGTGCGCAGACGGCTGCTTCTTCGGCCACGACGTCGTCCTCGGGAAGGTCCAGGAAGTCGAGTGCGCCGGGTTCGAAGGCGACCCGCGGCACGATGTCGTCGGAACGCCAGCGGCCGACGATCTCGAGGGCACGTCCGGTGCCGACATCATCTGCGGGCTCGAGGGCAACGACGTGCTCCGCGGGCTGGGCGGCAATGACCTCCTCCTCGGAGGGGCAGGCGCCGACGAGGCCATTGGCGGTGGAGGCGCCGACACGGCGCGCGGCGCCGGCGGCGCTGACGAGCTCAACGGAGGAGGCGGAAACGACGACCTCTTCGGCGAAGGCGGCAACGACGTTCTCCTTGGCGGAGCGGGCGCCGACGAAGCCCAAGGCGGCGCAGGCGCTGACACGGCCAAGGGCGGCGACGGCGCCGACGAGCTTCGCGGAGGGGACGGCGGCGATAGCCTCTTTGGCCAAGGCGGACCCGGACGACCTCTTCGGCCAGAATGGCCCTGACCTCCTGAACGGAGGGCCCGGCAACGACAGCTGCAACGGCGGACCAGGCAACGACACGCTCAAGAAGTGCTAGGCGCTACGCCATAGGCGGGCGTTACGGAGGAGCCGGCCGGGCCGCCGACCGGTTCCTCCGGCGTTATTGAACACCGACGACGGGGCGCGATCCCCCGCCGTCGTCGTTCCGCAGTGCCTTGAGCGGCGGCGGCGGGTTCGACCGCGGCTTCGGTGGCCCGGGCCGCGACACCTTCGTCAGCTGCGAGGTCCGTCACCAGTAGGAACAGGTCGGGGGGCGGAGGGACCCGGCCCCGTCACCGCGGGGCCGGGTCTCGCTTGCCGGGTTACCGCGGACCGGGTCGGCGTCCAGACGGCAGCGCGGTCACCAAATTCCCGGGACGAGCCGCGCCGTCTCCGCCTCGTAGTCACGATACGGCTCTCCGAGCGCGCTCTCGAGAGCGGCCTCTTCCACCCGGATACGGGGAAGGTGCCCGAGCACCGGAAGCACGACGAACGCGGCGATGCTCAACCAGTTGGCGAGCGCGAGCCCGAGGCCGAGCGCGGCGAGGAGGTTCCCGGTGTAAGCCGGATGGCGGACGAAGCGGTAGGGCCCTCGCCGAACGACGGTCTGCCCGGCCTCGACGATGACGTCGCGGCGGAAGAAGCGGCCGAGGGCGACGATGGCGGAGAGCCGAAGGCCGAGCCCGGCCCAGATGACGACGACGCCGAGCACCACCCATGCCCAGCCGTTTCCGGGCAGCTCCGCGGCGGGGACGTGGCGCGCGGCGAGCCAGCCGCCGAATAGGCCCGCGATCATCCCGCCGACGAGGATGCGCTTCGTCCCGCGGTCCGACTCTCGCCCACCGGTGTACGCCGTCGTCGACTCGACGAGCGTGCGCACGGCGAGCCCGCCACGCCTGCCTCCCTCGGTCGCCGCGCGCTCGCGGTAGGTGACGAGCCATTCGAGGAGAGCGCCGGCGACGAACGAGCCGACGACGAGGCCGAGGGCGACCGAGTGCTCCTCGAGGAAGGTCTTATGCACGGGCCTCAGGTGCGGGCGAGAGGACTCGAACCTCCAAGGGCCGAAGCCCAGCGGGACCTAAACCCGCCGCGTCTTCCAGTTCCGCCACGCCCGCGTGGAAAAACGATAGCGCCTGGGTAGACAATCGCTCGTGGTGACTTCGATGCGCGACTTCACGGCCCTCGTCAAGCGCGCGGGCAAGCGGGCGATTGCGAACCACATCACGGATCTCGCCGCTGCGGTCGCCTACTACAGCTTCCTCGCGATCCCGGCCGTCCTCCTCGTCGCGGTCGGCCTGTTCTCCCTCCTGGCGAGCCCCGACGCGGTCGCGACGCTGATCGACAAGCTCGGGAAGATCGTCCCCTCGCAGACGACCGAGCTCCTCGACTCGAGCCTCAGGCGCATGAACGAGAACAGGAGCGGGAGCCTCGTAGTGACCGTCGTCGGCCTGCTCCTGGCGCTCTGGACGACGATCGGCGCGATGACGGCCTTCATCCGCGCGACCAACCGCACCTACGACTGCGAGGAGACCCGTGGCTTCGTCAGGCAGCGCCTCGTCGCCCTGGAGATGGTCGTGGCGCTCGGCATAGCGTTCGTCGTCGTCTTCGGCCTGCTCGTCCTCGGCCCGGCCATCTCGGGGTGGGTCGGCGCCGGTTGGGTGTGGTGGGTCGCGCAGTGGCCGATTCTCGTGATCGTCCTCCTGCTCGTGTTCGCCACGGTGCTCTACCTCGCGCCGAACGTCGAGCATCCGCGCTGGCAGCTCATCTCTCCCGGGGCCGTCGTCGCCGCGGTCGTCTGGATCGTGGCCTCTGGCCTCTTCGCCCTCTACACGTCCATGTTCGCCACCTACAACAAGACCTGGGGCGCGCTCGGCGGGCGTGATCGTCATGCTCGTCTGGCTCTGGCTCTCGGCCACCGCGCTCCTCTTCGGCGCCGAGATCAACGCCGAAGCGGAGCGGAGCCCGAGGGTGGCGGCAGCGCGGGCTACACTGGGCCTTCGGGCCCCGTAGCTCAGCGGATAGAGCGGCGGACTTCGAATCCGCGTGCGGAGGTTCGACTCCTCCCGGGGCCATGACGCACCGCATGCCTGCGCGGAAACCGCATGGTTGCGTGGGTCATATGCGCCGGCGATGCCGGGAATGCGCCGCGTGCGTACCCCGGTGCGTACCTGGGATTTCGCCCAGCCAGCCAACACGGGTTGCGAAATCGCCGTCTTGCGAGCACTCGAGCGGCTTCCTCTTCGCTCCTCCTCCGAAGCCACCCGTAAGCGGGGCAACGAGCGGCGTGGCCTGCGCCCGCTGTCGGCGCCCGATCCTTCCGTGGCAGCCCCGGGATCTCGGTCACGTCGACGGCTCGAAGACGAAGTACGCCGGGCCGGAGCATCGCGTGTCGCCATGTGCGTGAGGCGCTCCGAACTCTCCCGCTGGCGCAGATAAGAAAGCGAGGCGGGGGCCGGGGAGTAAGCAAACCGGGCGGCCGCGCCTCAGATTCGCTCTCTCTGCCCCATGGCCCTCTCCCGTGGCCACCGGGCCGAGTCTCCCTCGGTCTCCCTCCTCAGGGCCGAACGCTTGCACATCCGACAGGCGAGCACATCGGGGAATCCACCGATTCAGACCAACGCTGCGCCCTGGTAGCCGCCCTGGTAGCTCCGCTCAAGCTTGCGCGGAGGCCTCCCCCAAGGAGAAGACCGGGGGCCGGGGAGAGTCAGCAGGCGAGACTGCGGCCAGCCCGCCTACTATCGAGGACGACCACCCGGCCTCTGGCCGACCGTCTCACACCGTCATGCTGCATACATCGGGGGATCCCCCGATCCGACCCCGTGACCAGAAAAGAACGACCGACGAAGTAACGGAGGCAGTCGAGGGCTTGTTCGCCGGCCTTCGCCTCAGCGGGTCGGAGGCCGTCCTCGGGGGCTTGCCCTCGCTTCGCCGCTTGCCCTCGCTCTCGCCGAAGCCATGGACACCTCCCCGCCCTACGCGAAGGACAAGCTCGCCCACGAGCTGCGCGCGAAGGCCGAGCTGGCGCCCGCAAATCTGCAGCTGACTCCCTACGAGATCGTCAAGAAGGCTGCACTGATGAGCCGACTCCGTTGGCTGGTCCTCGCGTGACTCGGGCGACGGGCTTGCTCGGGGTGGCGACGTCGATGGGCCGGCGTTCGCGCTCGCTAGTTCGGCCATCACGAGCCCGATGGCAGGACAGAGGTTCAGCCGCTGTGAAGAGCAGCCCGCTAGACTGCGGGTAGCGATCGCTCACCGACCTCTCTGTCCCTCCTGGCCAGTCTGGCCGCGAGGGCAGCAAGGAGAGAGGATGGAGAGCAAAGGTCTCCCTAACCTACTCAAGCGGGTGAACGAGCGCATCTGCGAGCTTCGAGCCGACTCGTTAGATGCGGGCGCTGAGTTCTTCTGCGAGTGCGGCCAGCGAGACTGCGCAGAGGCGATTCAGCTCACCCCGAGGGCATATCTGCTCAGGAGGGGGCTTTTCCTTCTCGCGCCGGGTCACGAAAGCCCACGAGGAGAACTCCCCCTGCCGCTGAGGGTACTGGTCGGTCCGTTTACGACCGGGCTCAGGGGAGTTGAGACAACGTGACCGTCTCTCGTTCTTCGATCCGAGGAGTGAGAAAATGACTCTCACCCAAGGCCGTGCGTGGACGAATTACGACGTGACGAGTCATGGTGACGGTTCTGCGAGCGTTCGCATGCAGACCACAACCGTGCTCGCTGAAGGCGCCCCCAATCGGCGCGACGAAGCGAGCTTGGAATTCGACTCAGTCGAGCGGGCGCTTGCTCTGACCGGAACATCACGAATCAGCGCCGCCGGGGTCATCGTGACGGTTAGGCTCGACGGAGGAGAGCTCATCGGCTGACGGCGTGAAACACACCAGACCAGTGCAACCCGTCTTCGTTCCAAGGACGAGGGCTTCGGCGCTTCCCAAAAGCATCGGTCAGCGACGCGGTCCTGGTCTCTTGAGACGGAGGAGTGACTTCACGCGCTCCGCCTTCTCCGGCTCCTGAGGTTGGCGGTATCTCCCGATCGCATCACGCCACATGCTGAGCGAACGCCGACACCCGCGAAAGATGCGTTGATCCATCCAGGTCCTTGCTCCGGAAACATGGCCAACTCTATCCCCTTCGCGACGACCTCCCACGCCCCAGTAACCTGAGCTCGAGGCAGCGTCTCCGCGCAACGTCTCGAATCGATTGCAAGACGGGGCGCTTCCGAAACAGGTACAGTGGTTTCACTGGCTCCGCAGTCAGTACCCGGCCCAAAGCCCGCGTAGGACACCGACGCGCTGAGGCGCGCGAGGCGAGGAGCTTAGGCGAACGGATTCGCTGTGGGGCCAGCCCTACGGCTACAGCACAGGCGGTTGTGCTGAGGTTGAGCTTTCACTCACAGGTCGGCCGAACCAAGCCAATTCGCCGAAACGAAGGAAGGACTGGCGTGGCCAGAGTGGAGATCGGAGGCAGGCGCCAAGGTCAGGAAGTGTGGGCGAGGTGGATAGACGGGCGCGTCCAAGGCGACAGGGAATTCCTCATGGTCGCCGGCCTCGATCCAGATACACCCTTTGAGGATCCACACGCGTTCGCGGAGCTCATCGAGAGGCTTCTCGACGAGGGATCGGCCACCGTGGTACTCGACGTACCGCCAGGCCAGCGTGACCGCAAGACGGGCCAGCCGTAAACCCGGGCGCCCCGTAATTGGAGGCCTTGGAGTCCCGGTGCGCTGAGTCCGCGTCGCCGTTGCCCGCGGCGCTTCGCCCGCTTCCGGTTAGGCAATAGGGCTGACGAGGATTACCTGCTCGTAGCGCACAAAGAGCTCTCTCCCAGCCCTCTTGAGCGGCACCCAGTCACTCGCGTATCGGCCCTCGCGTTTCAGGAACAGGTCGAGTTCTTGTTCAACGGAGTGGCCGTCTTCGATGGGTATCGAATAATTCTGTCCGTTCACCAGCGTGACTTCGAGGTGCACCGGCACGGACCTTAACGATTCCGCCTCGCTGCCCGCATGACGCTCAGGGTCTTCCGCCGAGCAACCGAGCGACGACGGCGCGGAGGAGCTTACGCGCCTCACGTGGGCCGCACCCGGTCGCCGTTGAAGGTGTGCCCGGCGAGGAAGGAGCGGTAATCCTCGAGGCGATTCAGCGGCCGGACTCGTCGCCGGCCGTTACGCACCTGGCGAGCGCCCGAGCCCCCTCGCGGGTCGCGAGATCGCCTCGTGGAACGTCAACTGGGACGACACCGCCATCGGCGCGGGCCTCGCTCTCACGTTCGTCCTCCTCGGCGGCGGAGCGGCGCTGGCCGTGCGCCACGCCGGTCGCGTTCAGACCGCCTAAGTAGCAGCAAGGAGCTGCGCGCGTCGTTAGCGGGCCTCAGGCCCGCTTACGACCGTCTGCGACCCGGCTTGAGCCATTCGCGGCGCCGCTACCGCCCTCCACCAGGCGGCCGAAGACGACGACGTTGTCCAGGTAGTGGCCGGTCTGCGCGTCGAATGGCCCGCCGCAGGTCACGAGCCGAAGCTCCCGCGCTCTCGTTCCCCCGTACACGAGGGACGTAGGGAACGCGCTCTTGGGGTATTCGCGGATCGCGTAGACACGAAAGAGCAACGAGACGCCGCTCCGCCACGACACGCGCACCGGATCACCCGGTGCGAGCTCGCCGAGCCGATAGAAGACCGCGGGACCGGACGTCGAGTCGACATGGCCGACGATCACCGCCCGCCCGCGTTCGCCAGGCCCGGCGCCGAGTCGGTACCAACCGGCCGCCGCGAAGTCGGTCGGAACCTCGAGCGTGCCGCCCGGATTGAGCCCGAGCGGGACGATCGCGGCGTCGATCCCGATCGTCGGGATCGACAGTCGCCTCGGCGCCCCGTGTGGTGCATCAAGCTTCGGAGCTCGTCGAGCCCCCGCCGGCGAACGCGTAGACGCGGGATTCGCCGACGGAAGGTCCGAGAGCGTGCCGCTCACCCGTACCACAGGTGCGGTCGCGCCCTGCCGTCCGAAGGCGAGCCCGGCGAGGCCGGCCGCCACCAGCCCGACCGCGAGGAGGTCGAGCATGAGCAGTGACCGGCTTCGCCGTGCTCGATGCGTGAGGAAACCCGTCGTCGTCTCCGATCAGCTCTTTCGGCTCGCGACCCTTCGCCGCAACGCCAGCACGAGACCGACGAGCAGCAAGCAGCCTGCGCCGAAGACCGTCCAGGCAGACAACGGGTGGTGGGCTGTTCCGCCCGCGCCCGTTGCCGGCCCGCCCATCGGAACCGTCACGGTCAGCGACGCGCCGACGCCGACGTTCCCACCCCCACACCGCAGGCCGACGTTGTACGTCCCGGCGGGCGTCGACGCGGGCACGGCGTAGTCGAGGGCGAAGTCCCCGTTCGAGTCACGCGTCGCAGTCGGACCGAAGCCATCGGGCGGGAACAGAGCTGCCTCTCCGGTGACGGTGGCTCCGTCGGATGCGGGGCACTTCTTGACCGGAATCGATCCGGAGATGTGCACCGTGCCGCCGGCTGACACGGTGGATGGAGAAACGCTGATCGAAGCGTTCGCCCCGTATGCCGGCGCAGCGACGAGCATCACGGCCGTCGAAACGGCGAGCGCTGTTCCGATGAGGAATCGTCTCATGGACGCCTCCTTTCTTTGGGCCCCCGCGGGGCCGTCTCCGCCTATGTGTACACCCTGAGCGGTCCGCTCACGAGGGCCTACTCTCGCTTACGGGCCCAACCTCGACCAACTGCCGGTCGACACACCCACTGGCGGCCAGTCGCGCCGAGGTGAAGTTGTCCGGCAGGGTGACCTTGACCCGGTCGAACTTCTGGCACGGCCCTGCATCGGTGTCGACGACACCCCAGTAGCTGGCGAAGTACATGGACTCGCCGGGGCCGAGAACTACGGGCGCCGGCGGCTCGTTGATGTTGGGATAGCCGCCACGATGGACCTGGACGCCCAGCCAGCCTCCCGAAGAGCGGAAGTCCATTCCCGGGTAGCCGAACGAACGGCACGGGCTGGCAGACGTGTTCGTCACGCGCCAGATGGTGCTCATCGTCCCGGCCGCGCCCTGCTGCGACTCGATCTCGACGGTCGCCGTCTTGTCCCGGCAAAGAGGCGTGCTCGATTTCGACGTGCTCGTCGACTCGCCCGAGACGGACGTCGAGCCGGTCGAGGTCGACTGTGGCGGGCCTTGCCCGGTCGGGACGGGACCCGCCTCCTTCGCGCCGCTGCCCCCACATCCACCTGCGACGAGGACGACGGTGGTGGCTGCAGCGAGGAGAGTCTTGGTCATGCGTCCGATTGTCCGAGCGGTCCGTAACCCCGTGAGACCGCCTCGGTAACGACTTGGCAACGCGGTCTTGTAAGCGGTTCGTAAGAAGTCTGTCCCGTCCGGAGGACGTCTCCGCCGGCCGTCGTAGCCGTCTCTGCGGCACTGCGGCGCCCAGCCTACGCCCCTCCGACGCGTCGGCTGACAAAGTTCATAGACAGCCAATCGCCGAAACGGGGGTAGCACCATGCAACTACGACGACTGCTGCTCATGCAGCCGCACTCGCCCGCGCCGCTCGCGAACGGAACCTCCTCCTCGCAGACGGCCGGACGGCCAGACGAATCCGACTGGGACGTGCTCGCCGAGCTCGATCGGCTGCGGGCGACGAACTCCGGCCTGACCGCCGAGGTGCAGCGTCAGACACAGGTCGGCCAGGACTACGCACGCGTTGCAAGCGAGCAGCGCCTTCGCGTCGAGGAGCTCGAGCGCGAGACCGCGATTGCCCACACGAGCTCGCAAATGCTCGACCGCCGCCTGTCCCAGGCTGACGAGCGGGCGAACGAGCTCGAGGAGCTCGTCGAGGTCCTGCGCGCCCAGCGGGACCGGCTGCAGACGTACTACGAGCAGCAGAAGGAGCGCGCCGACCGGGCCGAAGCGGCAAGCGCAGCCATGCGCGACGCCGCAGGCGAGCTGATCTCTGCGAGCGAGCAGCAGACGCACGCCGCGCTCGGGACGCGCGGCCTTGCGCGCGCCAAGGTCGAGTATGCCGACAGTCTCGCCAGGCTACGCCGCGCGCTCGACCGCAACGCCGGAAAGGGCTATCTGTCGCCCGACGTCTCGGACGACGTGCGTCGTTACTTCACCGAAAAGGACATCGGAGCAGACGAGCGGCAGCGTCTCGGTCAGAAGATCTCGGACGCGCTGACCACCGACAGCTGAACGAAGCAGAGGGTGCTCATTGCGATCACAACGCGGCTCGCCGCGCACGCGGGC